>NZ_JBITHD010000003.1:0-633274 GCF_044457685.1 Nonomuraea sp. NPDC050536
ACCGGCTGGTCGGTGACCGCGGTGGGACACGCCCGCGCCGTCCACACCCCCGAGGAAATGGCCCGCCTGATCCAGCTTCCCCTGCTGCCATGGGCGCCGGGCAGCCGCGACCACTACATCGTGGTGGCCGCCGAACAGGTCACCGGACGCCGCATCACAGCGGCACCGACCAGCTGAGCCGGGTCCCGCCCGTTTCGGGAGAGTCGACGGTGAACGTGCCGCCCAGCCGGGCCGCCCGCTCCTCCAGGTTGGCCAGCCCGCTGCGCCGCCCATCCGGCTTGATCCCGACCCCGTCGTCGCTGACCACCAGGGTCAACCGGCCGCCGGCCGCCTCCACCAGGATGTCGGCCGCACCGGCCCTGGCATGCCGGACCAGATTGGACAACGCCTCACGCAGCACCGCCAGCACCTGCTCGGCCACCAGATCCGGCACACCGCTGTCCAGCTGGCCCTCCAGCCGCAGCCCCGGCCGGAAACCCAGATGCGCGCGGGCCCCCTCCACCAGCTCCACGATCTGCCCCCGCAACCCGTCCGCCGAGGGCCCCTGCAGCGCGAAGATGCTGGAGCGGATCTGCCGGATCGTCTCATCCAGCTCATCCACCGCGTGCTGGACCCGGCTGATGGCCTCGGGCCGCTCCATCAGCCTGACAGCCCCCATCAACGTCATGGCCACCGCGAACAGCCGCTGGATCACCACATCGTGCAGATCCTTGGCGATCCGGTCACGATCTTCGAGCAGACCCAGCCGCTCGGCATCCCGGCGCGCCTCGGCCAGCTCCAGCGCGATCGCCGCCTGCCCCGCGAACGCCTCCACCATCCGCACATCCGCGGCGCTGAACGGCATTCGGCCCGACCGCTTGGTCAACACCAGCACCCCACGCACCGACGGCAGTGTGCCAAGCGGCACCAGCAGCCGCATGTCGCCCTCGGTCAAAGACTCACCCCGGGTCAGCACCTGCCCCGCCAGCGAGCCGTCCACCTCGCACGAGCTGCCGAGCGTCTTGTCCGCATGGGTTCCCTCGGCGATCTCCACCACCAGCCGGTCCCCGTCGGCGGGCAGCATCAGCTCCACCAGATCGGCATCCGTCATCTCCTTCGCGCTGACCGTCAACGCGGTCAGCACGTCGTGCGGATCCGCGCCCGACAGCAGGCTCGTAGTGATCTCCGACGAGGCCTCCAGCCACTGCTCCCGCCGCCGCGTCTGCTCATACAGCCGCGCGTTCTCCACCGCCACGCCGGCCGCGGTCGCCAGCGCGATGACGACCGCCTCGTCCTCCTCGTCGAACTCGCCCCCGCCGCGCTTCTCGGTCAGATACAGATTGCCGAACACCTCATCCCGCACCCGGACCGGCACCCCGAGGAATGTGTTCATGGACGGATGGCCAGGCGGGAAACCGTACGACTCGGGATGGTCGGAGATCCGCGACAACCGCAACGGCCGCGCATCCTTGATCAGCAGACCGAGCAGGCCCAGCCCATGCGGCCAGTGCTCGATCCTGGCGATCTCCTCCTCACTCAGCCCCACCGGGATGAACTCGATCAACGTGCTGCCCTGGCCGACCACACCCAGCGCGCCGTAGCTGGCGTCCACCAGATTCGTCGCGGTCTCCACGATCCGCCGCAGCACCGTCTCCAGATCCAGATCGCTGCCCACCGACACCACCGCGTCCAGCAGGGCGTGCACGCGATCACGCGTCGCCAGAACCGCGTTCAACCGAACCTGCAGCTCGGCCAGCAGCTCGTCCAGTCGCATGGACGGCATAACTGATCTGTCGGTCATACCCGAAGTCTGTCTCCCACCATGCCCGGTTGGCAAAGGTCAGAGCCGAACGTCCCACCCGAAAGGTGACCAACGCCTGCAGACGCTGCCAGGGACGAATCCCCAAGCTAGAAGTGAAATTTCCGGAACGAGGGGGAATCGCGATGGTCAAGCCGATCGTGGTCGCCGTGGACGGGTCCGAACCCGCGACCGTGGCCGTGCACTGGGCAGCGGACGACGCGTGCCGGCGCGGGCTCCCACTGCGGATCGTGCACGTGTGCGAGGACTTCAGCCTGCTACCTGACGAGGCGCTCGAGACGCAGCGCAACTACTGCGAGGGACTCGTCGCGGCGGCCGCCGACCGGGCTCGGGAGCGCGCGCCCGGCCTGCAGATCACCACCGAGCGCACCACGGGCAACGTCGTCGAGGGCCTCATCGCCGAGGCAGGCGAAGCGGACTGCGTCGTGCTCGGCAGCCGAGGCCTGGGCGGCTTCACCGGCCTGCTCGTCGGGTCGGTCGGCCTGGGGGTCGCCGGGCACTCGCCCGGCCCGGTCGTGATCGTGCGCGGCTCGGCTGAAGCCGCGCACGGCGAGGTGGTGGCCGGGTTCGACGGTTCCCCGGCGGCGGAGGCGGCCCTGGAGTACGCCTTCCAGCAGGCCCGGGCGCGCAAGGCGCGGCTGCGGGTGATGTACGCCTGGCGGATGCCGATCACCGGCCCGTACGCCTTCGGGATGGCCGACACGATCCGGAACATCGAGCAGGGCGAGGTGGAGCCGGCGCGGGAGCGGCTGGCGCCGTGGCCGGGCAAGTACCCCGACGTGCCGGTCGTGGAGGACGTGGTGTGCGGCCACCCCGCCTATGCGCTGAGCAACGCGTCGGAATCGGCGGACCTGGTGGTGGTCGGCTCGCGCGGGCTCGGCGGTTTCGCCTCGGCGGTCCTGGGTTCCGTCAGCCACGCCGTACTGCACCACGCCGCCTGCCCGGTGGCGGTCGTGCGGCCACGTCCATCGAGCGAGGAGTAGAGACCGCTCACTTGGCCGGGTGGAGGATGCGGTCCAGGCGGACCGCGGCGTAGCCGAGGACCGACAGGGCCAGGACGATCAGCAGGTCGCCGGGGGCGAGCGGCTGGGTGCCGAGGAGCTCCTGCAGCAGCGGCAGGTAGAGCGCGGCCAGTTGTAGCAGCAGCGCGCCGGCGATGGCCAGCAGAAGCATGGGGTTGGCCAGCGTCCGGGGACGGGCGCGGGAGCCGATGCCGACGCCGAGCTGGGCGGCGCCGAGGGCGAAGAAGGCCATGCTCTGCCAGGGCCGCCCTGTCTGCTGCGCCCAGAAGGCGACGCCGAGCGTGACGGCGGTGAGCACGACGGCGATCCTGATGACCCGCTGCCACAGTCCCGCGCCCAGGATGCTCTGGCTGGGCGGTCGCGGCGGGCGGTTCATGGCTCCCGGTACGGCGGGCTCGCCGCCGAGCGCCACGCCGGGCAGCCCGTGCGTGAGCAGGTTGATCCAGAGGATCTGGGCGGGCAGCAGGGGCAGCGTCAGCCCGGCGAACGGCCCGAGCAGCATGACGGCGATCTCCGCCGCTCCGCCGGACAGGGCGTAGACCAGGAAGCGCCGGATGTTGGCGTAGACCCGGCGGCCCTCCTCGACTGCCGCCACGACCGTGTTGAGGTCGTCGTCGGCAAGGACGAGGTCGGCGGCCTGCCGGGCGACCTCGGTGCCGCGCCGGCCCATGGCCACGCCGATGTCGGCACGGCGCAGCGCGGGCCCGTCGTTGACGCCGTCGCCGGTCATGGCCAGGATGTCGCCCTGGTCGCGTAGCTCCTGGATGATGTCGAGCTTGCGTTCCGGCGTGGCCCGGGCATGCACCTCGTCGATCCCCAGCTCCGCGGCGACGGCATGGGCGGTGCTCGGGTGGTCGCCGGTGATGAGGACCGGCCTGATGCCCGCGCGGCGGCAGGCGGCGATGGTGGCCGCGGCCGCCTTGCGCGGCGGGTCCACGATGGCGACCAGGCCGAGCAGGGGCAAACCGAGTTCCTCGATCGGCTCCGGGAGCGTGTCGACATCGGCGGCGGTGACGGCCAGGACGCGGCAGCCGGACCTGGCGTAGGAGTCGGCCTGCTCGATCGCGGCCCCGTCGGTGACCAGCACGTCGGGAGCGCCCTTGCAGATGACGCGGTACCGGCCCTCGGGGAGGCGGTGGACCGTGGTCATGCGCTTGCGCCGGCTGTCGAAGGGCAGCTCGGCCACCCGGGGAAAGCGTTCCTGCAGGGCGGCCCGGTCCAGGCCGTGCTCGGTCGCGGCGGCCAGGAGTGCCACCTCGGTCGGGTCTCCCAGGGCCTCGCCGTACTCGAGCCGGGCGTCGTTGCAGAGCACGGCGGCGGTGAGAAGCTCGGCGGTGCTCGCGGTGGGCCACAGGTGGCCCACCGCCATCCTGCCCTCGGTGAGGGTGCCGGTCTTGTCGGTGGCCAGTACGGTCACCGAGCCGAGCGTCTCCACCGCGGGCAGCCTGCGCACCAGGGCGTGGCGGGTGGCCATGCGGCGGGCGCCCAGCGCCAGGCTCAGGGTGACCACCGCGGGCAGCGACTCGGGCACGGCCGCGACCACCAGGCTGATCGCGGTCACCACCATCAGCTCGAGGTCCTGCCCCCGCGCGAGCCCCAGGGCCAGCACCACCGCGCACAGCAGGACGGTGACGCCGGCGAGCAGCCGGCCGATGCCCATCAGCCGGCGTTGCAGCGGTGTCAGGCCCGATCCCTTCACCATCATGGTCGCGATGCGGCCCATCGCGCTGGCCGCGCCGGTCGCGGTGACCACGGCGGTGCCGCGCCCGCGGACCACGACGGTGCCCGAGGAGACCTGGTCGGCTTCGCCCTTGTCGACGGGCACCGACTCGCCGGTCAGCGCGGATTCGTCGACGAGCAGCGACTCGGCCTGCGTCACGGTGGCGTCGGCCGGAATGATGTCACCCTCGGCCAGCACGACGAGGTCCTCCAGCACCACGTCCGCGGCGGGGATCTGCCGCTGGTGACCGTCCCTGATCACCCGGGCGGCCGGTGCGGTGAGCTCTTCCAGTGCGCCGATGGCCCGGTCGGCGCGGATCTCCTGTGCGACGCCGACCGTGGTGTTGACCACGACGACCAGCAGGATGACCGCCATGTCGGTCCAGTCGCCGGTGATGGCGGTGAGCGCGGCGGCGATCAGCAGGACGACGATCAGCGGGTCACGGAGCTGGGTCAGCACCCGCCGCCACCAGGGCACCGGCGGTTTGCGCGGAAGCAGGTTGGCGCCGTCCTGCTGGAGCCGTGCGGCCGCCTGGGCCGTTGTCAGGCCTGAAGCGAGAACCGTCACCGCTGGCTCCCCGCGTGTGCGAACGCCAGGGCTTCGGCGGTGCACGGTGTCGGCGGCACCATCACGACGGGGCAGGGGCAGTCGCGGAGGCAGGCGAGCAGCACGGCGCCGATCCGGCCCTCATCCAGCCGCTCGAGCGAGGCACCCAGCACCAGCAGATCGGCCTCGGCCGCCAGGCGCAGCAGGATCTCCGCCGCCCTGCCGCGCTCGAGCCGACGCTCGATGCCGAGCTTCGGGAACAGCTCCTGGGCGAGGGCGGCGCCGCGTTCGATGATCGCCGAGCCACAGGAGAGCAGGTAGGACGGGTCGCGCCGCCAGGAGAAGCCCGCGTACGGGGCTTGGTGAACCAGGTGCGCGCCCCAGGCGTGCACGATCGTCAGCGTCGCGCCGCACCGCTCCGCCTCCGAAGCGGCCCACACCAGGGCCGGTTCGGACGCTGCGGTGCCGTCGACTCCCACCAGGATCCTCATGCCTCCACGCTCTCGGGCTGCCCGCTGGAGCGGCAGAGGCCTTCGGTACCTGCTTTAGAGGACCTTCGGCCGCTGCCGCTGTCCCCTATGTGTGATGACGTGGACCGACAGGGGGAGGTTGCGCGATGAGATCAGTGAGCGACTGGATCATGCTCCGCCTCCGGTACTACCGGCCGGATGGCAATCCCCTGCGCCGCGTCTCCGATCGGCTGGAGACCCTGGCGATGGCGATGGCCATCGCGCTGTTCCTGATCAGCATCTGGCCGTCGATCGTCGTAGGAAGGATGGCCGCGGATGCCCATCGGCGTGTCCCGGCCGGAGAGCACCAGGTCGTCGCGACCATCCTGACTGACGTTCCCACGCCGTCCGTGCCCTTCGGAGAGACGGCGACGCGCGCCAGGGCCACAGCGACGTGGACGACCCCGGCCGGCGGGCAGCGCACCGGGCAGGTGGACGCGCCCGTGTTCGCGGTCAAGGGCGACAGGGTTCGTGTGTGGATCGACGCGACCGGCTCACCCGTCACTCCCCCGCCCGGCCCATCCGAGATCTGGCTGTACGGCGTCTGCTCGACGCTGTTCGTGCTGATGAGCGCGGCCGCGCTCGTGTGCCTGCTGTTCGCGGGGTTCAGGTGGGGGCTGGACCGACGGCGGTCCGCACGATGGGAGAACGCCTGGAAGCTCGCGAACGAGCCCTGGCGGCGAAGGAGATCAGAATGAACTCCCTCCGCCTGGTCGAGCAGGATTTACTGCCGGTGCCGACCCCGCCGCATCAGCTCCCAGGCCATCAGCACGGACTCCTCGGGTTCGACGACCACCAGCACCTGGCTCATCACCTGCCCGGCGGTCAGGTCCTCGACGCGCATGATCTGTCCCCCTCGTTACGGCGGCCCATCAACAGGTAGGCGATCGGGCCGACGGGCTGGACGAGCAGGGCCGGCCACCACAGGCTCTTGCGCCCCCGGACGGCGTTCCGCGGGCGGAACCACAGGTCCACCGCCGCGGTCGCGGTGAGCGCCCATTCGATCGACGCCATCACCAGGATGGCTGTCTGCTGGCGCTGCGTGAGATCCCGCCATCGTCGGCGCTGCCACATGTCCGGCTCCTTTCGTGCTCCTCAGCGCCTCAGTGTCCGGCCCGGGCGGCAGACCCGCTAGGGCCGGAAGTCCATCAGAGGGGGACCTTCGCCTCCAGTCTCACAACGGTGACCAGGGGCCAAGCACGACATCCTGGCGCCCTGGTGGCAGCGCTATCCCGAGCTGCGCTGCGCGACTCTGGCGTGGAGCCCGCTGTCATGCGAGCTCCGCCAGTGCGTCGCGGAGATAGCCGGGGAAGTCCCAGACGTCGGGGACGCGTTTGCGGCAGGCTGTGATGCCGATGTCGAGCCGGCCGTCGTAGGAGAAGACCGTGATGTTCAGGCCGCCGCTGACGTCGGTGACCACGGAGACCGGGTAGTGGGCGAGCAGCCGCACCCCCGCGATGTGCAGGGGGAACTGGGGCCCTGGAATGTTGGAGACGACCACGTTGATCGGCGGGGACGTCCTGCCGACCAGTTCGAAGGCGGCGCGGTCTGCCAGGCCGTTGAGCGCGGCTGGCAGGCTCTGGCTGAGGTCGCTGAGCCAGCCCGCCGGGGTGAGGCCGAAGCGTTCCTTGATCGCGCGCATCGCCCGGTTCACGGCCGCCAGCCGTTCGAAGGGGTCGGAAAGGTGCGTGGGCAGGGCGGTCATCATGATCGTGACCTGATTGCCCGGCGGGACGTCGGAGCATTCGCGCAGCGAGAACGGCACGCCGGCCACCAACGGCAGCTCGGGCAGCGCGTCGTGGGCGAGCAGCCATCGCCTGAGCGCGCCCGCCGTCAGGGCCATGATCACGTCGTTGACCGTTCCGCCCTGCTCGTTCTTGATCCGCTTGACGTCCTGCAGTGGGAGCTCGGCGAAGGCGTACCGGCGGTGCGCGGACACCGGCCCGCTCAGCGGGGTCGCGGGGGCGGGCAGGTCGGGGACCTGGCTCACCGAGGGCCTGCGGAGCAGCCGCGACACCTGTGCGGCGCCGGGCAGGCGCGAGACGACAGGGAGCTGGTCGAGCATCGGTGCCGCCTCGACCAGGAACTTCAGCAGGTAGCCAGGGTTGGCCGCGGCGTGACCCGCGCTCCTGGCGAGCATCTGCCACAGCGGCGGGGCGTTCTCGTGCTCGTGCGCGACGAGCGGCGGCGCCGGGTCCATCAAGGCGCCCAGCAATTCGGCACCGGTGATCCCGTCCACGGCGGCGTGGTGCACCTTGGTGTAGACGGCGCAGCGCCCTCCGGCCAGGCCGTGGATCAGGTACATCTCCCACAGCGGGCGGTCGCGGTCGAGCCGTCTCTCGTGCAGCCGGGCCACCTGCTCGCCGAGCTGCCGGTCGTCGCCGGGCGGCGGCAGGCACAGCTCACGCACGTGATAGTCCAGGTCGACCTCGTCGTCGGCCCAGTAGGGACGGTCGAGGCCGAGCGGCACGGACTCCAGCCGCTGACGGAGCTGCGGGATGGCCGGCAGCCGGTCCTTCACCCTCACCAGGATGTCCTCGCGCGTGACGTCGCTCTCGAGCACCGCCACGCCGCCGATGTTGGCCACGTTGGTGGCGGTCTCGAAGTTGAGGAACTGCGCGTCCAGCGCGCTCACCTGCCGCACACGTCCAGCGTCCGCCGTGAGGTCGCACCTGTTCAGGGTCGAAAGACCCTGGCATCGGGGACTTCGTCCTCCAGACCTCGCGGGAAGAAAGCCGGAGGCTGGAGGCATGAACGAGCAGATCGTGGTGGCCGTGGACGGATCCGCGGCCTCCTATGCCGCCGTCGACTGGGCGGCGATGGACGCGAAGCGCAGAGGCCGCGCGCTGAGGGTCGTCCACGTGTGCGAGCAGGTGGCGATCGGCCAGACGGAGTACTGCGAGGCGGCGCTGGCCGCGGCCGTGGACCGGGCTCGCGCGATCCTGCCGGAGTCCGACGTCACGTCCGAGCTGACGCCCGGGCACGCCGTCGAGACGCTCGTCGCGGAATCCGCGCGAGCCGACAGCATCGTGCTGGGCAGCCGCGGACTCGGTGGGTTCGCCGGGCTGGTCGTGGGATCGGTCAGCCTGCTGGTCGCCGGGCACGCCGCGGGTCCTGTCGTGGTCGTACGCGACATCGATCCGGTCGAGTACGGGGAGGTGGTGCTCGGCTTCGACGGCTCGCGTCCCGCGGAGGCGGCCGCCGAGTACGCCTTCGAGCAGGCCCGAGCGCGCGGAGCACGGTTGCGCGCGGTCTACGCGTGGCAGATGCCCCCCGCAGCGCCGTACGCCGTGGGCTACAGCGGGTACGTGACGTCGACGTTCAAGAGCGAGACCGCGGCGATGCGCGAGGCGCTGGCGCCGTGGCGTGAGAAGTACCAGGACGTCCAGGTGATCGACGACGAGGTGTGCGACCACCCGGTCTCGGCGCTGATCAACGCGTCGCGGTCGGCCGACCTCGTCGTGGTCGGCTCGCGCGGGCTGGGCGGTTTCGCCTCGGCGGTGCTCGGCTCGGTCAGCCACGGGGTGCTGCACCACGTCCAGCGGCCGGTCGCCGTGGTCCGTCCGAGGAAGGGTTAGCATGCGCGCGCTGGTGATCTACGAGTCGATGTTCGGCAACACCCGGCACGTGGCCGAGGCCGTGGCGGAGGGGCTGTCGTCCCATCTGCGTGCCGAGACGGTCGAGGTCAGCCTGGCTCCCGCCGTCGTCGACGGCGACATCGACCTGCTGGTGGTCGGCGGGCCCACCCACGCCCTCTCCATGACCAGGCCCACCACCAGGGCCTCGGCCGCGCAGCAGACGACTCAGCCGCTGGTCTCGCCCGGCATCGGCATCCGCGAGTGGCTGGAGGCGGCCCACCTGGGCCCGGTCCACGCGATCGCCTTCGACACCCGGGTCCGGCACATGCCCGGCTCGGCCGCCCGCGCCGCGGCCAAGCAGTTGCACCGGCTGGGCGCGCGGATCACCGGGCCGACACAGAGCTTCTACGTCACCGGCACGACCGGGCCGCTCGTCGACGGCGAGCTGGAACGCGCCCGCACGTGGGGCGAGCAGCTCGCCGCCACCTGCCGCGCGCCGGAGTGCCTGACCTGACGGCATGTACGGCGGTGCCGAATGCCCCTCCGATCGGGGACCTCGGGCCCCTTGGGCCCTGGATGAGCGGGTGTCCGGCAGCACCGGCGAACGTCCCCTGGGCCCGGGTCCGAAGTCCCTAGGCGCGGCCCGTCCCGAGCGCGATCGTCGAAGTCATGACGTTCGTTGTAGCTCCCCCGCATCTGACGAATGCCGCGTTCGCCGACTGGGACGTACTCCAGGCGGAGACGCCCGATCCGCCGTTGTTCGACCCAGCCGAGGCCGATCGGCTGCCCGAGCCCGTGCGCGCTTGGCTCCTGTACGCCATCAGCCCGGGCACGCCGCTGCGGCGGGCCGTCGTCCTCCACACTCACGGGCGCATCCGGCTCGGTCAGTGGCGAAGGTTCACCGCCGACCAGGTCCTCGCGCCGCTGCGCGGCTTCGTCTGGGCGGCCACCGCCTACCTGGGAGTCCTGCCGGTGCACGGCTTCGACCGCTACCGCGACGACGTGGGCGAGATGCGCTGGCGGATGCTCGACCTCTTCCCCGTCATGTCCGGGGCAGGACCCGATGTGACCAGGAGCGCCGCGGACAGGCTGGCGTGCGAGTTCGTCATGGCGCCCGCGGTGGCCCTCGACCCGTCGATCACCTGGAAGGCCCTGGACGATCGCACAGCGCTGGCCTGCCTGGGCGACCGGGAGATCACTCTTTCCATCGGGCCCGGTGGCGAGCTGCGCCGGGTAAGCATGCGGCGCTGGGGCAACCCTGGCGGCCGGCCGTACACCACGCATGACTTCACGGTCGAATGCCTGGCCGAGGACGACTTCGACGGAATCACCATCCCGGTCGAACTGCGCGGTACGTGGGACGGGCAGGACTTCATCACCTTCAGCGTGGATGACGCGATCTTCCGTTGAGTGCCGAAGGTCCCGCCACAGCAAGGTCGACGCGGCGTCGTGGACGGACGATCGGCAGAGACCAAAGTCCTTTCCATTGCGGCCATCCGGCACTGCCGCCGAACCACCGCAGGCAGTGTGATTTAGGCAGTCGGCACGAAGGGAGGCCATCATGGCCGCCACACACGAAAAGCCCGTCATGAACGCCGATCCGGCCAGGATCGCGACCCGCCCCGTGGACTACGTCTGGGCGCTGGCGCGGATCTCGATCGGCTGGGTGTTCCTGTGGGCGTTCCTGGACAAGGTCTTCGGCTGGGGATTCGCCACCCCCGCCGCCAAGGCCTGGATCAACGGCGGCAGCCCCACCACCGGGTTCCTCAAGGGCAGCGCGGACAGGGCGCTCGGCGGGCTCTTCTCCGGCCTGGCCGGACAGGCCTGGATCGACTGGCTGTTCATGGCCGGCCTCGTCGGCATCGGCCTGGCGCTGATCCTCGGCGTCGGGACGCGCATCGCGGCCGTCACCGGCAGCCTCATGCTGGTGCTCATGTGGGCGGCCGAGCTGCCGCTGGCCAACAACCCGTTCATGGACGAGCACATCATCTACTCGATCGTCCTGGTCGGCCTCGCGATGAGCGGCGCCGGGCGCACGCTCGGCCTGGGCGACCTGCCGATCGTCCGGCGCAACCCCATCCTCCAGTAGTGGACGGCCTCTCCAGCGAGGAGGCCGCGCGGCGCCTGGCCGCGGGCGGACCCAACCGAATGGTTCCCGCCCGCGGTCATCGCGGTGTGCGGCTGCTTCTGGCGCAGTTCACCAGCCCGATCGTGCTGATCCTGGTCGCGGCGACCGTCCTGTCGATGGCGCTCGGCGACCTGACCGACGGGCTGATCATCCTGGTGATCGTCGCCGCGAGCGGGGCGCTCGGATTCTGGCAGGAGCATTCGGCGGGCCGTGCGGTCGACGCGCTGCTGGCCAGGGTACGGGTCGAGGTCGAGGTGGTCAGGGACGGCGTCGAGGTCTCGGTGCCCGCCGAGGACGTGGTGGTCGGCGACCTGGTGGTGCTGCAGGCGGGCGACATCGTTCCCGCCGACTGCCTGGCGGGCGAGTCGCACAGCCTGCTCGTCGACGAGGCGGCGCTGACCGGCGAGTCCTTTCCCGTGGAGAAACAGGGCGGGGACAAGCTGTTCGCGGGCACCCACGTCGCCAGCGGCGCCGGCCGTGCCGAGGTGACGCGCATCGGGCGCGACACCGAGTTCGCCGCGGTGACGGCCGAGCTGGCCTCGCGGGACGTCACCACCGGGTTCGAGCGCGGGCTGACCCGCTTCGGGCTGCTGCTCGTGCGGGCCATGGTCGTGCTGGTGACCGCGATCTTCGTGGTGAACCTCCTGCTGAACCGGCCCCTCGTCGACTCACTGCTGTTCTCCCTGGCGCTGGCCGTCGGCCTGACCCCGCAGCTGTTGCCCGCGATCGTCGCGGTCAGCCTGTCGGCCGGGGCGCGGCGGATGGCGGCCGAGCGGGTCATCGTCAAACGGCTGGACGCCATCGAGGACTTCGGCGCTATGACGATCCTGTGCACCGACAAGACGGGCACGCTCACCGCGGGAGCCGTACGTCTGGACGCGGCACTCGACACCGGCGGCGACCCCAGCCCCGAGGTGCTACGGCTGGCCAGGCTCAACGCCGCGCTCCAGCGAGGTTTCGCCAACCCCGTGGACTCGGCCATCCTGACCGGCACCCCGGCGGTCGACCAGGCACTGCGCCTGGACGAGGTGCCCTACGACTTCCACCGCAAGCGGCTGTCGGTGCTGGTCGACGAGGGCGGGACACCGACACTGGTCACCAAGGGCGCCCTGGAGTCCGTGCTGGCGGCGTGCGCCGGCGCGCCAGATGTGCGGGAGCTGTTCGAACGGCTGAGCGGCGACGGCTACCGAGTGCTCGGGCTGGCCGTCAAACCGTTGCCGGGGCGCGGCTCCGTCTCGGCCGAGGACGAGACGGGCATGACGCTGGCGGGCGTGCTCGCCTTCCACGACCCGGTCAAGTCGGGCGCGGCCGAGGCGATCGCGAACCTGGCCCGGCTGGGGATCTCGGTACGGCTGATCACCGGCGACAACCGGCTCGCGGCGGCGAACATCGCCCGCCAGGTCGGTCTGACCGGGCCCGTCTGCGTGGGCGACGAGATCGACGTGCACGCCCAGGTGTTCGCCGAGGTCGACCCGCTGCACAAGGAGCGCATCGTCCGCGCCCTGCGCGAGAGCGGCGCCACGGTCGGCTTCCTGGGCGACGGCATCAACGACTCCCCCGCGCTGCACGCCGCCGACGTCGGCATCTCGGTCGACACCGCGGTCGACGTGGCCAAGCAGTCGGCGGCGATCGTGCTGCTCGACAAGGACCTGGAGGTCGTCGCCGACGGGGTCAGGCTGGGCAGGCGGACCTTCGCCAACACGCTCAAGTACGTGCGGGTGACCATCAGCGCCAACTTCGGCAACATGCTCAGCATGGCCGCGGCCTCGGCCTTCCTGCCGTTCCTGCCGCTGCTGCCACGCCAGATCCTGCTGCTGAACTTCCTGTCCGACATCCCCGGCACGACCATCGCCACCGACTCGGTCGACCCCGAGCAGCTGGAGCGGCCCCGGGCGTGGGACGTCGCGGGGATCCGCACCTTCATGATCGTTTTTGGGCTGGTCAGCTCGGTCTTCGACATCGCCACGTTCCTGGTGCTGCGCCTGTGGCTGCACGCCGGCACCGACGTCTTCCGCACGGGCTGGTTCGTCGAGTCGACCGCCACCGAGCTCGCCGTGATGCTGGTGCTCCGTACGGCCAGGCCGTTCTACCGCAGCCGGCCGTCCTGGCCGCTGCTGACCTCCAGCGTGGCCGTGGGCGGGCTCACCGTGGCTCTGCCGTACACGCCGATAGCGGCGTCGCTCGGGCTGGCGCCGCTGTCGTGGAGCGTCCTCGGGGTGCTGGCCGTGCTGACCGCCGGTTACGTCGCGGCCAACGAGGTCGCCAAGCGATTCACTGGGCGTGTATTCGGCGGCCGGTGATCCGGTGCGGGACGATCCTGAGGTAAAGGTTCCGCTCGCCGCCGGCCCAGGGCGTGATGTCCACGTCGGGCGCCTCGATCAGGTGGTGGGCGGGGCCCTGGATCAGGACGCTCCAGCCCTCACGTGAGGCCTCGTCGAGGTGGTCTACCTCGAAGGCGACCTTGAGTTCCACGCCCTCCAGGCCGGTGCGCAGGTCGTCGTCCATCGGGCCGCGGTCGGCGGTCCTGAAGATGATCACGCCCTCGTGGAGGGCGTAGTTCACCGGCAGGATCGTCGGCCCCTGCGGCCCGTCGAAGCCGACGCGGCCGATGCCGCCCTTCTCGATGAGTCGCAGGCATTCCTGCGGGTCCAGCTTTTCCAGCACCGGGTCGGCCATGATGCTCCTCCTTGGTCTCTTCCTCCGACGCTACGGACGCGCCCGCGCGACCGGCACGGTCGTTGGGCCCGGGTACATGGGACTTCCGACCCTACGGATCGCCTTCCTGACCTGGTGCGATTGAGGCGAGACCAGGGAGGACACCATGATCGTTGTAGGGGTGGACGGCTCGCCCGAGGCCAAGGCCGCGCTGGAGTGGGCCGCCGATGACGCCTTGCGGATGCGCGAGCCGTTGCGGATCGTGCACGCGGTGGACCGCTGGCCGTACCAGATCTCCAGGTTCCCTGACGCGGAGTGGGCCGACACGCTCACCCAGGCCGGGCGCCAGGTGCTCACGGAGACGGAAGCCGTGGCGCGCGCCCGCCAGCCCAGCGTCGAGGTGACGACCCAGCTCGTCGAGGGGCCGCCGGCCGTCGTCCTGCGCGACGAGGCCGAGCAGGCCACCGAGGTCGTCGTGGGCAGCCGCGGGCTGGGCGGCTTCGCCGGAGCCCTGCTCGGCTCGGTCAGCATGAACGTATCCGGGCACGCCCGCCGCCCCGTCGTGGTGGTGCGTCCCGCCAAGGGCGGCCCGTACGGGCGGGTCGTGGTCGGAGTCGACGATTCGGCCGAGAGCGATGCGGCGCTGGCCTACGCCTTCGAGCAGGCAGTGTTGCGCGGCAGCGAGCTGCTGGCCGTGCACGCCTGGCAGTTGCCGGTGCACGCTTACTTCCCCGCCGTCCCGTACGACATGGACGAGATCCGCAAGTACCAGAACGAGATCGTCACCGAGAAGCTGGCGGTCTTCACGACCCGGTATCCGCAGCTGCCGGTGACCCAGGACCTGCCTCGCGCCCACCCGGTGGAGGCGCTGGTCAGCCAGGAGGCCGACCTGCTCGTGGTCGGCTCGCACGGACGCAACGCGCTCGGCTCGGCGCTGCTCGGCTCCGTCAGCCGCGGTGTGCTGCACCACGCCCGCTGCCCCGTGGCTGTGGTGCGGGGAAACTGACAGGGAAGAAGTCATGGCAATCGAAGTCAAGGACGTCATGGGCCGCGTGGCCATCGCCGTGCACGAGGACGCCACCTTCGGCGACATCGTGGCCGCGATGAAGCGTTACGCGGTCGGCGCGGTCACGGTGATCGACCTCGAGCGGCGGCCGATCGGGGTGGTGTCGGAAGACGACCTGCTGCTCAAGGAGACGGACACCGTACGGCACGCCATCAGCATCTTCGAGTCGCGCAAGCAGCGCACCGAGCACGTGAAGGCGCAGGCCATCACGGCGTCGGAGCTGATGACCAGCCCGGCCATCACCGTCACGCCGACCACCCCGGTGCGCGACGCCGCCCGGCTCATGCTCGACAAGCGGATCAAGCAGCTTCCCGTCGTCGAGCCGATCACCGGCCAGATAGTCGGCACCCTGCACCAGACCGACGTGCTGCGCATCTTCACCCGCCCGCTGGAGGAGATGGCGGCCGACATCCGCGCGCTGCTGCCCAAGGGCGTTTCGTTCGACGTCTACGACGGCGTCGTGACGCTCTCCGGCCGGGTCGCCCGCACTTCCGAGGGCATCGCGCTGATCGAGGCCGTACGACAGGTCGAAGGCGTCATCGACGTCTCCTCCGAACTGGTTCACGACGCCGACGACCTCCTCATCGTGCCGCCGCAGCTGTGATGGAGACCACCCGGCGCATCGAGGTGCGCGGCATCGAGCAGGGGGTCGGCTTCCGGCCCTTCGTGCACCGGCTGGCGACCAGCCTCGGGGTTCGCGGCAGGGTCCGCAATGCCGGTGGCCATGTCGTCATCGACGTCACCGGCAGCCCCACGGCCGTGGACGCCTTCGTCTGCGGCCTGGACGAGGGCAGGCCGGACGCCGCGCGGATCGGCCAGGTCATCGTGGTCGAGCGTCCCCCCGCCAACCCCCACGGCTTCGGCGGGCTGCCGGAGATCCCGCCCGACCTGGCGACGTGCGCCGACTGCCTGCGTGAGCTGTTCGCCCCCGGGAACCGGCGCTACCGCTACCCGTTCATCAACTGCGCCGCCTGCGGCCCGCGCGCCACGATCATCGAGGCGCTGCCGTACGACAGGGTCAGGACCAGCATGCGCGCCTTCGCGATGTGCCCTGCCTGCGCGGCGGAGTACTCCGACCCCGCGGACCGGCGTTTCCATGCGGAGCCGATCGCCTGCCCCGGCTGCGGGCCCCGGTTGCGCTTCGCGGGCGTGACGGGCGAGTCCGCGCTCCTGGCCGCAACGGAGATCATCGGCGCGGGCGGGGTGGTGGCCGTCAAGGGGCTGGGCGGCTTCCAGCTCGTCTGCGACGCGATCAACGAGGAGGCCGTCTCCCGCCTGCGCGCAATCAAGGACCGCAGAGGCAAGCCGCTCGCGGTGATGGTGCGCGATGTGACGGCCGCCTGCGCGCTGGCTCACCTCGAGCCGCCGGACATCTCGCTGCTGACCTCGCCCTCCGCGCCGATCCTGCTGGCACCGCGGCGCCTCGGCATGCTGGCGGCGGGCATCTGCGACGGCATGGCCGATCTCGGGCTGTTCCTGCCCTGCACGCCGCTGCACCACCTGCTGCTGGACGGATTGCGCCGCCCGCTCGTGGTGACCGGCGCCAACCACGCAGACAGCCCGATGCCGATCGACATGGTGAGCCTGCCGGTGGACGGCGTCCTCGACCATGACCGGCCGATCGTGAACCGCTACGACGACTCGGTGGTCCGCAGCCGCGGAACCACCATCCGGGCCGCGCGGGGTCTCACCCCCGCTTCACACCGGCTGCCGGTCGCCTCGCCCGAGCCGCTGCTGGCGGTCGGCGCCCAGCTGAAGAGCACCTTCACGCTGGCCGACGGGGAACGTGCCGTGGTCGGCCCGCACATCGGCGACCTGGCGGACGCCGAGACGCTCGAGGCCTACGACGTCGCGCTGGACCGGCTGCGCGCGATCCACCGCATCACCCCTGCCGTCGCCGTGCACGACCTGCATCCCGGCTATCTGTCGACCAGGATCGCCCGCCGGTATCCGCGGCGGCTGGCCGTACAGCATCATCATGCGCATGTGGCCGCTGTCGCGGCCGAGCACGGGCTGGAGCCGCCCTTCCTCGGCGTGGCCTACGACGGGCTCGGGCTGGGCGACGACGGCACGTTCTGGGGCGGCGAGCTGCTGCTGGCCACCTACACCGGATACGAGCGGCTCGGCCGCTTCTCTCACGCGCCGATGCCCGGCGGAGCGGCGGCCGTTCGCCGGCCCGACCGCATGGCGCTGGGCTACCTGCTCGGCGGCGAGACGTTCCAGGCCCCACCCTCAGGTCTCGCCGCCGATCTGCCCGACCGGGAGGTGATCGAACGGATGATCGCCCAGCAGCTGAACTGCCCGCGCACCTCCAGCGCGGGGCGCCTGTTCGACGCCGCGGCCGCGCTGCTCGGGCTCTGCTCGGTCAACCGTTTCGAGGGCGAGGCCGCCATGCTCCTCGAGGCCGCTGCGACCGGCCCGGCCGAGCCGCTGGCCTGGCGGCTGGAGCGGCGCGACGGGTTGTGGGTGTACGACGGGGTGGCCACGCTGGCCGATCTCCTGGCAGCTCGCGCCGACGGCGAGCCGGTCGGGAAGATCGCCGCCGCCTTCCACGCCACCATCGCCGCCGTCACCGTGCTGATGTGCGAGCGCGCCTCGGAGATCGGCACGGTCTGCCTGTCCGGCGGCGTGTTCCAGAACCGGCTGCTGGCCACCGAGGTGATGGCGCGCCTGGAGGAGGCCGGGTTCGAGGCCTACATCGGCGAGCGGATCCCCGTCAACGACGCCGGCATCAGCTTCGGTCAGGCCGCCATCGCCGCCGCGAGCCTGTCAAGTGCCTAGAGCGACCCTGAGTTCCTGAGGTGCCTGACCCGGACGATGCCGGGCACGGTTCTGGCGAGCACATCGGCGATCTGATCGGCGTACTCGTGCGGGGCTCCGCTGAGCACGGCGACTCCGTCAGTGACGTCGACGTGCCAGCTGGGTCCGAAGGGATACACCTCGCGCAGCACGGCCTCGACCTCGACCCGCAGGTCCTCGTCCGTCCTGACGAGCATCGTCAGCAGGTCACGGCGGCTCACGACGCCGACCACGCAGTCGCCGCGCATGACGGGCAGGCTCTTGAATCGCTTGCCCACCATGAGGTTGACGACGGCGGTGATGTCGGTGGTCTCCGTCGCGGTGACCGGGTCGGGAGTCATCACGTCCTCCACCAGCCGCGGCGGCGGCCCGGTGAGCGGCTGCACGGGACGCGCGTGAGCGCGGGGATCGGGTTCGAACTCCCCGCACAGCAGGTCGAGCTCGCTGACGATCCCGACCAGCCGGTTCTGGGCGTCGAGGACGGGGGCTGAGCTGATGTCGTGCTGGTAGAGCAGGCGGATGGCCCGCCGTACCGGGTCGGTGCGGCGGACCGTGATGGCCGGACTGCTCATCACTTCCCGGACGAGCATGATCTACCGCCCTTCCCACTTGGAGTCGTCCTCTTTCCAGGTGATCTTGTCGATCACGTCGACGACTCCGTTGACGCGCTGGGTCAGCCGTACGGCTATCGCCGCCTCGGAGCGCAGTCGCATCGAGCCGCTCAGCGTGACCACGCCGTCCTTGACGTCGGCCTGGACACCGTCGGTGTCCATCCACAGCACCCGGCCCAGGATGTCGTCCCGGATCTCCGCGGCGAGGTCGGCGTCGGACCTGGTGAACACCTTGATCAGGTCACGGCGGGAGACGAGGCCCACCAGCCTGCCGTCGGTGTCCACCACCACCAGCCGCTTGACCTCCCGGGTCTCCATGATGCGGGCGGCGGAGCCGATCGGTGCCTCGGGCGAGACGGTGATCGGCGGAGCGCTCATCAGCTCGCCCGCGGTATCACCGGTGGCCTTCTCCTTGGCCTCGGGGTGGCGCAGCCGGGCACGCAGCGGCGGCTTGTAGCCCTCCCGGTAGAACTGCTCGCGGAACTCCTCCTTGCGGAGCAGGTCGGCCTCCGACACCATGCCGACCACCCGGTTGTCGTCGTCGACCACGGGGACGGCGCTGATGCCGTGCGCGATCAGGGCCTCGGCGATCTCCTTGAACGGCGTGTCCTGTTTGACCGACCGGACCCGCGTGCTCATCACATCGGAAACGGTCATGTGCATGGTGGACCTCCTCTGTCCATTTCCATCCCATCTCTGGGCCGATCCGTCAGGTAGAGGCGGAAGTCCCGTCTTCAGTCAGCGCAGCCGCCGCCGCAGTGCCGAGGGCGGCGGCTCGCAGGCGACCAGCCGGACACGCGCGTCGACCGTGGTGGCGCCGCCGGGAGTGACGATGACCGGGTTCATGTCGAGCTCGGCCACCTCGGGCAGGTCCTCCAGCAGCCTGCTGACCCGGACCACCTGGTCGGCCAGGGCCTCGGCGTTCACCGGCACACTGCCGCGGTAGCCGTGCAGCAGGGGTGCACAGCGCAGCTCGCCGATCATCTCGGTGGCCTGCCCGTGGGTCAGTGGTGGCACCCGGAAGGTGCGATCGGCCAGCAGGTCGGAGGTGACGCCGCCCATGCCGACCATGACCAGCGGGCCGAACGCCGGGTAGCCGACCCCGCCGACGATGATCTCGACTCCGCTGGGGAGCATCGGCTGCACGATCGCGCCGGTCATCTCCTGTCCGATGGTGGCGGCCATGTCGCGGTAGGCCTGCCGTACCTCTTCCTGAGTGCGCAGATCGAGCCGCACGCCGCCGACCTCCGTCTTGTGCAGAGGTCCTGTCGCCTTCAGTACGGCAGGCAGCCCGACCAGGGCGGCGGCCTCGGCGGCCGTCGCGGGACCGTCCACCGTGATCGTCTCGACCATGGTGATGCCGTAGCAGCCCAGCAGCCGCTTGACTGCCTGGGGAGACAGCCATCGGCCGTCCGGATGGCCTGCGAGTTCGGAGGCGACCAGGCGGCGGGCGGCGGCGGTGTCGGCGGCCGGGGCGGGGACGTCGACAGGTTGCGGGCGGCGTTCCGCGAAGTCGGCCGCGTGGGCCAGGGCGGCCACGGCGTCCTCGGGGAAGGCGTAGCTCGGGATGCGGTCGTCGATCATGCCGTCATGCCCCACCAGGCAGGCCAGCACGGTGTTGGTGGCGTGCCTGGTCGCAGTGGCGATGGCCCGGCGGGTCGCCTCCAGGCCGTCGCCGAACGGCGGCGTGTAGACCACCAGCACCGCGTCGACCTCGGCCGAGGAGGCCAGCCCGCGGACCGCGGTGCCGATCTGCGCGGCCGTGGCACCCGCGGTCAGGTCGACCGGATTGCCCAGCGCCGAGGCTTCCGCCTGACCGTCGAGCAGGCCCGCAGGCAGCTCTGGCACGGTCAGGCCGTGGCGTTCGCAGGCGTCGGCGGCCATCGCCTCCGGTCCGCCGGAGTTGCCGACGATCGCCACCCTGCGGCCCCGCGGCAGTGGCTGCGTGGTGAACAGGCGGGCGGCGTCCATCAGCTCCCGCACGCTGTCCAGCCGGATCACGCCCCCGGCCCTGACCAGCGCGTCCACCGCGACGTCAGGGGTGGCCGCCGCGGCGGTATGGGAGCGCACGGCCCGGCCGCCGGAGTCCGAGCGGCCGCTCTTGACCAGCAGGATCGGCTTCTTGGCGCTCACCCGGCGGGCGATGCGGGCGAACCTGCGCGGGTTGCCGAACGACTCCAGATACAGCGCGATCACCCGGGTCGCCGGGTCGTCCTCCCAGTACTCCAGCAGGTCGTTGCCGCTGACGTCGGCCTTGTTGCCGACCGAGACGAACGACGAGACCGGCGTCTGCTGGAGCAGGGCCGCGCCGATCGCGCCCGACTGCGACATCAAGGCCAGCGAGCCGGGGGCCGGCGTGCCCGGCAGGAAGCTGGCGTTCAGCCGGGCCGCGCTGGTGACCAGGCCCAGGCAGTTGGGGCCGATCAGGCGCATGCCCGCGGTGCGGCAGATCTTCACCAGGTCGTGCTCGGCCTCGTACTGCCCGCTCTCGGCGAAGCCCGACGACAGTACGGCCAGCCCGCGCACCCCCGCCTCCGCGCACTCGCGAGCCACGTCCAGCACGTGGACGGCGGGCACGGCCACCACCGCCAGGTCCACCGGGCCTGGCACGTCGCGGACGCTCGGATAGCAGGTCAGCCCGGCGACCCTGCGGCCTTTCGGATTGATCGGATAGATCGGCCCGGCGAAGCAGCCGTCGATGAGGTTGCGCACGACCATGTGCCCGATCGCCGAGGGGTCACGGCCGGCCCCGATCACGGCCACCGACTGGGGCGCGAGGACCCGGCGTAGCGACGCCCGCTCGGCCTGGTGGTCGCGGGCCTCGATACCGGCCACCAGCCGGGGTGTCGGGGTGACGCCGATCCGGGCGTGGACGGTGCCGTCCTGGAAGCGGCGGCGCACGTCCAGGCCCAGATCGGCGAGCACCTTGATCATCTGGTTGTTCTCGGGGAGGACGTCGGCCACCAGCTCGCTCACACCGAGCTCGGCCGCGTCCAGGGCCACGTGTTCCAGCAGCAGGGTGCCCAGGCCGTGGCCGTGCACCGCGTCGTCGATCAGGATCGCCAGGTCCGCGGACCCGCCCTTGATCGGGATGTACTCGGCGACCGCCACCAGCCGCCCGTGCAGGACGGCGACCAGAGCGTGCCCTGGATAGTCCGGGCCGGTGATGCGATCCATGTAGCCGTGAGCCGTCGCCTTGCCGCCGGCGAAGAAGCGGAGGTACGCGGACCGTTCCGAGGTACGGTCGACGAGTTCGTGCAGCGCTTCACGGTCGGTTGTCGTGAGAGGGCGCACGTGGGCGATGCCGCCATCACGCAGCAGGACGTCGTATCCGTCAGGCATGGCGCAACTCCAGTTCCGTCACGGGCCGGCGAGGTGCCCGGGGCACGGACGGGCCGTACCGCCTCATACCTCGACGATGCCCCGCGCCCCGGCCGCCCGATAAGTGCCGAAGGTCCCACTCCCGCGGGTCCCTTGGCCGCTTCTTCACCGCGCGCCCGGCTTCACGAGCGGGTCAGGATTACCCCTCGCCGCCCACTAGGGACTTTGTGCCCTGGTTTCCACTGTGTGATCGGTGTGACCGTGAAGGTGTAGCGCCGTGAGCATGGGGGGGTCGTTGTGCACGCCGTACACACCCAAGCGGAAAGGGTCGACTCGGCTGTGTCCGCGCAGGTCAAGGAGACGCACGCCGCCGTTCTGTTCCTGGTCGGCGAGCACGTGTACAAGATGAAGAAGCCGGTGAATCTGGGTTTCCTGGACTTCACCACCCGGGAGGCGCGCAGAGCCGCCTGCCATGAGGAAGTCGAGCTCAATCGCAGGCTCGCGCCCGACGTCTACCAGGGGGTCGCCGACGTCACGGGCCCGGACGGTGAGCTGTGCGAGCACCTCGTCGTCATGCGGCGGATGCCGGATCAGCGGCGCCTGTCGGCTCTGGTACGTTCCGGCAGGCCGGTCAACGAACACCTGCGGGCGATCGCCCGCCTGGTCGCCGGGCTGCACGCGAAGGCGAGGCATGGCCCCCAGATCGACCACGAGGGCAGCCTGGAGTCGTTGCGCCGCAGGTGGTGCGACAGCTTCGCGCAGGTCCGTGGCCTGCCGGAAGCGGTCATCCCTGCTGAGCTCCTGGACGAGATCGAACATCGGACCCTGCGTTTCCTGGACGGCAGGGCCCCGCTCTTCCAGGCGCGCATAGCGGAGGGGCGCATCGTCGACGGGCACGGCGACCTGCTGGCCGAGGACATCTTCTGCCTCGACGACGGGCCGCGCGTCCTGGACTGCCTGGAGTTCGACGAGCACCTGCGCTTCCTGGACGGGCTGGACGACGCGGCGTTCCTGGCCATGGACCTGGAGCAGCTGGGCGCCCCTCGGCTGGCTCAGCGCTTCCTGAGCTGGTACGCCGAGTTCTCCGCCGACCCCGCGCCGCCGACGCTGTGGCACCACTACGTGGCCTACCGCGCCTTCGTCCGCGCGAAGGTGGCCTGCCTGCGCCACTGGCAGGGGCAGCAGGACGCGGGCCGGCAAGCCAGGAGGCTGGCCGAGCTCACCCTGCGCCACCTGCGCGCGGGTGGGGTGACGATGGTCCTGGTCGGCGGCGAGCCGGGTACGGGCAAGTCGACCCTGGGCGGCGCGCTGGCCGACCGTCTCGGCCACACGCTGCTGCGCAGCGACCGTATCCGCAAGGAGCTGGCGGGGCTGGATCCGCTCCAGCCCGCCGGCGCGCCGTACGGCGAGGGCATCTACAGCCCCGCCCACACGCAGCGCACCTACCAGGAGCTCTTGTCGCGGGCCGAGCGGCTGGTGTCGATGGGCGAGCCGGTCGTGCTCGACGCCTCCTGGGCCGACGGCCGGCACCGGGCCATGGCGCAGGATGTGGCCGGCCGTACCGCGACGGAGCTTGTGGCGCTGCGCTGCACGGTGAGCCCGCGGATCGCCGCCGAGCGGATCGCCGGCCCGCGTGACATCTCCGACGCCGACGAGAGCATCCGTACGGCGATGACCGTCGCGCCGTGGCCGGAGGCGACCGAGATCGACACCGGAGTCGCGCTGGAGCAGTCGGTCGAGCGGGCGATCGGGACCATCCACCCGCTGGAGTCGGAGATCACCTGGCGATTCCTGCGCCCGCGGATGGAACCCGACTGACGGCTGTCAGCCGCCCCAGGGGTCGATGGGTCCGCGCACGCGGCGCACCGGCTGCAGGGACAGGCCGGTCCGGCGGGTTACATCGCGCTGACGGCTCCTGTGACGTACGGGATCAGCCAGATCGCCCAGACCACGATGCTGAGCTTGTGGAATGTGAGCTTTTCCGCTGGCTTGTTGCGAACGAGGACGATGATGGCCCACAGAAGGTGCACGGCCATCAGGACCAGGGCGATCGCCCCGCTCACGATCATGATGCTGGTCAGGCCGTCCGCCGCTTGCCCGGCCGCGGCCCGCTGGTCGGCGATCAGGCTCATGAGGAAGGTGCCGGTGGCGTCACAGGTCAGACCGAGCAGGAAC
This sequence comes from Nonomuraea sp. NPDC050536, assembly GCF_044457685.1. Classification (NCBI taxonomy): domain Bacteria; kingdom Bacillati; phylum Actinomycetota; class Actinomycetes; order Streptosporangiales; family Streptosporangiaceae; genus Nonomuraea; species Nonomuraea sp. NPDC050536. Next base: position 23,929 of record NZ_JBITHD010000003.1, read on the forward strand.
ATGCCGGCGTGCCACCGTTTCAGGATCCTTCGCCGGCGTTCGGCCCAGACGCCGATGGTGTAGAAGATCAGCGCAAGCGTAATGATCACGATGGCGAACGCGAGCATGGCGGGTTCCGTTCAGTAGGAGACGACGCCTCGCTCAACCTAGGCGGCACGGATCGCGCCACACATCGTTCAAAAGGTGTATTCCTGGCAGAGCTGTAGCCGAACGCTGTCGTGCGATGGCCTACCAGGACCGACGACCCAAGCGCGTCTCGGCGTTGGAGCGGGGAGGCTCTGCCTTGGGTGCGGGCATGAACCGGCCGAGCTCGCTGCGGACTTGGTAGTGAAGGCGCATCAGGCGCCGGGTGGAGCGAACCCGCGGCGGCACCGGCTCGCGCAGCGCGCGCTGTGCGGCGGGTAGCCGGGCCAGGTCGGCGCTGCACCGATCACGGATCGTGCCGATGGTCTCGGAGGCCGCCAGCCGGCGCCCCGCGATCATCACGGGTGCGAGCAGTGGCCGGTGATCGGGCGGCGGGCTCTCCTCGCGCAGGCCGACCACATCGCCGGTCGGACCGCGGAACACCTGCTTGGCGCCGGGCGCCGTGGTCTTCCCTGGTGAGAGCTTCATCACCGCACGCTCGCCGTACGCGACCAGCTTGTAAGCAGTGTCGAGATAGGGCGCGTCGGCCGAGACGCCCATCTTCGTGCCGACGCCGTAGGCGTCGATCGGGGCGCCGGCCGCGACCAACTCGGCGATGGTGTACTCGTCCAGCCCGCCGCTGGCGAAGATCTTGGCGTCTCTCATTCCCGCTTGATCGAGCAGTTGACGGGTACGGCGAGCCAGGCTCGCCAGATCCCCGGAGTCCAGGCGGACGCCGATCGGGCCGGGCAGGCGCATGCGACGGGCCACGTCGATGGCCGCGTGCACGCCGGAGATCGTGTCGTAGGTGTCGACCAGGAAGGTGGTCATGCCGGGGAAGTCGGTGGCGAACACCTCGAACGCGACCCCCTGGTCACCGTGAGCCTCGATGAAGGAGTGCGCCATCGTTCCCGCGGCCTGCAGGCCGTAACGGCGTGCGGCTTCGACGTTGCTGGTGGCCGCGAACCCGGCGATGGCCGATGCTCTGGCCACGGCCATGGCGGCGTCCAAGCCCTGGGTGCGGCGGAAGGCGAAGTCCACCAGTTGGGCGCCGCCCGCCGCCAGGACGCACCTGGCGGCCTTGCTGGCCACCGCGGTCTGGAAGGTGACGTGGTTGAGCAGGACGGTCTCCACAATCTGCGCCTGCGCGATGGGAGCGGTCACCTCGAGCAACGGCTCGCCCGCATACACCACACGCCCCTCCGGCACCGCCCACACGTCCCCGGTGAAGCGCATCTTCTCGAAGGCGCGCAGGACATCGGGGCCGTAGCCCTGGGTGTCGGCCAGGTAGGCGAGTTCCTCGGGAGTGAAGCGGAAGCCTTCCAGGAAGGCCAGGCAATCCTCGAGTCCTGCGGCGACCAGGAAGCCGCGGCTGGGTGGCAATCTGCGGACGAACAGGCTGAAGGTCGCCGCGTCTGTCAGGTCATGCCGCAGATAGCTCGCGGCCATGTTCAGCTCGTACAGATCCGTGAGCAGTCCACTGGCCATGTCCCCAGTTTCCCGGACACCCCAGGACGAATCCGGAGCCCAACGGCCCCAATCCGGGGGCCGTTGGTCCCGTACGACCTCGCGCAGGAGATCCCGGGCCGTTCATCGCTGGAGGCAGGCACTCTTTCGCACGCGCTGCCGACGGGCTTGTGTCAGGCCCCACCCCAGACCGGAGTGTCGGCGACGTCGTCGTGCTCCCAGGTGAGCTTGGTGCGGACGGCCACCACGCCGTCGAGGTTCTCCGCCATCCCGGCCAGGGCGATCGCCTCACTGTGTCTGTGCACCCTGCCGGACAGCGTGAGCACACCGTCATCGACGTCGACGTCCAACCGCGCGGGGTCGGCCCACACGGCGTATCGCGGGATGGCCTCCAGCATCTGGCGTTCGATGTCGGCGTCCAGACGGAGGAAGACCTTGAGCAGGTCCCGGCGGCTGACGATGCCGACCAGCTTGCCGTCGGCGTCCACCACTGGCAGGCGTTTGACGCCGTGCCGGTCCATCCTGCGGGCGGCTTCGACGACGCGGGTCCTGGGGGTGGTGACGTAAGCGGGTGCGGTCATCAGCTCGCCGGCGGTCTCCCCCTTGGCCTTCGCGCGGCCGATGCCCTCGCTGCCGAAGGATCGGCGGATGCGTGAACGCAGCGGCGGGTGGTATTCGTCGCCGTAGTACTGCTGCTTGAACTCCTCCTTGGCCAGCAGGTCGGCCTCGGTGACGACGCCGAGCACGCGGCCGTCGTCGTCAAGCACCGGCAGGCCGCTGACGCCCCGCTTGATGATCAGTTCGGCCACCACGTGGAAGCTCGCGTTCTGATTGACGGCCGCCACATCGGTGGTCATCACGTTCCCGACGGTCGTTGTCATGGGATCCTCCTGTGCTTGACCCGGACGACGCCGGGCACGGTGCGGGCGATTTCATCCCATCGCCGGCTCGCCGGCCGAGGTAGGGGCAGAGGTCCCGTTCGTCGGGTGGTCATCCAGGGATGGCTCAGGGCTGACGTCCTTCAGGTACGGGACCTTCGGCCCTCACCATCAGCCCCGGATCATGATGCTGTGGACCTGGGTCTGCTGGAGGTGGCTGTCATGACCGACCGGGACAAGGAACGGGCGATCCGAATCGCGCTGGAGGCCGCCACCTGGGCGCCCTCCGTCCACAACAGCCAGCCCTGGTCCTTCTCCATCACCGGGGACGAGATCGCCGTGCGTGCCGACCCCGAGCGCAGGCTGCGTTACGGCGATGCCACGGGCAGGCAGCAGCTGATCAGTTGCGGCGCCGCCCTCTTCAACCTGGTCACCACGCTGCGCTGCCAGGGATACGAGCCCGTCACCAGGGTCCTGCCCGACCCGGACCGGCCCTCCTTGCTGGCCACCGTACGGGCAGCAGGATCCGCGGACGTCGACGAGCTGACCAAGGCCCTGCGCGCCGAGGTCAAGCGCCGTCGCACCCACCGGGCGGGATTCACCGACCTGCCCATCCCTGACCGGCTCATCGACGCGCTCGTCGCCCAGGCAGGCCGGGAAGGCGCCAGGCTGACCCCCGTCCGCTCTCCCGTCGCCGTGGCGGTGGTGGCCGCCCTCACGCAGGCCGCGCAGGGCGTCCAGTCCCAGGACCGCGTGCTGAATTTGGAGGTCATCCGCTGGGCCCGTCCACCTGGCAGCTCCCGCGCTGACGGCGTCCCCGCGGACGCCTATCCGGCCGAGCCCGCCCGCACCAGCCCGCACTTCCCGCAACGCGACTACGCCTGGCGCCACGAATGGGGCAACCCATCCGACCAGAGCGCGTCCGCTTCGTCTGGAGTGCTGACCCTGCTCACCACCTCCGGTGACACCCGTGAGGAGTGGATCGCCTGCGGCAAGGCGCTCCAGCGGACCCTCCTGTACGCCTCGGCCCACGGGGTCAGCGCCGCCTTCCACACCCAGGCGCTGGAGATGCACCATCTGCGCGAGTATCTCCGTCAGGAACTCTGCTCGGGCGAATACCCCCAGATGATCATGCGGCTCGGCATCACCTTCGACGATACGAGCGCTGTACGGCGCCCACTCCGTGACGTTCTGGACCAGAGCCTCGGCTGCGGTAGATGATGTAAGGCCTGGTCAGATAGCCGATCGGCGCGGTGAGCATGTGGACGAGCCGCGTGAACGGCCAGATGGCGAACAGCAGCAGCGCGCTCAGCGCGTGCAGCTGGAACAGCAGCGGCGCGCCGGCCATCAGCTCGGGCCGGGGCTGCAAGAGAAAGATCGAGCGGAACCACGGGGAGACGGTGGCGCGATAGTCGTAGCCGCCGCCCAGGATGTTCGCGGCGACGGTGGCGGCCAGGCCGAGAAGGATCGTCAGCGCCAGAACCGCGTACATGGCCTTGTCGTTGCGGGTGGTGGCGCTGAAGACGGGTCCGACGGTGCGGCGCCGGTAGATGAGGATGGCCAGGCCGGTCAGCGTGCAGGCACCCGCGATGGTGCCCAGCGCCACGGCTGTGACGTGGTAGAGCTCCTCGCTGACGCCCACCGCCTCGGTCCAGCTCTTGGGGATCACCAGGCCACCCACATGGCCGAGGGCGACCACCAGGATGCCGAAGTGGAACAGCGGGCTGCCCAGCCGCAACAGCCGCGATTCGTACAGCTGCGACGAGCGCGTCGTCCAGCCGAACTTGTCGTAGCGATAACGCCACACGTGTCCCATGACGAAGATCGTCAGCGCGACGTAGGGCACGATCACCCACAGCAGGATGGTCACCGGTCGCCTCCGATCGCGTAAGGCTCCAGCCCGACCTCCTCCGCCGGCGGCCCGTCGGCGGCCAGCCGGGCGGCGGCCAGCCGGTCGCGCGCCGTCGGCGGCGGCAGGGTGGCGATGACGGCGTCGACGATGTGCCTGTACGGCGAGCGTTCCGAAGCCAGCCCCTGGGACAGCAGTTCGAGCCCGGGGCGGTTCTCGCGCAGGAGACGTACGGCCTGCGCCGTGCCGCCCCGGGCGGACAGCTCGCACACCACGGCCAGGTGGTCCGGCAGCTCACCGTCCGCGGGCTCGAAGCCCGCCTCGCGGAAGGCGTGTTTGAACCGGAGCAGCGCCATGCCGCGCTTCCTGGTGTCCCCGCACGCGTAGTACGTCAGGTACGGACAGCATCGGCGCTTGAGGTCGAAGGTGGCGACGTAGTGCTCGGCCAGCTCTCCCGGTGTGACCGTGTCCAGGTGGTCCAGGAAGGCGGTCAGCGAGGTGGCGGGAAGGGTGGAGACCGCCATGCGCAGCATCGGGACGGCCTCGAACAGCTTGTCGTCCGGGTAGCCGAGCAGGACGGAGGCGGCGAGGTGGATCGTGCGCACCTGGTTGTCGGTCATGAGTCCTTCTTGGGTGGGAAGAGTCCGTCGGGCAGGCCTTTGCCGTCCCAGTTGAGGAGGTTGACGCGACCGCTCAGCCGGTCGCCCTCCTGCCGCTGCTTGAGTGCGTGGAAGTTCTCCACCGCGACGGGATCGGGCAGGCCGGAGGCCTCACCGAAGGGGCCGTTCATCCCCGGTCCGCCCTCGTAGTCCAGGCTGCATCCGACGGCGGCCTCCTCCAGGCGGCCGGCCTGCTCGGCGTGGGCCTTGGGGATGACGTAGCGCTCGCCGTAGGGGGCGATGGCCAGCAGCCGGTACATGGCCTCCACCTGTTCGCCGGTCATGCCGACGGCCTCGGCGATCGTCTCGTCGCGTTCCTGGCCGAGGTTGACGCGGCGCAGGTAGGAGCGCATGGCGGCCAAGCGGCGCAGCACCGCGCGCACCGGCTCGGGATCGCCCGCGCTGAACAGCTCCGCCAGGTAGCCGACGGGGATCCTGAGCGCGTCGATCGCGCCGAACAGGTTGCCCGCGTCCTCACCGTCGTGCCCGGTCTGGGCGAGCACGTCCACCACCGGTGACAGCGGCGGGATGTACCACACCATCGGCATCGTCCGGAATTCCGGATGCAGCGGGAGGGCGACGCCGTACTCGAAGATCAGCTTGTGGATGGGCGAGCGTCGTGCGGCCTCCAGCCAGTCGTCGGGAATGCCGCCGGCCCGGGCGGCGGAGATCACGGCAGGGTCGTGCGGATCGAGCAGCACGCTCCTGTGCGCCTCGAACAGGTCCTTCGCCTCAGGCGTGGCGGCCGCCTCGGCCACCCGGTCGGCGTCGTAGAGGACGAGCCCGATGTAGCGGAGCCGCCCCACGCAGGTCTCCGCGCACACGGTCGGGATGCCGACCTCGACGCGCGGGTAACAGAACGTACACTTCTCGGCTTTGCCGGTCTTGTGGTTGAAGTACACCTTCTTGTACGGGCAGCCGGTGACGCACATCCGCCAGCCGCGGCAGCGGTCCTGGTCGACCAGGACGATGCCGTCCTCCGACCGCTTGTACATGGCTCCCGACGGGCAGGAGGCCACGCACGACGGGTTGAGGCAGTGCTCGCAGATGCGCGGCAGGTAGAACATGAACGCCTGCTCGAACTCCAGCTTCACCTGGTCCGACAGCTTCCTGAGCACCGGGTCGGGTGACGGGTCGCCGGCCAGGTTGTCGTCCCAGTTCGCGCTCCAGGTGATCTTCGTGGGCTCGCCGCTGATCAGTGACCTGGGGCGGGCGACCGGGGTGTCCTCGGTGGCCGGCGCGGAGAAGAGCCGGTCGTAGTCGTAGGTCCAGGGTTCGTAGTAGTCGCCGATGGACGGCATGAGCGGGTTGGCGAAGATGGTGAGGAGTTTCTTCAGCCGTCCACCGGCCTTCAGCCTGAGCTTCCCGCGACGGGTCAGCTCCCAGCCGCCCTTCCAGCGTTCCTGGTCCTGGTAGGTGCGCGGGTAGCCCTGTCCTGGGCGGGTCTCCACGTTGTTGAACCACACGTATTCGGTGCCTGCCCGGTTGGTCCATGCTTGCTTGCAGGTCACCGAGCAGGTGTGGCAGCCGATGCACTTGTCCAGGTTCATCACCATGGCCAGCTGTGCCATGACGCGCATCAGTAGTCCACCTCCTGCGAACGGCGGCGGATCACGGTGACCTCGTCGCGCTGGTTGCCGGTCGGACCCAGGTAGTTGAAGGCGAACGACAGCTGGGCGTAGCCGCCGATCAGGTGGGTCGGCTTGATCATGAGCCGGGTCAGCGAGTTGTGGATGCCGCCGCGCCGCCCTGACGTCTCGGATTTGGGCACGTCCACGATGCGTTCCTGGGCGTGGTACATGTACGCGGTTCCTTCGGGCATCCGGTGCGAGACCACCGCCCGTGCCACCACCACGCCGTTGCGATTGACGGCCTCCACCCAGTCGTTGTCGGCGATGCCGGCCTTGGCGGCGTCGCCCGGCGACATCCAGATCGTCGGTCCGCCGCGCGACAGGGTGAGCATGAGCAGGTTGTCCTGGTATTCGGAGTGGATGGACCACTTGGAATGCGGGGTGAGGTAGCGCAGCGTGATGCCGTTCGGGCCTGCTTCGCCCAGTCCCGGCTCGCCGAACAGCGCCGTCATGTTGAGCGGCGGCCGATAGATCGGCAGCGCCTCCCCCGCCTCGTGGATCCAGTCGTGGTCCAGGTAGAAGTGCTGACGCCCGGTGAGGGTGTGCCAGGGCTTGCGGTGCTCGACGTTGATGGTGAAGGCCGAGTAGCGCCGGCCTCCGCTCTCGCTGCCCGACCACTCGGGTGAGGTGATCACCGGCACCGGCCGGGCCTGCGTGTCGGCGAAGGTGATCTGCTTGTGCTCGTCCGCCAGCCCGTCGAAGGATGTCCCCGTACGGCGGGCCAGCGTGGCGAACCCGCTCGCCGCCAAATGCCCGTTCGTGGTTCCCGACAGCGCGAGGATCGCCTCGCACATGTCCACGTCACGGGCGAGCGAGGCGTATCCCCCGGCTGCGGTGCCGTTGACCCGGCGAAGCCGCTCGATCTCGCCCGACACGTCGTAGGTGAGGCCCTTGGTGGTGGCACCCAGCCGGTCCAGCAGCGGGCCGAGCGCGGCCATCTTCTCGGCGACGGCCGGGTAGTCACGCTCGACGGTCACGATCTTGGGGAAGTCGCGGCCCGGCACCGGCCGGCGACCGGCCGTACGCCAGTCGTCGACGCGGCCGTGCGGCACGGCCAGCTCGTCGGGGGTGTCGTGCAGCAACGGCACCGCCACCAGATCGCGGCGGGTGCCCAGGTGGACGCGGGCCAGGTCGCTGAAGGCTCCGGCGATGGCGTGGAAGGCGGCGAAGTCGGTCCTGGTCTGCCAGGGCGGGTCGATCGCGGGAGTGAAGGCGTGCACGAACGGATGCATGTCGGTGGAGGACAGATCGTGCTTCTCGTACCACGTCGCGGCGGGCAGCACGATGTCGGAGAACAGCGTGGTGGAGGTCATCCGGAAATCCAGCGACACCAGCAGGTCGAGCTTGCCCCGTGGCGCCTCCGCGCGCCAGGTGACCGCTTCCGGCCGCTGATCCTGCCCGGCCTCCTCGGCCCGTACCGCCGAGTCGGTGCCCAGCAGGTGGCGCAGGAAGTACTCGTTCCCCTTGGCCGAGGAGCCCAGCAGGTTCGCCCGCCAGACCGTCAGCACGCGCGGCCAGTTGTGCGGCGCGTCCGGATCCTCGCAGGCGAAGCCCAGGCGACCGGCCTCGACCTGCTCGACGACGTAGGAGGCGGGGTCGTCTCCCGCCTCGTCCGCCAGGTCGAGCGGGTTGCGGTCGAAGGTCGGGTAGGAGGGCATCCAGCCCAGCCGCGCGGACTGGGCCAGCAGGTCGGCGGTCGCCTTGCCGGTGAACGCGCCCTGGCTCAGCGGGGAGGAGACCACGTCGGCCGAGTACGTGTCGTAGCGCCACTGGTCGGTGTGCAGGTACCAGAAGGCCGTGCCGATCATCTGCCGCGGCGGGCGCGCCCAGTCCAGCCCGAAGGCCAGCTGCGCCCACCCGGTGATCGGCCGGCACTTCTCCTGCCCGACGTAGTGCGCCCAGCCTCCGCCGTTGACCCCCTGGCATCCGGTGAGCGTGGTCAGCGCCAGGAAGGACCGATAGATGGTGTCGGAGTGGAACCAGTGGTTCGTCCCCGCACCCATGATGATCATGGATCTGCCGTGCGACTCCTCCGCGTTGCGCGCGAACTCGCGGGCGATCCTCGCCGCCGCCGCCGCCGGGACCCCGGTGATCGCCTCCTGCCAGGCCGGGGTGTACGGCTCGGCCGCGTCGTCGTAGCCGGACGGCCAGCGGCCCGGCAGCCCGTCGCGGGGCACGCCGTACTGGGCGAGCATGAGATCGAACACGGTGGTGACCAGGTGGCCGCCCACCTCCCGCACGGGAACGCCGCGCTCCAGCACGCCACCGTCCCCGTCGAACCGAGGGAGCGCGACGCTCACGGACTGTCCGGCGTCGAGCAGGGTGAGGGTGGGGTCGACCTCGCCGAGATCGAGGTTCCAGCGGCCCACGCCCTGCTCGGAGTAGCGGAACGCGAGCGAGCCGTTGGGCACGACGGGTTCACCGGTGCGCGCGTCGAGCAGCACGGTGGCGAACGCCGCCTCCGGATCCTCCTGCCCGAGATCGGCCGCGGTCAGGAACTTGTCCGGCAGGTAGGCTCCGTCGCCCGCGCGCAGCCGTACCAGGAACGGCAGGTCGGTGAACCGCTTGACGTAGTCCAGGAAGGGCGGTGTCGCCCGCTCGACGAAGAACTCCTTGAGGATCACCTGTCCCATCGCCATGGCCAGCGCGCCGTCGGTGCCCGGGCGCGGGGCCAGCCACTCGTCGGCGAACTTGGCGGCGTCGTTGTAGTCCGGCGCGAGCACCACCACCTTCTGCCCGCGGTAGCGCGCCTCGGCCATGTAGTGGGCGTCGGGTGTGCGGGTGACAGGGACGTTGGAGCCCCACAGCATCAGGTAGGCGGCGTCCCACCAGTCGGCCGACTCGGGCACGTCGGTCTGGTCGCCGAACACCTGCGGGGAGGCGACGGGCAGGTCGGCGTACCAGTCGTAGAACGACAGCATGGAGCCGCCGATCAGTGAGATGAACCGCGCTCCCGAAGCGTGCGAGACCATCGACATCGCCGGGATCGGCGAGAAGCCCGCCACGCGGTCGGGGCCGTAGGTCTTGATGGTGTGGACGTGAGCGGCGGCGATCATCTCGGTGGCGAGGTCCCAGGTGATCCTGACCAGGCCGCCCTTGCCACGCGCCGCCTGATACCTGCGGCGTTTGCCGGGGTTCGACGTCACGTCCGCCCAGGCCTCGACGGGGTCCAGGCCGCTGCGCCTGGCCTGGCCGTACATCTCCACCAGCACCCCGCGGGCATAGGGGTAGCGCACACGCGTGGGCGAGTAGGTGTACCAGGAGAAGGCCGCGCCGCGTGGGCAGCCGCGCGGCTCGTACTCCGGCCGGTCGCCGCCCACGCTCGGGTAGTCGGTCTGCTGGGCTTCCCAGGTGATGATGCCGTCCTTGACGTACACCTTCCACGAGCACGAGCCCGTGCAGTTCACCCCGTGGGTCGAGCGCACCACCTTGTCGTGGCTCCACCGGTCGCGGTAGTAGATGTCACCGTCGCGGCCACCGATCAGGTGCAGGCTGCGGCCGTCGGCCGCGACCTGGCCGGGCCGGAGGTGCGTGGCGAACCGGAGCAGCTCTTCCATCTTCATGCGGCGGTCTCCCGGAGAACGAACCAGCAGTACACGAGGGCTCCGAAGGCCATCACGGCGAGCAGCATCAGCCCGATGGCGTAGGAAGCCGTGGCCTGGTAGATCAGCCCCATCACGATCGGCGGCAGGAAGCCGCCCAGGCCGCCGGCCGCGCCGACCACGCCCGTGGCGCTGCCGACCATCGAAGCGGGTACGGCCCGGCCGAGAATGCCGAACACCGCGCCGTTGCCCAGTCCGAGGGCGGCGGCCATGCTCAGGAAGCCCACCGTCGCCTGCGTCATCCCCGGCGCGAACGACACGATCAGCGCGCAGGCCACCACGGCCGCCAGGACCGCGGCGAGCACGTTGGCGCCGCCGACGCGGTCGGCCAGCCACCCGCCCACCGGCCGGGCCAGCGTGGCCAGCACCACGAAGCCGGCCGCCCTGGCGGCTGCGTCGGGAACCGTCAGCCCGTAGACCGCCTTCAAGTACAGGGGAAGGTAGACACCGAAGGCGACGAAGCCGCCGAAGGTCAGCGCGTACATCGCGGCCAGTTCCCGGGTGACACGCAGCCGGGCCGCGCGCATGAAGCGCGTCAGGAACGGCTCGGTGGCCGGGGCGGTGCCCGGCGCGTTCCGGCCGACGAGCAGGAAGACCACTCCGGTCGCGGCCAGGGCGACAGCGACGGCGAAGAACGGCGTGCCGCGGCCCCACTGTGCGGCCAGCCATGGCGTGGCGAAGCCGGAGATCGCCGTGCCGATGTTGCCCATACCGAAGACGCCCAGCGCCAGACCGCGACGCTCCGGCGGGAACCAGCCGTTCACGAACGGCACGCCGATCGCGAAGGTGGCTCCCGTGATGCCCAGCACGATGCCGCCCGCGAGCAGGGTGGGATAGCTGTCGGCGAAAGCCAGGAACAGCACCGGCACGACGCCTGCCAGGCTGGCCACCCCGAAGACGAGCCGCCCGCCGTACCGGTCCGTCAACGCCCCCAGGACCATCCGTCCCAGCGATCCGACCACGACCGGCGCCGCGACCAGCACCGCCACGGCGGTCGCGCTCAGCCCGAACAGTTCCTTGTAGACCGGGCCGAGCGGGCTGAGGAGCGCCCAGGCCCAGAAGTTCACCGCGAACGCGGCCGTGGCAAGCACGAGGGCTGTCATCCGCCCCGCCACCGTCGAGGTCGGGGCAGGAGAAACAGACGTCATCGTCTCGTCGTCCTTCTCATGTCGATCGCTTCATTCACCGGCCAGCCTCCTCTGACGGCCGAGTCCACTGGCAGGGTCTTTGGTCCCGAGTTCCCACCCCATTCGCCCCACCGGCCGCGAACCACCGAGCCGAGCAGCGTTGACCCCGTGGCACCGCGTGTGCGGAGCGGATCGTGGCCGACGGACGGATCACAGGGCCGGAAGTCCCGCTCTCGGAAGGTCCAATGGCCGTGTCCGGCCGGGCACATGACCCGTACCGTCGCTGCCATGGCCATGAACCCGTGGGCGCTCACCTACGACGGCTTCGACCCGTCCGCCGAGGGACTGCGGGAGGCCCTGTGCACACTGGGCAACGGCCGCTTCGCCACCCGAGGGGCGACACCTGACGGACGGATGCGCACGCCCGGCACCTATGTCGCGGGCTGCTACAACCGGCTGACCTCCCCGATCGCCGGCCGTACGGTGACCAACGAAGAGCTGGTCAACCTGCCCGACTGGCTGCCCCTGACCTTCGCGACCCCGGACTCGGCGTGCTTCTGCCCGGAACGGTCCGAGCTGCTGGACTACGGGCAGGAGCTCGACCTGCGCCACGGAGTGCTGCACCGCACGGTCCGCTGGCGAGATGACGCCGGCCGCGTCACCTCGGTACGGCAGCGCCGCCTGGTGTCGATGGCCGACCCTGTCCTGGCCGCGCTGGAGACGACGTTCACCGCGGAGAACTGGTCGGGACCGCTGCGGGTGCGTGCCGCCCTGGACGGCCGGGTGACGAACCGGGGCGTGGCCCGGTATCGCGACCTGCGCGGCGACCACCTGACCGACCACCGCACGGGATCGCGGGACGATCTCACCTGGCTGACCGCCAGAACCCGCTCTTCACAGATCACGGTCGCGCTCGCCTCCAGAGTCAGCCTGCCGGGAGAAGTGGGGGTCGAGCGGGACCGGATCACCTCTCACCACGTCCTCGACCTCGTGCCCGGTACGCCGGTGACGTTGACGAAGGTCGTGGCGCTGGCGACTTCCCGTGATCATGCGATCCACGACGCGCGCTCGGCCGCCCTGGAGTGGGTGCGGCAAGCGCCCGGCTTCGACGCGATGCTGGCCCGGCACAGCAGCGCCTGGGATCGGATCTGGGAGCGGGCCACCGTGGAGGTGGACAGGCCGGAACTCGCCCAGATCATCCACCTCCACATCTTCCATCTGATGCAGACCCTGTCTCCGCACACCGCGGACCTCGACGTGGGCGTGCCTGCCAGAGGCCTGCACGGCGAGGCCTACCGCGGCCATGTGTTCTGGGACGAGCTGTTCGTCCTGCCCTGGCTGAACCTCCGCTTCCCGGAGATCTCGCGGGGCCTGCTGCGCTACCGGTGGCGGCGGCTGCCGGAAGCCAGACGGGCCGCTCGGGCCGCCGGGTTCGACGGTGCGATGTTCCCCTGGCAGAGCGGCAGCGACGGCAGCGAGCAGACACAGGCCGTCCACCTCAATCCCCTCTCAGGGCGGTGGCTGACCGACCGATCTCGCCTGCAGCGCCACATCGGCCTGGCCGTCGGCTACAACGTGTGGCAGTACTACCTGGCGACCGGAGCACTGCCGGAGTGGTGCGCCGAGCTCCTGCTCGACATCGCCAGGTTCTTCGCGTCATTGGCCGTCCTCGACCCTTCCTCCGGCCGTTACGAGATCCGCGACGTCATGGGGCCCGACGAGTACCACACCAGCCCAGGTCTGGCCAACAACGCCTATACCAACGTGATGACCGTGTGGTTGCTGATGCGCGCCCGCGAAGCCGCTGATCTGGCGCCCGCACTCCGCCCCGCCGATGACGAGCTGGCGCGCTGGGACGACATCACCCGGCGGATGCGGGTGGACTTCCTCGAGGACGGCGTGATCAGCCAGTTCACCGGTTACGCCGACCTGCTCGAGCTGGACTGGACGCGCTACCGGGGCGTGCGCCGCCTGGATCGGGCCCTGGAGGCCGACGGCGACGACGTCAACCGGTACAAGGCGTCCAAGCAGGCCGACGTGCTCATGCTGTTCTACCTGCTGCCCGCCGACGAGCTGCTGGCGATCCTGGATCGGCTCGGCTACCCGGCAGAGCCCGGCCTGATCCCCCGGACGGTCCAGTACTACCTGGCGCGGACCAGCCACGGCTCGACACTGAGCGCGGTGGTGCACGCCTGGGTGCTGGCCAGGTCCGACCGTGTGCGATCGTGGCGGTTCTTCGCCGAAGCCCTCACCTCCGACATCAAGGACGTCCAGCACGGCACCACCGCGGAGGGCATCCATCTGGGGGCGATGGCGGGCACCCTGGACCTGGTGCAGCGCTGCTACCTGGGGCTGGAGGTCCGCAAGGACGGCCTGCGGGTGAACCCGCTGCTGCCCGACGGACTCGGCATGGTCTCGCTGGCACTGCATGCGCGTGGAGCCCGATTCGTCATCGACGCCGACCGCGATGCGGCACGGATCAACGGTGCCACGCTCCGGTGTGGCGACAGCCGTACGTTCGCATGGGGCGCAGCTGGGCCTTCCGGGCGAGTTCCCGCCGCCGCCGGGCCCTCGCGCGATGGATGAGGAAGGCTCTCATTCCCTGTCACGAGGATGCTGCGGCTCGCTGATCTCGCTGATGACCGGCTTGAGCAGGTCGGCTGTCATCTGGTGGCTGTGCAGCAGCAGGTCGTCCAGGGTCACCATGCCGACGACGGTCCCGCTGTCGACGACCGGAAGACGGCGCAAGGCGTGGCGCCGGAGGGTCTCGAATGCCACGTCGAGATCGTCGTCGGGCCGCACGATGACGGGATCGCGGGTCATCACCGCGCTGATCGGACCGTCGGCCTCGAGCTCGCGCCCGAGCACCCGCAGGGCGAGATCACGATCGGTCACGATTCCCGTGATCTCCCGCCCATCGGTCACGATCACGCAGCCGACACCGTAGTAGTCCATGTGCCGCGCGACATCACGGATCGGCGTGAACGGCGTCACTTCCACGATGGGAGCGGACATCACATCTTTGATCTTCATCGTCGCCCCTCCTTCGTCAGCTCCAGCTTCACGAGAAGGACACGGAACGGGTGGAGGCCAAGGTCCTGAATCGGTGTGCCCCGAGCCATCCTCGAGGAGGACCAAAGTCCTATCCGCGGGCCAGCCGTACAGCGGTGACCTTGTATTCGGGACAGGACGTCACGACGTCGGCCCGGTCGGAGGTGAGCGCGTTCACCCCGCTGGACGGGAAATGGAAGGCGCAGAAGACCTGACCTGGCACCGTGTCCTCGCCGATCCTGGCCACCAGCCTGGCGCGGCCGTGGCGGCTTTCCACCCTGACGAGGTCGCCGTCGCGCAGGCCGTACCGGGCCGCGTCGGCGGGATGCAGGTCGAGCCTGTCCACGGGGTCGAGCCGGAGATTGTCCGTGCGACGGGTCATGCTCCCTGAGTTGTAGTGCGCCCAGCGGCGCCCGGTGACGAGGATCAGCGGGTAGCTGTCGTCGGGCTGCTCGCCGGGCGGCAGGTATGGGGCCGCGCTGAGGTGGGCGAGCCCGTCAGGCGTGGCGAATCGGTCACGGTAGAGCGTGGCCTCCCCCGGGCCGTCGGGGTCCGGGCAGGGCCAGGCGATGGCGCCCTCGCGGTCGAGCCGGTCATGGGACAGTCCAGCGAACAGTGGTGCCACCCGTCCGCATTCGGCCAGCGCTTGAGCTGGTGTCGAACACCCCAGGTCGACGCCGAGTCGCGCGGCGAGAGCGTGAACGACCTCGAAGTCGGTCATGACTCCGGCGGGCGGGGCGAGAGCGGCGCGCACTCGCTGGAACCGGCGGTCGAAGTTGACGAACGTGCCGTCCTTCTCCAGCCAGGACGCGACCGGCAGCACGACGTCGGCCCGGCGTGCGGTTTCCGACAGGAACAGCTCGTTGCAGACGACCAGCGGGCAGGCCTCCAGGGCTTGGATGACGTGCATGGCGTCCGGATCGGTGGCGCACACATCCTCACCGACGATCCACAGCGCCCCGAGCCCACCCGCGCGTGCGGCGGCGAACATCTCCGGGATGCGCAGCCCGGGTCTGTCCGGGACCGTCGTGCCCCACACGCCTTCCGCTCCAGCCCGGGCGGCCGGGTCGGTCAGCTTGCCGTACCCGGGCAGGAGATCGGGCAGCGCGCCCATGTCGGAGGCGCCTTGCACGTTGTTCTGGCCGCGCAGCGGGTTCACCCCGAAGCCGTGGCCGGTGCCGACGGCTCCGCGCAGGATCGCCAGGTTGGCCAGCGTGCGCACCCCGTCGGTGCCGTGCAGGTGTTCGGTGACCCCCAGCCCGTACACGATCGCCGGTCGCTCGGCCCGGCCGTACAGCCGAGCGGCGGCGATCACGTCCTGGGCGGGCACCCCCGTGATGGCGGACACCCTGTCTGGCGGGTAGTCCTCCAGCACGGCCGTGAGCTCCGCCAGGCCTGCGGCACGCACCCGCAGGAATTCCTCATCGATCAGACCTTCGGCGAGCAGCACGTGGGCCAGGCCGTGGAACAGGGCCACGTTGGTGCCCGGGCGGGGCCGCAGATGCACGTCGGCGTGGCGGGCCAGGCCCACCGCCCGAGGGTCGGCGACGACCAGCCGCGCTCCACGCAGGACTCGCTGGAGCAGCCGGGCTCCGACCACTGGGTGGGCCTCGACCGGGTTGGCGCCCACCAGCAGCAGGCAGTCGGCCGCCTCGACGTCGTCGAAGCAGTCGGTGCCGCCGGACAGGCCGAACGACGCGGTCAGCCCCGCAGCCGAGGGGGCGTGGCAGAGCCTGGAACAGTTGTCGACGTTGTTGGTGCCGATCGCGACCCGCATGAACTTCTGGATCAGGTAGTTCTCCTCGTTGGTCGCCCTGGCCGAGGAGATCGCCGCAACCGCGTCGGGGCCGCCATCGTCCATGGCGGCCCGCATCCCGCGCGCGACGTGATCGAGCGCCTCGTCCCAGTCGACCGGCTCCAGGCGGCCGCCTCGGCGAAGCAGCGGCCGGGTGAGACGTTCCGGCGAGCGGAGGAAGCCGTGCGCGAAACGGCCCTTGACGCACGCGTGCCCGCGGTTGACCGGGCCTTCGTGGTCGGGCAGGACCGCGGTCACCTCGCCTTCGCTGGTGAGGACCTCCAGCGAGCAGCCGACACCGCAGTAGCCGCACGTGGTACGGGTACGCGTCAGTCCCGGCGTTCTGCGGCCACCGATGAGCCCGGGCTCGGTGAGCGCGCCGGTTGGGCAGGTGTCGACGCAACCGCCGCAGGCGACGCAGTCGGAATCGGCCCACAGCCCGCCGGTGCCGGGTGCGACCACCGTGTCGGCGCCCCGCCCGGTCAGGGTGAGGGCGAAGGTGCCCTGCACGTCGGCGCACATGCGAACACAGCGACCGCAGGCTATGCACAGATCGCGGTCCAAGCGGACATAGGGGTGGCTGTCGTCTCGGCCCCTGCCACCGCGGCCGCGAGCCTCGTCCGCCGTGATTCCCAGCGAGCGGCAGACCTGGGCGAGCTCGCCACTTTCCAGCGCACGGGGCGGCAGGGCGGAAACGACGAGCTCCACCGCCTCCCTGCGCAGCTGCTGTAGATCTCCGGCGGTGACCTCGATCACCGCGTTCTCCGTCGCGGGAGTCACGCACGCGGCCACCACGTGGCCGTCCGATCTCACCAGACAGGTACGGCAGGAGCCCGCCGGGGACAGCCGGTCGTCGTGACACAGCGACGGCAGCTCGACGCCTGCCTCGCGAACGGCGGCCAGCAACGAGGCGCCCTCGGCCAGCCGGACGGCGCGGTCGTCCACGATGACCTTCACCGGTCCCACCCCGCCAGCCGATCCCCGTAGGCGCGGGCCAGGCTGCGGACGGCGGCAGGGACCCGCCGCCCGAAGGCACACAGGCTGGCGGCGCCCATGACCCGGAGAAGCCTCGCATACTCGTCACCGGACGGGTCCGCGGCGGTGGCGATCTCCAGCCCTCGCCGGGAGCCCACCCGGCAGGGCGAACACGCTCCGCAGCTCTCCGCCGCCGCGAACTCCCACACGTGCCGCAGCACCTGCACCGGCTCCACCTGGTGATCGAAGGCGACCAGACCGGCGTGCCCCAGCGCGGCACCCAGAGCCGCCAGCCCTCCCTCCGACAGCGGCACGTCCAGCTGATCGGCTGCGAGGAAGCCACCCAACGGCCCGCCCACCTGCAGGACGCTCAGGTCGGCGCCCTCGCGCAGCCCACCGCCCAGTTCGGCCACGATCCACCGGACCGGAGTGCCGAGCTCGACCTCGTAGCAGCCAGGCCGGGCGAAGCGCTCTGACAGGCACACCAGCTTCGTGCCGGCCTCCTCCGGCGTGCCGCGACGCGCGTACGCGTCCCCGCCGCGCCGGACGATCCACGGAACGGCCGCCAGCGTCTCCACGTTGTTGACCACGGTCGGCGCATCCCACAGCCCCTGCTGGGTCGGGTACGGCGGGCGGGGCCGGGCGCAGCCGCGGCCGCCCTCCAACCCCGCGATCAACGCCGTCTCCTCCCCCGCCACGTAGGACCCCGCGCCCACGACCACGTCGACGTCGAGGTCCACCTCGCTGCCGTGGATCGTGCGGCCCAGATGGCCGTCGGCGTAGGCCTGTTCGACGGCCGCCCGCATGGCGGCGAGCGCCCGCGGGTATTCGGAACGCACCAGCACCACGGCGCGGCGCGCTCCGCAGGCGAAACCGGCCAGCGCCAGCCCTTCGAGCACGCGGCCTGGATCGGACTCCATCAACAGCCGGTCGGCGTAGGAGCCGGGGTCGCCCTCGTCGCCGTTGGCCACCACCACTGTCTCCGGCGCGCCGCCCGCGGCAGCCCACTTGGCCGCCACCGGGAACCCCGCACCGCCGCGTCCTCTCAGCCCGGAGGCCAGCACCGCGGCCCGCACGTCGGCTCGGTCGCGCGTCGCCACCGTCTCCGGCCACACCTGCCAGGGCGCCTCCCCCGCGACCACGCCGGCCAGCACGACCGGATCCCCGGTGGTGTCGGCGGCCGGGATCGGCGGATCCTGCGCGGGTGACAGGCCGCGGAGCTGATCGACCACCGTCGGGCCCGTGCACGGCGTATCTCCGTCCAGGCACGCGGGCCCCGTGTAGCAGTATCCGAGACAACGAACGCTCTGCAGCGAGATCCGGGCCTGCGGATCGGCGGTGTTCACCCCCACCCCGAGCGCGGCCTCCACCTCGGGAAGGTGCTTTCCCTGGCGGGCGGCGAAGCACGCCGCCGCGGTGCAGATCCGCACGTGCCGCCTGCCGTGCCGGACGGCGAGATCCGCGTAGAAGGTGGCAGGGCCGAGGCCCGCGGCCGCAGGCAGACCAAGCCGCCTGGCCACCTCTGGCGCCCACGTCTCGGGCCCCTCGGATGTGGCAGGTGCCGCCTCGAAGAGAGCCTCGAGTACGGCAGGGCGTCCACGGCGCTCCGCCAGCGCGCGGAAGGCGTCAAATCGATCAGCGGGCCCCATACCCGCCATCCTGACCACAGGCCCCCGAAACGTCCCTCACCCACTGGTCATAATCCGCCAATTCCCTGGCCAAGAGCTCCTCCCCAGCGGCCATGCGGCGGATGGGCATCGACGCGCCTTGTTATTCAGCACCCAGGACGAGTACCGACCTCCCCGGGCGTCGCTTGCCGCAAACCTCCAGCACCCGGCGACCAAAGACCGCTTAAGCGCCTGCGCTTGATCGTTATCCGCCCCCCAAGGCACAGTAGCGGCGGTTTCAACAAGCGTGGCAGTTTTCAAGGTCGCCACGATGTCTGGACCAACAGGCCACCAGCTTGCGCTGTAGCGGGTTTCGCGTCCTGGTCTGGGCTGAATAAAGCTGCGGAAAGGGGATAGATCATGCGGTTTCTGAAATTTCTCGCCGGCGTAGCGGCCGTGATGATGAGCTTTTGTGAGCCTGCGACAGCGAACCAAGCGAATCGAGCCTGGGACGCTCGCTCGGTCCCCCGGCCGCAACTGGCGACATCTGGCGGCATCACGCCGAAAGGGCCGGACGGCAGCTGGAGGCTCATGTTCGATGATGGATTCGATGGCTCGTCGATCGATCAGTCGAAATGGCAATTCCGCTCCAGCGCCGAGGCCGACTGGTCTGGCACGCCGTTCGGGACCGGCAACTCGGGCAACCAGCAACTGGAGTTCGATCAGCCGGGCAACTGCTCGGTAGCGGGAGGCGCGCTCACCATCACGGCGAAGCCGGACGACATCACGTCCCAGTCGGGTCAGCACTACAACTGGTCCAGTTGCCTGATCACGTCGACCGGCCAGAACGGCTACGCCTTCCGGTACGGCTATATCGAGATCAAGGCCCAGCTTCCCTCAGCTCGAGGCTTCTGGCCCGCGTTCTGGACGTGGCAGGCGGCCGGCAACAGGCAGTACACCGAAACGGACGTCTTCGAGTTCTTCTCCGACAACCACACGCGCCTCTACCTGTCCCAGCATTCAGGCCCTGACGATGGCTGTGTGTACACGCCCCCGTTCGACCCAACGGCGGGTATGCACGTCTATGGGGCGGACATCCACGAACACGGTACCGACTTCTACGTCGACGGCAGGCCGGTGTGCCACGTGAGAGGCACATCGACAGGCATGACCAACGTGATCGTCGACAACTTCGTCTACTCCGAGATCCCACCTGCCCCGCACTCCGTCGGCCGCATGTCCGTGGACTACGTCCGAGCGTGGGACAGAGTCGACAAGACGGTTGATTCCAAGGTGTTCAGTTGGGGTCACTGGTCGAAGGTGGCGAGGGATCACGCGATGAGCTGAGCGGTTTGTCGTTGTGCTCGCCAGATGGAGGTGCCGGCTGCGGAGTTCGGCTCCTGCCAGTGGGCTGGAAGCACGATCCAGCCCCGTCCACTCGCGACCGGCCGGGCGGCGAGTGGACGGGGACGATCGGCCGTCAGATGGTGTACCCGCCGTCCACGGCGAGGGCGGTGCCGGTGATGTAGCGGCCGCCGGGACCCGCCAGGTAGGCCACCGCGGCGGCGATGTCCTCGGCCTCGCCATAACGCCCCAGGGCGGTGAGGGAGCGCTGGAAATCGGCGGTATCGCCGTCGGCCGGGTTCATGTCGGTGTCGATCGGGCCCGGGTCCACGATGGTGGCGGTGATCCCGAGCGGCCCCAGCTCCCGGGCAAGTCCCTTGGTCAGCCCGATGAGCGCGGATTTGGCCGTCGCCTGCAGGACGAAGTTCGAGCCGGGAACGCGCCCGTTGAAGCACGACCCGATGCTGATGATCCGCCCGCCGTCGCCCATGTGCCGGGCGGCGGCCTGGGCGGCCAGGAACACCGACCGGACGTCCACGGCCAGCACCCGGTCCAGTTCCGCAGCGGACACCTCTGCAAGCGGGCCGTAGGTGAGGAAGCCCGCGTTGTTCACCAGGATGTCGATGCGGCCAAGTTCCCGTACCGTCTGCTCCACAGCATCCGCCGCGGCATTCGGCTGGGTGAGGTCGGCCTGGATGACTGCGGCCGTGCCACCGTCCGCCTCGATCTGCTTGGCGACCTCGCGCGCTTGGTCCACTGCCTGAACGTACGTCAGCGCAACCGCCGCCCCGGCGTCCGCCAGCCTTTTCGATATCGCCGCGCCGATCCCGCGGCTGCCACCTGTCACCAGC
The DNA here is from genome assembly GCF_044457685.1 of Nonomuraea sp. NPDC050536. Taxonomy (NCBI): domain Bacteria; kingdom Bacillati; phylum Actinomycetota; class Actinomycetes; order Streptosporangiales; family Streptosporangiaceae; genus Nonomuraea; species Nonomuraea sp. NPDC050536. The sequence continues at coordinate 44,888 of NZ_JBITHD010000003.1, forward strand.
GCCACCTTGCCGGTCAAGTCACTCATCGATGCGTTCTCCGCAAACTGTGTGTTCGTCATGCCGGCATGGTAGAAGTTCACATCAGTGTCAGGTTCAAGTCGTCGTCATGCGAGGTGTGGAATGCGGATCGGCGAGCTGGCCCGGCGCAGCGGGGTGAGCGAGCGTTCCCTGCGCTACTACGAGGCACAAGGACTGCTACGCGCGGAGCGCACCCCCGGCGGCCACCGGGACTACGACGAGTGGGCGGTCGACCGCGTCGTACGCATCCAGATGCTCTATGCCGCGGGGCTGAACAGCAAGAAGATCGCACAACTGCTGCCCTGCATGAGAGACACGGATGGTCGCCCGAACGAGATCGCCACCCCGGTGCTGGTCGGCGAGCTCACCGCGGAGCGCGACCGCATCAACCGCATGATCACCGATCTGGTTCGCTCCCGCGACGTCCTGGACGAGGTGATCGACACGGCGTCGGAGAGCGCGACCACCGCCCCGGCTTCACTCACGCGTCGCAGCTGAGGACCGGGCCATCGAGCACGGGAGAGACGAGGGGTGGACGGCGTAGTCGTTGCAGGTGTCAGGTGCTGCGGCGGGGCCGGGCGCCTGCATGGCGCCCGGCCCTTGAGGCGTTCGAGCCGGAGCCTCAGTGGAGGGGGGGCACGTGCCAGGTGGGCGGGAGATGGCCCTGGATGGTGTCCGCCAGCTCTGCCGGCGCCCTCATGAACGCACTCAGTTTCGACCTGGGGGTGGCTTCATCTAGCTTTTCGAATCGCGCTCCCTCCCCGGCATAGGCTCCGGTTTCCGCCCCGAGCGGGTCCTCCGGGGGTGCGATGTCGGGCAATTCAGACCGCGGAACCAGCTTCCCGTCCTTGTAGACCGTGAAGCTCTTGCCGTTGCCTGAGGGCAACGCCGACGGTCCGCAGTTGTGCACGAGGAGGTCTCCCGCACCGGACACCACGTAATAGGTGTGGACATCGCCGACGGTGAGGTTGTGCACGCTCGCGTAGGCGCTGTACGGACGGACCTCACGGATCCGAACCTGGGCGCCGGAGTCGGTCGTGAGCCACATCCCGGACCGGAGCCGACCGGCCTCCATCCAGGAGTTCCGGTCCGCGACCCAGAACGGGTGCCCTTCGGTGGCGACGACGCTGCCGACCCTGGCGTCGCCGGTCTCCACGACGACCTGGACCAGCCGCTTCATGCCCAGGCCCGCGATGGACGCGACGACCTGCTTGCCTTCCGTCCGGCCGCTGGCCGGGTCGCTCGCCAGGACCTTGGCCCCGGGTTCGAGTTTCTCGATCGGTTTGGCCGTGCCGTCGGCCAGTCTCACCAGGGTGCCGGGCAGGAAACTGTTGACCCGGCAGGCCGCCTTGACCGCCTTCTCCGCCTCAGTGACCTCCTTGCCCACCTTGAACAGGTCCTTGATCGTCCTGACGATCGCACCGACGAGTTTCCCGACCGCGCCCACGAGTTTCGCCGCCTTGCCCCACTTCCAGGGCATGCCGTACTTGGACGCGACTTTGCCGAGGACGCTGCCCGAGAACGTGAGCATGACGTTGAGGGCGGTTTCGCCGCAGGCGGCGAGATCTCCCTTGGTGAAGCAGTCGACGCCCGCGGTGATGCCCAGCTCGTCGGCGGCGATCTTCAGCAGGGAGCCGATCGCGCTGGCCAGCCGGCGCTTGAGTTCGATCTTCTTCTGCTGGGCCGCCCACAGGCGCTTGAGCGCGGCGAGCTGGGCGGCGCGGCGCTGGGCCGCGATCTGGGACGAGGAGTAGCCGCTGTCGGACGGCCTGGCGTAGGGACCGTAGTAGTCGGCGCTGGGACGCCAGTGCGGCCACCTCCGCTGGATCTGACCGACCTGCCAGTCCAGGCACGCCCGCTTGTCCCCGCCGGACATGCAGCTGTCGGGTCGTAGGCCATCGGGGTCGGAGAGCGTCCCGGGATTGTTCTCGCTGTAGGAGTAGGAGTTCATCTGCTGGGGATCTTCGACGTCGGTGACCGGATCGACCGACAGGAACCGCCCGTTGTCCGGGTCGTACTCGCGGGCGCCGAGATGGGTGGTGCCGAGCGAGGTGTCGGTGACTCCGTCGACGTAGCCGTGTTCGTCCGGCCAGACCGTCGGCTGGGTGCCGCGCTGGGATCCGAACGGGGTGAAGTAGCGCTGGCTGACCTGGTTGGTGGAGGCGTCGATGATCCGGTTCGCGGTCCCCTGATGGTCGTCGGCGAGCAGCTGGACGCCCTTGCCGGTGCGCACCGCGACCGTGTCTCCGCCCAGGGTGTAGTACCGGGTCCCTGACACGCCGGTGCCGTCGAGCCGGAGCTCCATCGGGCCGAGATACAGGGTGGTGACGCCGGCTCCCCGGCGCATCAGCCGCTGGCCGTCGGCGTCGTAGAGGAACGAGGAGGTGGCGCCGCCCTTGGTGGACTTGGCGAGATGCCCTTCGGCGTCCCATTCGATGGCCTCGTCGTCTCCGCCGACCTTGCGCAGCGTGGTGTTGCCTGCCTGGTCGTAGCCGAAGGAGTCAACACTGGTCCCTCCGGGACTGCCACCGGCGATCGTGGGTGTGACGGTGGTGACGGACTGCAGGGCATGCGGTCGCGCGCTCCCGCCCGCGGGGTAGGTGTAGGTCTTGGTCGTGTCCTGCGCGGTGACGCCGTCCAGGTCGTGGTCGGTCTGCTTGGTACGGTTGCCGGTCAGGTCGTAGCCGTACGACTGCCAGTAGGGAGCAGGCCCGGTCTTGGCGACCGTACCGGAGCCGGGCGAGGCCGCGCAGTCGTCGCCGGCCGTCCAGGCGTCGGTGACGCGTTGCAGATAGTCGTAGCGGAAGCACTGGGTCTCCGCGGCCTGGCCGTCGCCCGGCTGGTCGGCGACCCTGGTGAGGTTCCCGGCGTCGTCGTAGCGGTAGGTGGTGTTCTCCACCCGGAAGGGCGCGCTCTTCTCCCGATCGGTGACCACGTTGGTCAGCCTGTCGGTGCCGGTCTCGTAGGAGAAGGTGCGCTGCACTCTCGAACCGGCGGCCGTCCCCATCAGCAGGGTGGAGAGGTTGCCGACGCCGTCGTAGCCGGTGTCGAGGACGTAGGTGCCTGCTCCCTTCAAGGTCCGGGGCCGGCCGAGCGCGTCGTAGCCGTACTGCAGCTTCTCCGACGGCAGGCCGCCGATCGCCGGCAGGGTCATCGTGGCCATCGACCCGTCGCTGTTGTAGGTCATCGTGGTGGCGTAGGTGCCGGCGAGGGCCGCGTTGCCGTCGACGGCGGGGATCGTGACGTTGATGCCGGTCGGCCGGTAGACGTCGTCGACGCCGGTGATGTCGGTCCGGTACGCCTTGCCCGGGTCGCCGTCGGCGTAGCGGATGGCGGAGACGACCTGGCCGTACACGTTGGTCGTGCCGATCTTGTCGTAGAGCCATTCGACCTGCTTCGGCCCGTCGGCGGCATCGGCGCGCTCGGCGGTTCTGCGGCCGAGCACGTCGTAGTCGAAGAACAGGCGCTTGCCACGGCCGTCCACGACGGATCGCAGCTCGTCGAGGTCGGTGTAGGTCAGGGTGGTGGTGCCCCTGTCCGGGTCCTGGAGCTCGGTCGCGCGGCCGATCAGGTCATAGGTGGTGTGCCACTCGTTGCCCGCGCCGTCCGTGACCGTGGCGAGCCGGTCGGCGGAGTCGTAGCCGTATCGGGTGACATCCGCCGGCACCTCGACGCCCGTGCCGTGATACTGGCGCAGTTCGGTGACCTTGCCCTGCGCGTCGAAGACCTTGGTCGTGGGGGTTTCGCCGGTTGGCGGGACGACGCTGACGCTGTCGCCGGTGTAGCTGCTGGTGGTCCGCCACTTCTCCACTCCGAGCTGCCTGAACGCCTCTACGGTGGCCCGGCCCTGCCCGTCGTAGGTGGTCACGGTCTGGCCTGGCACCTCGTTGTCAGCGGCCGCGAACAGGGTGCTGGACGGTGGGGCGGCGTTGTAGTAGTCGTCGTTGACCTTGACCACCTGGCCGCTGGAGTCGTAGAACGTGTCGGAGATCGTGCGGCCGGTGACCGTGCCGCTGCAGTTGGTCATGGCCGGGCCCTGCGTCTGGATCGGGCGCAGCAGCCCGTCGAAGAGCTGATACGACGTCGTGTAGGTGGACCCGTCGGCGTTCAGCTTCGCCGTGGTGACAGCCGCGGGCTTGTCCCTCGACATCGTGTAGGTGAACTGGACGTGCGGGGACATGTCGGTGGTGCGCCCCGGCATCCAGACCTTCACCATGCGCCCCAGCGGGTCGTACTGCTGCTCGGTCCGCCTGCCGTTGGCGTCCTGGATCGCCGTGCGCGCCGCCCAGGCCGGGTTGTACGTGGTCGTCTCCCGGTGCCCGGCCGGGTTGGTGATCACTACCTGGTTGACCAGTCCGCCACCGGCCACCTGCGTGTAGGCGGTCGTGGTCTTGTGGTCGGCCTTGCCGCCGTCGTAGGAGGCGATGACCCGCCCGTTCGCGTCGTAGTCGGTCGCGGTGTCGATCTGCCAGTTCGCCGACCCGCTGGTGAAACCGGTCAACCGGCGGGTTTGCGTCACGTCACCCGTAGCGGGCGCCTCACCGGAGCTTTTGCGGTCGAAGCTGTTCTCGACCCCGGAGATGATCTTGTCGTCGGGCAGGGTCGCGGTCGGCGCCGGGCAGGCCATGGCCGCGGTCAGCTCGCGGCTGACGAAGTTGAGCATCCACGCGCTCTCGTTGCGCGCGTAGGTGGTCCTGGTGCACTTGTCGTCGCCGGGGACCGAGGTGTCACCCGCGTCCGCGGTCTCGACCGCCAGGCCCCGATCGTCGTATCGGGCGATCGTCCGGGTGCGCCGCCAGCTGCCGTCGCCGATCAGTGTGCGGGTGGCCACGGTGCCCGCGCGGACCATCGCGGCGGTCGACGTGCCCCAGGGCTTGACGCGTTTGGCGGTCATGGCGCTCACCCATGGCGTGTTCACGGTCGCCTGCTGGATCCGCCCGCCCGGCCGGTCGTCCACGATCTGCTCGCGGACCTGCCCTTCGAGCACGTCCGCGTCGTCCACCGCGGTGCCCTCGGAGTCAGTGATCTTGACGTCGCGGACGGCTGTGCCCTTCAGCTCGTCGCCGTCCATGCCGCGGTAGAAGAGCGACTCGGTCTGCGACTGCGCCTCACCTGGCCGCCCGCTGACGATCCGTACCTTGGCGTAGCCGCGCCACTCGGACCACGTCTTGTACTTCTCCTCCACCAGCCCGTCGTCGTCATCGTGGTGCCAGGCGGGGGCGCCCTGATAGTCGTACGTGGTCAGGACAGGTGGCGTGCCCGCGATGCGAGCATCGTCGGACACCGAGGCGACGGGGTACTTGTGGAAGTACTCCAGCTTCGGATCCGTGGCCCCCTCCGGCGTCCAGTAGAGCGGGAAGCAGCGTTTGTCGTTCTTGTCCTCGGCCGCGGGCAGGTTGGCCTGCGCGCACTCGGGCGGCAGGTAGGTGATGGAGGTGACGCCGCCGGACTCCGAGGTGATGGAGGAGATCCGGAACTTGACCATCTGCGGGCCCTGGGCGGGGTCGACCCGGTTGGCCAGCTTGGTGCCCTCGAACGTCACCTCGGGCAGCGAAAGGTCACCGCCGACCTTGCCGGTGTGGGTGATGCCGTCCAGCCACAGGCCCGCGGTGGTGCCGTCGCCGGGGTCCTTCATCTCCTGCCGCAGCGCCCAGGAGTCCACCGCGTCGTACTGCGTGCCGTTCCACACGCGCGTGGTGATGCCGGTCAGGCGCTTGCGCGTCCAGAAGGTGGGCGTGTTCTTGTTCGCGCACGACTCCCCCGCCGCGCAGTTCTGGTCCACCGGCACGTCCGGCCAGTACTTGGCGTTGGTCGTCTTGAACTGGCTGTCGGCGCAGGTGATGGCGCCGGAGGGGAAGCAGCGTTCCGCGGTGCTGAAAGTGGCCTGCGCCGGGGCGTTGGAGGTGAAGATCGTGTCCGCGCGCTGCCCGTAGTCGATGCGGCTCAGCGTGCCGGCCCGGGTGTAGGCGACCCCGGTGGACTTCAGGTTGCGCCCGTAGTAGTTGGTTTCGGGGGTGTACCAGTAGGTCATGGTGTTGCCGTGCCGGTCCACGACATAGTCCAGATTCCAGCGCCAGGCCTGGCGGCACCACGACTTGTCGAAGGTGTCGGCGGCGTCCGTGCCGGTGGTGTGACACGGTTCGCCGTTGTCGTTGCCGAACACCGGCACGGTCCAGGTCGAGTTCGACACCGGTTTGCCGGTTGTCCACCCCGGCAGCTGGTTCAGGCCGAAGTAGTACTGCGTGCCGTCGGGCGTCGTGATGCGCCAGTGTTCGCCCTTGTCCCCCGTGCCGCCCTCGTCGCCGTTCGCGGCCCCGGTGAGCTTCTCGACCTTCGAGCCGTCGTCGTCCTTCGGCTTCCACACGCCGGTCGCGTCGTCGCGGATGAGCTCGCTCGACTTGCCGTTCAACGACATCGTCGCGTTGTCGTAGCGCCAGCACAGGTCCTGACGCTTCGGTGACAGGCTGGAGTCGTAACGGCAGGAACGGTAGCGGCGCTCGATGTAGCCCGGCCAGTAGTCGAAGCCCATGCCGACCCACGAGGGCTGGTTGTTGGTCGAGGCCGTCTGCCCGTCCACCGCGCTCGAGGAGTAGTCCAGCGTGACCTGCGGCACAGGACCGCCCAGCGAAGGGGGCATCCGCAGCGGATACGACCAGGAGAAGTTTCCGGTCTGCGCGCCGACCTGCCAGGTGGAGGAGGGGGCCAGCTGTGTCGCGGCGAAGCTGCCCGCCGGGCCGGAGGCGCCCGCGGTCAGCGCCAGCACCCCCGAGTCGACCGCTGTCCGGGTGCGGACCAGCCCCTTGGTCACGTCGTTGTCGGAGCCGAGCGGGGTCTGCGTCTGGCACTCGGGACGTTCCGGGGTGGTCGCCGCGCAGCCGGGTAACCGGACCAGTCGCAGCCGGGAGGCCCAGTCACCGCCGCCCGCGTGGCGGAACGCCGAGTAGTCGACCTGGACCAGCGCCTGAGCACCCACCGTGAACAGCAGTCCGTCCACCCCGGCACGCCGCGCGGCCGTCTGGTCGAGGACCTGAACCTGGACCTTGGCCGCGGCGGATGACAGGTGGTCCGCCGCGGCGCCGACCTGCACCGGCAGCCCGCTCACCTGTGCCATCCCGCTCGCCGGGATCGTGACCTCGGCCGATCCCGCCTTCGGCCACGTGACAGCCGGCGGAGCCTGCCTGCCGGATCCGGCGATGCCGCGGGCCCGATAGCCGCTGTTGTGCCCTGATACCGACCGCTGCTGCTCGGGCCGGGCTGGATTCCATTTCTGGGCCGCGCTCACCGGCATCGCCGGAAGCAGGCTCACCACCAATGTGATCACGAGCGCCACCGCGATACGCGGTGCACCCCACCGCCGACTGGTCACCAGTCCTCCGCCTGAGGTCGAGGGGCCCGCTATGAGCCCATGAGGTTGATCTCCTCGGCCGTGAGCACACCGGTGAACGCGTGCACGTCATCGATGCCACCCGGCCAGAAATCTGGAATCCGCGACCGTGGTGCCCGAGCCGAGGTCGCCGGTCCAGTGGCCCTCCTCGACGGGCGGCCGGTTCGCCAGGTCCGCTGCGCCGCCGGTCGAGCCGTCGACCGCGTTCGGCTCGGTGGCGAAGACCACCCGGTCGTAGACGCGCACGTCGTCGACCGCGCCGGGGAAGAAGTCGACGTCGCCGCCGTTGAACCTGGCCCGCCCGATCGCCAGGGGGCCGTCGGCGCCCGCCCATTGCGAGGTGCAGTGCGAGGTGTTCTGCGGCGCGCCGTCGACGTACAGCTGCGCCTGTTGAGCCGCCGCGTCGTACACCCCGACCAGATGGGTCCACCTGTTCAGGGTGGGCGCGTCGCGCGACAGGGCCCGTGTCCCGCAGACCGACATCGACCAGCGGTCGTTCTCCAGCGAGTACTGCAGGAAGAACGAGCTGAAGACGGGACCGTCCTGGCTGAGCGCGGTGGCCCAGTTGCCGGTGCCGCCGAGCTTCACCCAGGCCGCCGCCGTGAAGCTCCGGTCGGCCCGCACCACCGGCGCCGCTGTCTCGGCGTGGTCACCGCCGCCGGTCAAGCCCAGTGCCGAATCGACGCGGCCGGGGGCCGCGAGTGTGCCCCCGGTCAGCGTCGCCGGGTGGTCGCCCGCCGCGTCCGCCAGGACCGTGCCGCCGGTCTCGTCCAGTTTCCACCAGCCCACCGGGCCCGCCGACGCCGACAACCGGAACTCGAACACGCCCGGGTTGACGCTGTGGTTGCCCGCGCTGTCGAAGCTGAAGACGTACAGCCGGTAGGTGATGTCCTGCGTGTAGGGCACGGTCAAGGACACCTGCGCGGTGCCGTCGGGGCCCGCCGGCACGGATGGGGCGTTCGGCGCCATGGCGGCGGCGTCGTCCGCCCAGGCGTACTGATACCGGCTGACCCCGCCGGCTCCGTTCGGGTCGAACGCGAACCTCGCCGTACGGCCGATCGTGTCGTTGAACGCCCCTGAACCGCTGTCCTGCAGGTCAGCCGACTTCACCCCCGGCGCGCTCTCCGGCGCGATCTTGTCGACGCTGTAGTAGCACCACTCACTCGGCGTCCCCGGATACGCGGTGTCGATCGGGGTGACTCGCCAGCGGAACGTCTGGCCGTCCGCGAGAGCGGCAGCGGGCAGGGTCATCTCGTGCTGGCTGCCCGATTTCAGGCCGTTGGTGGACTGCGAGGCGACCTTGGTCCCTCCGCTCGTGCCGCTCCAGACCTCGAAGTCGGCGTGCGGGTTCTCAGGGTCCGCGTCGGAGACGGTCGCGACCAGGGACGGCGTGGAGTTGCCGACGCGGGCCGGCGCCGCCGCCGAACCACATCCGGCCTTGGGGTTCGACAGGCCCAGCCCGGACAGGGTCGGCAGCGAATCGAACTGCACCGCCAGATAGACGTTGCTGAAGTACTTGTAGGAGTGGCTGCTCTCGCTGCCGCCCTTGAGGGCCAGATAGACCGACGAGGTCGTCCCGGTGACCGCCTTGGTGGCGTTCAGTTTCACGTCGTGCGCCGAACAGCCCGGCTCGCCGCCGGACGTGCTCACGGAGGCGACAGGAGAGCCCCCGGTGAGCGAGGGCTTGGACGACCACGTGGTCGAGCTGGAGAACGACGAGGTCTGCCAGAGCTCCACCGTGGACTTGGTGCAGGTGAACGACCGGTCCAGGAAGGCGTGGAACTCCGCCGACATGATCTTCTTGTTGAGCGCCTTGGAGACGTTGAACTTGAAGAACGCCCGGTAGGTGTCCGAGCTCGGGCTTCCCGGCCACCCCGAGTAGTGGCCGACCTTCACCTGCTTCCAGTTGCCTCCGTTGTAGGAGTGGAAGCCGGAGGAGGAGACGTCGGCCCAGGCGGTGCCGGTGGTGCCCATCTTCGAGCTGGTCCAGTCCGGATCGATCACCACGGGGAACGTCGTGTCCGGCGAGGTCATCATCGATCTGTCCGGGGTCACCACGAGGTCCTCGCCGGACAGTGCTGTCCGCATCACCGCCTGCCGAGCGCCGGCGCCGGGCGCGTCGGCGGCCCTGGACCTGTCGGCGATGCCGGAGGAGTCCCAGGTCAGCGAGGGTGGCGCGTGGAACACGGGAGTGCCCGCGGCATTCACCACGTCGAAGTCGCCCTGACGGCCCGCACGCAGGGTCCCGCCCTTGACCCTGGTCCTGAACCGGATCTGGGCCAGCCTGCTGTCGGCTGCGGCCTGCCGGGTCTTGACCACGATCTGCTCGGCGAAGCCCTCAGCCCCGGCGCGGATGCGCAGGTCCACGTCCTTCAACCCGGGAATCGCGCCGGGGTAGGTGGCGGTGTCCCCGTCGAGCACCGGCTCGGGCAGCCGCCACGGCCAGCCGAGCGTCAGCTCGGAGCCGTCCCTGGTCAGCGTGGCCAGCGGCGCGTCGCCGCCCCCGGAGAGCCTGAGCTCCACCGGTGTCGCCTTCGGTGCGACCACGCCGTCAGAGCGGCGCACGAGCTCGGTGTCGACGGGGGCCCAGTCCGCGCCACGCCTGACCCATCTGGGCAGGAGGTACTCCTCGATCGTCGTCGACCCGTCCGGATTCGCGAGCACCCGTCGCGACTCCGAACGCTGTGCCATCACCTCGACCGGGTGATCTGACGTACGGGCCTGCGGCAACGACTCAGGATCGGCGCCGGCCGGCCGTACCGACGAGAGCACGAGCAGCACACCCAGCAGGCCTGCCACACCGCTGACGCGCAGTGGTAAGAGAGGTCGGCATCGCGCCCTCACACGCATGTGCTTCTCTTCTCTTCGCGACCACCGCGCGAGCCCGCCAGGGTCCGTCGTGGTTACGGACATGAGCGACTTATTTATGGCAAATATCAACAACCAGGGCGTCAAACTGGCGCATGAAAGGTCACTAGAACGCCTGCCGTACGCTCGTGCCACAAGCCCCGCACGGGTGTGAACCCTCGCGGTACGGACCTGCGGAATCTGTGACTCGCGCGGTAGCGGACGTCAACCCAGGGGTTGATTCGCGGCGGCGGCTGGGCGACTAGCATGCGCTGATGCGCGCGAAGGTCGTGTCGTCCCTCGTACGGCTGGCCGGCGTCAACCCGTTCCTGGTCGACCTGATACTGGGAGTGGTGGTCGCCGCCAGCACCACGGTGTTCGAGTTCACGCTCTCCAACGGCGGGCCGCACACTCCCGACGTACTCTGCCTGACTTTGATCGGCGCGACCAACCTGGCGTTGGCGTGGCGCAGGCGGGCGCCGCTGATCGTGCTGGCCGTCTCGTGCGCGGGGGCGATCGTCTATCACACGCTCGGTTACGAGTACCAGTTGAACAACTTCGCGGCCCTGCTCGCTCTCTACACCGTGGCGGCTCACCGCCTGCCACAGGTCTCCCTCGTGACCACGTTGCCCGTGGTGGTCGTGTGGTGGCAATCCGCGCTGCTGGGGCCGGCCGACCTGGCCTGGCCGAGCATCGTCCAGGGGAGCCTGGTGGTCGCCATCGCATGGGCGTTCGGCAACAGCACCCGCCTGCTGGCCGAACGCAACCGGCGGCTGGCCGGCCTGGCCGAACGGCTGCGACAGGAACAGGAAGACCGGGCACGGCGCGCGGTGACGCAGGAGCGCGTGCACATCGCCCGCGAGCTGCACGACATCGTGGCCCACCACATCTCCGTGATCGCCGTCCAGGCCGGGCTCGCGCGCTACGTCTCCCTGTCGGATCCGGCCACCGCCCGCACCGCGCTCGCCACGATCGCCGACACCAGCAGCGAGGCCATGGGCGAGATGAGGCGGCTGCTGGCGGTCCTGCGCATCGAGGCCGACGACGAAGGGGACAGCTACGATCCCGCTCCCGGCCTGGAGCGGCTCGGGCAGCTGGTCGAACGGATGCGCTCCGCGGGGGTCGCCGTGGACGTGGAGATCACCGGCTCGGCGCGTCCCCTGTCTCCCGGGATCGATCTGTGCGCGTACCGAGTGATCCAGGAGTCACTCACGAACGTGCTCAAACACGCCGGGCCCGCTCACGCGTGGGTGGCGCTCCGCTACAGCGTGGACGAGCTGGAATTACGCATCACGGACGACGGCCACGGCGCGGCGGCGGTCACCGAACCGGACGGCCACGGTTTGATCGGGATGCGTGAACGCGTCAAGCTCTACAGGGGGACGGTCGTCGCCGGGGCTCGGCCGCAGCGCGGATTCGAGGTCGTCGTGACCTTGCCCATGTCGGCCACGGCCTCGGACGAACAGTCCCCGACGTCACAGGGTGAGACATACGCATGATCAAGGTACTGGTCGTCGACGATCAGCCCCTGGTGCGTGCGGGCCTGGCGGCGCTGATCCGTGCCGTGCCGGACCTCGACGTCGTCGGCGAGGCGGCCACCGGCGAGGAGGCGGTGCGCCTGGCTCCCGCGACCCGCCCGGATGTGATCCTGATGGACATCAGGATGCCGGGCATGAACGGGGTCACCGCCTCCGAACGCATCCTGGCCGCCGCCGACGACTATCAGCCCCGCGTGCTCATCCTGACGACGTTCGACCTCGACGACTACGTCTACAACGCCCTGCGGGTGGGGGCCTCGGGGTTCCTGCTCAAGGACACTCGGCCCGAGCGCCTCATCGCCGCGATCCACACCGTCGCCTCCGGCGACATGCTCTTCGCCCCGACCGTCACCCGGCGCCTGATCGAGGCCTACACGCTTCGTCCCGGCCCGGCCGCGTCCGGGCCCCTCCCCGACCTGGACCTGCTCACCGCTCGCGAGGTCGAGGTGCTCAAGCTCGTCGGGCAGGCGCTGTCCAACACCGAGATCGCCACCCGCCTGTACGTCAGCGAGGCCACCGTCAAGACCCATCTCAACCGTGCCATGGCCAAGCTCTGCCTCTCGAGCCGCGCCCAGGTGGTCGCGCTCGCCTACGAGTCCGGACTCGTAACACCACGCACGAAAGCCGGTGGCCCCACCGGCAGCAAGCCGCCATGACCAACTCGCACCTAGCCTGTGCCCTGCCGTCCTGAACGGCAACCGCGGTGCCAACACCATCGTCCGGCAGTACGTCCGGCCCTGGCGGACCGGCCTACCCGCCATGCCGCCACCGCGGCACCCAGCGACGGTCTGGCAGGGCAACCTCTCGCGGAAACCCCACCGATCTCGCCCAGAGGAACGCACCGTGGCCAGCGGCGGATCCAGCGTTTCTTCGGCAGGTCCGGGTGTCGGACGGCCCGTTTCTTCGGCAGGTCCGGGTGTTGGACGGCGCCCGCTCGGCGGCAGTGTTCGAGCGGGTGCCGGAGCCTGTGGGCCGGTGGAGGTTGCGGCGTCGGGGGATAGTTCAGCGGAGTTTGGTGACGGCGTTTCTGAGGCGGAGCATGTCGCGCTTGCGGGACTCGTAGGTGGCGCCGATCACCAGGAGGAGCAGGCCGCCCACGGCGATGGGGATCCACCGGGGCATGGCGCTGACCAGTTCGGCGATCGGGGGCGCCAGTTCGCGGACCGCCACCACGGCCAGTGTCAGCCCGCCGAGCACCACCGGCGCCTGCAGCCGGGCGCGAGCCCCGGCGACCGTGACTCCAAGCGCCACCGCCCCCAGCAGCACCGAACGCCACGACGTCGGCTCCGCCAGCAGGCTGGGGCCGAAGCTGAAGAGCAGCCCCGTGCCGTACGCCCGCCAGGACGACACCTCCTCCCCTCTCGTCCGCCACCACCCGATCCCGAGCAGCGCCACAGAGAACGGCACCGTGTAGGCCTCGATCACCTCCACGTGCTCGGCCCACAACCGCACCCACGACGCGACCAGCAGGAACCCGATCCCCAGGTAGCCGATCCGCCGCTGCTTCTTCCACGCGCCCGCCGCCACCGCGATCACCCCTGCCGTCGCGCTGACCAGGCTCGCCGCGCGCAGCCCCGACGCCTGCGCCACGGCCGCCACCTCACCAGCCGCCAGCATCGCGGCCAGCGTCACCCCCAGCGCCCGCCCCCTGCCGAACGCCGATGTCGCACCCGCGATCAGGGCCAGCGCGGGCAACACGGCCAAGGTAGCCCAGCGCTCCGACAATCCGGCCCCCACAGCGAGCACCCCGAGCCAGCCACCCACGACCCCGGCGACCATCCGCACCCCAGGCCCATCCAAACCCACACCGATCGGCCCCCGACGCTCCTGCCCTCGGACCTCCGCCCCCGAACCCATCGGCCCTGGAACGACCGCTCCCCGACCATCAACTCCCTCACCGACCAAACCCTCGCCCACCGGAGACTCACCGACCGGAGCCTCGCCCACCGGAGACTGACCCACCGGAGCCTGACCGGACGGAGTCTGATCGGTCGAGGGCCGGCTGGACGCCACTCCGGCTGCCGCTGCGGCCCCGACGACGAGCAGGACCAAGATCACCGGGTACGGCAGGCCGATCGCCGCAGGGACCACCGCCACCAGCAACCCCAAAGCCCCCACCAAGACAGCGACCCGCGGCAGAGCCACGAGCACCAGAGCAGCGACCCCCAACGCCACCAGCACCAACGGCCGCTGCACCGCAAGGACCCGCGCACCCCGCCACGGCTGGAACGCGGGCTCCACAGCGGTCAACGCCCGGGCGACGACATCGACCACCGGCAACACGGCAGCCCCCGCGAGCCACGCGGACAAAACCCGGCCAAACGATCCGGCACCCCAAGCAGCCGAGCCACCCGCCCGCGAAGCGCCAACCGGGGTCCGAAGGCGCAGGCCGTACGCCCCGATCAAGGCAAGCGCCCCGGCGACGGCGAGCCCGACCGAACAGGAGTCCAGCACCCGCAGCCCGAACCCCCCGAGCACCGCCCAAACCAGCCCGCCACCGCTCAGAGCGGCCCCGGCGAGCGCAGCAGGCCGCCGGTACAGAACACCCCACGTCACCAGGAACACGGCCAACGTCGCGTAGGTAGCCCACGGGAAGGCCAGCGCCCACGCGACCCCCACCACGGCAACCGCCCCCGCCGCCCAAGCGGCGTCCGTGTGCCGAGTGGCAGCCACGCTGAGCAGTACGGCCAGCAGGACGATGACCGCGACCACCCCGCCGTACCCAAGCCCGAACGCGGAGGGCCCCACGACCAGCGCCAGCGACCCGAAGCCCAGCACCCCCGCCAGCCCCCACCGCCGATACGGCCGCGCCAACCCGGCGAACACCCCGCAGACCACCGCGAACACCATGAGCACCACCGAGCCGGGTCGCAGCGCAGCGAGCCCCACAGGAACCCAGGGCGCCCTGTCCCACACCCCCGCGAGATTGGTGAAAGGCCCATAAACGGCAATCACCACAGGCCCCGCGTACGGCAGCGCCCCCAGGAACGCCACCCCCGCCCCGGAGGCCATCCAGGCGTTCCGCAACCGCTCGGCCAGCAGCAACCCGCCGACCCCCACGACCAGGGCGGCGATCGGGTACGGCAGGTCCTGCCAGACGTACGGCAGAGCTGGACGAACCGGCGATCCCACCGCGAACGTCAGCGCCACCACCGCCACCCCAACCGGCACCACCCGAGCCGCGTTCGGCACCCGGAGAGCGACGAAGACCCCCAACCCGGCGAGCACTCCCAGCAGCCCGGACATGGCGAGAACCGTGTCTCCCACCACCGAGTCGACAACCCCCACGAACAGCGCGGCAGCCGACGACAGAGCCAGACAGCAGGTGGCGGTGATCCGCAGCTCCCGCCGCTTCACCCACACCCAGACCGCCACGTCGAGCGCCACGGTCCCGGTGAAGGCGGCCATGATCTGCAGTGCCGTGTCGTTGAACGCCAGCGGCAACGGCACCTGCGCCAGCACGATCGCGACAGGCGGCGGCACCCGCAGCGGCAGCACTCTGCCCTGTCCCGCCGCGGCCAGCGCGACGACCGCTATCACTCCGGCGGCGTACAGATCCCCGGCCACGCCGCCGAACAGCCCGACCCGCTGCGCGGCATAGCCGTCCAGCGCTATCAGCGCCAGCCCCAGCACCGCGACTGTCTCAGCGGTCGCCGTCAGGTTGCGCCTGAGCAGGAGTGCGGGTACGGCGAGCGCGACCGCGGTGATCCCGCCCAGGATCGCCGCCCGGCCGCCGATGCCCAGGTGCCCCCAGCTCACCACCGTGAACACGATCGCCGCCACGGTCAGCAGCAGGCCACCGAGCACGAGCAGCACGTTCTGCACGACCCAGCGCGACACCTCCGTGGCGGCCCCCGCGGACACTGCGGGGCTCGGCACGGGAGCGCCTGTCCGCACGAGCTGGGCGGCCCGCTCCGCTCGAAGCAACCCCAGCAGCTGTGTACGGCGTGCCTCCAGGCTCGCCAGCTGGCTCCGAACCCCGGCGAGCGCCTGATCCACCTGCCAGAGCTCCGCCGCCAGGGGCCCGGTCAACGGCAACCCGCACCTGGGGCAGGCGGCAACCGGCCCACCCAGCCCGAGCCCACACTCGGGACACACGGGCCCAGCCGGAAATGTCGCGCTATCGAAGTGCATAGGGAGAAGAATGCCGCCTCGGCGATCGCCTCGCCTGTGTTCACCTACTCAGCCATACCTAGGCCCGACGACTCATCCCCGATGGATCGGCCTCGGTGAGGGCGTCGCCCAGCGGAGTGCGGCGGTAGAGGACCCATCGGCCGGCACGGGCGCGCCGCACCAGCCCCGCATCCCGCAGCACCGCCAGATGATCCCCCACCCCGCCCACGCTGAGCCCCAGCGTGGCGGCCAGGTGGCTGGGACCCGCGGGGGCCGACAGTTCGCGCAGCAGCGCCGCCCTGGTTCGCCCGAGCAACCGGTCCAGGGCGCCGCCGTCGCGCCGTTCCGGAGCGGCCGACCACAACCTGCCGCTGCCTCTGGCCGGGTAGACGAGTGCGTAGGAAGGCGGATCCAGCGACAGCCACTGCGCACCGTAGGCGATGGGCGTCAGGCACAGCCCCGTGCCCGCCAACCGGATCGGCGGCCCCTCCATGTCGCGGAGCTCGATCCAGCCCTGGTCATCCCAGCGCAGGTCGGGACCTATGTCCTGGAGCGCGTGCGACCAGCCGTAGGCGGCCAGCTGTCCGGCCCGGTGGATCACGTCGGCCTCCAGGACCACACGGGCGGCCGGCCAGTCCGGCCCGATCAGCTCGTCCCAGATCACTCGCAGCGCCCGCGCCACCCTGGCGCCCACCTCGGGCCCCGGCAGCGCCTCCGCGGCGCCGTAGCGGTCGAGCTGCTCGCGCGCGAGCTCGTCCGGCGTGGCCCGCACGGCGGCCAGTTCGTCGTCGATCGCGGTGTCCATGCCCGACTGCGGCGGCGCGAGAAAGTCCGGCACGCCCCGGCAGCCGCGTACGGCCCGCGCCACCTCCCGGAGTGAAGGGTCGGCCCGCAGCAGCCCCAGGTACCGCTCGCGCACCCGCCCGGCCCACGGCGCCACTCCGTAGGCCGATGTCCCGCGCTCCAGCGCCAGGAGCGCCCCCACCGTGTTGGCCACGGGCGACATGACGAACCTGCTGGCAGCGAAGTCACCCGGGCTCACGATGATCCTGACGGCCACGGTTCGCCTCCTGACGAAAAGCTACCCCGCCGCGCCGGATTCGCCGACCCTGCCATCATGACCATCACCTATCGGGACGTGTTCAGAGTGACGGAGTTCCGCGCCGTCTTCGCCGATCACGCGCTCGGGGTCGCGGCGAACACGATGCAGATGCTCGGCTTGTCGGCCCTCGTCTACGCGCATACGGGATCACCGCTGTTATCGGCCATCGCCTATCTCGCGGGTTTCCTCCCCCACGCGGTCGGCGGGCTCAGCCTGCTCTCGTTCGCCGACCGGCTGCCGCCACGCGCGCTGCTCATCGGCTGGCACCTGGCCGGTGTCGCGGTGGCCTGCGCCATCGCGCCCGGCCGGCTGCCCGTCTGGGCGGCACTGGCGCTGGTCGTGGCCGTCGGCGTCACGACCCCTGTCGCCGAGGCGGCCAAGCTCGCCCTCCTCGTCGACGTGCTCGCCGAGCCCGCCTACGTGCTGGCCCGCTCCACCCTGAACGCCGCGGTCGGCGTCACGCAGATCGTCGGCTTCGCGGTGGGCGGCTCGCTGCTCGCCCTCATCTCGCCGTCGGGCGCGCTCTGGTGCACGGCCCTGTTGTACGCCGCCGGGGCGCTGGTGCTCCGCTTCAGGCTGGCAGCCCGCCCCGCCCGTGCGGCCGGTCGCGCCTCGGTGGCCACCACCTGGCGAGGCACCCGCGAGTTGGTCGCCATCCCCGCCGTCAGGGTGCTGCTGCTCGCGCAGTGGCTGCCCAGCGGGCTCATCGTGGGCGCCGAGGCGCTCTTCGTCTCCTACGCGGGCTCGTCGGCAGGCGCGCTGCTGATGGCCGCGGCGGCCGGGATGCTGGCGGGCGACATCGTCGTCGGCCGTGTCCTCACGCCGCGTGGCCGGGCAGTGGCCATGGTGCCGCTGATGGTGCTGCTGGCGGCGCCGTACCTGATCTTCGCGTTGACGCCCGCGGTGGCACTCGCGTCCGCGCTCGCCTGCGTGGCCTCCTTCGGGTACGGTCACCATCTCGCCCTGCAGGAGCGCTACCTGGCGGCCGTGCCTGAGGAGGCGCGCGGACAGGCGTTCGGCTTGGCCAACAGCGGCATGATGACCACCCAGGGCCTGGCCGCCGCCGCCCTGGGCACGATCGCCCAGCTGTCCACCCCGGGCGGCGCCATCGCGCTGGGAGGAGCCCTGGCCCTGGCGACCAGCCTTGTCCTGGCCCCCTTCCTGTGGCGGCTGCGGGTGCGCCGGACGCATCCTGGACTTCCTGCCGCGTCCTGAGAGGGGGTCCCGCGGTCTATTTAGTAATCGGTACGGTACCGTTTATTAAATGACGGACACCGTACTCATCGCGGGCGCCGGTCCCACCGGCCTTGCCCTGGCCATCCACCTGGCACTGCACGACATCCCCGTGCGCCTCATCGACGCCGCCCCTACCCCCGCCACCACCTCGCGCGCCCTGGGCCTGCAGCCGCGCGGCGCCGAGGTGCTCGAGCGGATCGGCGCCCTCGGCGACCTGCGGGAACGCTCGCAGACGTCGCTCACCATGTCCTACAACGAGGGGTCGAAGACCGTACTGCGCTTCCAGGTCGGCGACGCCGTGGCCGACCAGCCCAAACAGACGCTGCTGATCTCGCAGGCCGAGATCGAGGGCACCCTCCGCGAACGGCTGGCCGGCCTGGGCGGAGACGTCGAGTGGGACACCCGGCTGGTCACCGCCGAGCAGGACGGCACCGGCGTCACCGCCACCGTCCGCTCGGCCGACGGAGCCGAGCGCGAACTGCGGGCCGGCTGGCTGATCGGCTGCGACGGCGCCCACAGCATGGTCCGCAAGCTGGCCGGCATCGCCTTCCCCGGGCGCAGCCTCATCGAGCGCCTGCTGATGGTCGACGTGCGGGCGGCCTGGCCCTTCGACAGGAACGGCAGCACGACCTGGATGGAGGCCGGCCACATGCTGTCGGTGACCGCGCTGCCCGGCGACACCTGGCGGGTGTTCACCGAGCCGCCGCCCGGCCTGCCGGAGCACCTGACGGAGGACGAGATCACCGACCGGGTGCTGAAGGAGTTCTCCCACCGCAGCGGCGTCGGCCTCGACACGGTCACCGAGGTGCGGTGGGCCTCGGAGTTCCGCATCCACCGGCGGCTCGCGGAGGCGTACCGCCGCGGCCGGATGCTGCTGGCGGGAGACGCCGCGCACATCCAGAGCCCCACCGGCGGCCAGGGCCAGAACACCGGGCTCGGCGACGCGGAGAACCTGGCGTGGAAGCTGGTGCTGGTCGTCCGCGGCCGCGCCGACCAGCGCCTGCTCGACACCTACGAGGGCGAGCGCCGCCCGCTGGCCCGCAACGTGCTACGGGCCACCAGCACGGCCGTGGACATCATGCTCCCCCACACCGCGTGGAAGCGGCTGCTCCGCGACAGGGTGGTGCTGCCGGTCTTCCGCCTGCCCGCGGTGCAGCGCAGGCTGTGGCTGGCCGCCTCGCAGCTGGGCATCAGCTACCGCGGCGGCCCGCTGGCTCCCGCCTCGCATCGCTGGTCACCGGGTCCGCGGCCGGGCGACCGCATGCCCGACATCAGGTGCACCGAGCTCGACGGCGAACCGGTCACCCTGCACGCCGCGCTGTCCGGCCGCTGGGCGGTGGTCGCGGGAGATCGCCGGCAGGCCGTACGGCATGCCGAGGCGGCGGCCGCCCAGCTGGGCGCCGATCTGGTCGTCCCGCTGGTGCGCGCGCAGGGGACGTCGGACGAGGTGGTGCTGGTCCGGCCCGACGGTCACGTCGGTTGGCGCGGCGGCCCGGCACCGGACAGACTGACCGCATGGCTGAACCAGGTGCTGTGGCCGGCGTAGAGCGCGGCCGTCCCCGCGACCCCGGCAACGACGCCGCCATCCTGGACGCCGCGCTCGACCTGTTCATCGAGCGCGGTGCCCGGGGCACCAGCATCGAGGCGGTCGCCCAGCGCGCGGGCGTGGCCAAGCTCACCGTCTACCGGCGCTGGCGGTCCAAGGAGGACCTGCTGATGGCCGCGCTCGAGCACGCCCGCAACCCCGACCTGGACACCGAGGCCGCGGAGCGGAGCGTCGAGGACGCGGTCGCCTTCATCGCCGGACTGCTGAGCAGGCCGCGCTTCCGCGCGCTGATGGCGCGGGTGATCGGCGCCTCGGTCGACCATCCGCAGCTGGTGACCGCCTACACCGAGCGCTACCTGCGCCCCCGGCTCGAAACCCTGCCGGAGATCGCGGAGCGGGCCGTCGACAGCGGCCACCTCCCGCCCGGCACCGACCCGGCCGTGCTCCAGGACGTCCTGTCGAGCTCGATCGCGTTCGTGCTGCTGAGCGCCGAGGCGGAGGTGACCGCCGGGCAGATCGAGCACCGGCTGCGGAGCCTGCTGCACCACATCGGATACCGCGCCTGAGAAAACAGCTGGCCGCGCGGCGCGGAACCAGTTTTGCCCATCAATGGCCGGGACCAAGAATTTTCTTGCGATGGGCCTGTGAAAAGCCGGGATAATGTCGGCACCATGACCTCGCTCAGAGTCCTGGCAGTTGTGCTGGCCGGAGGAGTGGGCAGACGGCTGATGCCGCTCACGCTGGCCAGAGCCAAGCCGGAGGTACCTTTCGGCGGAATGTACAGATTGATTGACTTTGTCCTTTCCAATCTGACCAACGCCGGATATTTCAAGATCGCTGTGCTGACGCAGTACAAGAGCCGCAGCCTTGACAGGTACATCTCCCGCAGCTGGCAGCTGTCCCCGTTCCTGGGCCACCACATCACCCCGGTCGCCGCCCAGCAGCAGCTGGGACCGCAGTGGTTCTCCGGCTCGGCCGACGCGCTGTTCCAGAACCTGCACCTGCTCCAGGAGGAGATGCCGGAGCACGTGCTGGTGTTCGGCGCCGACCACGTCTACCGCATGGACCCGCGGCAGATGCTGGCCCAGCACGCCGAGTCGGGCGCGGACGTGACCGTCGCGGCCATCCGGCAGCCCCTGGCGCTGGCACACCAGTTCGGCGTCATCGAGATCGCCGGCTGCAGCAGACGGATCGCCAACTTCGCCGAGAAGCCGCAGAACGCGGTCGGGCTGACCGATTCGCCGGACGAGATCTACGCCTCGATGGGCAACTACGTCTTCAGGACCGAGGCCTTGATCGACGCGGTCTGCTCGGACGCGCTCGACGTCACCAGCACGCACGACATCGGCGGCAACATCATCCCGATGCTCGCCAGATCAGGCAGGGCGGACGTCTACGATTTCGCGCGCAACGTGGTGCCCGGCGGGCGGGAGCGCGAGCGCGGCTACTGGCGGGACGTGGGCACGCTGGACGCCTACTACGACGCGCACATGGACCTCCTCCATCCCGATCCGTCCTTCACCCTGCACAACGACGGCTGGCCGATCCGCACGTGGCACGACGTCGTGGCGCCGACCGCGTTCCTGCGCGGCATCGAGGACCGGGCGGGCAGGGCCGTCGACGCGCTGGTCTCCCCCGGGGTCACCGTCGGGGGCGGCGCCACGATCGAACGGTCGGTGCTGTCGCCCCGGGTGACCCTGCAGGCGCGGGCCCGGGTCGAGGACTGCGTGCTGATGGAGAACGTGCACGTGGGCAGGGACGCCATGGTCAGGCGCGCCATCGTCGACAAGGACGCCGTCATCCCCGACGGCGCCCGCATCGGATTCGACCTCGACGAGGACCGCGCCAGATACACCGTCACCGAGAACGGGATCGTCGTCATCGGCGGCGACGAGGGCAGTTTTCCCGACAACGGAATCGAAAGCATCGTCAACGTTCCGGCGACGTCGCCCGGCTGATTCCATGCGGGAGTTCAGACACCGGAAACGTCTTTCAAGGCGTTTCTAAAGATTCGGAGATCGACCATTCGAGGGCGAGCACCCGGGTATGACTGAGCGCGGCGAGGCCCATTTAGCACCATTCGGGGGAGAGTAATGATCACGCATGGAAAATCCACCAAAAAGGGGCATGTCGAGATTCTCTTCTCGCTGCCCGCTCATGTCGGCCCGGTCTCCGTCGTCGGCGACTTCAACGGCTGGGACCCCTACGCCCACCCGATGAGGCTCGACTCCGACGGACAGTACAGCGTCGCGGTCGCGGTCCCGAAGGGCCAGGCCTACGCCTTCCGCTACCTCGGCGACGGCGGTAACTGGTTCGACGAGGAGGCGGCCGGGGAGTTCGACGATCGCGGCGCGATCCTGCGTACCCCTACCCCTCAGCGGCGCGCGGCCATGGCCAAGGCCGCGTCCGCCAAGCCCGCGCGCGCCAAGGCGCGGCTCGGCTAGGCCGGCCGCTCGAGCCGCCGTTTCCCTGACGGGGCGGCGGCTCGAGCATGTTCCTGGGCGCCCGGATCTACCAGGGGACCCGCCCGTTCTCGTCGAAGAAGCCGCCGGTGGGCCCGTCGGGCCCGGCCATATCTGACCCACTGGCCAGGTCGACGACGACCCTGGCGCCGTCCTCCGCCGTGCGGCCGAGGTCGAACCCCAGCCCCTGGGTGAAGTCGGTGTCGCAGGGGCCCGGTGTGGCGGCGTTGACCTGGATCCCCTCGCCCGCCAGCTCCCTGGCGTACTGGACGGTCAGGGCGTTCAGCGCCGCCTTCGACGCCGGGTAGGCGGCCTGGGGCGGCAGGCCGTACATGTAGTGATCGGGATCGGTCTGGTAGGTCAGCGATCCGACGCCGCTGGAGACGTTCACGATGCGCGCGGCCGGGGAGCGGCGCAGCAGCGGGAGCATCGCGTTGGTGACCGCGACCACGCCGAGGACGTTGGTCTCGAACACCTCCCGAACCGACTCCACGGGCGTCGCGCCCGGGGGGCGGCCCGGCGTGTACCCGGAGATCCCGGCGTTGTTCACCAGGACGTCCAGGCGGCCGAACCGCTCCTCGATCCAGCCGGCCGCGGCCGTGATCGTCTCCTGATCGGTCACGTCCAGGCGTACCGAGAGCTCCCCCGACGGGGTGCGCATCCCGGAGATCACCGTCATCCCGCGTGCGGAAAGTCCTGCCGCGACCGCTTTGCCGACGCCCCTGCTTGCCCCGGTGACCAGGGCGATCCTCTCGCTCACCCGTCCATTCCAGCAGGGCCGCCCGAAGCGGGGCCAACACCGGCTGGGTCACGCGCAATACCCTGCGGGTATGGAGACGCGCGAGCTTTCGTACTTCCTCGCCGTGGCCGAGGAGCTGCACTTCGGCAGGGCGGCCCGACGGCTGGGTATCGCGCAGCCGCCGCTGTCGCGGGCGATACAGAAGCTGGAGCGGCGTCTCGGTGTGCGGCTGTTCGAGCGGGCCGGCGGCAGGGTCACGCTCACCGCGCCCGGCCGGGTGCTGGCCAGGGAGGCCGTCACGGCGCTCGAGGCGGTCGCGGCGGCCGAGCGGCGCACCCGCAGGGCGGGCGCCGCCACGCCCGGGCTGGTGGTGGCGATGAAGCCGGGCGGTGACGGCGGGCTGCTGCCCGCGATCCTGGCCGCCTACGCCGGGCTGCCGGAGGCGGTGGAGGTGGAGGTCGTGCTGTGCGCGATGGGCGAGCGGGCCCGGCTGCTGCGGGACGGTACGGCCGACGTGGCGTTCCTGCACACGCCGTACGAGGACCTGACCGGGTTCGACAGCGAGCCGCTGGTCCAGGAGGGCGGCGTCGCCGTCCTGCCGCTCGGCCACCGGCTCGCGGGCCGCGACCACGTGCTCCTGGCCGACCTGCGCGGCGAGCCCCTCGCGCGCTGGTCGGATGAGTCGGGCGGCGGGCCGATGGTGCGGGACGCGGCTCAGCTGATGCAGCTGATCGCGCTCGGCAGGGCCGTGGCCGTGGTCCCCGAGTCGGTGCGCGGGCAGCTGCGCGACGACCTGACCTGCGTGCCCGTGCTCGACGCCGCGCCCACCACGGTGGTGCTCGCCTGGCCCGAGCACGCCCGCTCCGCCGCGCTGGCCGCCTTCGTCCGCGCCGCCTCGGGTGTCTCCCAGGCCGCACAGGGAATAGCCCCGGTATGCCACTGACCAGGACAGAGCGGCAGCGGTTCCTCGCCGAGCCGCACATGGCCGCCATGGCCATCGACGCCGAACCAGGACGCGCCCCGTTGACGGTCCCCATCTGGTACACCTACGAGCCGGGCGGCGACGTGGAGTTCCTGACCGGCGGCACCTCGCGCAAGGCCACGCTGCTGGCCAAGGCGGGACGCCTGTCACTGCTGGTCCAGCGTGACACGCCCACCTACAGGTACGTCTCGGTGGAGGGCCCCGTGATCAGCTCGGAGCCGACGACCGAGGAGTTCATGACGCGCCTGGCCGCCCGCTACATGCCGCCCGAGGCGGTGCCCGGTTACGTGGAGAACTCCGACCTGGCCGCGCTCGTGACCTACCGCATGCGGCCCGAGCGGTGGCTCTCGGCGGACCTCGGTGCCATCTGACCCGGTATTTTGTGGCACGTGACTGCAAACGTGACCGGCGCCCACGGTCTGGGCCTCGCCACCATCGCCGCTGACGGCACCGTCCTCGACACCTGGTTCCCGAGCCCCGAGCTGGGCGACCCGCCCGCCGCGGGCACCACCCGCCTGGCCGACCCCGGAGAGTTCGCCGCGCTGGCCGGGCCCGACCCGGTCAGGGACGTGGAGGTGGTGGCGGTCCAGACCGGCATGGCCAAGCTGTCGGAGCCGCCGGTGGACGCCCACGACGCCTACCTGCGGCTGCATCTGCTGTCCGCCCGCCTGGTCAGGCCGCACGGGGTGAACCTGGACGGCCTGTTCGGCCTGCTGGCGAACGTGGTGTGGACCAGCCTCGGCCCGTGCGCCGTCGAGGGCTTCGAGCGGACGCGGGTGCGGCTGCGCGCCAGGGGCCCGGTGACCGTGTACGGGGTGGACAAGTTCCCGCGCATGGTCGACTACGTGCTGCCCTCCGGCGTGCGCATCGCCGACGCCGACCGGGTACGCCTGGGCGCCCACCTGGCCCCCGGCACGACCGTCATGCACGAGGGCTTCGTCAACTTCAACGCCGGCACGCTGGGCGCCTCCATGGTCGAGGGCCGCATCTCGGCCGGCGTGGTGGTCGGCGACGGCTCGGACGTGGGCGGCGGCGCCTCGATCATGGGCACGCTGTCGGGCGGCGGCAAGGAGGTCATCTCGATCGGCGAGCGCTGCCTGCTGGGCGCCAACTCCGGCGTCGGCATCTCGCTGGGCGACGACTGCGTGGTCGAGGCCGGTCTCTACGTCACGGCCGGCACCAAGATCGCCCTGCCTGACGGGCGGGTCGTCAAGGGCAAGGACCTGTCGGGCTCCAGCGGCCTGCTCCTGCGCCGCAACTCCCAGACCGGCGCCGTCGAGGCCACGCCTCGCCAGGGCGCCACAGTGGAGCTCAACGCGGCGCTCCACGCCAACTGACGCGTCGCTTTCCAGTACGGCGCGCACCGGAATCTCCCGGGGCGCGCCCACAACCCGAGCCCAGGTGACCGGATCCCGTGCGCCGTGACGGCGGGCCGCTGTCACCGACTCGCCGCGAGCGCCGGTCGCGGGCCCTCAGCCGAAGTGCGGGCGGCGGCCGGTGGGGCGGCTCGCCGTACATCCGGCTGGGGCGCGTCCTTGCTGCACTTGAGCGGGTCGTCGATCCGGGCGAGCGTCATCGCCGCACCGAACTTGCTCGTGGACTCCGGCAGGTGGTCGGGCGTCCTGATGCCGACGACCATGGGCATCCTCGACGGCGTGATGGTCATGATCTGCCTGCCATGTTCGTCGGGCTCCATGACCACGACCTGCTCCAGCCCGGCGTGTCCGCCATGGGCTCGCAGAACTCGTTGACCGTGACGCGCGCGGGAATGCCGGCATCGGCCAGTGTCCGCTGCAGCACGACGGGATCGAGCGACTCCTCCTTGGTCACCTTGACGGTGACCGTGCCGTCGGCGTTGGTGTCGACCGAGAACGCGGCCGGCCGCGCGTCCCCGGTGGCCGCCGGCACGGCCCGAAGGCACGCGTCGCGGCTCCCCGCGTAGAACTCCTCGAACTCCAGCTGCTCCACACCCCCTACACGCACGGGCCGCACCGCCCGCTTACCTACGAGATGATATGGTTTTCGTATTATATGGATTCCGTAGGAGATAACCATGATCCTCGTAACCGGAGCCACCGGACTCGTCGGACGTCCCCTGATCGAGCGGCTGGTCGAAGCGGGCGCCAAGGTCCGTGCCGTCACCCGCGACCCCTCGGCCGCCGACCTCCCCGCGGGCGTGGAGGTCGTCCCCGGCGACCCCAGACAGCCGGAGAGCATCGCGCTCGACGGCGTCACCAGCGTCCTGCTCAACCCCCGCGCCGTCGGCACCGCCGCGCCCGAGCTGCTGCGCCGGGCCAGGGAGCACGGCGCACGCCGGGTGGTCGCCATGGCGGCGCTCAACGTCGACTTCCCACTCGAACGGCAGCCGTCGCGGCTGCGCGGCGACTTCAACAAGGAGGTCGAGCAGGCGGCCGTGGAGTCGGGCCTGGAGTGGGTGAGCCTGCGCTCGGGCTGCTACGCCTTCAACACGCTGGGCTCATGGGGCGCGCAGATCCGCGCCGGCGACGTGGTTCGCGGCGCCTACCCGGAGGCGCGCTGGGCTCCCCTCCACGAGCTCGACCTCGCGGCGGTCGCCGCCCAGGCCCTCCTCACGGATGCGCTCCTGTCCCGCAAACCTGTGCTCACCGGCCCCGAAGCCCTCACAGCCCCGCAGATGGTCGCCCACATCGCCGAGGCGACCGGCCGCCCCCTCCGCTACGAGCAGGTCACCCACGACGAGGCCGTCGACCACCTGGAGTCCGCGGGCATCCCCCGCCCCGCGGCGGCCGGCTTCCTCGCCCTGGAAGCGGACTCCTACGGCCAGCGGGACCTGGTGACAGCCGAAGTGGAAGGCGCCCTCGGCCGTCCCGCCCTGCCCTTCTCCCACTGGGCAGCCCTGCACGCGCCGGCCTTCACCAGCCAGCCCTAACCCCCGCCGAGGCTCGGATGTGGCCTGGGAGAGAATTCCTGGGGAGGCCGTGTCCATCTGGCCGGGGTCCGTTCGTGGTGATGGTGTACGGCGGGCCTGCCGTACACCATCACCACGAGAGGAACGAGCCGTGAAGTACATGCTGCTGATCAACGCGGGCACCGATCAGGACGACCAGTGCACCGTCGAGGACTGGATGGCCTACGACAAGGCCGTCAAGGACGAGGGCATCATGGTGGCCGGCGAGTCCCTGGCCGACCTGGTGACCGCCACGACCGTCCGCGTCGCCAGGGACGGCACGCCGACCGTGACCGACGGGCCGTACGCCGAGACCCGTGAGGTCCTGGGCGGCTTCTATGTGATCGACGTGCCCGACCTGGACGTGGCGCTCGACTGGGCCGCCCGCTGCCCGGGCGCGCGTGGCGGCGGTTCCGTGGTGGTGCGCCCCGTCGCCGACTTCGATGCGTGACGTTGAGGCGGTCTTCCGCGAGGAGCGCGGCAGGCTGCTGGCCGCGCTGGTGCGCCGGTTCGGCGATCTCGACCTGGCAGAGGAGGTGACCTCCGACGCCATCGAGGCGGCGCTGAAGCACTGGCCGGTCGACGGCGTGCCGCCCAAGCCGGGCGCCTGGCTGATGACGACGGCGCGGCGCAAGGCGGTCGACCGGCTCCGGCGCGACCAGGCCTACGCCGCGCGGCTGGCGATCCTGCAGGTGGAGGCGGAGCGGGCCGCGCACGTGCCGCCCGCCGACGCGCACGACGACCTGCCGGACGAGCGGCTGCAGCTGTTCTTCACCTGTGCGCACCCGGCGCTGCCCGCCGAGGACCGCGGGGCGCTGACGCTGCGCTGCCTGGCCGGGCTGACCACGCCGGAGGTGGCACGGGCCTACCTGGTGCCGGTCCAGACGATGGCCAAGAGGATCGTCCGGGCGAAGAAGAAGATCCGCGAGGCGCGCATCCCGTTCCGCGTGCCCGGCGCGGACGAGCTGCCTGAGCGGCTGTCCGGCGTGCTCCAGGTGATCTACTCGATCTTCACCGAGGGGTACGCGGCCAGCTCGGGCCCCGACCTGCAGCGGCTCGACCTCGCCGAGGAGGCGATCCGGCTGGCCCGGATCCTGCGCCGGCTGCTGCCCGCCGAGCGGGAGGTCGCCGGGCTGCTCGCGCTGATGCTGCTGGTCCACGCCCGCCGCGACGCCCGTACCGGGCCTGACGGCGAGCTGGTACTGCTGGACGAGCAGGATCGCGGCCGCTGGGACCGCGCCATGATCGAGGAGGGCGAGGGGCTGGTCGTCGCCGCGTTGACGGGCGGCGCTCCCGGCCGGTACGGCGTGCAGGCCGCGATCGCCGCGCTCCACGACGAGGCGGCATCCGTCGAGACGACCGACTGGCCGCAGGTCGTGGACCTCTACGACGTGCTGCTCGCGCTCGACCCGTCCCCGGTCGTGGCCCTCAACCGGGCGGCGGCCGTCGCCATGCGCGACGGGCCCGAGGCGGGCCTGTCTCTGCTCGACGAGCTGGCCGGCGAGCCGCGGCTGCGCGACTACCACCCCTACCTGCTCGCCCGCGCCGACCTGCTGCACCGGCTCGGCCGCCTCCCCGAGGCCGCCGTGGCCTACCGCGCGGCGCTCGAGGCGGCAGGCAGCGAGCCCGAGCGCGCCCACCTCCGCCGCCGACTGGCCATCGTCGAAGAACCTCGCGGGTGACTGTCCATCTGGCCACGTCCCATTCGTCGCAATGCAGTACGGCATCGCACGAAAGGACCCACCGATGACCTCCACCCACACCAGGCCCGTCCCCACAGTCGCGAAGCTGCTGAATTGCGGGGTACTCGCCGGGTTTCTCTTCCCCGTCGCGTCGTTCGCGCAGGCGTTCACGCGGACCGGATTCGATCTGCGACGGCACGCGCTGAGCTCCCTCGACCTGGGCGACCTCGGCTGGCTGCAGGTCGCCAACTTCGCTCTCACCGGCGTGCTGGCCTGCGCCTTCGCGATCGGCGTACGGCGGGCCTCCCTGCCCGGTCTGGCGGGCAAGGTGGGACCGATCCTGATCGGCGTGTACGGCGTGGCCATGGTCGGCGGCGGGGTGTTCACCCCCGATCCGGCGCTCGGCTGGCCGGCCGGAGCGCCGGCCGGGCTCCCGGAGCACGCCAGCACCCACGCCGTCCTGCACACGATCGTCGGAGCCTCGGCGTTCCTGTCGCTGATCGTGGCCGGGCTGGTGTTCGCCCGGGCCTTGCCGAGCCGTGTCTGGACGGTCCACAGCCTGGCGAGCAGCCTGGCCACCTTCGTGATCACCGTGCCGCCGTGGAGTCAGGACAGCGCCAGCCTGCGCTTCGCCGCCGGCGCGATCCTCATCTCGAGCTGGCTGGCCACCCTCGCCTGGCGCCTCAGGACCCGCTGAGGCCTGCCCGCGGAGAAGAGATTCGACATGCGATGTGACGAGACACTCGCCTGGGTGAAGGCCGAGCGGCTGAGCCGGTGACGGCGGCGCTCGACCACGTGCTGGCCAGCAGGTTCTACGGCGCCAGGAAGCGCCTGCGCGACACCCGGCTGATCGCCACGGACGTCGACTGGTCGGCGGGCCAGGGCCCAAAGGAGGTCCGCAGCCCCGCCACCGACCTTCTCCTGCTCGCCACCGGCCGCCCACGCCCCGTGCTGTCCGCCGGGTAGCCGGCTTTGGACGCGCTAGCCGTCTCGCGTCGTCACCCGCACTGACTGTAACCGGGCTGTGGATCTGACCCGATCGCGCAGGGTCTCATCGCCTCCTTCAGGGGTCTCGGGGCGGGTCACCGTACCGTGGCAGATCATCGACGAGACGAACCGGGGAGCACACCGTGACGGAACAGGCCGAGCGGCTCACCAGCATCGCCCGCGGCTGGGACGAGGCCGCGGACGGGTACGAGGCGTACTACGTGCCGCGCTTCGCCCCGTGGGTGGAGGTGGCGGTCCGGGCGATCGCGGGGGCGTTGCCCGACGGGCCGGTGCTGGTGCCGTGTTGCGGGACGTTCCCCGAGCTCGACGTGCTGGTCGAGTACGCCGGAGACCGCGAGATCGTGGGGATCGACCTGTCCTCGGGGATGGTCCGCCTCGCCGGGCAACGCGCCGCCCGGCATCCGCGGGTGAACGTGATCCAGGGTGACGCCTCGACGCTCGATCCCGCCTGGACGGGCAGATGCGCGGCCGTGGTCTCGGTGTTCGGTCTCCAGCAACTGCCCGAGCCGGAGCACGCGATCGCGTCGTGGGCGGCCGCCCTGCGCCCCGGCGGGCGGCTGTCGGTCGTCTACTGGCCGGGCACGACCGAACACGACGGCCCCTTCGCCCGCCTCGCCGCGCTCCTCGACCCCCACGACGACTCCTGGGAATCCCGCCTCATCCCCGCCCTCACAGCCCAGGGCGCCCTGCTCGACAGGGACGACCACCCGTCGTTCCCCATGACCCACCCGGACGCCGCTACCTTCTTCGACGCCCACACCCGGTCGGGCCCCTTACGCCCCTTCGCCACATCCCGCGGCGAGGACTTCATCACCCACCTCCGCACAACCTTCCTCCACCACTCCCCCACCGGCGCATGGCACCACCACCCCCGAGCCCGCCACCTCCTCGCCCACAAACCATGATCCCCTGGCAAGGACACGGCCCTCGCTTTGCCGGTGCGCGGATCAGCTTCGGGCCGGCATCACTGGGGCCGAGCCCCCACTCGTCCTGGCAGGGGCGCCGTCGCCTCCGGCCCGGGCTGTGTTTCTTGAGGGTTCGCGCGTACGGCGCGCAAAAGTGTTTCCTGAAGGCCCCACCCGAAATCCACCTGAACCGCGACCGCCCGACACCCGCCAGGAGACGGCAACCGTGGCCACGCATCGGGGACGATATGCGCCGGGGAGGGAAGCCCGCCCTCGAACCCACCTGAACCGCGACCTCCCCGGCCCTCGAAACTTGGCCCTTACAAGTGCGGGTGTGTAGCTCCCCGTAGTTCTCCCGGCTCGACACGGTTGAGAAGAAGTCTTTGCATTGATATCTTCTCATCATGCCTGAATCGCGACCGCGCGTCCTGTCCGACGTAGACGCGCTCAAGGCCCTCGCTCACCCACTGCGGCAACAGTTACTGACCTGGCTCCAACGCCATGGCCCGGCCACCTCTGCCGACCTGGCCGCCACGTTCAGCGAGGACCGCGGCGCGACCAGCTATCACCTGCGGTATCTGGCCCGGTTCGGGTTCATCGAAGAGGACGCGGAACGCTCGTCCGGGCGCCGCAAGTATTGGCGGGCCATCCCGCAGGACGTACGGCTGCCGCGACGCCCAGTGGACCCCGAGATCGCCCTTGCCGCGCAGGAGATCGGCCGACAGTGGATGGAGCGCGCTGATCGCGACCTGACCGCGTACCTCTCCAACAGAGAGGGGTTCGGCGAGTTCGCCACAGCCGCCATGCACTCCTTCGGCGGCACCATGCTCACCCCTGAGGAACTGGCTCAGTTCGGCGAAGAGTACATCGCCTTCCTCTCCAGCTGGCACCGAGAACCCGACCAGGCGTCCCCCGGCAGCAGACACGTCTCCGTGGTCTTCCACGCCTTCCCCACCCCCGAGCGAGACGACGCGTCATGACTGCCTCGACTACACAGGGAACCGCCCCACGACCCTCGTTATGGCGTAATCGCGAGTTCGTCACCCTGTGGAGTAGTCAGGTCTTCGCGACCTTGGGCGCCCAGATCAGCGGGACAGCGATGCCGCTGCTGGTGCTGGCGACCACCGGGTCGCCCTCCGACGCCGGAATCGTCGGCGCCGCCGCAACGCTGCCTCTCCTCATCGCCCACCTGCCGGCCGGGCCGTTGGTGGACCGGTGGAACCGCCGCAAGATCCTTCTCATCAGCGAACTCGTCGCAGGCCTGGCGCTCTCCACCCTCCCGATCGCCATGTGGCTGGACATACTCACGGTTGCGCACCTCGCCGTGGTCGCCTTCGTACAGGGAATGTGTTTCGTCTTCTTCGGACTGGCCGAGCGCGCCGCTCTCCCCACGATCGTTCCGGCCGCGCTCCTGGCCACCGCAATAGCCCACAACGAGGCCAGGAGCCGCGCCGCGGCTCTGACCGGTCCTCCTCTGGGCGGCTTGCTCTTCGGCATCGGCCGCGCTGTGCCGTTCCTGGCCGACGCGCTCACCTATGCCATCGCCTCGATCGGACTGCTGTTCATCCGAAGCGACCTGCAGAACCAGACGAAGCCACCAGCTGAACCACTATGGCGGGCGACGACGACAGGCTTGCGCTGGATCTGGCGCCACCCCCTCGTCCGCGCCGCCATCTTGCTCATCGCGGTCAGCAACCTGGTCTTCGAGGCCCTCATCTTGATCCTTGTGGTCCTTGCCCAACGGCACGGCGCCACATCCACCGCCGTCGGCATGATGCTCGGCATCTACAGCGGTGGCGGTCTGCTCGGAGCACTCGCGGCGAGCAGGTTTCACCGCCGCTTCTCCCCCAAGACCGTCATCATCGGGATCAACTGGATCTGGGCTGCGCTCCTGCCCCTGTTCACACTCACGTCCAACCCCATGTTGATCGGCTTCATCGGTGCCGCCTGTGCGTTCATCGGCCCGTTGTGGAACGTCGTCATCGTCACCTACGCCACCGCCCTCGTTCCCAACGAACTGCTGGGGCGCGTCACCAGCGCGGCCATGACTCTGTCCTGGGGGGTCATGCCCTTGGCCTCGCTCGGCGCGGGCTACCTCATCACCACCGCCGGACCAACCGGCTCCGTATTCGTGCTGACCGCAGTGATGCTCGTGACCGCCCTCATCGCCACTGCCAGCCCGGCCGTTCGGCAAGCCCCGCCACTCCCCGTCCACGACGCGTCAGTCTGACACCCGACCGCCGATGTCCGCGCCGCGGCGATGAGCAGTATCTCCAGGAGATGCCGTACGGCGAAGCTGATGACGACCCGTGGGATCCGACCACCAGACCTCACGTGGCTCGACGTCGACGACAACCACAGGCGAGTTTCAGCCAGTCCTCGGTGGTCATCTGGTAACGGTGGACCGGATTCCACCACCCGTTCTCGGGTTCGTAGCGGTAGACAGCCTCGCCCAGGAAGAGTTCACGAGGCACCGTCTCCAGTGCTTCTCTCCAGGCCGGAGAGCCGATCGCCTTGACCAGGCTGTGTCGTAGCTCCGCTGCAAGGTTCACGTGAACCGCCCTTCCAACAGCGTCTCGGCTCGGCAAGATCATCAGCTATCGCATCGGAATCGGGCTGCCCGTTTGGAATGCACTTGAGTCGTCGCTCTGGTCCTCCAGCTTCGCCAACTGAGAGTGAACGATTGCCACCGGTCCGTCAAGGGCTGATGGTCAGGGGGTGGATTCAGAGGAGCCTTTCCGAAACAGCCCTGCGATGCGGGTCAATGCCATGGGTGACGGCCACGGCATGGTTTGCACGGCGCTGGACAGGTACACAAGGACGACACAGCGCTGTTCGTCTCCCAGTTCGCCGTCCCGCAGGCCCAGCATGCGTGGGCGGGCGACATCCTGACCGTGGTGGACGTCACACCGGTCAGGGTTCGGGCTGACGGTGACCAGGGAAAGACAGCGCGTCTGACTAGGCGACCCTGACGGTCCCTCCTGGAGCCTGCCCGCCTAGTAAGTCCGCGTATTGAAGCGTCGTGCCCTTGGTGCGACCGCTCAGAGCGACTGATCAACTATCGTGACCGGCCATGAGATTCCTCATCGTCGGGGGCAGTGGTTTTCTCGGCAGCGAACTCGCTCGGCAGTGTTCGGTGGTCAAGCATGAGGTGACTGCGACCTACCTGACCCGATCAGGGGAGACCGCAAATGTTGAGTGGTTGCCGCTCGATGTGCGCCGACGAGAGGACGTCGACGCACTGATCGGCGCATTTCGGCCAGAGGTGGTCATCAACGCTGCGTACCGGCAGACAGATTGGGCGACCACCGCGATTGGAGCCGTGAACGTAGCTCTCGCTGCCTCCGGAGCAGGCGGCCGCCTGGTCCATGTGTCCAGCGACGCGGTCTTCTCTGGTGCCGCGATTCTCTATGACGAGACGTGCGTCCCTGACCCGATCACCCCGTATGGTGCGGCCAAAGCCGCTGCCGAGACAGCAGTGAACGCGATCGCGCCAACCGCGGTGATAGCCCGTACATCCCTGATCATCGGTGACGGTGATTCTCCGCACGAGGCGCTGGTGCATTCACTGGCCACCGGCAGGGTGAGAGGAACGCTCTTCACCGACGACGTGCGATGTCCCGTGCATGTCGCCGATCTCGCCGCGGCGCTCCTCGAGCTTGCCGTATCCGGGTATCACGGCATCCACCATGCCGCTGGAGCCGATGCGGTAAGCCGATACGAACTGGGGCTGCTCATCGCCCGGCGTGATGGACTCGACGCGGACCATTTGCCTTCAGGCCGGCGAGCAGACACCAACGTGCCCGGCCCGATAGATGTGCGCTTGGAGTGCGGCATGACTCAGCGGCGGCTTCGGACCAGGCTGCGTGGTGCGCGGCAGTTTCTGGGGTGAGGTTCACTGATGATCGCGACCTGCTCCTGATGAAGATCGCCCACGTGCAGGTTGCCTACTGTTGTTCCGATCGGGCTCGAGTTTGAGATAGGCGGATGGAGCCCAGGTGGGTCGATCCGGAAGGCTTGCCGCCAAGCGTCCCGATGCGTGGCCACGTTCCCGCCTCCGGGCGGGTGTCAGGAGGATGGTGCTCCAGGTGGGCTTCGGGTGGGCCTTCAAGTAAGCACCGTCCGAGCTTCAGCTCGGCCCTTTGCGGGGGTGCGGGGGCAGCGCCCCCGCCTCCCAAAAGACAGCCCGAGCCGGAGGCGAGGACGGCGCGGGTGCAGGGGCGCGCCCCTGCCAGGGGGCGTGGGGGGCTTGGCCCCCCACTGAGGCCGGCCCGAAGCTGATCCGCGCAGCGGCAAAAGCGAGGACCGTGCCCCAACCAGGCCGACCTGAAGCTGGCTCAGGTTGTTAGGCTCCGTGGGAGACGGCGGAGCCGATGGTGTGGACGCGGAGGGCGTTGGTGGAGCCGGGCGTGCCGGGAGGCGAGCCGGCCACGATGACGACCTTGTCGCCCTTCTCCAGGCGGCCGAGCGACAGCAGCGACGCCTCCACCTGCCTGACCATGTCGTCCGTGTGGTGTACGAAGGGCACCTGGAAGGTCTCCACGCCCCAGGTGAGCGAGAGCTGACCGCGCACGTGCGGGGCCGAGGTGAAGGCCAGCAGGGGGATCGGCGAGCGGTAGCGGGCCAGGCGGCGGGCCGTCTCGCCGGACATGGTGAACGCGCACAGCGCCTTGGCGCCGACGATGGCGCCGACCTCGGCGGCCGCGCGGGCGATGGCGCCACCGGTGGTCTCGGGCATGCGCTCCAGCGTGTGGGTGGCGTGCAGCGAGGTGGCCTCGGCGGCGCAGGCGATGCGGTCCATGGTGGAGACGGACTCGATCGGGTAGGTGCCGACCGACGTCTCACCCGAGAGCATGACGGCGTCGGCACCGTCCATGACCGCGTAGGCCACGTCGGAGGCCTCGGCGCGGGTGGGGCGGGGGGCGTTCATCATCGAGTCGAGCATCTGGGTGGCGACGATGACCGGGCGGGCCTTCTCGCGGCACAGCGAGATGATGCGCCTCTGCACGATCGGCACCTGCTCCAGCGGGAGCTCGACGCCGAGGTCGCCGCGGGCGACCATGATGCCGTCGAAGGCCTCCACGATGTCGGGGAGCCGGTCGACGGCCTGCGGCTTCTCGATCTTGGCGAGCAGCGGCAGCCGTACGGCCTCCTGCTCCATGATGTTGCGGACCACGTCGGCGTCGGAGGGGCGGCGCACGAACGACAGTGCGATCATGTCGCAGCCGGTGCGCAGCGCCCAGCGCAGGTCGGCCTCGTCCTTGTCGGTGAGGGCGGGGGCCGAGACGTTGACGCCGGGCAGGTTGAGGCCCTTGTTGTCGGAGATCATGCCGCCGATGACGACCCGGGTGATGACCCGGTCGCCGTCGACGCGGGTGGCCTCGAGCACGAGGCGGCCGTCGTCGACGAGGATCGTGTCGCCTGGCCGGACGTCGTTGGGCAGGCCCTTGTAGGTGGTGGACACCTGCTCGCGGTCGCCGGGCACGTCCTCGGTGGTGATGGCGAACACGTCGCCGAAGCCGAGCCGGACGGGCCCCTCCTCGAAACGGCCCACCCGGATCTTGGGGCCTTGCAGGTCGGCGAGGATGCCTACGCCGCGGCCGAGGTCGGCCGCAACCTCCCGTACCCGGTCGTACACCTCTTTGTGGATGTCATGGTCGCCATGACTGAGGTTGAAGCGGGCGACGTCCATCCCGGCGGCGATCAGATCGCGCAGTTTTTCCGGTGATGACGTGGCGGGTCCGAGAGTGCAGACGATTTTAGCGCGACGAGTCACGACTCCTACCTTAATTGGTACAGACCACTTGGCTGTCAACGACGGCGTGAAAGGTAGCCCACGTAGGAGAACACCACGAGAACGGTCACCCCTAGGCGGACCAAGTTCGTGTACTTCTCCGGGTAGATCACGCCCTCGATGTAGTAGTCGATGAAGCCGGAGGCGGGCAGCCCCTGCATCCCGGCGTGACGGCGTCCCCAGTCCTCGACGACCGTCAGAGGACACTCGATGCCGGTGGCCACAGACAGCAAAGCCCACCCAACAACCGCTATATGGGCATAAATGGTACGCCGCCACCGCCATGCGATGAACCCGCCCACGGCCACGTAGGCCAGGAACAGGAAGTGCACCACCATCGCGGCCTCGGCGACGAGGCGATACATCATGGTTTGACGGTAACCGCTCCAAGCGCCGACACGATGCCGTGCCCGTAGAAACCGTTCCTGGCCTTCCCGCCCTCGCAGACGTGGGCCTCGGAGCCGTAGGAGAACTTGCGAGGCGACGGGCAGGCGTGCTTGGTGGCGCTCTCGTACAGCAGCTTCTCGACCTTGTCCGGCCCGATCTTGCCGAAGCGGCTGACGATCAGCGCCGCGACCCCGGTGGCGTGCGGCGCCGCCATGGAGGTGCCCTCCATGTACTGGTAGTACGAGCAGGCTCCCTTGACGCAGCTGCGCACGACCTCGTCGGTCTTCGGCTTGCCCGCCCGGTCGAGCTTGCCCTGGGCCCGCAGCGCCCCCTCGGGCGCGGCGGCCAGGATGGTGCGCGCCGGCGAGAGGCCGTTGCCGTCGAGTTCGTCGCCGCCGGGTGCCGACACGTCGGTCTGCTCGAGGCCGTAGTCGCTGTAGAGCGCCTTGCGCCCCGACGGTCCCAGCGACGACACCGAGATCACGCCCTTGGACTCGGCCGGGACGTTGAGGCAGGAGTTGTCGATCTTCCTGGTCTTCTCGTCGCCGCGCGGGTAGCCGGGGCTTGAGCTGTCCACCTTGGGGTGGCCGAGGTCGCTCGAGCCGTTGCCGAGCGCCGAGATGACCGTGACGCCCTTCTTGCGGGCGTAGTCGATGGCCCGCTGCATCCCGGTGATGATCGCCCGCTGCTCCAGCTGCTGCTTCTTGCTGTCCGCGGGGTTGTCGCGGCAGTTGAACAGCCACGGGTCGACGTAGTAGCTCATGTTCACCACGTCGACGCCTATGTCGCCGGCGTAGGTGAGCGCGTCCAGGCTGGCCTTGAGGAAGAAGAACCCGGAGTCCTGCCCCGCCCGGATGTTGACGAGCTGGACGTCCGGCGCGACGCCGGCGATGCCGATGCCGTTGATCGGGGAGGCGATCGTGCTGGCCACGTGGGTGCCGTGGCCGTCGTCGTCCTCGTCGACCGGGTCCTTGCAGCTGACGACCTCGCACGGGCCGTCGAGCCGATCGCCGTTGGAGTCCTTCGGCTTGTCGGTGACGAAGTTGCGGCTCAGCTCGCGGTTGAAGTTGGGCGCGATGTCCGGGTGGTTGCCGTCGATGCCGGTGTCGATGACGCCGACCAGCACCTTCCTGCTGCCGGGCTGCTTGGCGTGCGCCCGGTCGGCCCCGATCATCCGCATGTCCCACTGCCGCGGCGCCAGCGGCTCCCCCTTCGGCGAGGTCAGCGCGGACGCGTCAGGAAATCCCGTACGGCGGGCCGCCCCACCCGCGTCATCGAGCGCCGAGGCGTAGCCGATCTGCCGATCGGCAGACACCCCCACCACGGACGAGTCCGCCCCCACCCGGTTCACGAAGGCGTCTCCCGACCCCTGGGCGAGCACGTACCCGAGCTTGGCCTCCGTGCTCTCCGCAGTCCCCCCGGCCCGTCTGATGGCCTCCAGCGCCTGGGCCTGCTGCCCGTCGGCGTAGAAGACCAGGAACTGCGACGAAGGTCCGGAACGCGGGGAGGGCGCCCCCGAGGCGGAGCTGCAGGCGGTCATCGCGCCCACCAGGGCCAGCGCCGTCAACCCGCGGGCAACCCGCCGCATGCTTCCCCAATCCACCGTCGCGATGATGCGAGAACCTGCATCATCGCGACAGTTCCCCGGTGAAGCAACTTTGTCACGAAATATCCGTCACACGGAAGCGCCGACCTCCTGCGGCGCCGGCTCGGCGGCGCCCAGCCGTACGTCGGGCAGGAAGGCCAGCAGCACCGCCCCCAGCACCAGCAGCGGCGTGAGGACCGTGAACACCCCGGTCACCGCGTCGGCGAAGGCCAGCTGCAGCCCGTGCCTGGCGGCCTGGGACAGGTGGCCGAGCGCGGCGGGCGTGATGGAGCCCACGTTGCCCAGCCTGCTGCTGAAGACGGCCCCGAGGATGGACACGCCGACGGCCCCGCCGATCCCCCGGGCGAAGGTGATAGCAGAGGTGGCCGTGCCTCTGTCACGCGGCGGCGCGGTGGACTGGACGCCGAGCAGCAGGTTCTGCATGACCATGCCGAGCCCGGCGCCGAAGATCAGCATGTAGACGCCGCAGGTGAACGCGCCGGTCGTGGCCGACATGGTGGTGAACAGGAACGCCGACAGCGCGGTCAGCAGCACACCTGCCACCACGAACCACTTGTAGCGCCCGGCCTTGGCCACGAACTGCCCGCTGATCATCGAGGTGAGCACCATGCCCGCCATCATCGGGATGGTCAGCAGCCCCGAGTTCGACACACTCACGCCGACGACCAGCTGCAGGAACGTCGCCAGGAACGTGGCCGCGCCGAGCATCCCGGTGGCCAGCAGCACGATCGCGGCCGCGCCGAGGCTGAGCGTCCGGTCGGCGAACAGCCGCAGCGGCACGATCGGCTCGGCCACGCTCCGCTCCACCAGGACGAACAGCCCGAGCAGCACGGCGGCGCCGAGCCCGAGCCCGATGGTGACGGGCGAGGACCAGGCGTAGGTGACGCCGCCCCAGGCGGCCAGCAGCGTCAGGCAGGTCAGCACGCCGGAGATGAGCGCGAACCCGAGCCAGTCGATCCGGTGGGGAGAGGTACGGCGCGGCAGTTTGAGCACCGCGAAGGCCACGGCCAGCGCGACGACCCCGAGCGGCAGGTTGATGTAGAAGATCCACCGCCACGAGATGTGCTCGGTGAGCAGTCCCCCGACCAGCGGCCCGCTGATCGAGGCGACGCCCATGACGCCGCCGAACAGGCCCTGGAACCTGGCCCGCTGGGCGGGCGTGGCGATGTCCGCCATGATCGTCATGGTCAGCACCATGAGGCCGCCCGCCCCTATGCCCTGGAAGGCGCGGAAGGCGATGAGCTGGACCATCGACGTGGCGATGCCGCACAGGGCGGACCCGGCCAGGAAGAGCACGATGGCCGACAGGTAGAGGCGGCGCCGGCCGTACATGTCGCTGAGCTTGCCGTACAGCGGGGTGGAGATGCCCGACGTCAGCGCGAACGCGGTGATCAGCCAGGACAGGCTGTCAACGCCGTGCAGCTCGCCGGCGATGGTGGGCAGGGCGGTGGCCACGACGGTCTGGTCGAGTGCGGCCAGGAACATGGTGAGCATGAGCGAGCCCATGCTCACCCAGAGGTCTCGACGTGCGGATAGCATGCGAAGACTCCTCGCTTCTTTTCGCAGAGGGCAGGAGGAACCGCGGCGATCGGGGGTGCCACCCCGGTCGCCGCCCTTACGCGGAGAGTCCGCCTTCGAGCAGGTCGAAGGCGCGGTCGAGGAGCTCGTCGATCGAGCCTTCCGTGGTGCCCGCGAGAAACTCGAGCACCGCCGAGAACGTCGCGCCGAACGTGCCGATCATCACCAGCCGGGCCCGCAGCCTGTCGCCGTCGCCGAGCCGTCGCTCGATGACGTCGACCACGCGCTCCATGACCTTCTGCTGGTTGGTCACCGCGGTCCTGGAGGCGAGCTCGGGGTGACGGCGCAGCAGTTCCTGGAACTGCTCCATGCCCGCGAAGACCGGCATGAAGATCTCGGCGCGTGCCTTGGCGATGATCCGCAGCGACCGCAGGACCGGCTCGTCGAGGGGCCGTTGCTCCAGCGCCTCGATCATCTCGTCCGGCGAGACGGGTGACTGCATGACGAGCGCGTCGTCCTTGGAGGCGAAGTAGTTGAAGAAGGTACGCGGCGAGATGTCGGCCGCCGCGCTGATCGCCTCCACGGTCGCGGCCTCGAGCCCCTGGTCGAGCGCGATCCGCACCGCCGCCATCCGGATGGCGTGGCGCTTTGCGGCCCTGCGGCGCTCACGCCGCTCCTTCGGACTCTCCATACCCTGCACACTACGCACAAATTGCAGTGCCTGCAAGACTTGCAGGCACTGCAATTTCTATCCGTACAGCGAGCTCAGCCGCGCGCCAGCGTGGTGCTGCCGAAGACGACCCCCCGGGTCATCGGCCGCTGCAGGAACTCGTGCGGGAAGCCGAGGTCCACCTCGCTGGCCTTGTTCAGGGTCTCCAGCTGACTGTCGGTGAACGTGACGTCCAGGGCGCCGAGGTTGCTCTCCAGCTGCCCCAGGGTCCTGGCGCCGATGATGGGGGCGGTGACGGCCGGGTTGGTCAGCGTCCAGGCCAGGGCGACCTGGGCCGGGGCGACGCCGATCTCGGCGGCCACGTCCTTGACCACGTCGGCGATGTCCAGGGCGCGCTCGTGCAGGGAGCCGTTGGCCGCGGCCACGTTCTTGCGGCTGCCCTCGGGGTTGGCCTCGGAGCTGTGGTCCAGGTCGGCGCGGGTGTACTTGCCGGTGAGCACGCCGCTGGCCAGCGGCGACCACGGGATGACGCCCAGGCCCAGCTCGGCCGCCATCGGGATCAGGTCGCGCTCCACGGTCCGCTCGACCAGGCTGTACTCGATCTGCAGCGCGATCAGCGGGGACCAGCCGCGCAGGTCGGCGATGGTCTGCATGCGCGCCACCTGCCAGGCGGGGGCGTCGGAGATGCCCACGTAGAGCACCTTGCCCGCGCGCACCAGGTCGTCCATGGCCCGCATGATCTCCTCCACCGGGGTGGTGAAGTCCCAGGCGTGCAGGTACAGCACGTCGATGTAGTCGGTGTTCAGGTTGCGCAGGCTGGCCTCCACCGACTGCACCATGCTCTTGCGGTGGTTGCCGCCGGCGTTCGGGTCGTCGGGGCGGCGGTTCATCGTGTACTTGGTCGCGATCACCAGGCGCTCACGGCGGCCCTCGGCGAACTCGCCGATGAACCTCTCCGAGGTGCCGTTGGTGTACATGCTGGCGGTGTCGATGAAGTTGCCGCCGCGCTCGAGGTAGGTGTCGAAGATGCGGCGCGACTCCTCCTTGTCCGAACCCCAGCCCCAATCCGTGCCGAAGGTCATCGTCCCCAGGGACATCGGCGAAACACGCAGGCCCGAGCGGCCCAGCAGGCGGTACTTGTCAAGTGCGTTCGTCATGCCCCCTAGGGTGCCCGCGCGCCACACCCCGGGGAAGGGAAGGTTCTTCCTGGGACTGACCGTCCTACCCAGTCAGGGTCTGCCGCAGATCACGGCGCGGGCCAGGCCGGGATCGTCGGCGAAGACGGCGTCGATGCCGGCCTCGGCCAGGCGCCGCAGCCAGCCCGCCACGTCGCCCGTCGCCCGGGCGAAGGCGGGGCCTGCCGGGTCGCCGAGGCGGTGGTCCAGCGGCAGGTGGGCGTTCTCGTTGCGCAGCGTCCAGACGTGGACCTGCAGCCCGGCCGCGTGCGCGTCCTCGACCAGCGAGGTGGGCGCGCCGGTCCGGCCGTCGGCGCCGAGCGGGATGACCCGGTGCAGGTCGACGCCGATGCCGTCGGCGTATCCGGCCACCTCGCGCAGCCCGCCGGGGGTGACGAGGTCGTCCCAGGTCCGGTCGATTCCCGCCACGGCCCAGTCGTACGGCGCGCCGAGCGGGGGTTCGATGAAGTCGGCGCCGAGCGCGATCGCGGTCTCGTAGGACAGCAGCGTGTGCTCGGGCCGCAGCGCGGAGGCGCCTCGATGCGCGATCACCAGGGGCACGGGAACACCCTATCCCCCGTGACCTTCGTGGCAGGCCGTAGGATCGAAACGATGAGCACTGTGGACCAGGCCCACGAGTTGGCCGCCTTCCTGCGGACCCGTCGCGAGCGTCTGGACCCCGACGACCTGGACCTGCCCGCGCGGCGGGGCCAGCGCCGCACGCCCGGGCTGCGCCGGGAGGAGGTGGCGGAGCTGGCCGGCGTCAGCGTCGACTACATCGTCCGGTTGGAG
This sequence comes from Nonomuraea sp. NPDC050536, assembly GCF_044457685.1. Taxonomy (NCBI): domain Bacteria; kingdom Bacillati; phylum Actinomycetota; class Actinomycetes; order Streptosporangiales; family Streptosporangiaceae; genus Nonomuraea; species Nonomuraea sp. NPDC050536. The sequence continues at coordinate 87,318 of NZ_JBITHD010000003.1, forward strand.
CAGGGCCGCGGGCTGCGCCCGTCGGTGAGCGTGCTGGAGTCCCTGGCCACGGCACTGCGGCTGACCCAGGACGAGCGGGCCTACCTCTTCGACCTGGCAGAGCAGCGCACAGTACGGGCGCCCTCGCCGGTGGACGAGGCGGGGCCCATCGCCCGGCTCATGCACGACCTGTCACCGCTGCCCGCCATGCTGGTCAACCACCGCTTCGACATCCTGGCGTGGAACCCGGAGATGGCGGGGCTCGTCGTGGACTTCGGGGCGCTGCCCGCCGAGCAGCGCAACATGATGTGGCTGTGCCTGCTCCACCCGGATCTGCAGGACTTCTACCTGGACCGGGAGCGGATCATCCGCGAGGGCATCGCCGACCTGCGCGCCGCCTGGGCGGCGCATCCCGACGACCCGTCGCTGACGGAGCTGATCGACGAGATCACCTCCAGCAGCGAGGAGTTCGCCCGGCTGTGGGCCGAGCGCGACGTCCGCGTCAACGGCCGCGGGCAGAAGCGCCTCCAGCACGCCGTGGTGGGGCCGCTGACCGTCGACTTCGAGGTGCTGGCGCCGCTGCAGGCGCCCGACCAGCGCCTCGTCATCTACCGGGCCGCCGACGCCGCCTCCCAGGTCGCCCTCGACGCCATCGTCAAAGGTGTGGCGGCACGGGTTTGACATGCCAGGGCCCACGGGTCGCGGGCGCTTGTCACGGCGCCCGGCCCCGTGGGCCTGGAGTGCCATCCCTCGACGGGGCCGAACCCCGGTCGGCGGGTGGCGGTGGTGTGGCTCGCCGTACAGAAGCTAGACGAGCGGACGAGCAGTGGGCAGGATCGGGTACGGCAGGGCCGTGTCACCCGTGAGGTAACGGTCGACGCTGGAGGCCGCCGCCCGGCCCTCGGCGATGGCCCACACGATCAGCGACTGACCGCGGCCCATGTCCCCGGCGACGAACACGCCGTCCACCGTGGTCATGTACGACCTGTCGCGCGCCACGTTGCTGCGGGCGTCGTAGAAGCCCTCGCCGGTCGACAGGTCCTCGAGCAGCGGGCCGTGCTCGGGCCCGAGGAAGCCCATCGACAGCGTGACCAGGTCGGCCGGGATCTCCCGCTCGCTGCCCGGGATCGGCTTGAACCCGGTCTGCGGGCCCTCGACGTCGACCAGCCGCAGCGCCCTGACGTTCCCGGCCTCGTCGCCGACGAACTCGGTGGTGGACACCGCGTACACCCGGTCGCCGTCGCCGCCGGCGAGCTCCTCGTGGGCGCTCTCCATCTTGAACAGCGTCGGGTACGTCGGCCACGGCTGCGCGCCCGACCGGCTCTCTGGCGGCTGCGGCATGATCTCCAGCTGCGTGACCGAGGCCGCGCCCTGCCGGATGGCCGTGCCGATGCAGTCGGCGCCGGTGTCGCCGCCGCCGATGACCACCACGTGCTTGCCCTTGGCCGAGATCGGCGACTCGGCGTGGTCGCCCTCCTGCACCCGGTTGGACGGCGGCAGGTACTCCATCGCCTGGTGGACGCCCTTCAGCGCGCGGCCGGCCACCGGCAGGTCACGCCAGTTCGTAGCCCCGCCGGCCAGCACCACCGCGTCGTACTGGGCGCGCAGCTCGGCCGCGGTGATGTCGACGCCGACGTTCACCCCGGTGCGGAACTCGGTGCCCTCGGCCCGCATCTGGGCCAGGCGGCGGTCGATGTGCCGCTTCTCCATCTTGAACTCGGGGATCCCGTAGCGCAGCAGCCCGCCGATCCGGTCGGCCCGCTCGTAGACCACCACGTCATGGCCGGCCCGCGTCAGCTGCTGCGCCGCCGCCAGCCCGGCGGGGCCGGAGCCCACGACCGCGACCTTCTTGCCGGTCCTGACCGCCGGAGGCTGCGGCGTGACCCAGCCCTCGGCGAAGGCCCGGTCGACGATCTCCACCTCGACCCGCTTGATCGCCACCGGGTCGGAGTTGATGCCGAGCACGCACGCCGCCTCGCACGGCGCGGGGCACAGTCTCCCGGTGAACTCCGGGAAGTTGTTGGTGGCGTGCAGCCGCTCGATCGCCTCCCGCCAGTTGTCGCGGTAGACCAGGTCGTTCCACTCGGGGATGAGGTTGCCCAGCGGGCAGCCGTTGTGGCAGAACGGGATGCCGCAGTCCATGCACCGCGCGGCCTGCTTGGTCAGCTTCGGCGCGGGGAAGGCCTCGTAGACCTCCCGCCAGTCCTGGATGCGGACGTCCACGGGGCGGCGCGCCGGCAGCTCCCGGTCGTGCGTGAGAAAACCCTTCGGGTCGGCCATCGGTTACGCCCCCTCTTCGATCTTGGTGTACGGCATGCGGGCGCTCATCCCTTGACCGCCGCGGCCATGACCGCCTCGTCCACGTCCCTGCCCTCGATGCGGGCGGCCTCGGCGGCCTCCATGACCCTCTTGTAGTCGGTCGGCATGATCTTGCCGAACCTGGGCAGCGCCGACTGCCAGTCGGCGAGCAGCTCCTTGGCCACCGGGGAGCCGGTCTCGGCGAAGTGCTTCTCCACGACCTCGAGCAGGAACTCGGTGTCCTGCTCGGAGAGCTCCTCGATGGCGACCATCTCCCTGTTGACCCGCTCGGGCTCGAGGTCGAGCAGGTAGGCGATGCCACCCGACATGCCCGCGGCGAAGTTGCGCCCGGTCGGGCCGAGCACAACGGCACGGCCGCCGGTCATGTACTCGCACCCGTGGTCACCGACGCCCTCCACGACCGCGGTGGCGCCGGAGTTGCGCACGCAGAACCGCTCGCCGACCACGCCGCGGATGAACACCTCGCCGGACGTGGCGCCGTAGAGGGCGACATTTCCGGAAATGATGTGACCGTCGAGCGGGGCCTCCGGATGCGGCTGGAGCGTGATGCGCCCGCCGGACAGGCCCTTGCCCAGGTAGTCGTTGGCGTCGCCGGTCAGGCGGAGGGTAACCCCCTTGGGCAGGAAGGCGCCGAAGGAGTTGCCCGCCGAGCCGGTGAAGCTGATGTCGATGGTGTTCTCCGGCAGGCCCACCCCGCCGTACCGCTTGGTCACCTCGTAGCCGAGCATGGTGCCGACCGTGCGGTTGACGTTGCGGATGGGCAGGTCGAGCCGGACCGGGGTGCGCTCGCGCAGCGCGCCCTCGGCGAGCTGGATGAGCGTGTTGTCCAGCGCGTGCTGCAGCCCGTGGTCCTGCACGGCGGTGCGGCGCAGCGGGGTGCCCGCGGGGAGCTCCGGCTGGTGCAGGATCGGCGACAGGTCGAGCCCGCCGGCCTTCCAGTGGTCCTCCGCGGCGCTGGTGTCGAGCAGCTCGACGTGGCCGATCGCCTCGTCCAGCGAGCGGAAGCCCAGCTCGGCCAGGTACTCGCGGATCTCCTGCGCGATGAACTCGAAGAAGTTCACCACGAACTCCGGCTTGCCGCTGAAGCGCTTGCGCAGCTCGGGGTTCTGCGTGGCCACGCCCACCGGGCAGGTGTCCAGGTGGCAGACCCGCATCATCACGCAGCCGCTGACCACGAGGGGCGCGGTGGCGAAGCCGAACTCCTCGGCGCCGAGCAGCGCTGCGATGACGACGTCACGGCCGGTCTTGAGCTGGCCGTCGACCTGGACCACGATCCTGTCGCGCAGGCCGTTGAGCAGCAGCGTCTGCTGGGTCTCGGCCAGGCCGAGCTCCCAGGGCGCGCCGGCGTGCTTGAGGCTGGTCAGCGGGGAGGCGCCGGTGCCGCCGTCGTGGCCGGAGATCAGCACCACGTCCGCGTGCGCCTTGGACACGCCCGCGGCGACCGTGCCGACGCCGACCTCCGCGACCAGCTTGACGTGCACCCGGGAGGCCGGGTTCGCGTTCTTGAGGTCGTGGATGAGCTGGGCCAGGTCCTCGATGGAGTAGATGTCGTGGTGCGGCGGCGGCGAGATGAGGCCGACGCCGGGCGTGGAGTGCCGGGTCTTGGCGATCCACGGGTACACCTTGTGGCCGGGCAGCTGGCCGCCCTCACCGGGCTTGGCACCCTGGGCCATCTTGATCTGCAGGTCCGCGGCGTTGACCAGGTACTCGGACGTCACGCCGAAGCGGCCGGAGGCCACCTGCTTGATCGCGGACCTGCGGGACTCGTCGTACAGGCGCTCGGGGTCCTCGCCGCCCTCGCCGGTGTTGGACTTGCCGCCCAGCCGGTTCATCGCGATGGCCAGCGTCTCGTGGGCCTCCATGGAGATGGAGCCGTAGGACATGGCGCCGGTGGAGAACCGCTTGACGATCTCGGAGACGGGCTCGACCTCGTCGATCGGCACAGGGGCCCTGTTTTCGGACTTAATCCGGAAAAGTCCCCTGAGCGTCATGAGCCGCTCGGCCTGGGAGTCGACGAGGTTCGTGTACTCCTTGAAGATCTCGTAGCGGCGCGTCCTGGTGGCGTGCTGCAGCTTGAAGACCGTCTCGGGGTTGAACAGGTGCGGCTCGCCCTCACGCCGCCACTGGTACTCGCCGCCCACCCGGAGCCCGCGGTGCGCGTTCTCCACGCGCGGGTAGGCCTCGCGGTGCCTGCGCGCCGTCTCCTCGGCCAGCACGTCGAAGCCGATGCCGCCCAGGCGGGAGGTCGTCCCGGTGAAGCAGGCGTCGATGACGTCCTGGCTGAGGCCGAGCGCCTCGAAGATCTGGGCGCCGGTGTAGGAGGCCACCGTGGACACGCCCATCTTGGACATGACCTTGATGACGCCCTTGCCGTACGCCTTGATCAGGTTCCGCACGCCCTTGGCCCCGAAGCCCATGTCCTCGGCCGTCTCGATCGCGAGGTACGGGTTGACCGCCCCGGCGCCGTAGCCGATGAGCAGCGCCATGTGGTGGCACTCGCGGGCCTCGCCGGTCTCGATGACCAGGCCGATCTTGGTGCGGGTCTTCTCCTGGATCAGGTGGTGGTGCACGGCACCGGTGAGCAGCAGCGACGGGATCGGCGCGAGCGCGTCGTTGGAGCCGCGGTCCGACAGCACGATGATGCGCGCGCCGTCGGCGATCGCGGACGACACCTCGGAGCAGATCTCCTCCAGCCGGTGCAGCAGCGCCTCGCCGCCACCCGCCACCTCGTACAGGCCGTGGACCACGTGCGGGTGGAAGCCGGGCAGGTCGCCCTCGTCGTTGATGTGGATGATCTTCGCGAGCTCGTCGTTGTCGATCACCGGGTAAGGCAGCACCAGCTGCCTGCAGCTGGTCGGTCCCGGGTCGAGCAGGTTGCCCTCGGGCCCGAGCACGCTGGCCAGGCTGGTGACCAGCTCCTCGCGGATGGCGTCCAGCGGCGGGTTGGTGACCTGCGCGAACAGCTGCGAGAAGTAGTCGAACAGCAGGCGCGGCTTCTCGCTCAGCACCGCGACGGGCGTGTCGGTGCCCATCGAGCCGATCGGCTCCTGCCCCGTCTTGGCCATCGGCGACAGGATGATCCGCAGCTCTTCCTCGGTGTAGCCGAACGTCTGCTGCCGCTTGACCAGCGCCTCGTGCGTGGGGATCTCCCGCTGGCGCGCGGGCAGCTCCTCGAAGCGGACCAGCCCCGCGTGCAGCCAGTCCTCGTACGGCAGGGCCGCGGCGAGCTCCGCCTTGATCTCGTCATCCTCGATGATCTTGCCGCGGGCGGTGTCGATGAGGAACATCCTGCCGGGCTGCAGGCGGCCCTTCCTGACCACCTGCTCGGCCGGGATGTCCAGCACGCCCGCCTCGGAGGCGAGCACCACCAGGCCGTCCTCGGTCACCCAGAACCGGCCAGGACGCAGGCCGTTCCTGTCGAGTACGGCTCCCGCCAGCGTGCCGTCGGTGAACGTGATCGAGGCCGGGCCGTCCCAGGCCTCCATCATCGAGGAGTGGAACTCGTAGAACGCGCGGCGCTGCGGATCCATCTCGGTGTGGTTCTCCCACGCCTCCGGGATCATCATCAGGACGGCGTGGGGCAGGCTTCGCCCGCCCATGTGCAGGAGCTCGAGCACCTCGTCGAAGGAGGCGGTGTCGCTCCCATCCGGGTCACAGATGGGGAAAAGTCTGTCGAGTCTATTTGTGCGCGTCTCCGACACGACATCGCCCGGGATGTGGGCCGATTCGAGCATCGCCTCGCGGGCGCGCATCCAGTTGCGGTTGCCCTTGACCGTGTTGATCTCGCCGTTGTGCGCGACGTACCGGTACGGGTGGGCCAGCGGCCAGCTCGGGAACGTGTTGGTCGAGAAGCGCGAGTGCACCAGCGCGATCGCGGTCTCGTAGCGCCCGTCGGACAGGTCGGGGAAGAACGGCTCGACCTGCTCGGGGGTCAGCATGCCCTTGTACACGATCGTGCGCGCGCTCAGGCTCGGGAAGTAGACGTCGACCTCGTGCTCGGCCCGCTTGCGCAGGCAGAACGCCAGCCGGTCCAGCTCCAGCCCCGCCTCGCCGTCCGGGCCCGCCACGAACAGCTGCATGAAGTGCGGCATGACGGCCCGGGCACTCGGACCCGGCAGCGTACGGTCGACCGGCACGTCCCGCCAGCCGAGCACGGTCAGCCCTTCCTCGGCCGCGACCTCCTCGATCATGCGCACGCCGATCTCGCGGGCCTCGGGGTCGCTCGCCAGGAACGCGATCCCGGTGGCGTACCGGCCCGCCTCGGGAAGCTCGAAGCCTACGACTTCGCGGTAGAAAGCGTCCGGGATCTGAGTCAGGATCCCGGCTCCGTCGCCGGTGTCCGGCTCGCTACCCTTGGCCCCCCGGTGATCCAGATTGAGCAGCGCCGTCAGCGCCTTCTCCACGATCCCGTGCCCGCGGCGACCCGCGACGTCGGCGACCATGGCGACCCCGCAGGCATCATGCTCGTTGGCGGGGTGGTAGAGGCCCTGCGGCTCGGGGAATCCGAGATGGGCAGCAGGCATTGAATCCCTCCCGTCGTCATCGTCTGTCTGAACTGCATACAGGCGGGGACGACGTTGGCCCTGCTGCGTGTTGTGGGTAGAGGTTACCCCACCCTGCCGGAATGGTGCCCAGCACGTCCACATTGCGAACATTGCCAACAATCCCGACATACGAAATCAACCATCCCAAACCCCGAACACATTCCCACCCCACCCCACCCACCCCACCCACCCCACCCACCCACCTCCTCGCGCCGGGTCGGCGAGACGTGGGACGGCGGTCGTCGGCGCGCTGTACGGCGCTCAGCCGAACACGCACTCTGGCCACGTCACACCCAGGAGGCACACCGCGCCTGGAGGCCACATGCACCTCCCGCGCCGCGTGGACGAGACGAGCGGGGCGGCGGCCGGGTGGAGGCTCAGCGATGGAGTCACGCCAGGTGGGGAACCGTGGGCGAGGTGGGAGACGCGAGAGGGTGGCGGGCCGTACTGGGGAATTAGGGGAGGGAGGCGTCGATGGCGGCGGGGAGGGTTGTGAGACGGTGGAGGGGAGCCTCGAGGGGGGTGAGGTCGTCCGCCCAGGGGGCCGCGTGGCGGATGAGGGCGCGGGCCTCGTTCTTGGTGAGTGCGCCCGCGGACTCGGCGATGAGCGCCTCCCGCCAGGCGTTGGCCATCTTGCCGTGCCCGCGCGACAGGATGCGGTGGGCGATGCGCCCCGCGGGGTCGTCCGGGGTACTCCGGGTGACGTCCACGACCGCGCCCCGAACGTCGATCTCGCAGAGCGGAGCCAGCGCCTCGAGGGGCCCGCGCGAATGGAGAGGTTCCGGAAGGTAGAGACGGACATGGGCGCTCTGCGCCGCGAGCACCAGCCGCGGCAGGGCGGCCTCCAGCCCGGCGGGTACGGCTATCGCCACAGCACCCTGCTTGCCGAGGTACGGCTTGGCCAGCCAGGTCCCCAGCTTGACCCGCGGCTGCGGCAGGGCCTTGGGCCACTCGCCCACGAGGAGGTCGGGCTCGAGGTCGCCCAGCTCGATCGCCTGGTGCCCGGTTTCGGCCTCGACCGACTGCGGGCCCTGGGTGTAGATCGCGGTGCCGACGGACTCCAGGCGGGCCGCCACCGCGGGGCCCGTCTTGGTGGTGGGACGCAGGATGTACAGGTCCGCGGCCGACCCGATGGCCTCCGCCCCGAAATATCGGTTGAAGTCGGGATATATGGCTTCGTAGGAGAGATTGAGGGACGACAGGGCGTTCTGCACCTTGAGCGCCAGCGCCGGCGTGCGCTCGCTGGCCCCGTACGCCAGCAGCACCCGCCCGTCCGCCTTCAGCCCCTCCAGCCCGCGCGCCACGAACAGCCCGATGCCCTCAGGCGTGTACGGCGGGTCGGTGATCGCCAGATCGTGCTCCCGCACGGATCCCGGCAGCCCCAGCCGCAGATCCGCCCACCGGGTCCGTACCCCGAGGTCCTGCTCGTCCAGGTAGGCCAGGATCCGGTCGTCGATGTCCACGACCGTCACCTCGACCTCCGGATGCACCATCCGTACGGCGAGCGACGTCAGATCGTGGTCCCCCACGCACAGCAACCGTGACCCCGGCAGCCAGAACCGGGCCCCCAGCAGCAACGCCCGCCGCAGCACGGTGTCCGGCGTGGCCGCCACGTGATCCAGCGTGTGCCGCCCGCGCGGCGCCTTGGCGATCAGCGCCTCCAGCCGCTCCAGCACCGTCCGGTAGTGCGGCACCAGATGCCCCACCGGATCCTCCGGCCCGGGCGCCATCGCAAGCAGGTCCTGGTATTCAGGGGTGTGCGCGAGCGGGATCCGGAACCGCTCGCCGTTCCGCTCGAGCTCGACGGCGCGCAGCAGCTCCTCGATGGTCCGCCGGGACGTGGCGGTCTCGCGGACCAGGTCGCCCAGCGTCCACCACCGCCCATCGCACAGCAGCGTCAGCACATGCCGCAACCGCCGCCCATCCACCCCCGCAGCCCCGACGAGCTCCCGCAACTCCACCCCCCGAGCCTATCGACCCCACCCACCCCTCGATCCCTTACGGCACTTCACACCAAAGCACACAGATGCGGGCATTTGCTAAATCGCCTTAGCGGAAATTGCTAAACTCACTATGCTAAATTCATGAGCGATGACCCATCCGCTTTCCTAGAGGTGCTCGGCCGCGCCAAGAAGATCATTCGAGAGGCTGGGTTCTTCCCAGACACTCACCCGACGGCGAACGGCTTCACCATCCGCGCGCGAAGGCTGACCGATGGCAAGATACTCCCGCCATCTGGCATCGTTCTCGCGCTTGACCGTGGTGGCGATCCACAGGAATGGGAGAGGTCCTCACCGCACTGGCCGAGCTGCTGTCGAGGGAGGGACGCTCGTGACCGTCACCTATACCGTCACCTACGAGCGGGGACGCTGGAAGGGACGTACGCCCGGTGTGCTGGGCTCGGTGGGGGCCTCCACGCTGCGAGGGTTGCACGCCGAGGCCCGCGACTCCGCTGCCTTCATCTGGGAAGGCGAGGAAGTCGACATCACCTTCGTCTACGACCTGCCGGAAGACATGGCACCATCGCTGGCGACCTATTGGCGGGAGGTAGAGCTGGCCGCCGAGCATGACCGCCTCCGGCTGGAGGCCGCCCGGTCGCTGGCACGCGAGCTGACGTCGGCGGGGCTCAGCGAGCGGGATGCCGCAGCGATCATGGGGATCACCGGACCACGCGTCCACCAGCTGAAGGTCGGCACCTGACGGCGACAGCAGTGGGCTTCGCGCGGATTCCGGAGAGCGATCCCGTCTCGCAAGGCGGATGAGAGTCCAGGCGTGGGATTCGTGCGGATCCCGGAGGGCGATCCCGTCTTGTGGGTGGGCGCTAGGCGGGTGGTGGTCCCGGTGGGGTTGGGGCGGGTGCGAAGGAGTCCAGCGCTCGCTTTGGTGAGGGGCTTTGCGCACCGGAGGCGCGGCCCCTTCCAGAAAGACTGCCCGAGCTGGAGGCGAGGACGGCGCGGGTGTGGGGGGCGTCCCTGCCAAGGGGTTCCCTCATCAAGCGAGGCCGAAGTCGATCCGCGGAGCTTGCTTCTAGGTGGCGGCTATGACGCGGGGTTGGATGGCGTGGCCGAGGGAGTCGAGGGCGATGAGGGGTGGGAGGAGGTCGGGGGTGGGGTCGCCGGCGCGGGAGGGGCCCACGCCCACCCAGGTGACCGTGACGTAGTGGCCCAGGGCTCGGGCCTGGGCGCGGCTGTGGGAGGCGTCGAAGGGGGTGGCCTGCCGTACGAAGCCGGAGCGGCCCAGGGCGGCGACGAGCGCGTCGGCGGCGTGGCCGTCCGGGAGGTTGAAGATGACGAACTCGCCCGCCACCTGGTCCGAGGCGAAGGTGGCGCGCAGGGCCTGGGTGCAGCCGGGGGCGTCGATGCCCCAGAGGGCGTCGGAGCAGTCCGTGAGCTGTTCGGAGGTGAGCTTGCGGAGGCCGCCCACCGCGGGGGCGGCGAAGAACTCGCCGAGGGACAAGGGGGCGGCGTCGCGCTGGCGGGAGTCGATGACCGCGTACATGGCCGAGGTGGGCTCACCGCTGTAGGAGGCCGGGCGGGGATCCGCGCGGTGGGTCAGGAACCAGGCGGTCACGCCGCACACCGCGACCACGGCGGCGGCCAGCGGGATCACTACGCGACGCGACATCTCGGCCCCCCGAGCGCGACAGAAAGGCAGCGGAGGACACGACAGGGGATCACGACCTGCGGCCCACGATCCGCCCGGGGCGTCATGAGGTGGGGCCCGCGATGGCGACGGCGCGGCGGTAGATGGCCTTCTCCGCGCCGCGGAGCGTGAGGGTGAGGGAGACGAAGTCGTCCTTGGGGGTGGTCTCCGCGCCGTCGGCGCGGCCGATCCAGACGAGGCCGACGTAGTGCCCCAGCGCGTAGGCGCCGCCCTCGCTGTAGCCGCCGGCGGGGAAAGGGGCCTCCGGCAGCGGGCGGGCCCAGCCGCCGCGGTAGAGCGTCTTGAGCGACTCGACGAGGTCGCCCGCGGCCTTGACGTCCTGCAGGTTCAGCAGCGTGTACTGGGCGACGTAGCGCCCGTCGGCGCTGGTGTAGGCGCCGCGCGCGGCCTGCGTGCAGCCGCCGAGCTCGTCGAGCAGGTCGGGGCCCCACACGGCGGCCTTGCAGTCGGTGTCGAGCTTGGTGGCGGCCAGCTTCAGCGTGAGCTTCTTGTCGCCGGTGAGCGTCTTCTGGGCGAAGACCTCCTTCTCCGTCAGCGGCTTGGCGTCCTTGGCCCGGTCGCCGAGGGGCTCGAGGCCCTTGGGTGAGGCCCACCCGTGGAAGACCTCCGGAAGCGTCGTGTCGGCGTCGAGCATGGCCGAGGTGGCCTGCCGTTCGGGGGCGTAGCCGCTGCCGAGCGAGGAGATCACGAGCGTCAGCCCGACGGCCGCGACCAGGACCCCGGCGATCGAGGCGATGATCACCAGGAGCTTCTGCTGCTTGGGCTGCAAACCCATGTCGGTCAGGACCGGCAGTTGCCAGTCGGAGGCCGGCGGCCTGCGCCGCTTGCGCGTCTTGGTCGTCACAGGCCTGATGCCCCGATCAGTTTGCCGAGCCCGAACGTCAGCCCGGCGGCCACCACGCCGACGACGAGCTGGCGCAGCCCCGAGTACCACCAGCTGCGCGCGGTCACGGTGGACACCAGCGCGCCGGCCCCGAACAGCGACACGCACGACAGCACGGCCGACAGCCACAGGCTGGTCACGCCGAGCAAGTACGGCAGGAGCGGCAGGAGGGCGCCGACGCTGAACGACAGGAAGGACGAGACGGCGGCCAGCCGGGGCGAGGGCAGGTCGTGCGGGTCGACGCCGAGCTCGTTCTGGGCGTGGACCTCCAGCGCCAGGTCGGGGTTCTCGGAGATCTGCCTGGCCACCTCGGCGGCCAGCTCCGGCGTGACGCCGCGGGCGACGAACGTCTGCGCCAGCTCGGCCTGCTCGGCGACCGGGTTGCGCTCGAGCTCGCGCTTCTCGATGGCGATCTCGGCCAGGGCGAGCTCGCGCTGGCTGGCGACCGAGACGTATTCGCCGCCGGCCATGGAGAACGCGCCCGCGGCCAGCCCGGCGATGCCGGCCAGCGAGATGACCTTGGTGTCGTCGGTGCCACCGGCGACTCCGGCGATGAGCGCGAAGTTCGACACCAGACCGTCCATCGCGCCGAACACCGACGGCCGCAGCCAACCGCCGGTCACGTCGCGGTGCTGGTGGTGGATCTCCGCGCGCTGGCTCATCGCGAGTTCTTCTCTTCCGCCTCGGGGACGGCCGCCGCCTCGGACTCATCGGCTTCCGCCGCGTCCTCGGCTTCCTTCGGATCGGAAGCGGACGCTTCAGGTGCGGTTTCAGCCACCGTATCCGATTTATCCGAATTATCCGATGCCTCAGGAAGGTCCGAGGCGTCCGCCTGATCCGACGGATGAGCGGGATCCACCGATTCCCCCGCCGAAGCGGGCACGATGATCTCCTCCGTCTGTTTGTTCCGCGTCAGGAAGATGTAGACCAGCGCCCCGATGAACAGCACGATCGACGTCCACTGGTTGAGCCGCAACCCGAGGAACGTCACCGCGTGGTCCACCCCGCCGACGGGGTCGATCCGCAGCCCCTCGATCCAGAACCGCCCCAGCGTGTATCCGGCCACGTAGAGCGCGAACAGCCGCCCGTGCCGCAGCGTGAACTGCTTGCCCGCCCACAGCAGGAACAGCCCGAGCAGCACGTCCCAGATCGACTCGTACAGGAATGTCGGGTGGTAGGTGGCCACGGTCTCGTACCCGGGCAGCCGGTGCTGGGGATCGATCTCCAGCGCCCACGGCAGCGTGCTCGGCCCGCCGTACAGCTCCTGGTTGAACCAGTTGCCCCAGCGCCCGATGGCCTGCGCGAAGGCGATGCCGGGCGCGACGGTGTCGGCCACCGCGGAGATCGAGATCCCGCGCCGCCGGCACGCCCACCAGACGCCGACGCCGCCGAGGGCGATCGCGCCCCAGATGCCGAGGCCGCCCTCCCAGATGAACAGCGCCTGGTACGGCTGCTTGATCGCGCGCGGGCCGAAGTAGGTCTGCCAGTCGGTGATGACGTGGTAGAGCCGGCCGCCGATCAGGCCGAAGATCACCGCGGGCACGGCGATGTCGACGATCGTGCCCTTCTGGCCGCCGCGGGCCTGCCAGCGGCGCTCGCTCAGCCAGACGGCGAAGACGACGCCGAGCACGATGCACAGGGCGTAGGCCCGGATCGGGATGAATCCGAGATACCAGACCCCCTGGGAAGGGCTGGGAATGAAGGCAAGGGGCATGTCAGGTGAGGGTAGCGGACGCGGGGCTACTTGGCGGCCTTCGTGACCGCATCGCGTAGCTGAGTGGGCTTGGAGACCACGCCGAGGTCCATGTCCTTGCCGTTCAGCTTGACCGTCGGGGTGCCCTGGATCTTCTGGGCCTTGATGGTCTTGTCGCTGAAGGCGGTCTGCGCGGCGGCCTTCTGCTGCTGGGTGACGCAGGTGTCGAAGCCTGGCGCGGTCACCCCGGCGTCCTTGCCCCAGCCGACCAGCTGGTCGATCTTGAAGCCCTCGGTGCCCTCGGTGGGCTGGTTCTTGTAGAGCAGGTCGTGGTAGGCCAGCCACTGCTTGCCGTCGGCCACGCACCGGGCGGCCGAGGCGGCACGCACGGAGTTGCCCTTCATCGGGTCGTCACCGAAGATCGTGATCGGGTGGTAGACGACCTTGGCCTTGCCCTCGGCGGCCAGGTTCCTGAAGGTGGAGCCGCTGATCTCCTCCAGTTGCTTGCACACCGGGCACTGGAAGTCCTCGTAGATGTCCACCACGGGCGCCACGACGCCCTCCTTGGCCATCGCGACGGACCCGTCCGCCTGCACGGTCGTCGGCGCCGTGTCGCCGGCCGCCTCGGAGGCGGACTGGCTGGCGGTGTACCACCAGCCCAGGCCGACCGCCGCGACCGCGACGACGCCCACGCTCACGTAGGTCAGAACCTTCCTGCGCTGCTCCCGCGCACGGTCGGCGGCCTGCTGCTCCCTGATCTTCTCGCGCGCCGACTTCTCGCGGTCGCCCTTGCCCATCAGTAGCTCTCCCCCTCTTCCACCTGATATGTACGGCCGGTCAGCCCCAGCGCCGAGTCGAGCGCGAACCGCCCGGACGGGAACCTGGCGGCCCAGAGGCCGCACAGCATCAGCCCGAAGTCCCGCAGGATCTCCAGCAGGTACTGCGGCTCCTGCCCGCCGGGCAGCTGTCCCCCACCCCCGAAGCAGCCGCAGTCGATGCGCAGCCCGTGTGCCCACGCCCAGGCTATGCCGAAGACGAAGGCGAACATGAGCAACGCGCCGACGACCGCGGCGACCCTGGTCAGCAGGCCGATGACCAGCAGCACCCCGACGACGATCTCCAGGATCGGCAGGCCGTAGCCCACCATCGTGGCCACCGAGTCGGGCAGCAGCTGGTACGCCTTGACCGCCACCACCGATTCGGCGGGGCTGCCGATCTTCAGCCCGCCGGCCACGATCAGCGTCACGCCGAGTATCAGCCGGGCGACGGTCGTCACCCAGGGTATCGCCACTCTGGCACTGCGTGGCTGTTGCGACGCGGTCACGGGTGCTCTCCTCTATCTCTGCGCCGGGATGCGCACAGTACCGGCACCACATCCGATCACGCCCAGGATAAGGCTCAGCTAAACCGAAATTTCCTGGTCAGGCGCAACTGAAGCGGGCGCCGCCCCAGTCGGCGTGATCGTTTCCGTTGCCGTCGCCACCGTCGGTGACCACGAGCTCGACGTGGCGGGCGCCGGTCAGGTCGGCCTTGAGTTCGTAGGCCGGGTCGGGCCCCTTGAGCACCGGGCTCTGCGCCTTGGTCACCCCGTCGGCCACGACGCTGTACTGGACGGACCCGCGCACGCCCTGGCTGTCGTCCACGCCGACGAAGGCCGCGAAAGCCGTACATCTGCCCGCCAGGAAGTAGCGGATCCTGGCCGGCGCGTGCGTGCCGAGGCCCTTGGGGTAGACCTGGCCGCCGATGGTGATCGGGGTGCCGTCGCCCTGGGCCTTGTCGCCGTTCTCCTCGTCGCGCTCGGCGGGTCCCCAGCCGTTGTCGGCGCTGACCCACTCCAGGTCGCTGGCGTATGCGTCCTTGGTGGGCGGGGGCGGCAGGGTCCGCACGACCGCGGAGGCGTCCACGGTGCGGTCCGCGTAGGCGGCCACGGCCTTCAGCTCATAGGTCTGGTAGGCGGCGTCGGCGGGCGGCGTGACCTTCCAGACGGTCACCAGCTTGCCGCCGGGCTCCACGCGGCCGTTCCCGTCCCCGGTGGCGGTCCAGCCGTCCGGTACGGCGAGCGTCACCTTGACGTCCTGGGCGGTGTCCTCGAGGTTCTGGAACGTGGTGGTCACGTCGTTGGCCGTGCCCTGCTCCAGGGACGGCGAGGCGGGAACCACGGTCAACGAGGCGCACGCGGGCGCGTCGGGCGCGGGCCCGAGGTCCTTCACGGCGAAGTCGTCGAGGATGAAGTCCGCCCCGGCCTGCTCGGGCTTGAGCGAGCGCAGCCCGACCCACACGTCGCCGCAGGCGCCGACGACGCGCTCGGCGAAGCGGGCGGTGGTGGTCTGCGCGGGCAGCGGCGTCCGGCGGGACTCCACGCTCGCGGTCCCCTTGTCGTAGCCGGTCACCCAGCTGTAGGTCCCCGCCTGGGCGCTCTGGTAGGCGAAGGACACCTCGTAGGCGTGCCCCGGCTCGAAGCGGGCGGTCCACGGCACCGTCCGGTAGACCAGCCCCTCGCGCTCCTCGTGCGACTTCAGCGACCAGTCGCCGTCGAGCACGTCGTCGAGGGTCTTGCCGTTCCATCCCTGCTGCGTGTACGGCTCGTGCCGCTCGGAAAGGTGGGTGCGGGCGTCGAACGAGCCGCCCGCGTCGCCCTTGACGAACGGGCCCCAGCCCTGGTCGACGGACTCGAATCCCTCGCTGTCGCCCGGCGGGTCGCTCGCCACGAGCCGGACGTCGTCGACCCTGACCTCGCCGGCGCCGTCCGCGGCCTCGATCCGCAGGTCCGCGCTGTCGGCCTGGGCGGTGAAGTGCAGCTTGACCCGCTGAAAGTAGGTGTCGTGCTTCTCGTCGGAGGCGATGTAGTTGCGGGCGGTGGACCGGTTGAGCCCGATGGAGGCGTCGCCGACCGCCAGCGTCGTCTGGCGGGTCCTGCCGGGTTCGATCTCGATCTCGGCGGAGGCGGTGTAGGCCTGGCCGGGTTTGAGGCCGGTGAGGCGCTGCTGGAGCCGGGCGGGGGCGCCGCCGCCGAGCACGGCGACGCGGTGGCCGAGCGGGGTGGTACTGACGCTGACCGGCCCCGTGGTCTGCCAGGTGTTCACGCCGTTGAAGCCGGGGTCCTCGACGCCGCTGCCCTGACCCCAGCCGGGGTCGCGCGTCGCGGGGGGCTTGCCGACCGGGTAGAGCACGTACGGCTGGGCTTTGTCCGCTTTTATCGTAATTTTGCCGTGGACCGGGGCGAGAACCCCCATCGCGACGCGACCTTGGTCGGTGAGCTTGTAGAGGCGCAGAGGCCCGGAGGCGTCCCAGGTGGTCGTGCCGCCGACCGGGTTGTAGTGGTAGTACCTGCCCTCCCACGGCAGCAGGTACGTGCCACCGGCGTAGACCTTGTGCGGGCCCGCGAACAGCTCGCGCGTGCCGTTCGTGAACGTCCCTCTGACGCCGCCGGTGAAGTCGATCTCGTCGGCCTTCCAGCGCATGATCTTGTAGTGCTGGAGGAACTTGGCCGGCAGGTTGTGCTCCCAGATGTTGCGGTAGAAGGCGGTGAAGTCGTTCTCCGCGGTCCAGCCCTCGAACTCGACGATGCGGGCGTTGTCCAGGATGGGGTGGGCGTTCCAGACGTCCTTCTCGCTGTTGCGGATGAAGCGGATGATCTGCGAGTTGAGCCCCTTGTTGGTGGCTCCGCCGTAGTTGAGGTCGTTGGCCCAGTGCGACCACAGCGAGCCGCGCTCCAGCTTGTCGGCCCACTCGGTGCCGACCTGCCAGCCCTGGGCGCGCAGCTCGGCCAGCAGCCGGTCGGCCACCCAGCCGAACGGGCGGTAGACGTCCACGTAGAGGAAGGCCAGGTTGGGATCGGTCTCGTCGCGCAGCTGCCGGAACCGCCTGGCCAGGGTGCCGTTGGTCAGGTCGGCCCGCTGGTCGATCTGGTAGGACTGGTCGAGCCAGTTCCAGCCCTTGGCCTTGACGTTGACCAGCGACTCGCTGAAGGTCCTGGCCTCCGGGTAGGACTCGGTGGCGTTGACGTGCACGCCGAAGGTGGCGTTCCAGTCCTTGCCCGCCTTGAGCAGCGTGTTGAGGTCGGTCAGCCCGCCGGCGCGGCGGTTGTAGTTGCCGCCGTAGTCGGGGTGCGCCGAGTCGTGGCCCTCCGATTGGTAGCCCTTGAGTATCGCCAGCTGCCCGAGCCCGTCGGTGGCCAGCGAGATGCGCTTGACGTCGTCGAGCGTGCGCAGGAACGGATGGGTGGCCTGGCTGGAGAAGTTGAACGGGATGTGCGCGACCACCCGCTCCTTGGTCTGGTCGGCGCCCAGCGGCTTGATCTCGATGCCGCGGAAGGCGACCGCTCCGTCCTGCCAGTCGACCGTGTGGTCGCCGTTGGCGTCGGGGGTGACGACCACCCTGGCCCAGGGCGGGTCCTCGGTGAAGGGCGAGCCGGTGCCGCGGTAGGTCCACTGGCCGCTCCACACGCCGACCCTGACCGTGCCGTCGGCGTCCTTCCTGGCCTGGTGCCACAGGCGGGCGGCGTCCTTGTCGGTGGGGCCGCTGGGCTTGTCGTAGGTGGAGTTCGTCTCGACGGCCGCGGCCAGCTTGGCGGTGTTGACGATGGCGTAGCCGGCGCCCACCGGGTTGGCCTCTGGCGCCGTCTGCGGCGTCACCTGGGCGAAGACGTCGGCCGTGCGGGTGGAGTTGGGGTCGAGCCTGGTGAAGGCGGTGGCGGCGCCCTGCTGGCTGCTCGCCACGGACACCAGGTCGTGTCCCGGCAGGTCGAGGGTGTTGATCCGGAAGGCGTCGGTGTCCCTGACCGCGTCCACCCGGAACGTGGTCACCCGCCCCTTCACCCCGATCGACACATCCAGCCCGACACCCTCCAGGTCCGGAAATTTCAGGTTGTAGCGGGCGGTACTGCCGTCGTTCCCCGCCAGGGCGCTGGTCACGTTGTACGGCCGGCCGTTCAGGACCACCGACGGCACCGCCGTACTGCCGTCGAGCGTGGCGCCGCCGGCACGGTCGGTGTAATGCAGCACGCGCGGGAAGGCGGGATCCAGCGAGACCGTCAGCTGGGGCGAGGAGATGGTGGCGGGCGCGGCCACCGCGGCCTGCGGTTTCGGCTTGATGTTCTGGACGGTCGGCGGGGGCGGCGTGGGCCCGGTGGGCGAGATCTCCGGCGAGGGCAGCGGGTTCCTGGGGGTCGGCACCGGCGAGGGCGGCGTCCCTGCCGCTTCCCGGCGGGCGGCCTGGGTTCCGTGCGACGCGGTGACGGCCCTGGGCCCCCCGGACGGCGGCGCGGCCTGGGCGCCGGCGGGTAAGGCCGTGCGTTCGGTGGGAGAGGCGTGCGCGGCCAGCGGCACGATCACGGCGGCGCAGACGAGGGCGGGCAGGGCCAGGAGGGCTGCGGAGCTCGGGCGCATGCGGGTCCTTCCGTGCGCGACGTGGCCGGGTGCGGCGGGCCGCGAGGACGAGGGTCGCGGCGATGGCCGCATGAATACTCGCATTCGCGCGCCGATTTCGCCGCGATTACCCACGAATGCGCAAGACGGGTTAGGCACCCGTGGCGGTCAGGCCAGCCGGGACTCCTGGGCACGGAACTCGCTGGGCGGCAGCCCGACCCGGCGGGTGAAGATCCGGGTGAAGTAGGCGGGATCGTGGTATCCCACCCGGCGGGCGATCGCGGCCACGGGCAGCCGGGAGCCCGCCAGCAGGTCCTTGGCCCGGTTGAGCCGCACCGACACCAGGTAGTCCTTCGGGCTGGAACCCGTCAGGCGCCTGACCACGGCCCGCAGGTCGGCGACCGGCATGCCGAGGCGGCGGGCGTGCTCGGCCACCGAGACCGGCAGGCACGCGTCCCTGGCCAGCGACTGCAGCACCGGCTCGCCCGCCGGGTCCTCGTCGGCGCGGGCCTGCCGCAGCGCGACCAGCACCTCGTGCACGATCGCCGACGTCTCGACCTCCAGGTACGGCCCGCCCCTGCGGCAGGCCTGCGCGATGCGGCCGATGGCGTGCACGGCCGCGTCGGCGGCGGTCAGCGGGATGACGGGCCTGGCCGGGTCGAGGAAGCCGAGCTCCTGGTAGGCGGCCACGGCGGATCCGGTGAAGTCGACGAACCACTCGGTCCAGCCCTGCCCGTGCGGCGCGTAGTGGTGCTCGACGCCGGGGAACAGCCACAGCACGGCGGGCGCCACGACCTCGGTCACCGGCTCGCCACCCTGGCGGAACCAGCCCTCGCCCTCGGTCACGACGACGGCCACGTGCTTGTGCAGGGTGCGCGGGCCGACCGTGGGCAGCCGGCCCTCCTGGTGGCCCACGCCGAGGCAGAGCAGGCCCAGCCCGCGGTGGGCGTCGCTCGGCGTGAGGAAGTGCATCCACTGCCGGAACCGGCCTGGCACCGCCGCCCTCTCGATTCGTCCAACCATCCGGCGCGCTTTGTCCATGGCCCGCGCCCGCGGATCCGCACCATCCTGGGGGGAGATCTACCGGTAAGGATACCGATGCGAACCTTTGCGATTCAGGACGGCGCCTTCCACCTCGACGGACAGGAGTTCCGGATCCTGTCCGGGGCGCTGCACTACTTCCGCGTGCTGCCCGAGCAGTGGCCGCACCGGCTGCGCATGCTGCGCGCGATGGGGCTCAACACCGTCGAGACGTACGTGCCGTGGAACCTGCACGAGCCGCGCCCCGGCGAGTTCACCCGGCTGGAGGAGGTCGGGGCGTTCCTGGACGCCGCGGCGGCCGAGGGTCTGCTGGCGATCGTGCGGCCGGGTCCCTACATCTGCGCGGAGTGGGACAACGGCGGCCTGCCGTACTGGCTCAGCGGGCGGATCAGAACCAGCGACCCCGAGTACCTGCGCCAGGTCGAGCGCTACTTCGCGGCGCTGATCCCGGCGATCGCCGAGCGGCAGGTCACCAGGGGCGGCAACGTGATCATGGTGCAGGTGGAGAACGAGTACGGCTCCTACGGCGACGACCAGGACTACCTGCGCCACCTGGCGGACACGCTGGTGGGGCACGGCGTGCGGGTGCCGCTGTTCACCTCCGACGGCTCCGCCGACTGGCACCTGACCGGCGGCACGCTGCCCGGCGTGCTGGCCACGGTGAACTTCGGCTCCGAGCCCGAGCGGCACTTCGCCGCGCTGCGCGCGCACCGGCCGGGCGATCCGCTGATGTGCATGGAGTTCTGGTGCGGCTGGTTCGACCACTGGGGGCAGCCGCACGTCACGCGGGACGCGGAAAGCGCGGCCGGCACGCTGGAGCGGATCCTGGCCGCGGGGGCCTCGGTGAACGTCTACATGGCCCACGGCGGCACGTCCTTCGGCACGCGGGCGGGCGCCAACCAGGTGGGCGAGCTCGCGACCGGCTCCTACCGGCCGACGGTCACCTCCTACGACTACGACGCGCCGATCTCCGAGAACGGCGCGCCGACGGAGAAGTTCTGGCGCTTCCGCGAGATCCTGTCCCGCTACAACCCGGACATCCCGGATGTCCCGCCGGTGCCCGCGACTCTCCCGCCGGCGCGGGTGCGGCTCACGCACTCGGCGCGGCTGCGCGACGCGCTGGCCAAGCTGGCCCTGCCCGAGGTCGTGGGTCCGGTGCCGGCCACGTTCGAGGAGCTCGGGCTGGAGCACGGGCTCGCGCTCTACCGCACCACGGTCCCTGGGCCGCGGCAGCCGTACCCGCTGACCGTGCGGGGGCTGCACGACCGGGCGCACGTGTTCGTGAACGGCGAGCAGGTGGGCATCCTCGAGCGGGACGTGCCCGGCGGCGTCGACGTGCCCGGCGGGGTGACCGTCGAGCTGCTGGTGGAGTCGATGGGGCGGACCAACTTCGGGCCCGCCGTGGGCGAGACCAAGGGCATCACCGGCGGGATCCTGCACGGCCAGCAGTACCTCAACGGCGTCACGGCCGTGCCGATCCCGCTGGACGAGGTGTCGGGCGTGCCCTTCGAGCCCGGTCCGTCCGGGGAGCCGATGGCCTTCCACCGGGGCACGCTGGAGGTGGCCGAACCCGCCGACGGTTTCCTGGCGCTGCCCGGCTGGGGCAAGGGCTATGTCTGGGTCAACGGCTTCTGCCTGGGCCGCTACTGGGAGCGCGGGCCGCAGCGCACGTTGTACGTGCCCGCGCCGCTGCTGCGGGCGGGCACGAACGAGGTCGTCCTGCTGGAACTGGACAGGGTGGGCGCGGACCCGGAGATCCGCACCGAGCCCGAGCTGGGCTAGCCCCTGCTGCGGACGCCCTGGGCCATCTCGCGGGCCAGCTCTCCGATCGAGGCGTGGCCGGCGGCCTCGTCCGGGGCGTCCAGCATGCGGCGGATGAAGGCCGAGCCCACGATGACGCCGTCGGCGTAGGCCGCCACCTCGGCGGCCTGCCGGCCGGTGCCGACGCCCAGGCCCACGCACACCGGCAGGTCCGTGTGCTGGCGGGTGCGCCGGACCAGGTCCTCGGCGGCCACGTTGACCGTCTCCCTGGCGCCCGTGACGCCCATCAGCGACGCCGCGTACACGAACCCGGTGCAGCAGTCGACCACGGCCTTGATGCGCGCCTCCGTCGAGCTGGGGGCCACCAGGAACACGGTGTCGATGCCCGCCGCGGCCGAGGCGGCGCGCCACGGCTCCGACTCCTCGGGCGTCAGGTCGGGCGTGATCGTGCCCGTGCCGCCGGCGTTGGCCAGGTCACGGGCGAAGCGCTCGGCGCCGTAGCGGTCGATCGGGTTCCAGTACGTCATGACCAGCGTCGCCGCGCCCGTCTTGGCGACGCCCTCGACCGTGCGCATCACGTCGGCGATGCGGGTGCCGTTGAGCAGCGAGCGGTGCACGGCGTCCTGGATCGTGGGCCCGTCCATGAGCGGGTCCGAGTACGGCAGGCCGATCTCGATGACGTCGCAGCCGGCCTCGACCAGGGCGGCCGCCGCCGTGATCGCGCCCTCCTTGGAGGGGAAGCCGGCCGGCAGGTAACCCACGAGCGCGGCCCGGTTGTCCGCCTTGGCCTTGGCGAACACCGTCTGAAGAGTGGTCATCTCACAACCCGAAGTACTTCATGGCGGTGCCCATGTCCTTGTCACCGCGGCCGGACAGATTCACCAAGATCGTAGCCTCGGGGCCGAGCTCCCGGCCCAGCTTGAGCACTCCGGCCAGGGCGTGTGACGACTCGATGGCCGGGATGATGCCCTCGGTGCGGGCCAGCAGCGAGAAGGCGTCCATGGCCTCCGCGTCGGTGATGCCGTGGTAGGTCGCCCGGCCGGAGTCCTTCAGCCAGGCGTGCTCGGGGCCGACGCCCGGGTAGTCGAGCCCGGCCGAGATCGAGTGCGAATCGATCGTCTGGCCCTCCTCGTCCTGCAGCACGTAGGTGCGCGAGCCGTGCAGCACGCCGACCGAGCCGGCGGTGAGCGTGAGCGCGTGCTCGCCCGACTCCAGGCCGCGCCCGGCCGCCTCGTAGCCGTGCAGCTGGACGCCCTGGTCGCCGAGGAAGGCGTGGAAGATGCCGATCGCGTTGCTGCCGCCGCCGACCGCCGCGCACACCGCGTCGGGCAGCCTGCCGGTCAGCTCCAGCATCTGGCGGCGCGCCTCGACGCCGATGATGCGGGCGAAGTCGCGCACGATCTCGGGGAACGGGTGCGGGCCCGCGACGGTGCCGAACAGGTAGTGGGTGGTGTCGACGTTGGTGACCCAGTCGCGGAACGCCTCGTTGATGGCGTCCTTGAGCGTCTGGCTGCCGTTGTGCACCGGGACGACCTTGGCGCCGAGCAGCTTCATCCGGGCCACGTTGAGCGCCTGGCGCTCGCAGTCGACCGCGCCCATGTAGATGACGCACTCCAGGCCGAGCAGCGCCGCCGCGGTGGCCGTGGCCACGCCGTGCTGGCCCGCGCCGGTCTCGGCGATCACCCGGGTCTTGCCCAGCCGCTTGGTCAGCAGCGCCTGGCCCAGCACATTGTTGATCTTGTGGGCGCCGGTGTGGGTCAGGTCCTCGCGCTTGAGGATGACCCGGGCGCCGCCCGCCTGCTCGCTGAAGCGCGGCACGTCGGTCAGCGTCGTCGGCCGGCCCGCGTACGTGCGCAGCAGGTGGTCGAACTCGCGGATGAACTGCGCGTCGTTCTTGGCCTTCTCGTAGACCGCGGCGACCTCGTCGAGCGCCGGGATGAGCGCCTCAGGAACGTAGCGGCCGCCGAAGATGCCGAACTTGCCGTGCAGGTCGGGGTCGTCGCCGTGGGCGCCGTTACCCGCCAGGTCGGCGGCGGTGAGGATCTCGCTCACTGTCTATCCCTCTGATCCATGGTCGGGACGAGTCGCCGGGTGGGCGCCGGCCGTCACCAGCGCCTCCACGGCCCTGCGCGGGTCCTTGCCGGTGACCAGGCTCTCGCCCACCAGCACGGCGTCGGCCCCCGCGCGGGCGTAGGCGAGCAGGTCATGGGGCCCGCGCACGCCCGACTCGGCGATCTTGAGCACATTATCGGGGATCTTCGGCGCCAGCTTGGCGAAGACGTCGCGGTCGACCTCGAGTGTCTTCAGGTTGCGGGCGTTGATCCCGACGACCCTGGCCCCGGCGGCGACCGCCCGGTCGAGCTCCTCCTCGGTGTGCACCTCGACCAGCGGGGTGAGCCCGATCGACTCGGCCCGCTCGATGAGTGACACCAGCGCCTCCTGCTCCAGGCAGACGACCATGAGCAGCGCCAGGTCGGCGCCGTGGGCGCGGGCCTCCCACAGCTGGTAGGAGGTCAGGATGAAATCTTTACGCAGGATCGGGATGTCGACCCGGGCGCGGACCGCGGACAGGTCGTCCAGGCTGCCGCCGAACTTGCGCCGCTCGGTCAGCACGCTGATGACGTGGGCGCCGCCCGCCTCGTAGTCGGCGGCCAGCGCGGCGGGGTCGGCGATGGCGGCGAGCGCGCCCTTGGACGGGCTGGAACGCTTCACCTCGGCGATCACCGAGACCCTGGCGCCGCCGAGCGCCGCGTAGGCGTCCTTGGGCGTGGGAGCCCGCTCGGCGCGCTGCTTGAGCTCGTCAAGCGAGACAGCCTGCTGGCGTGCGGCGAGGTCGGCGCGCACCCCGTCGAGGATGTCGTCGAGGACACTCGGCCCTTCGGTCGGCTCACTCACGCGCTTGGGGTCCCTCCGGTCGACAGTAGGGGGTGGCAGGGAGTTCGCGTCGGCGTCCGCTCCCGGCCTTGTCTTGCGATGGTATCGGCCCCGCCGAGGTCACCTCGCCACTGGGCCCCATCTACGGCGCGAGGAAGGCCCCGAAGGGCAGATTTCGGACCACCCAGTACACGAGCACGACGCCGAGGAAGGCCCACACGTACGCCGGATGGGCGAGTGTGGTCTTGCGAGGTCTGCCCTGGAGGGCGCGGATCATCCAGCGTCCCCACCAGAACAGCAGGAACGGGAGCATCACCACCATGAGCGGGTTCATGTCCAGCGCGCCCACCGGGTCGAGGTGGGCCAGCGCGTGGATGGCGCGCAGCGTGCCGCACCCCGGGCAGTAGAGCCCGCCCGGGATCCACAGGCTCGTCACCCAGAGGAACGGGCAGGTCGGGTAGTGGCCCGGCTGGTTCGGGTCGACGATGCCGACCAAGGTGGTGACGGCCGCGGCCGCCCCGGCCACGCCGAGCGGCGCGAGCACCGATCTGAGCCGATCGGTGCCGCGCCGCTCGATGTTGGCGATGCCCATGCTGTTTCCGACACCTAGTACGTGCTGCTCGGGACGGTCGACGCGAGGACCACGAACAGGATGATGTACAGGATGATGATGACGACCTCGGCGATGATGCCGAAGATCAGCGCCCTCTTCCACCAGGTCTTGGCCTCTTCCGAGGCCTGGATGGCGCCCTGGTAGTCACCGGCCTGCCACTTCGAGTTCACCTGCGACGACTTGACAATCGACACGATACCGAAGGGGAGGCAGCAGAACAGGGTGGTGAGGATCGCGGCGACCAGATGGTTGTCCGGCGGCGTCTGGGGCGCGCCGTACTCGCCGTATCCACCGCCGGGGGGCGGGCCGTAACCGCCGCCGGGGGGCTGGCCGTAGCCGCCGCCGCTCGGGGGCTGCTGGCCGTAACCGCCGCCGTAGCCGCCTCCGCTCGGGGGCTGCTGGCCGTAACCGCCGCCACCGCTGGGCGGCTGCTGGCCGTAACCGCCACCGCCGCTGGGCGGCTGCTGGCCGTAGCCACCACCGCTCGGGGGCTGCTGACCGTAACCACCACCGCTGGGCGGCTGCTGACCATAACCGCCGCCGGGCGGCTGGGCGCCGTAACCGCCGCCGTCCCCCTGGTTTCCGTAGCTCATGCTCGTGTACTCCTCATTGGTCATGCTGGCGAGTTGCGCGCGCCACCTTAGCGACAAACCGCGATCTACATGGATTAACGCCCATCATGCAGACGATTTGTGATCTGACTGCAAGCCCGGCGGCGCTCAGTAGCCCGAGGTCGCCGCGGCACCGCCGAACCCGATGATGGCCAGGAGGGCGCCGCCGAAGATCAGCCAGCCCAGGACCCAGAGCACGATCGTGACGTACGAGGTGACCAGGCCTGCCATCGCCAGGCCCTGGCCCTGGCCGCCGTACTTCTTGGCCCTGCTCATCGCCAGGTGGCCGAGGATGGCGCCGGGGATGCTGGTCAGGCCGCAGAACAGCAGGCCGACGATGCCGCAGATGAGCGAGCCGATGGCCAGGCCGTTGGCCGGCTGCGCGCCGTACTGCGGCTGGCCGTAGGGGGCCTGCTGGTAATTCGGCTGGCTGTACGGCTGGCCGTACTGCAACGGCCGGCCGAATCCGTCGCTCGCAGGCTGCTGCCCGTACCCACCACTTCCCGGCTGCTGCGCGTATCCGCCGCTACCCGGCTGCTCACCGTACGCGGGCTGCTGGCCGTACCCGCCGCTGCCCGACTGCTGGCCGTAGCCTCCGCTTCCCGGCTGCTGCCCGTACCCGCCGCTGCCCGGCTGCTCGCCGTAGGCGGGCTGCTGGCCGTGGCCGGGTGGCTGGCCGTACCCGCCGCCGCTCGGAGGCTGCTGGCCGTAGCCGGGTTGCTGGCCGTAGCCGCCGCCAGGAGGCTGAGCGCCGTAACCGCCGCCCTGGTCTCCGTAGCTCATCCTGTGTGGCTCCTCATGTGATCGTGGCGAGTTGCAGAGGCAGCTTATTGAGAAAACGCCGGCCGCACCGGGGGCGGTTCACACCGAGGAAGATTTGTGACCAGACCAGAGCGGGTGATCAGCGAGAATCGGTCGGGTCGTCGCCCCGGTCGAGGGCGTCCCACATCGAGCGGTCGTCGGCCTTGGGCGCCGCGCCGTCCGGGCGCTGGTAGCGGGCCGACATGCCCACCCACCTGCCGCCGCGCACGACCGCCACGATCCCGCCCACGGCCATGAGCACCCCGCCGGCCACGGCCACGACGGGCCAGAACGTCACCGGCTCCCAGTCGATCCCCGACGCGGCCTGCACGGCATTGTGTCCTCGCAGCCACTCCAGTACGGTGACCCGCCCGGCGGCCGTCCACGCGCTCGCTGCCGCGCCCACGCCGCACAGCGCCAGCAGAGCGCCGACGATCCGCCGGCCGACGCCCCTGGTCGCCAGCACGGCCACCACGCCCGCCAGCCCCGCCAGCCCGATCGGTGTCAGCGCCGGGCTCAGGTCCCCACCGGTCGGCGCCACGACCCCGGCCCCCTTCACGGTCACCCAGGTACGGCCGGCAGCCAACAACACCAACAGGCACCCAACCCCGGTACCCGCCACCCAAACCCACAACTCCCGAGCCCCCGCTCCCGCCCCTCTTGGGGGGTCGGGGGGTGGGTTTGGCGTGCCGTGGGGAGGGGTCATGGGAGGGCGAGCCAGTCGGCGTCGAAGCAGGTGCGGTCGCCGGTGTGGCAGGCGGCGCCGACCTGGTCGACCTTGACGAGGAGCGTGTCGCCGTCGCAGTCGAGGGCCACACCCTTGACGTGCTGCACGTGCCCGGAGGTGTCGCCCTTGACCCAGTACTCGCCGCGGCTGCGCGACCAGTAGGTGCCCCGGCCCGTCGTCAGGGTGCGATGCAGCGCCTCGTCGTCCATCCAGGCGAGCATGAGGACCTCGCCGGTGTCGTACTGCTGGACGATCGCGGGTACCAACCCGCCGCCGTCGCGCTTCAGCCTCGCGGCGATCTTGGGGTCAAGGGGCATGTCCCCATTCAACCAGCCCATAGGTCCGGCCATTGAACCGGTAGTGGTAGCAGGGAGCGACAGGATCTATCGTTCCGTGCATGCGCGCCAAGCAAGCGGCCGTACAGCTCAGCGGCCTGCGCAAGTCCTTCGGCCCGGTCGAGGCCGTGGCCGGGGTCGACCTGGAAATCGCCGACGGCGAGTTCTTCGCGATGCTCGGCCCCTCGGGCTCCGGGAAGACGACCGTGTTGCGGCTGATCGCCGGGTTCGAGACGCCCTCCGCCGGCACGGTCAGCCTCGGCGGCGTGGACGTGACGGGCCTGGCACCCTTCCAGCGCGATGTGAACACGGTTTTCCAGGACTACGCGCTGTTCCCGCACATGAACGTGCTCGCCAACGTGGAGTACGGCCTGCGGGTCAAGGGCGTGGCCCGGCGGGAGCGCCGGGACCGGGCGCGCGAGGCGCTGGCCAGCGTCCGGCTGGAGGGGTTCGAAGCGCGCCGCCCCGCGCAGCTGTCGGGCGGGCAGCGCCAGCGGGTGGCGCTGGCCAGGGCGCTGGTCAACCGGCCCCGCGTGCTGCTGCTCGACGAGCCTTTGGGCGCGCTCGACCTGAAGCTGCGCGAGGAGATGCAGGTCGAGCTCAAGTCGATCCAGCGTGAGGTGGGTATCACCTTCATATTCGTCACCCACGACCAGGAGGAGGCGCTGACCATGAGCGACCGGGTCGCCGTGATGGAAGGTGGCCGGATCGCGCAGGTCGGCACCCCGGCGGAGATCTACGAACGGCCTGCCACGCCGTTCGTCGCGGGATTCGTCGGCACGTCGAACCTCATCTCCGGCGACGCGGCCAAGACCATACTGGGGAAAGAGGGCACGTTCAGCGTGCGCCCGGAGAAACTGCGACTGGCCGCCGACGGCGACGCCGTGTCGGCCGGGGAGCACAGCGCCGCCGGGACCGTGGCCGAGGTCGTGTACATGGGCCCGGCCACCAGGTTCGTGGTCGACCTGGACGCGGGCGGGCGCCTCGTCGCGCTCCAACAGAACCTGCAGGTCTCCTCGATGGACGTCACCGAACTGCGGGGGCAGCGAGTACGCCTGATCTGGGACCGGCGCCACGAGTTCGCCATAGCACCACAGGAGGGCCCATGTTGAGGAAAATCGCCTCGCTAGGCGCGATGCTCGCGCTGGCGACGGCATGCGGCTCAGGATCCGGCGGCGGTACGGCTCCCGCCCAGAGTCCGGGCGCCTTCACGCCGCCCAAACTGGAGGCGCTCAAGGCGCTCGGAAAGGGCGAAGGCCAGGTCAACCTGGTGGCCTGGGCCGGATACACCGAGGACGGCTCGAACGATCCCAAGGTCGACTGGGTGCACCCGTTCGAGCAGGCAACCGGGTGCAAGGTGAACGTCAAGACGGCAGGGACCTCCGACGAGATGCTCAACCTGATGAAGACCGGCGAGTACGACGCCGTGTCGGCCTCGGGTGACGCATCGCTGCGCCTGGTCGCCTCCGGCACGGTCGCGCCGGTCAACACCGCGCTCGTCCCGAACTACGCCGACGTCTTCCCCGGGCTGAAGAACCGCCCGTGGAACTCCGTCAACGGCGTCGCCTACGGCGTGCCGCACGGGCGCGGGGCCAACCTGCTGATGTGGCGTACCGACCAGGTCAAGCCGGATCCGGACTCGTGGGGCGTGGTGTTCGACCCGGCCTCGCCGTACAAGGGAAAGGTCACCGCGTACGACTCGCCCATCTACCTGGCGGACGCGGCGCTGTACCTGAAGGCGACCAAGCCGGAGCTGGGCATCAAGAACCCGTACGCGCTGGACGACAAGCAGTTCCAGGCGGCGGTGTCCCTGCTGAAGGACCAGCGGAAGATCATCGGCGAGTACTGGTCCGACTACACCAAGGAGGTCCAGGCGTTCAAGAGCGGCGACAGCGTGGTCGGCACCACCTGGCAGGTCATCGCGAACCTGGCCCAGGCCGACAAGGCCCCGGTCAAGGCCGAGTTGCCGCGCGAGGGGGCGACCGGCTGGTCGGACACCTGGATGGTGGCCGCCAAGGCCGCCCATCCGAACTGCGCCTACAAGTGGCTCGACTGGATCATCTCGCCCAAGGTGAACGCCCAGGTCGCGGAGTGGTTCGGCGAGGCTCCGGCCAATGCCAAGGCCTGCAAGGAGACCTCCGACCCGAACTTCTGCAAGACCTTCCACGCGACGGACGAGGGGTACTTCTCCAAGGTCTGGTACTGGACGACGCCCATCTCCAAGTGCCTGGACGGGCGCACGGACGTGGCCTGCAAGGACTACTCCGAGTGGACGCGCGCCTGGACCGAGATCAAGGGCTGACGCCGTGAGCGTCGCACAGGCTGAGCCGGTGCGGCGGCGCATCGCCGCGACGCTGCACCGGCGGGCCCGCCTGCGGCTCGCGCTGCTGCTGTCGGTGCCGATGCTGTGGCTCGGGCTGGCCTACCTGGGGGCGCTGGGTGCCCTGTTCCTGTCGGCGTTCTGGACGACGGACGTCTTCACGGGGAACGTGATCAAACAACTGACAGCTGACAACTTCCGAGAACTGTTAACTGTCGACGTCTATCGCACAGTCGCCATCCGTTCCGTGCTGGTCGCCGTCGCGGTGACGGTGATCGACCTCGTGGTGGCCTTCCCGATGGCCTTCGCGATGGCCAAGCTCGCCACGCCGCGGGCCCAGCGCTGGCTGGTGATCGCGGTGCTCACGCCGCTGTGGGCGTCGTACCTGGTCAAGGCGTACGCGTGGCGGGTGATGCTGTCGTCCGACGGCATCCTGGGCTGGGGGTACGGGATCGGCGCCACGATCCTGACGCTGTCGTACCTGTGGCTGCCGTACATGATCCTGCCGGTCTACGCCGGGCTCGAGCGGCTGCCCGACTCGCTGCTCGACGCGGCGGGCGACCTGGGGGCGCGGGGCTGGCGGACCTTCACCACGGTGATCTGGCCGCTGGCGTTCCCGGCGGTGGTGGCGGGCTCGGTGTTCACGTTCTCGCTGTCGCTCGGCGACTACATCGCCGTCAAGATCGTCGGAGGGGGGACCCAGCTCATCGGCAACGTCGTCTACGACAACGTGGGCGCGGCCAACAACCTGCCCTTCGCCGCCGCGGTGGCCACGGTCCCCGTCCTCATCATGCTCGTCTACCTGACCGCCATCCGGCGCACGGGCGCACTGGAGAACCTATGATCCTGTCGCGCGTGGCGCGCGCCGTGCTCTGGAGCGCCCTGGGTCTCGGGTTGGCCCTGGTGTACGTGCCGCTCGTCATCGTGGTGCTCAACTCCTTCAACGCCGACCGCACCTTCGCCTGGCCGCCCCAAGGCCTGACGATCCGCTGGTGGCAGGCCGCCTGGAATTCCAGCGGCGTGCGTGACGCCCTGGTGACGTCCATCCAGGCGGCGCTCGGCGCCACGGCCATCGCACTGGTCCTGGGCACCATGGTCGCCTTCGCCGTCCAGCGCTACCGCTTCTTCGGCAGGGACGCGGTGTCGCTGCTGATCGTGCTGCCCATCGCGCTGCCGGGCATCGTCACCGGCATCGCGCTCAACAACGCCTTCCGCACGATCCTGGAGCCCTTCGGCCTCTCGCTCGGCCTGTTCACGGTGATCATCGGGCATGCCACGTTCTGCGTCGTCACGGTCTTCAACAACGTGCTGGCCCGGCTGCGCCGCCTGGGCGGCTCGGCCGAGGAGGCCTCCGCGGACCTCGGCGCGGACACGTTCACCACGTTCCGCCTCGTGACGTTCCCGCTGCTGCGCTCGTCACTGCTCGCGGGCGCGCTGCTGGCGTTCGCGCTCTCGTTCGACGAGATCATCGTCACCACGTTCACGGCCGGAGCGGGCGTCCGGACGCTCCCCATCTGGATCTTCGAGAACCTCTTCCGCCCCAACCAGGCCCCCGTCGTCAACGTCGTCGCCGCCGCCCTCATCGTCGCCTCCGTCATCCCCGTCTACCTCGCCCAGCGCCTCTCCTCCTCCTTCTGACGGCTCTCCTCCCTCGTACGAGCGCCGTACGGCTGGCACGACAACGGCGAGCTCAGGTGAGGGCTTGGGAGAGGGTTTCGTAGATGGAGAAGAGGGGCGCCAGGTTGGTGCGGCGGAGCCGGCGGAGGACCTGGCCGTCGGGGGCGACGAGGACCAGGGCGTCGTCGTCGTCCATGACGTGGGCGCGCAGGCGGACCAGGGCGCCGAGACCCGTCGTGTCGATGAAGGTGAGGTCGCTGAGATCCACGACGAGGCGCCGACACTCCGGCGAACGGGCCGCGACCGCCTCGTCGAGACATCGGCGCATCGTGGTGACGTTGTCGGCGTCCACTTCGCCGGAAAGGCTGACGATCAGCTGCGTGCCGTGCCGGTGCCGCGTCATCTCCAGGACATCCACACTGAAGCTCCTCCCCGCCCGTGAACCTACACCTGTAGGCATTACATTACCGTGAGTTTTGCGGAGAACGCGGTGCGTAATGGCATCTGGCGGAGTACGTTCGGGGCACCTACCGAAGGGGGGTGGCCAGGTGATGCTCGATCTCGACCTCGGGGATCACGTCTGCCTGCCGTACGGTGACCAGCGCGAGCGCATCGACGCCACCCGCGACTTCGCCGGGAACGGCCTGCGCAGGCGGGCCAAGGTGATGATCATCACGCACACCGACACCCCCGAGGCGACCCGGGCGTGGCTGGGGTTCGCCGAGGCCGAGGCGGCGGGGCGGTTGGAGATCCTGGCCAGCGCCGACACCCACTTCGTCGACGGCCGGCTGGACCCCGGGCGGGTGCTCGGCGGGCTGGCCGCGGCCGGCGAGCGGGCGAGGAAGCACGGGCACGCCGGTCTCTACCTGCTGGTCGACGCCTCGTGGGGCTTACCGGACGCCGCCGGCCAGGTCAGGCTCGAGGCCGCGACGAACGCGCTGTTCGCGCAGGGCTGGCTGGCGGCCGTGTGCCAGTACGACCGGACGCTGTTCTGCGGGGCTGACCTGGACCGCGCCGCGTCCGCCCACCCGATCTCGCCCGACCAGGCGATGCTGCGCTTCACCGGCACCTGCCTGCCGGCGGGGCTGCGGATCTCCGGGGAGGTCGACCTCTCCAACCGGGCCGCGTTCGCCTCGATCCTGGCCACGCTGGAGGGCGAGGCCGCGCAGGTCGTCATCGACGCCACCGGACTGGACTACATGGACGCGGGCGCCGCCCGGCTGCTGGCGGCCACGGCCGTGGCCAGGGGCGAGCGCGGCACCGTGATCACCTGCCAGGAGGCGGTCGCCCGCCTGCTCCACCTGGTACGAGCGGACGAGGTCATCACCGTGCGCGATCATGACTAGCCCGGCCCTCTGCGCGACGTTCGGCCACGGCCGCATCACGCCGATGCGCCGGTCGGTCACCGAGTACGCCGCCCGGCACGGCCTGTCGGGGCGCCGCCTGGAGGACTTCGTGCTCGCGGTCAACGAGATCGCCACCAACGCGGTCCTGCACGGCGGCGGGTGCGGGCGGCTCAGGCTGTGGTCGCAGGGCGGCAGGCTCTGGTGCGAGGTCACCGACGACGGCCCCGGTCTGCCGCCCGGCTGGCTCGGCGCCTCCCGCCGTCCCTCGTGTCACCAGGACGGCGGGCGCGGGCTCTGGCTGGCCCGGCTCCTGTGCCGGCACCTCGTCATCGTCTCCAGCCCGCGCGGCACCCACATCACCTTCACCTCCCCCGACTAGCCCGTACGGCAAGCCGCGCGAGCCATGGATCAGCGTCGGCCGGGCAGGTCCTCTACCGGGGTCGACCCCCATACGCGGCTTCCTGGGAGGGTCAGGCGGAGTGGGCGGCGGAGATCCAGGAGGCGTAGAGGGTGGCGTAGACGCCGGGTTCCTGGACGAGGTCGGCGTGGGGGCCGCGTTGGACGAGCCGGCCGTCGTCGAAGACGAGGACCTCGTCGGCGTTCTCCGCGGTCGACAGGCGGTGGGCGATCGAGACCGCCGTGCGGCCACGGGTGACGCCTTCCAGGGCGCGTGCCAGGCGGACCTCCGTGGCGGGGTCGACTGCGGAGGTGGCCTCGTCCAGGAGGAGGAGGTCGGGGTCCGCGAGGTAGGCGCGGGCGAGGGCGACGAGCTGCCGCTCGCCGGCCGACAGTGACTCGCCGCGCTGCCCGACGGGCGTGTCCAGGCCGGCAGGCAGACCCTCGAGCCAGTCCGCGAGGCCGAGCTCGGTGAGCGCGAGCTCCACCTCGGCCCGGGTGGCGGACGGCTTGCCGTACCTGACGTTGTCGGCGAGCGTGCCGTCGAAGAGGAACCCGTCCTGCGGCACCATCACGATTCGTTCCCGCAGCGAGGAGAAGCGCACGTCGCGCAGGTCGTGCCCGTCGATCGTGACGCTCCCCGAGACCGGGTCCATGAGCCGGGTGAGCAGCTTGGCGAAGGTCGTCTTGCCGGAGCCCGTCTCCCCGACGATCGCGATGCGGGACCGCGGCGGGATGCGGAGGGTGACGCCGTGCAGGACGGGCTCGCCGCCGGGATAGGCGAAGTGGACGTCCTCGAAGCCGACCGAGATGGGGCCGCGCGGCAGCTCGACGCCGGCCGGGCCGGGGTCGGCCACGTCGGCGGGCGTTTCGATGACGCCGAGGATGCGCCGCCAGCCGGCGACCGCGTTCTGTGCCTCGTTGAGCACCTCGGTGGCGGTCTGCATGGGCGAGACGAACAGCGTGACCAGGAAGAGGAAGGCCACCAGCTCGCCCGCCGAGATGTCGCCCGACAGGCCGAGCCGCACGCCGAGCACCACGATGCCGGCGATGGCCAGCGCGGCGACCAGTTCGGTGATGGGGAAGACGAACCCGACGATCGTCTGCGCCCTGACCTGGGCGGTCCTGTTGGAGTCGACGGCCTGGTCGATGCGTTCGGAGGTGCGGCGCTCGGAGGCGTAGGCGCGGATGACGGCGGCGCCTACGACCGACTCGCTGACCGCGGCCAGCATGTCGCCGGTGCGCTCGCGGACGGCGGTGTAGGCGCGCGACAGCCACCGCTGGAAGCGCGGCAGCGCGATCGCCAGCGGGATGAAGCAGACCCAGACCAGCAGCGTGAGCTGCCAGGAGTAGACGAGCATGAGCACGCTGGCGACGAACAGCTGCCCGAACGCCACGATGATCATCAGCCCGCCCCACTGCATGAACGTGCTGATCTGGTCGATGTCGTTGGTGACGCGGGAGACCAGCGCGCCGCGGCGCTCGCTGTTCTGGGTGAGCACCGACAGGTCGTGCACGTGGCGGAAGCCGCGCACCCGCAGCGTCGCCAGCGACGACTCGGTCGCCCGGTAGAGCCGGACGTTCATCACGTAGCCGCACAGGGCGGTGATGACCACGGCGACCGCGCACAGCACCACGGCTCGCGTGATGTACGGAAGGTCGGGCACGCCGGACTTGAGCCCGGTGTCGATCGTCTGCTGCACCGCGACGGGGACGATGATCTTGCCGACGGTGGCGACCACCGCGAGCAGCAGCGTGCCGTAGAGCCCCTTGCGGAACTCGGGCGTCATCGACAGCCCGCGCCTGATCGTGGCCAGCGCGGAGCGCTCGGTGTTCTGGGCGATGCTCACGCCGTGACCTCCTCTTCGGCCTCGATCGCGGCCTGCTCGGCCTCTTCGCGTTCGTAGGCGGTGACCAGATTGCGGTAGCCCTCGCAGCGATCGAGCAGCTCCTCGTGGGTTCCCCGGTCGGCGACGCGGCCGCGCTCCAGGAAGACGACCTCGTCGGCGAGCGCGATCGTGGCCATCCGGTAGGCGACGACCACCACGCTGGCGGCCGAGTCCTGCAGCCCGTGCAGGATCCTGGCCTCGACCTGCGGGTCCACGCTGGAGGTCGCGTCGTCGAGAATCAGCAGCCGGGGCTTGCGGACCAGCGCGCGGGCCAGCGCCAGCCGCTGCCGCTGCCCGCCGGACAGGGTGGCGCCGCGCTCGCCCACCCGGGTGTCGAGCCCGTTGGCGAGCCGCCCGACGAATCCCCCGGCCTGGGCCAGCCGCAGCGCCGCCCACACCTCCTCGTCGGAGACCTGCAGGTCGAGCGCGACGTTGCCGCGCACGCTGTCGTCGAACAGGAACGTCTGCTGCAGCACCAGCGCCGCCGACCCGGCCACCTCACCGTAGGCGAGCTCGCGCAGGTCCATCCCGTCAAGCAGGACGGCCCCGGACAGCGGGTCGACGAGCCGCACGAGCAGCTGCACCAGCGTGGACTTGCCCGACCCGGTGGGCCCGACCAGGGCGACGGTACGGCCTGGCCGTACCTCGAACCCGACGTCGTGGAGCACCTCGGCCTCACCGTAGGCGTAGGAGACGCCGGAGACCTCCAGGGCGGCGGGTTCCGCGGAGGCCGCCGTGACGGAGCCGTACGACATCGAGCCCGAGGCGTCGAGCACGGCCTGCACCCGCGTCCAGCCGACCACGCTGCGCGGCAGCTCGGCCAGCACCCAGCCGAGCGCCCTGATCGGGAAGGCCAGCAGGGTGAACAGGTAGGCGACCTGGATCAGCTCGCCGGAGTCGATCGAGCGGGTCGACAGCCGCAGCCCGCCCACGGCCAGCACGATCAGCACGCCGAGCGTGGGCAGCGCCTCCAGCAGCGGGTCGAACAGCCCGCGCACGCGCCCGACGGCGATGTTGGCGTCGCGCAGCTCGTGCGCGCGCCGCTGGAAGCGCTCGGTCTCCTCGCCTTCGCGGCCGAGCGTCTTGACGACCAGCGCGCCGTCGAAGCTCTCGTGCGCGATCTCGCTGACCTCGGCGCGCAGTTGCTGCGCCCTGGTCGCCAGCGGGCTGAGCCTGCGCTGATAGATCAGGTTCAGTACGGCTATCGCCGGAAAGATCAGGAAGCCCACCAGCGCGAGCACGGGGTCGGTCAGCACCATCCCGATGGCGGCGGTGAACAGCATGACGATCACGCCCACGGCCATCGGCAACGGCGCGAGCGGCGCCCAGGCGGCCTCGGCGTCGGCGCTGGCGTTGGACAGCAATTGGCCCGTCGGGTGCTGGTGATGCCACGACAGGGGCAGGCGCAGGTACTGCTTGGTCACGTCACGGCGGGAGCGGGCCTGCATGCGGTACTGCAGCACGCCGGCGAAGATCCGCCGCCCTCCCACGCCGAACGCCTTCAGCAGCGCCGTGCCCATGATCAGCAGGACGGCTGTCCACAGCGCGCCCGTGCCCGTCTCCCCCTTGCCGAAGGCGGGCAGCACCACGTTCTGCGTGGCCCAGCCGAGTGCCCAGGCGGAGGCGACGGTCATGCCGCCGTAGAGTCCGCTGGCCAGCACGGCCACGGCGAACACCGCTTTCTCTGTGCGGATGGCCACCCCAAGGACGCCGAGTCCTTGACGCATCACGGCCGAGGTGACCTTGCTCGCCACGCGCGGGGATTCCCTTCAAGATTGGACATTTCTCACTAAGTGACTATCACGCCCGATCACCCGCTTATTCCCCTTCGCTAGGCTGATCTCGTGACGTACGCCCGTGAAGAGCGCTCCGCGCTGTGCGACCTGTTCGACCGGCTCGGCCCTGACGCGCCGACGCTCTGCACGGGCTGGAGCACCTATGACCTGGCCGCTCACCTGGTGCTACGCGAGCGCAGGCTGGACGCGGCGGCCGGTATCGCGCTCAAGCCGCTGGCCGGCTACACCGCCTCCGTCCAGCAGGGGCTGAAGGCCAAGCACCCCTACCCGGAGCTCGTCGGCATGGTCCGCTCCCCCGGCGGGCCGTACGGGGTGCTGCCCTTCCTCGACGACGCGGTCAACACGCTGGAGTACGTCGTCCACCACGAGGACGTGCGCCGCGCCCAGAGCGGCTGGCAGCCCCGCGAGCTGCCGGCCAGGCTCCAGGACCTGATCTGGAAGCGGGTCTCGGCGATGGGCAGGCTGACGCTGCGCCGCTCGCCGGTGGGCGTGGTGCTGCACCGGCGAGGCGGCGGCGTGGCGCTCGGCGGCCCGTCGGGCGGGCCCAAGGTGGAGGTCTCCGGCGAGCCCGCCGAGCTTCTCCTGTTCTGCTTCGGCCGCCAGGACCACGCCAAGGTGGACCTGTCGGGCGACGAGGAGCAGGTGGCGCGGCTACGGAGCGCGGTCCTCGGCATATAGCGGCGCCGCCACGCTGGCCTGGGCCATCCGGCGCAGCGCGGCGATGAGCGTGTCGCCCACAGCGGTGCCGATCACCACGATCTCCACGGCCCGCTCCCGGTCGGAGGGGTCGCCCAGCACCCGCATGTCCGTCTCGGCGATGCGCTCGGCCGCCTCGGCGTAACCGTCGAGGGCGTCGATCATGTCCTGCCGCCCGATCTCGTCCAGCGTGGCCAGCAGGCCGACGACCGTGCGGTAGGCGCTGCTGGGCACCGCGCCCTTCCAGCCGCGCCTGGCGACCATCTCCGCGACGGCCCGCTCGGCTTCGGTCACGTGCGGGCCGGGCCGTACGTCCCTGCGCTGGGTGACGGTGCTCTGGGCCTCGCCCATCAGGTGGTACAGGCTCATCTCGGGGTTGTCGAGATGGCCCACCAGTTCCCTGATGACCGCGATGGACAGGTCGCCGTACTCGGCCAGGGCGCGCACGAGCTTGAGCCTGCGCACGTGCCCGTCGTCGTAGTCGGCCTGGTTGCGGCCTGTCGGCCGGCCTGGAGCGACGAGCCCCTCCCGCATGTAGTACTTGATCGTCGGGATCGGGATGCCCGTCTCCTCGCTCAGCTCCGCCATCCGCACGTTTTCACTTCCTTCTCTTGCCGTACGTGGATAGCTTAGCTATAGATAGTAATAAGTAGCACTATCCATTATCCACCCAACCGGAGGCCGCCGTGCTGAGATGGCACCGCCCGCTCATGCTCTTCGCAGGAACCATGGCCGCCTGCGCCCTCGTCTTCCTCGTGCTGTTCTTCGCCGACGGCCGGCAGCTCGATGGCCTGCCGTTATGGGCCAAGCCGCTGAAGTTCTCGATCTCCTTGGCCCTCTACTCCTTCACCTGGGCCTGGCTGCTGTCACTGCGGCACAGGGCGCGCAGGACAAGCTGGTGGACGGGCACGGCGCTGGCCGCGGCCGGTCTCGGCGAGATCGCGATCATCGCCTTCCAGGCGGCCCGCGGCCACCGCAGCCACTTCAACCAGTCCACCGACTTCGACGGCAACCTGTGGAAGCTGATGGGCATCACCATCGGCGTGCTGATGATCGCCAACATCGTCGGCGCGATCCTCGTGGCGCTGGAGCGCCAGGCCGACCGGGTCTCCACCTGGACCGTCAGGATCGGCCTGCTCATCTCCACGATCGGCCTCGCCGCGGGGGCCCTCATGCTGGGCCCCAAGCCCGGACAGAACCTCGACATCGCGGTCGGCGCGCACACGGTCGGCCTGCCCGACGGCGGCCCGGGCCTGCCGCTGCTCGGGTGGAGCAGCGCCGGCGGCGACCTGCGCATCCCCCACTTCGTCGGCATGCACGCGCTGCAACTGCTCCCGCTGCTCGGCCTCGCCCTGGCCGCGTTGGGCCGGCGCGTCCCCGCGCTGGCCGACGAGACGGTACGGCTGCGCCTGGTCGGCGTCGCGGGCGGGCTGTACGCCGGGATCGTGGCGCTGACCCTGTGGCAGGCCGAGCGCGGCCAGCCGCTGATCCACCCGGACGCGGCCACCCTGGCCACGGCCGCTCTCCTCGTGGTCGCGGCACTGGTGGCCGCGGCCGTCTCCCTCGGAAAGAAGAAGGTCACTGTCCCGTGAGCACATCATCCTGGTTCAGCCTCAGTTTCTACCTGGCCGCGCCCTTCTGGGCGCTGATGATCCTGGCGCCCACCTGGAAGGTGACGCGCAGGATCGCCGGCTCGCCGCTGATCGTGCTGCCGGCGCTGGCGGTCAACCTGGTGCTGCTGGTGCCGCTGTTCGCCGACTTCTGGCCGGTGGTGAGCCGGCCGTCGCTGACAGGGCTGCAGCACCTGGTGGCGAGCCCGGAGGCGCTGACGGCGCTGTGGGCCCAGATCATCGCCTGGGACCTGTTCCTGGGCCGGTGGATCTACCTCGACAGCCGCGAGCGCGGCGTCCATCCCCTGCTCATGGCTCCGATCATGGTGCTGACCATCCTGCTGTCGCCGCTGGGGTTCCCGCTGTACCTCGCGATCCGGCTCGCCTATCGCCAGAATCCCGGCGTGGCAGGGGCTACAGCCAGACCTGTTGGCCGTACCATGGCTTAGGAAAGACGCCCCCCGGTTAAGATCAAGAACATCTTCATAGAAGATGCCAGTGATCGCCCAGATCCGGGTATATACGGCTGGGAACGGACTGCAGGAGGCCCCCCATGCAGGTCAAGAAGGTGATCACCTACGTTCTCGTGGCGTTCGTGGTCTTCTACCTGTTCACCCGGCCGGCCCAGGCCGCAGCCGCGGTCAACGGCGTGTTCAATGGAATAGTGCAAGGCGCCAACCAGTTGGCCGTCTTCTTTACGAATGTACTGACCTGATGCTTCCGTAGGCTGCCGGATCGTGTTACGCAGACAGAGTGAGAGATCGCCCTGGCGTCCCCAAGATCCATCAGCCTGACCCCAACGTCCGGCGCATCCTCGAGCGCGCCGAGCTCGAGGGCATCGAGCTGATCCGCTTTCTGTACGCCGACCACGGTGGCGTGATCCGTGGCAAGGCGGCATCCCGGTCGAGGCTGGCCGAGCGGCTCGGCACCGGGATCGGGCACACGGTGGCCATGATGGCGATGAACATGCTCGACCAGCTCCAGGATGTCGAGCACATGGGCCCCGTCGGCGAGGTGCGGATCGTGCCCGATCCGGCGACGTACGTCCCTCTCCCGCACGCGCCCGGCGCCGCGGCGATGCTGTCGGATCTGCGCCTCCAGGACGGCACTCCGTGGGAGGCCTGCCCGCGCACGTTCCTCAAGGACGCCGTGAGCGCGCTGGCTGCCGAGGGCTACACCCTGATGGCGGCCTTCGAACCGGAGTTCACGCTGGGGCGCCGGCTGCCCGACCCGGCCGGCGGCCCCGACCGGCTGGTGCCGCTCGACGACTCCCTGTGCTACGCCAACACCGGATTCGACATCGCGCACGACTACACGATCAAGTTGATCCGCACGCTGGAGACGATGGGCCTGCGCGTCGAGCACTACCACCCCGAGCTCGGCCCCGGCCAGCAGGAGCTTTCTGTACGGCACGCCCCGGCGTTGCGCGCCGCCGACAACCACGTGCTCTACCGCGAGGCCGTGCGCGGCGTGGCCATGCGGATGTCGATGTGGGCGTCGCTGGCCCCCAAGCCGCTGGCCGACCAGGCAGGCAACGGCGCCCACCTGCACCTGTCGCTGTGGAACGACACGCGCAACCTGTTCGAGGAGGGCAGCCAGGTCCGCGACTGGTTCATCGGCGGGCTGCTCGCCCACCTGCCCGCACTGACCGCGCTGACCTGCGGCAGCGTCAACAGCTTCCGCCGCCTGGCGCCACGCATGTGGTCCAGCGCCTACGCCGTCTACGGTCCCGACAACAGGGAGGCGGCGGTGCGGATCTGCTCCCCGCTGGGCGAGACCGGCGAGCCGAACCTGGAGCTGAAGCCGTCGGACTCCTCGGCCAACCCCTACCTGTCGCTGGGCGCGGTCATCCACGCCGGGCTCGACGGCATCCGGCGCAAGCTCGACCCCGGCGAGGCGGTCGACGTCGACCCCGACACGCGACCCGGCAGGTACCCGGCGCTGCCGGGCTCGCTCGAGCAGGCGCTGGACGCCCTGGAGGCCGACGAAATGCTGATGGAGGCCCTGGGCCCGCTGCGGCGCACCGCGTACCTGGCGGTCAAGCGCTCGGAGGCGGCGTCCTTCGCCGCGAAGGACGTCTCCTACGAGCTGTTCCACCACATGCGGGTGTTCTAGGCCTGCCCCGTCTCGAACCGGGTGATCTTCCCGTTGCCGACCTCGAAGCGCCAGCGGGTCTTCATCTCGCCCCAGGTGTCGTTGCGGAAGCGCACCATCATGCCGAGCCCGTCCTGGCCCTGGGTCTCGATGGCGAAGCGGCCGTTGACGTCGAAGATCTCCTTGTCGATCCACTCGCCGAGGTCGCGCTCGGAACCGTCGTCGGACATCGTGGCATCCGGTGTCAGGGTCGCGACGAACGCGGCCCTGTCACCGTTGTTGATCGCGTCGATCGCCTCGGCGACCACCGGGTTGTTCGAGTTCATGCCGCGGTTCATACCCGGACAGGTTGACCCGCGGCCCGCAGAACGTCCTTGACCTCGGAGATCTTCAAGGTCCCGAAGTGGAACACCGAGGCGGCCAGCACCGCGTCGGCGCCCGCCTCGATGGCCGGCGGGAAGTGCTCGAGCCGCCCGGCGCCGCCGCTGGCGATGACCGGCACCCGCACCGCGGCGCGGACCGCGCGGATCATCTCCAGGTCGTAGCCGTCCAGCGTGCCGTCGCCGTCCATCGAGTTGAGCAGGATCTCCCCCACGCCCAGCTCCTCGCCGCGGGCCGCCCACTCCACGGCGTCGATGCCGGTGCCGCGGCGCCCACCGTGCGTGGTCACCTCGAACCCGGAGGCCGTGCCGGGGGCGCGCCTGGCGTCCACCGACAGCACCACGCACTGCGCGCCGAACCTGCGCGAGGCCTCGGTCAGCAGCTCGGGCCTGGTGATGGCCGCGGTGTTCAGCGACACCTTGTCGGCGCCCGCGCGCAGCAGCCGGTTGACGTCCTCCACCGAGCGCACGCCGCCGCCCACCGTGAGCGGGATGAAGACCTGCTCGGCGGTCCTGCGGACCACGTCGAGCATGGTCTCGCGCTCGCCGGAGGAGGCGGTGATGTCCAGGAAGGTCAGCTCGTCGGCGCCCTCCTGGTCGTAGCGTCTGGCCAGCTCGACCGGGTCGCCCGCGTCCCGCAGGTTCTCGAAGTTCACGCCCTTGACCACGCGCCCGGCGTCCACGTCCAGGCACGGGATCACACGCACCGCCACCGTCATGACCGCTGCGCCTCGATCTCGATCTCCACCAGCATCCTCAGATCCACGAGCCCGGCCACCCGGACTCCCGTACAGGCCGGCCGTACCTTGCCGAACACCTCGGCGATGGCCTGGCCGACCAGGTCGAAGTGGCGGTGCTCCACCACGTAGTAGCGGACCATGACCA
This sequence comes from Nonomuraea sp. NPDC050536, assembly GCF_044457685.1. Taxonomy (NCBI): domain Bacteria; kingdom Bacillati; phylum Actinomycetota; class Actinomycetes; order Streptosporangiales; family Streptosporangiaceae; genus Nonomuraea; species Nonomuraea sp. NPDC050536. The sequence continues at coordinate 129,557 of NZ_JBITHD010000003.1, forward strand.
CGTCCTCGATGGTCAGCCCCGCCGCCTCGACCGCGTCCACGGCGATGCCCATCGCGGTCATGCTCTGCCGGTACGGGTCGCCGTCGTGCTGCACCTCGCCGTCCACGGTCGCCGTGCAGCCGGAGACGATCACCCGGTCGCCGGCGATGACCGCCCTGGCGTAACCGTACTTCTCCTCCCAGACGCCGCCGGAGAACACCCGGGTACCCGTGCTCATACTGCCCATGACGCCCCCTCACATGACCTGAGCGCGAACCGCGGCGAGGGCGTTCGCCAGCGTGAAGGCCTGGGCGTAGAGGGCCCGTCCCACGATGGCTCCCTCGACCCCCTCGGGCACCAGCGAGGCCAGCGCGACCAGGTCCTCCAGGGAGGACACGCCACCGCTGGCGATGACGGGCCTGTCGGTGCGGGCGCAGATCTGCTTGTACAGCTCCACGTTCGGCCCGCCGAGCAACCCGTCGCGGGTGATGTCGGTGACGACGTAGCGGGGGCAGCCGTCGGCCTCCAGCCGGTCGAGCACCTCCCACAGGTCGCCGCTCTCCTCGGTCCAGCCGCGGGCGGCCAGCGTCGTGCCGCGCACGTCCAGGCCGACGGCGATCCTGTCGCCGTGCTCGGCGATGATCTTCCGGCACCAGTCCGGGTTCTCCAGCGCGGCGGTGCCGATGTTCACCCGGCGGCAGCCCGTGGCCAGCGCACGGGCCAGCGACTCGTCGTCGCGGATGCCGCCCGACAGCTCGACGTTCACCTCGAGCCGGCCGACCACCTCGGCGATCAGGTCGTGGTTGGTGCCGCGGCCGAAGGCCGCGTCCAGGTCGACCACATGGACCCACTCGGCTCCCTGCTCCTGCCAGGCCAGCGCGGCCGCCAGGGGCGAGCCGTAACCGGTCTCGGTGCCTGCCTCTCCCTGGACCAGGCGGACGGCTTGGCCGTCGACCACGTCCACGGCGGGCAACAGAACGAGCGACATCAGGTCCTCCGGTCAAAAGCCAGGGTCATCACAACAGGAATCAGAAGCAGCGACAGCACGAGCACGCCGAAGCTGGTCCACCACGAGCCCCACACCAGCCAGGTCAGCGCCTGGGCCAGCAGGAACGCCGCCGCCATCACGACGTTCTGCGCGCGCCGGCGGCGTGCCAGGACGCCGCCCTGCCTGGCCACCCTGACCGGGCGCGGCGTCAGCCTCCTGAGCAGGGCGCGGCGGCGGCCCCTGCGCGCCTGGCGCTCCTCGCTCCGCCGGATCGCGCGGGCGCGCTCCGCCTCACGAACGGCGCGGCGGCGCGCCCGCTCCTTGCTCATGGGTCGCTCACCCTTCCTCATTCGCTACGCGGAAGGCTCGCTCCCGGCTCACGGGACGGTCTTGAGCCAGTTTTCGAGGAGTACGGCTCCCGCGTCGCCGGACTTCTCGGGGTGGAACTGGGTGGCCTTGAGCGGACCGTTCTCGACGGCGGCCACGAACGGCACGCCGTGTTCGGCCCAGGTCACCAGCGGCTCCCTGAACCCGTCGCCCGGGTGCAGCTCCCATTCCCGCACGCCGTAGGAGTGCACGAAGTAGAAACGCGTGCCGGCATCGAGCCCGGCGAACAGCTCCGACTCGGCGGGCGCCTTGACCGTGTTCCAGCCCATGTGCGGCAGCACCGGCGCCTCCAGCCGCTCGACCGTGCCCGGCCACTCGCCGCAGCCCTCGGTCTCCACGCCGTGCTCGACGCCCCTGGCGAACAGGATCTGCATACCCACGCAGATGCCCAGGACCGGGCGGCCGCCCGCGAGCCTGCGGGCGATGATCCGCTCGCCGAACACCCCGCTGAGGCCCGCCATGCAGGCGGCGAACGCGCCCACACCCGGCACCACCAGGCCGTCGCAGTCGAGCGCGGCGTCGAAGTCGGAGGTCACCGTCACGTCGGCGCCCACGCGCGCCAGAGCCCGCTCGGCCGAGCGCAGGTTGCCCGAGCCGTAGTCGAGCACCACGACACGCTTCATCGGTCGCTCACCACCAGAGCACCCCCGCAGTGATCGCCATGACGGCGCCGAGCCCGCAGATGACGGCGCCGATCTTCAGGCCCTGCTTGAGCAGGGAGTAGACGCCACCGAACAGGAAGAGCCCGATGAACACCATCACGATGGCGATGACGTTCTCGGTCATAGGACACCCTTGGTGCTCGGCACGCCCGAGGCGCGGGGATCCAGCTCGGAGGCCTCGCGCAGCGCCCGGGCCAGGGCCTTGAACTGCGCCTCCACGATGTGGTGCGCGTTGCGGCCGTAGGGGACGTGGACGTGCAGGCAGATGGCGGCCTGGGCGACGAACGACTCCAGGATGTGGCGGGTCATCGTCGTGTCGTACTCGGGCCCGATCATCGGCGCCATGCCCTCGGGCTCGGCGTGCACCAGGTACGGCCTGCCGGACAGGTCGACGGTGACCTGGGCGAGCGACTCGTCCAGCGGGCACGACGCGCTACCGAACCGCCGGATGCCGGACTTGTCGCCCAGAGCCTCGCGGAAGGCGCCGCCCAGCGCCAGCGCGGTGTCCTCGATGGTGTGGTGGGAGTCGATGTGCAGGTCGCCCTCGGTCTTGACCGTCAGGTCGAACAGCCCGTGCTTGCCCAGCTGGGCCAGCATGTGGTCGTAGAAGCCCACCCCGGTGGCCACGTCGACCTTGCCGGTGCCGTCGAGGTCGACCTCGACCAGGACGGACGTCTCCTTGGTTGTGCGCTCGACGCGACCTACGCGACCCACAGAACTCCCTCCAGCGCAGCGCGGAACGCCGCCATCTCCTCGCCGGTGCCGATCGACACTCGCAGCCATTCTGGCGGGCCGACCTCGCGGATCAGCACGCCCCGCGCCAGCAGACCCTCCCAGACCGCCCTGCGGTCAGGAAAGCGCCCGAACAACACGAAATTGGCGTCCGAGTCGGCCACCGTCAACCCCTTGGCCCGCAACCAGTCCACCGTCTCGTCCCGTTCGCGGCGCAGCGCGTCGACGGTGCCGAGCAGATCGTCGCGATGCCTGAGCGCCACCCGCGCCGCCGCCTGGGTCAACGCCGACAGGTGGTACGGCAGGCGGACCAGCTGCAGCGCCTGGACCACCGCCGGGTGGGCGGCCAGGTAGCCCAGGCGGGTGCCGGCCATGGCGAACGCCTTGGACATCGTGCGCGTCACGATCAGCCGCGGGTGGTCGGGCAGCAGCGTCAGCGCGGACGGCGTGCCGGTCCTGGCGAACTCGGCGTAGGCCTCGTCCACCACGACCACGCCGGGGGCGGCAGCCAGGATCCGTCCGATGGTCTCCAGCGGCTGGGCGGTCCCGGTCGGGTTGTTCGGCGAGGCGACGAAGACGACGTCGGGCCGGTGCTCCTCGATGGCGGCCACCGCCTTGCCCGGGTCGAGGGAGAAGTCCTCCTCGCGGGTGGCCTCGATCCACTCGGTGCTGGTGCCGCTGGTGATGATGGGGTGCATCGAGTACGACGGCTCGAACCCGATCGCGGTCCTGCCGTGGCCGCCGAAGGCCTGCAGGATCTGCTGGAGCACCTCGTTGGAGCCGTTGGCCGCCCACACGTGCTCGGTGGTGAGCCCGTGTCCGAGGTAGCCGGCCAGGTCACGGCGCAGCTCGACGGCGTCCCTGTCGGGGTAGCGGTTGAGCTCGCCCGCGGCGGCGCGGACCGCCTCGGCCAGGTCGTCGACCAGGCGCTGGGAGGGCGGGTAGGGGTTCTCGTTGGTGTTGAGGCGGACCGGCACGTCGATCTGCGGCGCGCCGTACGGCGTCTTGCCCTTGAGGTCCTCGCGGATGGGCAGGTCGTCCAGGTTCACTGCGGTATCTCCCAGCCGCTGAGCTCATTGAGTTCGCCTTCGGCAAAACGCGCACGGATGGCCGCGCCATGGGCCGGCAGATCCTCGGCGTCGGCCAGCACGGACACGTGCGCGGCAGCCTCGGCCAGCGCCTCGCGGGTGTAGTCGACGACGTGGATGCCGCGCAGGAACGACTGCACGGACAGGCCGCTGGAGTGGCAGGCGCAGCCGCCGGTGGGCAGCACGTGGTTGGAGCCCGCCAGGTAGTCGCCCAGCGAGACCGGGGCGTAGGGGCCGACGAAGATGGCGCCCGCGTTTCGGATTTTTCCGGCTATTTCTACGGCGTTGGCCGTCTGGATCTCCAGGTGTTCCGCGGCGTAGGCGTCGACCACCTTGATGCCGTCGTCGATGGAGTCGACCAGCACGATGCCGGACTGGCGCCCGGACAGGGCCTCGGTGATGCGCTCGGAGTGCTTGGTGGCGGCCACCTGGGCGGGCAGCTCGCGCTCGACCGCGTCGGCCAGCTCCACGCTGTCGGTGACCAGCACCGCGGCCGCGATCACGTCGTGCTCGGCCTGGCTGATCAGGTCGGCCGCCACGTGCACGGGGTCGGCGGTGCTGTCGGCCAGGATCGCGATCTCGGTGGGTCCCGCCTCGGAGTCGATGCCGATCCGGCCCTTGAGCAGCCGCTTGGCCGCCGCGACCCAGATGTTGCCCGGCCCGGTGACCATGGTGGCAGGGGCGCACTCCTCGGTGCCGTAGGCGAACATCGCCACGGCCTGGGCGCCGCCCACGGCGTACACCTCGTCGACGTCCAGCAGCGCGCAGGCCGCCAGGATCGTGGGGTGCGGCAGCCCGCCGAACTCCCTCTGCGCGGGGCTGGTCACGGCCAGCGACTCGACGCCGGCCTCCTGGGCGGGCACGACGTTCATGACCACGCTCGACGGGTAGACGGCGCGGCCGCCGGGCACGTACAGGCCGACCCGGTCGACCGGCACCCACCGCTCGGTCACGGTGCCGCCGGGGACGACGCTCGTCGTGGTGTCGGTGCGCCGCTGGTCGCGGTGGACCAGCCGGGCGCGCCTGATCGACTCCTCCAGCGCGGCCCTGACTTTCTGGTCCAAGTTTTGCAGCGCTTTTTGGATCTCTTGCACCGGGACGCGGGTGCGGGCGATCTCGACACCGTCGAACCTGGCGGTCAGCTCCCGTACGGCTGCCGCCCCACGATGGCGCACGTCCTCGCAGATGGGCCGCACCTTCTCCAGGGCGGCCTCGACATCCAGGTCGGCGCGGGGCAGCACGTCGCGCAGGTTCGCCGGAAGGGAACCGCGCATGTCGATACGGGAAATCACCTCCCCAGTTTACGGAGTGCGGCCACCGGATCCCGATCCGTCCACGATGCGGGACAACATGGACACATGCCGGATTTCATGATCCAGGGGTGCGAGGTACGACTATGCGTGCTGGACATCGACGGCCCGGGGCTGGTGGAGCAGGGGGCCGACGAGCCGGTGCTGGCGGCGTCGGTGTTCAAGGTGCTGGTGGCGCTGGAGGCGTTCAGGCTGATGCCCGGCGGGCGTGAGCGGGTGCTCGTCAGGCCCGGGGATCGCACGGCAGGTCCGACCGGGTTCTCGACGTTCGAGGACGAGGTCGAGGTGTCGGTGCGGGACCTGGTCAGGATGATGCTGACGGTCTCCGACAACGCGGCGACCGACGTGCTGATCGAGCGCATCGGGCTCGGCGGGCTGCGCGACGCGCTCGACCGGCTCGGGATGTACGGCACAGCCGTGCCGTACACGCTGCGGGGGATGCTCGACTCGATCGGGGCCGGGGCGGGGTTCGGCGACTGGGCGGGCCTGGCGGCGGCCGACGGCGTGGGCATGGAGGTCGTCTGGGAGTCGGCGGCCATGCGGACCGAGCACGGGATCAGGACGACGGCACGGGACATGGCCCGGCTGCTGCGGATGATCTGGCGCGACGAGGCGGGCCCGGCGGAGGCGTGCGCGCGGGTGCGGGCGCTGATGGCGCAGCAGGTGACGCGGCACCGGCTGGCCATGGGGTTCGGGCGGGACGCGCGGGTGTCGGCCAAGAGCGGCAGCCTGTTCGGCGTCGTCAGGAACGAGGTGGGCGTGGTGGAGCTGCCTGGTGGGCGGCGGTATGCGGCGGCAGTGTTCACTTCGGCGCGTGAGCCGTACGCGGATGAGAACGCGATCAACAGCGCGATCGGGGAGGCCGCTGCCCTGGCCGTCGGAGTGATTTGAGCGAGTGCTTAAATGGTTGGGTGAAAGTGGTGCTCGCCGGGGGTTCCGGCGCATTAGGGCGGAGGATCGCGGCCGATCTGGCGGGCCGCGGCGACGACATCGTGGTGCTGACTCGGACTATCAGGCCGGGCTCGCCCTGGCGGCAGGTCGCGTGGGACGGCGTCACGGCGGGCGCGTGGGCGGGCGAGCTCGACGGCGCCGTGCTGGTGAACCTGGCGGGCGAGCTGGTCGACCGCCCTCCGACGGCGGCGAACATCGCGCTGCTCACCCGCTCCAGGGTGGAGCCCACGCGGGCGCTGGCCCTGGCCGCGGAAGGCCACCCGCCCGCCGTGTGGCTGCAGATGAGCACGCTGGCCGTCTACGGCGACGGCGGCGAGGCCGTCATCGCCGAAGGGCATCCGGTGGCGGAAGGACCGCCTCAGATGGCCGGCGTCGCCCGCCCGTGGGAGGCGGCCGCCGAGGGCGCCACGTGCGGGCGCCAGGTCGTGCTGCGGACCGCCGTCGTGTTCGACCCCGGCACCCCCGCACTCGACCGGCTCTCCGGACTGGTGCGCTGGGGGCTGGGCGGGCGGATCGCCTCGGGCCGCCAGTGGGTGAGCTGGCTGCACATCGCCGACCTGCTGGCGATCGTACGGCGGGCGGTCGACGACCCCGGGTTGTCCGGCGTCGTGCACGCTACCAGCCCGAACCCGGTGCGCAACGCCGAGCTGATGGCCACGTTGCGCGGGATCATGCGCAGGCCCGCAGCGCTGCCCACGCCCGCCCCGCTGGCCAGGCTCGGCGCCCTCGTGCTGCGCACGGACGCCGAGCTGGCGCTGACCGGGCGGCGCTGCGTGCCGCGGCGGCTGCTCGACAGCGGGTTCGCGTTCCGCTTCCCTGAGCTGGGACCCGCGCTCAGGGACTGCCTGCCGTACTGACTAGTGGAACTCGTAGGCGCCGCGGTCGTCGTAGCTGCGGGGGCCTGTGCCTGTGTTGGCGGTGGCGGGGTCGTCGTAGCGGGCGTTGCCCTCCAGGTCCGTGGCCAGGGCTCCGGTGGCCCCCGAGTCGGCGGAGTCGATCGCGGGCGAGCCCGCCTGGAGGTGGAGGTTCGCGGTGAGCAGCGGGTTGGCCTGCAGGCCGTGCGCCTCCTGGCCGGTGGCGGTGCGCATGGCGGCCAGCGTGGTGTAGGTGGTGCCCCAGGCGTACATCTTGCCGCTGGTCGACAGGTAGACCAGGTTGTTGTCGGCCGTGGTGGTGGACGGCGCCGAGTCCCACACGCCGATGTTGCCGGCGCGGCGGTTGCAGGAGATGCCGTTGTAGGCGGGGTAGACCGCGTTGTCGACGGCCACGTTGTTCCTGATCGTGTAGTTGGAGGAGGTGCCCTCCACGTTGATGCCGGTCGTGCAGTTGCGGTAGGCGGTGTTGCCGACCAGGGTGCCGCCGGGCACGTTGAGGTTGTCGATGCCGTGGTCGCCGTTGTTGTAGGCGACGTTGTTGACGGCCAGGGCGTTGCTGGCGCCGGTGTAGAACTGGATGCCGGAGTCCTCGTTGTCGTAGACCACGTTGCCGATCACCGAGACGTCCGCGCCGCGCACGTCGATGCCGTTGGCCGAGCGCTCGTACTGGCGGGCGTTCTGGTAGGCGGTGTTGCCCCGCACGGTGATGTGGGCGGCCGACGAGGTGAGGTAGATGCCGGCGTCGGTGTTGTGGTGGGCGACATTTCCGGAAATGACGGAATCCGTGGTCGATGAGACATAGATGCCGCGGGCCGTCTGGCCCGAGACGGGCTGCCCGGCGTTGGTGACCGTGTTGCCGTCGATCGTGATGTGGTCGCTGCCGGTCAGATAGATGCCGTACTTGGCGTTGCCGGTGACGGTGAAGCCCTTGATCGTGACGTAGGACTCGCCGGAGACCTTGAAGCCGTAATCCCCTCCGGTGACGGTTACCGAGGCCGCTGGCGCGACCGACACCGTGATGGGCTTGGCCGCGGTGCCCGAGCGCGACACGTCGACCGACTCGGTGTAGGTGCCCGAGGAGACCAGCACGGTCTGGCCGGGTGCCACCAGGTGGACCCCGGCGGTGATCGAGCACATGGGCTGGATCGCGGTGCCGCCGCCGGCGTCGGAGCAACTGGGGTTGTTCTTGTCCACGTAGATCGTGGTGGGCGGCGGGATCACGGGCGGGGTGCCGATCGTCACCTGGTCGATGACGTCGCCCAGGGTGCAGGTGATGTCGTCCTTGCTGGAGGGCGGGCCGCAGATCTCCTCGACCAGCAGTCCGGTCGGGCCGACGTCCACGCGCAGGTGGCCGTAGTGCAGCGCCCGGTAGGCCGTGTCGGGGCTCGCCGGGGTGGTCCAGGGGACCAGGCCGCCGCCGCCGTTGCCGACGGTGACGTGGGTGACGCCGTGGATCGGGTTGAAGCGCTCGTAGTTGTGCGAGTGGCCGTCGATGTTGAGCACGTACTTGGAGTACGTCGCGCCGAAGGAGTCCAGGATGCCGGCCAGGTTGGCGTCACCGGGGTGCGATCCTGTCGAGTAGGGGGGCCGGTGGCCGTAGGTGACGATGAAGTTGATCGACGGGTCGGCCTGCGCCGCGGAGAACAGGGCGTCGGCCTTGGCTCCCCAGTCGGTCCAGGTGGCCGAGGTGTACGGCTCCGGGTAGGCGATGAAGCGCACGCCGCCCGTGTCGAACCAGCCCCAGTCGTTGCCGCAGCACCCGAGGGCGGGCGCGCCGGGCGAGGTCTGCGCGTTGGGCATGAGCAGCCTGCCCTTGTAGTTGCGCAGGTCGTCCTTGGCTGGGTTCTCGTATTCGTGGTTGCCCCAGGCCGGCATGTAGGCGGCGGTCCTGCTCCACGCCATCACGTCGTTGAAGTGCTGGTCGACCGAGGCCTGCGTGGTGGCCTCGGCGTAGGTGAGGTCACCGGCCATGAGCACGAAGGCCGGGTCGTCGCTGGCCATCTGCGCCTGGATCGCGGCCATCGCGCCGAAGTCCAGCGAGTTGCCCATGTCCGCGCCGGCGTCGAAGCGGAAGGCTCCGCTCGGCGGGCTGCGGAACACCAGGTCGGGTCCGCCGCCGATGGAGTAGTGGTACGACGTGTCGGGCGTCAGCCCGGTCAGCGTCGCCTGCCAGAACGGCCCGGCCGAGGAGACCGGGGTCACGGCGGGCGCCACCGCGGTCACCGTCGTGCCGTAGCTCGTGCTGGTGCCGTAGTCGATGGTGGTCGCCGTGCCGCGCCAGTCGAAGACCACCGAGGTGGGACCGGCGTAGGTGAAATGGATCTCGTCCGCGGTCCCGGTGGCGGCGGCGGGCTTCGCCACGGCCAAGGTGATGAGCAGTCCGCATAACACGGCGAAGCTTGCCTTTTTCATGGAGCGATGATTTGCCTTCGCCGGGGAGCGTTCCACCCCCGCGGGGCGTAGGACGACTACGCACAAGTGATGACCCGTCGCGCTCCGCAACTGGAATCCGTCATGACCAGTTATCGTCGGAGTATGGACGTGTGCATCCAACGCGTGTACGACCACGAGCCCCGCGAAGGCGCCGTGTTCCTGGTCGACCGGCTCTGGCCGCGCGGCGTGCGCAAGGACGACCTGGAGCTGGACGGGTGGCTGAAGGACGCCGCGCCCTCCACTGAGCTGCGGCGATGGTTCGGCCATCAGCCGGAGCGCTTCGCCGAGTTCGCCCGGCGGTACCGGGCCGAGCTCGACGCCCATCCGGAGGCGCTCCAGCCGATCAGGGACGCGGCCGCGCACGGGCCTGTGACGCTGCTGTACGCGGCCAAGGACCCCGTCCACAACCAGGCGGTAGTCCTGCGCGACTACCTCACGGGCACGGGTGGTTCGGCCGGGTACCGATCCGCAGGTCGACGCTAGTCCCCTGCGGGAACAGGATGAGGTTGGGCGCGCTCACGGTCTCTCGCGGGTTCTGCGAGGCGACGGTGTTGATGTTGTTGCAGATGTTGTCCACGAAGAAGCTCACCCGGCCGACCTGGAAGCCGACCGAGGAGAGCTCCGACCTGGCCTGCGACAGGCTGTCGCCGGACAGATCCGGCATCTGGCAGAACTGGACGCCGTTGTTGACCGTGCAGAACGGGCTGGTCGCCGACGCGGGCTGCGTGCCGACCAGCAGCGCGGCGGCCAGCGTGCCGGCTCCGACGAGCGCGGTCCCTAAAGCTTTGCGACTTGGCATGGTGTCGATTCCCTTCTTGGGACTGTGTGGGGCTACACCAGGGAGGCGTTCCACCGCCGTTCCACGACAATGGAACGCATGTCCCACTCCACGTGCCCGTGCGGCCTGGCCGCCGCCTACGACGACTGCTGCGGGCGTTATCACGCGGGCAAGGCCGCGCCGACCGCCGAGGCGCTGATGCGCTCGCGCTACACCGCCTTCGCCCGCGGCGACGAGGCCTACCTGCTGCGCACCTGGCATCCGCGTACCCGGCCTGCCCGCGTCGGCTTCGAGCGCGGGATGCGCTGGACGGGCCTGGAGATCGAGGAGACCACGGGCGGCAGCCCGGTCCACGCCGAGGGAACCGTCACGTTCCGCGCCCGCTACACCCATCGCGGCCAGGCCGGCGAACTGCACGAGCGCAGCCGCTTCACCCGCGTCGAGGGCGCCTGGGTCTACGTAGACGGCGACGTCACCAGCCCATGAACGCACCGTCGAGCTAGCAGCGAACCCGGAGGATCCGGCCGATTCTGCACGGTCTCTTCACGAGGTCTCCACGGCGGGTTCGCGGAGGGTGCGGGAGAGGAGCCAGGACAGGGTGGCGAAGGCGACCAGCGTGCCGAGGGCCAGGCGCAGGGTGGTGGCCTCGGCCAGGGCGCCGATCAGCGGGCTCGCGAGACCGCCGGCGCTGACCGCCAGGCCGAGGGTGACGCCGCTGGCCGTACCGATGCGGTTGGGGAGGAAGTCCTGGCCGAGCGTGACGTGCAGCGAGAACGGGGCGTACAGGGCCATCGACGACAGGGCGATGAACAGGTACGCCGACCAGCCGGGGGCCAGGGGGACGCCGGCGATCGCGACGATACTGGCCAGGTAGGCGGCGCGCATCGTGCGGATGCGGCCGAAGCGGGCGGCGAGGCGGCCGCCGATCACCGTGCCCACGGCGCCGCCGCCGAACAGGACGAACAGGGCGAGCCCGCCCGCCAGGCCGCCGCCCATGTACAGCGCGACGAAGGCGCTCAGCCCCACGTAGGCGATCGAGCGCGACACGATGACCAGCGTGAGCCGGAGGAACGCGGGCCAGTCGTCCCTGCCCGGCACCGTCACGGCCGCCGGACCGCCGCCCCCGCCGGCGCGCACCGACCGGATCACCAGCACCGTTACCAGCGCCCCGAGCAGCGCAGGCACCACCAGGTACGGCGAGCCCCCCACCCCCGCGACCGACAGCAGGGGCGTCACCAGCAGGGGCGCGGTGGCGAAGCCGAGGGTCCCGCCGAGGGAGAACCAGCTCATCCGCACGTGGCTGCCCTCACTGGCGATCCTGGCCAGCCGGGCCGACTCCGGATGGTAGGCGGCCACGCCGAGCCCCGACAGGGCCACGGCCAGCCAGGTCGTGACGTAGGCGGAGCCGACCCCGCTCAGCGCGACCCCGAGCCCGGCGGTGGTCATGCTGACCGGGATCAGCCACGGCATCCGCCACCGGTCCGTGAGCGCGCCGAACACCGGCTGCACGATGGACGACAGCAGCGTGGCCGCGAGCACGATCCCCGAGGCGGCGACGTAGCCGTACCCGCGCTCGGCCACGAGGAAGGGCACGAGCGCGGGCACGGCGCCCTGGTAGAGGTCGACGCTGGCATGTCCGAAGGCGAGCACGGCGATCCTGTTCACGCCCCTCAGCCTGGCCAGTCAGGCCGATGGCACGCTTCCGATAAAATGCCAACATATGTCGGAAATCCGCCACACGCCGGAAGCGCCGACCGGGATCCGGATGCTGGCTTCCGGAGCCGGGATCGACGCGCACCGCCACGACAACCACCAGATCGCCTACGCCCGGCGCGGCGTCGTGTCGATCACGACGGACGCCGGCAGCTGGGTGGCCGCCGCGAACCGGGCGATCTGGATCCCCGCGGGCACCGTGCACGAGCACCGCGCCTACGGCGACACGGACCTGCGGCTGATCGGCCTGACCGGCAACCCGCTGAACCTCCGCAGGCCCGCGGTCCTGGCCGTGGCGCCGCTTTTGCGCGAGCTGATCGTCAGCTACACCGAGGAGCCTGAGGAGCGGGTCATGGCGGTCCTGCTCGACCAGCTGCGCCGCTCCCCCGAGCAGCCGCTGCACCTGCCCACCCCGCGCGACTCCCGACTGGCGGCCATCTGCCGCCTCCTGCACGACGACCCGGCCAGTTCGAAGACCCTGCCGGAGCTGGCCAGGCAGGCGGGCGTCAGCGACCGCACGCTGAGCAGGCTGTTCAGGAGGGAGCTCGGGATGAGCTTCCCGCAGTGGCGCACCCAGCTCAGGCTGCACCACGCCCTCATCCTGCTGGCCGAGGGCACGGCCGTGACGACCGTGGCGCACCGCTGCGGATGGGCCTCTGCCAGCGCGTTCATCGACGTCTTCCGCAGGGCGCTGGGTGACACGCCGGGCCGGGCGTTTACTAGGCTCTAGATCATGAGCAAGGCGAAAGGCGGTACCCCGGCCACGGTGGCGCTGACGAAGGCGAAGGCGGAATTCACCCTCCACCCCTACGACCACGACCCCGGCGCGCAGGCCTACGGGGAAGAGGCGGCCGACGCGCTCGGCGTGCCGTACGACAGGATCTTCAAGACGCTCGTGGCGGAGGTGGAGAGCGGGCTGGCGGTGGCCGTCGTGCCGGTGTCGGGCAAGCTCGACCTGAAGGCGCTGGCGGCGGCGCTGAAGAGCAAGCGGGCGGCGATGGCCGACGCGGCCAAGGTGGAGCGCGTGACGGGTTACGTGCTGGGCGGCATCAGCCCGCTCGGGCAGCGCAAGCAGCTGCCCACCGTGGTGGACGCCTCGGCGCTGGACTTCGAGACGATCTACTTCTCCGCCGGCAAGCGCGGCCTGCAGATCGAGACCGCACCCACCAACCTCATCACACTGACCAGGGCGGTGACCGCCGACATCGGCAAGGCCTAGCCGCGGGCCCGAATTCGTCCGCAGGCACCAGCGGAGCCGGGTAGTTTGTCGGCCAGACCAAAGCCCTGGCGCTGAGTCGCCGCAACAATACGTCAGGTATGGGACTCGCGACGCAAATCACCCCCTCCGATGTCCGCCGAACAGCCACCCTGACCGTCGGCCTGCTCATGGGCGTATGGGTCATCGACTACGTCGACCGCGTGATGGTGGCCGTCGCCCTGCCGTTCATCGGGCAGGAGTTCACGCTCACCAAGACCGAGCAGGGCTGGCTCATCACCGTCTTCTCGCTGGTGTACCTGCTGTGCCAGATCCCCGGCGGGCTGCTGGCCGACCGGTTCGGCTCGCGGCGGCTGCTGGTGACCTCGCTGGCGCTGTGGTCGGTGTTCACCGCGCTGACCGGGCTGGCCTGGGGGCTGGCCGCGCTGCTGGTGATCAGGGCGCTGTTCGGGGTGGGGCAGGGGATCTTCCCCGGCGCGTCGTTCAAGGCGATGGCGGAACGGACCACGCCAGAGCGGCGGGCCACGGCGGCGGGTGCGATGCTGGCCTCCAACCAGCTGGGCGCGGGACTGGCGCCGCTGGTGGTCGCGCCGCTGCTGCTGGCCGTGGGATGGCGGCACACGTTCTGGGTGACGGCCGCGGTGGGCGTGCTGATCGGCCTGCTGCTGTGGGCGCTGCTGCCCAAGCCGCTGCCGGTCGAGCTGAGCGAGCCCGTCCAGGTCAAGCAGGCGCCCCCGCTGGCCGCCGTGCTGAAGGCGCCCGCGGTGTGGAAGTTCGCGGCGCTGTTCTGCGCGACGAACATGCTGGCCTACGGGATGATGACCTGGGTGCCGAGCTACCTGCTCGAGGCCAAGGGCATCTCGCTGTTGAAGACCGGCGTGTTCTCCGCCCTGCCGAGCCTGGTGATGACGGTGACCACGATCCTGGGCGGCTACCTGTTCGACCGCTACTTCAGCCAGCGGGCCCGGCTGTATGTGGTCCCGCTGCTGCTGTGCACCGCCGCCCTGCTGGTGCCGATGCTGATGGCCGACACCGCCGAGGGCTTCACGCTGTTCCAGACGCTGGCGATGGCGGTCGCGGGCCTGTCCACGATGGGCATCCTGGGCATGCCGGTACGGGCGCTGCCGCCCGCCGTGATCGGCTCGGGCATGGGCGTGGTCAACGTGGGCGGCCAGATCGCCGGGGTGATCACGCCGGTGCTGATGGGGTGGCTCGTCGACCGCTTCTCCTACACGGCCGCGTTCGGGCTGCTGATCGGCACCACCGTGCTCGGCGCGCTGATCGCCGTGGTGGTGCCGCAACGAGCCGAGCAGTTCACCTTCAAGGAGGCTTCGTGACCTACGACCTGGTGCTCGCCAACGGGCGGGTGATCGACCCGGAGACCGGCCTGGACGCCGTCCGCGACGTCGGCATCACCGGCGGCGTGATCCGCGCGGTGTCCGACGTGCCGCTGGAGGGCACCGAGCGGCTGGACGTGGGCGGGCTGGTGGTCGCGCCCGGCTTCATCGACCTGCACAGCCACAGCGCCGACCTGGCCGGGCACCGGCTGCAGGCCCTCGACGGCGTGACGACGGTGCTGGAGCTGGAGGCCGGCGCGTACCCGGTCGCGCGCGCCTACCGGCAGGCCGAGCTGGAGGGCAGGCCGCTCAACTACGGCTTCTCCACCTCCTGGGCCGCCGCCCGCATGTCGGTGCTCGCCGGAGTGGATCCGGCGGCCAGCCTGGAGGTGCTGCTCGCCAACATCGGCCGCGCCGAGTGGCAGCAGCCGGGCAACGCCGAGGCGACCGCGCGGATCGTGGCCATGCTGGAGAAGGACCTGGCCGACGGCGCGCTCGGCATCGGCATCCTGGTCGGCTACGCGCCGCTGGCCGACCCCGCCGAGTACCTGGCCGTGGCCGCGCTGGCCGCCCGCGCCGGCCAGCCCACCTACACCCACGCCCGCGAGCTGGTCGAGCAGGACCCGAACACTCCGATCGACGGCGCCGAGGAGATCGTCAGGGCCGCCGCGGAGACGGGCGCCCACATGCACTACTGCCACGTCAACTCCACCTCGGTCCGGCACGTCGACCGCGTGCTCGGCCTGGTGGAGCGCGTCCGCGCGGAGGGCTCCAAGGTCACCACCGAGGCCTACCCGTACGGCGCGGGCATGACGGGCGTGGGCGCCGCGTTCCTGGCGCCGGAGCTGCTGCACCGGCGCGGTCTGTCGCCGCACTCGATCGGCCTGCTGTCGGGCGGCCGCTTCGCCGACGACGCCGAGCTGCGGGCGGCCCGCGAGCGGGAGCCCGGTTCCGCCGCCTTCGTGCACCTGCTCGACGAGGAGGATCCGGCGCAGTTCGCCTTCATCCAGAAGGCGCTGGCCTTCGAGGACGCCGCCGTCGCCACGGACGCGGTGCCGCTCATCCGCACGCCGGACCCCGCCGCCTGGCCGCTGCCCGCCGACGCCGCCTCGCACCCGCGTACGGCCGGCACCTACGGGCGCGTGTTCCGGCAGCTCGTCAGGGAGCAGGCGCTGCTGAGCCTGCCCGAGGCGATCCGGCGCTGCTCCTACGTTCCCGCCCGGGTGGTGCCCGCGCTGCACCGCAAGGGCCGGGTGCAGGCGGGGATGGACGCCGACCTGACCGTCCTGGACCCGGAGACCGTCGCCGACCGCGCCAGTTACGCCGCGACCGTCGCCCCCTCGGAGGGCTTCGTCCACGTCGTGGTGAACGGCCGGTTCGTGGTCAGGAACGGCGCCCTCCTGCCCGAGTCCATGCCCGGCCGCCCCGTGCGGGCCTGACCCCCTGCTCCGGTACGGCCGACCCCGCCTGACCCCCTGATCCGGTATGGCCGGCCCCGCCTGATCCCCTGATCCGGTACGGCTTGATGCTGCGCCACCCGTGGTCGGCGGCGCTGTCGGCGGGACCTGCTTGCCGAGGTGTCGGCGGTGGCCACCTACGTGCGCGGCACCGTCGCGGGCGAGCTGGGCGAGCGGGAGGCGGCCCGCCGCTCCGGCATGACGATGGACGACTGGATGGCCGAACAGAGCCCCTACGGCCAGGTCATCCGCGACAGCGGCCGCTATCCGACGTTCACCTGGATCATGGACGAGGCCAGGATCCCGCACCTGCCCGACCGCCTCGAGCGGCTGTTCGCGCTGGGGCTGGAGCAGGTGCTCGACGGCCTGGCCGCCTCTCTCGGCAACCCTCGCCGTAGTGGCGGGCAACCGCATGGGGCAGGATCGAAACCGTGAGCGAACTGCACTACCTGAGCGCCACCGAGATGGCCCGCCTGGTCAGGAACCGGCAGGTCAGCGCCGTGGAGCTGCTCCAGGCGCACCTGGACCGCATCGAACGGGTCAACCCGAAGGTGAACGCCGTCGTGACGCTGGCGGCCGAGCAGGCCATGGACGCGGCCAAGGCCGCCGACGCCGCCGAGCCGGCCGGGCCGCTGCACGGCGTGCCGATCGCGCACAAGGACCTCGTCGACACCGCCGGCATCCGCACCACGTACGGCTCGCCGCTGTTCACCGACAACGTCCCGGCCGTGGACGACCTCCTGGTCCGCCGGATCAGGGCGGCGGGTGCGATCACGATCGGCAAGACGAACACGCCGGAGTTCGGCACCGGCTCGCACACGGTGAACGAGGTGTTCGGCGCCACCCTCAACCCCTACGACCTGACCAGGTCGGCGGGCGGCAGCAGCGGGGGCGCGGCGGCGGCGCTGGCCTGCGGCCTGGTGCCGCTGGCCGACGGCTCCGACATGGGCGGCTCGCTGCGCAACCCGGCCTCGTTCTGCAACGTGGTGGGCCTGCGCCCGACGCCCGGCCGGGTGCCGGATCCCTCTGACACGGCCGCCTGGTACACGCTGGCGGTGCCGGGGCCGATGGCGCGGACGGTCGAGGACGTGGAGCTGCTGCTGTCGGTCATGGCGGGGTTCGACCCCCGCTCGCCGTACGCGATCAAGGAGCCGTTCACCCCGGATCCAGAGGAGTCCGTGGCGGGGCTGCGCGTCGCGTGGAGCCCGGACCTCGGCGGGCTGCCGGTGGATCCGGAGACGGCGGCGGTGACGGCGACCGCGCCGGGCGTGTTCGAACGGCTGGGGGCCCGCGTCGAGCAGGTGGATCTCGACCTGTCGGACGCCGAGGACGCCTTCCGTGTCTACCGGGCCTGGTACTACGCGCTGTCGTTCGCGGGCATGGAGGGGCTCGGGGCGAACACGCGGTGGAACGTGGAGCGCGGGCTCGAGGTCACGGGGGCCGACCTGGCCAGGGCCGAGCGCCTGCGCAGCGGCCTCTACCAGCGGATGGCCGCCTTCTTCGACACCTACGACGTGCTGATCGCGCCGGTCAGCCAGGTCCCGCCGTTCCCGGTCGAGCATCCGTACGTGGGCGAGATCAACGGGATCCCGATGCCCGACTACCTGGCCTGGATGCGATCGGCGTACTGGATCAGCGTCCTGCACGCGCCCGCCGCCTCGGTGCCCGCCGGTTTCACGCCCTCTGGCCTGCCGGTCGGCGTCCAGATCGTCGGCCGCCCCTTCGACGACGCCAAGGTCCTGCGCGCCGCGAAATCCTTCGAAGCAGCCACCGGCCACGCCACCCACCACCCACCCCTCTAAACCCCAAGATCAAACCCAAAAAGCGTCGGGGGGAGACCAAGGTCAAACTCGAAGGGCGACGGGCGAGCTCAAACCCCAGAGCGACAGGAGGGCCCACAGGGCCACGAGCGCGCTCACATTCACCGAGCGATGAGCGAGCTGAGGTCCAGGGAGTGATGGACCGACGCGCACGCGAGGAGCGACTGGTCAGCGCAGGAAGCGATGGGCGCTGCGGCCGCGAGGAGCGGCGGGTCGGCGAAGACGTCAGGGGTTGGGTCAGAGTGGGGGTTGGCCGCCGTACGGCTGGCGTAGGGGGGACTCGCGGTAGCCGTGCATGCCCTCGAGCAGCCCGAACATGGCCACCCCGATCAGCGGCCAGGCCACCATCACCCCCGAGGCCTTCAGCGAGAGCGCGCCGGCGACCACCTTGGTGCCAGGCGCGGCGGCCGCCACGGTGACGGCGCCCAGCGTGAACGTCGAGCCGGTCCACCGCACCAGGAAGGAGCCGAGCACCCCACCCGCGCACAGGGCCAGCAGCATCGCCACCGGAGTGCGGCGCCCGACCAGCCAGCCCGCCGCCCCGCAGACCAGCCCGAGACCCGCCGTGATCACCGCGAACCAGCCGTCGGCGGCGATGAGCGCCTGCGTGGCCGGGTCGGCCAGCACCCGTCCCTCACCGGTCAGCTGGTACGGCGCGCGCGGCGACACCCATGACCAGAGCAACCCCGCCGGAACGGCCAGGGCGGCGAGAACGAGGACAGTAACGGCGAAAGCGCGTACTTCCCTCGCCACGCGACTCCCCCTCACATGTGTGTCCGAATCAGCTCGATGGTATCGCCCGGTTAGGCTCGCTTCGTGATTCAAGAAGAGGTCTGGCTGATCGAACCCTCGGGGCCGCTGCGGGGGGACGTCGAAGTACGCGGTTCCAAGAACGCCGTTTCCAAGCACATGGTCGCCGCCATGCTGGGCAGCGGGGAGAGCACCATCGCCAACGCCCCCGAGGTGGGCGAGGTGGGCATCACGGCGGCGATGCTGGAAGCGCTGGGCATCCACGTGGAGATCAACGGCGCGGAGATCCGGATCGAGCCGGGACCCGAGATCCGCCCCCGGGTGCCGGACGCGTTCACCGGGCTGAACCGCATCCCCATCCTCATGCTGGGCCCGCTGCTGCACCTGGCGGGCGAGGCGTTCGTGCCGCTGGTGGGCGGCGACCCGATCGGGCGGCGGCCCATCGACTTCCACGTCGAGGCGCTGCGCGCGATGGGCGCCGAGGTCGAGGTGGGCGACGGCGGCGTGTACGCCAAGGCCAAGCGGCTCAACGGCACCCGGATCGAGCTGCCGTACCCGAGCGTCGGGGCGACCGAGACGATCCTGATGTCCGCGGTGCTGGCCGAGGGCAAGACCGTGATCAAGAACGCCGCCATGGAGCCCGAGGTGGTCGAGCTGGCGCTGTTCCTGCAGCGGATGGGCGGCAGGATCGAGCTTTCCCCCGACCGCAGGATCGTCATCGAGGGCGTCGGCCACCTGCGCGGCGCCTCCACGTGGCTGGCGGGCGACCGCATCGAGGCGTTCTCCTATCTGGCCGCGGGCCTGGTCACCGGCGGCGAGGTACGGGTGCACGGCTGCGCGCAGGACCGCCTGGTCACCGCGATCACCACGCTGGCCAGGATGGGCGCCCAGTTCGACATCAACGACGAGTACGTCTGCGCGACGGCGCCGCCGGCGGGCCTTCGCGCCGCGGCGGTGTCGACCGACACGCACCCGGGGTTCATGACCGACTGGCAGACGCCGCTGATGGTGCTGTTCACGCAGAGCCAGGGCATGTCGGTGCTGCACGAGACCGTCTTCGAGAACCGGCTGGTGTACGTGCCCGCCCTGCAGACGATGGGCTGCGAGATCGAGGTGTTCGACCAGTGCCTGGGCGGGCCCGCCTGCCGGTATCACGACACCAACGCCAAGCACTCGGCCGTGGTGCGCGGGGTGTCGAAGCTGCGGGGTGCCGACGTGACGCTGCCCGACATCCGGGCCGGGTTCTCCGGCGTGCTGGCGGCGGCGGTGGCCGACGGGGTGTCGACGCTGCGCGGGGTGCACCACATCGAGCGCGGCTATCACCGCCCGTACGAGCAGTTCGCCTCGCTTGGTCTGAACATCCGCAGGCAACGGTAAAGAGTCGGAACCCGGCGTTTGCCCATGATCAGCCGGTCGCAGATCATCTGAGTGACTGTGCGCAAATCCATCGCCGGACTGGGTGTGGCCGGCGCGGTGAGCGGCATGCTGGCGGCCGCGCTGGTCGTGCCGGCTGTGGGCGGGGTGGGGATCGCCGCGAGGGACGTCGCCAACTCCTTCGTGGACCTGCCCCCGCCCCCGCACGAGGAGCCGCTCTCCCAGGTGACCCGGCTGCTGGACCGGCACGGCAAGCAGTTCGCCCAGTTCTACACCGCCAACCGGACCGAGGTGCCGCTCTCGCGGGTGGCGCCGGTGATGCGCCAGGCGATCGTGGCCATCGAGGACGCCCGCTTCTACGAGCACGGCGGCATGGACGTCAAGGGGACGCTGCGGGCGCTGCTGACCAACACCCAGGCGGGCGGCATCCGGCAGGGCGGCTCCTCGCTCACTCAGCAGCTGGTCAAGAACATCCTGGTGGAGAACGCGCGCACGGACGCCGAGCGGGTCCAGGCGCGGGCGCAGAGCATCGGCCGCAAGATCACCGAGCTGCGGTACGCGCTGGCCATGGAGGACAAGTACACCAAGGACCAGATCCTCGAGCGCTACCTGAACATCGCCTACTTCGGCGCGGGCGCGCACGGCGTCGAGGCGGCCGCCCATCGCTTCTTCTCCACCTCGTCGGCGGACCTGACGCTGGCCCAGGCCGCCACCCTGGCCGGCGCCGTACGCGCGCCGAACCTCACCGACCCCTCGATCGGCAGGAAGCAGCAGGCGCGGCTGAAGCTGCGGCGCGACACCGTGCTCGACCGGATGGCCGGCCTGAACATGATCACCCAGGCGCAGGCGGCCGAGGCCAAGCGCACCAAGCTGGACATCACCCTGCACCCTGAGCCCGGCGGGTGCGAGGAGAGCGACTACCCGTTCTTCTGCGTCTACGTGCGCCAGGAGTTGCTCAGCAACCCGGTCTTCGGGGCCACCGCGGCGGAGCGGAGGCGTCGCCTGGCCACCGGCGGCCTGGTCATCCGCACCAGCCTGGACCCACGCGACCAGCACGCCGCCGCGCGGGCGCTGCGCGGCCACGTCAACCCGCAGGACACCGAGGCGGGCTCGGAGGCCATGGTCGAGCCCGGCACGGGGCGGATCAGGGCGATCTCCGTCAGCAAGAAGTACGGCAGCAACCCGGGCGGGCGCAGGAACGGCTCGCGCACCACGATCAATCTGGCCGCCGACGAGGCGCACGGCGGCGGCATGGGGCTCCAGGCGGGCTCGACGTTCAAGGTGTTCACCCTGGCCACCGCCCTGCAGCAGGGGTGGCGCTTCAACCAGGGCTTCGAGACGCCGGGCTCGCTGGTGCCCGCGCAGGGTTACCGCGACTGCTCGGGCAAACCCGTCAACGACCCGCGGGCGCGCGTGCTCAACGCCAGCGGTGAGGGCACCGGCGGCCCGCACAGCCTGGAGACCGGCACCTGGAAGTCGGTCAACATCTTCTACATGATGCTGGAGCGAAAGGTCGGCCTGTGCAACGTGGTCAACACCGCCAGGTCGCTCGGCGTCACCCGCGCCGACGGCGGGCCGCTGCGCGAGGTGCCCACGTTCACGCTCGGCGTCAACGAGATGGACCCGGTCACGGTGGCCGCGGCCTTCGCCGCGTTCGGCGCCAGGGGCCGATACTGCCACCCGCTGGCGATCGTGAAGATCACCGACTCCGAGGGGCAGACGACCCGGGTGCCGCCGGCCTGCGACCAGGCCGTGGAGCGGGAGGTCGCGGACGCGGAGAACTACATCCTGTCGGGGGTGTTCACCAAGGGGACCATGCACGGTCAGAGCATCGGCCGCCCGGCCGCCGGCAAGACCGGCACGAACAACGGCTACACCTCGGCCTGGTTCGCCGGCTACACACCGGACCTGGCGGCGGCGGTCAGCGTCGGCGACATCCGCGGCTCCTACCGCCACCCGCTGGAGAACGTGGAGATCGGCG
Source organism: Nonomuraea sp. NPDC050536 (assembly GCF_044457685.1). Lineage (NCBI taxonomy): Bacteria > Bacillati > Actinomycetota > Actinomycetes > Streptosporangiales > Streptosporangiaceae > Nonomuraea > Nonomuraea sp. NPDC050536. The sequence continues at coordinate 151,388 of NZ_JBITHD010000003.1, forward strand.
GCGAGTACTACGGCTCCGTGCAGGGCGCCTCGCTACCCGGTCCGATCTGGATCTCGTCGATGGAGTCGGCGCTGAGCGACACACCCCCGACAAGGTTCGCGCCGCCCAACATGGCCCGCTTCGGCGGCGGCTTCACGCCGGGGCTCAAGGAGGCCCTGGCCAAGGAGAAGAAGAAGGAGAAAGAGAAGGCGGGCCGCGGCCGGCGGGCCCTGTTCCCCGGCACCCACCGCCGCCACTTCGGCTGGGACGTCAACCCCCGCCCCCGCCCCCGCCAGTAGATCATCGATCCTGTACGGCGAGCCGCCCCACCGGCCGCCCGCCGCACTCCGGCCGGGGGCCCGCGACCGGCGAGTCCGGCGAGTCGGTGCCGCGCACCCGCCGTCACGGCGCACGGGAACGTGGCGGCGTAGAGCCTTGACAAGATTTCTGACACGACATCGCAACCGGGGAGTTATGTTCCGGGATTGAACCGTGGGCCCCAGGTGGATAACGTCCGGTCGTGGGAATGGTCGGTCGTGCGGAGCCGTTGCGGACGCTCCTGGAAGCGATGCGCCACCCTCCGGCGGTGGCGCTGGTCGAAGGCGAGGCGGGCATCGGCAAGACGACGCTGGTGCACGCCGCGGCCGAACAGGCCAGCCGTACGCTGCTGGTGGGCTACTGCCATCCGCTGCGCGAGCCCTTCCCCTACGGGCCGGTCTTCGAGGCCATGCGCGACCTGCGGGGCGTACTGCCCGGCCCGGAGGAGCTCAGCCCGGTGACGGGAGCGCTCCACGGCCACCTGCCCGAGCTGACGCCGCTGCTGCCCCCCGCGCCCGCGCCGCTGCCCGACCCGGCCGCCGAGCGCCACCGCCTGTTCCGCGCGGTGCACGACCTGCTGGCCGCCGCGGGACCGGCGGTGCTGGTGATCGAGGACCTGCACTGGGCCGACGACGGCACCCAGGACCTGCTGGGCTTCCTGCGCAGGCGCCCGCCGGACGGGCTGGCGCTGGTGCTGACCTACCGCAGGCAGGAACTGCCTGCCGCCGGCCTGCCGCTGGGCGCCGCCTACCGCGGCTCGCCCGCGGCCTCCAGCGTGCTGATCGCGCTGGAGCCGCTGGCCAGGCCCGACGTGGGCGCGCTGGCCGCGGCCCTGCTCGGCCGGCCCGACCTGCCGCCCACCTTCGCGGCCCGGTTACACGAGCGCACCGGCGGCATCCCCTTCCTGGTGGAGGAGGTGGTCCGTTCCCTGGGCGACGACCGGCGGCCCGAGGCTCTCGAGCGGGCCGGGGTGCCGCTGCTGCTGCGCGAGTCGATGTCCGAGCAGCTGGCCAGGCTCTCCCCCGCCGCGCTGGCCGCCGTCCGCGCCGCCGCCGTGCTCCGGCTGCCGGTGGGCGAGCAGCTGCTGTCCGCGGTGGCGGGCGACGCCTGCGGGCTGGGCGAGGCGCTCCGGCTCGGCGTGCTGCACGAGTATCCCGACAGCAGGTACGGCCTGCGCCACGCGCTGGCGCAGGAGGCCGTCTACGACACGATCCCCGGCCCCGACCGCAGGCTCGGTCACGAGCGGGCCATGGCCGCGCTGGCCGCGCTGGACCCGCCGCCGCTGGTCCAGCTCACCTTCCACGCCCGCAGGTCGGGCGACAGGCAGGCGTGGCTGAGCTACGGCGGCGCGGCGGCCCGCCAGGCCGCGGCGCTGGGCGACACGCCGCTGGCGGTCGAGGTGCTCGAGGGCATGATCTCCGATCCCGACCTGCCCGGCTCGAAGCGGGCGGCGCTGGTGCTGACGCTGGCCAGGCTGGCCATGGCGAGCCTGGCCTACCCGCGGGTGATCCGGCTGCTGCGGCACCTGGTCTCCGACGAGCGGCTGGGCAGGGACCTGCGCGGCGAGGCGCGGCTGTCGCTGGGGCTGATCCTGTTCGGTCAGGGCGGCGACGTGGCCGCGGGCCGTCCCGCGATCCTGGCCGCGGTGGAGGAGCTGGGCGACCGGCCCGCGCTCGCGGCCCGCGGGCTGGCCGCGCTGGCCATGCCCGGCTGGGGTCTCGAGCCGCTGGCCGTACACGAGCAGTGGATGGAACGGGCGGAGGAGCTGATCGCGGCGGCCGACGACGCCGAGATCTCGGCGGCCGTCATGGGCAACCGGGCGACGCTGGCCATGTCCGTCGGCTCGCCGGAGACGGCGAAGCTGGCGGCCGTGCTGCCCGCCACCGACCCGTCCACGGCCGTGCGCAGGCAGGTGGCCAGGGCCTACTGCAACCTGTACGACCTGGCGGTGACGCTGGGCCAGTACGAGCTCGCCGACGACTACGGCAGGCGCGGGCGGGTGCTGGCCGAGGAGACGGGCGCGCTGTTCCCCGCCTACCTGGCGCGCGGCGTGGCGCTGCGGATGGACTGGATGACCGGCCACTGGGAGGGCCTGGCGGCGCGGGCGGTCGCCGCGGTCGAGGACGGCGCGGAGAGCCCGGTCGGCTCGCTGGAGGCGCACTACGTGCTCGGCCGGCTGGCGCTGGCCGCCGGCGAGTGGGCCGAGGCCGAATCCCACCTGCGGGCCGCCGGGAGTCCCGACACGGGCTACCTGCCTCTCGTGCTCGCCGCCTGGGGCGGGCTGGTCGAGCTGCACCTGGCCAGGGGTGAGGTGGCGCCGGCCGCGCGGGAGAGCGAGCTGGCGGCCGGGCGGCTGGCCGCCAAGGGTGTGTGGGTGTGGGGCGACCAGCTGGTGCCCGCGGCGGTGACCGCGCTGCTGCGGGCGGGACACGCCCGCGAGGCGGGTGCGCTGGTCCGGCGCTTCGCCGACGGGCTGACAGACAGGGTCGCGCCGGCCGCCGCGGCCGCGCTCGAGCTGGCCGAGGGGGCGCTGGAGCTGTCGGCGGGCAGGGCGCAGGCGGCGGCCGAGCGCTTCGCGGCGGCGCGCGCCGCCTTCACCGCCATGCCCCAGCCCTATGCCGCCGCCCGCGCGGGCGAGGCCGCCGCGGACGCGCTGCTCGCGCTTGACGACCGCACGGCTGCCGCCGCCGCCTTGGCCGAGGCCGCCGAACGCTTCGCCGCGCTCGGCGCCACCAGGGACGCGGCCCGCTGCCGGCACGCGCTGCGCGAGTACGGCGTGGCCACCCCCGTCAACCGGCGCCGCGGCGAGGGCCTGCTGTCGGCCCGCGAGCGGGAGGTCGCCAGGCTCGTCGCGCTCGGCAGGACGAACAGGGAGATCGCCGAGGTGCTGTTCCTGTCGCGCCGTACGGTCGAGACCCATGTCGCCACCCTGCTGCGCAAGCTCGGCGTCCGCTCGCGGACCGAGATCGTGGTCCCGCCCGAGGGGCCGGGCGGGACCACGGGTGCCTAGACGGTGATGCTCCACCAGTCCAGAGTTCCTGTGTCCTGCGCGTAGTAGTCCTCGATGTAGAGGGTCCACGTGCCGGCGGCCTGCTGGCTGACCGGCACCGACCAGTTCCTGGTGCCGAAGACCGTGCAGGACGTGCCACCCGGCGAGCGCAGGTGGTACCACCTGCCGTTCGGGCCCTGGAGCCAGATGTCCAGGTCCTCGATGCACGTGTGGTTGCTGGTGGCCGTGACCTTCACCGGCGACTGCGCGGTCCCGCTCGCGGTGGAGGTGACCGAGCTGGTGATGTACTCGTAGTCGTCGATGAAGTAGTCGGTGTCGTTGCGGAAGGTGCGGCCGGGGTTCTGCCCCTGCACCGTCAGCGCGAACACCGTGGTGTGGGCGCCCGTCTCACCCGCGCCTCTGATCGTCACCTGGTAGCTGCCCGCCGGAGTCGAGCTCGTGGTGCTGATCGTCAGCGTCGAGTTGTTGCCGCTGGTCACGCTGGCCGGGTTGAACGAGGCGGTGCCCCCGGTCGGCAGCCCGGATGCGGTCAGGTTGACCGTCTGGGCCGTGCCCTGCGTGGTCTGCGTGGAGACGGTCGTGGTGATCGCCTGGCCCGTCTGGACGGTGCCGGAGGACGGGTTCACCGCGATGGAGAAGTCCCGGGTGGGCGGGGTGCTGCCTACCGTCAGCTGGTAGGTGGCGGTGTGGGAGCCGGACGCGCCGGTGCCCGTGACGGTGATCGTGGAGGTGCCCGCGGGCGTCGAGGCGCTGGTGCTGATCGTCAGCGTCGAGCTGTTGCCGCTGGTCACGCTCGCCGGGTTGAAGGACGCCGTCGCCCCGCTCGGCAGCCCTGAGGCGGTGAGGTTCACCGTCTGCGGGTTGCCCGCGGTGGTCTGGGTGCCGACCGTGGTGGTGGCCGACTGACCCGGGTTCACCGAGCCGGAGGTCGGGTTGGTGGAGATCGAGAAGTCCTGCGTGGGAGAGGTGCAGGTGGGCTCGCCCGACTGGACCGGGACGCTCACCGCGTTCCACGCCGCCTTGGTGGCCGCGCACTCGGCGCTGTTGGCGCCGTAGAGCTCGACCGCGGCGGCCAGCGAGGCCGACCTGACGTTGGCGTAACGCCAGGACGAGGTCTTGCGCTGCATCGCGCCCAGGTAGATCTTGCCGGCCTTCTGGATGCTGATTCCGGTGACAGAGGAAGGGCCGCCGGAGCAGATCGGGCTGTTCGGCTTGCCGCCGCCGGGCGAGGAGCCCTCGGCCAGCAGGTAGAACCAGTGGTTGAGCGGGCCGGCCGCCGCGTGCACCTCGGTGCTGGGGATCGAGGAGGAGTAGCAGTTGGGGTCGCCCACCTGCGACGGGTTGTACATGTACCGGATCGGGCCGTCCCCGACCAGGTTGACCTCCTCGCCGACCGTGTAGTCCGGCGGGTCGTTGGGGTTGTTGGCGTAGGCCTCGGTCAGGGCGCCGTAGATGTCGCCGGTGCCCTCGTTGATGCCGCCGTTCTCGTTGCCGGATCCCGCGCCGCCTGGCGTGGTCTGGAAGATGGCGTGGCCGAACTCGTGGCCGACCACGTCGATGGGCGTGGCCTGGCGCTGGTTGTCCTGGGAGTGGCCGAAGTTGGTCTTGCTGCCGTCCCAGTAGGCGTTGACGTCGCTCAGCCCGACCTCGGCGGGGAAGCCGCGGCCCGCGCCGTCGATCCCGTTACGCCCGAGCCAGTCGCGGAGCATGTCCCACTCTTTTTGCACGCTGTAGAGCGCGTCCACGCAGGCCGTCTCCAGGTCGGTGCCGGAGTTGTTGCCCCAGACGTCGTCGGGTCCGGTGTACGGCGAGCCGTTCTGCCCGCCACACTGGATGCCCGGCCTGGAGGTGTCCACCATGCGGTAGGTGGAGCCCGACTGGCTGGTGGAGATGTTGGAGCTCGGGTAGTAGTAGCCGTTGCCGGTGCCCTCGCGCACCTCGTCGTAGGAGTCGGCCACCTTGCCCGTGCGGGCGTCGACGAACACGTGCTGCTTGCTCGGCTTGCCCTCGGCGACGCCGGTGACGACGCTCTCCCAGGCCAGCTTGGGCTGCGCGCCCCAGGCCAGAACGACCAGGCGCGGGGCCTCGGCGGTGTCGACCCGCTGGAAGCGGCCGCTCGCCGTCTTGGTAGCGCTGTCGGCGCCCACCTTGGGCTGGATGCCGAGGCTGGAGTTCGTCTCCTTGGAGGCGGCGGTGGTGTCGCGCACATTGCCCTGGGAGTCGGTGACGACGACCGCGTCGCCGCCGACCACCGGCAGGCCCTTGAAGGTGCGCTCGTAGGCGACGTAGAACATGCCGCTGGCGCCGCCCGTCACGGCTCGGCGCCAGTAGGTCTCGTCGGGTCCCTTGCGTAACTTGTCCAGCCCGCTGGAGACGGCCTGGTCGGCCGCGGCCACGGCGCGGCTCTCCGGGTCGGCGGCCAGGCTCTTGTGCGGGTTCGCGCCAGGGGGTGCGGCGGCGGCCGGTGGGCCCACCAGGGCGGCCGTGACGGCCAGTCCGGCGGCTGCCGCGAGAACGGATCTGCGTCTCACGCCAGGTCCTTTCGTGCTGGGGGATGGCGGCTTGACACTAGATCCGGACTCGTTGAAAGAACATCCGTATCGATATCGGTATACGTACGGAAATATCTAGTGAACAGCGGCGGGCGAGGAGGCGTCCCTGGCGACCAGTTCGGGTTTCCCCGTGCCGTCCGCCGGGACCTTCCAGAGGTCGCCGTCCTTGCCGTACATGACGGTGCTTGCGTCGAGCCAGGCGACCTGGTCGTCGACGCTGGCGGTCTCGGCCAGCGGGGTCTCCTTCATCGAGCGCAGGTCGAGCGCGTGCAGGCGCCACGGTCCCGGTTCGACCCGTTTCTTGAAGACCAGGCGGGTGCCGTCGGGCGACAGGGACGGGCATTCGGCGTTCTGCCGCAGCGTCCTGGCCTTCCACCCGGCGAAGTCGCCCTCGACCAAGTAGGTCCTGCCTTTGGTTGACATGGTGGCGTAGAAGCGGTTGTCGTCTCCGGCGAACGTGACGCCCCAGTAGTTGACGTCGGGCGAGTGGTAGCGCTTGCCGTCCAGGTAGAGCGGGATGTCCTCGATGTTGGTGATCGCGTAGCCGGTGCGGATGTCGACGATGCCGGTCCAGGTGGAGAATCCGCCGCTGCTGTAGGAGTCGCCGGTGACGAAGACCGTCCACGACGCCATCCGGCCGCTGGCCGACACCCTCGCCCTGCTGGGGACCCCGGCCAGCTTGACCCGGCGGGTCTCGCGCAGCCTCCGGTCGAGGACGATCGCGTCGGTCTTCGGCAGCGCACCCGGCTGGGTGACCAGGCACAGCGTCGTCCCCGCCGCCGTGTAGAAGCGGTCGCACGACGTCCCGCTCACCGCGGGTGCGGCCCCCGGGTCGGCCAGGGGGACGGCCGCGATCCGCCCGCCGCTGCGGAACAGCAGCCGCCCGGGCGCCCCGGCGTCGAACCCGGGCACGGCCGTGACCGTCTTCCTGGAGGCCGCCCACGTGGTGTAGGCCAGCGCTCCCCCGCCCAGCAGGACGACGGCCACGATCAGCACGATCAGTCGTTTCATCGGCGCAGCCCCCGCCAGGCCACCACGATCGACACCGCCAGGCCCGCCGCCATCACCGCCAGGCCCGGGCCCGCCTCCAGCGCGGTCCACAGGGCCCCGAACAGGATCGACGACAGCATGCGGGCCGTGGCCTGGCCCGTCTGCAGCAGCGCGAGCCCGCTGGTCCGCACCCCTTCCGGCAGCAGCGGCCCGGCCAGCGCCATCAGCACCCCGTCGGTCGCCGCGTAGAACACGCCGTGCAGCGCCAGCACGGGGACCAGCCAGCCGGGTCCCATCAGCAGCAGGTAGGCGGCCAGCAGCGCGACGTGGCCGCCGGTGAACACCGCCGCCCTGCCGTACCGGTCGGCGAGTTTGCCGAAGGGGACGGCGAGCAGCAGGTACGCGCCCGCGGTGCCGAGCGGTAGCAGCGGGAACAGCTGCGGCGGGAGCGCGAGCCGCTTCTGCAGCAGCAGGTAGACGAACGAGTCGCTGACCGTGACCAGTCCGAGCGTCACCGCGACCAGGCAGATGCGGCGGAAGGCGGCCTGGCGCAGCACCGCCGCCCGCAGCGAGACGCCCGCCGTCACAGGGCCCCGGCGGTCGCGCACGTACAGCGCAAGCAGCAGCACGCCGAGCACCGCCACGCAGAAGCTGACCACGAACACCGCGTCGTAGGCTCCGGCGGTGACCGACAGCACCCCGAAGGCGGCCAGCGGGCCGAGGAACGCGCCGACCGTGTCCATCGCCCGATGCACGCCGAACGCCCCGCCGAGCCGGTCGGCGGGGGCGCTCAGCGTGATCAGCGCGTCCCTGGGCGCGGTCCGCAGCCCTTTGCCCGTCCTGTCGGCCGCGATCACGGCGCCGAGCAGCGGCACCGAAGACGTCGCCAGCAGGCCGAGCTTGCACACCGCCGACAGCCCGTAGCCGAGCCCGGCCACCAGCTTGCGCCGCCTGAACCGGTCGGCGGCGTGCCCTCCGGCCACCCGTACCAGCGCCGTCACGCCGAAGTACAGGCCGTCGAGCACCCCGAACTGCAGCAGGCTCAGCCCCAGCGTGCCGACCAGGTACAGCGGCAGCACCGCGGTGATCATCTCCGACGACACGTCGGTGACCAGGCTGACCGCCCCGAGCGCGAGCACGTTGGCCGGGACGGAGCGGACCAGCCGCGATTCGCGGATGGAGATGTACATCTATCTCCAGCCGGTGATGTCGAGCAGCACGCCGTAGCCGGTGCCGCTCCACTGGACGACGACGTAGAAGTGCCTGCCGGAGGCGTCGAATTCGCCGCCGGTCGGGCTGCCGTCGTTCAGCGTGGCGATGCGGACGCACCCGTCGGACTGCAGGTCGTCGTCGGGGCCGTCGGGCCTGCACGACCACAGGTCGTTGCCGTGGAAGCCCTGCAGGTCGCTGTCGGTGTCGCCGTCCTCGTGCACGATCCAGTTGCCGCGGCCCGGCTGGTAGGCGATGTTGTCGGGCATGTTGAGCGCCGGGCCGCCCAGGATGAACGGCTGCACCTGCGGGACTCCGGCCGTGGGCTGGTCCACGGCGCCGTCGGTGAGGCAGATCGTGTCGCCCCACATCTGCGCCTCGTCCTCGTTGCCCGTTTCGTCCGAGCAGATCCTGACCTTGCCCTCGGCCAGGGCCTTGCGGTCCAGGTCCATGTCCTCGGGGCGGTAGTAGCCGGTCAGGTGCTGCGTGGCGGTGGCCCTGGTGAGGTCGGGGTCGGACCTGTCCTCGACGGGGATCCAGGAGCCCTGGCCCCATTGGGTGCCCTGGCCGTAGTCCCTGCCGCCCTCGTGCTTGCCGATCCGCAGGCCGTACAGCCTGCCGTGGGTGAGCGGCGAGTTTCCGAGGTCCGAAATTTCACCATTCGGCGCTTGGTCGGGGACGAACTTGAAGAACGCGCCGCCCGGGTTGCCTTTCTCCGGGCGGCTCTCGTCGGTGTAGTAGACGACGCCGCTGGGCAGCGCCACCATGCCCTCCCACGACAGGCGGCCCAGGAGCGGCCTGGCGGTCAGGTTGCCGGCGCCGGTGCCGCCGTGGAAGCGGCCGGTCTTGCGGTCGAGCGTGACGCCGGTGGTGTGCAGCGGGTCGATCAGCTCGTACAGGCGGCCGCCCTGCCTGCCGCCGCCGTTCTCCTCGCCGAAGACGATCGTTCCCCAGGCGGTGCGGCGGACCGGGTCGCACGACTCGGTGCCGGTGAGGATCGTCTCGGCCTTGCCGGTCTTCAGGTTGACGCGCAGCAGCCCGGGGTGGTCCTTCTGCCATTCGTTGCAGCTGATGCGCCACTGCGGGTTCTCGTCCGACGGCCAGAACGCGCCCTGGTCCAGGTAGAGCGGCAGCCGGTCGTTGATCACCCTGACCTTGAGGCTGTCGGCCACCTTGATCAGGCTTTCCGGGTGCTTGAGTGCCTCCTCCTTAGCGACGGGCTTTTGCGACGATTTATCGAGATATCCCGTGATGCCGTAGGGATTGTCCGCGTTTGCGGCTTGCACGCCGCAGCCGGCCGTTCCGGCCAGCAGCACGGCGATGAGGATCTTGCGCATGTACGTGCTCTCAGTGGCAGGTGTAGGTGGGGCTGGTGTCCTTGACCTGACCGTCGACGCCGATCAGCTGCCAGCCGTACGTGCTGTCGGTGAAGGTCAGCTTCAGCACCCCGAAGGTGTCGGTCAGCCGCTTCTGGCTGTTCGGCTGCACGTTCTCGATCTTGTACGGCGAGGCGCCGCCCATCCCGCCCACCACCTCGACCAGGCCGTTGGGGTCGGCCTGAGCACTGGCGTTCTGCGGAGCGAAGCGCTCGTAGATGTGGTCGTGCCCGGTGAGCACCAGGTCGGCGTGGGCGTCCTGGAGCGCCTGCCAGGCGGGCCTGCTGGCCGGGTTGTTGCCGTGCTCGCCGGAGCTGAACAGCGGGTGGTGCCAGTAGGCGGCGACGCAGCCCTTGGTGGTGGCCGCCAGGTCCGCCTTCAGCCAGGTGAGCTGGGCCGACTGGTCGAAGGAGTTGGAGTCCAGCGCGATGAAGTGCCAGTTGCCCTGGTCGTAGCTGTAGTAGCTCTTGCCCTGCGGGAACGCGATGCTGCCGAAGTAGGACTTGTAGCCGGCCTCGAAGCCCGCCGGGTCGTAGCTCTCGTGGTTGCCGGGGGCCGGGTGGGTCTTGGCCTTGAAGGCGCCCCAGGTCTTGGCGTAGTAGTTCTGGAAGTCCGACAGGCGGGCGTCGTCGTACTGGTTGTCGCCCATCGTGATGACGAACTGCGGGTTCATGTTCTGGACCAGGGCGGCGGTCTTCGGGTGCATGCAGCCGCTGTCACTCGCGGTGCACTGCTCGGCGATGTCACCCGCCGCGGCCACGGTGAAGCCGACGCCAGGGGTGGGCGTGGTCGGCGGGTCCGTCGGGGTGGTGGTGCCGCCGAACACCTGCATCTCGTAGAGGGAGTAGCCGTAGCTCGTGCCCCGCTTGCTCCCATACATACGGACATATCGCCCGGTGCCGGAAATTTGGAGATCGTCGGCGCCGCCGTCGCCCGCGGTGGTCGAGTAGATGGTGGTCCAGGTGGAGGCGTCGTCGCTGGTCTGGATCTTGTACGACTTGCCGTACGCGTCTTCCCAGAACAGCTTGACGTGCGTGATCTGCTGTGACGAGCCGAGGTCGACCCGCAGCCACTCGGGGTCGTGACCTTCCTGCGAGGCCCATCGTGTGCCGGTGGTGTCGCCGTCGAACGCCTTCGCGGCGGCGTAGGAGGAGGACTCCTTGGAGGAGGAGGTGGCCGGTTTGCCCTGGGACAGCAGGGTCTCGGCGGCGCCAGCCGAGGTGGCGACGGCGACCACGAGCAGGGAGGCGACCAGGGACAGGCAGGCGGCCAGGGCTAAGCGGGCTCTGGACATGACAGGACTCCAGGGGGTGAGAGATCCGGGCACGCTGGCTCGGTGCGTGGCGGCTGGAGGCCGTCGCACACCCTTACCGCGGCCGGGACAGCAGATCTCTCGCTGAGCACGTCACCCGCCGGGCTTCCACCCACGGGCCGCGCCAAGCCGCTCCACCCGGCATCGTGGCAAACCCCGCAAACCCCTGTCAAGAAAGTTAGGAACCTTTCTTAACCAACATCCCGTGTACGGCAAGCATCCCCACCGTGGCTTCGCCCCTTGCCGTCAGCGAGAAGAGCAGGAAGGGACGGGGACGCTAAGCGAGGACTCCCCGCAAGGTGGTGGCGAAGTCCTTCGGATGGTAGACGAAGCCGCCGTGGTCGCCGGGGAAGTCGATCAGGGAGGTGCCGAGGCGGTCGGCGAGGGCGGCGGCGGTGCGCTGGGCGAACTGGCCCTTGGAGGTCGCGCCGCCGGCGGGCACCACGTGGACGGGGCCCGACCGGAGTGCGTCGAGGTCGGGCTCGTAGAGGGTGATGGGCAGCAGGCCCTGGCCGAAGAAGCGTTCGCTGGTCGCCACCATCTCGGCCGTCGGCGGCTGCGGCGTGGCATCGCCGCCCTGGGGAGGCATGCCGAGGCCGGTGAAGGCGAAGAACTTCTGCCACGCGGCGCCGATGCCCTCGGCGCGGAAGGCGTCGTAGATCTCCTGGACCCCGGCACGCGCCTGGTCGGCATCGGGGAGGAGCAGGGCCACGGGCGGCTCATGGGCGACGAGGGTGCGTACGTGGCCGGGGAAGCGGGCGGCCAGCGCGAGCCCGGTGACGGCGCCGCCGCTGCTGCCGAACACGTCCGCCGGTCCCCCACCGACCGCGTCAAGCACCCGGCGGACGTCGTCGGCGACCAGGTCGGGCTCGGCGTCCTGACCGCGGTCGTCGATGGTGCTGCGGCCGAAGCCCCGGGGGTCGTACGTGACGATCGTGTGGTCGTCGGCCAGCACCGACGCGATCGGGGCGAACCCGTCGGCGCCCATCGGGTGGCCGATCAGCATCAGGAGCGGCCCCGAGCCCTGCACGTCGTAGTGCAGCCGCGCGCCCGGGACGTCCAGCGTGTAACTCGTGGATGACGACATGTCCAGCTCACCCTCCATCGGGGGTCCGCGATGCCAACGCCCCGAGGCTAACTCCCCGATCTCCGGTACGGCGGGCCACCAGGCCTGCCGTACCGCAAGAACTGCCGCACGGAAAAGCTGCCGGTCAGAAGAAAGGAGACCGCTAGCCGCCCAGGCAGGCAGGCCCGAGGAGTTGCTTCAGGTCGCCCATGAGGGCCGGGGAGGGGGTGACGCGGTAGCGGTCCTCGACGCGCATGACGGTGGTCCTCGGCCCGCTGTGCACCTGCAGGTGGACCTCGGACGTGCCAGGATGCGTGGTGAGGATCTCCTTGAGGCGGCCGACCACCGGCGGCGTGCACCGCGTCATGGGGAGGCTGACGACGAGCGGACCGCCCGCCTCCTGGGTGAGGTCGGGCGCGGTCACCTCCATCGCGATGATCTTGGCCACGTCCTCGCGCTTGTCGATGCGGCCCTTGACGAAGACGATCGCGTCCTCGGCCAGGATCGTCGAGCACAGCTGGTAGGCCGACGGGAAGATCATCACCTCGATGGAGCCTTCGAGGTCCTCCAGCTGGGTGAGCACCCAGGTGTCGCCCTTCTTGGTGACCTTGCGCTGCACGCCGGACAGGATGCCGCCGACCGTGACGATCTGCCCGTCGGTGCGGCTGTCGTCCTGCAGCGCGGCGATCGAGCAGTCGGCCCCGGCCGACAGGATGTGCTCCACGCCGAACAGCGGGTGGTCGGAGACGTACAGGCCCAGCATCTCCCGCTCGAACTGGAGCAGGGTGTTCTTGTCCCACTCGCCGACCGGGATCTGCACGTCGAAGGTCTGGTCCTCCTCGCCCTCGACGGCGCCGAACAGCGAGTCCTGCCCGATGGCCTCGTTCTTCTTGATGTCGATGATCGCGTCGACGGCCTGCTCGTGCACCATGACCAGGCCCTTGCGGACGTGACCCAGCGAGTCGAAGCCGCCGGCCTTGATCAGCGACTCGATGACGCGCTTGTTGCAGACGATGGCGGGCACCTTGCGCAGGAAGTCCTTGAAGTCGACGAAGCGACCCTTCTCCTTGCGCGCCTTGAGGATCCCGTCGACGACGTTGCCGCCCACGTTGCGGACGGCCGACAGCCCGAAGCGGATGTCGGTGCCGCGCGGGGTGAAGTCGAAGTCGGAGTCGTTGACGTCCGGCGGGTAGACCTTGATGCCCATCCGGCGGCACTCGTTCAGGTAGAGGGCCGACTTGTCCTTGTCGTCCTTCACGCTGGACAGCAGCGCGGCCATGTAGGCGGCGGGGTGGTTGGCCTTCAGGTAGGCGGTCCAGTAAGCGATCAGGCCGTAGGCGGCGGTGTGCGCCTTGTTGAAGGCGTAGTCGGAGAACGGCAGCAGGATGTCCCACAGGGCCTTGATCGACGCGGCGGAGAAGCCGTTGTCCTGCATGCCCTTCTCGTAGAACTCGTACTGCTTGTCCAGCTCGGACTTCTTCTTCTTGCCCATCGCGCGGCGCAGCAGGTCGGCACTGCCGAGCGAGAACCCGGCCACCTTCTGCGCGATGGCCATGACCTGCTCCTGATAGACGATCAGGCCGTAGGTCGTGTCGAGGATGTCCTTGAGCGGCTCCTCCAGCTCGGGGTGGATCGGCGTGATCTCCTGCTGGGCGTTCTTGCGCAGCGCGTAGTTGGTGTGGGAGTTGGCGCCCATCGGGCCGGGACGGTACAGCGCGAGGGCGGCGGAGATGTCCTCGAAGTTGTCGGGGCGCATGAGGCGCAGCAGCGAGCGCATGCCGCCGCCGTCGAGCTGGAAGACGCCGAGCGTGTCACCGCGGCTGAGCAGCTCGTAGGACTTGCGGTCGTCCAGCGGCAGCTTCAGCAGGTCGATCTTCTCGCCGGAACTGGCCTCGATCATCTTGAGGCAGTCGTCCATGATGGTGAGGTTGCGCAGGCCCAGGAAGTCCATCTTCAGCAGGCCGAGCGTCTCGCAGGTCGGGTAGTCGAACTGCGTGATGATCGCGCCGTCGGAGTCGCGGCGCATGATCGGGACGTGGTCGGTCAGCACCTCGCTGGACATGATCACGCCGGCGGCATGCACGCCGGTCTGCCTGATCAGGCCCTCCAGGCCGCGCCCGAGGTCCATCGTCGACTTGACGTCGACGTCCTCCTCGTAGAGCTTGCGCAGCTCGCCCGCCTCGTTGTAGCGGGGGTGGTCCTTGTCGAAGATGCCCGACAGCGGGATGTCCTTGCCCATCACGGCGGGCGGGAAGGCCTTGGAGAGCCGGTCGCCCAGCGCGTAGGGATAGCCCAGGACGCGGCCGGCGTCCTTGATGGCGGCCTTGGCCTTGATGGTGCCGAACGTGGCGATCATGGCGACCTTGTCGGCGCCCCACTTCTCGGTCACGTAGCGGATCACGTCGGCCCGCCTGCGCTCGTCGAAGTCGATGTCGACGTCGGGCATGGACACGCGCTCGGGGTTGAGGAACCGCTCGAAGATCAGGCCGTGGGGCAGCGGGTCGAGGTCGGTGATGCCCATCGCGTAGGCCACCAGCGAGCCCGCGGCCGAGCCTCGGCCGGGGCCGACGGGGATGCCGTTCTCCTTGGCCCACATGATGAAGTCGGCGACCACGAGGAAGTAGCTCGGGAAGCCCATCTGCTCGATGATCCCGATCTCGTACTCGCACTGCTTGCGGTGCTGCTCGTCGAAGCCCTCCGGCCAGCGGCGGTCCATGCCCTCCCAGACGACCTTGCGGAAGTAGTCCAGCTCGGTCAGGCCATCGGGGATGGGGTAGGTCGGCATCAGGTTCTTGAACTGGAAGAACCCGCTCGTGTCGACCTTCTCGGCCACCAGCAGCGTGTTGCGGCAGCCCTCGGCCCACAGGTCGGAGGAGTCGACGGCACGCATCTCGTCGGCGGTCTTGATGTAGTAGCCGGACCCGTCGAAACGGAAGCGGTCGGGGTCGGACAGCTGCTTGCCGGTCTGGATGCACAGCAGGGCGTCGTGGGAGGAGGCGTCGGACTCGTAGGTGTAGTGCGAGTCGTTGGTGACCAGCGGCGGGATGCTCAGCTCCTTGCTGATCCTGGTCAGCCCGTCGCGGACGCGGCGCTCGATGTCGAGCCCGTGGTCCATGATCTCCAGGTAGAAGTTGTCCTTGCCGAAGATCTCCTGGAACTTCGCCGCGGCCTTGAGCGCCTCGTCGTACTGCCCGAGCCGCAGCCGGGTCTGCACCTCGCCCGACGGGCAGCCGGTGGTGGCCATCAGCCCGTCGGCGTGCTCGGCGAGGATCTCGGCGTCCATGCGGGCCCACTTGCGCACGAAGCCCTCGGTGTAGGCGCGCGAGGACAGCTTCATCAGGTTGTGCAGGCCGGTCTTGTTGCGCGCCCAGATCGTCATGTGGGTGTAGTAGCCACCCGCGGAGACGTCGTCGCGCTTCTGATGCGGCTCGCCCCACAGCACCGGCTTCTTGTTGTGGCGCAGCTCCGGCGCCACGTACGCCTCGATGCCGATGATCGGCTTGATGTCGGCGGCGGTGGCCTGCCTGTAGAACTCGTAGGCGCCGTGCATGTTGCCGTGGTCGGTGATCGCGATCGCCGGCATGCCCAGGTCGCCGACCTGTTTGAACATCTGCTTCAACCGCGCCGCGCCGTCCAGCATGGAGTACTCCGTGTGGACGTGCAGATGTACGAACGAGTCAGTGGACGACATGGAGCGGCGCCTCCTCGATCTGCTGTGGGTGTAGGCAAGAGCCTAGTGGGCCGCACCGACAATGCGGGGCGGCCGACACCAACCCCGTCTGCTTTCCGGGGCGAATCCAGTCCCTCCCCGTTAGCCTGTCACCAGCGGCAATCCTTCCTTGCAGGAGGCTCCCCCATGCCGGAAATGCAACTCGACTTCGACGGCCTCATCCAGGTCGTGGCGAAGAACCTCTACGCGGAGAAGAAGGTCTTCATCCGCGAGCTGATCCAGAACGCGCACGACTCGATCAAGCGGCGCGCGCACGCGGATCCAGGAGTGGGCCAGATCGACATCGAGACGCGCCCCCAGGAGCTGGTCATCGCGGTCCGCGACAACGGCATCGGCATGGACCGCGACGACCTGGTCGACTACCTGTCGAACGTGGGCAGCTCGCTCACCAAACGCGAGGGCGCCGAGATCGAGGGCCTGATCGGCCAGTTCGGCATCGGGTTCCTGTCGGCGTTCGTGGTGGCCAGGAAGGTCGAGGTGCGCACCAGGAAGCAGGGCGCCGAGGAGGGCTGGCTCTGGGAGAACGAGGGCAGCAAGGAGTACCGCCTGGAGCCGTGCCCGGTGCCGTCGGCGGGCACGACGGTGACGGTCTTCCTGCGGGACGAGACCGACCGCGGGCTGATCCAGGAGAGCGAGGTCCGCGACCTGATCAGGAAGTACGCGGACATGCTGGCGGTGCCCATCCACCTCAACGGCGCGCCGCACGCCGAGAACCAGATGGGCATGCCGTGGGAGAAGACCGGGCTCACCCGCCAGGAGCTCCAGATCGACTGCCACACCTACGTGCAGCGCACCTTCAACGACCTGGTCCTCGAGGCGATCCCGGTCCGCCTGGAGGCGCCCGTCAGGGCCAACGGCGTGCTGTACATCAGCAAGACCCGGGTGATCGACGTCGACCAGCCGCGCACGGTCCGCGTGTTCCAGAACCGCATGTTCCTGTGCGAGAACGCATCCGACGTGCTGCCCCAGTGGGCCAGGTTCGTCAACGGCATCATCGACACGCCCGACCTGACGCCCACCGCGGCCCGTGACAACTTCATCCGCGACGACACCACCCGCATGCTCCAGGAGGCGCTGGGCGACCTGGTCATCGAGCACCTGCAGCGGCTGCGGGAGGAGGAGCCGTCCCGGTTCTCCGACATCGCCCTCTACCACCGCCTGGGCTTCGCCGCGGCCTGCTACTACTACCCCGCCTTCTTCGAGAAGTTCGCCGACCTGCTGCTCTGGCGCACCAACCTGGGCCAGGAGAAGGAGGAGCTCAAGCGCCTGGTGCCCACGCCCGAGCTGCTGCACCGGCTGCGCACGCTGCCGGAGATCCTGTCGGGGCTGCCCGAGGACGGCGGCCGCAAGCGGCTGGCCTGCTTCACCACGCTCAACACCGCCGCGCAGTACTTCGAGATCGCCAACGCCGCCGGCACCACGGTGGTCGACGCCAGCCACTTCTACGAGGAGCAGCTGCTCGAGGCCTACACGCGGCTGCCCGGCGTGGCGGTCGACCTGGTGCACGTCGACCGCCAGGAGGACAGGGACATCTTCCGCCCGCTCGAGCGGGACGACCGCGACGTGCTGCGGCTGGCCGAGACCATGTCGCTCACGCTGCGCACCCCGTTCGGCGGGAAGATCAGCGCGGAGGCCAGGCGGTTCAAGCCCGCAGAGATCCACGCGATCCTGCGCGCCGACGCCCGCACCACCGCGCAGCAGAAGGCCGACGAGGTGCGCCGCGACCCCAACGCGGCCTCCTACGTACGCGAGATCGCCGAGGAGCTGGCCAGGCTCACCGAGACCGCCTCTCCGCAGCGCCTGACGATCAACGCCGACAACCCGCTGGTGCGCAGGATGGCCCAGCAGGACCTCAACGACCCGGTCGTCAGGCAGCTGATGAACGGCCTGTACAACAGCGCGGTGATCGCCCACGGCGAGCTGATCACCTCCAGCACGCTCAGCGCCTTCCAGGCCCAGTTCCACGACCTGATGTCGCGCAGCCTGGACTTCCTCGAGGGCCAGGCCGAGCTGCGTGAGGCCCAGGCGCGGCTGCGGGTCGAGGAGGAACGCCGCAGGGCGACGACGGGCCCGCAGCCCCGCCACCGCATCGTCTTCCTGATCACCCCGTTCGCGGCCAGATACCAGCCGCTGATCGAGGCGTGCAGGCAGACGGTCGAGGAGCGCTGGGGCTGCCAGCTCATCGTCGGCGGCGACGTCCACGACGACCCGCGCCTGCTGGAGAACCTGCGCCTGCACATGGGCAAGGCGCACGCCTTCCTGGCCGAGATCACCGACGCCAACCCCAATGTGATGTACGAGCTGGGCGTCGCGCACGGCACGCACAGCGGCCGCCCGGTGGTCCTGCTGCGCGAGGGCGACGGTACGGCGGGCGACGCCGACATCCCGAGCGACCTGAAGGGCATGCTCTACATCCCCTACTCCTCCGGCGCGGGCGGTCAGCTGACCGAGCACCTGGACCGCGAGATCCGCAAGTCCACGGCGCTGCGCGAGCTCGTGGAGGGCGACGGCTGGGCCACGTACCTGTCGCCCGGCAGGCTGCAGGAGAAGATCAGGCCGCTGGCACTGACGCCCGAGGTCATCAAGCGCCTGGCCAACCGATTTCCCACGGTCGAGGACTGGCAGCAGGCGGGCGCCGACGAGGTGGCCGCCATCCTCGGCCCTGAGGAGTCGGAGTTCGCGGAGATCCTCATCGGCAAGGCCGGTAAGCCCCAGTGATCGACGACCTCGACGAGCTCGCCGCCGAGGCCGACCGGGCGGCCAGGGAGAACCGCTGGCTGGAGGCCGCCTTCCTGTACGAGCGCGCGCGGGAGCGCGAGACGGCTCCGCAGCGGGCGGCAGAGCTGGCCACGGAGGCCGCCTACGCCTGGTACCACGCCGACAGGAGCTATCGCGCGCTTGAGCTGGTGCTGGAGATCCTGCGGGGCCCGCCGGACGCGATCAACGCCTGGGTCCGCAGCGAGACGGCCAGACTGCGCTATTACGTGGCCTTCGACGATCCGCGGCCCGAGCGCCTGGCGCGGCTGCTTGAGGAGGCGTGCACGAGCGCCGACGCCCTGTACGACGGCGCCTCGTCCGACTCCGCGGGCATGCGCGCCGACGTGGCGCGGATCATGGGCGACTGGCCGGCGGCGCTGGAGCACTGCGAGGTGGCCTGGTCGCGCGGCGCGGACCGGGGGCGCATCCACCGGGCCTGGCACGCCGAGATCGCCGCCGAGACCTGCCTCGTGCTGGGCAGGACGCGGGAAGCACACCGGTGGATGACGTGCGTCGAGGATTTCGCCGACATCCACTGGATCCGGCGCTCCGCGGCCGAGCTGCGGCTGGACCTCGCGGTGGCGGAGAACCAGGCGCAGACCGCGAGGTCGGCTCTGCTGCGTGTGGACGAGCTGATCGCCACCGAGCAGGCGCCGTGGGCACGCAACCGCGTCGAGATGACAGGAGTCCGCGCCCTGCTGCTCGATCCCGGCAACGGCGATCCCGGCGATCCCTCGCACCTGGCCCGGCATCGCCTGGCACAGAGCGGCCCGTTCGAGACCACGCCCTACCGCGATCTCCTCACGGCCTACCGGCGCCGCCATGTGGAGGCGACGATCGAGCTGGCCGCGCTGCGCCACGGCGCGGGCGTGCCGCCGGTGGACGACTTCTACTACCTGCGCCCCCAGACGGCGCCCGCGCCGTCCGCGCCTCCTCCCGGCATGGCGGATCGGGTACGGCGGGCCAGGGCGGCGTCCGCGGCCGCGGTCGAGGCGGGCACCCTGGCCGACGAGCCGCTCGGGTGCACGTGGCGTGCTGATCTGGCCAGGGAGCTGCTGGGCCGTACCGAGGAGCTGGCGGCCGTCTTCGGGCTCTGACCGCGTGCCACGCCCGCCCGCGCGGCCACGGTGGCGATCGCGATCGGCTGGAAAGCCTGTAAGCGCTGACCCGCCGGGCGGTTTAGGCTCTTGGCTGCGGAATGATCGCCGGCCGGGGGAGGGCGTGCTGGACGGGGCAATCGGAGCCGCGCTGGTCCGGCACCGGCGGCACATCGTGCGGACGGCGGTCGCGGCGACGCTCGGTGTGCTGCTCGCCGTGGGCGTGGTCGCGCTGGACGTCCCGCGCCTCGTCGCGTGCGCGGCGTTACGCGCGGGCTGCCCGGCCGACGGGCCGCCACGCGGCCGGCTGCCCTCGCTGACCCGGCTGACGCCCACCCAGGTGGCGCTGAGCGGGACCTATGTGGCTCTCGGCGACTCCTACTCCTCCGGGGAGGGCGTCTACCAGGCGGGCGAGCGCCCGCTCAACGGCGGCGCCGACCGCTGCCACCGCGCCCAGGGCTCCTACGCGCCGCAGATCGCCGGAGCTTTCAGCTTCGGCAGCGGGATCTCCTTCTGGGCCTGCAGCGGCGCCACCACCACGCAACTGCTGCACGGCCAGTACGGCATGCAGCCCCAGATCGACCGGGTCACGAGCACGGCGAGCCTGGTGACGCTCAGCATCGGCGGCAACGACGCCGGCTTCACCAGCGTGCTGCGGGCGTGCATCGTCAAGGTGCCGTGGTCGAGCGCCTGCACCGACCAGGACGCAGAGGTGGGCCGGCGGATCGACCAGCTGCGCTCCAGCGTGCGCACGGTGCTGCGGGAGGTCAGGGTCCGCGCGCCGTACGCCAGGATCGTCGTCGTCGGCTACCCGCGGCCGTTCCCCGCCGAGCCCACGGCCGGGGTCAACAACCTGAGCGCCGACGACCAGCGCTGGCTCAACGGCGTCAGCAGGAAACTGGACGACGTGCTCGGCACGGCGGCCAAGGAGTTCGACCGGGCGATCGCGGCCTTCGGCGGCCCAGGCAGCGTGGAGTTCATCGACGCCTACGACGCCTTCGCCGGGCACGAGGTGGGCACGCCGGACCCCTACCTCAACGGGCTGGACGTGAATTTGGACGACCTGACGGTGGAGAGCCGCAGCTTCCACCCCGCGGCGGGCGGCTACAAGCGCTACGCCGAACTGGTCGACGAGCAGATCGCCACCGGGCCCGGCCGCCCGCTGAACAACTTCGGGCCGCTCACCTAGCCCTCCTCGGCGAGGTGGAGGCCGGCCTCGATCACCGCGTTCATGATCGCAGCGAGGCGCTCCTCTCCCAGCCTGGGCGCCCGCCGGGCCATCCTGGCGACCAGTGCCTGCTCCCGCTCGGGGTCGCGGCCCGCGAACCCGCCGACGGGCTTGAGCGTCTGCACGATCCCGGCGATCTCGACGCGCCGCTCGAGCAGCGTGGCCAGCGCGGCGTCGACCCGGTCGATGGCCTGGCGGCACTCGCCGAGCGTGGCCGGCGTCTCCGCCCTGACCAGCGTGCCGATGAGCGCCGCCGCTTCCAGCGCCGCGGAGGCCTCGACGGGCGACCCGTCGTGCGCCCCGTCGCCGGCCCCGACATCCGATCCGTCCTGCGCGGCGCTCTCCGCGCCGACGATCAGGCCGTCGGCCCCGGCAGCGACCGCGGCCCCGGCGAGTGCCACATTCTCCGACAAATCCACGATCACCGGCCGGCCCGAAGCCGCCCTGGCCCGCTGGAGCAGCGCCAGGTCCAACCCGGTCTCGCACAGGATGACCCGGTCGTTGCCCTGCGCCGCGCAATAGTCGGCCACGCCGAGCCACTCCTCGAGCGACGCCCCCGGCCTGCGCTCCACCACGATCGGCAACCCGGTGGCCGCGGCCTCGCGCACCAGCGGGAAGTCGCGCGTCCATGAGGCGCCCACGATCACGCCCGCGGCACGGGCGGCGATGGCGGGCAGGTCGGCCGCGGACGCGGGCTCGACCAGAGCCCCCTCCGCGAAACGGTGGCCCGCCTCGCCCTCGCCGAGGCGGCGCTGCGGCACACCGGAAGAGCGCAGGCTCACCCGGTTACGGATCACGACGGCTGGTCCATCACCCACGCGCAGCCCGCCCAGGGTGACCACGCGGCGTTCCAAGGTCGACGACATCTTCGGCTCCCGACTCGGGCCGGCTCTCCCGGAGCCGGCTGACAATCAAAAAGGCAGAGACGGGGTCTCTGCCTTCGTGCCGACTCCAGGTGGTCGCTACCTTACGACCGGCCCTCCCGGAGCCGGCTCGGTAAACGTGTAGCGACAAGTCATGTCAAGAACACTACACCCCCCGTCCACCTGCCGAAGCACCCTTCCCACATGCCGGACTGACCTTCAGGCGAGTCGCCGTAGATCCCTGCCTATGGGAGTATTTCTTGGCCTAGAGGAGGGTTTGAGGCCGTTGACGTCGGATCGTAAGCGGGGCGAGCGCCGCATCGCCGGTCGGTACCAACTGCAGGAACCCATCGGCAAGGGCGGCATGGGGATCGTGTGGCGGGCCCACGACGAGCTCCTTGACCGCACGGTCGCCGTCAAGGAGGTCAGGTACGCCGCGGCCTTGGGCGACGAGGTCCAGCTGCTGAACCGGCGGACCATGCGCGAGGCGCGGGCGGCGGCCAGGTTCGAGCACCCGAACGCCATCATCGTGCACGACGTGATCGAGGAGGACGGCCGCCCCTGGATCGTCATGCAGCTGGTGCCCTCCCGCTCCCTGGGAGCGGTCATCAAGCAGGACGGCCCTCTGCCGCCCAAGCGGGTGGCCGAGATCGGCCTGGCCGTGCTCGACGCGCTGCACAGGGCGCACGAGGCAGGCGTGATGCACCGCGACGTCAAACCCGAGAACGTGCTGCTGGCCGACGACGGCCGGGTGGTGCTGACCGACTTCGGCATCGCCACGCTGGAGACCGAGACCCAGCTCACGGTCACAGGCCTGGCGGGCACGCCGGCGTTCATCGCGCCCGAGCGGCTCAAGGGGCTGCCCGCGCGGCGCGAGTCGGACCTGTGGTCGCTGGGCGCCACGCTCTACACCGCGCTGGAAGGCCGCTCTCCGCACGAACGCGGGATGGCGCTGGCGACGATGCACGCCGTACTCACCGACCCGCCGGACCCGGCCGAGCAGGAAGGGCCGCTGGGAGAGGTCATCCAGGGACTGCTGGTCAAGGAGCCTGTGCAGCGCCTGACCTATGAGGAGACGGCGCGGCTGCTGCGGCGGGCCATCGCGCGGGCCAGGATGGCGCGGACCCGGGTCGAGCCCGAGTCCGACGAGGACGACATGCCCACCGACCCCACGCTGCGCGCGATCCGGTTGCCGGAGACGGGCACCCGCCTCGCCCCCGCCGTGGAGCCGGACGAGCCCGACGCCACCCGCCGGGCGCCCCGCGACCGGTCCCTCGGCTCGCCCGGCGAGGGGGCGCTGGGTTCGCTCAGGGAGGCGCCGCGCGATCTGGCCCGCGAGGACGCCTGGCGCAGCGCCCGCCAGCCCGAGCAGCGCGAGGCGTTCCACGCCCATGACGCCGAGTCCATCGACCTGCCCCCGGCCGAGCCGACGGTCCGCTCGCGCGGTGGCGACGGCCGCAGGTTCGGCCCGATCGCGGCCGCCGGCGCGGCCGTCGTGCTGGTCGCCGGCGTGGGCGGCTACCTGGGCCTGCACTCCGTCTCCTCGACGCCCCCGTCGCCCAAGAAGGAGCACGCCTCCCTGGCGCCGTCCACGCCCCCCACCAAGCGGGGCTCGCCGAGCACGTCCCCCACCACGTCCCCGCAGACGCCCTCGCCGACGGCCTCCGCGGACGCGCTGCCGGACGGCTGGAAGATGTACAAGGACAAGCAGATGGGCTTCTCGGTGGCCCTGCCGAAGGGCTGGGACGAGTACAACCGCAACGGCAACCAGGTCTTCTTCCGCGGCCCTGGCGCGGCCTCCAACGCCTTCCTCATGATCGAGGAGGCGGACAAGCCCGGCGACGACCCGTACAAGGACTGGAAGCAGCAGGAGAAGGGCGCGGACAGCAGGTTCGGCGGCTACCAGCTGATCGGCATCAAGCGGGTGGACTACATGAAGTCCGCCGCCGATTGGGACTTCACCTGGAACACCAACACGGGCAAGACCCATGTCCGCAACCGCGGCTTCCTGACCGGCAACGGCCGCGGCTACGCGCTGTACTGGCACAACCTGGCCAGCAGGTGGAAGAAGGATCTGCACTTCTTCGAGACCTTCGCCGCCACCTTCAAACCGGCCAAGTAGGCTTTCCATCCGTGGAAAGGCAGGTCAGCAACCGTTACCGCCTCATCGAGCCCCTCGGCGAGGGCGGGATGGGGATCGTCTGGCGCGCCTACGACGAGCTCCTTGACCGCACCGTCGCCATCAAGGAGGTCCGCTACAGCGGGATCGGCGACGCCAAGCGCTCCGAGCTCAACTCCCGCACGATCAGGGAGGCCAGGGCCGCGGGCCGGCTGGACCATCCGTCGGTGGTGATCATCCACGACGTGATCGAGGAGGACGGCCGGCCCTGGATCGTCATGCAGCTGGTGCGCTCGCGCTCGCTGGCCGAGGTCATCCGCGAGCAGGGGCCGCTGCCGGTCGGGCAGGCGGCGCTGATCGGCTCGCGGGTGCTCGACGCGCTGCGCGCCGCGCACGCGACCGGGGTGCTGCACCGCGACGTCAAGCCGGAGAACGTGCTGCTGGCCGACGACGGCCGGGTGGTGCTGACCGACTTCGGCATCGCCGCGCTCGAGGCCGAGGCGGGGCTGACGGCCACCGGCGGGCTGGTCGGCACGCCCGCGTACATGCCGCCCGAGCGGCTCAACGGCGAGCCCGCGCGGCCCGAGTCCGACCTGTGGTCGCTGGGCGCGACGCTGTACACCGCGGTCGAGGGCGAGCCGCCGTTCCGCCGCGACAGCTGGGCGGCGACGGTGGCCGCGGTGCTGCGCGACGAGCCCAGGCCGCCGGCGCGGGCCGGCGCGCTCACCCCGCTGATCATGGGTCTGCTGCGCCGCGACCCGGCCGCCAGGATCTCCGCCGAGCAGGCCGCCGAGATGCTGCGGGCCGCGGCGGCCGAGCCGTACCGCACGATGCCGCTCCAGGCGCCGCGGCGCGCCAGGAGGCGTTCGGTCAGGTGGCCGGCGATCGGCGGCGGCCTGGCCCTGGTGGCCGCGCTCGGCGCGGGCGGGGTCGTCCTGGTCAACCAGCAGCAGCACACCACGCCGCCGCCCACTCCGGCTCCCACTCAGACGCCCCCTCAGACTCCCACTCGGACTCAGACGACCTCCCCGACCGCGACACCCACGAAGTCGCCCAAGCCGACGGTCAACCCGCTGCCCGCGGGCTGGCGGCTGCTCACCAACGCCGAGGGCCGCTTTTCGATCGGCATCCCGCAGGGCTGGCAGGCCAAGAAGAACCCCAAACGCGCCAGCATCTCCGCGAGCGGCCCCGACTCGTCAGGGACGCTGATCGTGGAGTGGACTGCTCCTGAGAACGGGTGGACCAGCGCCGTCGCCCACTGGCGCGACGTCGAGCAGCAGATCAAGGACCAGGGCGCGGTCGACTACACCCGGCTCGGGATCATGCCTGTCCGATACCTGGGAATGCAGGCCGCCGACTGGGAGTTCACCAGGAAGAACGGCCAGGGCACGTTGATCCACGTGCTCAACCGGGGCTTCCGCACCGCCGACGGCCGCACGTACGCGGTGTACTGGGAGACCCCCGACGCCGACTGGGACACCAACCGGCACTACTTCGACACCTTCACGGAGACGTTCAGACCGCGATGAAAGAGCAGGCCCACTTCTGGCGGCGCCCGGCGGTGCCGGAGGTCGACCTGCTCAAGGCCCGCTACGTGACCCACCGCTTCGCCCGGCACGTGCACGACTCCTACGCGATCGGGGTCATCCTGACCGGCGTGGAGGAGTTCCACCACCGCGGCAGCCTGCTGCGGGCGGGCGAGGGCGAGATCGTGCTGGTCAACCCCGACACCCCGCACACCGGCCAGGCGGGCGTGCCCGGCGGCTGGGCCTACCGCATGCTCTACCCGTCCACGGACTCGATCGCCGCGCTGGCGGAGGAGCTGGGCCTGCCGTACGGCACGCCGTACTTCCCCGAGCAGGTGGTCCGCGACCCGGCGGTGGCGGCGCTGCTCGGCCAGGCGCACCTGGCGGCCGAGCTCGGCGACGACCTGGCCGCCTCCACGCTGGTGCGCACGTCGTTCGCCCGGCTGCTGTCGGCGCACGGCGCGCCCAGGCCGACGGCTCCGCAGGCCGCGGCGGGCGCGCAGGCGGTGCGTGAGGCGCTGGACGTGCTGCGCGGGCGCCTGGTCGACCCGCCGACGCTGGAGGACCTGGCGGCGGAGGTGCGGGCCAGGCCGTTCCCGCTGCTGCGCGCGTTCAAGGCCGCCACGGGCCTGCCGCCGCACGCCTACCTCACCCAGCTGCGGGTACGCCAGGCCCGCCGCCTGCTCGATTCGGGCGTACGGCCGGCCGAGGTGGCCGCCGAGGTGGGCTTCACCGACCAGGCCCACCTGAACCGGCACTTCAAGCGCATCGTGGGCGTCCCTCCCGCGGCCTACCAGCGGGCCGCAGGAACGTACAAGACTGGACAATCCCCCACCGCCTAGCCTCGGGCGTCATGGAACAGACGACATACCGTTCCTCGGCCATCCGGGACGGTTTGGGAGTTGGCCTGGCGGTCGGACTCTCGGGGATGGCCTTCGGAGCGGCCGCGATAACCTCGGGGCTGAGCGTGGCGCAGGCGTGCGCGATGAGCCTGCTGGCCTTCACCGGCGCTTCGCAGTTCGCCTTCGCCGGCGCCGTGGGCGCGGGCGGCGACCTGGTGGCGGCCGCCGCGAGCGCGCTGCTGCTCGGCGGCAGGAACACGCTGTACGGCCTGCGGATGGCCGACACCCTGGGCTTCCGCGGCCCGCGCAGGCTGCTGGCGGCGCACGGCGTGATCGACGAGACGACCGCGGTGAGCCTGGCCCAGCCGACCCCGGAGGCGTCCAGGGTGGGCTTCGTGACCACGTTCGCCTCGCTGTACGTGGTGTGGAACCTGACCACGCTGGCCGGCGCGCTGGGCACCTCGGCCCTGGGCGATCCGGGCGTGCTCGGGCTGGACGCGGTGGGTCCCGCGACGTTCCTGGCGATCCTGTGGCCGCGCCTGGCCGGCGACAGGCGGCTGCGGGTGCTGGCCGCGACCGGAGCGGCGATCGCGCTGTGCGCGACCCCGTTCTTCCCGCCCGGCGTGCCCGTGCTGCTGTCGGCCGTGGCCGTGCTGGTGGTGCTGTTCCGATGAGCCTGTGGTGGGCCCTGATGGCCGTGTGCCTGGGCTGTTACGCGCTGAAGCTGGCGGGGCTCGCCGCGCCGCGCCGGGTGCTCGACCACCCGGTGGTGCGCCGCTTCGCCGAACTGGTGCCGGTGGCGCTGCTGTCGGCGCTGATCGCGGTGCAGATGTTCGCCCAGCAGGGCAGCCTGCACGTGGACGCCGCCAGGACCGCCGGGCTGGGCGCCGCGGTGGTCGCGCTGCTGCTGCGCGCCCCCTTCCTGGTGGTGCTGGCCGCCGCGGCGGTGGTCACCGCGCTCGTCCGGATGGCTTTCGGCTAGCCCCTGCGCGCGCGGGCCGGCCGGCGGGATTGTCCCCACGACCCGGGGGTAGCTGCCGGGCATGATTGTCGGCGGACGGTACCGCCTGCTGCGCACCATCGGCCATGGCGGCATGGGCACGGTCTGGCAGGCACACGACGAAGTGCTCGGGCGCGACGTAGCGGTCAAGGAGATCCTGCCGCCGCCGGACCTGACGGGACCCGAGCGGGAGGTGTTCTCGGTCCGCACGTTACGCGAGGCCAGGGCCGCCGGGCGGGTGGCGCACCCCGGCGTGGCCACGGTCTACGACGTGCTGGAGGAGGGCGGGCACCCGTGGATCGTGATGCAGCTGGTCCGCTCGACGACGCTGGGCGAGCGGGTGCGCGACCACGGGCCGCTGCCGGTGGTGCAGGTGGCCGCGATCGGGCTGCAGGTGCTTGAGGCGCTGCGCGCCGCGCACGCCGCGGGGGTCATGCACCGTGACGTCAAGCCCGACAACGTGCTGCTCGCCGAGGACGGCCGGGCGGTGCTGACCGACTTCGGCATCGCGACCGCCGAGGGCGAGGTGCAGGTCACCCGGACGGGCGAGGTCGTCGGCACTCCCGCCTACATGGCCCCCGAGCGGGCGGTCGGCGGCAAGGCGTATCCCGCCTCCGACCTGTGGTCGCTGGGCGCCACGCTCTACCTGGCCGTGGAGGGCCAGTCGCCCTTCCGCCGCGAGACGGCGCTGACCACGCTGGGCGCGGTCATGCACGCCGACTTGCCACCGATGGTCCGCGCGGGCGCGCTCGGCCCCGTGCTCGAGGGGCTGCTGTGCAAGGACCCGGCCGAGCGGATGCCGCTGGATGAGGCCGAGCGGCGGCTGCACACGATCGTCGCGGGCACCGGTCCCGAGCCGACCGCGCCGGTCACCGTACCGCCGTGGCGGCGCAGGGGCCCGCTGGCGGCGCTCGCCGTGGGCACGCTCGTGGTCGCCCTGGGCGCGGGCGGCGCCGCGTGGCTGTCGCGGCGCGCCGATCCCGCCCGCCTGCCGCCGTCCGAGCCGGCGGTGGTCACCGACTCCTTCACCTCACAGCAGCCCGTACGGCAGGGCCCCGCGCAAGCCACGCCCACATACGCGCCGAGCCGTACGACCCAGCCGACCCAGCCCACACCGACCCGGGCACGCACGCCCACCTCGACGCCGACCAGGACCCACACCAAGACAGGCAAGCCGACAGCGAAGGCGAGCAGGACCGCCGACCGGGTCGAGCCGTCGGACGGCGGGTGAACTCAGGACTCGGCGGTGACGATGTCGAGCGCCTTGCGCAGGTCGTCCGGGTAGTCGGAGGTGAAGGTCACCCACTCGCCCGTCGTGGGGTGCTCGAAGCCCAGCGACACCGCGTGCAGCCACTGCCGGGTCAGGCCCAGGCGGGCGGACAGCGTGGGGTCGGCGCCGTACAGCATGTCGCCCACGCAGGGGTGACGCAGCGCGGCCATGTGCACCCTGATCTGGTGGGTGCGGCCGGTCTCCAGCTTGATGTCCAGCAGGGAGGCCGCGCGGAACGCCTCGATCGTGTCGTAGTGGGTGACAGACGGCTTGCCGCCCGCGACCACGGCGAACCGGCCGTCGCCGGACGGGTGGCGGTCGATGGGCGCGTCCACCGTGCCCCTGAACGGGTCGGGGTGGCCCTGGACCAGCGCGTGGTAGCGCTTGTCGACCGTGCGCTCCTTGAAGGCCCGCTTGAGGACGGAGTAGGCGTGCTCGCTCTTGGCCACCACCATCGCGCCGGTGGTGTTGGCGTCCAGGCGGTGCACGATGCCCTGCCGCTCGGCGGCTCCGCTGGTGGCGATCGTGTGGCCGGCGCCGAGCAGGCCGCCGATCACCGTCGGGCCCGTCCAGCCGACCGTGGGGTGCGCGGCCACCCCGATGGGCTTGTTGACGACCACGATGTCGTCGTCCTCGTAGACGACGCTCATCCCGGGAACCGGCTCGGCCACCGGCATCGGCGTGGCGACCGGCGGCGGGATGACGACCTCGAGCCAGGCGCCGGCGTGCACCCGGTCGGACTTGGCGGGAGCCCTGCCGTCGACCGTGACGTCGCCCTCGGCGATCAGCTCGGCGGCCCTGGTACGGGAGAATCCGAACAGCCGCGACAGGGCAGCGTCCAGGCGCTCGCCCTCGAGCCCGTCGGGCACCGGGAGGCTGCGTTGCTCGCTCATTTCGTGTCCCTGGAGCCGTCGATCTGGTAGCCCCGCCAGGCCAGGAACACCGCCAGGATGCCCCCGCACACGATCGCCGAGTCGGCGACGTTGAACACCGGGAAGTAGTCGATCACCGGGAAGTGGCCAGGCAGCACTTCGATGAAGTCGACCACGTGTCCCTGGAACTGCGTGGACCTGCCGAATCCGGACGGGTAGCGCAGCAACCTGTCGGTGAGGTTGCCCAGCGCCCCGCCGAGCAGCAGGCCCAGCGTGATCGCCCAGGGCAGGCTACGCAGCTTGCGCGCCGTCCGCACGATCGCGACCACGACGCCGACGGCGATGAAGGTGAAGACGATCGTCATCCCGGTGCCGATGCTGAACGCCGCGCCGGAGTTGAAGATCACCCGGAACTGCAGCACGTCCTGGATGACGACCAGGGGCGCCTTGCCTTCCAGCGTCTTCAGCACCGCCGTCTTGGTGATCAGGTCGGCCGCGTAGACGACGATCGCCAGAGCGATGAGGACGGCGAGAACCCGCCCGCGCCTCCTGCCTACCGGCGCTCCTCCTTCTGCTTGCAGGCCACGCACAGCGTCGCCCTCGGGAACGCCTGAAGACGTTCCTTGCCGATCGGCTTGTGGCACGATTCGCACACTCCATAGGTCCCTGCGTCGATCCTGGCGATCGCACGTTCGTTCTGCGCGACCAGGTCGCGCGCATTCAGGGTAAGGGCGATCTCGCGTTCCCGCTCGTAGGTCTTCGCGCCCGCGTCCGCCTGGTCGTCACCCGCGCCCTGGGTGACGTCGCCCGAGGCGATCTCCGACTCGTGGCGCAGGATGTCCACGGTGAGTTCGTCGATCTCCTTCTGCAGGGCACCGCGTACCTCGGCCAGCTCCTCTTCCGACCACGTCGACTCTGTAGCGGTCTGCGTGACTGCCGCCATGGCTGCCTCCATGCTGATCAAGGCCGTAAATGGTGCGGGCAGCTTAGGTGCCCGATAACGGATCGGCAAACGACCCGCCGATGGGTTTACCCCTCCCGTACTATCCCGCCCCGCTGATTGAACCCCTCCCCCGGGGCGTCCATTCCCACAGCTTTGTAGGGATGTGCGGCGTACCCGACCACGCGGCGGGGAAACCTGGAAGCCTTTCGCTCCACTCTGCGTTATCGTTTGAACCTGCAAGGCGTTGATGGGGCCCGACTGTGAGGGATATCACCCCGGAGCCGCCGGAAGAACGGCCCCACGGGGCTCACTAGAACCGGCAGCAACACAAACGAAGTGGGCCTCCACGAGGAGGCCAAGAAGGGTGGTACCGCGGAGCCGTACGGCTTCGTCCCTTCACGCCAGTTGCCGGCAACCGTCGTGGAGGTCCCGCCCGAGATGTCTTCCCCATATTTCCGCTCTCTTCCCGCGCAGGTGGACCTGCCCGCGCTCGAGCGCGAGGTCCTTGACCGCTGGCGGGACGGGAAGATCTTCGAGCGCTCGATCGAGCAGAACGCGGGCAACCCCTCCTGGGTGTTCTACGAGGGCCCGCCCACGGCCAACGGGCTGCCAGGCGTCCACCATGTCGAGGCGCGCGTCTTCAAGGACCTGTTCCCCCGCTACAAGACCATGCAGGGCTTCACCGTCCCGCGCAAGGCCGGCTGGGACTGCCACGGTCTGCCGGTCGAGGTCGGCATCGAGAAGGAACTCGGCCTGACCGGTAAGAAGGACATCGAGGAATACGGCATCGCCGAATTCAACGCCAAGTGCCGCGAATCGGTCCTGCGCCACGTCGACGCCTTCGAAGAGCTCACCGAGCGGATGGGCTACTGGATAAACCTGTCCGACGCCTACCGCACGATGGACCCCGACTACGTGCAGTCGGTGTGGTGGTCGCTGAAGGTCATCTTCGACAAGGGGCTGCTCTTCCGCGACTTCCGGATCACGCCGTACTGCCCGCGCTGCGGCACCGGCCTGTCCGACCACGAGCTGGGCCAGCCCGGCGGGTACGAGACCGTGTCCTCGCCGTCGGTCTACGTGCGCATGCCCGCCGCCTCAGGCCCGCTGGCCGAGCTCGGCGCCAACCTGCTCATCTGGACCACGACCCCGTGGACCCTGGTGTCCAACACCGCGGTGGCCGTGCACCCCGACGTCACCTATGTCGCGGCCCGTACGGCCGGCGGCGAGGTCCTCGTGGTCGCCGAGCCGCTGGTGACCCAGGTCCTCGGCGAGGACGTGACCGAGGTGGCCCGCTTCACCGGGCGGGACCTGGAGCACACCGCCTACACCCGCCCCTTCGAGCTGGTCGACATCCCCGGCGCGCACTACGTAGTGCTCGGCGACTACGTCACCGTCGAGGACGGCACGGGTCTGGTCCACCAGGCGCCCGCGTTCGGCGCCGACGACCTGAGCGTGATCCGCCAGTACGACATGCCGGTCGTCAACCCGATCGGCCCCGACGGGCGCTTCCTCGACGACGTGCCGATGGTGGGCGGCAAGTTCTTCAAGGACGCTGACGAGCCGCTGACGGAGGACCTGCGGGCGCGCGGGCTGCTGTTCCGCGGCGGTCACTTCGAGCACAGCTACCCGCACTGCTGGCGCTGCCACACGCCGCTGCTGTACTACGCGCTGCCGTCCTGGTACATCAGGACCACCGCGGTCAAGGACCAGCTGCTGGCGGAGAACGCCAAGACCGACTGGTTCCCCGAGACGATCAAGTGGGGCCGCTACGGCGAGTGGCTGCGCAACAACGTCGACTGGTCGCTGTCGCGCTCGCGCTACTGGGGCACGCCGCTGCCGCTGTGGGTCTGCTCCGAGGACGACGCGCACGTGACCTGCGTGGGGTCGCTGGAGGAGCTCGGCACCCTGGCGGGCACCGACCTGTCGGCGCTCGACCCGCACCGCCCCTACGTGGACGACATCGCCTTCCCCTGCCCCGAGTGCTCCGCCGAGGCGCGGCGCGTACCCGACGTCATCGACGCCTGGTACGACTCCGGGTCGATGCCGTTCGCCCAGTGGGGCGCCCGCGGCAAGCCCGAGGGCGTCTACCCGGCCGACTTCATCTGCGAGGCCACCGACCAGACGCGCGGCTGGTTCTACTCGCTGATGGCCATCGGCACGCTGGTGTTCGGCCAGTCGTCCTACGAGAACGTGCTGTGCCTGGGGCTCATCCTGGCCGAGGACGGCCGCAAGATGAGCAAGCACCTGGGCAACGTGCTCGAGCCCATCCCGCTGATGGAACAGCACGGCGCCGACGCGCTGCGCTGGTTCATGGCCTGCTCCGGCTCACCGTGGGCGGCCAGGCGCGTGGGACACGGCGCGCTGGAGGAGATCGTCAGGAAGGTCCTGCTGACCTACTGGAACACGGCCTCGTTCTTCACGCTGTACGCCAACGCCGAGTCGTGGACCCCCGGGTCCGCCGCCTCGCCGGCCTCCGAGCGGCCGCTGCTCGACCGTTGGGCGCTGGCCGAGCTGAACCGCACGGTGGCCGACGTCACCGCGGCGCTGGACGCCTACGACACCCAGCGAGCCGGGCGGCTGCTGGCCGACTTCCTCGACGACCTGTCCAACTGGTACGTCCGGCGGTCGCGGCGGCGGTTCTGGCAGGGCTCCACCGACGCCTTCGCCACGCTGTACGAGTGCCTGGAGACCGTCACGCGGCTCATGGCGCCCATCACGCCGTTCGTCACCGACCACCTGTGGGACGTGCTGCGCGGGGCCGACGCGCCCGCCTCGGTCCACCTGGCCTCCTGGCCGGCCGTACGGGAGGACCTGCTCGACCCGGCGCTGTCGGCGCAGATGGCGCTGGTGCGGCGGCTGGTGGAGCTCGGACGGTCGGCGCGGGCCTCCTCGGGGGTCAAGACGCGGCAGCCGCTCGGACGGGCGCTCGTAGGTGCGCATGACTGGCCGTCGGTGCCGCAGGAGCTGCGTGACCTCATCGCCGACGAGCTCAACGTGCAGGCGCTGGAGGACATGTCCGGATTCAGCGCGGACCTGGTCTCGTACACGGTCAAGCCGAACTTCCGGGCCCTGGGCAAGCGGTTCGGGTCGCAGACCAAGCTCGTGGCCGAGGCCGTGGGCGCGGCCGAGGCCACCTCGCTGGCGCGCACGCTGCGCTCGGGCGGCACGGTGACGGTCTCGGCGGGTTCGCTCGGCGAGGTGTCGCTCGGGCCCGACGAGGTGATCGTCACCGAGCAGCCCCGGTCGGGCTGGGCCGTCGAGACGGGCGCGGTCGACACGGGCACGGGCGAGACGGTCGCGCTCGACCTCACGCTCACCGACTCGCTGCGCCAGGCCGGGCTGCTGCGTGAGGTCATCCGGCTCGTGCAGGAGGCCCGCAAGTCGACAGGCCTGTCGATCACGGACAGGATCTCCCTGTGGTGGTCGGCCACCTCGCCCGACCTCGCCACGGCCCTTCGCACGTCGGGCCAGGTCGTCGCGGACGAGGTCCTGGCCACCACCCTCACGGAGGGCACGGCCGACGACGTCCCCGCCCACACGGACGACGACCTCGGCCTCACCTTCCAGCTGCGCCGCGCCTGACCCTCACGGCGGGCCGCCCTCCCGGGTGGCCCGCCCCGCTGTGAGAGGATTGTGAACCATGGCTTAACGGTGGGGTGGGCATGCTGGAGCGGTACGAGGTGGAGGCGTTCCTGACCCTGGCCGAGGAGCTGCACTTCGGCCGCACCGCCGAGCGGCTGCACGTCTCCACCGCCCGCATCAGCCAGACCATCGCCAAGCTGGAGCGCCGCGTCGGCGTCCCGCTGTTCAACCGCACCAGCCGCCGCGTCGAGCTGTCTCCCGTGGGCCGGCGGCTCTACGACGAGCTCGCCCCCGCCTGGGCCGAGATCAACGCCGCCTTCACCCGGGCGGTCGAGGCGGGCCAGGGCGTCACCGGCACGCTCCGGGTGGCGTTCACCGATGTGGCGGCGGGGCAGCTGCTGGTGGGCATCACGCAGCTGTTCCGCACCCGGCAGCCGGACTGCGAGGTCCAGATCCGCGAGGCCCAGATCGCCAACGTCGTCCCCTGGCTGCGCGACGGCGAGGTCGACCTGGCGCTCACCGACCTGCCGATGCGCGGCCCCGGGCTCGTCACCGGGCAGGTCGTGGTGCGGGAGGCCCGGATGCTCGCCGTACCGTCGGCGCATCCCTTCGCCCGCCGTACCTCCATCACCCAGGAGGACCTGGCGCGCGTCAAGCTGGTGCGGCTGCCCGGCTCGCTCCCTGCGTCCTACCGCGACGACCGCACGCCCGCGCGCACGCCGTCGGGGCGCCCCATCGAGCCGGGGCCCGCGGCGGAGACGTTCAACGAGATCCTCACGCTGGTGAGCGCCGGCCAGGGCACCTTCCCCGTCGGTGCGCACGCGCGCCGCTACCACGCGCGGCCGGACCTGGCCTTCGTTCCCATCCAGGACGCGCCCGCCGTGGAATGGGGGCTCCTGTGGCGCGCCGACAACGCCACGGCCCGCACGCGGGCCTTCAACCAGGCCGCCCACGACCTCCTCGAGCACCCCTGACGGGGGCGGGTCTCAGCTGACGGTCTCGCGGTCGTGCTGGCAGACCGAGCAGCTGGTCAGGCCCGCGGCCTCGGCCTGGGCGAGCGTCATCGTCTCGACGCCGGTGTCGCCGGCGCCGCGGATCAGCGGGCAGGCGGTGCTGTGATAGCGGCGCGTGCCCACGATGACCTTCACCGTGCCCGGCTTCGCCTTGAGGGTCACGTCCGGGCTCGTCTCCTCCTCGGCGGGCTCGGCCTTCTTGGCCTCCGCCTTGGTCGACTCCGCCTTCGCGGGCTCCGCCTTCTTGGCCTCCGCCTTCTTGGGCTCTGCCTGCGTCGCGGGCCTGCCGCCGGTTTCCTGCTTCTCGGTACGGCCGGCCGCAGGCTTCTCGGGGGTACGGTCCGCCGCCGCGGCGGGCTTGTCCGTAGTGCCGGGCGGCCGCTGGCCGGGGGCCGGGGTACTCGCCGGCGTGGTGGCGCCGGTGGGCAGCGGCCCCTTGGGCTTGGCCGCGGACTCGGCGGACGAGGCGGGCCGCTCGGGCGCACCGGTCTGGGCAGCCGCAGGCCGCTTCGGCGCGTCCCCCTGAGACTGTCCGGGCCGCTCGGGCGCACCGGTCTGGGCAGACGTGGGCCGCTTCGGCGCGTCTCCCTGAGGCTGCGCGGGCCGCTCTTGCGAGGACGGGCGCTGGGTGCCCTGGGAAGGCGCGCCTGGCCCCTGCGAGGACGCAGCGGGGCGCTGAGGGCCGGTTTCCCGGGTGGGTGTGCCAGGACGCTGGGGGCCGCTCTCCTGCGGCCGTACGGGCCGCTGAGGGCCACTGCCCTGTGCCGGGGCGGGGCGCTGGGGGCCGCCGCTCTCCTGGGGTGGGGCGGGGCGCTGGGAGGCCTTCGGTGACGCGGCCGGGGGCGCGCTCTCCTGGGAGGCGGCGGCCGTGGTCACGTACGGGGCGAGGCGCGGGCCCGTCGCCGGGGAATCGCCGGCCGGGTCCGGGCCGGAGGCGCCGGGCTTGGGGCCAGGAGACTTCGGCTCCGTGGAGCCGGGCTTCCGCTCGGAGGCGCCCGGCTTCTGCTCGGAGGAGCCTGGCTTCTGCTCGGAGGCGGCGGGCTTGGGTCCGGAAGCGGGGCCGGGCTTGGAGGTGCCGGGGGCCGGTTGGGAGGCACTGGGGGTCGGCTTGGGCTTCGCCGTACCGGATTTGGCGGGGTCACCGCTCCTGGCGGGGGACTTCGCGGCGTCGAACCAACCGCTGGGCCGCTCTGCCTGGGGAACCTGCTCGCCGGAAAAGATCGGGGGACGGAGGTCCTGGGTCGCCTCGGAGGGGGGCTCCTCGGCAGGGACCGTCTCGGGGGATGCGACCGCGCCTTCTGCGTTCATGGGGACGGCGGGGCCGGACTGGGGGGTGGCGGCCGGCTCGGGGTCGGCGGCAGGTGGCAGCTGCCGTCCGCCGAGCGCTGCGTCAGGCAGGCACGACGTGCAGGGCGTGAAGCCCTCCTCGCGCGCCTCCTCGTAGGTGAGCTCTTCGTGATCACGCCCGGCCAGCTGACGGCAGCCGGGGACGTGGTAGCGCTTGCGGCCGGGTATGACCAGCACGATGGAGTCCGGCGAGATTCCGCGCATCGGGGGGCGGCGCGGGGTGGGAGCCGGGGCGGCCGCGCTCTGAGTACGCGACGCTCCCACCGGACCTGGCTGGACTGCCGGAGGCACGAGACCCGCGGGCGGTGCGGGCGGCACAGCGGCCTGCTCCCCGCTGGGGAACAGCTCGTGTCGCCGCAGGAAGGCCCCGATCACCAGGAACAGCGCGGACAGCACGCTGACCACGATGGACCACATGATCAGGTACGGCGCTCCCAGCACGAAGCCTGCGATCAGCAGGACGACCGCCGTGAGCACCAAACCAGCGCTGATAAAGATCACAGGGGGCTCTCTCGAGAGACGGGTCTAACGACCCGCTACCTTACCGGCGATCGTTGTGCGGGCCGTCTCCGCCGGGGAATGCGCCCTGCGGAGCCTCGCCGCCGAACGGGCTCGGACCACCGGGCAGAGGCTGCTGGCCACCCTGCGGCACGGCGTGCGACATGGCGGGAGCGGCCGCGGGACCACCCGGCATGACCGGGAAACCACCGCTGCCTTCGGCGGACACGTTCAGCTCGGCGAGCTGGTTCTCCAGGTAGAGCTTGAGGCGGCTGCGGTACTCGCGCTCGAAGCTGCGCAGCTCCTCGACCTTGCGCTCGAGCTCGTCGCGGGTCTGGACGAGGGAACCCATGGCCTGGCGGTGGCGCTCCTGCGCGTCGCGCTCGAGCGTCTCGGCGCGGGCACGGGCGTCGCCGATGACCTGCTCGGCCTGGCGGCGGGCCTTGGTGAGGATCTCGTCGGCCTCGCGGCGGGCGCGGGTGACGGTCTCGTCGGCCTCGCGGCGCGCGTCGGCGATCGCCTGGTCGGCGGTCTGCTGCGCGAGGGCGAGCACGCGGGCCGCGGTGTCCATGTTGTCCTCGGCGGGAGGCATGCTCATCGCGACGGGTTGCGGCTGCTGCTGCATCGGCTGCTGCTGCATCGGCTCGGGCGCCCGCATGGGCTCCGGCTGCGGCGGCTGCATCATCTCGGGCTTGGGCTGCTCCTGCACGGGGGCGGAGGCCATGGGCATCTGCATGCCGCCCGGCACCTTCCCACGCAGGCACTCGGCGAGCTTGGCGCGGAGCTCCTCGTTCTCTTGGATCAGGCGGTCAAGCTCAGCCTCCACCTCGTCGAGGAAGGCGTCGACCTCTTCCTCGTCGTAGCCCGGCCGCAGCCGGGTGGTACTGAACTGCTTGTTCCGCACATCAGCGGGCGTCAGCGGCATCTTTTGGTCTCCTTGGCGCGCTTGGAGTCTGTCCGTAGGGGACGGTACCCGAATCACTTCAGCGCGGACACGAGTTGGATCTTGACCGGTATCTCACGGCCCCTCGTCCGCTAGCCCAGAGTCCCCGCGAGTTCGAGCAGGATCAGGACCACGATGAACAGGACCGTGAAGCTGAGGTCAAAGGCAACCGTACCCAACCGGAGCGGAGGAATGAAACGGCGGAGGAACTTGAGAGGTGGGTCGGTTGCGGTGTATGTGGCCTCTGCCAGCACCAGTACAACACCCGACGGCCGCCACTGACGGGCAAACGCCTGTACCACATCAAAGATCATCCTGCCGATGAGCAACACCAGATAAAGAGACAGGACTACGACCAAGATCTGACCTACGATCCCCACGGCCTGGCCGCGCCTCCACTTCCGATGAGCCCTCCCGGTCTCGGCGAGACCTGGCTGGATCCGATAGACATACAGAGACTCTAACTCTGGTTGAAGAACCCGCGTTCCGCGATTCGAGCCTTGTCCTCGGCGGTCACCTCGACATTGGCAGGGGACAACAGGAACACCTTGTTGGTAACACGTTCGATGCTGCCGTGTAGGCCAAAGACCAGACCTGCCGCGAAATCCACCAGTCGCTTGGCGTCGGAGTCGACCATCTCGGTCAGGTTCATGATGACCGGGGTGCCGTCGCGGAAGTGTTCTCCGATGGTGCGCGCCTCGTTGTACGTGCGCGGGTGCAGCGTGGTGATGCGCGCCAGATCGGTCGTACGCCGCTCCAGGACGGTCGTGGCGGGTCTCGGCGCGGGCACACCCGGGTCGGCCTCCTCCTCGCGGTCCTGGACCGCCACGGCTCGTTCCTCGCCGCCTCGGGGTGGCTCGTCGTCGTAGGTGTACTCGTCGGTGTAGGTCTCGTATCGCTCGTAGCGGTCGTCCTCCACGAGACCGAGGTAGACCGCCATCTTGCGCATCGCGCCGGCCATCGCTACGTCGTCCTCCTGCTCATGGTCTCACTTGCCCGCGGCCGCCGTACCCCCCTGGACTCACCGCTGATGATCGACCTCTACTGGATACGCGGGCCTCAAGGCCCACTTGAGGGGACATTACCTGACGAAGGGCTTGCGGCGGCCGAGCAACGCCGTACCGACCCGCACGTGTGTCGCACCGTGTGCGACGGCCTGTGTCAGATCCTCACTCATACCCGCAGAAATCATCACGGCGTCCGGGTGGCGCTCGCGCAACCCCAGCGCAACCTCGCGCAGCCGGGCGAACGCCTTGCCCGGATTCTCGCCGAGCGGTGCCACCGCCATCACGCCGCCCAGCCACAGTCCCTCGGCCGAGGCGATCTCGTCGGCCAGGTCGGGCACGCCCGCCGACACCACGCCGCCACGGCCGGGGTCGTCGTCGAGCGCCACCTGCACCAGGCAGCCGACCCGCCGGCCCGCTTTGACGGCTTCCTTGCTCAGCGCGTGCACCAGGCGGGCGCGGTCCACGGAGTGCACCAGGTCGGCGTAGGCGACCACCGAGTGCGCCTTGTTCGTCTGCAGCTGGCCGACGAAGTGCCAGGTCAGCCCCAGGTCCGCGCACTCGCGGGCCTTGGGCGCGGCCTCCTGGTCCCGGTTCTCCCCCACGTCCGTGACCCCGAGCTCGGCCAGGATCCGCACGTCGGAGGCCGGATACGTCTTGGTCACCGCGATCAGCGTGACCTCCGACCGCGCCCGGCCCGCCGCCTCACACGCCTGCACGATCCTGGTCTCCACTGCGGCCAGGTTTCCCGCGATCTCTTCCTTGCGCACGCCACTCATCGTGTCATTCACCGCATTGGGTACGGCACGCGGTGTCACACCATGTCCGTGGACGACAGACGGTCCGGTGCCGTGACGTGGCGGTTTGTGTGAAATCCCACATTTCCCACCACCGCCAACGACACCACCCATGCACCCCCAGAGGGCGTCGTAACGGCGCCCAGCCACGCATCACCGGAGGAGCGTCTCCCTGGACGGAGCCCGGCCGAAGTACGGCGCCTGGCGGTCCCCACCGCCTGCCGTACAGCAGCACGAAGACCCCCAGACACACCGATGCCCAGCCGGGAGGGACACGGCTGGGCTGCGGGGCGGGGTGTTGCTACTTCAG
Source organism: Nonomuraea sp. NPDC050536 (assembly GCF_044457685.1). Lineage (NCBI taxonomy): Bacteria > Bacillati > Actinomycetota > Actinomycetes > Streptosporangiales > Streptosporangiaceae > Nonomuraea > Nonomuraea sp. NPDC050536. The sequence goes on from NZ_JBITHD010000003.1 coordinate 190,941, forward strand.
GAAGTCCGGAACGTCGAGCTCCTCCTCCTGCTCCTCGAACACCACCGGACGGCGCTTGGCGGGCTCCCCCATGCGCGAGGTGATGGGCGTGGGCGGGTTGGTGGGCTCGGGCGTGGGCCGCGGGATCGAGACGGGACCGGGGCCCACGTCCTCGAGGGCCTCGGCTGACTCGACCGGCCGTACCGCCTCGACACGCGGTTCCGGCGCGGGCTCGTGACGCACGGGCTCGGGACGGAACTCGGCCTGCGGCTCGAGACGGGCGGGCTCCGCACGCAGCGGTTCCGGACGTACCGGCTCGGGGCGGACCGGCTCGGGCGCCGGCTCCTCTGGCCGGGGCTCGGAGCGGAAGTCCGTACGGGCGGCCTCCGGACGGAAGGGCTCGGCACGCAGCTCGGCACGCGGCGGCTCGGCCTTGACGCTCGGCGCGGTGACCCCGGAGGGGCGCGCGGGCGCCGAGACCGGCGCGGCGGGCTGCGTCGCGGCGGGACGGCTCTGCGGCCGCGGCACGACCTTCTCCACCGGCGGCGGCACGTCGTCGAAGCCAGCGGCGATCACCGTGACGCGGACCTCGTCGCCGAGCGCGTCGTCGATGACCGTGCCGAAGATGATGTTGGCGTCGACCGCCGCGGCCATCGACACCAGCTGCGCCGCCTCGTTGATCTCGAACAGGCCCAGGTCGGACCCGCCCGCGATGGACAGCAGCACGCCGTGCGCGCCGTCGATCGAGGCCTCGAGTAGCGGGCTGGAGACCGCCATCTCGGCCGCGGCCACGGAACGGTCGTCGCCGCGCGCGTGGCCGATGCCCATCAGCGCGGAACCCGCGCCGGACATGACCGACTTGACGTCGGCGAAGTCCAGGTTGATCAGACCGGGCGTGGTGATCAGATCGGTGATGCCCTGGACACCGGACAGCAGCACCTGGTCGGCCGCCTTGAACGCGTCCAGCACGCTGACCTGCCGGTCGGAGATGGACAGCAGCCGGTCGTTCGGGATCACGATCAGGGTGTCGACCTCGTCGCGCAGGGTCTCGATCCCGGCCTCGGCCTGGGATGCCCTGCGGCGGCCTTCGAAGCTGAACGGCCTGGTCACCACTCCTATCGTGAGCGCGCCCAGCGAGCGGGCGATGTTGGCCACGACCGGCGCGCCGCCGGTGCCCGTGCCACCACCCTCGCCGGCCGTGACGAAGACCATGTCGGCCCCCTTGAGGACCTCCTCGATCTCCTCGCGATGATCCTCGGCCGCCTTGCGCCCCACGTCGGGGTTGGCGCCCGCTCCAAGACCGCGCGTGAGCTCGCGGCCCACGTCCAGTTTGACGTCGGCGTCACTCATCAGCAGCGCCTGGGCGTCGGTGTTGATGGCGATGAATTCGACGCCCTTGAGTCCCTCCTCGATCATCCGGTTGACGGCGTTTACTCCGCCGCCGCCAATGCCGACGACCTTGATGACCGCGAGGTAGTTCTGCGGTGCTGCCACGACGAGGGGCCTTTCCGCTCGTTAGACTTGCCATTTCGGTGCGGATGATCTCCGCGCTTTCACACTTCGGTTTAACTCTCAACCTCAAGTTGAGATTCAGATTTATGTCAACCTGAGATTGATACGGACAGTAGGAGTTACGCTCCGCGCGGGTCAACTAACCGCGCCGCAAGCACGTCCGGCGTGTCGCGGGCCGTCCGTTTCGCTCCGCTGTCACGCCAGGTCGGACCCCCACTGCCCGGAATACAGGTTCTCACGCCGGAACCCCGGGGTCGGCCAGGTACGGCGCCTGCGCCCGCACAGGCTTCGCAAGGACACGGTGACGTGAAGGTCATTCGCGACTGGGAGCCCACCTTCGGTAGACGCGCGAACCTCACTTGAGGGTGACCACGTCGGGCGAGCTCACGTCGTAGACGTCGGCCTTGCGCCGCAGGAGCGTGGTCAGGATGCGCGCTTTGTCGGCCGCTCTGTCCGATCCGCCCCAGACGACCGTCCGCCCGTCGTTCAGGTCGAGCGAGACGCCCTCGGCGGTGGTCGCCCGCACCTGGCGGACCTTGCCCTGCAGCACGTCGGGCAGCGACGCGATCACCTGCAGCGCGGCGCGGGTCGCGGCGTCGTCGGCGCCCGGCCTGTCGACCTTGAGCACGGGCAGCCTGGGCGGCCCGACGTCTCTGATCTCGATGACCACGCCGTCCTTGTCGATCAGTGCGACCTTTCCCGACACGGGGACGACCGCCACGGGCTCCCGCTCGGCCACCTCGATCCGCAGCGTGCCCGGCCAGATCCGGTCGACCTTGGCCGTGGCCAGCTGCCTGATCGCCAGGACCCGACTCTGCACGCCCGCCAGGTCCACGGTGGCCAGCGGGTGCAGTGGCTCGATGGCCGCCTGTTGCTGGATGCGTTCTGTGGGGACTGTGAGATTTCCCACGATCTCCACGTTTCTGACGCCTAGTACCGGCGAGAAGAACACCAACCAGGCCGCCGTGCCCACAACCCCGGCCGCCAGCAGCCCGATAAAGGCCCTCCGCCCCCTACTCACCCCGCGACCCTAGTCTTCTCTCCTCTTGAAAGGTCGCACATACACGCGCTTTTCAGATTCTGTACGGCGGGCGGTCCCACCGGCCGCCCGCCGCACTTCGGCTGAGGGCCCGCGAGCGGCGGGTCCGGCGAGTCGGGGACGGTCGCCCGCCGTCACGGCGCACGGGATCCGTCTGGCGGGCTTTGGTGGCACGCCTGCTTGTTCTGCCGGGTGACTTTTGTCAGTGGGAGAGTTCGGCGACGATCATGGGGCCCAGTTCTGTGACGTCGCCGGCGCCCATGGTCAGGACTATGTCGCCGGGGCGGGCGCGGGAGGCCACCAGGGCGGGGACGGCGTTGCGGTCGGGGGCGTAGGCGACCTGGGTGGCCTCGCGGGGGACGCGGCTGGCCACCATGGCGCCGGACACGCCGGGCTCGGGGTCCTCCCTGGCGCCGTAGACGTCCAGGACGATCGCCTCGTCGGCGAGCGCGAGCGCGGCGCCGAACTCGTCGGCGAAGAAGCGGGTGCGCGAGTACAGGTGCGGCTGGAAGATCGCGATGACCCGGCCGTCGCCCGAGTAGGAGGCCACCACGTCCCGCGCCGCCCGCAGGTCGGCCGCCAGCTCGGTCGGATGGTGGGCGTAGCTGTCGAAGACGGCCACGCCGCCCGCCTCGCCCTTGGCCTCGAAGCGCCGCTTGGCCCCGGTGAAGGTGGCCAGGCCGTCGCGCACGTCCTCGAAGGGCAGCCCAAGCTCCACCGCCGCGGCGATGGCGGACGTGGCGTTGAGCGCGTTGTGCGCCCCGGGTACGGCCAGCCGTACCTCGCCCAGCCCGTCGATGGTGAAGGTGGTGCCGAACCCGTCGGGCCGCACGTCCGCGATCCGGTAGTCACCCTCGGAAACGCCGTAGGTGACCACCCGCAGCCCGCGGGCGCGCGCCGCGGAGGCGACGTCGGCGGCCCCCGGGTCGTCGGCGCAGGCGATCAGCACGGACCCGATCCGGTCGACGAAGCGGGCGAAGCTGTCGTGCACGGCCCGCGGGTCGCCGTAGTTGTCCAGGTGGTCGGCCTCGACGTTGGTGACGACCGCGATGTCGGGCGCCAGCATGAGGAACGAGCCGTCGCTCTCATCGGCCTCGGCCACGAACACCTCGCCGGTGCCCTCGTCGGCGCCCAGGCCCGTGGTGACCAGCTGCCCGCCCACGCAGTAGGAGGGGTCGGCACCGCACTTCTGCAGCGCCACGGTCAGCATCGAGGTCGTGGTGGTCTTGCCGTGGGTGCCCGCCACCGCGACAGCCGTACGGCCGGCCATGACGGAGGCCAGGGCGGCGGCCCGCGGGATGACCCGCAGCCCCTGCCTGAGCGCCTCACCCAGCTCGGGGTTGGAGTCGCGGATCGCGGTGGAGACCACCACGGTGTCGACGTCGCGGATGTTGGAGGCGGCGTGGCCGATGTGGATCGTGGCGCCCAGCTCGCGCAGCTCGGAGACCAGGTCGGAACTGCGGGCGTCGCTGCCGGTCACGCGGACGCCGCGCTTGAGCAAAATGCGGGCGATGCCCGACATTCCGGCGCCGCCTATGCCGATGAAGTGGACCCTGCCCAGCTCCTCGGCGGCCACGGGGTCCACGAGCTTGACGAGACTCATCGGGCGATCTCCAACACTTTCCTGGCCAGTACGAGGTCGGCGTCCTTGCGACCCAGTTTGGCGGCGGCCTCCGACATGGCGGCGACCCGCTCGGGGTCGCGCAGGATGGGCAGCACGTTCTGAATGATCCAATCGGCTGACAGCTGGGAGTCGTCGACCACGAGGCCGCCGCTTCCCGCTGCGATGCGTTCTGCGTTGATCCGCTGTTCGCCGTTGCCGTGCGGCAGCGGCACGTAGGCGGCGGGCAGGCCCACGGCGGTCAGCTCGGCGCAGGTGAGCGCTCCGCTGCGGCACAGGGCCAGGTCGGCGGCGGCGTAGGCGAGGTCCATCCGGTCGACGTAGGGCAGCAGCACGTACTGCGGGTCGCCTGGTGGCGGCTCCGCCTCGACGGTGTTCTTCGGGCCGAGCACGTGCAGCACCTGCACGCCCGCGGCCCGCAGCGCCGGGGCGGCGGACAGCGCGGCCTCGTTGAGCGAGCGGGCACCCTGGGAGCCGCCGAACACGAGCAGCGTGGGCCGCTCGGTCTGCAGGCCGAACCAGGAGCGGGCCTTGTCGCCCATGGAGAAACGCTCCAACGAGACGATCTCGCGGCGCAGCGGCGTGCCGATGTAGTCGGCCTTGGCCAGCGCCGAGTCGGGATGCCCGCTGTAGACGTGGTCGGTGAGCCGGGCGCCGAGCCGGTTGGCCAGCCCGGGCCGCGGGTTGGCCTCGTGCACCACGATCGGCAGCCCGCGCCGCTTGGCCGCCAGGTACGCGGGGGTGGCCACGTAGCCGCCGAAGCCGACCACGACGTCGGCCTTGACCTTGTCGAGGATGCCGACGGCCGCGTTGATCGCCACGGCCAGCCGTCCTGGCACGGTGAGCAGCCTGGTGCTCAGCGCCCTGGGCAGCGGCACGGCGGGGACCAGCTCCAGCTCGTAGCCCCTGGCGGGCACCAGGCGGGTCTCCAGGCCACGCTCCGTGCCCATGCAGGTGATGCCGATGCTCGGATCCAGCTGGCGCAGCGCGTCCGCAAGGGCCAGTGCCGGTTCGATGTGCCCGGCCGTCCCGCCACCGGCGAGGACCACCCTCATGTCGGTCACTCCCTAACGTCTCACTCGGCCTCTGGTCGTTCCCCCCAGGCCAAGCCAGCTTAGGGCCCGGGCGGCCGGTCCGGGGCCACGAGCGGCCAGAGCCTCGCGTGCCCCGGGCTCGCGTTTGGCGAACGACAACAACATGCCAAGCGCCGCCAGTGTGGGCAACAGGGCGGAACCGCCGTAGGAGACCAGGGGCAACGGAATGCCGGTGATGGGCAGGACGCCGAGCACGGCGCCCATGTTGACCACGGCCTGCCCGACGATCCAGGCGGTGATGGCCGCGGCGGCCAGCCGTATGAAGGGATCCTTGACGCGGGCGGCGACGCGCAGACCCGCGTAGCCGAGCAGCCCGAACAGCGCGACGACCACCAGCGTGCCCATCAGGCCGAGCTCCTCGCCGAGGATGGCGAAGATGAAGTCGTTCTCGCCGTGCGGCAGCCAGCTCCACTTGGCGCGGCTGCTGCCGAGCCCCAGGCCGAACCAGCCGCCGGAGCCCATCGCGATCTGCCCCTGCACCGCCTGGTATCCCGCGCCCTGGGCGTCCGCCCACGGGTCGAGGAAGGCGCCGATGCGGGCCATCCGGTAGGGCTCGATCTTGATCATGATGATCGCGGCCAGCATGGCCAGCGCGAGGATCCCGCCGAACAGCTTGATCGGTGCCCCCACCACCCACAGCAGCGACAGGAAGATCATGAACAGGACCAGCGTGGTGCCCAGGTCGCGGCCGAGCATGACCATGACGGCCAGGATCGCGGTGCCGGGCATGAGCGGGAGCAGCATCTGGCGCCACTCGATGCGGCCCTGCCTGGCCCTGCGCGCGAGCAGGTCGGCCCCCCACAGCGCCAGGCCCAGCTTGGCGGGCTCGGACGGCTGGATGGTGAAGGGGCCCACGTAGATCCAGCGCTGCGCGCCCAGCTCTGAGGAGCCGATGAACAGCACCATGACCAGCGCGATGATCGACAGCGCCATCAGCGGGTAGCCGGCCCAGCGGAAGAACTTGTGCGGCAGCCGCGAGCACACCCACATGATCGGCACGCCCACGGCGGCCGACAGCGACTGCTTGACGAACCAGGAGAACGGGCTGCCGGTCTTGAGCAGCGCCTCGATGCTGGAGGCCGACAGCACCATCATCAGCCCGAGCGCCAGCAGCAGCGCGCTGCAGCCGATGATCAGGTAGTAGGTGGTCAGCGGCTTGCCCAGCAGCTCCTTGAGTGTCCCCAGCTGCTCGCTGAACCAGCCCGTCTCGGTCGCGCGGCGTTTGGGGGTGCGCTCCTCGGTGGCGGTGCTCACCGCTTCAGGTTCCGTACGGCGTGCGCGAAGGCCTCCCCCCGCGCCGGGTAGTTGGCGAACATGTCCAGCGAGGCGCCCGCCGGGGACAGAAGCACGGTGTCTCCCGGGGAGGCGAGCCTGGCGGCTTCGGTGACGACACGGTCCATGACCCCAGTGTCTTGGTCGGCGATGTCGACCACGGGGACATTCGGCGCGTGTCGCGCGAGGGCTTCGGCGATCCTGCCCCGGTCGACCCCGATCAGCACCGCCGCCCTGAGCCTGGGCGCAGCGTCGCGCACGAGCTCGTCCACGTCCGCGCCCTTGAGCTGGCCGCCCGCCACCCACACGATCGAGCGGTAGGCCGACAGTCCGGCGGCCGCCGCGTGCGGGTTGGTGGCCTTGGAGTCGTCGACGTAGTCCACCTCGTCCACGCGCGCCACGTGGCTCAGCCGGTGCGGGTCGGGCACGAAGTCCCGCAGCCCCTGCGCGACGGCGCCGGCGGGCACGCCGTACGCCCTGGCCAGGGCCGCGGCGGCGAGCGCGTTGGCCACGTTGTGCGGGGCGAAGGGATGCACGTCGTCGAAGGTCGCCAGCTCCTCGGCCGCCTCGACGGGGTCGTCCACGAACGCCCGGTCGACCAGCAGGTCCTCCACGATGCCGATCTGCCCTGGCTTGGGCACCCGCAGCGTGAACCCGACGCTCCTGGCGTACGGCGCGGCCAGCGCGGCCGAGGTGGGGTCGTCGGCGTTGTAGACCACGACCCCGGCCCGCTCGTAGATCCGCCCCTTGGCCTCGGCGTAGGACTCCAGCGAGCCGTGCCAGTCGAGGTGGTCGGGGGCCACGTTCAGCACGGCGGCGGCGGCCGGGGCCAGCGACGAGGACCAGTGGAGCTGGAAGGACGACAGCTCGACGGCCAGCACGTCGTAGGGCTCGGCGACCGCCTCGACCACGGGCACGCCCACGTTCCCCACCGCCAGGGCCTTGTGGCCGGCGGCCAGCAGGATCGAGGTGAGCATCCGCACGCACGTGGTCTTGCCGTTGGTGCCGGTCAGCGCCAGCCACGCGGCGGCGCCGGAGGGGCGCAGCCGCCAGGCCAGCTCCACCTCCCCCACGACCTCGACGCCCGCGGACACCGCGGCGGCGATGAGCGGGTGGTGCGGGGCCCAGCCGGTGGTGACCAGCCGGGTCGCTTCCGGGGGCAGCTCCATGGCGCCGAAGCGGACCTCGACGCCCAAGCGCTCCAGCTCGGCGGCGACGAGCCGTTTCCGCTCGTCCTCGACGGCCTCCACGACCACGACGCGCTCGCCGCGTCCGGCCAGCGCCCTGGCGGCGGCCGGACCGGAGACCCCGAGTCCCGCCACACAGGTGCAGGTCACCTGGGCATCCACTCGACGTAGAACAGGCCCAGGCCGACCGCGGCGCACAGCCCGGCGATCAGCCAGAAGCGGACCACGATCGTGGTCTCCGCCCAGCCCTTGAGCTCGAAGTGATGTTGCAGGGGCGCCATGCGGAACACCCGTTTACCTGTCATCTTGTAGAACCCGACCTGGATGATCACCGACATCGTGATGATCACGCAGAGCCCGGCCAGGATGATCAGCAGCAGCTGGGTCCTGGTGGCGATGGCCAGCCCGGCCAGCACGCCGCCCAGCGCCAGCGACCCGGTGTCGCCCATGAAGATCTTGGCCGGCGGGGCGTTCCACCACAGGAACCCGATCAGCGCCCCGAGCACCGCGGCGGCCACCACGGCCAGGTCGAGCGGGTCGCGCACCCAGTAGCAGTTGGGGCCGAGCTGGTCGATGCAGTTGTTGCGCAGCTGCCAGTTGCCGATCAGCACGTAGGCGCCGAGCACCACGCCGGTCGCGCCGCTGGCCAGGCCGTCGAGCCCGTCGGTGAGGTTCACCGCGTTGGAGAACCCGACGATCATGATGAGCACCCAGATCGTGAAGCCCACGATCCCGATCGACGGGCCGAAGTCGCGCAGGAACGACAGCCGGGTCTCGGCGGGGGTGATGCCGTAGACGTTGGCCTGGCCGGTCACCAGCACCGCGAAGATGGCGCCGACGACCAGCTGGCCGAGCGCCTTGGCACCGCTGCGCAGGCCCAGGCTGCGCTGCTTGTAGATCTTGATGAAGTCGTCGAGGAAGCCGACCGCGCCCAGCCCTGTCATCAGGAACAACACCAGCAACCCGGAGACCGTCGGCTGTTCCAGCATCGCCAGGTGGGAGCCGCCGTAGGCCAGCAGCGAGGCGAGCACGATCACGGTGCCGCCCATGGTGGGCGTGCCCCGCTTGTCGTAGTGGCCCGACGGACCCTCCTCGCGGATCTCCTGGCCGTAACCGCGCCGGGAGAAGAGCCGGATGGCCAGCGGAGTGCCCAACATCGAGAGGATCAACCCCACCGCAGCGGCGATGATGATGTTGGTCACTGCTTGGCCTCCCCGAGCAGCAGCTCGGCCGTCCGCTCCAGCCCCATCGCACGGGGCCCCTTCACCAGCACGGCGTCGCCCGGGCGCAGCCAGCCGCCCAGCTCGGCCGCCGCCGCCTCGGCGTCGGGCACGTGCACGATCCGCGTCACCCCGCTGTCGTCGTACGGCAGGCCGCCACCGGGCCCGTCCGGCCCCGAGGCGGTGCGTTGCACGGCGGCGAAGGCGCCTTCGAGCACGGGACCCGCCTCGGGGCCCGCGACGACCAGCCCGGTCAGCCCGGCGCTGCCCGCCAGGCGGCCCAGCTCCTCGTTGAGCGCGGCGCTGTCCTCGCCCAGCTCGCGCAGCGCGGCGATGACGGCGAAGCAGCGCCGGCCCGTGCCGAGCCTGCCGAGCGCCGCGAAGGCGGCCCGCATCGAGTCGGGGTTGGCGTTGTAGGCGTCGTTGACCACGATCACGCCGTCGGGCCGCTCGGTGACCTCCATCCGCCAGCGGCTGCGGGGCGTCGCCTCCGACAGCTCCTCGGCGATGGTGGCCACGGGCAGGCCGAGCTCGTATCCGGCCGCGGCGGCGGCCAGCGCGTTCTCCACCGCGTGCTCGCCGTACAGCTTGAGCTTGACGTGCGCGGCGCCCGAGGGAGTGCGCAGCGTGAAGCCGGCGCGGCCGCGCTCGTCGAGCACGACGCCCTCGGCGCGGATCGCCGCGTCGTCGGAGTGGCCGAAGTAGGTGACGCGGGCGCTCGTGCGGGAGGCCATCTCGCGCACCAGCGGGTCGTCGGCGTTGAGCACGGCGACGCCGCCGGCGGGCAGCGCCTCGACCAGCTCGCCCTTGGCCTTGGCGATGCCCTCCTTGCCGCCGAACACGCCCAGGTGGGCGGTGCCGACGTTGAGCACGACGCCGATGGAGGGTGGTGCGATGCGCGCCAGGTAGCCGATGTGGCCGACCTCGCGGGCGCTCAACTCGAGCACCATGAAGCGGGTGTCGTGGTCGGCCTTGAGCACGGTCAGCGGGTGGCCGATCTCGTTGTTGAAGGAGTTCACCGGGGCGATGGTCGGGCCGATCCGGCCGGTGATCCTGGCCAGCAGGTCCTTGGTCGTGGTCTTGCCCGCCGAGCCGGTGATGCCGATCACGGTGGCCTGGGGCAGCGAGGCCGCCGTGGCGGAGGCCAGCGCGGCCAGCGCGGCGGCCGCGTCCGGAACGATCACGGTGGGCGCCTCGAGCGGCCGGGTGGCCAGCACCGCGACGGCGCCGGCCCGGACCGCGTCGGCGGCGTAGTCGTGGCCGTCGACCCGCTCGCCCTTGAAGGCGACGAAGAGGGAGCCCGGCTCCACCTCGCGCGAGTCGATCACGACGGGCCCGCGCACCACGGCGCGGGGATCGGCCATCCCCGACAGGGCGCCCGAGGTTATCTCGGCGATCCTGGCCAGTGGCAACGGGATCATTTGACCTTCCTATCGATCGCTTCGGCGACCACCTCGCGGTCGTCGAAGGGGATCACCTCACCTGCAACGTACTGGCCCTGCTCGTGGCCCTTGCCTGCCACGACGACCACGTCTCCCGGACCGGCCCTGCCGATCGCCAGATCGATGGCGGCCGTCCGGTCAGGCTCAATGATCACATGAGCGCGGTCATGCTGCGGAACGCTGAGCGCTCCCTCCATCATCGCGGCCAGAATGCCCAGGGGGTCTTCAGAGCGCGGGTTGTCGCTGGTGAATATTGCCACATCTGCCAGCCGTGCCGCCGCTTCGCCCATGAGCGGGCGCTTTCCCGCGTCACGGTCACCACCGCAGCCGAGCACGATCGTCAGCTCGCCGGCGGTCACCTGGCGCAGCGCGCGGAGCACCGACTCGACCGCGCCCGGCTTGTGTGAATAGTCCACCACGGCCTGGAAGTCGTGCCCGGGCCCCGTGACGCGCTGCATACGTCCCGGCACGCCAGTGAGCGTGCCCACGCCGTGCACCGCCGTCTGCAGCGGCACGCCGGCCTCGACGAGCGTGACGACGGCGCCGAGCGCGTTGGCGACGTTGAACGGCCCCGGCAGCGAGATCTGCGCGTCGGCCTCGACGCCGCCGGGCCCGACCACGCGGAAGGTGCTGCCGTCGGCGCCCAGCCGGACGTCGGTGGCCCGCCATTCGGCCCCGGGGTCGCCCAGCGCCGAGAACGTGGTCATCGGCACCTTGGCCAGCGTCAGCAGCTCGCGCCCGTAGCGGTCGTCGATGTTGGTGACGCCTGCGCGGCTCAGATCCGGCTGGAACAGGCGGACCTTGGTCGCGAAGTAGTCGTCGAAGTCCTTGTGGAAGTCCAGGTGGTCCTGCGACAGGTTGGTGAACAGGGCCACGTCGTAGAAGAGCCCCTCGACCCTGCCCAGCGCCAGCGCGTGGCTGGAGACCTCCATGGCGGCCGCCGTGACGCCCTGCTCGCGCATCAGCGCGAACAGGCCGTGCAGTTCGGTGGCCTCGGGCGTGGTCAGGCGCGGCTCGAACCGCAGCCCGCCCGCGTGGATCTCCACGCCGCCGACCAGTCCTGTGGTGTGCCCCGCCGCGCGCAGCCCCGCCTCGAGCAGGAACGTGGTGGTGGACTTGCCGCTGGTGCCGGTGACGCCGAGGATCGCCAGCTCCTGGGCCGGCCTGCCGTACACCCAGGCGGCGATCTGCCCGAGCAACTGGCGCGGCTCGGGGACAACCAGCACCGGCAGGCCGGTCGCGGCGGCCTCGGCGCGCCCCTCGGGGTCGGTCAGCACGGCCACCGCTCCGCCGGCCATCGCCTGGGCGGCGAAGCTCGCGCCGTGAGTGGTCTCGCCGCGCAGCGCGACATACAGGTCGCCGCGCTGGACGGCGCGCGAGTCGATGGTGACGCCGGTCAGCGCGGCGTGCGGCGAGCGCGCGGTGCCGGAATCGGCGTCGAGCATGCTCGCCAGCCCGGTCAGCGGGCGGGGCGGATTGGTCGTGGGACGCATTGTCGCGGGCTTGGCGACTATTGGTGTTGTCGCGGACTCGGCGACAGTGGGTTTCGACGACGGGGGACGCACGGCGAGAGCGTACCTTCCCTGGTCACTGTCCGGTGCCCAACCGCACCGGCGGCGCGGTCGAGCCCGTGGGAGGAATCTTCCTGCTCTTGATCGCGAATGTCATCACGTCCTTGAAGACCGGCGCGGCCACCAGACCGCCGAAGTGCCCCTCGGTCGGGTTCTGCACGACCGACAGGACCACTACGCGCGGCGCGTCCGCGGGGGCGAATCCGACGAATGACGCAGTATACCCATCGTAGCGGCCCAGCTTCTGGTCGTAGCGGTTGGCGGTGCCCGTCTTGCCCGCCACCCGGTAGCCGGGAATCGCGGCCAGGTTGCCCGTGCCCTCGGCGCTCACGGCGGCCTCGAGCATGGTGGTGATCTCGCTGGCGGTCTCGGCGCTGACGACCTTGGTCTGCTTGCCCGGGGGCGAGGCCACGTACCTGCCCGACGCGTCGGTGGTGCCGGCCACGATCTGCGGCTGGATCCTGACGCCGCCGTTGGCGATGGTCTGGTAGACGCTGGCCATCTGCAGCGCGGTCACCGACACGCCCTGGCCGTAGGCGACCGTGCAGCTCTGGCTGCCCGACCAGGTCTTGTAGTCGGGCAGCAGGCCCGCCTCCTCGCCCGGCACGCCGCCGCCCGGCACGGAGCCGAAGCCGAAGTCCTTGAGCATCTGGTACAGCCGCGCCGAGCCCACCTTGCGGGCCGCCATGATCGTGGCCACGTTGCTCGACTTGGCGACCGCCTCGCGGTAGGTCATGTTCTCCGGCGGGTGCGGGTGCGCGTCGTGCAGCACCCGGTCGGCGCACCTGATGTTGTCCTTGACCTTGAACACCGTGTCGGGGTTGACCAGCTTGGCTTCCATGGCCGCGGCGGCGGTGATCACCTTGTTGGTGCTGCCGGGCTCGAACACGTCGGCCGCGGCCCGGTTGACGTAGTCGGCGGGCGGCGCCTTGCGCCAGTTGTTCAGGTCCAGCTCGGGCGCGTTGGCCATGGCCAGGATCTGGCCCGTGGGCACGTCCATGACGACGACCGTGCCGCTGGTCGCGCCCGACTTGCGCACCTGGTCGCCGATGGCCTGCTGGGCGGCCCACTGGATGTCGCGGTCGATGGTCAGCCGCACGTCGCGGCCCTCCACAGGGGTCTTCCTGTCGCGGCTGGTCATCGGGATGGCCAGTCCGTCGCGGCCGATCTCGACGCGCTGGGTGCCGTCGCGCCCGGCCAGCAGCGTGTTCCTGGCCTGCTCCATGCCGCCGAGCCCGGTGCCGTCGTCGCCGACGAACCCGACCAGGCTGCCGGCCAGGTCGCCGGCCGGGTAGAGCCGCTTGTAGGTCTTCTTGGCCGTCAGCGCGGGGATGCCCGCCTTGAGCAGCCTGCTGGCGACCAGCGGGTCGACGTCCCTGGCCAGCAGCTGGTACTGGGTGTCGACCCTGGCCAGTTTGGCGGCCATGTCCTGGACCGGCTTGCCCAGCTGGCTCGCCAGCGCCTGCGCGATCTTGTCGCGGGCGGCGGCGGGGACCTTGGACGGGTCGATGGCGATCTCCCGCGCCTCGGCGGTCGCGGCCAGCGAGTGGCCGTTCACGTCGGTGATCTTGCCGCGCTTGGCGGGGATGTTCTCCGTACGGACGCGATAGTGGGCGGCCGCCGCCTCGTAGACCTTGGAGTCCAGGCCCTGCATCTGGATGAGCCGGCCCGCGAAGATCGACAGGACGAACGTCATCCCGATCAGGCCGATGTTGATGCGCCTGCGCGGGTTGCCGAGCCGCAGGATGAGCGGCGGCCTGGGCGGGCGCGGCGGCCCCGGCGGCCTGCGGAAGGGCCGCGGCGGCAGGGTGTCGGCGCCGCGCGCGGGGCCCTGCCGCGGCGCTGCCTGACGCGACGGGGCCCCGCGCTGGTCCGCCGCGCGCGGGCGGGCGCCGCGCGGGTCGGTGTCCTGGCGCGCGCGCCTGACCCCCTCCCCCTCGTCCCTGGGGGTACGGCCGGCCGCGTCCCTGCCATCGGCGTCGCGCCGCGACGTGGGGCCGCCTTCGGGAGCGGCGCGGCGGCGGGCCTCGGGGACGGTGGATCTGCGGGGGTCGTCGGGATCACGGCGGGGGCCGGGAACGTCGTCTCTACGGGGGCGGGCGGGCGGCGGGCCGGCGGGATCGCGGCGCGATCGGCCGTCGGCGGGGTCGCGCCGCGGCCGGGGATCGTCGGCAGGGTCGCGCCGGGAGCGGGCGTCGCCGGCCGGGTCACGGCGCGGGGACCTGCGCGGGCCGCCCGCCGGGTCCTGGGGCGGGCGGCGCCGGGGCTCCTCGGCGGGGTCCTGGGGCGGGCGCCGGCGGGGCTCGCCGGCGGGGTCCTGGGGCGGGCGGTTGCGCGGTCCCTCGTCGTCGCGGCCGAACGGCAGGTCGAAGGGGTCCTGGTCCTTGCGCGGCTCCCGGGACGGGTCGTCCGGCCGGCCCGCCCCCTCCGAGCGCGCCGGACGTCCCGCCCGCCCCGGGCCCCCGCCGTTGCCGGGGGTACGGCGAGCGGCGCCGTGCCCTCCCTGAGAGCCGGCGCCGCCCGAGCCGCGGCCGGGACCTTGTCCCCTGCCGCCCGAATCCCTCACCGGCCCTGGCTCACCTTGGTCGCGTCCTGGCTGGCGCCGCGCAGCTGGTTGACGTTGTTCCAGTCGCGGTGCATGCCCAGCTGCTGCTGAGCCTGGCGGGCCAGCTCTTCTGGCTGGGTGTCCTGCTCGATCTGGTGCTGGGCCGCCTCGTTCTGCTGGCGGGCCGTGGCGATCTGGTCGCGCAGCTGGCCCGCCTTGATCGAGTCCTGCGCCAGCACGGTGTTGAGCAGCAGCAGGCTCACCAGGCCGCCACAGAGCAGGCCCACGATCAGCAGCACGAACGGCGCGCGCTGGCGCCGCCCCGAGGGCTCGCGCCGCACCCTGGCGGCCCCCGCCGGCCGTACACCGGAACGAACCGCGCGGACGCGGCCACCCGCGGGACGCGTGCCGGTACGGCCCGCGTCGGCCGGGCGGGCGCCCTGAGTGCCCGGAGCCTGGCGCAGGCCCGCGGCCGAGGTCTCGGGCGCCGTGCGCGCCGCGTCGTCCGCGGGGCGCGGGCGCGGGATGGGCTTGGACTGGTGCGGCACGCCCGGCCTGCGCTGCCCGGTCTTGGGCGCCACTGGCGCGCCCCGCCTGGTCTCCTGCTCAGTCCTGGTGGTCAACACGTATCCTCTCTGCCGCCCTTAGCCGGGCCGAGGTCGCCCGCGGGTTGCGGGCCACCTCCTCTTCGCTGGGGAGCTCTGCTCCCCTCGTCAGCAGGCGGAACCGCGGCTGGTGTGCCTCGAGCGGGACCGGCAGCCCGGGCGGGCTGGTGTCCCTGGTTCGCGCCGTGAGGGCCTGCTTGGCGAGCCGGTCCTCCAGGGAGTGGTAGGCGAGCACGACGACTCGCCCGCCCAGCGCCAGTGCGTCGAGCGCCGCGGGCAGCGCCACCTCGAAGGCGGCGAGCTCCGCGTTTACTTCGATGCGAAGCGCCTGAAAAGTCCTCTTGGCGGGGTTTCCGCCAGTACGCCGGGTCGCAGCTGGAATCGCCTGGCGAACGATGTCCGCAAGCCGCTTAGTCGACGTTATGGCGTCCTTGGCCCTTTCCTTGATGATTAGGGCCGCGACACGCGGTGCGAACCGTTCCTCTCCGTAATCGCGGAGGATGCGAGTTAGCTCCGCAGCCGAGTAGGTATTGACCACCTTCTCCGCTGTGAGCTCCTGCTCGGTGTCCATGCGCATGTCGAGTGGAGCGTCCTGGGAATAGGCGAAACCGCGCTCGGTCTCGTCCAGCTGGGGCGAGGAGACCCCCAGGTCGAACAGCACCCCGTCGACCGTATCGCGACCCGCTTCCGCGAGCACGGAAGAGAGCTGGTCGGAGGTGGCGTGGACAAGGGTGATCCGCTCGACGTACGGCGCGAGCCTGCGCGCCGAGAAGTCGATCGCGAAAGGGTCGCGGTCGATGCCGATCACGTGCAGTGACGGGTGGGCCGCGAGCAGGGCCTCCGTATGGCCTCCGAGACCGAGGTTGGCGTCGACGACGACCGGATCCGGTCCTGACAGTGCTGGAGCGAGCAGCTCCAGAACGCGGTCGAGCATTACCGGAACGTGACCGCCCATGCCAGCGTTGTCGTGCATCTCCAACCCCCCTCTCGCGCGTCTCATACTCGCGGATGACGCGTCCGGCCGATCGCCGGCCTTGTTTCTGGGTCCCCACCCGGTGCCGTCCGGCCAGGTCCCCATCCGCACCCTCTTCGTGGAAGCCTGCCATCTGACACCGGGGAAGGTGCATCAGCTGGCATGCAGTGGTTGCGGGTGGAGACCTCGCCGAACGACCACACCGAAAGGCCTTGTCGACCGCGGCTCTCTACAGAATCCCTGGCAGCACCTCCTCCGACAGATCGGCGAAAGCCTGCTCCTGTGCGTTGAGATAGGTATCCCAGGCCTGCGCGTCCCAGATCTCCAGGCGGGTGTTGGCCCCGATGACCACGCAGTCACGCTCCAGGCCGGCGTAGGCACGCAGGCTCTGCGGGATCGTGATGCGCCCCTGTTTGTCGGGAGTCTCGTCGGACGCGCTGGCGAAGAACACACGGCTGTAGTCACGCACCGCCTTGGCGGTGACCGGGGCGGTGCTGAGAGCCTCGGTAATGCGCTGGAACTCCTCCACGGGAAAGACGTAGAGGCATCGCTCCTGGCCTTTGGTGATCACAAGACCCTCCGCCAGCTCCTCACGGTAC
Source organism: Nonomuraea sp. NPDC050536 (assembly GCF_044457685.1). Taxonomy (NCBI): domain Bacteria; kingdom Bacillati; phylum Actinomycetota; class Actinomycetes; order Streptosporangiales; family Streptosporangiaceae; genus Nonomuraea; species Nonomuraea sp. NPDC050536. Next base: position 207,600 of record NZ_JBITHD010000003.1, read on the forward strand.
TTAGCCGGCAGGAACAGCCGTCCCTTGTCGTCCAGACGCGGTTGATGGGTGCCGAGGAACAACGGCCCCACCTCCCGTGCCTCGTGAACAGCTCAGTGCTTGGTGTGCACCGGGCTCTCCACTGCGCACCACCATACTCCACTTCTCCCCACCGTCAACTGATTCCAACCCTCTTCATCTGCCGTTTCCCTCGCATTGCCGCAGGTCAGAGCGATGGTGCAGGGTGGAGCGCCGCGGCGGCGCGGCCAACCCTCATGGGCGTGTCGAGGGTTCTAAAGACCCGTGAATTCCGAGGGTCCGGCGCTTCGGGAAGGTGGGGGTGGTGGAAAGTGGAGGACCACTGTCACGGGATTCGCACCCCTATGCGACAAGAACGGGAACACTGGCGCGCTTCCCTGGAATATCCACAAAAGTCGCCCGAGAACCCGCAGCGTCGTAGGGTCGGTACACACAATGGAAAAGGAATGGCATGGCTCCCGCTTTGGCATCCTGTCGCGGGACAGCCGTCGCACTTCTCATGGAGGCCTGGTGGCAGTAACCCATGACGTCCCTCCCCAGCTAGATGAGCTGGTCTCCACCGCGCACCGCATCAGGGAAGCGATCGAGTCGGTGATCGAGGGCAAGAGCGACGCCGTGCGCCTCACTCTGACAGTCCTGCTCGCGGAGGGCCACCTTCTGATCGAGGACGTGCCAGGGGTGGGCAAGACGATGCTGGCCAAGGCGCTGGCGCGGTCCATCGACTGTCCTGTGAGGCGCGTCCAGTTCACCCCTGACCTGTTGCCCAGCGACATCACCGGGGTGAGCGCCTACAACCAGCAGACCAGGGAGTTCGAGTTCAAGCCTGGGCCGGTCTTCGCCAACATCGTGGTGGGCGACGAGATCAACCGGGCCTCCCCGAAGACCCAGTCGGCGTTGCTGGAGTGCATGGAGGAACACCAGGTCACCGTTGATGGCAAGACCTATCAGCTCGACGCCCCGTTCATGGTGATCGCCACCCAGAACCCGATCGAGATGGAGGGCACCTATCCCCTTCCCGAGGCGCAGCGCGACCGTTTCACCGCGCGCGTGGCGATGGGCTACCCCGAGCCGGCGGCCGAACTTGAGATGCTGGACGTGCACGGCGGCACGCCGCCGCTGGACAAGTTGCAGCCGGTGGCCACCACGGCGGAGGTGCGCGCGCTGATCGAGGCCGTCCGCGGCGTGTACGTCTCGCAGGCGGTCAGGAAGTACGCCATCGACCTGGTCGTGGCCACCCGCCACTCCCCCGATTTGCGCCTGGGCGCCTCCCCGCGATCCACGCTGCAGCTGGTGCGGGCCGCCCGCGCGCACGCGGCGCTGACGGGGCGCGACTACGTCATCCCCGACGACCTGCAGGAGCTGGCCGTGCCCGTGCTGGCGCACCGGCTGCTGCCGAGCGTGGAGGCGCAGGGGCAGCGGCGCCTGCCCGAGCAGGTGGTGACCGACCTGGTCAGGCGCGTCCCCGTGCCGGAGACGCGAGCGTCGTGAGAGCGGGACTCCGGGCGCTGACCTCCCGCGGCAGATCGTTCCTCGCCTCGGGGCTGGCGGCGCTGCTGATGGCCCTGCTGCTGGGCGAGAACGACCTGTTCAGGATCGGCGTACTGGTGACCGCGCTGCCGCTGCTGGCCGCGATGGTGGTGGCCAGGACCCGCTACCGGCTGAGCTGTGCCAGGCGGCTCGACCCTTCCAGGGCCGAGGCGGGCGGCGAGTCGACGGTGACGCTTCGCCTGGAGAACGTCACCCGGCTGCCGACGGGCCTGCTGCTCATCGAGGACACGGTTCCATACGCGCTGGGCGTGCGGCCCAGGTTCGTGCTGGACCGGGTCGAGTCGCGCGGCATCAGGGAGATCGACTACCGGGTCCGCTCCGACCTGCGCGGCCGCTACACCATCGGCCCGCTGTCGGTGCGCATCGCCGACCCGTTCGGCTTGGTGGAGCTGACCCGCGGGTTCACGATCAGCGACACGCTGGTGGTGACGCCCCAGGTGGTGGCGCTGCCGCACGTACGGCTGTCCGGTGAGTGGACGGGGGGCGGCGACAGCCGTACCCGGTCGGTGGCGGCGGCGGGAGACGACGACGTCGCGCCGCGCGAGTACCGGCAGGGCGACGACCTGCGGCGCGTGCACTGGCGCTCGACCGCGCGCCACGGCGAGCTGATGGTGCGGCGCGAGGAGCAGCAGTGGCAGAGCCGCGGCGCGCTGCTGCTCGACACGCGCAGGCACGCGCATCGCGGCGAGGGGCCGCGCTCGTCGTTCGAGGTGGCGGTCTCCGCGGCGGCCTCGATCGGGGTGCACCTGGCGCACGAGGGGCTGGGCCTGCGCCTGGTCACCGATCAGGGCGCCGAGCACCTCACCGACATGGGGCTGAGCTGGTCGCTGCTCGACACCCTGGCCGTGGTACGGCACAGCCCCGCGCGTTCCCTGGAGATGGGGATCACGGCGTTGCGCCAGGGCGGCGGCGACGGTCTGATCGTGGCCGTGCTCGGCGCGCTCGATCCCGACGAGGCCAGGGACCTGGCCAGGCTCAGGCACAGCGGCATCACGGGCGTGGCGGTCCTGCTCGACGTGGACAGCTGGGAGGGCGCGGCCCCCGGCACGTCGGCCTCCCAGCTGGCGGTGGAGGCGGTGCTGGCCGGGTACGGCTGGCGGATCGTGCGGCTGCCGGTGGGCACCTCGATCGCCTCGGTGTGGCAGCACGCGGCCAACCGCGGCAGGTACGGGGGCGCCGCATGAGACTCTCGCTGGCCTCCGCGGTGGCCACGTTCTCCGCCGCGATCCTGCTCTACCCGCTGTTCAGGGGCGGCGCCTGGTTCTGGGCCTCGCTGGGCGCGGTGCTGGCCGTCATGGTGGCGAGCCTGCTGAGCGGGCGGCTGGCGCTGCCCGCGTGGGCGGCACCGATCGTAGGGGTGGCGGCGCTGTGGCTCTACCTGACGGCGGCGTTCACCGCGAGCAAGGCGTGGGTGCTGGTCATCCCGACCAAGGGCTCGGTGGTGGCGCTGGCCAAGCTGCTGGTCAGCGGGTGGACCGACATCCAGCGATTCGCCGCGCCCGTGCCGGCCAACTCCGGCATCGCGCTGCTCACGGCGGGCGGCGTCGGGCTGATCGCGATCCTGGTCGACCTGTTCGCCACCAGGCTGCGCAGGGCGGCGCTGGCCGGGCTGCCGATGCTGGCGCTGGCCACGGTCCCGGCGACGATCCTGCCCGACCCGATCAGCTGGCCGGCGTTCATCCTGGCCGCGCTCGGGTTCACCAGCCTGCTGATCGCCGACGGGCGCGAGCGGGTCACTCACTGGGGCAGGGCGGTGCTGGTGCGCCGCACGCGGGCGGCGACGAACCCGAACCCGCACGAGACGGCCGACACCCGCGGGCTGCGCCTGTCGGGCAAGCGCATCGGGTTCGCCGCGATCGTGCTGGCGGTGCTGCTCGGCGCGATGATGCCGGCGATGGAGCCGGTGTCGTTCTTCACCTTCGGCGTGGGCGGCAAGGGCAAGGGCCAGGGCAACTCCATCAGCATCTCCAACCCGATCGCCAGCCTCAGGGGCCAGCTGGAGCTACCCGACCGCCGTGAGGTGCTGTCGTACACCAACAGCGACGACAGGCCTCGGTACCTGCGCATCTACGCGCTCGACACCTTCGACGGCGAGCAGTTCGGCATGTCGGAGCCCAAGGGGACGCCGGAGAACAAGACCGAGAACGGCCCGCTGCCGGCCCCGCCGGGACTGTCGCCGTCGGTCAAGACGCAGAACGTGATCACCAGGATCAAGATCAGCGACGAAGTGTCGAAGCTGTCGTTCCTGCCGCTGCCCTACCCGGCGCACCAGATCAGGGTGGACGGCGACTGGCGGGCCGACGTGGGCACGCTCATGGTCTTCTCCACCAGGGACGAGGCGGCCGGCCTCGACTACGACGTCAGCACCGCCGAGCCGCAGGTCACCCCCGACCTGCTGGAGTCGCTCGCGCAGCCGTCGCCCGGCGCCGACCAGCGCTACCTGAAGCTGCCCGACTCCTTCCCCATGGAGATCAGGGTCCTGGCGCAGAAGGTCACCGAGGGCACCCACAACAACTACGAGGCCGCGGTCAAGCTGCAGGAGTTCTTCTCCAAGACCGGCAACTTCACCTACAGCCTGCGCACCCAGGGGAGCGGCAACTCGGCGCTGAAGGACTTCCTGCTGCACAGCAGGGCCGGCTACTGCGAGCAGTTCGCCGCGTCGATGGCGGTGCTGGCCAGGGCCGTCGGCATCCCCGCCAGGGTCGCCATCGGCTACACCGGCGGCACGAAGGCGGGCGACCGGTGGACGGTCGGCACCAACGACTCTCACTCCTGGCCCGAGCTGTACTTCGAGGGCGTGGGCTGGCTGCCGTTCGAGCCGACGCCCACGGGCTCGCTCGGGCAGGGCAGCGCGCGGGTGCCCGCCTACACCCAGCCGCCGCCGCGCTCGACCGGCCGCTCCACCACGCCGACGCCGGGCGCGACGACCTCCGGCGACGACACCCCGCTGAACCCGGCCAACCGCCGCAACCCGCGCGAGCTCGACCGCGAGGACGGCTTGTTCCTGGGCGGCGGGCTGCCGAAGGACACCTCGATGCCGCTGATCAGCAAGGCCGGCATCGGGGCGGGAATCCTGCTGCTGCTCCTGCTCGTCCCCGCGGTGGTACGCCTGGGGACGCGCAGCCGCCGCATCAGGGCGCTGGGGTGGAAGGTGTCGCAGCCGGCCGACGCGCTCACCGCCAAGGTGGTCGACCACGAACCGTCTGTGGCGGCCGCCTGGGCGGAGCTGGACGACGTGCTGTTCGACTACGGGATGGCGCGCCAGGCCAGCGAGACGCCGCGGGCGCTGGCGCGGCGGCTGACCGAGCAGTACGAGTTCGACTCCGCCTCGGCGGCGGCGATCGCGGCCATCGCCTCGGCGGTCGAGCGGGTGCTGTTCGCCCGCGATCCCGGGACGATCGACCCGCTGCGCAAGGACCTGCGCAAGGTACGGCGGGCCCTGGCGGCCACGGTTCCGCGGGGGCGGCGGATCCGGGCGGTGCTCTTCCCGCCCTCTACGCTGCGCCGGATGCGGCGCGTGGGCGAGGGGCTGCTCGACGGCTTCGACCGCCTGGAGAACATCCGCCTCCGCCGCCGCTCCGCCTGACCCCGCTTCTCCGCCCCGGCCGATCCCCTTCGGCCGGGCGCCCGGTTCCCTTGCTGGGTTCGGGGGCGGAAACGGGGAAGTGCGGTCGTCCGGGTTGGACGGCCGCACTTCGGTGTTCATGGTGGCGAGACCCCGCGTGGGGTCCCGGTTGTCCTGGTCGGGCCGCGCGGGTCACCACGCCACCCGCGCGGCCGACGAAGACGTCGTAACGGCGCTCGGCCACGTGCGGGTCAGCGGGCGTCCGCCTGGAGGCCCTCAGCCCCGGTCGGCGGGTCGCCACTCCCCGGCCTGCCGTACAGCAGCAAGCAGAACTGCTACCGGTCGTCGTGACGACGGCGCCAGCGTTCTTCCATGCGCTCCATGAAGCTGCCGCGGTTGGCCTTGCGGCCCTGCTTGCCGCTCACCGATGAGCCGGAAGAGGGCGCGGAGTCCCCGAATCCGTTCATGCGTTTCCAGCTGGACAAGCCCCACAGACACGCGGCGAGCATGACCACGAAACCGCCGACGCCGAGCGGGATCAGGGCGGCGCCACTCATCACCACGCCGACCATCATGATGACGACGCCCAGGGCAAAGCCTATGGAGGCTTTGATCAGGCGACGCTTGTAATGGCTGCGCGGGTCACTGATCCTTACGGTGTTGGCCCACTTCGGGTCCTCGGCGTAGAGGGCCTGCTCGATCTGGTCGAGCAAGCGCTGCTCGTGGTCAGAGAGCGGCACGGCGCCTCCCAAGGACGGCCCCAGGACGGGGAAGACGGCAACGGACGACACGGGGTGTCCGAACCTCGCGGTCGGTTATCCCCAGAATACGAGGCTGTAGACGTAGGCGAAAGCAAACGTCCAACGCAGACCAAACCGGAGGTGACGTCATAGCTCCATAATGGGGCATTCTTACCGTCCTTGGTCCTAGTCGCGACATGGACGCCATGTTGTCTTTCCTGCCCGAGTGCGCCTCACTTGTGCATCACCTCACCGGTCCAGTTCGGCTACCTCTCGCCTCTGCTGGTCGAGCCCGGCGCACCGTCCGCCACGATCTTCGCACTGGGACCTCCAGATGTCCGGTTCGGCTACTTCTCATCCATTTCATCAAGTCGTCCGCGCACCAGCGACGCCGGGACCACCGCATCGGGGCCGAAACGCCGGATCGCCCGGTCCATCGCCTGCTCGGCCTCACGCCAGCCGGTCTCCCGCTCGCCCAGGCTGAGCTGCCTGGCCGAGTCCTCGGCCGGGCGCAGGTTCTCCATCCGGACGCCGACCAGGCGCAGGCGCACCCGTTCGAGACCGGCGGCGGCGAACAGCTCGCAGGCGGTGGCGTAGATCTCCTGGGCGATGTCGGTGGCCTCCCTCAGCGTCCGTGACCTGGTGATCGTGGTGAAGTCCGCCCGGCGCAGCTTCACGCTCACGGTCCTGCCCACGTAGCCGGCCTTCCGCATCCGCGCGGCCACCTTCTCCGACAGCCGCAGCAGCTCCCGCCGGATCGTCTCCGGGTCGTCGACGTCCGTGGCGAACGTCTCCTCGTTCCCTATGCTCTTGTCGGGCACGTGGGCGCTCACGGGCCGCTCGTCGCGCCCCCAGGCCAGCGCCGCCAGGTGGCCGCCCGCGGCGGCCCCCAGCTCGCGCTGGAGGGTGTTGACGGGCACCCTGGCCAGATCGCCTACCGTTCTGATGCCCAGCCGTACCAGGGACTGCTCGGTGCGCTCCCCCACCCCCCACAGCGCCGACACGGGCAGCGGGTGCAGGAACGCCACCACCTCATCGGCAGGCACCACCAGCAGGCCGTTGGGTTTGCACTGCTTTGACGCCAGCTTTGCCACGAACTTGCTGCCGGCCACGCCCACCGAGCAGGTGATGCCGTACCTTTCCAGAACCTGGGACCTGATCATGGCGGCGATCTCCGCAGGCGATCCCAGCCTGCGCCGCGCGCCGCCCACGTCGAGGAAGGCCTCGTCGGAGGCGATCGGCTCGACCAGCGGCGTGACCGCGTGGAAGATCTCCATGACGCCCTTGGAGACCTCGGAGTACTTCCCGTGGCTTGGCGGGATGATCGCCGCCTGCGGGCACAGCCTGCGCGCCCTGGTCATCGGCATCGCCGAGTGCACCCCGAAGGCACGCGCCTCGTACGTCGCGCTCAGCACGACCCCGCGGCCTGCCGGGGAGCCCACGATCATCGGCTTGCCCCGCAACTCGGGATGTTCGATCAGCTCCACGCTGGCGAAGAAGGCGTCCATGTCGACGTGCAGGATCGGGCAGGCGCTGTCGTCGGCGCCCGTCCGCGGTACGGGGCCGATGCCGGTGATCTGCTTGCGGGCCACGGTATCAATTCTATCCGAACACGCGTTCTATCGCTGGAATGGATCTCTCGGTACGGCGAGCCACCACGGCATCGGCCAATCCGTACGCCTCGCCCGGAGGCGGGCGGGCCGGTTGCGGTCGGAGGGCGGGGGCACGGGCTACCCCTTGTGGCCGATGAGGTGGAGCTGGGTGGCGATGGCGCGGAGCGCGGGGTGGGTGGCGGCGGCCTGCTCGAGGGCGACGAGAGCTTCGGCGGCGCCGGGCTCGCCGTCGACCAGGCGGTTGGGCACGAGGTCGGCGAAGACGCGCACCCCGTGCACGGCGCCCACCATGAAGCCCGTCGCGGCCAGCAGCTCGGACAGCGCCTCGGCGGTGTAGCGGTGCGGCGTCGGGTCGCGGTCGCCCCATCGGCCCTCCGGGTCGTCGAGGACCGCCCTGGCCTCGTCGAAGTGGCCCGCGAGCGCCCGGTGGATGGCGCTGGCCACGGGGTTGGCCGCCAGCACGCTCACCGCGCCGCCCCTGCGCAGCAGCCCGGACACGGCGGTCAGCGCGCTGATCGGGTCGTCGACGTACTCCAGGACGCTGTGGCACAGCACCAGGTCGGCGCTGTCGCGGTCGAGCAGCTCGCCCAGGTCGGCGGCGTCGCCCTGCAGGGCGCGCACGCCCACGCCCTTCTCCTTGGCCCGCCGCTCCAGCGCGGCCAGCGAGTCGGGGCTCGGGTCGACCACGGTGACCGTGTGTCCCAGCACTGCCAGGGGTACGGCGAAGCCGCCCGTACCGCCGCCGGCGTCGACGATGTCGAGCGTCTGCCGCCGGGTGGACGCCGCCCGCTCGGCCAGGACCTCGCGCAGCGCGTCCCAGACGACGGCCGTCCTGGCCGCCGGGGTCCTCGTGGCGCCTTCAGCACGCAACGTCGGCTCGCCTCCCCTGTCGTTCGCCTTCACGAAGTCCCCCTCCGCGAATGCGGCCCAGCCTACGCCGAACCCCCGACAACCCGCTCTCCCATCCCCGGTCACGAGCCCATCCGTATCGGGTCTCCCGGGATCGGGGGCGCCGGGTGGTCACGGGCGGGGCGGCGGCGTGCCGTACCGCAGGAGTGTCGTCACGGAGAGTCGCGGGAATACCCGATCTCGTGGCAGGGGGACGCGGGCAGAGCGCGGCGGCGCGGTACAGGGGCCGCCTGGTCGTGGTCGCCTGCATCACCGCCGTCGTCCTTGTGTCGCAGATAGCCGGCGGGATCATGGCCAACAGCCTGGCCCTCGTCTCCGACGCGCTGCACTCTGCCACCGACGTCACCGGCGTGCTGATGGCGCTGATCGCCGCGCACCTGGCGGTCAGGCCCGCGACCGACCGGCGTACGTTCGGCTACTACCGGCTGGAGATCCTGGCCGCGATGGTCAACGCGGTCCTGATGTTCGGCGTCGCGATCTGGATCTTCACGCAGGCGTGGGAACGCTTCTTCCGGCCGCCCGCGGTGGCGGGCGGGCTGGTGCTGGTGGTGGCGCTGATCGGGCTGGCGGTGAACGCGGTCTCGATGGTGCTGCTGCACCGCGGGCAGCGGGAGTCGGCGGCCGTGCGCGGCGCCTACCTGGAGGTCCTGGGCGATCTGCTGGGCTCGCTGGCCGTGGTGGCGGCGGCGGCCGGGATCAGGCTGACCGGCTGGTACGTCATCGACCCGATCGCCTCGGTCATCGTGGCCGTGATGATCCTGCCGCGGGCGTGGCGGCTGCTGCGGGAGGCCATCGACGTGCTGCTCGAGGCGACGCCGAAGGGGATGGACCTGAGCACGGTGCGCGAGCACCTGCTGGCCCGCCCCGGGGTGGCCGGCGTGCACGACCTGCACGCCTGGACGCTGACCAGCGGCCTGCCCGTGCTGACCGCGCACGTGGTGCTGGAGGACGGGCAGGCCGATGGCGCGCGGCTGCTGGAGGAGTTGCACGAGTGCCTGCGCGGCCACTTCGACGTCGAGCACTCCACGATCCAGCTGGAGCCCCCGGGGCACGCCGCCCACGAGGGCGCCGGGCACGCCTAGCCGTCGAACGCGGCCAGCACGCGCTTGGGCGCCCGCAGCCGCCACGAGTCCGTCAGCAGCTCGCTCAGTTCCTCGACGCCGATCGCCTGGAAGCGCACCAGCACGGTCGGGTGGCCGTCGTAGTGCGGCTCGGTGAAGAACGTGGCGGGCTGGGCGGCGATGAGGGCGTGCTTGTCCTCCTCGGTGGGGCAGAAGACGACGAGCACGTCGCCCTCGTCCCGGATCCTGGCGAACCAGCGGGCTTTGACGTAGAAGCCCGGTGTGCCGTACATGGACTTCTCGCCCGTCTCCGGCAGGGACAGCGCGACCCTGCGGACGTCGTCTTCAGTGACCATGCTCCATGAAGGCACACACGGCGGCCCGAAATCCACCCGGATCCTCGGTCCACGGCAGATGCCCCGCCCCCTCCAGCGTCACCCTCTGGACCCGCGGCAGCGCCTCCTCCAGGGAGTCGACGGACCAGCGCGGCCTGATGTCAAGCGCCCCATCGACGATCAGCACAGGTACGTCCAGCCCCCGGCACCGCTCGCGCAGGTCGGGCAGCGGCTCGGCGTTGATCTGGGCGTTGCACTCCCAGTTGACGTCCAGCCACGGGGTGGCAATGCGCTCGGCGTGGGCGAGGCCGTCGTGCACGAAGTCGGCCGACCACTGCAGGATCGCGCTTTCGCGACCCCTCGGAAGGTCTCCCACGTCAGGGCAGTTGCGCCGGTACTCCTCACGCCAGGGTTTGTCCGGGTCGATGCCCGTGCCCGACACGTAGATCAGCCCGGCGACCCGGTCCGGGTGGTCGAGCGCGTAGCGGAGCGCCAGCGTGGCGCCCCAGGAGAGGCCGAGCAGGACCATCCGGTCCAGGCCGAAGAAGCTGCGGACGTCGTCGAGGTCGGCGACGCACTGCTCGGTGGAGTACGGGCCGACCCGATCGGAGCGGCCGCAGCCGCGCTGGTCCCACAGGCACGCCTCGACGCACCCGAGCAGGCCGACGACGTCGTCGAAGGTGGACCACAGGCCGGGACCGCCGTGGCAGAACACCACCGGCGCGCCCTGGCCCGAACGGACGGACCAGAGACGGGTGCCGTCGCTGGTGATCACAGGGTCAGGCTGGGCTTGAGTTGCTTGAAGCGGGCCAGCAGGCCGTTGATGAACTGGGGTGACTCGTCCGTGGACAGCTCGCCCGCCAGGTGCACCCACTCGCTGATGACCACGCCCTCGGGGACGTCCGGCATCCAGAGCAGCTCGTAGGTGCCGCCGCGCAGCAGGTTGCGGTCGACTGCGGGCATGCGGTCGAGCGTCCAGCCCTCGGCGTAGGTGGTGATGAGCTCGTCGATACGGATGTGGTGGCGTGCCACGCCCTCGACGATGGTCGCGGTGTACTCGTTGACCGGGGGCTCCTGGCGCTCCTGGCGCTCGGAGAGGATCTTCAGCGGGCTCTCGTCGCGGAGCTCGGCCTCGAAGAGGATGTCGAGGGCGCGCCTGCGTGCTTTGCCGCGTGCTGACACCTCAGGCCCGGCCGAGGTAGTCGCCGCTGCGGGTGTCGACCTTGACCTTCTCACCGGGGGTGATGAACAGCGGGACCTTGATCTCGGCGCCGGTCTCCAGGGTGGCGGGCTTGGTGCCGCCGGTGGAGCGGTCGCCCTGCAGGCCGGGCTCGGTCTCGGCGATGAGCAGCTCGACGGCCGCGGGCAGGTCGACGTAGAGCGCGGAGCCCTCGTTGAAGGCCACGGTCGCCAGGGTGTTCTCCAGCATGTAGTTGGCGGCGTCGCCGACCGTCGAGCTGGGCACGTTGACCATGTCGTAGGTCTCGGTGTCCATGAAGACGAAGTCGTCGCCGTCCTTGTAGGAGTACTGCATCTCGCGCTTGTCGACGTTGGCCACGTCGACCTTCACGCCGGCGTTGAAGGTCTTGTCGACGACCTTGCCGGAAAGGACGTTCTTGAGCTTGGTGCGTACGAACGCACCGCCCTTGCCCGGCTTGACGTGCTGGAACTCCACAACGGCCCAGAGCTCCCCACCGTCGAGCTTCAGCACCATGCCGTTCTTGAGGTCGTTGGTCGTCGCCACTCGTTTAATCTCCCGCGTGCGGCCGCCCGTTTTGTCAGAGAACGAGCAGCTCCTTGGTCGTCTTCGTGAGGAGTTCCGGCCCGCCCTCACGTGTCACGAGGGTGTCCTCGATGCGGACCCCGCCCCGGCCGGGGAGGTAGACCCCGGGCTCGACGGTGATCGGAACTCGATCCTCTAGTCTACCGGTCCTGGAGGGGCCCAGGAACGGCTCCTCGTGGATCTCCAGGCCGACTCCGTGTCCGAGGCCGTGCCTGAAGTTCTCGCCCTGTCCCGCCTCGCCGATGACCGTGCGCGCCGCCGCGTCGACCTCGCAGGCCTGCGCTCCCGGTCGCAGTGCCGTACGGCCGGCCGCCTGGGCCGTGGCCACCAGCTCGTACAGGTCGCGCTGCCAGGCGGCGGGCTCGCCCAGGCAGACCGTGCGCGTCATGTCGGCGTGGTAGCCGCGGTAGAGCGCGCCGAAGTCCATCGTGACCAGGTCCCCGGCGCGCAGCTCGCGGTCCGTGGGCGAGTGGTGCGGGATGGAGCCGTTCTCCCCCGCGGCCACGATGGTCTCGAACGCGGGCCGGTCGGCGCCGAGCTCCACCATGCGGGCCTCCAGCAGGTGAGCGACGGCCCGCTCCGTCATCCCCGGCGTGATCTTGCCGGTGACGTCGGCGAAGGCGGCGTCCGTGATGGCGCAGGCCGTGCGGAGCAGTTCGAGCTCGTCCTCGTCCTTGACCGTCCTGAGGCGCTCGACCAGCGGCTCGAGCGGCACGAGGTCGTCGCCGAGACCGTTGTACACGGCGACCGTCATGTGCGCCGCCTCGATGCCGGCGCCGGGTTCTGCGAGCTCGGCGGCCACGTTGCCCGCCTCGACCGTCTCGATGCCCAGGTCGCGCGTCATCTCGATGTAGCGGGAGTCGGTCGCCAGCTTCGCGGTCCCGTCGGCGCGGACCAGGACGGCGGCGTTGGAGCTGTCGAGGCCGGTCAGGTATCGGACGTTGACGGGCGAGGTGACCAGGATCGCCGGTACTTCGAGGAGTTCGGCGAGCCGTGCCCGGCGCTGCTGGTAAATGACGGTCATTTCGTCAATGTACGCGTCTTGACCTTCGTGCCCCGCATCCAGGATGGTAAGGAATCCTTCCTAACTCCGCGGAGCGTTCGATGAGAGCAGTCCTCGCGGTCGCGCTGGCCGTCCTGACGATGGGGAGCCCCGCCGTGGCAGAGCCGTCCGGGTACATCCGTGTCGACCAGGTCGGCTTCGCGCCGGGCGAGTCCAAGCAGGCCTTCCTCATGTCGCGCGGCGGCTCGGCCGGCGCGCGCTTCAGCGTCGTGGCCCGCGACGGCAGCGAGGTGCTGCACGGTACGGCGGGCCGCGACCTGGGCCGGTGGAACGAGGCCTTCCCGCACGTGTACGCGCTGGACCTGACGGGCCTGCGCGAGCCCGGCACGTACCGGGTCAAGTCCGGATCCCTGCTGTCACCGCCCTTCCAGGTGGATCCCGCCTCTCCCGCTCCCGAGATCGTGCGGTTCTTCCACGGGCAGCGCGACGGCGGGCGGCGGCACGGCAACGACCGGGCGGCCACGGTCTACGACTGGCCGGAGTTCACCGGGCCCGACACGGACGAGATCAAGGGCGGATTGCGGCGGATCGGCGGGCCGGTGGACGTCGAGGGCGGCTGGTTCGACGCGGGCGACTACCTCAAGTTCACCCACATCCTGGCCTACGTGGACACGCTGCTGTGGGCGTCGCTGCGGGACGCGGGTCACTCCGCCTCGCTGGCCCGCGAGGCATCCCATGGACTGAAATATCTGGACAAGATGTGGGACGGGAAGACCCTCTACATCCAGGTGGGCATCGGGGCGGGCGACAAGGCGGGCACCTTCGCCGGCGATCACGACGTCTGGCGGCTGCCGGAGGCCGACGACGCCTCGTCGCACCACTACCTGCGCCACCGTCCGGTCTTCCGCGCCGCGCCGCCCGGCCGGCCGATCAGCCCCAACCTGGCGGGCCGTACGGCTGCCGCCTTCGCGGTGGCCGCCCAGGTGGAGCCCAACCCTGAGCGTGCCGCGCAGCTGCTGGAGAAGGCGGCCGCCGTCTACGCCCTGGCCAAGACGTCCCAGGTGGGGCAGCTGGTGACGAGCCTGCCGTACTCCTTCTATCCGGAGAAGGCCTGGCGGGACGACATGGAGCTCGGCGGGGCGGAGCTGGCGCTGGCGGCGCAGCGCCTCGGGGACGAGCGCGCCGGCCAGTGGCTGGAGCAGGCGGCGCACTGGGCAGGCGAGTACCTGCGGCACGAGGCGGGCTCCGACACTTTCAACCTCTACGACGTCAGCGCGCTGGCACACGCGGACCTGATCAAGGCCGTCCGGGCCGCCTCCGGTGCCCAGCCCGCCGCCGTCGCCCCCCTGCCCGGAGGGTCACCGGGTGTGTCGGGCCTGCGGGTGAGCCTTCCCCCGCTGGCCGTCTCCGAGGAGCAGCTCATCGCCGACCTGCGGGCGCAGCTGGAGATCGGGGCCGCGCGGGCGGCCAAGGACCCGTTCCTGGCCGGCGCGGCCTACGACGAGTTCGACGCGGTGCCGCACGCCTTCGGCCTGGTCGCGACGGCCCGCCTCTACCGGGAGGTGAGCGGCGACAGGACCTACGACGCCTTCGCGACGCGCCAGCGCGGCTGGGTGTTCGGCGCGAACGCGTGGGGCGTGTCGTTCGTCGCGGGCGTGGGCCGTGACTCGATCCGCTGCCCGCACTACCAGATCTCGAACCTGACCGGCAGGCCCGCGACCGGCGCGGTGGTCAACGGCCCCAACAAGGCCTCGCTCTTCGACGAGGGCATGGGCGACCACCTCGACGGCATGACGCCCTGCCCTGCGGACGGCGTGGACCGCTACGCCCCCTTCACCGGCCGTGGCAGCCGCTTCGTCGACGACGTCCGGTCGTGGCAGGCCTCGGAACCCGCCGACGACTTCGCCGCCATCGCCCTGTACGCCCTGCGCCCCGCTGACACCTGATGCCATCCGTTAGTTGCCCTCGACGGAGCTGGTGAGCGGCCAGTCGTTGAGGAAGCTGACCAGGGGGCCCGAGGTGGGGATGTCGTGGTTGGACATCGCCTTGGCGATGTCCCGGCCGAGGCTCTCCAGCTGCTTGCGGCCCTGCTCCTCTTGGCCGCGGCGGAACTTCTCGCCGGCCTTCTGGATCTTCTTGTGAACCTCGCGGGCGACCGCGGGGTTGATGTTCTCTCCCTCGGAAGCGACGGCGCTGTCGAGCTGCGACAGGAAGTGCTGCCACCCGCCGGGCGGGGTGTCCTTCAGCGAGCCCTTGGGCGGGCCGCCGGTCTCGACGATGCTGGGCTGCTCGGTGTCGACGCCGAGCGTGGCCGACGGGGTCGGTGTCCGGGTGGGTGTGGGCGTGGGGGACGGCGTGCTGCTGGAGGCGACGGTGGGCGTGGGCAGGGCGACCGGCGGGGTGCTCCCGGAGTTCGCCCAGACGATCATGGCGACGGTGACGACGGCGATCACCGCCACGGCCGCGCCCAGCTGGATGAAGAGCTTCTTGTTCGACGACGGTGGCACGGGCTGGTCGTAGACGGCGGTGTCGCCCGGACGCGGGAAAGGCTCCCCCGGCATGATCTGCGTGTGCCGCATCCCGCCCGTGGCGGTCTGCGCGCCGCCGTCCAGATGCGTGGCCGACCCGGCGGCAGGGGCGGCCATGGAGTCGCCCGTTGACGGGACCGCCGCGGGATGACCCGTGGACGCGGGCTTGGGGCGGGCGATGGCGGCGAGGGCCCGCCGTACCGTCTCGCCGTTGGGATAGTCGGCGGTCTGGCCCGCGATGAGCGCGAGGACCAGGCGGTCCAGCTGCTCGGGGATCTCGGGGCGCAGCTCGCGCAGGGAGGCGGGGGCGTCAGCCGGGGGCCGGGCGGTGAGGGCCTGGTAGGCCACGCGGCCCAGGGCGCGGAGGTCGTCCGCCGCCTCCAGCCCGGGGTCCTCCAGGGCGAAGCCGACGACCTTGAGGACGCCGCTGCCCGCGCGGCGGAAGGTCTCCAGGTCCACCCGGCCGTGCACCACGCCCTCGCGGTGGGCCGCGTCGAGCCCGGCGGCCGCCTGGCCGATGAGGTCGCAGGCCTCCACGATCGGCAACGGGCCGCCCGAGGCGAGTTCCTCCCCCAGGCTCTCACCTGTCAGGAACTCCACCACCAGGAACGGCTTGCCCTCCGCGTCGCCCACGTCCAGCACCATCGCCACGTTGGGATGCACCACCTTGGCCACGGCTCTGACGCGCTCGGCGAGCCCATCGCCGGCGCGCGCCAGCATCGTCACGGCCACTGTCCAGTCGGCGCGCAGGTCGTACCCGCGCCACACCTGACCATCCGCGTCCCCGCCGATCCGCTCGTCCAGCCGATAGCGACCAGCGACCAAGGAGTCCGACATATCCCCGCCATATCTACAGAAACGGCAATTTCCGACCAACCATAGGGCCATCCGTGCCCCACGTGCCCCACAACCACTCCACGCACCCTCGCGTCTGCCGGCTGTTCGTTTCTAAGGGGCCGGACAGCACGAAGGGCGGGGAGACGAAGCTCCCCGCCCTGGTGCGCCGAAGGTCAGGCGGCCGCCGGCTCCGGGGTGGCGACGGCCGGCCGGGCCGGGGCGTCGTCGAGGGACTGCGGCGGGGCGTTGAAGACCGTCTCGTCGAGGCGGCCCTCACCACGTGCCACCAGCACCGGGACGACCAGCTGACCGGCCACGTTGGTGGCGGTGCGGATCATGTCCAGGATCGGGTCGATCGCGATGAGCAGGCCCACGCCCTCCAGCGGCAGGCCAAGCGTGCTCAGCGTGAGGGTGAGCATGACGATCGCGCCGGTCAGCCCCGCCGTGGCGGCCGAGCCGATGACGGAGACGAACGCGATCAGCAGGTACTCGCCGATGCCGAGGTGGATGCCGTACACCTGGGCCACGAAGATCGCGGCCAGCGCCGGGTAGATCGAGGCGCAGCCGTCCATCTTGGTGGTGGCGCCGAACGGCACGGCGAAGGAGGCGTAGTCGCGGTCGACGCCGTTGCGCTCGACGGTGACTCGCTGCGTCAGCGGCAGCGTGCCGACGGACGAGCGGGAGACGAACGCCAGCTCGATCGCGGGCCAGGCGTTGCGGAAGAACTGGATCGGGTTGACCTTGCCGAACACCGCCAGCAGCGTCGGGTAGACGGCCAGCAGCACGACGAAGCAGCCGACGTAGACGCCGAGGCTGAACTTGGCCAGCGGGGCCAGCAGCTCCCAGCCGTAGGTGGACACGGCCTTGCCGATGAGGCCGGCCGTACCGATCGGGGCCAGGCGGATGACCCACCAGAGGGCCTTCTGGACGAGCTCGAGCACCGAGCGGCTCAGCGACAGGAAAGGCTCGGCCTTGGAGCCGAGCGCGAGCGCGGCGGCGCCGAGCACGATGCCGAGGAAGACGATCTGGAGGACGTTCACCTCGGTGAACGCGGTGACGATGTTCGTCGGGATGATGCCGGTGAGGAAGTCGAGCCAGGTGCCCGCGCCCTCGGTGTCGACCTTCTTGGCCCCGCTCAGGTCGAGCGCGACGCCCTGACCGGGGTTGATGATCAGGCCGAGCACGATGCCGATCGCCACGGCGATCGCGGCGGTGGCCAGGAACCAGCCGAGCGTCTTGCTCGCCAGGCGGGCGGCGCCGTTGACGTTGCGCAGGTTGGCGACGCTGACCAGCACGGCGGTGAACACCAGCGGCGGGACGGCGAGCTTGAGCAGGTTGACGAAGATCTTGCCGACCTGGGTGAGGGTGTCGGCCAGCCAGGCGACGTCCCAGATCTTGGCGACGAACCCGAGCGCGATGCCGACGGCGAGGCCCAGCAGCAACTGCAGGGAGAAGTTGAATCTCTTCACGGTGAGGAAGACTCCGAATGAATTTGGGAAGGGGTGACGAGGGGATTCGGAGTTCAGAGACAGCTGGTGCCGGTCACCCGGCAAAGGTCGATGTGCAGCCGCTCGACGAGCAGCACGAACACGACAGAAAACCTCACGAGTCGGTTCAACACCCTGCAAAAAGGTATGTATTCCTCCGTAATTGGTGATCTACCTCACAAGGTCGATCTCAGGAGGCCAGTTCCTTGACCTTCTCCATCAGCTTGACCCGCTCCTCGTGGGTGTGGGCGAGCGGCGCGACGTTGAGCGTGGTGACGCCCGACTCCTTCAGCGCCTGGATCCGATCGCGCACGAAGCCCTCGGACCCGATCAGCGACGTCTTCTCCAGCAGCTCCTGCGGCACCAGCGCGGCGGCCTCGTCCTTCTTGCCCGACAGGTAGAGCTCCTGGATCTGCTCGGCCTCCTTCTCGTAGCCGTAGCGCCTGGCCAGCTCGTTGTAGAAGTTGCGGCCCTTGGCCCCCATGCCGCCGATGTACAGCGCGGCCATCGCCCGGCCGAGCTCGCGCAGCCCGGCCACGTCCTCGCCGATCGCCAGCGCGGCCTGCGCGATGACGTCCAGCTCACCCAACTCCTCGCTACGGCGGGCCTTGCCGGCGGCCAGCGACGATCCCCACACCTCGGCGGCCTTCTCCGGCATGTAGAAGATCGGCTCCCAGCCCTCGGCCAGCTCGGCGGTGAGCTCGACGTTCTTCGGCCCGATCGCGGCGACCACGATGGGGATGCGCGGCCGTACCGGGTGGTTGATGATCTTCAGGGCCTTGCCCAGGCCGGTGCCGCGCTCGGGCGGGAGCGGCAGGGTGTAGTGCTTGCCCTCGTAGGTGAGGCGCTCGCGCTGCCACACCTTGCGGCAGATCTCGATGATCTCCCTGGTACGGCCGAGCGGCGCGTTGTAGGGGACGCCATGGAAGCCCTCGATGACCTGCGGTCCTGAGGCGCCGAGCCCGAGCGTGAAGCGGCCGTCGGAGACGTAGTCCATGCCCGCCGCGGTCATCGCCAGCAGCGTGGGCGTGCGCGAGTACAGCGGCAGGATGCCCGAGGCGATCTCCAGCCGCTCGGTCTTGGCCGCGATGTAGCCCATCTGGCTGACCGCGTCGAAGCTGTAGGCCTCGGGGATGAACACGATGTCGAGCCCCGCCCGCTCGTAGTCGGCCAGCTCGGAGACCGTCTCCTTGAAGCCGCCCGCGTAGTTGAGACCCATACCGATGCGCATCCCGGGCTCCCGTCAAAACCGAATGATGTTCCGTTTGTGCTACAGGTTACCGTGACCGGGATGACCTCGCCACGCAGGATCGCGCCGTCGTAGTGCGCCGCGCGGCGCGGGAAAGCTCGCTAGCCTGGTTCGAGTGCTGAAACGGGTCGTGATCGTCGTGTCCTGCCTGGTGGCCGTCGTGCTCGCCGGTCACCAGCTGATCCCGGCGCTCGGCGGGGTCACGCCGGTCGTGGAGAGCCTGCTGCCATGGATCGGCTGGAGCGTTCCGCTGCTGCTGGCCGGGGCCGTGGCCGCGCGCTCGAAGGCCGCCACCGTGGCGGCGCTGGTGCCCGGCGTGGTGTGGGCGGCCATGTTCGGCTCGACCCTGATCATGTCGCCGCCCGGCGGACCCAGCGATCTCAAGGTCGGCACGGTCAACGTGGGCGTGCGCAACAGTGCCTCGGGCGAGGCGGTCCACGCGATCGCCGACAACCTCGACCTGCTGGCCGCCGAGGAGCTCACACCCGGCGGCCCGGCGGCCAAGCAGCTCAACAAGATGTTCAAGTACCACTACCCGGTCAGCACGGTCGGCCTGTGGAGCCGCTACCCGATCAGCGACACCCAGCCGCTCGACGTCGGCCTCGGCTGGCCCCGCGCCCTGCGCGCCGTGATCACCACGCCCAAGGGCAAGGTCACCGTGTACGTCATGCATCTGGCCTCGGCCAGGCCCGGCATGACCGCCTCCCGCGACGCGTCCCTCGCGCACGCCCGCAAGCTCGTCGACGCGGACCCCAGCAAGCGGCTGCTGCTGCTCGGCGACCTCAACACGGCCACCACCGACCGCGGCATGAACGGCCTGACTCCCCCGCTCACGGACGCCCAGCGCGCCGCCGGCGACGGGTTCGGCTTCACCTGGCCGTCCAGCTTCCCGATCACCCGCCCCGACCACATCCTCTACCGCGGCATGACCGCCACCCGCGCCGGCGTCGCCCCCGCCACCGGCAGCGACCACCGCGCCGCCGTCGCCTCGCTGCGCCTGTGACCGGAGCGCGTCAGCCCAGGAGAGTGAGGTCCTCCGGGGTGTCGATGTCGGTCGGGTCGCCGAGGCCGTCGCAGGGGACGTCCGTGACGAGCTCCCGGTAGGCCTTCAGGAACGGGCGGGCGCCCACGTCGCCGACCGCCATCTCCGCCACCTGGTCGAAGTGCGGGCGGGTGATGAGCACCGGGTTGCGGCGACGCCCGTCGTACGTGGCGACCGCGACCTCCGCCTTCGACTCGATGAGCGCGCGCACCGCGTCGGGCCGGACGAAGGGCTGGTCCACCAGCGCGATCACCACCGCCTCCGCCTCCGGCGGGAGCGCCGACAGGCCGACGCGCAGCGAGGAGCCCATGCCCGTGCGCCAGTCGGGATTGCGTACCGCCACCGCGCGGCGCACTTGCATGGTCGCCGCGCCCAGGACGACGACCACCGGATGGCAGCCGCCCTCCTCGAGCAGCCGGACCCCCCGGTCCACGAGCCGCTCGCCCTCGTACTCCAGCAGCGCCTTGGGCGTGCCGAGCCTGCTCCCGCGCCCGGCGGCCAGCAGCAGCCCGGCCACCCTTGATCCCTTCATCTCCACCTCTTACCCCATGCCTTCGCTGTGGATGCGCCCCGCCGTCTCGGTGAGCGGCCGCCCCGAGCCGCCCCAGCGCAGCTGGATGAGTTCTGCCGCGATCGACACGGCCGTCTCCTCGGGTGTGCGGGCGCCGAGGTCGAGCCCGATGGGCGAGCGCAGCCGTGCCAGCTCCTCCTCCGTCAGCCCGGCCTCCCGCAGCCGGGCCAGGCGGTCGTCGTGGGTGCGGCGCGAGCCCATCGCCCCCACGTACCCGGCCTGGGTGCGCAGCGCCACCTCGAGCAGCGGCACGTCGAACTTGGGATCGTGGGTCAGCACGCAGATCACGGTCCGCTCGTCCACCCGCACCGAGGACAGGTAGTCGTGCGGCCACTTGACGACCACCTCGTCGGCGTCGGGGAAGCGCCTGGCGGTGGCGAAGACGGGCCGGGCGTCGCACACGATCACGTGGTAGCCGAGAAACTTGCCGACCCTGGCCACCGCCGCGGCGAAGTCGATCGCGCCGAAGACCAGCATCCGCGGCGGCGGCGCGAACGACTGGACGAAGACGGACAGGTCGTCCAGGCGGCGCTCGCCCTGCGCGCCGTAGTGCCTGATGCCGGTCAGCCCCTGGGCCAGCATGCCGCGGGCGTCGTCGTCGACGGCCTCGTCCAGGCGTTCCAGCCCGAGGGACCCCGAGGTCCTGGCGGGCCAGATGACGCGCCTGGCCCCGATCTGCCCGGGTCCCGCCACGATCGTGGCGACCGCGACAGGTTCGTGCTCCTTGACGGACTCGGCGATCTCCCCCAGCTCGGGGAACGACTCGCTCGAGATGGGCTCGACGAGGATGTCGATGATGCCGCCGCAGGTCAGACCCACCGCGAAGGCGTCGTCGTCGCTCACGCCGTACCGCTGGAGCAGTGGCGCGCCGGCTTCGGCGGCCAGCTCGAACACCGCCCCCTCCACGCACCCGCCCGACACGCTGCCGACCACCTCGTCGCCGCGCACGGCCATGGCCGCGCCGGGCTGCCGCGGCGCGCTGCTCCACGTGGCCACCACGGTCGCCAGCCCGAACGTCTGTCCCGACCGCCACCAGCGCATGATCTCCGGCAACACGTCACGCATCGGCGAGCCTCTCGCTGAGTTCCTCATAGGCGGCCAGGCTGTGCCCGGCGACCAGGTCGTCGAGGTACGGCAGCGCGGCCCGCATGCCGCCGGTCAGCGGCTGGTAGTCCTCGTACCCCTTGTGCGGGTTCACCCAGATCACCCGGTGGGCCTGCCTGGCCAGCCGGGCCATCTGCTCGCCCAGCAGCGCCGGGTCCCCGCGCTCCCACCCGTCGGAGGCGATCACCACGATGGCGCCGCGGGCGGCGTTGCGCGTCAGGTACTCGCGCAGCTCCTCCCCCAGCCGGGTGCCGCCGCTCCAGTCGGGGATCGCCCTGGACACCTCGTTGAGCGCGGTGCCCGGATCGCGGTGGCGCAGCTCGGCGGTGATGGCGGTGAGCCGGGTGCCGACCGAGTAGACGCGGGTGGCCCGCGGCTCGCTCCTGACCAGGGCGTGGGCGAAGCGCAGCAGCGTCTCGGCGTAGGCCGCCATCGACCCGCTGACGTCCACGAGCAGCTCGACCCTGCGCGGCCTGGTGGTGTGCGCCTTGCGCCGCAGCCGCGCCACCTCGCCCCTGCGCAGCGCCTCGCGGATGGTGCGCCGCTGGTCCAGCACGCCCCGGTGGGCGCTCTGGTAACGCCGCGAGCGCCGCTGTGCCCGCCCGGCCTCCAGCATCGACAGCATCCGGTACACCTCGGCCCGCTCGGCCTCGGTCAGCCGTGCCACGTCCCGGTGCCTGAGCACCTCGCGCCCGCTGGCCACGGCCTGGATCGGCTCGCCGTCGCCCTGCTCGCCGTCGCCCTCGGCGTCGAGGGTCGCGGTGTGGCGGACGACGGTCGTCATGGCGGTGCGGCTCTCGCGGCCGCGGACCCCGCCGAAGTAGGCGGCGAAACAGCGGTCGTAGCGCGGCAGGTCGTCGGGCGTGGCGCAGAGCGTGAGCCGCCCGGCCCAGTAGACCTCGCCGCGGTCGGTGACGTCGAGGTGGTCCAGCGCCCGCAGCAGGTTCTGGGTGCGCTCGTGGTCGGCACCGACTCCCGCGGCCCGCAGCGTCCTGGCGAACCCGGTCATGGTCCCGGTGACGGCCTCCGGCAGCTCATCCATGCGGCAGCAGCCCGTTGCCCAGGACGTTCTGGACGTCCTCGCGGTACTTCAGCGCGGCGCCGAGCGTGGCGGCCGCCTTGCCCGGCTCGAGCTCGGTGGCGCCCAGCGTGAGCAGCGCCTCGGTCCAGTCCAGCGTCTCGGCCACGCCCGGCGGCTTGACCAGGTCGGCCTGGCGCAGCCGTTCGGCGGCCGCGGCGACCTGCCTGGCCAGCGTCTCGGTGCAGGCGGGCAGGCGGCGCAGCAGGATCGCCACCTCGCGGTCGAAGTCGGGGTGCTCGAGCCAGTGGTAGAGGCAGCGGCGCTTGAGCGCGTCGTGCACCTCGCGGGTCCGGTTGGAGGTGACCACGACCACGGGCGGCTCGGCGGCCCGCACGGTGCCGAGCTCGGGGATGGAGATGGTGAAGTCGGACAGCACCTCGAGCAGGAACGCCTCGAACTCGTCGTCGGCCCGGTCGATCTCGTCCACCAGCAGCACGCTGGGCTGGGTCTCGACCGCCTTCAGCAGCGGGCGGGCGATGAGGAAGCGCCGGTCGTAGATCTCGCCCTCCAGCCTGCTCACGTCGGTGATGCCGGCGGCCTCGGCGGCCTTGAGGTGGAGCAGCTGGCGGGCGAAGTCCCAGTCGTAGAGCGCCTGGGCGGCGTCGAGCCCCTCGTAACACTGCAACCGGATCAGCGGCGCGTCGAGCAGCTCGGCCAGCGTCTTGGCCAGCTCGGTCTTGCCGACTCCCGCCTCGCCCTCCAGGAACAGCGGCCTGCCCATGCGCATCGCCAGGAACGCGGCCGTGGCCAGCCCCGGATCGGCAAGGTAGGCGTGCCGGTCGAGCAGCTCGATCAGCTTCTCCGGGGACTCGATGTCCGTTGCCTTGAATGTCCGCGGCAGCACGCCTTCAGGCTACGCGTGAAATTCACCCCGGGCATGGATCAAAGCCGCCAGTTCGGCCGTGGCCTTCCTGGCACGTTCCTTCTCCGAGCCCTGGATGCCCATGGCGCCGATCGTCCTGCCGTCCGAGAAGTCGATCTTCGGCCACGGCTCGCCCTCGATGAGCGTCACGTCGAGGACCTCGGGCCAGGTGTAGCGGTGGGTCCGCAGGGCGTTGACCACCGTGATGCCCTCCGCGTCGGCCTCGACCCGCACCCGCCCGAGCAGGTGCAGGACGAAGGCCACCAGCAGCCCGAACACCACCAGCGCCACCCGGTCGGGCAGGTGGAACGGTTCGTCGATCAACACCGCCATGGCGACGGCTCCGATCACGACGACGGCCGCGAAGCCGTACGGGACGATCCTTCCCCGGCGCGGTCGCCAGGTGACGGGCAGGTCAGGAGGGCTCACGGACACGATCAATCAACCTATCGCAGGCTCCTGAGCAGCAGCGCCGTCTCCATCGCCGCCACGGCCGACTCGTAGCCCTTGTCCTCCTTGCTGCCCGGCAGTCCCGAGCGGTCGAGCGCCTGATCCAGCGTGTCGCAGGTGAGCACGCCGTTGCCGATCGGAGTCTCCTCATCGAGCGAGATCCTGGTCAGCCCGGCCGTCACCGAGTCGCAGACGTAGTCGAAGTGGGCGGTCTCGCCGCGGATGACCGCACCGAGTGCCACGACCGCGTCGCACCGGCGAGCCAGCGCCTGCGCCACCACCGGGATCTCCAGCGACCCCGCGACCCTGACGACGGTCGCCACGGCGCCGCTGTCGTCGCAGGCCTGTACGGCTCGCGCCGTCAGCTGGTCGGTGATCTTGGCGTGCCAGCCGGCCGCCACGATGCCGACCGTGAGACCCGCAGCTTCCAGCGGCACGGCGGCGGGCCGGCCCTCTCCACTCATGACGCCTCCGAGATGTGGTGACCGAGCCGGTCGCGCTTGGCCTTCAGATATCGCTCGTTGTGCGGGTTCACGGCTACCGGCATGGGCTCGCGGCCGAGCACCTTGATGCCGTAGCCGTCCATGCCGCGCAGCTTGGCCGGGTTGTTGGTGAGCACCCGCACCGACCTCACCCCCAGGTCGGCCAGCATCTGCGCGGCGTTGGAGAACTCTCGGGCGTCCACCGGCAGGCCGAGCTCCAGGTTGGCGTCGACGGTGTCGTGGCCGTTGTCCTGCAGGCTGTAGGCCTTGAGCTTGGCCAGCAGCCCGATGCCCCTGCCCTCGTGGCCGCGCAGGTAGACCACCACGCCGCGGCCCTCCGCGGCGATGGCGGCCATCGCGTTGTCCAGCTGGACGCCGCAGTCGCAGCGCAGCGAGCCGAACACGTCGCCGGTCAGGCACTCGGAGTGGGCACGCACCAGGACGCCCTCGCCGTCGCCGAGGTCGCCGAGCACCAGCGCGATGTGCTCGCCGCCGTCCAGGGCGCTGGCGTACCCGTAGACGCGCCACTGGCCGTGGGCGTTGGGCACGCGGGTCTCGGCCACGCGGGTGACCATGGACTCCGTCCTGCGCCGGTGCTCGACCAGCTGCTCGATCGAGATCAGCGCCAGGCCGTGCTCGTCGGCGAAGGCGCGCAGCTGCGGCAGGCGGGCCATCGTGCCGTCCTCGTTGACCACCTCGGCCAGCACGCCCGCCGGGGTGAGCCCGGCCAGGCGCGCCAGGTCCACCGCCGCTTCCGTGTGGCCGCGCCGTACCAGGACACCGCCCTCGTGGTAGCGCAGCGGGAAGATGTGGCCCGGCCGTACCAGCTCGTTGGGCTCGGTGGCGGAGTCGGCCAGCGCGCGGATGGTCTTGGCCCGGTCGGCGGCCGAGATGCCCGTGGTGACGCCGTCGCGGGCGTCGACGCTGATCGTGTAGGCGGTGCGCATGCGCTCGCGGTTCTGGGTGACCATGAGCGGCAGGCCGAGGCGGTCGAGCTCCTTGCCCTCCATGGGCACGCAGATCACGCCGCTGGTGTGCCTGATCGTGAACGTGAGCAGCTCGGGAGTGGCCTTGGAGGCGGCGAAGATGATGTCGCCCTCGTTCTCCCTGTTCTCGTCGTCGACGACCACGACGGCCTTGCCGTCCTTGATGTCGCGTACGGCCCGCTCGATGGGGTCAAACATGGACCACCTCCGGACGTCGGGACTGCTTGAGCCAGTTGGCGAAGCCGACCAGCGCCAGGACGAAGAAGACGACGTAGACCGAGCCGTTGAAGTAGATGCCGCCGCGGAACGCGACCGGCACGCCGACCAGGTCCACGAGGATCCAGATGATCCAGAACTCCACCAGCGCCTTGCTCATCGCCCAGGTCGCCACCGCGCCGCCGACGAAGATGTAGGCGTCGGCCGCGATCAGGAAGTACTTCTCCGGAGGCTGCGAGTACTCGCCCCACGACCAGCCCGTCACGTAGAAGAGGACCCAGAAGACAGCGGTGCCCGCGACGATGGCCGCCAGCATGCCGAGCCGCTCGCGTGGGGTCCCCCGGCGGACGACCAGCCCGCCCTCGTCGCGGATGCCGCGCTTCCACTTCCAGAAGCCGTAGACCGCCAGGAGCGCCATCATCGCGTTCTTCAGCACGCTGCCCGTGGCCGGGATCGTGGCATACGCCAACATCAGCAGCACGGCGGCGATGAACTGGATCGGCCAGTTCCAGATCGACTTGCGCATGGCCAGCACCACTGGGACCAGGGCAGCGATGCTCCCGACCAAGTCGGTCCAGAGCACATGCACGCCGAAGACGTTGAATCCACCCTCTGCCCAGTTCATGCCTTTACCACCAGTCTCTCGACATACTTCGCGATCACGTCGACCTCGATGTTCACCCGGTCGCCGACCCGGCGTTCGGCCATCGTGGTCAGCTTCAGCGTGGTGGGGATGAGGCTCACGCCGAAACTTTCATCGTCAACCGTCGTCACCGTGAGACTGATTCCGTCGATCGCGATCGATCCCTTCTCCGCCACGTACCTGCTCAGCTCGGGGCTCAGGGAGAAGCGGAGGTCGTCCCATTTCTCGCCCGGGTCCCTGGACAGCAGTACGGCGGTGCCGTCCACGTGGCCCTGGACGATGTGACCGCTCAGGCGCTGGTCCACCCTGACCGAGCGCTCCAGGTTGACCCGCGAGCCCTCCTCGAGGTCGCCCAGGGAGCTGCGGTCGAGGCTCTCCTTGATGACGTCGACGGTGAACACGTCGCCGTCCACCTCGACCACGGTGAGACAGACACCGTTGACCGCGATCGAGTCGCCGTGCTTGGCGTCCTCGGTGACGATCGGGCCCCTTAGTCTCAGGAGCGCCGCGCCGCCTCTGGACTCGATGGAGACCACCTCGCCGCGTTCCTCGATGATTCCCGTGAACATCACTGCTCCCTGCTGGGGGTTGGGGGTGCCGCGGGCCTGGCGGTCAGCCGCAGGTCCGGGCCGATCTGTGAGATGTCGTCAAAGGTCAGGCGGTGCGCCTGCGCGATCGTGCGCACGCCCGCGTCGCCGAGCGCCGCGGCGCCGCCGCCGAGCAGCGCCGGAGCCAGGTAGGCCACGACCCGGTCGACCAGGCCCGCGGCCAGGAACGCTCCCGCCAGCGTGGGGCCGCCCTCCAGGAACACGCTCACCACGTCGCGCCTGGCCAGCTCCTTGAGTACGGCGTGCGGGTCGTGCCGCGGCAGCCGTACGATGTCGGCCTCCAGGCCGGTGACGGCGTCGTCGGCGACGATCACCAGCGTCGGGGCCGCGTCGTCGAGCACCTTCGCTCCCTGCGGCGTCCGCCCCTCGGAGTCCACGACCACCCGCAACGGCGCCTTCCTGCCCTGCGGCGCTCCTGTCGGGGGCGTGGTGGCCGGGACGCGGGCGGTGAGCTGGGGGTCGTCGGCGAGGACGGTGCCGATGCCGGCCACGATCGCGTCGGCCCCGGCCCGCAGGCGGTGGACGTCCGCTCTGGCCTCCGGGGAGGTGATCCACTTGCTGGTGCCGTCCTCGGCGGCGGACCTGCCGTCCAGCGTGGCCGCGAACTTCCAGGTCACATGGGGTCTTCCGAGACGGACGAAGGTCAGCCACTCGGCGTTGACCCGTTCGGCCTCCTCGGCCAGCAGCCCCGTCTCGACGGTCACGCCGTGCGCGCGCAACCGGGCGGCTCCCCCGGCGGCCGCCGGGTTGGGATCGGCCACGGCCACCACCACCCGGGCGACGCCGGCCTCCAGGAGCGCGCGGCTGCACGGCCCCGTCCTGCCGGTGTGGTCGCAGGGCTCCAGCGTCACGTACGCGGTGCCGCCACGGGCTCGCTCTCCCGCCTGGGCCAGCGCCACGACCTCGGCGTGCGGGCCGCCGGCGTAGGCGTGGAAGCCCTCGCCCGCCAGGGCGCCGTCCGTGCCGGTGATCACGCAGCCCACGACGGGGTTCGGGCTGGTGGTGCCCCATCCATGGGCGGCCAACCGCACGGCACGGCGCATGTGCGCGACGTCGTCGCCGGGCTGGGTCGGGTGCTCCACCCCGGACCTCCTACTCGCCAGTAGCTCTTAGCCACGGCGGGCCCCGGGGGGATGTTCGCGATGCGTCATGCACCACAATGGCGCCCGGCTTTGGACACCGGACGCCCGCGCGCTGCCTCCCATCCGGACTTTAACCGTCGGTCCCGGAATTTCACCGAGTCAACCGGCCGATGGCATCGGCCGGGTCGCGGACTGTCACCGCCGGTTCGGACTTTCACCGACCCCGGAGCACGCTAGCTCTTTTCTCCCTACAGTCTGCCATGCCCGTTTCGCAAGGCGCGACCGCCCCTCACCATAACAACCAAGCGCTCGCTCAACAACCCTCTTTCCGCAGGCCAGTGGGTCAGGACGCGCACAGGGCGTAGGCGCGGACCTGGATGGGGCTCTTGGCGGGGTTTTCGGCGAAGACGATCCAGCCCTGGAAGGGGCCGCCGTTGCGGTCGGAGTTGTCCAGGCCGGGGAAGGAGGCGCGGACCGAGCCGTTGACGGCGGCGCTGAAGCCGCCCCCGGTGGCCGTTTCGCCGGATTCGCACTTGACCTTGATGGTGGTGGCGTCGTTCGGCTGGAGGCTCGCGTCGACCGTGCGCATCGCGATCTTGCCACCACCCCCCGAGCCCGCGGGACCGGCCGGACCCTGCGCGCCACGGGGACCGCGCTCACCCTGGGATCCGCGCGAGCCCTCGGCGCCCTGGGGCCCCTGAGGGCCTTCACGGTTCCAGTCGAGCCGGCGCTCGCCCTTCTTGCACTTGGTGGAGGCGGAGACCACGCGCACGCTCCCGCCGGACGACACGCACGCGGTGATCACGCTCGAGGAGGACCCGGCCGCGTACGCGGCCGCCCCGGTGGCCGACAGGACGACGACGGCGCCGCTCACAGCGAGCAGGCGCTTGGTGACGATCATTCTCATGCCGCCGATGCTCGACCACGATGATCGCCACCACATGAGTATGGGCCTACTCAACTTCCCGCAGCGCCGCGACGGGCGCCGTCAGGCGGCGCGGCGGCGGATGTTGAGGACCTTGGGGGCGTAGCGGACGGGGGCGAGGCCGGTGTGGAGGGCGCGGAGGGTGGCGGTGGCCCAGAGGTCGCCGACCGGGGTGGCCGGCAGGCCGTAGAGGCGGCGCGCCCAGCGCGGCAGGGACGCGAAGGCGAGCAGCGCGATGGCCGGAACGACCGGTTTGAGGGGCATGAGGTAGAGCGGCAGGGGCACGTTGAGCGACTGCCGCAGCGGGTGCGCCGCCTCGGGGACGAAGCGGAGGCCGGGGCGTTGCGCCTCGATGTAGTCGTGCAGTTCCGCCACGGTGCCGGGGACGTCCGCGGCCTGCAGCCCGACGATCTCGGCCGCGCGCCGCCATTCCAGGACGAACTGGTCGGCCTCCTCATCGGAAAGCCGCAATCCGGCCCGGCGAGCGACCGAAAGGTAGGAGTCCACCTCCCCCACGTGCACCCAGCGCAGCGCGTCGGGATCGTCGAGGCGGAAGGTCTCGCCGGTGTCGGGGTCGTAGCCGGTCAGCATCGAGTGGATCTTGCGGACCCGGCGCCCGGCGCGCTCGACCTCCGCGCGCGTGCCGTAGGTGCGGATCCGGACGAACTCCGTGGTGCGCATGAAGCGGGCCCAGGCCTCGTCGGGGTCCATGAGCGCGGAGTTCTGCAGCACGCCGCGCATCGCGCGCGGGTGCAGCCCCTGCATGAGCAGTGCCCGAAATCCCCCGATGAGGAGGATCGGCTCGCCCATCACCCGCCACGTCACCGATTCGGGGCCGAAGAGGCCATCGTCCCTCATAAGTAATCGGTTACCCCACTTACCGGGAGTTCATGTCACGAGCCCGTCTCGTTTATGCCCCGATTCCGTGATTAACCCGGTCACACCCGACAGCATCGTGACACCGCCCGGTAGATCGGGTCAACGCATGTGAAGGCACAGGCGGATCGATATTCCACAACGAAATAGTGAAAGCGCCCCAGGCCATTGCTTCAGGCGGGAGCAGACTGCGAATGTGCCATCAGGATTTGCGCTCGCTGCTTGGGGGCCCCGTTAGATGACGACACCGACGTCCACAGCACCCGCGATCGACGCGACGTCCGTGACCGAAACCCCGGAAGCGGTCGGCCGCTCTCCGGGGCAGCTCATGTGGCTGCGGTTCCGGCGCGACCGCACCGGCGTCATCTCGGCCATCGTGGTGATCTTCTTCTTCCTGGTCGCGATCTTCGCGCCCGTTATTTCCGCTATTTACGGAAAGAACCCATATACCCTTTACGGACAGGACAATCCCGGTCTGTTGAACGATGCCGGGAACCCGATCCTCCCGAACGGCGGTATCAGCTCGGAGTTCTGGTTCGGCATAGAACCCGGCCTGGGCCGTGATGTGTTCACGCAGCTCGTCTACGGTATCCGGACCTCGCTGACGATCTCCGTGGCGGCCACGATCACCACCACCGCCATCGGCATCGTGGTCGGCATCGTGGCCGGGTACGCCGGCGGCAGGACCGACTACCTGGTCGGCCGCATCATCGACCTCACGCTGTCATTTCCCCAGGTGATCTTCATCATCGCGTTCACCCCGGTCGTGACCAGCTTGTTCGTCAGTCCGGACGAGAACGCCCCGGTGCTGTTCCAGGCGGTGACGCTCACCATCATGCTGACCGTCTTCGGCTGGGCCGGGCTGGCCAGGCTCCTGCGCGGACAGGTGCTGTCCATGCGAGAACGCGAGTTCGTCGAGGCCGCCAGGGTCACCGGCGCCTCCCCTGCACGGATCGTGTTCAAGGAGCTGCTGCCCAACCTGTGGACGCCGATCATCATCCAGTCGAGCCTGCTGCTGCCCGCACTGGTGACGACCGAGACCGCGCTGTCGTTCCTGGGCGTGGGGATGGGCGAGGAGGTCCCGGACTGGGGACGCATGTTCCTCCGGGCGACCGAGATCTACCGGGACGACATCACCTACCTGATCTTCCCGGGCGTCGCCCTACTGGTGTTCGTGATCGCCTTCAACCTGCTCGGCGACTCGATCCGCGACGCCTTCGACCCCAAGATCAAGCGCTAGAGGAGAGAAATGAGACACCGCAAACGGTCGGCATTCGCGGTCCTGGCCGCGGCCTCGCTGGCGTTGGTGGGCGCCTGCGCGCCGGGCAACCAGGGTGCCCAACCGACTGGCCAGGCCAGCACGGGTGCCTCGGCCAAGCCGTCGTCCCAGGCATACACCCCGCCGAAGATCACGCTTGGCACGGCCGACGACTCCAAGGGCCCCGCCATCCCGCCCGAGGGCGTGCAGAAGGGCGGCACGGTCACGATGATCGATCGTGACGACCTCGCGCATCTGGACCCGGCCCAGATCTACGTCAACACCGAGTCCAACTTCGGCTTGCTGATCAACCGCGGCCTGACCGGCTACAAGCGGGTCGCCAAGGGCGACTACAAGCTGGTCGGCGACCTGGCCACGGACGCGGGCACCGTGAGCGACGCAGGCAAGACCTGGAAGTTCACCCTGAAGGACGGGGTGAAGTGGCAGGACGGCTCCCCGATCACCTCCGCCGACGTCAAGTGGACGATGGAGCGGATGTTCGCCCCGTTCATCACCTTCGGCCCCAGCTACGTACAGCAGTGGCTCACTAACGAGAACTACCGCAAGGCGTACCCCGGCCCGTACGGCGGCAAGGAACTCAGCAACATCGAGACCCCGGACGACAAGACCATCGTCTTCAAGTTCAACAGCGCGCACGCCGACGCCAACTACGCCTTCGCCATGGCGGGCTACAGCATCGTGCCCAAGGCCAAGGACACGAAGGAGAAGTACGACAAGGAGCCGGTGGCGTCCGGGCCGTACATCATCAAGTCGCACGTCGTGGACAAGTCGATCGAGCTGGCGCGCAACCCGCAGTGGGACCCCGCGACCGACCCGATCCGCGGCGCCTACCCCGACACGTGGAAGCTGGAGTTCGGCCAGGAGGCCCTCCAGATCACCGACCGGCTCATCGCCGACGCGGGCCCCGACCAGACGGCCTTCTCCTTCTACGCCAGGACGCCTCCCGAGCGCCTGCAGCAGGTGCTCAACGACGACAGCCTGGCCGACCGCAGGATGCAGAGCCCGTCGCCGTACGGTGACTACTACTACTTCAACCTCGACAGGTTGAAGGACCAGAAGGTTCGCCAGGCGATCAACTACGCGTGGCCGTCGAAGCAGATCCAGCAGACCCTGGGCGGCCCGCAGGCCGTCTCGCTCCCGACGACGATCCTCAACGAGAACACCACCGTCGGCTACCAGTCCTACGACCTGTTCGAGAAGGCGTCCAAGCCCGAGGGTGACATCGACAAGGCCAAGCAGCTGCTGGCAGAGTCGGGCAACCCGACGCCGACCATCGTCTACGCCTACAACCAGACGCCGACCCAGGAGAAGGTCACCCTGGTGATCAAGAACGCCCTGGAGAAGACCGGCATCAAGGTCGTAACGAAGCCGCTGGACAGGAAGACGTACTACGACTCGATCAGCCAGACGAAGAACCAGTTCGACCTGTACTGG
This sequence comes from Nonomuraea sp. NPDC050536, assembly GCF_044457685.1. Taxonomy (NCBI): domain Bacteria; kingdom Bacillati; phylum Actinomycetota; class Actinomycetes; order Streptosporangiales; family Streptosporangiaceae; genus Nonomuraea; species Nonomuraea sp. NPDC050536. Next base: position 239,917 of record NZ_JBITHD010000003.1, read on the forward strand.
GGCGGCTGGGGCGCCGACTGGCCGTCGGGCTCGACGGTCATGCCGGTCATCTTCGGCCCGATCTCCGACGGTGGGCAGAACATGTCCCACCTCAATGACCCGGGCATCAAGTCCGAGATGACGAAGATCACCGAGATGCCGGACATCGACGCGGCCAACGCGGCCTGGATGGCCCTGGACAAGAAGATCCAGGAGACCATCACCCCGCTGGTCGTCGCCGAGAACGACATCATGACCCTCCTGCACGGCTCCAAGGTGGGCGGCGCGGAGATCGACCCGCAGCAGTGGATCGTCTCCCCCAACACCATCTTCGTCAAGCAGTAGCACTCCCGCTCCGGGCGCCTGACCGGCGCCCGGAGCATCCCATGGAGACCTTGTGCTTCGATTTCTCATCCGCCGCGTCCTCGGCGCGCTGGTCACCCTGGTGGTCGTCGCCGCGGTGACCTTCTTCCTGTTCTTCGCCATCCCCGCCGACCCCGCCCGGCTGGCCTGCGGCAAGGTCTGCCCACCGGAGACGCTGGAGCTGGCCCGTCACAACCTGGGCATCGACCAGCCGCTGGTGACGCAGTTCGTCTCGTGGCTGGCCGGCATCGTCGTCGGCCGCGACTATCCGGGCCTCGGACACTGTCCGGCCCCCTGCCTCGGGTACTCCTTCGTCAACCGGGCACCGGTGTTCGACACGCTCCTGGACCGGATGCCCGCCACGATCTCGCTGACCGTCGGCGCGGCGGTGATCTTCCTGATCTTCGGCGTGGGAACCGGCATCATCGCCGCCCTGCGGCAGGGCAGGCCGCTGGACAAGATCGCCAGCGTGGCCTCACTGGTCGGCGCCTCGGTGCAGATCTTCTTCGTGGGCACCCTGGCCATGTATTTCTTCGTGTACCAGTACCACGTCTTCGCCCAGCCGAAGTACGTGCCGATCACCGACGATCCCGTCGGCTGGTTCGGCGGGTTGCTGCTGCCCTGGATCGTGCTGGCGATCATCTTCACCGCCAACTACACCAGGATGACCCGCTCCACCATGGTCGAGAACCTCAGCGAGGACTACGTCCGCACCGCCAGAGCCAAGGGCATGTCGGGCCGCACCGTCGTCCTGCGCTTCGCGTTGCGCGGCACCCTCACGCCGATCGTCACCATCTTCGGCGTGGACCTGGGGACGCTCATCGGCGGCGCGATCATCACCGAGACGACGTTCGGCATCCAGGGCATCGGGCGCCTGTCTATTCGCGCGGTCACCTACTCCGACCTGCCGATGCTGATGGCCACCGTGGTCCTGGCGGCTGCCGCGATCGTGCTGATGAACGTCGTCGTCGACGCCCTGTACGCCGTCATCGACCCACGCGTGAGGCTGAGCTGATGTTCCTCGAGGTCAACGATCTCACCGTCGACTTCCACACCGAGGACGGCGTCGTCCACGCGGTGGACGGCCTGTCGTTCGAGGTCGAACGTGGCAGCACGCTCGGCATCGTGGGCGAGTCGGGCTCGGGCAAGTCGGTGACGAACCTGGCCATCCTCGGCCTGCACAACAGGGAGACCGCGCAGATCTCCGGCAGCATCGTGCACGACGGGCAGGAGCTGCTCGGCGCGCCGCGCACCACGATGGAACGGCTGCGCGGCAACCAGATCGCGATGATCTTCCAGGATCCGCTGACGTCGCTGTCGCCGTTCCACACCGTGGGCGCGCAGATCGCCGAGGTCTACCGCAAGCACAAGGGCGTGTCGAAGTCGACCGCCCGCGACCGGGCCATCGAGATGCTGGACCGGGTCGGCATCCCGCAGCCGAAGATCCGCGTGGACGACTACCCGCACCAGTTCTCCGGCGGCATGCGGCAGCGCGCGATGATCGCGATGGCGCTGGTGTGCGACCCGGGCCTGCTGATCGCCGACGAGCCCACCACGGCCCTGGACGTCACCGTACAGGCGCAGATCCTCGACCTGCTGCGCGACCTGCAGGAGCAGACGGGCACGGCGATCATCCTGATCACGCACGACCTGGGCGTGGTGGCCAACACCGCGCACAACGTGCTGGTCATGTACGCCGGGCGGGCGGTGGAGCGCGGCACGATGCGCGAGGTGCTGCGCGAGCCCCGCCACCCCTACACCTGGGGGCTGCTGGCCTCGATGCCGAGCCTGCGCCGCCCGGTCGACCTGCCGCTGGAGCCGGTGCGCGGGACACCGCCCAGCCTGATCAACGTCCCGTCCGGGTGCCCGTTCCACCCGCGCTGCGACTACACGCGCCTGGCGGGACCCGAGCTGTGCACGGGTGAGCGGCCAGAGCTCTCCCCGCACCGCGGTCACGGCGACGCCTGCTACCTGTCGCTGAAGCAGAAGGCGGACAACCGCCCAGGAAAGGAAGGCACGTGACGGAGAAGCTGCTCGAGCTGTCCGGCCTGGTGAAGCACTTCCCGGTCAGAGGTGGCTTCCTGTTCAAGCACGAGGTGGGCGCGGTCCACGCGGTGGACGGCATCGACCTGACCGTGCACCAGGGCGAGACGCTCGGCCTGGTGGGCGAGTCGGGCTGTGGCAAGTCCACCACGGGCCGGGTGGCGGCCCGCCTGCTCGAACCCACCGGCGGCAAGGTCATCTACCAGGGCCAGGACATCAGCCACGCGAGCCGCCGCGGTCTCAAGCCGATCAGGCCCGAGATCCAGATGGTCTTCCAGGACCCGTACTCCTCGCTCAACCCTCGCCAGACGGTCGGCTCGATCATCCGCGGCCCGATGGACATCAACGACATCAACCCGTCCGGCGGCCGCGAGGCCCGCGCCAGGCAGCTGCTGGAGATCGTCGGGCTCAACCCGGAGCACTACAACCGCTTCCCGCACGAGTTCTCCGGCGGCCAGCGCCAGCGCATCGGCGTCGCCCGCGCCCTGGCACTCGAACCCAAGCTGATCATCGCCGACGAGCCTGTCTCGGCGCTCGACGTCTCCATCCAGGCGCAGGTCATCAACCTACTGCAGCGCTTGCAGCGGGAGATGGGCATCGCGTTCCTGTTCATCGCGCACGACCTGGCGGTGGTGCGCCACTTCTCCCAGCGCGTCGCCGTCATGTACCTCGGCAAGATCGTCGAGATCGGCGACAGGGATTCGCTGTACGAGCGCCCGCGCCACCCCTACACGCACGCGCTGCTGTCGGCGGTGCCGGACGCCGACATCGACGCCCCGGCTCGCGAGCGCATCCGCCTGGCGGGCGACGTGCCCTCGCCCATCAACCCGCCCTCGGGCTGCCGCTTCCGCACCCGCTGCTGGAAGGCTCAGGACAAGTGCGCCACGGAGGAGCCGCCGCTCGTCCAGCTCACCGGCAACCACGACGGCCACCTCACGGCCTGCCACTTCCCCGAGGACCCCACCACCCAGGGCACCGACGTCGTCCTGGACCCGGCCCTCCAGGCATGACGTGCCCTTTTGTACGGGCTTTTGCACAGCGAGCCACCGCCGCCCGCCGCACTACGGCTGGACGTGCTCTTTACGGCGAGCCGCCGCCACCGGCCGCCCACCGCACTTCGGCTGACGGCCCGCAGGCGGCGCTTCTGGCGAGTCGGTGAGTGTTAGTCGCCGCCACGACTATGCCCTAGCCCGGCCACCACGGCCCCACCGCCCCACCGTCACGACGCTACGTTCTCGTGGCACCCCGGTCGTGGCTTCCCACCGCACGGGGCGCCGACTTTCGCCGACCAACACCCCACCGACCCGGCGCCTGGAAACCCCACCACCCGACCCGGCTGCGCTGCGCCCCGCATGCCCCGGCGGCATGCGGGTCCGCCCTACCGCGCCGGGGTCGGCGGGAAGCAGGTCGGCGGTCGTCCGGCGCCCAGTACGGCGAACCAGGGGGACCATGGTGCCCGGAGGACGAAGCGCCGTGGCGGTGAGAAAGCGCACCGACTCGCCGGAAGCGCCGGATGCGGGCCCTCGACCGGAGTACGGCGGGCGGCCGGTGGCGGCGGCTCGCCGTACAAGACCTCGCCTTACAACAGCCGTACAAGACGGCCCTGCAAGACACTGGCCGCACAAGACAGCGCGACAGGACAGCCCTGCAAGACCGCTCGCCCTACAGGGACGAAGGAGAGGAGGTTATCGGGTGGCTTTGGTGCGGAGGGTGTTGATGGCGGCGATGGGGTCGGGAGAGTCGTAGACGGCGCTGCCGGCGACGAAGACGTCGGCGCCCGCGTCCGCGCAGCGTTCGATGGTGTCGGCGGTGACGCCGCCGTCGACCTGGAGCCAGATGTCGCCGCCATGCCGGTCGATGAGCTGCCTTGCGCGGCGAAGCTTGGGCAGGACGAGGTCGAGGAACTTCTGCCCGCCGAACCCCGGCTCGACCGTCATCAGCAGCAGCATGTCCACCTCGCCCAGCAGCCCCTCGTAGGGCTCGATGGCCGTGCCGGGGTTGAGGGCGAGCCCGGCCCGGGCGCCGAGCGAGCGGAGCTCGCGCAGCGTCCTGATCGGGGCCTTGGCGGCTTCGGCGTGGATCGTCACGCTGCCCGCACCGGCCTCGGCGTAGGCGGGCGCCCACCGGTCGGGGTCCTCGATCATGAGGTGGCAGTCGAGCGGTATCGACGTCGCCTTGAGCAAGGAGTCGACGACGGGCAACCCGAGCGTGAGATTGGGGACGAAGTGGTTGTCCATGACATCCACGTGCAGCCAGTCGGCGTTCGGCACGGCGGCGGCCTCGTCGGCGAGCCGGGCGAAGTCGGCGGACAGGATGCTGGGCGAGATCTGTACGGCCATGATGCAGCGAGTCTAGTGAACGGCCCGGCGCGCCATGAGACCGAGCCTGATGAACGTCACCGGCGCACCGGCCTGCACCCACAGCGCGATCACGGCGTACCTGGCGAACTGCGTCACCTCGCTGGTGACGTGCCGCGTGACGTACCACAGCAGCCCCGCCACCACCGATCCCACGAACCAGCGCGCCACGCGCAGCCGCAACGGCCCGCCCGCGTCGAACCAGCCGAGCCGGTTCATCACCGACGCCCCGGCCAGCGTGCCGAGCAGCCCGCCCGCCATCGCCACCACGGTGCCCAGACTCTCCTGCGCCGGGTGGCCGATCAGGCCGAGCCCGATCAGCACCGCCGCCGGCACGGCCGACGCCGCGAGCTGCGCCCACAGCGGCCGCCGCAGCCACCACGCCGTCGCGGGTTCCTCCAGCTTGACGGCCAGCAGCAGTACGGCGAGGCCGAGCGCGAACCCGGCGACCACGTCCGAGGCGAAGTGCACGCCCAGGTACACCCGCGACAGCCCGATCAGGAAGGTCAGCACGCCCGCCGCCCACCACGCCCACGGCCGGCCCGCCAGGCGCGCGACCTGGCCCCACGAGGCGGCGGCCACCTGGGCGTGGCCCGATGGCAGGCCGAAGGTGTTCTCCACCGCCAGCGGCCGGATCCCCGGGTCGATCCAGTACGGGCGGGGCTGGTGGAAGGCCAGCTTGAGCAGCGCGTTCGTGCCGGCGGCGGCCAGCACGGTCAGCCCCAGCCTGAGCCCGAGCCTGGGGCTGACGCACCAGTACAGGACGGGCAGCACCAGCAGGAAGAACGTGTCGGTGCCGAACGCGGAAAAGGCCTGCATCACGGGCAGTAATGCGCCGGGCAGCCCCTGGAGCCACCTGATGGGTCCGAGCTCGGCCAGGTGCAGGCCGTCCAGTAAGTCCACCCGGCCATCGTGCCCTATCCGAGCCCGCCTACCAAGCTAGCGCTTGCGTGGGGTGATCAGCGTTTGCGGAGCAGGGCCAGGAACATGGCGTCCGTGCCGTGCCTGTGCGGCCAGAACTGGGCGTGCGGGCCCTCGCCGAGGCCGTCGACCTCCGGCAGGTACTCCCGGGCGTCCAGCTGCTCCACGTCCCCCCGGTGGCGCAGCGCGTCGCCGACCACGACCTGGGTCTCCGCCAGGTGCGGCGAGCAGGTGACGTAGGCCGCCACTCCCCCGGGGCGCAGCGCGTCGAGCGCGGTGCCCAGCAGGCGGCGTTGCAGCGCGCCCAGCTCGGCGACGTTCGCGGGATCCCGCCGCCAGCGCGCCTCGGGTCTGCGCCGCAGCGCCCCCAGCCCGGTGCAGGGCGCGTCGAGCATGACCCGCTCGAACGTGCCTGGCCGCCAGGCCGGCTCGATGCCGTCGGCGGTGATCACCACGGCCTCGCGGGTCGTCTCCCAGACCAGGCGCGCCCGGTGATACTGCAGGTCGGCGGCCAGCAGGTGGTCTCCGCCCGGGAAGCCCTGGTCGGGGTCGCCGTAGGCGGCGATGGCGTCGAGCAGGCCCGCCTTGCCGCCGGGGCCCGCGCACATGTCGAGCCAGGGCGCGCCCGAACCCTTGATCGGCACCCTGGCCAGCGCGAGCGCGACGAGCTGGCTGGCCTCGTCCTGCACCGCGGCCCGGTAGTCGGCCACGGCCCTGATCTGGCCGGGATCGCCCTCGGGCAGGTAGGCGGCGTAGGGCGAGTACCGTCCCGGCTCGGCGCCCGCGTCCGCCAGCTCCTCGACGGTGCTGCGGCCCGGCCGGGCGACCAGCGTCACCAGCGGGCGGGCGTTGTCGGCGTCGAGCAGCTCGGCGGTCTCCCCCTCGTCGCCGCCCAGCGCGTCGCGGAACGCCTCCACGATCCAGCGCGGATGGCTGTAGGTGATCGACAGGCGACCTGTGGGGTCCTCGGGAGCCACGATCGGGATCCACTCGTCGAGCGTGCGGGCGGCGATCTTGCGCAGCACGGCGTTGGCGAACTTGGCCGCCCCGTGCCCGACGCGCAGCCGTACCAGGTCGACCGTGGTGCCGACGGCGGCGTGCGGCGGGACGCGCATCCGCAGCAGCTGGTGCGCGCCCAGCCGCAGCGCGTCGCGCACGTCGGGGTCGGGCGCGCGGTCGGTGCAGACCTCGATGATCGCGTCGTAGGTGCCGAGCCCGCGCAGCGTCCCGTACGCCAGCTCGGTGGCCAGCGCCGCGTCGCGCCCGCGCAGCCGCCGATCGCGCAGCAGCCGCGGCATCAGCAGGTTCGCGTAGGCGTCCCGCTCGTCGACGGCCCGGATGACGTCGAAGGCCGCGTTCCGCGCCTCATCCCGCCTCGGGCCGCGCCCTCGCGCCGCCCCCTGACCGCTACGGTCGTCACGCTCACGGTTTCCGCTACGGCCGGCGCCCGCCGAATGATGGTCGTTCACGCGAATCGGTCTTCGTCGGTGGGCCGCACGCCGCGGGCCCACTCCACGGCACTCATCTGGCGCTTGCCCTGAGGCTGTACGTCACCCAGCTCGACGGGCCCGGTGGCGGTGCCGACGAGAACGGCGGACTTGGTGGCCGCGATCTGCCCGGGATGGAGCGAAGCGTCGGAGGCCGGCCGTACGGGACCGAGCTTGAGCCGCTGACCGCGGAACTCGGTCCACGCGCCGGGGTTGGGGGTGCAGGCCCGGATGAGCCGGTCGACGCGCATCGCGGGCGCGCTCCAGTCGACCCGGGCGGCCTCCACGGTGATCTTGGGGGCGAGGGTGACGCCGTCGCCGGGCTGCGGGCGGGCCTCGAGCGTGCCGTCCTCGATGCCGTCGAGCGTGGCGGCCAGCAGGTCGGCGCCCGACACCGACAGGCGTTCGAGCAGCGTGCCGCTGGTGTCGTCGGGCTTGACCTCCTCGGTGACGACCCCGTAGACGGGACCGGCGTCGAGCTCCTTGACGATCTGGAACGTGGACGCGCCGGTGATCTCGTCGCCGTGCAGGATCGCGTGCTGGACGGGCGCGGCGCCCCGCCAGGCGGGCAGGATCGAGAAGTGCAGGTTGACCCAGCCCACGCGCGGCACGTCGAGCGCCGACTGCGGCAGCAGCGCGCCGTAGGCCACCACCGGGCAGGCGTCGGGCTCCAGCTCCCGCAGCCGGTCGAGGAAGGCGGGGTCGCCCGCCTTGGCCGGGCGCAGGACCTCGATGCCCGCCTCCTCGGCCAGCTCGGCGACCGGCGACGGGTGGACCTTGCGGCCGCGGCCCGACTGCGCGTCGGGGCGGGTGACGACGGCGACCACGTCGTGGCGCGGCGAGTCGATGAGCGCGCGCAGCGACGGCAGCGCGGTGTCGGGCGTGCCCGCGAAGACCAGGCGCATGGCTAGAGGGCCTTCCCGCCGGTGGCGTGCGGAGAGAACTTGACGGTGGGGGCGGCCAGGCCGCTCCACTCCGCCTCGCGGATCGCCTTCATGGCCAGCTTGCGCTGCTTGGGATCCATCCGGTCGATGAACAGGATGCCCTCGAGGTGGTCGGTCTCGTGCTGGAAACAGCGGGCCATCAGGTCGGTGCCCTCGAGCACGACCGGCTCGCCGTACATGTTGAAGCCCTTGGCCACGGCCCTGATCGCGCGCGGCGTGGGGAACGACAGGCCGGGGAAGGACAGGCAGCCCTCCTCGCCCTCCTCGTCCAGGTCGCTGGACAGGTCGAGGTCGGGGTTGATCAGGTGACCGAGCTGGTCGTCCACGTAGTAGGTGAACACGCGCAGGCCAACGCCGATCTGCGGTGCCGCCAGGCCCGCGCCCGGCGCGTCCATCATCGTCTCGGTCAGGTCTTTGACCAGCTTGCGGAGCTCCTTGTCGAAGTCCACGACGGGGGCCGCCGGGGTGCGTAGCACCGGGTCTCCGAACAGCCGGATCGGCTGGATGGCCAAGGGTCACTCCGTTCGTACGCGCATGGGGATCAGCCCAGTTTAGTGGAGCCCCGGGCCTCGTCAGGGCCTGGCGTGAGGTGGACCAGCGAGCGGGCCTTCATCGCGGCCTTGCGCGCCGCCCTGACCACGGCCTCGTCGTCGTGGGCGGTGGCCAGCATGTCGAGCACGGCGATCGTGTCGGGATGGCCGAGGCCCGGCATCTCGGCGACCAGCTTGATCAGGTCCTCGCCGGGCTCGGGCGCGTCGATCCTGGCCGCGCCCTGGCCGGACATGTGCAGCAGCGCCGCCAGCGAGTCGACCGCGATCCAGGTGTGGTCGTCGGAGCTGAGCGCGGGCGCCTCCAGGTCGCGGATGTGCAGCCAGGAGGCGGCGTAGCGGCGCATCAGCGGCAGGTCGAGCGCCTGGCGCAGGGGCGACTCCGCCTCGGGTCCCAGCTCCTCGAGGACGGCGCCCACGGCGCCGCGCTGGCCCGCCGTACCGGAAGCGGCGATCCTGATGAGGTCGGCGGCGGCCTGCTCGGGCGGGCGGCGCTCCAGCCAGCCCGCGACGGCGCTCTGCGTGACCTTGCCCCTGACCAGCTCCTCCACCAGCTGCTCTGCCGTCAGGTCGGCGAACACCTCCACCTCGGCCGCGGTCGGCGCGTCGTGGCCCTCGCGCAGCAGGTCGCGGCGGACGGCCCAGACGCCGAGCGGGGTGAGCGCGGTACGGCCGGCGGCGGTCTGCTCGACCAGGCCGCAGTACGTCAGCAGGGACAGCGCCTCGAGCAGCTCCGACGGGAGCGTGGCCGCCAGGCGGCGCATCGTGGCCTGGCCCGGGTCGCAGGCCACCTCGTGCGACTGGAGCAGGCCACGCGCCAGGTTGGCGATGGCCACCCCGGAACGCACCGAGTAGATCGTGGCCAGCATCTCAGCCAGGTGGCCGTCGACCACGGTGGAACCGGTCAGGCCCGTGTCGGCGCGGTCGAGCACGTCCATGACGACGCCGTCCCAGAACTCGAGCGTGGCCTCGACGGCGAGCTGGAGGGACAGTGGGCCGCGCGAGGCGGTGCCGCGCTGGATGCGCAGCAGCCCGGTGTTGACGGCGACGATCCAGCCCAGGCGCAGCCGGGACGGGATCAGGCCGAGCTCCTTGGCCGCCGCGGCGGCGTCGGGCTCGAGCAGGAATCCCTCGCTCGTCACGGCGCGGGATCCGGTCCACGTGGCGAGCCGGATCGCGTCGGCCACCAGGGGCACCGCGGGCACCTGGCGGGCCAGCTCGGCGTCGGGGGCGAGGAGCACGGGGGGGAACGTCAGCGCCTCCCGGTCCACGGGGACCCTGACAGGCACGTCGGCCTGCTCATCGATCAGCTTGCGCAGCTCGGCGAGGTCGAAGACGTTGTTGGCCACCCACGAAAACTTACTGCACAGCAGTCACAGGAATGTACTCATCCGATGGCACGGGAGCGTGCTTTGAACGCCGCCTTGCGGGCCGCCTTGGCCACCGTACCGTCGGGGAAGGACCGCCCGAGCAGCTCCAGCACCTCGACCACGTCGGGGTGGTCGACCCGCCACATCTCCTCGATCAGGTGGGCGGGCGGGCCGGAGGCGGATATGTTCTCGGCGAACACCTCCGGGGCCTCCGCGGCCGCGGGCATGGCCAGCGCGAGCATGTCCACGCTGACCCACAGCAGCTCCTCCTGGGTCAGCTGCGGAGCGGGCAGGCCCCTGGTGGTCAGCCAGTGGATGGCGTGCGGGCGCAGCTCCTGCTCCTCCAGGCAGGCCCGGACCTGGTCCTCGGCCTCGGAGCCGAGCCGGTCGACGATGGTGACGGCGATGCCGCGCGCCACGGCCGGCGCGCCCGAGGCGGCCGCCAGCAGCTCGGCCGCCGCCTCTCCTGGGTCGCGCCCGGCCAGCCAGCGGGCGATGTCGTCCTCGGCCACCTCGGCGGGCACGCCCTCGAGCAGCCCCTCGATGAGCCCGGTGGCGTCCGCCTCGGCCAGGTCGCCCGCCTCGGGCGCCTCCAACCCGAGCGTCAGATAGTGCTCGCGCATGCCCCAGAGGCCCAGCGGGGTCAGGCCGACCGAGTCCTCGTCGAGGTCGACCAGGCCGCACCAGACCAGCCTGAGCGCCACGGCGGCGCCGTCCACCTCGTCCTCGGCCAGCTGGTCCAGGTAGTCGGCGACGACCGACACGGGGACGCGCACCTGGAGCCGGTAGAGCATGTCGAGCACGTCGTAGAGCTCGTCGTCCAGCTCGGGCGAGCCGGTGATCGCGCCGTCGGTGTCGTGCTCGACCAGGAAGCTCACCGTCCGGGCCCACCTTTCGAGCGGGTCACCGCCCTCGGGCAGGCCGTTCAGCGCTTCGGGTTCCGCCAGGAGCGGAACGGTCCCCAGTGCCGCCACCAACTCTTCTCGCGACGCCAGCCGTACGGCGGGCAGAGGCGTGCAGCCGGGGCAGTCACAGGGCACCTCGCCCAGGTCGGGCACCTCGCCCGAGGGGATGGCGATCGACTGCTCGAGCGATTCGGGGCCGATGGAGCTGAACAGGCTCTTGGCCATGCCGAAATTCGCCTCGTCGGCCAGCGCGGCGGGCAGCCGCGGCTCGATGTCGGCCAGCCGCTCGCGCATCGCCGCCGCGGTCTCCTCGTCCACGCAGGCGGTCTCCTGCAGGAAGTCGACCAGCGTGCGAGCCGCCGCGATGGTCTCGGGCGCGCTCTCCGGCGGCGCGATCACCTTGCGCGGGTAGATGGACAGCAGCAGCTCGTCGAAGGTCTCCGGGGTGAAGTCGCCCAGCTCGTTGACGTTGAGGTAGTCGCTGGCGTAGTCGCAGAGCAGGCGGACCTCGTCCGCGTCGACCTCGACGTCCCGCGCTCTCCCCCAAGCGCGCAGGTCGTCGATGGCCCGGTTCACCCATTCGATCGACACAGGGAGACGCTAACGGCTGACCACCAGATGAGCGAATCGGGGATAACGTCTAAATCAGGTCGAGAGGGTCCACACTGACCTTCACGACATCTGGCGTCTTTCTGGCCGCACGTACCCCAGAAGCCCCCTTGAGCGCGGATGACAGCACCGCCCCGCCGCCGCGCGCGACGCGGATCATGGCACGTTCCTGGCCGGACTCGTCGACGGGCACGGGGCCGAGCACCTGCGCGGCCGGGGGCAGGCGGAGCTCGTCCAGCATCTGCCTGACCGCGCTCGCGGCGCCGGTCAGCGTCGCCATCCTCACCGCAGGCGGGAACCCCAGCTCCGCTCGGTCGGCCAGCTCACGTTCCGCGTGGGTGATCGGATCCCAGCGCAGCAGCGCCTGCACCGCGGGCAGCGTCGCGTCGGCCAGCACCACCAGCTCGGCGGCCGGCCTGAGCAGCGCCGCCGCGTTCATCCAGCGCCGCACGGTCTCCTCGGCCGCGCGCAGGTCGGCCCTGCCGAGCAGCGCCCACCCGTCCAGCAGTACGGCTGCCGCGTAGCCTCCCTCGGCCACCGGCTCGGCCCCCGGCGTGGCCACCACGAGCGCCTTGGCGTCGCTCACGGTGGCCAGCACGCCGTCGCGGCCCGAGGTGCGGACGTTCACCGACGGGAACGCCCTGCCCAGTTCCTCGGCCGTACGGCGGGCCCCCACGACCATCGCACGCAGCCTCGGGCTGCCGCAGTTCTCGCAGCGCCAGTACGCCGCGATCCGGCCGCACCACCGGCAATACGGCACGGCGTGCCCGCTCCGCAGCGCCAGCGGCCCGTGACACAGCCCGTCCTCGGTCTGCAACTGGTCGGGCGGCAACGCCGTACGGGTGGGGGGCTGGATGCAGCGGGTCGGGGCGCGGCAGTGCTGGCAGGCCAGCGCGGGCAGGTAGCCGCGCCGCGGCACCTGGACGAGCACAGGCCCGCTCTCCAGCCCGAGCCGCAACGCCCGCCAGGCCACGCTGGGCAGCCGGGCGGCGCGGGCGGCCTGGTCCTTGGCCAGCTCGGCGTCCTCGCCCGCGGGCTTGACGCGTGGCGCGGCGGCCCTGATCGCCTGCCTGGCGGCCACCAGCGGCCTGGCCCAGCCGGTGGCGATGAGCTGCGTGGCCTCCGCGGTACGGGCGTAGCCGCCGACCAGCATGCCCGCGCCCGCCAGGTGGGCCCGCAGCGCCAGCACCTCGCGGGCGTGCGGGTAGGGAGCCAGCCGTTCGGCGTGCAGGTCGTCGCCGTCATCCCAGATGGCCACCAGCCCCAGGTCCGCGACCGGGGCGAACGCGGCCGCCCGGGTGCCGACCACGGCCCTGGCCTGGCCCCTGAGCACCCGCAGCCACCGCCGGTACCGCTCCGCGGGCCCTAGGTCGGCGGTGAGCGCCACGTGCCTGCCCGGTCCGAGCGCGCGGGCGAACTCGGCGTCGGCCAGCGCCACGTCCTTCCCGTCGGGCACCACGACCACGGCCCCGCGCCCGCCGGCCAGCGTGGCCCTGACGGCCTCCGCCACCGGTGCCGCCCATCCCCGGGCGCCCGGCAGCGCCGACCACACGGCCCGCGGCTGCCGCCCCTGCTCCAGCGCCTCCAGGAACGACCCACCATTCGGATACTCCCCCCACGCCCGCCCCACACCCCCGAGGCCCTCGCCGCCCTCCCTGGCGGACTCACCCCTGGAGGGCTCGGCAGGGCTCTCGGCGGGGGCGACAGTGCCCTTGGCGGGCTCCTCAGCTGTCATGGCAAGGACGGCCACAACGACGGCGCCCGCGGATTGCTCGCCCTCGGTGCGCCCTTCAGAGCTCCCGATGGGCCCCTCATGCGGGACGGCCGACTCCGCGCCGTCCCCAGCCTGCTCGCCGCTGCCCCCTGTGGGTTCGGCGACGCCCTCAGACCGGCCTTCAGAGCTCCCGACGCCCTCACCAGAGCTCCCGATAGGCCCCTCCGACCCCACGGCCAGGTCAGCCGCCACCGCCCCGCCCCCAGCCTGCTCAGCGCTGCCCCCCATGGGCTCGGCGAGATCTGTGGTGAGGCTGGGTGTGTCGGTGGTGGGGGGTGGGGGGGTGGGTTCGGCTTCGGTTTTGGCGTGGCGGGGTGGGATGGCCAGGCGTAGGACGTCGGCGAGTGTGCCGGCGTAGCGATCGGCCACCGCGCGGGCGAGCGTGGCGATCTCCGGCGTCAGGACTCGCTCGGGCGAGACCACCCGCTCGAGCGCGGCCAGCCGCCCCGCGTGCTCGCTCTCCTCGACGCGCTCCAGCAGGAACCCGTCGACGAGCTTCCCCGCGAAGCGAACCCTGACCCGCACCCCCGGCTGCGCCGCCGCGTCCATCGAGGCGGGCACCAGGTAGTCGAAGGCCCGATCGAGGTGAGGCAGCGGATTTTCGACCGCGACCCTGGCCACGGGCCGCTCCTCCGCGGGCACCGGAGCCCCCTTCCCCACCGGCTCCCCAGAGGCGGGACGCACGGCGGACAACGGAAGAAGGGCATCGTCGGACTCGGGCACGCCATAGGTCTACCAGACCCGGCCGCCCCAAAAGCCCCCGCTCCGCCGCACCCCCACCCGCCCGAGACGCCCCAGGCGAGCCCTCCAACGCACGCCGTACACCCATCAACCCGAGATACCGCAGGCGAGCTCTCCGACGTCCCTCTAACGACCCGGGGCGCCGCAGGTGAACCGTCTAGAGGTGGTCGCGGGCGAAGGCGGGCTGGGAGGGGGCGAACTCGCGGACGCTGCGCGGCATCCGGAAGACGGTACGGCCGGCATCGTGCTCCCGCGCGACGATGAAGCGCCGGACCAGCCCGGCGAGCACCGCCCCGACACGTGACGCGGGCAGATCGTGGCCGGAGCAGGCCCGCTCGGCGTCGGCCGGCTCGAAAGGCCCGGGCAGGACCGCCAGCCGTCCCCAGAGGAGCCGCTCCTCAGGCGAGCACATCTCGTGGCTCCAGGCGATCGCGTCCCGCATCGTGGACCGGCTGGTCTGCCCCGCGAAACCCTCCAGACGACCGCCCAGACCATGCCCCTCCATGCGACGGCCCACCTGAGCGCTCAGGTGATGCCGGGCCATGCCGCGCAGCAGGTGCTCGACGGGGTGGTCAGGAACGCGGGCGGCGGCCAGTTCGAGGGCCAGGGGGATGCCTTCCAGGCGGCGGCAGAGCTCGGCGATCCCGGGCGCGTTGGCGTCGGTGAGGGTGAAGTCCGCGGCTGCCCGGTCGAGCAGGAGGGTGACCGATTCGACGGTGGCCATCTCCGTGGGGGCGCAGCCGGTGTGCGGGACCGCGAGCGGTCTGATGACGACCGTGTGCTCGCCGGGGACGCGCAGGGCCTGCCTGCCGGTCACCAGCACGTGCAGGCCGGGCGCGGCGGGCAGCAGCCGCCGCAGCAGCCGGGAGCAGGACTCGGCGACGTAGTCGCTGTCGTCGAGGACGAGCAGGACGCGCCGGTCGGCCAGGAATCCGGTCAGGTCGCCGGGGCAGCCGAGCGCCAGGGCGACGGCCTGCTCGAGCGACGCCGAGTCCGTCACGCCGGACAGGTCCACGACGTGGACGCCGTCGCTGAAGGCGCGCCGCATGAGCTGGGCGGAGCGTACGGCGACCCGCGTCTTGCCGCAGCCCGCCAGGCCGGTGACGGTGACCAGGCGACTGCGCTGGAGCATCCGGCGGACGTCACCGACCTCCTGGCGGCGACCCACGAAGCTGGTCAGCCACGGCATGTTTCCCGCTTTCTCCGACGTTCCCGGAAAACACGCTATAGGGATCTTGCTCCGAAATACACGGATGCCGCACTCCACGAGTGGAATGCGGCATCCGAACGTCCTCGAAGGACGATGGCGACTAGAGGCCCGCGGCGGTGCGGAGGGACTCGGCGCGGTCGGTCGACTCCCAGGAGAAGCCCTCGCGGCCGAAGTGACCGTAGGCGGCCGTCTCGGAGTAGATCGGGCGCAGCAGGTCGAGGTCGCGGATGATGGCGGCCGGGCGCAGGTCGAACACCTGGAGCACGGCCTGCTGGATCTTCTCGACCGCGACCTTCTCGGTGCCGAAGCACTCGACGAACAGGCCGACCGGCTGGGCCTTGCCGATGGCGTAGGCGACCTGGACCTCGCAGCGGTCGGCCAGGCCGGCGGCCACGACGTTCTTGGCCACCCAGCGCATGGCGTAGGCCGCCGAACGGTCCACCTTGGACGGGTCCTTGCCGGAGAAGGCGCCGCCACCGTGGCGGGCCATGCCGCCGTAGGTGTCGATGATGATCTTGCGGCCGGTCAGGCCGGCGTCGCCCATCGGGCCGCCGATCTCGAAGCGGCCGGTCGGGTTGACCAGCAGCCGGTAGCCCTCGGTCTGGATGTCGAGGCCCGCGAGCACGGGGTCGACCACGTGCTCCTTGACGTCGGGCGTCAGCATCTCCTTCAGGTCGATCTCCGCGGCGTGCTGGGTGGAGACGACCACGGTGTCGAGGCGGACGGGCTGGTCGCCGTCGTACTCGATGGTGACCTGGGTCTTGCCGTCGGGGCGCAGGTAGGGCACGGTGCCGTTCTTGCGGACCTCGGACAGGCGCTGGGCCAGGCGGTGGGCCAGCGTGATCGGCAGCGGCATGAGCTCGGGCGTCTCGCGGCAGGCGTAGCCGAACATCAGGCCCTGGTCACCGGCGCCCTGGCGGTCGAGCTCGTCGCCGACGCCTTCCTCGCGGTGCTCGTAGGCGTCGTCGACGCCCTGGGCGATGTCGGGCGACTGCGCGCCGATGGACACCGACACGCCACAGGAGGCGCCGTCGAAGCCCTTGTGGGAGGCGTCGTAGCCGATCTCGAGGATCTTCTCGCGGATGACGCCGGGGATGTCGACGTAGGTCTCGGTCGTCACTTCGCCCGCGACGTGGACCTGGCCGGTGGTGATCAGCGTCTCGACGGCGACCCGGCTCTTGGGGTCGTCCTTGAGCATGGTGTCGAGAATCGCGTCACTGATCTGGTCGGCGATCTTGTCCGGGTGGCCTTCGGTGACCGACTCGGAGGTGAACAGGCGACGTGACAACTCAGTGGCTCCTCATGCAGCGGCTGCTGACGGATGTGCGACCTTGAGATCCCAAGGTCTCGCCGAAGTCTAGCCCTACCAGCCCCCAAGTCGCGAAACCACACGTCGATTACAGCTCAGGTAGTGGATCTGTCGGGAGAGTCTCGGGTGCGAAGACCTCCGCGTCGGCGGCCGAGACGACGGCCGCGTACTCCTCGGCGAATTCGAAGGTCATCGGGCCCAGCTCGATGACGGGCCCGGGGGCCTGCCTGATCGGTCCGAGCCGGGTCTCGCGCGGATACGTGGCGTAGACCGAGATCGGGCGATCGCTCCTCAGCATCCGGGTGGCCAGCACCGAGATGGCCGTGTCGGTGACCACGATGAGGAAGTTGGCCATTCCCGGCGGCCCGGCGGACAGCGCGGGAAAGACGTAACGGATGTCTCCCTGGTGACCGACGAACGTTCTGCAACGTTCCCTGACAGCGGAACTCACCGGCATTCCGTCCCCCTTTGCCGCTAAGTATCCGCAGGTGACGGGAATGCCGCAAGAAGTGATCGCGATTCGCCGCGCGCCGCCAAAGCTTCCGGGGGTGGGAGTACGGCGCGCCGTGCACTCGAGGAGGATCGGTGGGCGGTTCGGCATCACCCGAGGCGGGCGGCCACCAGATCCCACACCGTGTCGGCCAGGTCCTCCTTCGGACCCCGCGGCACCTCGACCGGCTCTCCCCCGGCGACCAGCACGGTCGCGGCGTTGTCCGGCTTGCCGAAGGCCAGGTCGGCACCGACCTGGTTGACGACCAGCAGATCGCATCCCTTGCGGGCGAGCTTGGCCTGGCCGTTGGCCAGCACGTCGTCGGTCTCGGCGGCGAACCCCACGATCACGCGCGGGTTCGTCGCGCCCGCGGTCCGGCGGCGCTCCCCCAGCTCCGCCAGGATGTCCGGATTTTTCACCAGATGAATGGGGTCGGGCTCCGCGTCGGTCTTCTTGATCTTGCGGTCGTGGGTCTCTGCGGGACGGAAGTCCGCCACGGCGGCGGCCATGACGACCGCGTCGGCGTCGGCGGAGGCCGCCAGCACCGCGTCACGCAGCTCCCTGGCGGTCCCCACTCGCACGATCTTCACCCCGGCGGGATCGGGCAGCGAGACGTTCGCGGCGACCAGGACGACCTCGGCTCCCCTGGCGGCAGCCGTACGGGCCAGGGCGTATCCCTGCAGGCCCGAGGAGCGGTTGCCGAGGTAGCGGACCGGGTCGAGGGGCTCGCGGGTGCCGCCGGCGGAGACGACCACCGTGCGGCCGGCCAGGTCGCGAGGGGCGCCGCGCAGCACGCGCAGGCAGATCTGGAAGATCTCCTCAGGCTCGGGCAGCCGGCCGGGACCCGTGTCGGTGCCGGTGAGGCGGCCGACGGCGGGCTCGATGACGAGGGCGCCGCGCTCGCGCAGCGTGGCGACGTTGGCGCGGGTGGCAGGGTGCTCCCACATCTCGGTGTGCATGGCCGGCGCGAACACGACCGGGCACCTGGCGGTGAGCAGGGTGTTGGTCAGCAGGTCTCCGGCCAGCCCGTGGGCGGCCTTGGCCAGCACGTCGGCGGTGGCGGGCGCGACCACGACGAGGTCGGCCTGCTGGCCGATGCGGACGTGCGGGACCTCGTGAACGTTCTCGAAGACCTCGGTGGTGACCGGGTTGTGCGAAAGTGCGGCCCAGGTGGGCTCGCCGACGAAACGCAGGGCGTCGCGGGTGGGAATGACCCGCACCTCGTGACCTGACTCGGTGAGGAGGCGCAGGAGCTCGCAGGCCTTGTAGGCCGCGATTCCCCCGCTGACGCCCAGAACGACGTTCATCTAGCGGGTCAGACCGCGCCTTCGATGGGCTCGGCGTTGAGCAGGCCCTCGGAGACCTCGCGCAGCGCGATGGACAGCGGCTTCTCCTGGGCGTGGGTCTCGACCAGGGGACCGACGTACTCCAGCAGGCCCTCGCCGAGCTGCGAGTAGTAGGCGTTGATCTGGCGGGCCCGCTTGGCGCCCATGATCACCAGGGAGTACTTGCTGTCGACGATGTCGAGCAGCGCGTCGATCGACGGGTTGGTGATGCCCTCGGCGGCCGGGGAAATTCCTGCCACGATTGTCAGACCTCTCGGTTGGTGGTACTGGTGACCCCCTGAGGGTCAGTCATCAAGGCTATCAGCCGGTGACACACTTCTTTGACACTCGTGTTCACGAGCGTGATGTCGAATTCCTTCTCGGCCGCCAGCTCGACCCTGCCGGCCTCCAGCCGGCGGGCGATCACGTCCTCCGGCTCGGTGCCGCGGCCGCGCAGGCGCTTCTCCAGCTCCGCCCAACTGGGCGGGGCGAGGAAGACCAGCAACGCCTCCGGCATGCTGCGCCGTACCTGGCGAGCGCCCTCGAGGTCGATCTCCAGGACGGTGGGGACTCCCGTGGCCAGCTTCTCCAGCACGGGCTCGCGCGGCGTGCCGTACTTGTTGCCGGCGAACTCCGCCCACTCGAGCAGCTCACCTGACTCGGCGAGCCGGTCGAACTCGTCGACGCCGACGAAGTAGTAGTGGACCCCGTCGACCTCTCCGGGACGGGGTCGCCTGGTGGTCACCGAGACCGACAGCCACACCTCTGGGTGCGCCCGCCGGAGCTCGGTGACGACCGTGGACTTGCCGACGCCCGACGGTCCCGACAGGACCGTCAGCCGCCTCTCGCTCGAAGGCAGGAAGCCGACCCTCACTCCCGATCCGACCGGCTCGTGGGCCCTTTCATCGCCGGACCAGGACCTCTGCGTCAACTTCCTACCCCCGTTGAACCTGCGCTCGTGTGTGCAACCGAGATTAGCTCTCGGCGCCACCGAATTCGCGCTCGAGGGAGGCCCTCTGGTTCGCGCCGAGACCCCGCACGCGGCGGGACTCGGCGATGGCGAGCCGCTCCATGAGCTGCTTGGCGCGGACCTTGCCCACGCCGGGGAGCGATTCCAAAAGGGCCGACACCTTCATCTTGCCGATGACGTCATCGGTCTGCCCATCCTTGAGCACCTCAGCCAGAGAAACCGCGCCATGCTTGAGCCGGTTCTTGACCTCGGCACGCTCTTTACGGGCCTTGGCAGCCTTCTCCAGGGCTGCGGCGCGCTGCTCAGGGGTCAGGGGAGGAAGAGCCACGCCGGGTCACCTCGAATTTCTGTCGATGTACTCGGACGAGAGGGGAAACTAGCTGGTCATCGCCACCTAAGCAACGTCAAGAGCAGTTTCTCTCGCCACAAAATCCACTTCATCACTCTGCGTATCGGTAAAACTACATTCTGCTGATCAAATCGCTCCCACTTCGCGCTTCCCCGGCCTACGCGAGACTTCCTCACGATCACTCCCCGCAAGACCCGAAACCCCCACCTTCACGGACCAAAACCCGTACTGTGGCGTACCTCCCGGTGCGCCAGCCCCCCTCCTCAATGTGTCCGCCCACCCCGTCCCAGCGCGTCCGCGCGCCCCCGTCCCGGCGTCTCCACGCGCCCTCGTCCCGGCATGTCTGCGCGCCCCTCCTCGATGTGCCTGCGCCCCCTTGCCTTGGCGTGTCTGCGCGCCACTCTCGGCGTACTTGCGCGCCCCTCCTTCTCGTACGGCAAGCCGCCCCACCGGCCGCCCACCGCACGACGCTGAGGACGCGCCCCGGCGTGTCCCTCACAGGTAGCCGCTCCCCGCCGCCACGGCGCCCAGGACCCGTCGAGGCAGGCACCCCACCCCGCCCCCTGACCGCACCGCCTCCCCCACCGTGGTCCCTCGTCCGCACCTGCCCGCGCCACACGGCCGCTCCGCCCAGCAACCCGACCCCGCTGGCCTCCCACACCACCTCCACCGCGCTTACCCGCACCTGCACCCGGGCGCGCCGCCGCCACTCCCCAGCAGCCCGGCCGCGCTGGGTCTCCCCTGCCTGGTTCCTCCCCTGCCGCGACCTCACCGTGTCGGCGCGCGGACGCTCTCAGCTCTGCACATTCCGACGGACCCGACCTCCGCGTTCTGTCCCGGGCGCCCCGGTCCCACCTCTTGGCGCCTCCTACGGTGCGGCCTGTGGGGTTGCTGCTTCTGGGGTGAAGGTCGGTGGCCAGGGCCCGTGGCGGGCCGTACGGATGCGCCAGGGGCGAACACGGGCGTGCAGGAGCTGAGGTGTCTTCTAGGTTGGCTGGCGTGAGCATGGTTCGGGTGAACGGGGTGTGGCTGGCCTACGACGAGGCGGGGAGCGGGCCGGCGGTGGTGCTGGTGCACGCGGGGATCGCCGATCGGCGGATGTGGGACGCGCAGGTCGAAGCCCTGTCGGAAAGTCACCGGGTGATCCGCTACGACTGGCGGGGCTACGGCGAGTCGGAGGCCGCCGAGGGCGAGTTCGCGCACCACGAGGACCTCCTCGGGTTGCTCGGCGCGCTGGAGGTCGAGCGGGCGGCGCTGGTCGGGTGCTCGATGGGCGGGTCGTGGGCGGTCGAGGCGGCGCTGACGGACCCGGCGCGGGTGTCGGGGCTCGTCCTGATCTGCTCGGGGCTGTCGGGACACACCTGGCCGGAGGCGATGCTGGCCCAGGCACGCGAGCGGGTCCACGCCTCGATCCCCGCCGACCGGCTGCGCGCCTACCGGGCTGGGGTGACGACGGTGGATCCCGCCGACCTCGAGGCCTTCGCCACGGCCCACACGCTCTGGCAGGTCGCCGGGCCAGACCGCGTACGCGACGACCTCGATCCCGCCGTGTGGGAGCGGGCCATGGCGATGATGCGCCAGGTCTTCCTGCGCTCCTGGACGGGCCCGCGCGCCACGGAGCGGCCTCTGGACGCCAAGAGCCGCCTCGGAGAGATCCAGGCGCCCACCCTGGTCATCAACGGCCTCAGCGACGTCCCATGGATCCAGGAGGTGTCCAACATCCTCACCCAGGGCATCCAGAACGCCTCCAGAATCGATCTCCCGGACACAGGCCACCTCCCACCCCTGGAACACCCCGAAGAGGTCACCAAGGCCCTCCAGACGTTCCTACAGCCCCTCTCGACGTAGCCCCACGCCCGTACCCACCCGAGAAGCCCACCGAGGACCGACCAGCCCACCCCCTGGCACACGAGGACAGCCACCCACCGCACAAGGTCGCCGACCGTCGCCGCACACCACCTCGCCAACCCGGCGCCCGAGTAGGGCCGCGGGACGTGCGCTCGGCGCCTGCGGGGCTCGTGACGTGCCGCAGGGCGTGCGTAGCCACGTGCGCTGGACGCCTGCGAATCCCGCCGAGGGTGCGGCGTCACGTACTCGGGCGTGCGGGGACGGTCGGTCGCCGTACACGGGCGCCGACTTTCGCCGCACACCGCCTCGCCGACCCGGCGCCCGGCTAAGGCCGCGGGCATTCGGTCGGCGCCTGCGAGGTCCGCTGAGGGGGCGGCGCCACGCACTCGGGCGCGCGAGGAAGGTTCTCGCCGTACGGGGCGCCGAGCTTCGCCGCACCCCGCCTCCCGACCCGGCGCCTGAGTAGGGCCGCGGGGCGTGTGTTTGGGGGCTGGGCGGGGTGGTGTGCGGGAGCGAGGAGGGCTCGCCTTGCGAGGAGGGCGGGGAGGTCAGGTGGTGCGGCGGAGGGCGGAGGCTATGGCGGCGGCTGCGGCACCGGGGTCGGGGGAAGCCGTGATGGGGCGGCCGATGACCAGGAGGTCGGCGCCGTCCGCGAGGGCGCGCTCCGGGGTGGCCACGCGGGCCTGGTCCTGCGTGTCGGCGCCGGCCGGGCGGACGCCGGGGGTGATGAGGGTGATGGCGGGGCCCACTTCGGCGCGTACCGCGGCCACCTCGTGGGGCGAGCAGACCAGGGCCGTGGCGCCCGCTTCGACGGCCATCGAGGACAGGCGGCGCACCGCGTCGTCGGCGGGGCCGATGAGGCCGATGCGGTCGAGGTCCGACTCCGACAGCGACGTGAGCACCGTGACCGCGGCGATCTTGGTGTGCGGCGCCGAGTCGACCGCCGCCTTGATCATCGCGGGCCCGCCCGCCGCGTGCACGGTGAGGATGGCCGGGCGGAGCCGGGCGACGGCGCGGGCGGCGCCGGCCACGGTGTTGGGGATGTCGTGCAGCTTGAGGTCCAGGAAGACCTGGACGCCGCTGGCGCCCCGGACGGAGGCGATGACGTCGGGGCCGTAGCGCAGGTAGAGCTCCAGGCCGACCTTGACCGTGCTGACGTGCGGGGTGACCAGACCGGCCCAGCGGGCGGCCGTCTCCAGGTCGGGCGCGTCGAGCGCGACGGCGATCGGTGCGGGCGTGCTCAAAGGGAACTCTCCTCGTGCAGGTGCCGGGTCGTGCTGCCCGGTGGTCGGTGTGCCAGGCCGACGGCGTCGGCCAGGCGCTGGAAGCCGCGCGCCTGCAGCAGTTCCTCGAGTTCGCGCTCGATGCGCAGGCACGCGTAGGGGTCGTGGAACAGCGCGGTGCCCACGCCGACCGCGCAAGCCCCGGCCAGCACCAGCTGGAAGGCGTCGCGGCCGCTGAGCACGCCGCCGACGCCGACGATGGGCGTGCCGGGCAGCGCTGCGTGGACCTGCCAGACGCACCGTACGGCGAGCGGCAGGATGGCCGGTCCCGACAACCCCCCGGTGACGGCGGCGAGCGCCGGGCGCAGCGCCTCGGTGTCGATCGCCATGCCCAGCGGATTGTTGATCATGGACAGCGCGTCGGCCCCCGACTCCACGCAGGCCCGCGCGACGGCGACGATGTCGGCCACGTCGGGCGCGAGCTTGGCGATCACCGGCACGTCGTAGCGCATGATGGACCGGACCGAGGCGATGACCTCGGCCGCGGCGTTCCCGTCGCGGGCGAAGACGCGGCCGCGGTCTTCGATGTTGGGGCAGGACAGGTTCACCTCGAGCGCGCTCACGCCGGGCGCGTCGGCGAGCCTGCGGGCCAGGGCGGAGTACTCGGCGACGGTGCCGCCGCCGATGGACACGACGGTCTTGATGCCGCGCTGGGCCAGCCAGGGCAGCTCGCGTTCGAGGAAGGCGTCGATGCCGGGCCCCTGCAGCCCGACGGCGTTGAGCAGCCCTGAGGGCGTCTCGGTCATGCGTGGCGTGGGCCTGCCGGCCCGCGGCGCCATCGTGATCGAGGGGGTGACGAGCGCGCCGAGGCGGTGCAGGTCGAAGAACTGGGCCAGCTCCCGCCCCGACCCCGCGCAGCCGGCGGCGGTCATCACCGGATTGGCCAGCTCCACATGCGCCAGAAATGTCCGCATATCTACGGACATGCGAGACACCTCCTAGCCGAGCTAGCCATGCCGGGCACCGCCCCCTGGCGCGCCGAGCGCGTCGAATGGGATCGTTCCGACGTCTTCGAAGCGGACCCGCTCGCCGCGGAAGACGGGACCCTCCGCGCAGGCCCTGACCATCCTGGTGACGCCGTCGTCGCCGATCACGGGCAGCACGCAGGTCATGCAGATGCCGATCCCGCAGGCCATCGACTCCTCGACGGCCACCTGCACCGGGATGTCGAACTCGACCGCCACCGCGGTGACGGCGCGCAGCGTCTCCATCGGCCCGGCGGCGTAGACGGCGTCGGCGCGGGTGTCGGCGATCACGGACGGCAGCGCGTCGGTGACCTTGCCGCGCAGCCCGAGCGAGCCGTCCTCGGTGGTCAGCGTGGTCGTGGCGGCCATCCTGCGGGCCCTCATGGCGCCGAACACCCGGTCGGCCGAGGCCCCGCCGAGCACGAAGTCGATCCGGCAGCCGCGTTCCATCAGCGCGTCGGCCACCGGGAAGAGCACCGCCGAGCCGTACTCGGAGCCGACCAGCACGCAGTGGGCGGGATCGCGCGGCAGCGGGAACGGCCTGCCCAGCGGCCCGACCAGGTCGAGCGTGTCGCGGGCACGCCGTTCGGCCAGCCATTGCGTGCCGGGGCCGCGCACGGTGAAGACCAGCTCCACCGTGCCGCCGTAATCAGGTTTGACGTCGTGCACCGACAGGGCGCGACGGGTCACCATCGAGGTGGGGGCTCCGCCGACCGCGACGGACACGAAGTGGCCGGGCCGGTGGCGCTCGGCGATGCCGGGCGCCACGACGGTCAGCGCATGATAGGCGTCGACACGGCGCGTCGTCAGCACCGTGCCGGTCACCTGCACCGGAGTCCCGGCCGTTTTACCTCACCGTCCTAGCGCGCGTGCATGCTCCTGGAGGGACCGTACGCCGACATCGCCCCGCCTGATGGCCTGGATGCCCGCCGCGGCGGCGGCGAGTCCCGCGACCGTGGTGATGCACGGGATGCCGCGCAGCACCGCGGCGGTGCGGATGTCGTAGCCGTCCAGGCGCGGCCCCGACTGACCAGGGCTGCCGAACGGTGTGTTGACGATGAGGTCGACCTCGCCGTCCAAGATGCGCTGGACGATCGTCGGCTCACCTCCCGGCCCCACGCCCTCACTCTGCTTTCGCACGATCTTGGCATGGACACCGTTGCGGCGCAGCACCTCGGCGGTGCCCTCGGTGGCGAGAATCTCGAATCCGAGGTCCGCGAGCGCCTTCACCGGGAAGATCATCGCCCGCTTGTCGCGGTTGGCCACCGACACGAACGCCCGCCCCTTGACCGGCAGCTCGCCGTAGGCGCCCGCCTGCGACTTGGCGTAGGCGATGCCGAAGAACTCATCGATGCCCATGACCTCGCCGGTCGAGCGCATCTCGGGCCCCAGCACGATGTCGACGCCGCGGAACCGGTTGAAGGGCAGCACGGCCTCCTTGACGGCGATCGACGCCTCGAGCGGCAGCGTGCCCCCGTCGCCGGAAGCAGGGAGCATGCCTTCCTCCCGCAGGCCCCGGACGGTCGCGCCGAGCATGACCCGGGCCGCCGCCTTGGCCAGCGGCACCGCCGTCGCCTTCGACACGAAGGGCACGGTACGGCTGGCGCGCGGGTTGGCCTCGAGCACGTACAGCACGCCCGCCGACATGGCGTACTGGACGTTGAGCAGCCCGCGCACCCCGACGCCGCGGGCGATGCCCTCGGTGGCGGCGCGGATCCGCTTGATGTCGTGGCTGCCGAGCGTGATGGGCGGCAGCGCGCAGGCCGAGTCGCCGGAGTGGATCCCGGCCTCCTCGATGTGCTCCATCACGCCGCCGAGGTAGAGCTCCTCGCCGTCGAAGAGCGCGTCCACGTCGATCTCGATGGCCTCGTCGAGGAACTTGTCCACCAGGACCGGATGTCCACCCTCTTGAGCCGACATATAGGTCGAAAGCGTCTCATCGTCGTAGACGATGGCCATCCCCGCTCCGCCCAGCACGTAGGACGGCCGGACCAGGACCGGGTAGCCGATCTCCTCGGCCACCGCCAGCGCCTCGGCCACGGTGGTGGCGGTGCCGTGCTTGGGCGCGGGCAATCCGGCCTCGGCCAGCACCCGCCCGAAGGCGCCCCGCTCCTCGGCCAGATGGATGGACTCGGGCGAGGTGCCGACCACGGGCACGCCCGCGTCCTTCAGCGCCTGCGCGAGCCCCAGCGGCGTCTGCCCGCCGAGCTGCACGATCACGCCGGCCACCGGGCCGGTCTGCTGCTCGGCGTGGACGACCTCGAGCACGTCCTCCAGCGTGAGCGGCTCGAAGTAGAGCCGGTCGGAGGTGTCGTAGTCGGTCGAGACCGTCTCCGGGTTGCAGTTGACCATGACGGTCTCGAAGCCCGCCCTGGACAGCTCGAAGGAGGCGTGCACGCAGGCGTAGTCGAACTCGATGCCCTGCCCGATCCTGTTCGGCCCGCTGCCCAGGATGATCACCTTCTGGCGGGAGCCGTACGGGACCTCGCTCTCCTCGTCGTAGGTCGAGTAGAGGTAGGGCGTCCTGGCGGCGAACTCGGCCGCGCAGGTGTCGACGGTGTTGTAGACCGGCCGCAGGCCCAGGGCGTGGCGCAGGTCGCGCACGCGGGACTCGTCCTGCCCGCGGATCTCGGCGATCTGCGCGTCGGAGAAGCCGAGCTCCTTGGCCTCCTGCAGCACGTCCGCGGTCAGCTCACGCGCCTCGCCGAGCGCCCGCGCCGCCTCGTCCAGCAGGAAGAGCTGGTCGATGAACCACGGATCGACGCTGGTGGCCTCGAACAGCTCCTCGGCCGTCGCGCCCGCCCTGATGGCCTGCTGCATGGTGCGCAGCCGCCCGTCATGGGGCGTACGGCACGCCTCAAGCAAGTCGGCCTTAGGCGAAACGTCGCCCGCCCAGCTGAAGGACGACTCCTTCTTCTCCAGGGACCGCAGGGCCTTCTGCAGGGCCTCGGGGAAGGAGCGGCCGATGGCCATGGCCTCGCCCACGGACTTCATGTGCGTGGTGAGCGTCTGGTCGGCCCCGCGGAACTTCTCGAAGGCGAAGCGCGGCACCTTGACCACGATGTAGTCGAGCGTCGGCTCGAAGGAGGCCGGAGTCTCCTTGGTGATGTCGTTGGGGATCTCGTCGAGCGTGTAGCCGATCGCCAGCTTGGCCGCGATCTTCGCGATCGGGAAGCCGGTGGCCTTGGACGCCAGCGCGGACGAGCGCGACACGCGCGGGTTCATCTCGATGACGATCATGCGGCCGGTGTGCGGGTCGACCGCGAACTGGATGTTGCAGCCGCCGGTGTCGACGCCGACCTCGCGGATGACCGCGATGGCCACGTCGCGCATGTTCTGGTACTCGCGGTCGGTCAGGGTCAGCGCGGGCGCGACGGTGACGCTGTCGCCGGTGTGCACGCCCATCGGGTCGATGTTCTCGATGGAGCACACGATCACGACGTTGTCGTGCTTGTCGCGCATGACCTCGAGCTCGTACTCCTTCCACCCGAGGATGGACTCCTCCAGGAGCACCTCGGTGGTCGGCGAGGCGTCGAGCCCGGCACCTGCGATGCGCCGCAGGTCGTCCGCGGTGTAGGCGAAGCCGGAGCCCAGGCCGCCCATGGTGAAGCTGGGCCGCACGACCACCGGGTAGCCGAGCTCGTCGGCGGCCCGCAGGACCTCGTCCATGGTGTGGCAGATCGCGCTGCGGGCGGAGTCGGCGTTGAGGCCGTGCTCGCGCGCGACCTTGGCCACGATCTCCTTGAACCGCTCCCGGTTCTCCCCCGCCTGGATCGCGTCGAAGTCGGCGCCGATCAGCTCGACGCCGTAGCGCTCGAGCGCGCCCGACTCGTGCAGCGCGACCGCGGTGTTGAGCGCTGTCTGGCCGCCCAGCGTGGGCAGCAGCGCGTCGGGCCGCTCCTTGGCGATGATCTTCTCGACGAAGTCGGGCGTGATCGGCTCGACGTAGGTGGCGTCGGCGAACTCCGGGTCCGTCATGATCGTCGCCGGGTTGCTGTTGACCAGGATCACCCGGAAACCCTCGGCCCTGAGCACGCGGCAGGCCTGGGTGCCGGAGTAGTCGAACTCGCACGCCTGCCCGATCACGATCGGGCCCGAGCCGATCACCAGGACCGACTTGATGTCCTCACGCTTGGGCACGGGTCATGACCTCACAGAACTCGTCGAAGACTCGGTTGAATGAGCACAGCGCGGCTTCGATCTTCACGACGTCGCCCCCATCACTGAGCAGAACTCGTCGAAAAGGTAAGCGGCGTCGTGCGGCCCGGCGGCCGCTTCTGGGTGGTACTGGACGCTGAAGGCGGGCCGGTCGACGAGCCTGAGCCCCTCGACGCAGCCGTCGTTGAGGTTGACGTGACTGACCTCGCCAGGCCCGTACGGCGTGTCGAAGGTCGGCGGCGCCTCGACCGCGAACCCGTGGTTGTGCGCCGAGATCTCCACCTTCCCGGTCCGCACGTCCTTGACCGGCTGGTTCACGCCCCGGTGACCGTAACGGAGTTTGTAGGTCGAAAGGCCCAGCGCCCGCCCGAACAGCTGGTTGCCGAAGCAGATCCCGAAGAACGGGATGCCCGCCTCCAGCACCTTCCGCAGCGCCGTGACGTCAGCGGTGGCGGGGTCGCCTGGCCCGTTGGAGTAGAACACCCCGTCGGGCCGGACGGCCATGATGTCCTCGAAGGTGGCACCGGCGGGCAGCACGTGCACCTCGCAGCCGCGCTCGGCCATCCGGTGCGGCGTCATGCCCTTGATGCCCAGGTCCACGGCCGCCACCGTGAACTTCTTCGCGCCGATCGCCTCGACGACGTACGGCTCGGCGGTGGCGACCTCCTTGGCCAGGTCGGCCCCGGCCATCTGGGGCGCCTGCCGTACCCGCTCGACGAGCTCCTCCACCGGCGCCGAGGGGGCCGTGAAGATGCCCGCGCGCATGGCGCCGCGCTCGCGCAGGTGGCGGGTCAGCGCGCGGGTGCCCTTCAGCGCGATGCCGACGACGCCCTGCTGCTTGAGGTAGTCGTCGAGCGAGGCGGTCGCCCGCCAGTTGGACACGACGCGGGACGGCTCGCGGACGACGTAGCCGGCGACCCAGACCCTGGACGACTCCGGGTCCTCGTCGTTGACACCGGTGTTGCCGATGTGCGGGGCGGTCATCGCGACGATCTGGCGATGGTAGGACGGGTCGGTGAGGGTCTCCTGGTAGCCGGTCATGCCGGTGTTGAAGACCATCTCACCGAACGTCTCGCCCTCGGCACCGTAGGGGGTTCCGTGGAAGACCCGTCCGTCCTCCAGGACCAGCACCGCATGCGTCAAGAGAGCTTCCCTTCCAGTACGGTCGGCTTGCCGCGCAGGAACGTGGCCACTACCCGGCCGGGCAGCGTCATTCCCTCGTACGGCGTGTTCCTGCTCTTGGAGGCGAACGCGGCCGGGTCCACCTCGGTGCGCACGGCCGGGTCGTAGAGCACGATGTTGGCCGGGGCGCCCACCTCGAGCGGCTGCCCGTGGCCGGTCAGCCGGCCGATCTGGGCGGGGACGACCGACATGCGCTGCGCGACGCCGGCCCAGTCGAGCAGGCCGGTGTCGACCATGGCCTCCTGCACCACGCTCAGCGCGGTCTCCAGGCCGACCATGCCCATGGCCGCGGCCGACCACTCGGTCTCCTTGTCCTCGACCGGGTGCGGCGCGTGGTCGGTGGCCACCACGTCGATCGTGCCGTCGGCCAGCGCCTGGCGCAGCGCCTCGACGTCGGCGCGGGTGCGCAGCGGCGGGTTGACCTTGTAGATCGGGTTGTAGGCGCCGACCGGCGAGTCCTCGACGAGGTCGTCGGTGAGCAGCAGGTGGTGCGGGGTCACCTCGGCGGTGACGTTCCAGCCCTTGGACTTGGCCCAGCGGATGATCTCCACCGAGCCGGCCGTGGACAGGTGGCAGACGTGCAGGCGGGAGCCGACGTGCGCGGCCAGCAGGCAGTCGCGGGCGATGACCGCCTCCTCGGCGACGGCCGGCCAGCCGGTCAGGCCGAGCCTGCCGGAGATGACGCCCTCGTTCATCTGCGCGCCCTCGGTGAGGCGGGGCTCCTGGGCGTGCTGGGCCACGACACCGTCGAAGGCCTTGACGTACTCCAGCGCCCGCCGCATCAGCACCGCGTCGTCGACGCACTTGCCGTCGTCGGAGAAGACGCGGACGCGGGCGGCGGAGTCGGCCATCGCGCCGAGCTCGGCCAACTGCTTGCCCTCCAGGCCCACGGTCACGGCGCCGACGGGCTGCACGTCGCAGTAGCCGCCCGCCTGGCCGAGCCGGAAGACCTGCTCGACCACGCCGGCGGTGTCGGCGACGGGCGAGGTGTTGGCCATGGCGTGCACGGCGGTGTACCCGCCGCGGGCGGCCGACTGCGTGCCGGTCAGCACGGTCTCGGCGTCTTCCCGCCCCGGCTCGCGCAGGTGCGTGTGCAGGTCGACCAGGCCGGGCAGCGCGATCGCGCCCTTGCCGTCGACGACCGGTACGGCTCCCGCCTCCGTGGATCCCGCGGGGGTGATCGCGCCGATGACGCCGTCTTCGATGTGGATGTCGACGGGCTCGCCGCCCAGGATGCGTACGTTGTTGATTCTCACGCGGTCTCTCCCCCGAGGAGCAGGTACAGGACGGCCATGCGGATGGTCACGCCGTTGGTGACCTGCTCGACGATGGTCGAGCGCGGGGAGTCGGCCACCTCGGCGGCGATCTCCATGCCCCGGTTCATCGGGCCGGGGTGCATCACGATGGCGTCGTCCGGCATCTTGGCGAAGCGGTCGCGGTCCAGGCCGTATCGGCGGGAGTACTCGCGCTCGCTGGGGAAGTAGGCGGCGTTCATGCGCTCCTTCTGCACCCGGAGCATCATGACCACGTCGGACTTGGGCAGCACCGCGTCCAGGTCGTAGGAGACCTGGCAGGGCCAGGTGTCGACCGAGACCGGCACCAGGGTCGGCGGGGCGACCAGCGTGACGTCGGCGCCCAGCGTGTGCAGCAGCAGCACGTTGGAGCGGGCGACGCGGCTGTGCAGCACGTCGCCGACGATGGTGATCTTGCGGCCCTCGAGCGAGCCCAGGCGGCGGCGCATGGAGAAGGCGTCAAGCAGCGCCTGCGTGGGGTGCTCGTGGGTACCGTCGCCGGCGTTGACGACACTGCCGCGCACCCAGTTGGCCAGGCGGTGCGGCGCGCCGGAGGCGCCGTGGCGGATGACGACCGCGTCGGCGCCCATGGCCTCCAGGGTCAGCGCGGTGTCCTTGAGCGACTCGCCCTTGGAGACGCTGGAGCCCTTGGCGGAGAAGTTGATGACGTCGGCCGACAGGCGCTTGGCCGCGGCCTCGAAGCTGATGCGGGTGCGGGTGGAGTCCTCGAAGAAGAGGTTGACCACCGTGCGGCCGCGCAGCGTCGGCAGCTTCTTGATGGATCGTTCCGAGACGGCCGCCAGCTCTTCGGCGGTGTCGAGGATGAGCAGGGCGTCGTCCTTGCTGAGGTCGCCCGCCGAGATGAGATGCCTGTTCACTTGATCAGCTCCACAGCGTCGCGCCCGTCGGTCTCCTGCAGGAAGACCTTGACCTTCTCGCTCTTGGCGGTCGGCAGGTTCTTGCCGACGTAGTCGGCGCGGATGGGCAGCTCGCGGTGCCCCCTGTCGACCAGCGTGGCCAGTTGCACGGCGGTCGGGCGGCCCAGGTCGTTGAGTGCGTCCAGCGCGGCGCGCACGGTGCGGCCGGAGTAGAGGACGTCGTCGACCAGGACCACGGTCTTGCCGTCGATGCCGTCGGGCGGCAGCTCGGTGTGGCCGAGCGGGCGGGCGGGCTTGAGGCGCAGGTCGTCCCGGTACATCGTGATGTCGATCGAGCCGACGGGGATCTGCACGCCTTCGAACTGCTCGATCCGGTCACCCAGGCGGCGGGCCAGTGTGGCGCCGCGGGTCGGGATGCCGAGGAGGACGACGCCGTCGGCGCCCTTGGTGCGCTCGAGGATCTCGTGCGCGATGCGCGTCAGTGCGCGATGGATGTCCGGGCCTTCGAGGACGGCCCTGGAATCGGACATGAGGTGTCTCACCACCTTTCCCGCCTCACGGGACGGGTCTTAAAGGGCTGTGGTCGGGACACACAGTACCAGGCGCTACCAGCCAGAACGCGGAGGGGGCAGCGCGAGGGTTACGGTGGGAGCACACGTTGTAGTCGGGGGGTTACCGTGGGCGGTCAGCTTCGTCAGATCCGTCAGAGGATCAGATCCGTCAAGTCCACCGCGAAGATCACGCGCGCCCAGGAGCTCATCGCGTCCTCGCGGGTGGGCAAGGCCAGGGACAGGGCCGCGGAGGCCGAGCCGTACAGCAGGGTGATCTCCAGGACGGTCACGCTGCTGCTCAGCCACCGCATGCGGATGAACCACGCGCTGCTGAACGTGCGACCCGACACCTCACGGGTGGCGGTGCTGCTGATCACCAGCGACCGGGGCTTCTGCGGGGGCTACAACCACAACGTGATCCGGCAGGGCCAGGCGCTGGGGGCGCTGATGCGCAGCCAGAACAAGGAGCCGACGCTCTACGTGGTCGGCAGCAAGGGCGTGGACTGGTGCCGCTACCGGGGCCGGACCCTGATGGGCGAGTGGACGGGTGTCAGCGGGTATCCCGAGTACGCCACGGCGGCCGAGATCGGGCAGCTGCTCATCGAGGCCTTCGACACGCCGACCCGCGAGGGCGGCGTGGGCGAGGTGCACGTGATCTACACCGAGTTCGTGACGATGCTCACGCAGCGCACGACCGTGCACAGGATCCTGCCGATGGAGGTCGAGGAGGTCGAGGAGGCCGCCGAGGAGGACGGCGGTGGGGGCGCGGTGCCGAAGGCGCCCTACGAGTTCGACCCGACGCCCGATGCCGTGCTGGACGCGATGCTGCGCAAGTACGTGCGATCACGCATCTGGTACATGCTGCTCTCCTCCGCCGCCTCGGAATGGGCGGCCCGCCGTACGGCCATGATGGCGGCCACCGAGAACGCCCATGAGTTGATCGAGACCCTGACCAGGGAGGCCAACGAGGCGCGGCAGGCGGAGATCACCACCGAGATCACCGAGATCGTGGGCGGCGCGGAGGCGCTCGAGCACGGCTGAGGCTTTGAAAAAACGCGACAAAAAGGTATAAAACCTCCATCAAGAGTTTCGGAGGAGGTTCATCATGGCGTTGTCCGCACGCGAGAGATCCGTCCTGAATGCGATCGCACGCCAGATCATCTCCGAGGATCCCCGGCTGGCGCGCGACCTGTCCGAGCACGGGCGCGGCGCGGTGACCGCCGAGCGCATCCCCTCCGGCAGGGGCTCCTGGCCGATCCTGCTCATCGCCGTGTGCCTGGCCGTGTTCGCCGTCACCCTGCTCGTGTCCGGCGGTTCCGGCAGTTCCACGCACCCCGCGATTAGGTAATTTCCGGACAAGGTTCGTGTCGACCCCTTGTGTGACGGGCACCACATCGACTGTCGTCTTTAGTCGGTGCCGGGGGGGACCGCATGGGGGAGCCACGCCCGCCTGAGGGCGGTGTGACGACGGCGGCGCCGACCGAGACCACGCCCGCGAGCGGCGGTCTGGGCCTCGGCGCGGCCATCGCGCTGGTCATCGGGAACGTCGTGGGCACCGGGATCTTCCTGCTGCCCGCCTCGCTGGCGGCGTTCGGCTGGGTGAGCCTGTTCGCCATGGGCCTCGTCACCGTCGGGGCGATCGCGATGGCGGTCGTCTTCGGCCGGCTCGGGGCGCGCGTGCCCGCGGCCGGCGGCCCCTATGCCTACGCTCGCGACGCCTTCGGCGAGTTCGCCGGCTTCTGGAACGCCTGGTCGTTCTGGCTTACCGCGTGGATCGGCAACGCCGCCATCGCCGTGGCCTGGGTGGGCTACGTGCAGTACTTCGCCAGGCAGGTCTTCGGGTGGGACTGGGGCGGGACCGGTACGGCCATCATCATCGGCCTGATCGGGCTCTGGATCCCGGCCGTGGTCAACCTTCTGGGCGCCAAGAACATGGCGGCGTTCCAGATCGTCACCACGATCCTGAAGTTCGTGCCGCTGCTGTTCGTGGGCATCGTGGGGCTGTTCTTCATCGAATGGGCCAACTTCGGCGCCTTCAACACCACCGGCAAGAACGTGCTCGGAGCCATCTCCCTGGCCGGAGCCGTGGCGCTGTTCATCTACTCGGGCGTCGAGAGCGTCGCGATCGCCGCCGAGAAGATCAAGGACCCGGCCCGGAACATCGGCAAGGCCAGCGTCGTCGGCGTGCTCGCCTGCGCCGCGCTGTACCTGCTGAGCACTGTCGCGGTGATGGGCACGGTGCCGCAAGACCAGCTGATGAAGTCGAACGCGCCCTTCGCCGACGCGCTCAACCACATGTTCGGCGGCACCATCTGGGGCGTCATCATGGCCGCCTGCGCCATCGCCTCCGGCATCGGCGCGCTCAACGGCTGGACCATGCTCGTGGCCGAGATGCCGATGGCCGCGGCCAAGGACGGCATGTTCCCCACGGCCTTCGGCCGGATCTCGAGCCGCGGGGTGCCCGCCGCGGGCATCCTGGTCGGCACGGTCCTGACCTCGCTGATGCTGCTCATGGGGTACGCCTCGGAGAACGCGTTCAACACGATCGTGCTGCTCGCCTCGTTCACCACCGTCATCCCGTACTTCTTCTCCGCGGCGGCGCAGATCTTCTGGCTGGTCACCGAGGGGCGCAAGGTCCAGGTGAAACGCCTGGCCCGCGACATGACCATCGCCACGATCGCGCTGCTGTTCGCGTTCTGGATGGCCTACGGCTCGGGGGCCGAGGCCGTGCTCGGCGGCACGCTCATGCTGCTCGTCGGAGTACCTGTCTACATCTGGGTGAAATCACGGCGCAGCGAGTTCGGGCCGCGAGAGCTTAAGAGGGGATAATGAGCAATGACCTTTCACGTCGATTCCGAGGTGGGCAAGCTCCAGCAGGTGATGCTGCACAAGCCCGAGCTGGCGCTCAAGCGGCTCACCCCCACCAACAAGGACGAATTCCTCTTCGACGACGTCCTGTGGGTCCAGCGGGCCGTGGAGGAGCACGAGGAGTGGCAGCAGGTGCTGCGCGATCGCGGCATCAAGGTCTACATGCTGGCCGACCTGCTCCGCGAGACCCTCGACATCCCCGATGCGCGCAAGCACGTGCTGGAGCACGTGATCGACGAGCGCTTCATGGGCCCGCTGGCCACTGACGCCATCCGCAACGCGCTGGACGCCATGCCCTCGGCCGACCTGCAGCAGTTCCTGACCGGTGGCATCACCAAGGCCGAGATGATGGAGCGCGGTGTCGATCCCAAGAGCGTGTCCTACCATGCGCACGACCCGGAGGACTTCATCCTTCCGCCGCTGCCCAACCACCTGTTCACCCGCGACACCTCGTGCTGGATCTACAACGGCGTCTCGATCAACGCGATGCGCAAGAAGGCACGGCAGGCCGAGACGGTGAACCTGGAGGCGGTCTACCGCTACCATCCGACGTTCGCCTCCGGGTACGACAAGCCGGAAGCGGGCGGGTTCAACGTCTGGATGCCCGGCACCGCGGTCGCGCCGGCCACGATGGAGGGCGGCGACGTGCTGGTCATCGGCCGCGGCGCCGTACTGATCGGCATGAGCGAGCGCACCCAGCCGCAGGCCGTCGAGATGCTGGCACACAACCTGTTCAGGTCCGGCGGCGCCAAGAAGATCGTGGCGCTCAACATGCCCAAGGCCCGCGCGTTCATGCACCTGGACACGGTCATGACCAACGTGGACGTGGGCGTGTTCACCAAGTACGCGGGGCTGGGCATGCTGCCGTCGTACACGATCGAGCCCGGTGACACCGAGAAGGAGCTCAAGGTCACCGACCACCCGGCCGAGGACATGCACAAGGCCATCGCCAGGGCGCTCGACATGGACGACATCAAGGTCCTCACCGCCACGCAGGACGTCTTCGCGGCCGAGCGCGAGCAGTGGGACGACGGGTGCAACGTGCTGGCCATCGAGCCGGGCGTGGTCGTCGCCTACGAGCGCAACACCACGACCAACAACTTCCTGCGCGACAACGGCATCGAGGTCATCACGATCAGGGGCAGCGAGCTGGGCAGGGGCCGTGGCGGGCCGCGCTGTATGAGCTGCCCGCTCGAGCGCGCCGGCATCTAGCGCCTGCCATCGCGGGGTCTTTTAGGGGGAATTGTCATGGGGTTCAACCTGCGCAACCGCAGCTTCCTCAAGGAGCTCGACTTCACGCCGGCGGAGTTCGGCTACCTGCTGCGGCTGTCGGCCGACCTGAAGGCGGCCAAGTACGCCGGCGTCGAGCAGCAGCGGCTCAAGGACAAGAACATCGCGCTCATCTTCGAGAAGTCCTCGACGCGCACCCGCTGCGCGTTCGAGGTCGCCGCGCACGACCAGGGCGCGCACGTGACCTACCTGGACCCGTCCGGGTCGCAGATGGGGCACAAGGAGTCGGTCAAGGACACCGCGCGGGTGCTCGGGCGGATGTTCGACGGGATCGAGTACCGCGGCAGCAAGCAGATCTACGTCGAGGAGCTGGCGCAGTACTCGGGGGTGCCCGTGTGGAACGGGCTGACCGACGAGTGGCACCCGACGCAGATGCTGGCCGACATGCTCACCATGCAGGAGCACAGCGACAAACCGCTGAACCAGGTCAGCTTCGCCTACCTCGGTGACGCGCGCAACAACATGGGCCACTCACTGCTGGTCACCGGCGCCATGTTCGGCATGGACGTGCGCCTGGTCGCGCCCAAGAAGCTGCAGCCCGACGTGAACATGGTGGTCAAGCCCGCCAAGGACCTGGCCAAGGAGACCGGCGCCACGGTCACCATCACCGACGACGTGGCCAAGGGCGTCAAGGGCGTCGACTTCCTCTACACCGACGTGTGGGTGTCGATGGGCGAGCCCGCGTCGGTGTGGGACGAGCGGATCAAGCTGCTCATGCCGTACCAGGTCAACGACAAAGTGATCAAGGCCACCGGCAACCCCAGGGTGAAGTTCATGCACTGCCTGCCCGCCTTCCACAACAGGGAGACCAAGGTGGGCGCGGAGATCTACGAGAAGACAGGCCTGGACGCGCTCGAGGTGACCGAGTCGGTCTTCGAGTCGCCCCGCTCGATCGTCTTCGACGAGGCGGAGAACCGGCTGCACACGATCAAGGCCATCATGGTGGCCACTCTGGGGGATTGATATGCGTTCAATCGGTGCCCTTCGGGCAGACACGATCAAGGCACGAGCATACTCGGCCGCCCTCGGGGGTTGAGCCCGATGCGCGTGATCGTCGCCCTGGGGGGCAACGCGCTGCTGCAGCGCGGGCAGAAGCCGGACGCCGAGAGCCAGATCGCCAACGTCTCCGTCGCGGTCAAGACGCTGGCCAAGCTGGCCGAGAAGCACGAGCTGATCATCACCCACGGGAACGGCCCGCAGGTCGGCGTGCTGGCGCTGGAGAGCACCAGCGACCAGAACCTGACCAAGCCGTACCCGCTGGACACCATCGGCGCCGAGACGCAGGGCATGATCGGCTACTGGATGCTGCAGGCGCTGCAGAACGCCCTGCCGGGCCGCCAGGTGCTGGCCATGGTCACCCAGACGCTGGTCTCGGCCGTCGACCCCGCCTTCGGCAACCCGACCAAGTTCGTCGGGCAGGTCTACGACCAGGACGAGGCCGAGAAGCTGGCCGAGGAGTACGGCTGGACGGTCAAGCCCGACGGCCAGTACTGGCGCCGCGTGGTGCCCTCCCCCACGCCGCAGCGGGTGGTGGAGACCCGGCTGATCCGCAAGATGGTCCGCGAGGGCGTCGTCGTGGTGTCCGCGGGCGGCGGGGGCGTGCCCGTCATGCGCGACGCGCAGGGCCGCCTGGCCGGCGTGGAGGCCGTCATCGACAAGGACCTGACCGCGTCGATGCTGGCCGAGGCGCTGGAGTGTGACGCGTTCCTGATCCTGACCGACGTGCCGCGGGTCTTGAGGGACTTCGGCACGCCGCAGCAGACCGAGATCGCCCACACCACACCGCACGAACTGCGCGCCATCGAGTTCCCCGCCGGATCGATGGGGCCGAAGGTGGAAGCGGTGTGCCGGTTCGTGGAGACGACCGGCGACATGGCCGCCATCGGCAAGCTCGACCAGGCCGAACAGATCCTGGAGGGCGCGGCGGGCACGATCATCACGCCGAACGCCAGGTGGCCCCTCACCAGCACGCTTTAGGAGGCCACCCATGGCACTGACCCAGAGACTTCTCCGCACCAAACCCACCGAGCAGATCGTGGCCGAGGGGGGCCACGGCGAGGGGGGCGATCTGCGCCGCACGATGACGCTGTGGCAGCTCACGCTGTTCAGCGTGGGCGCCACGCTCGGCACCGGCATCTTCGTCATCCTGGGTCAGGCCGTGCCGAAGGCGGGACCGGCGGTGGTGCTGTCGTTCGTGCTGGCCGCCATCACGGCGCTGTTCTCGGCCCTGTCCTACGCCGAGCTGGCCGGGACGATCCCGGTGTCCGGCTCGTCCTACTCCTACGCCTACGCCACGCTCGGCGAGCTCGTGGCGTGGGTGTGCGGGTGGTGCCTGATGCTGGAGTACGCCGTCTCGGTCGCCGCCGTGGCGGTCGGCTGGGGCGAGTACCTCAACTCGTTCCTGCACGACCTGTTCGGCTGGACACTGCCGGCCGCGATCACGCACTCCCCCGGCGACAAGGGCGGTGTGATCAATCTCACGGCCATCCTCATCGTGGTGCTGTGCTCCTGGCTGCTGCTGCGGGGGGCGTCGGAGTCGGCCACCGCCAACACGATCTTCGTCATGATCAAGGTGGTCGTGCTGGTCTTCTTCTGCGTCGTGGCCTTCACCGCCTTCGAGTCGGGGAACTTCACGCCGTTCGCGCCCCTGGGGGTGGCGGGCATCACGGCGGCCGCCTCGCAGGTGTTCTTCTCCTACATCGGCTTCGACGCGGCCTCGACCGCGGGCGAGGAGGCCAAGAACCCCAAGCGGGACCTGCCGCTGGCGATCCTCTTCTCCCTGCTCATCGTGACGGTCATCTACGTGTTCGTCGCCGTGGCCGCCATCGGCGCGATGCCCTGGACGGAGTTCAACCCGGAGAGCACCGAGGCCAGCCTGTCGGTGATCGTGAACCAGGCCACCGGCGCCACCTGGCCCGGCATCATCGTCTCGTTCGGCGCGGTCATCGCCATCGCCAGCGTGGTGCTGACGGTCATGTACGGCCAGACCCGCATCCTGTTCGCGATGTCTCGCGACGGGCTCATCCCGCGCATCTTCCAGAAGGTCAACCCGCGCCACCAGGTGCCCGTCGCCAACACGCTCATCGTGACCGGCTTCATCGTGGTGCTGGCCGGGTTCATCCCGCTCGGGCAGCTGGCCGAGGCCACCAGCATCGGCACGCTGTTCGCCTTCTTCATCGTCAACATCGGCGTGATCGTGCTGCGCTACCGCAGCCCCGAGCTGCCGCGCACCTTCCACGTCCCGCTCTTCCCGTTCTTCCCGATCCTGGGTGCGATCCTCTGCCTGCTGGTCATGGCAGGGCTGGCCGGCGTCACCTGGATCGCGTTCGGCCTGTGGATGCTGTTCGGCCTGATCTGCTACTTCCTGTACGGCTATCGCCACTCGCGGCTGAATACCGAGGTGACCCCATGAAGCTCGCCAAGGTGCTAGCCGGGTTCATTACCGAGCCGCGGGGTCGGGACGGGCTGGCGCTCGCCGAACTGCTCGCCAAGCAGGCCGAGGCGGAGCTGACGGTGGCGACCGTCCAGCCGCCGCCGTGGACCACGCCGGGGCCGGGCAGGACCGATGAGTCCGCCTGGCTGGCCTTCCTGCGCGAGGAGGCCGAGGCGACGCTGGACCAGGCGCGCGCCGTGGTCGGCTCGGACGCCTCGTTCGTCGCCCACTTCCAGAAGGGCAGCGGCCGCGGGCTGGGCGAGCTGGCCCGCAAGCAGGAGGCCGACGTGGTGGTGATCGGCTCGGCGCCACGCGGCGCGCGCGGGCGCATCTCGCTCGGCAGCACCGCCGACCAGCTGCTGCACTCCTCGCCCGTGCCGGTCGCGCTGGCGCCCAAGGGGTACGGCGAGGCACCCCCGACGGCCATCGAACGGCTGACCTTCGCCTACCGGCGCGGGACCAGCTGTGACACCGGGCTCACCGCGGCGGCCCAGCTGGCGGCGGCGCTCGACGTACCGCTGCGGCTGGTGACGCTGGTGGTCAGCGGCGGGCGGAGGGCCAAGATCCACGAGGAGATGCTGCTGCGGCTGCGCGAACAGGCGGCGGCCGACCTCAAGATGGCCGCGCGCGGGCAGCGGCGCGTCCAGGTCGACGTGGAGGTGCTCGACGGGCGGAACGTGGTGGGCGCGATGGCCGCCACCTCGTGGCTACCGGGCGAGCTGATCGTGTGCGCCTCCAGCGACGCCGGGCCGCTGCGGCGGGTCTTCCTGGGCGACATCTCGATCAAGATCGTCCGGGCCGCCCCGGTGCCCGTGATGATCCTGACCCGTGAACCCGTAACCAAGCGGTGACATCAACCGCGCCTCTCGGCAAACTCTGACGAAGTAGTGTTACTGGTGGGACAAGGGGGGCGTTTGCGGCTTTCTATCTCGGACCGGATTCGGCATCTTTTTTCCAATCAGCTTGACCTTAGGCTTCCACCCCTTTACCGTCACTGTGCGTAACCACACCGCGCGACGTTCTGGGGTAAACCCAGGGCCATGGCTACCGATGGTGCCGAGCTCGGCACCACACCCCCCGGTGGCTTGGGCAATCGTCGCAAGGGAGCACAATCTACTGAGAGCGATACATACGAGAGCCGGGGGGCCACAGGATGCCGTCTGAGTACGCAAAGTCGCTTGGTGCACGACTCCGCGCCATCCGCACCCAGCAGGGGCTGTCCCTGCATGGGGTCGAAGAGAAGTCGCGTGGTCGCTGGAAAGCCGTGGTCGTGGGCTCCTACGAGCGTGGCGACCGGGCTGTAACGGTGCAGAAACTGGCCGAGCTCGCCGATTTCTACGGGGTTCCGGTTTCCGAGCTGCTG
The DNA here is from genome assembly GCF_044457685.1 of Nonomuraea sp. NPDC050536. NCBI lineage: Bacteria > Bacillati > Actinomycetota > Actinomycetes > Streptosporangiales > Streptosporangiaceae > Nonomuraea > Nonomuraea sp. NPDC050536. Next base: position 280,722 of record NZ_JBITHD010000003.1, read on the forward strand.
CCCGGGGGTGCGGCGCCCTCGCCGCTCGGCCCGACGCCGAAGCTTGTCATCGACCTGGAGCGCCTGGCGACTCTGCCCAAGGAGAAGGCGGGCGCGCTGGCTCGCTACGCGGCCACGATCCAGTCGCAGCGGGGTGACTACAACGGCAAGGTCCTCTCCATCCGGCAGGAGGACCTGCGCTCGCTCGCCGTCATTTATGACAAGTCGCCCAGCGAGCTGACCGAAGAGCTCATCAGCTGGGGCGTGCTGGACGCCGAGGCGCGCCGGGCCGTGGAGTCGTTCTAGGCCTACGCAGCGGAAGGGGGCGCCGACGGTGAGGGCGTCCCCTTCTTGATGGCCTGCTCCCAGGAGCTGAGGTAGTCCGCGTAGCCCGCCGCGAAGCGGTCAAGCGCGTGCTCGCCGTGCTCGGACAGGGCCGTCAGGTCGTAGGTGACCTCTACCTTGCCTTCCGGCTTGAGCAGGACCGATACGGTGCCCGCACGGGATCCGGGGGTGAGGCGGGCGTAGGAGATGCGGCGACCCGGCTCGCGTTCCAGCACCACCCAGGTGGTCACCTCACCGTGGGCGTCGGTCTCGAAGACCGTGCCCGGCTCGGAGTCGTCCGGGGTCTCGTGCGGGAAGCGCGGCTTCCATCCGGCCGCCCACGCCCCCTCCCCGCGCGGCGTGAACAGCGCGAACGCCTCCTCCGGAGGCAGTGGCACGACGATCTCGCCGGTCAGTCGATGGCGGGTGCTCATTTCTCCACCAGCTTGTGCGCGTCGTCGGCCGTGAGCGTGAGGCCGTAGACGGCCTTGAGCTGCTCGATCTTCTCCATCGTGGCCGCCGAGAAGGGCGCCTTGCCCTCGAAGGCGTGCAGCGCGATGCCCTCGACCAGGTCGCCTAGCGAGATGTCGAGGTACTCGGCCAGGCCCTTGAGCGTCTTGAGCAGGTTCCGCTCGATGCGGAGGCCGGTCTGGGCTCTCTCGATTGTTACCATGTTACCAAGGTAACATCCTTTTCGAACCAGTGGTGTGCGTACGGTTCGTCGTTGAACGCCTCGACCTCGCGGAATCCGGCCGCCCTGTACAGGCTGATGGCCTCGGTCAGCGTGCGGTTGGTCTCCAGGCGGAGCTTGGTGGCGGCATGCCGTACGGCTTGCGCTTCCAGCTCGGCCAGCAGCCGGCGTCCCAGGCCCAGGCCGCGCACGGACGGGGCGACCCACATCCGCTTGACCTCGGCGATGCCGTCGTCGTGCAGCTTGAGCGCGCCGCATCCGACGGGCTCGGCGTGCAGCGTGGCCACCAGCAGCAGCCCCCTGGGCGGCGTCAGCTCCTCGTCATCGGCGGAGATGCTCTGCCTCGGGTCGAAGCCGGCCTCGAACCTGCCGCCCAGCTCGGCGAAGTACTCGCGGACGCAGTGCCGGGCGTCGGGGTGACGCGGATCGGTCACGGCCACCCGCACCATGGACGCGATCAGCAGCCGCTCCACCTCCCCCATCGCGGTCACCAGCCGCTCGCGCTGGTCCTCGCTGAGCGGGCCGAGCATCCCGGCGGCCAGGTCGTCGGACCGTTTGTCCAGCTCTTCCCGCTCGGCCAAGCCGGACTCGGTCAGCCGCGCCACCCGCACCCGGCCGTCGTCGCCTCCCGCCTCGACCCTGACCAGCCCCTGCGCCTCCAGCGCGCGCAGCAACCTGCTCAGGTATCCCGAGTCGAGCTCCAGGCGAGCCCGCAGCGCCCGCACCTCGCTGCCTTCGGGACCGACCTCCCAGAGCAGCCGCGCCTGCCCCATGGGCCGCCCCCGCGCCAGAAACGCCTCATCCAGCGCACCCACCCGCTGAGCAACCACCCGATTGAACCGCCGCACCCGCCCCACCAAGCCATCATCCATTTCTCTGACTCTAGTCAGAGACCTCCTCCCCGCCCACCCCCGATCGACATACGGCAGCAAGCGTGGAAAGAGGCGGGCATGACGGACGCACCGCCGACGACACCGTGTCCGAGCACGCTAAGCCACCCAGACAACCCCGGCACGCGACCGCACGTGTAGTCGCGGGCGCCCCGCCGACGAGATGAGCGCCAACAACCCAACGCACTGCTGGCGGAGCCGTAAGTGGACAAGCGCGGACGCGAAGAGACCTGCCGGGATGGCCCGCATGCGACCAAGCGGGCCGCCGCCGCGGCTACGCGGTCCGGATGGGAAAAGCACGGCCCGGGTGGGGTTACACGCGACCGAGGCGGGGCTATACGCGGCCGGAGTCAGCTTGGGCGGCCGGACTGGACGAGCCCGTCCGGGAAGGAGCGGCCCGGGGCGGGGATGGTAGCCGGATGGGCGGCCGTGACCGGAGCGGGGTGATCACGCGGCCGGAGTCGGTGAGGGCGGCCCGCAATGAACGAGTGCGGTGGTGGTTACGCAGCCCAATGAGGGCAGCCGGAGTGGACGAGCTCGGCCGGGGGCGGACGGGCCGGGCGGCGGCGGGCGTGGCCGGAGATGGGTTATTACGCGGTCGGGGTGGGCGAGGGCGGTCTCGGGTGGGGTTTGGTCGTGTGGTGGGGGCGAGGTGCTGGGGTTAGCCGGCTAGGGGGACGTCGATGGGGAGTTGGGGTTGGGTGGGGATGCCCAGGAGGGACTCGACAGTGGTGACGAAGGTTTCGGCGTCGGCCAGGAGTTCGTCGGCGTCGGCGCGGGAGATGCCGCGGACGACGCCCGCCTCGGCGGCCGCGCGCTTGCCGGCGCTCACCGCGAAGTAGGCCGCCCACTCCGCCAGCTGCGGCTCCGCCTCGGGCAGGAGCTCCCAGGCGCTGCGCAGGCGGCGCCGGCGGCCCTCCATCGGGCGTGGCCGGGCGGCAAGGATCGCGGCCGCCGCTCGCAGGGCCGCCAGGTGTGCCGACACATATCGTGAAGCCGGGGTGCGAGCCGTCGTCGCCTCCGCCAGGCAAGAACGTGAATCCGCCAGGTGTGCCCGGACCGCGGGCGACAACCTGGGCCCTTGCGTGTCACTGAGCCGTGGGGACATCTTGCGCGCCTCCTTGAGGTTCCGGCGTTCCCGCCGGTGGAGCCAACATTCGCAGACGCCACCGACATTTCCGCCGAGCAGGCTCGGACGAGGAACCTCCCCCCTCCGAGCAGGCCGGACGAGGAGCTTCCCCTCTCCCCGTCCGGCCAGGACACGCCCACTCGTCTCCGCCGACGACGAGGACGCGCCCTTCGCCCGTGGAGCCTGATCGCGGGCCACGCTTGGGGGAAGCGAAAGCCCACGACCAGGTCCTTCGACCGCGAGCCGCGAGTCTCACGGTCACTGGGTCGAACATAATTTCGATCACCTTCGGTGTCAACCACTTCCACGAACACAGGTTCGATGTTTTGACCTTCCGAGTACGGCCCGCCTCCCATTCCCCCAGCTCAGGCGCCCCCCACAGGACACCCACCACCCACGACACGCCACCCCACCCCGCGCGCGTCGCAGCCCAGCCGCACCCCCACTCCGACACCCCCCCCACGAGCCCGGCCCCACAGACGCCCCGCGAAGCACCAGCGCACGAGCCCGGGAAACGCCTCCCGCAGGAACACGGACACGGACACGAGAGCACACACGGGTACGCAGACACCCGGAGACACCGACACAGGCGCCGCGCGATCCAGGGCGCCTCCCGACCAGGGTTTCCGCCAGGCGGCCACGGCGGCGAGCGTGTGCGCGAAGTGCCGTCTGCTGAAGTCGAGCCGCAGCACCAGCCCGTCGGAGGGATTGCGAGGTGCTCCACCCAGAAGCCGAACTCGCGCCCGCCCAGATCCGAACAGGCCGGTACGTCTCGGCGTCAGTGAACATGCACGGGGACATCGCCCCCACGAGGCAGCCCCACCGGAGCGCCCCGCATCAGCGAGGTCGTGCGCGGCCTGCGCCAGGATGGCGGCAGTCCCCCATGCTCGCCGCTGTCCGGCGTCCAGAAGGCCGCAGCGTCCATGCAGGGACCTGCCCGGCCACACGCACCACCCCTCCGGATCGCGCACCTCTACGACGTCCTCAGCGACGTTCCTGGCGCTCTATCCGTGGCCCGGGGCGGCGGTCCGCCGACGCCTTCGCCGCCGCGATCGGACGGCCGCTGCGTAAGCGCAGCTCGGCTTCCCCCGTGACGATACGTAGCTCGGCTCCCGCCGTGACAATGCGCGGCTCGGCTCTCGCCGTGAGGATGAGCGACTCGGCCTCCCCGCGAGGATGCGCAGCTCGGTCTCCCCCGCGAGGATGCGAAGTCCCCCGGCGAGGATGCGAAGCCCGCGGTCTGGGTCGCTAGCGCTCGTGGAGGGTGAAGAGGGTCTGGATGGCGACGGCGGCGGCGCCGCGTGCCCACTGCTCGAAGGGGCGGGGCCGCAGGATGAGCCGGCAGTCGGCCGCCGCGCCGAAGGCCTGGCCGGTGAAGGAGCTCCTGAGCCGCTCCTCGAAGCCGTCGTAGGCGGTGAGCCCGGGCACGTCGCCGGTCACGATGATCCGCTCGGGTCCGAACAGGTTGGCCATGGCGGCCATGGCCAGGCCTATCGCGTCGCCCGCCGCCGCCAGCACCTCGAGAGCGCCGGGATGTCCCGCGTGCGCGGCCTCGATGGCGCCGTCGATGGTGAGCCCGGGGTCACCGGTCGCCGCGCGCGCCGCGGCCACGATGGGCGCGGTGCCGGCGATGGCCTCGACGCAGCCGCGACCGCCGCAGTGGCAGGGCGGCTCGGACCCGCCGACCGGGATGTGGCCGATCTCGCCCGCCACGCCGTGGGATCCGGCCATGACCCGGTCGTCGACGACGAGCCCGCAGCCGATGCCGACGCCGACCGTGACGAGCGCGAAGGAGGAGGCCCCCACGCCCTCGCCGAACCACTGCTCGGCCACGGTCAGCGCCTTGACGTCGTTCTCGACGGTCACGACCAGACCGGTGGCCCGGGCGGCGAGCTCGCCCAGCTGGACCTGGCGCCAGCCGAGGAAGGGCGAGTAGCGCACCAGGCCGCCGGAGACGTCGCCGGAGATGGCCAGCCCCAGGTAGCGGCAGCGCCGGCGGTAGGCGGGGTCGGCGGCGAGCAGGTCGCGCACCAGCTCGGCCAGCGCGGCCACGACGCCGTCGACCTCGCGCGTGCCGAGCGGGCGGCGGGCGGAGGCCACGACCTGGGCGCGCAGGTCGGTCACCACGCCGATGAGCTCGTCGCCGGTGATCTTCACGCCGGCGAAGTACTCGCGTTCCGGCCTGATGGCCAGCGGGCTTGCGGGCCGCCCCGCGCCGGGCCCCGAACGCTCTGTCGCCTCCAGCTCCTCCAGGTAGCCGGCGTCGAGGAAGGGCCTGGCCGCCTTGGTGACGGCGGCCGAGGACAGCCCGGTCCGCCTGGCGATCTCCACTCTCGACACCGGGCCCTGCTTGAGGACCATGGCGAACACCGTGGCCGCCGCGGGAGTCATCAGCACGGCTGGAAGTCTACATTAATTAACTTTGTCAAGAATTGAATTGGCCCGGCCTAGCACCTAGGCTCCGGTGCATGCGATCGGTGACCTTCGACGCGGACAGCCGTACGTGGCTGCTGCGCACCCCTGCCACGAGTTACGCCCTGCGCCTCGACGCCGATGACGTGCCCGTGCACCTGTACTGGGGCCCGGTTCTGACGCTGGAGCAGGCGGCTTCGCTGCCCTCGGGAGCACGGCGGGTCAGCAGTTTCGACGGCGGCGGGGCGCGCGACGAGCTGGTCACCGAGGCGGGCGCACGCTTCCACACGCCGTCGCTGCAGATCGCCTTCCCGGGCGGCGTGCGCGGCGTGGACTGGCGCTTCAAGGCGTACGAGGCCGACGGCGGCCACCTGGTCCTGCGCTTCGCCGACGCGCACGAGCCACTGGAGCTCGAGCTGCACTACCGCGTGTACGACGACGGCGACGTGATCGAGCGCTGGACGCGGCTGGTCTGCCAGGTGCCGGTGACGCTGCTGCGCTGCGACTCGGCGGCGTGGAGCGTTCCGATGCGGGACGGTTACCGGCTCAGCCACGTGGCCGGCGACTGGGGGGCCGAGAACCAGCTGGTCCGTGCCGACCTGACCACGGCCGAGACGACGCTCACCAGCAGGCGCGGCATGACCAGTCACGCCGCCAACCCGTGGGTCATGCTCGACGCCGGCGACGCCACCGAGCGGCACGGCGAGGTCTGGAGCGGCGCGCTGGCCTGGAGCGGCAGCTGGCGCATCACGGTCACGCGCGACCCGGCGGGCCGGGCAGGCTGGACGGGCGGGTTCGGCCACGAGGGCCTGTCCTGGCGGCTCGAGCCGGGCCAGGAGTGGGTCACGCCGGTCTTCGCCGGGCTCTATTCGGCTCACGGGTACGGCGGCGCCAGCCGTAGGTGGCACGACTACGTGACCAAGCACGTGCTGCCCGAGCCGGACGAGCTGCGGCCGGTGATCTACAACTCCTGGGAGGCGGTCGGGTTCGACGTGGGCGAGGCTGGCCAGAAGGAGCTCGCCGCGCTGGCCGCGCAGGTGGGGACCGAGCTGTTCGTGATGGACGACGCCTGGTTCGGCGGGCGCACCAGCGACAGGGCCGGGCTCGGCGACTGGTGGCCGAACCCGGAGCGCTTCCCCGGCGGGCTGGCGCCGCTGATCGACGAGGTGCACCGGCTCGGCATGCGCTTCGGGCTGTGGGTGGAGCCGGAGATGGTCAACCCCGACAGCGACCTCTACCGCGCCCACCCCGACTGGGTGCTGCACCAGCCGGGCCGCCCGCGCACCGAGCTGCGCAACCAGCTCGTGCTCGACCTGTCGAAGCCCGAGGTGGCCGACTGGGCGCACAAGTGGCTGCACCGGCTGGTCAGCGAGCACGAGATCGACTTCCTCAAGTGGGACTGCAACCGCCCCTTCACCGAGGTGGCAGACGACCGCGCGTGGATCGGCCACGTCCGCGCCGTCTACGCCATCCTCGACCGGCTGCGCGCCGACCATCCGCACCTGCGCGTCGAGGCGTGTGCGGGCGGCGGCGGGCGCACCGACCTGGGCATCCTGGCGCGCACCGACCAGGTGTGGACCTCCGACAACACCGACGCCTTCGACCGGATCGCCATCCAGCGCGGCTTCGGCCAGGTGTATCCGGCACGCGTGATGGCCGCCTGGGTCACCGACAGCCCGAACCCGATCACCCACCGCCGCACGCCGCTGGCCTTCCGCTTCCACATCGCGATGGCCGGCGCGCTCGGCATCGGCGGTGACCTGCCGCGATGGAGCCCCGAAGAGCTCGAGCAGGCCGCCGCGCTGGTCGCCGTCTACAAGGACATCCGCCCGGTCGTGCAACTCGGGGTCCAGCACAGGCTGCCGTACGGCGTGCAGTACGCGCACGAGGACCGCGTGGTCGTCCTGGCCTGGCGGGGCCCGGTCAGGCACGGGACCCCGGAGCCGCCGCTGCGCCTGGAGGGGCTCGACCCGCTCGGCCGCTACCGGGACGAGGACACCGGCGTGCTCCACCACGGCGCGGTGCTCATGTCCGGCGGGCTCCCGCTCGAGCTGCCCAGGGACGAGGACTACGCCAGCGCTCTGGTCCGCCTGCGCAGGGAAGCCTGACACCCTGCCGGAGGGGATCGGCGCCAGGTCAGCCGAGCGAGCCGATCCCCCCCACGGCGATCTCGACCGCGCGGATCAGCGCGGCGCCCATCTGCTCCATCGAGTCGCCCCTGGTGATGCTGACCATCGCGGCGAGCTTGGTCGCGCCGACGAGCGCGCCGACCGCGGCGGCGGCCTCGATCTCGTCCAGCTCGTCCGAGTAGTTCCTGTGCAGCGCCTCGGCCACCCTGAGCTGGCTGTCGAACAGCAGGTGCAGCGCCCTGGCCTGCAGCGCGGGCTCCGACATGATGAGGCCGATCCGCTGGGGCGCCATCAGCAGGTCGAAGTCCCCGTCGTTGACGGTCCACTCGAAGCTGGACTTCACCATCCGGATCAGCAGTGCGGCCAGCGACTCGCCCGGCTCGCGGTGCGCGATCAGGTCGAGCGTGCGCTCCAGACGTGAGTCGACGTCGTAGAAGAGCACGTCGTCCTTGCCGGCGAAGTAGCTGAAGAACGTACGTGTCGACACCTCGGCCTCGGCGGCGATCTCCGCCAGCGTGGTGTCCTCGAAGCCCTTCTCCTCGAACAGCCGGAGCGCTGCTTCGACCAGCGCCCGGCGTGTGCGCTGCTTCTTGCGCTCCCGCAGTCCCACCATGCGCGAACTTTACTACACACGTATGTGTTTTTCATCGGTTGCAGTTTTGCATCTGATGTTGTTTTGTGGTGATGAAGGATCGGAAAAGGAGCGCAGACATGTCCGAACTCACTCTTCCCACCGCGAGACAGCATCCGTTCGACCCTCCCGACGAGCTCATGAAGCTACGAGAACAGGCGCCGATCCACCGCATGCGCTTCGGCGACGGCACGATGGGGTGGCTGATCACCGGCTACTCGCTGGCGCGTGCCGTACTCGCGGACCCGCGCTTCAGCAACCGGCCCGAGCTGACGCACCCGCCGATCGCCGCGCGGGCGGAGTTGAGCGCGCAGCTGAAGCAGCAGGAGTTCGCGATGCCGCCCGGCATCTTCCTGCGCATGGACGCGCCCGAGCACACGCGCTACCGCAAGCTGCTGACCGGCCAGTTCACGGTCCGGCGGATGAAGATGCTGGAGCCGCGCATCGCGCAGATCGTCGACCAGCACCTGGACGCCATGGCCGCCGGCGAGCGCCCGGTCGACCTGGTCGAGGCCTTCGCGCTGCCGATCCCGTCGCTGGTGATCTGCGAGCTGCTCGGCGTGCCGTACGAGGACAGGCAGCAGTTCCAGTACGACTCCAAGAAGCTGCTGGCGCTGGAGACCAAGGCCGAGGACGCGATGGCGGCGCTCGGGCGGGTGTTCGGCTACCTGCACGGGCTCATCAAGCGCAAGCGCGCCGAGCCGGACGAGCACCTGCTCAGCGGGCTCATCGAAGCCGGCGAGCTGAACGACGAGGAGCTCACAGGGGTCGCGTTCATCCTGCTCATCGCCGGGCACGAGACGACCGCCAACATGCTCGGGCTGGGGACCTACGCGCTGCTGAGCAACCCCGACCAGCTGGCCCTGGTGCGCGACGACCCCTCGAAGGTGGACAACGCCGTCGAGGAGCTGCTGCGTTATCTCACGATCATCCACATCGGCCCCGCCCGCACCGCGCTGGAGGACCTCGAGCTCGACGGCGTGGCCGTCAAGGAGGGCGAGGGCGTCGCGCTGGCGCTGCCGGTGATCAACAGGGATCCCTCCCGCTTCCCCGATCCCGAGCGGCTCGACCTCGGCCGCCAGGCCACCGGGCACCTCACCTTCGGGCACGGCATCCATCAGTGCCTGGGGCAGCAGCTCGCTAGGGTGGAGATGCGGATCGGCTACCCGGCCCTGTTGCGGCGCTTCCCCGGCCTCCGGCTGGCGGTGCCGCCCCAGGAGGTTCCGATGCGCACCGACATGACCATTTACGGCGTCCACCGCCTTCCCGTTACCTGGTAGGTCCACGATGGAGATCAAGGCAGACACTTCGGTTTGTATCGGCGCGGGCATGTGCGCGCTGACCGTGCCCGAGGTGTTCGACCAGAGCGAGGACGAGGGCACGGTCCTCGTCCTGCAGCCCAACCCGCCGGCGGACAAGGAGGCGGCCGTGCGCCGCGCCGTGACGCTGTGCCCGTCGGGGGCCATCTCGGTGGTCTAGGGGCCGCCGGCCGTCAGTAGGGTGGCGATCATGAACCATGTGCTGACGACTGGGCGCCTCGTGCTGCGTCCGGCGACCGTCGAGGACCAGGGCTGGCTCATGGAGCACTGGACGGCGCCGGACGTGCGGCGGTTCCTGTTCGACGGGGACGTGCTGGCCGAGGCGGAGATCGCCAGGACGATCGCCGACAGCTCGGCCGACTTCGCGGCGCACGGCTACGGGCTCTGGCTCGTGTACGAGGTCGGCGGCGACTCGCCGATCGGCACGGCGGGGCTGCGGCCGCTGGAGGAACTCGGGCTCGAGGTGTTCTACAGCCTCTCTCCGCCCGCGTGGGGCAAGGGATACGCCACCGAGGCCGCCAGAGCCGTCGTCGACCACGCACTCGGCACACTGGCGCTGCCGGAGGTGCTGGCGGAGGTCGACGAGGGCAACCGGGCGTCGGTGGCGGTGGTCTCCCGGCTCGGCATGGAGCCCTTCGAGGTGGTCCAGGGCTTGCTGGGCCCGATGACCCGTTACCGCACCGGCTCGGGGTTCCGTACGCCGTAACGCCCTACACCCTGTGGAAACTGCCCCGCACGTGGACGGGGACGCCCTTGCCGAGCATCGCGGGCAGGGCCTGGGCGACGTTCATCGGCATGCGGACGCAGCCGTGTGAGGCCGGGTAGAGCGGCACCGACAGCGCGCCGTGGAGCGCGATGCCGCCGTTGAAGAAGATCGGGTTGTAGAGCTGGCCGAGGTAGGACTTGTGCCAGCCGCTGGCCCGCCAGGTGGTCTTGTAGTCGCCCGTCGGCGTGCGGGCCGAGCCGCAGAAGCGCTGGCTCTTGCCCTGCCACGTGGCCTGCTGGCAGTAGGCGACGCCGCTGCCCGAGGAGATGTGGGTGATCAGCTTCACCTGGCCGTCGACGTAGTACACCATGACCTGCTTGGTGAGGTTGACCTCGACCCGGGTCGGGGCGCCGTCCTTGACCAGGACCGTCGGCGTCTTCGGGTGCTCGAGGGCGGTCCAGGTGCGCTTGCCCACGATGCTGCTCGGGTGGATGCCGTTGACCTTCTGGAAGGCCCAGACGGCGGTCAGCGTCGAGCCGCCGTAGCGGCCGTCGGCGCGCCCGGGGCGGTAGCCGAGCTGCGCGAGCCGCTTCTGCAGCCAGGTGACGGCCTTGCCCGTGGAGCCGAGCCTGAGCCGGCTCGTCGGCGCCTGCACCTCGGGGCTCGGGGTCACGCGCGCGCCGGCCGCCATCATCGCGACCTGTTCGGGGGCGGCCTGCGGTCGCTCAGCCTGAGCGGAGCCGCAACCCGTGAACGCGACGACGCCAGCCGTCGCCAGTGCAGCCAGTCCGAGCAGCCGTCGTGCCGACACCCGTACCACCTCTCATATGATTAACAATCGAATCAAAGGACCCTACACCACCAGTATGGCCAGGTAATCCGGCGGTCAACTTGTTTAGAGTGTCGGCATGTCCGAGAAGTTGCCTGCCAACGCCGTCCTTGTTGAAACAGCCCTGCGCGAGCTCGGGGCCCCCGGGGAGATCGTGGTGCTCCCCGAGAAGGCGCCCACCGCGGCGACCGCCGCCGCCCAGCTCGGCTGCGAGGTCGGCGCCATCGCCAACAGCCTGATCTTCGACGCCGACGGCTCGCCGCTGCTGGTCCTGACCAGCGGCGCGCACCGCGTCGACGTCGAGCTGATCGCCCGCACCGCGGGAGTTCAGACGGTACGGCGGGCCACTCCGGAGTTCGTCAGGCAGGCCACCGGCCAGCCGATCGGCGGCGTGGCCCCCGTCGGCCATCCTGCCCCGGTGCGGACGCTGGTGGACAACTGGTTGAGCAAGCACGAGGTGGTGTGGGCGGCCGGCGGCCATCCGCACACGGTTTTCCCCACCACATTCGACGAGCTCATCCGCATCACCAATGGCACTGCGGTGGACGTCGAGTAGGGTGCGACGGGTGATCGAATTTCGCGGGGCGGGACCGGCCGAGTTCGTCGGCAATCTGGACACGGTCCTGGATATCTACACGGCCGCCATGCGCCCGCCCGCGGACCAGATCAACGGCCGCAAGGCCATTATGCGCAACCATGCCACATATCCCCATTTCCAATGCTATTTCGCTGAATTAAGGGATATGTCGCCTTTTGGGGCGCTTTCTGGGGGTGTTTCGCTGGACGATGTCCCGGGGCCGCCTCGCGTCGTGGGCTTCGCCTACGGCTTCCACGGCGCTCATGGCCAGTGGTGGCACGACGTCGTCTTCCGCGCCCTGGACGCGCAGAACGGCAGGAACGTGGCCGAGGCCTGGCTGGGCGACGCCTTCGAACTCGCCGAGATCCACGTCCATCCGGACTACCAGGGCAAGGGCGTCGGCCGGGCCATGATCAGGACTCTGTGCGCCGGGCGCAGGGAGCGCTCGGGCGTGCTCTCCACCCATGACCGGCCCACGGCGGCCCGCCACCTCTACCGCACCCTGGGCTTCCAGGACCTGCTCTCGCGGTTCGTCTTCCCTGGCGGGCACGAGGACTACGCCATCGTCGGCCGCCCGCTTCCCCTTGACTGACGTTTACCCGGGCATCACTCAGGGCACAACCAAGAATACGTAGAGTAAGCCCCCCTTTACCCTCCGCCACCCGCCCGATCCCCCTGCGGGCGGGTGGCCGACCCCCTCAGCCCCTTCCTACGGGGCTTCGAGGTCGCGCAGCTGGCGGCGGGAGGTGATGCCGAGTTTGCGGAAGATGTTGCGCAGGTGGGCGTCGACCGTGCGCGGGCTGAGGAAGAGCCTGGCCGCCACCTCCCTGGAGGTCGCGCCGGTGGCCACCAGCCGGGCGATGTGCGTCTCCTGCAGCGTGAGCGCGTCGTAGGCGTGCGGCGCGCGGCTGCGGGCGCGCTCGCCGGTCGCGCGCAGCTCCCCTGCCGCGCGGGCGGCGAAGGCCTCCGATCCCATGGCGGCGAACAGGTCGTGCGCCTCGCGCAGGCGGTCGCGCGCCTCCTTGCGCCTGCCCTGGCGCCGCAGCCACTCGCCGTACAGCAGGTGTGCCCGGGCACGGGAGACGGCGGCGCGGCCGCCCTCCAGGTGGTCGAGCGCGGCGCGGTAGTCGTCCTCGTCCCCGGTGAGCAGGGCCCTGGCGTACGACTCCACCCCGAGACCCCAGGCGGCGCCGCTGGCCCGCGTGCGGCGCGACAGCTGCTCCAGCGCCTGCGCCGCGGGCACGGACTGCCCGCAGCGGACGGCGGCCTCGACGAGCTCGGGCAGTGCCAGCCCGGTGACCGCCAGGTCGTCGTGGGTGACGGCCTGCTGTGCCGCGATGAGCGCGCGCTCGTAGTCGCCCAGGCTGTTGCCCAGTACGGCTGCCGCCCACAACCCGCTGAGGCTCTGGTCGTGCCCGGCGTCGCGGGGCGCGCGCCCGCGCAGCGCCGCCAGGTGGATGGCCGGGTAGACCAGCGGGGACGCCCCGGTGACGTCGGCGATCGCCTCGCCCTCCGCGATCGCCTCCATGGCGGTGCCGAAGTCCCCCGCGTGCGCCGAGGCGGTGGCCAGCATCGCCAGCCCGATCGGCAGCGTGTGGAAGGAGCCGGAGGCGCGGCCCACGGCCACGATGTGCCGGGCGATGTCCAGCAGCGCGTCGAAGTCCCACATCTCCACCGCCAGCAGGAACGCCAGCGACGGCCGGCGGATCCAGACCTCGCCGGAGATGTCGCCGAGCAGCGGGCGCAGGATCGGCACGGCCGCCTGGTGCCCGTCGCGCACCAGGCTCACCATGGCATCGAGCACGGCGTCGGAGCCGCCGCCCGGTTCCGGAGCCGGCGGGATCTCGCCGGAAGCCGAGACGATCTCCCGTAGTTCGCCGGTGAGCAGGCCCATCTCCAGCGCGTCCAGGTACACGTCCCGTGACCGTGTGGCGTCCAGCTCGCGCAACCCGCCGGCGGCACGCAGCAGGTGAGCCGTGGCTCCCTGGCCGCCGCGGTGCCTGGCGAAGGACAGCCGTCCCCGCAGCAGGTCGGCCTCGGCCCGCTGGGCCGGGGTGAGCGTCCCCAGCAGGGCGGCGAGCAGGCCTGCCGCGCCGTCGAGGTCACCGGCGGCGAGCTTGGCCTGCGCGGCGGCCAGCACGCGGCCGCCACGCAGGTCCTGCTCGGGCGTCAGCTCCGCCGACCGCTCCAGGAAGGCCGCGGCGGCCGCGGCACCGCCGCGTGCCTGGGCGCGGGCGGCGCACGCCGCCAGCTCGGCGGCCACCGCCTCGTCAGGTCCTGACGCGGCCAGCGCGCGATGCCAGGCGGCCCGGTCGGGATCCGTCCGGGGATCGGTGGCCTCCGCCAAGGCGCGGTGTGCGCGCCTGCGCTCGTCCTGGGTGGCGGCCCGGTACACCGCCGAGCGCGCGAGCGGGTGGGAGAAACGGACCCGCGTGCCGTACTCGATCAGCGTGGAGGACTCGGCGGCGGCCGGGTTCAGGCCGAGCAGGTCGGCGGCGCGCCACTGCAGGACCGGGTCGCCGACGGGGTCGGCCGCGGCCAGCGTCAGCAGCAGCCGGGCCGGCGCGGGCAGGGGCTCCAGGCGGGTGAGGAAGCTCTGCTCGATGCGGCTGATCAGGGGCGAGCTGTCCGGCAGGAGGAGCTCGCCGCCCGCGCGGGGCAGCTCGCGCAGCGCGAGCGGGTTGCCGCGGGCCTCGGCCAGGATGCGCTCGCGCACCCGCTCGTCGAGGACCTCGCCGGACAGCAGCGCCCTGACCTCCGCTTCCGGCAGCTCGCCGACCACGAGGCCGGGCAGCGGGATGAGCTCGGCGGGCGGCTCGCGCACGGCGAACAGCACGAGCATCGGCTCGGCGCTCACCCGGCGGGCCAGGAAGGCGAGCGCGGCGGCCGAGGCCTGGTCGAGCCACTGGGCGTCGTCGATCACGCACAGCAGCGGCCGGTCGTGGGCGCTTTCCGCCAGCAGGCCGAGCGTGGCGATGCCCACGCGAAAAGGGTCCGAGGCGCCGGGCTCCAGGCCGAAGGCCGCTTCCAGGGCCCGGCGATGCGGCGCCGGCAGCGCCGCCAGGTTCCGCAGCGCGGGCGCGCACAGCTGGTGCAGGGCGGCGAAGGGCAGCTCCATCTCGAACTCGGAGCCGGCGGCCCACACGATCCTGAAGTCGGCCGCGCGGCTCGCGGCGTACTCGAGCAGCGCGCTCTTGCCGATGCCCGGCTCGCCCCGCAGGACCAGGGCGCCGCCGCGGCCCTGCCGGACCGCCTGGATCAGTTCGTCGAGCCGGCCGGTCTCGGCCTGCCGCCCAAAAAGGGACATGGAGGACATGCTAGGTGGCGCGGATGTAGGTGATTTCTACCGACGCGAGCGCTCATGGCCTGATGCGAGCGTTGCCGTGTGAACAGCCCGCAGCAGAGCGCCAGGCGCACCGACCGGAGACTGGCGCTCGCCGTCCTGGCGACCGCCCAGTTCCTCGTCGTGCTGAGCACCTCGATCGTGAACGTCGCGCTGCCGCAGCTCCGCGCCGGGCTCGGCCTGTCCGCCGCCGGGCTGTCGTGGGCGGTCAACGCCTACGTGCTGGTGTTCGGCGCGCTGCTGCTGCTCGGCGGCAGGTCAGGCGACGTGTACGGCCTGCGCCGGGTGTTCCTGCTCGGCATCGGCGTGTTCGCGCTGTCGTCGGCGGCCGCCGGGCTGGCGGGCGGGGCGGGCGCGCTGATCGCGGCCAGGGCCGCGCAGGGTGCCGGGGCGGCGCTGCTCGCGCCGGCCGCGCTGGCGCTGGTCCTCACGCTCTTCCCCGACGCGAAGGGGCGCGGCCTCGCGCTGGGCGTGTGGGGCGCGGTCTCCGGCGCGGGCGGCGCGGCCGGGGTCCTGCTGGGCGGCCTGCTCACCGGGCTGTACGGCTGGCGGTCGGTGTTCTTCGTGATGGTCCCGCTCACGCTGGCCGTCCTCGTGGCGAGCAGGGCGCTGCTCGATCCCGACCGGCCGCGCGGAGGCCGGCTCGACGTGCCGGGCGCGCTCGCGGTGACGAGCGGGCTGGTCGCGCTCACGTACGGCCTGGCCGGCCGTGCCTGGGTCGCCGCGGGCTGCGGAGTGCTGCTGCTGGCCGGATTCGCCGTGCTGCAGCGGCGCTCGGCCGCGCCGCTGGTGCCGCCCCGCGTGCTGCGGATCGGCGCCGTCGCACGGGCCAACCTGCTCATGGCACTGCTGGGGGCGGTCTGGCTCGGGCTGTTCTTCTTCCTGCCGCTCTACCAGCAGCGCGTCCTGGGCTACTCGCCCATCGAGGCCGGGCTGACCCAGCTGCCGCTCGCCCTGATGATCACCGTCTCGTCCTGGGTCGCGGGGCGGCTGCCCTGGCGCGCGGTGCTGCCCGGCGGGCTGCTGGTACTGGCCGCGGGGCTGGCCTGGCTCTCACTCGAACCGGCCTCCCTGATCGGGCCCACGCTGCTGATCGGCGCCGGGCTGGGCGCCGCCTTCGTCCGGCTCACCGCGCTGTCGTCCGCCGGTGTCCCGCCGTCCGACAGCGGGCTGGCGGGCGGGCTGATCAACGCCACCCGCCAGATCGGCGGCGCCCTCGGGCTGGCCGCCCTCTCCCTGACCAGCGGGTACGGCACGGCCTTCGCGGCCTGCGCCGTGACCGCACTGCTGACCGCATCCCTGTCACTGATCGAAAGGAAGACCAACCGATGAACGACCTGGCCAAGCCGTACCTGACCGGCCATTTCTCGCCGGTCACCGACGAGATCACGGCCCGCGAGCTGACCGTGCACGGCAGCCTGCCGCCCGAGCTGAACGGCCGCTACTTCCGCAACGGCCACAATCCCAAGCCCGGCATCACGCCCAGCCACTGGTTCCGCGGCGCGGGCATGCTGCACGGCGTACGGCTGGCGCAGGGCCGGGCCGAGTGGTACCGCAACCGGTGGGTGCGCACGCCGTACCTGGAGGGCGTGCCGTTCACCGGGACCGAGCTCGAGGTGAGCGCGGCCGGGACCAACATCATCTTCCACGGCGGGCGCTACCTGGCGCTGCAGGAGGCCAACCTGCCCTGGGAGGTCACCGCCGAGCTCGACACCGTCGGCCCCTACGACTTCGGCGGCAGGCTCACCGGCGCGATGACCGCCCACCCCAAGGAGGACCCGGTCACCGGAGAGCTGCACTTCTTCGGCTACAGCCCGTTCCCGCCCTACCTGACCTACTACGTCGCCTCCGCCGCCGGTGAGATCATCCGCGCGACCGTGGTGGAGGGGGCCGGGCCCTCGCTGATGCACGACTTCGCCATCACGCGCGAGCACGCCGTGTTCATGTGCTCCCCGGTGGTCTTCGACCACGCCGAGCACTCCGGCATCCCCTACCGCTGGCACGACGACGTGCCGTTCCGCATCGGGGTCATGCCGCGCTCGTCGTCCCAGGTGACCTGGTTCGAGGTGGAACAGGCGGCGCTGCTGCACGTCACGAACTCCTACGTCGACGGCCAGGGCCGCGTCGTACTGGAGGGGCCGCGCTACGACCGCGCCGCGTGGGAGGGCTCGTGGAAGTGGTGGGTGGGCGCGCCCGGATACGGCACCAGCCCCGACGCCGGGTCCACGTTCCACCGCTGGATCCTCGATCCGGCCACGGGCAAGGCGTCCGACGAGCCGCTGGACAACCTGGCCACCGAGTTCCCGTCCATCAACGACGCGCACACCGGCGCGGCCAACCGCTACAGCTACGCCATCGCCTTCCCCGGGGCCGGCCTGTCCGGCTACCATACGGTCAAGTTCGACACCGTCACCGGAGAGCAGCGGCTGCTGTCCCACGGCGAGGGCCGCATGCCCGGCGAGGCCGTCTTCGTCCCCGCCGAGGGCGGGACCAATGAGGACGACGGCTACCTGCTCACCATCGTCAGCGACCTCCAGGCCGACGCCTCGCAACTGCTCGTTGTGGACGCGGGCGACCTGAGCACCGTCGCCACCGTCGAACTCCCCCGCCGCGTGCCCGCCGGCATCCACGGCCACTGGATCGAGGACACCAAGTGATCACCACCATCGACACCTCCGCCCCCGTCGTCGTGCGCCTCTCCACCGTGATCTCCGCCCCGCTGGAGCGGGTCTGGTCCCTGCACACGGACATCGACGCCTGGCCCACCTGGCAGCCCGACATCACCGCGGCCGCCCTCGCCGGCCCCCTGGCCCCAGGCTCGGTCTTCGTCTGGAGTACGGCAGGCCTGGAGATCTCCTCGACCGTCTACGCCGTCGAACCCCGGCACCGCATCCTCTGGGGCGGCCCCGCGCACGGCATCACCGGCATCCACCAGTGGACGTTCGACGAGCAGGACGGCCAGGTCCACGTCCACACGGCGGAATCCTGGGCCGGCGACCCGATCCAGGTGGACCCGGACGGCATGCGCGCGGCCCTCGAAACCTCCCTGACCACCTGGCTCCACCACCTCAAATCCACCGCCGAACAACCGTCATAAGGGCAATTCACGCACCGTCCCGTCCACCCGGAGCCGGGCGGGACGCTCCGGAACGAGGACGTCCGTCGCTATAGATCATCTGGCAGCAGACGGAACGCCTTTGCCCCGGTGAGCGGGCTGATGGCGCGGAAGTCACGCCGATCCAGGGTGAGGAGGTTCTCCGTCTCGTACTGCTCGGCAAGGACCACGTTCACCGCGCCCGTGAGATCCAGCCGCAGCGCCGCGGAGGCGAGCGCCTTGCGGGCCGCCCCGTGGCTTTAGGCGGTGAGGGCGGGGGCGGGGTCGAGGCGTTGGAAGACCTCGCTGGAGGCGCTTGAGCGGTTGAAGGTGATGAAGTGGATGCCGGGCGCGCCCTCGTCCAGGAGGCGCTGGCAGAGTTCGGCGCCGTGGTCGATGCCGAGCCGGCGGACCGCGGCCGGGTCGTCGGCGACCGCTTCGAAGCGGGCCGCGACGTCCGCGGGGAAGGGGGCGCCGGACAGCTGCTCCGAGCGGGCGATGGTGCTCATCTGCGTGACCGGCATGATGCACGGGATGATGGGCGTGTCGCAGCCCTCGGCCGCGACGCGGTCGCGCAGGCGGAGGTAGTCCTCCGCGCGGAAGAACATCTGCGTGATCGCATAGTCCGCCCCCGCCCGACATTTCTGGACGAAGAAGGAAGTGTCGGACTCGATGGAGGGCGAGCGCGGATGCTTGTAGGGGAAGGCCGCAACCCCCACACAGAAGTCGCCCGCCTGGCGGATCAGGCGGACGAGCTCCTCGGCGTACAGCACGCCGTCGGGATGCTTGACCCACTCCGCCGACGGGTCGCCGGGCGGGTCGCCGCGCACCGCCAGGATGTTGCGCACCCCGGCGTCGGCGAAGCGCCCGACCAGGTGGCGCAGCTCGCGGATGGAGTGGTTGACCGCGGTGAAGTGCGCCACGGGCGTGAGCGTGGTCTCGTGGGCCACCCGCTCCACGATGTCGACGGTGCGGTCGCGGGTGGTGCCGCCCGCGCCGTACGTGACCGAGACGAACGTCGGCCGCAGCGCCTCCAGCTCGCGGATCGCCCGCCACAACTGCCGCTCACCCTCGTCCGTCTTCGGAGGGAAGAACTCGAAGGAGAACGACCGCTGGCCGGAGGCCAGCAGCTCGCGGACGGTGGGTACACGGTCCGGCAGGGTGGAAGGTCGACCAAGCGCCATGGTCACAAGGTTACCGCCCCGAGGCCTGACCCACGGGCAGGGAGATCGAAGCGTCTCCGCTCGGCCACTAGTCTCAAAGCATGACGAGCATGGACGGCCTGCGCACGCAGGTGGATCGTTCCCTCAGGGAGTTCGTGGAGCGGCAGCAGCCCGCGCTCGACGATCCTGATCTCGAACCGCTGTTCAGCGCCGCCAACGAGCTGCTGTCCGGCGGCAAGCGGCTGCGCCCCGCTTTCTGTTACTGGGGGTGGCGCGGCGCGGGCGGCTCGGACGTGCCGGAGATCTTCACCGCGGCCGCGTCGCTCGAGTTGCTGCAGGCCAGCGCGCTCGTGCACGACGACGTCATGGACAAGAGCGACCTGCGCCGCGGCATGCCGTCGGCGCACCGCCGCTTCCAGACGCTGCACGAGAAGGGCGGCTGGTACGGCTCGGCCGAACAGTTCGGCGAGGGCGCGGCGATCCTGCTCGGCAACCTGCTGCTCATCTGGTCGGGCGAGATGTGGCGCACCAGCGGCCTGCCGTACGAGGCGCTGCAGGCGGCGCAGCCGGTGCACGACCACATGCGCACCGAGCTGATGTGCGGCCAGTACCTGGACCTGCTCGAGCAGGCGCACGGCGAGAACACCTTCGAGTCGGCGCTGCGCGTGGCGCTGTACAAGAGCGGCAAGTACTCGGTCGAGCAGCCGCTCAGGCTGGGCCTGGTGCTCGCGGCCGGCGCCGCCGAGCCGTGGATCGACGACCTGTGCGTCGCCTACGGCCGGCGGGTCGGGATCGCCTTCCAGCTCAGGGACGACATCCTGGGCGTGTTCGGCGATCCCGCGCATACCGGCAAGCCCGCGGGCGACGACCTGCGCGAGGGCAAGCGCACCATGCTCATCGCCCGCACGCTGGCGGCCGCCTCGGACGACGACGCGCGGATCGTGCGCCGCCTGCTCGGCGATCCGCACCTGGACGAGCAGGGCGTGGCCACGCTGCGAGCCATCATCGACGACACCGGCGCCCTGCAGGAGTGCGAGGACCTGATCGGCGACTATCTGGGCGAGGCGCTGGCCTCGCTCGACGACGCGCCGATCACGCCTGAGTCCCGTTCGGCCCTGGCCGAGCTGGCGGTGGCCGCGACGGCTAGGAAGACCTGAGCCGCTTGGCGAACTCGGCCGCCGCCGCGCCCGGATCCTCCGCCTCGGTGATGGCCCGCACCACCACGACCCGGCTGACACCGTACGACCTGACCTCGTCGAGGTTGTCCAGGTCGATGCCGCCGATGCCGAACCACGGCCGGTCGGTGTCCAGCGACGCCGCGTGCCTGAGCAGCGACGGGCCGGGCGCCGGGCGGCCGGGCTTGGTGGGCGTGGGCCAGATCGGGCCGCAGCAGAAGTAGTCGACGCCCTCCTCCATCGCGGCGGCGGAAGCCTCCGCGATGGAATGGGTGGACCTTCCGATGACCACGTTGTCGCCGAGTATCTCTCGCGCGACGGTCACAGGAAGGTCGTCCTGCCCCAGGTGGAGCACGTCTGGACGGGCCGCGTAGGCGATGTCGGCCCGGTCGTTGACGGCCAGCAGCTTGCCGTGCCGGTCGCAGGCGTCGCGGAAGACCTCGAGCAGCTCGAGTTCCTCGCGCGCCTCCAGCCCCTTCTCGCGCAGCTGGACGATGTCCACGCCCGAGGACAGCACGGCGTCGAGGAACGCGGCCAGGTCGCCGCGTTCCCTGCGGCCGTCGGTGCAGAGGTAGAGCCGGGCGTCAGAAACCGAGGGCTTGGGCACGCCGCTTGACCTCGGTATGACGACCTTCCCTGATCGCCTCGACAGGCGACCCCGGCAGTGATTCGTCTGGGGTGAAGAGCCAGCGCAGCGCCTCGGCGTCGTCGAAGCCGGCGTCCTGCAGCACGGTCAGCGTGCCAGGCAGGCCCTTCATCACGTCCTTCCCGTCGAGGAATACAGCGGGCACCTGCGGCCCGCCTCCTCCCCGGCGTACTCCGAGCAGCTTGTGGTCCTTGAGAAGTTGCTTGGCCCGCCCGAGCGAGAGATCGAGGCGCTTGGCCACTTCGGGGAGCGTCAACCACTCGGCGACGAGCTGGTCTGTCTCCCGGTCGATCTGTGCAACAGAAAGCGTCACGAAACCACAACTACCACACGTCGTCCTTGCCTAAACAACACAATCCCGTAGAGGAACATCGGGATCTACCAGGCGATCCACGTCCATCCGGGCTCCCGAGCCGATGATTTTACGTCCCTGGACGAGGTCCCGCGGACGGTCGACGGCCAGAACCGCGACGAGGGTGTCGTCCTCGCCGAGCCAGACGGCCGACCACTTGCCCTCGGGCTCGCCGCGATACAGCAGGCGGGAGGCGGCGGGATAGTGTCCCGCGTACTGGACCATGTGGCCGAACTGCTCGGACCAGAAGTAGGGCACCGGGTCGTAGACCGTCTCCTCGCCGAGCAGGGTGGCGGCGGCGACCTCGGGGGCGTTGAGCGCGACGTCCCAGTGCTCGACGCGCAGCCGGGTCTGGAAGCGGCGCGACCACCAGTTGGCGCAGTCGCCGACGGCGACGACGCCGGGCATGGAGGTGCGCAGGTGCTCGTCGGTGACGACGCCGTTGTGCAGGTCGATGTCGGCGTCGGACAGCCATTCCACGGTGGGGCGGACGCCGATGCCGGTGACGACCACGTGCGCCTCGACGAACTCGCCGCCGACCAGTCGGACCCCGCCTTCCTCGACGGCGCCGACCATCGTGTCGAGCCGCAGGTCGATGCCCTCGTACCAGGGCTGGGTGCGGGCGCCGATCTCGCTGCCGATGGCCTGGGCGAGCGGGGTGGGGCCCGCCTCGATGACGGTGACGTGGCATCCCGCGCGGCGTGCGGCGGTGGCCACCTCGGCGCCGATCCAGCCGGCCCCGATGATCGCCACCCTGGCGCCCGCCACGAGGCGGGCGCGCAGCTCCAGCGCGTCGTCGAGGGTCCGCAGCACGTGCTGGGGCCCGTCTCCGGGCAGCGTGATCGGCTCGGCCCCGGTGGCGATCACCAGGCCGTCGTAGTCGAGGTCGCCCTCGGTGGTCTCGACCGTGCCCGCTCTGAGCGCCTTCGCGGAGACGCCGGGGCGGAAGTCGACGTTCATCGCGTCCAGGTCGGAGTCGACGAAGCTGGAGTCCGCGTCGCCCAGGAGCACGGCCTTCGACAGGGGTGGCCTGTCGTAGGGGCGGTGCCGTTCCTCACCCAGCAGGATGAGCGCACCGTCGTACCCTCGTGCGCGCAGCGCCTCGACGCTCCGCATGCCTGCCAGCCCGGCTCCTACCACTACGACGCGGTTCACGGTGTTGACCTTAGCCGGGCCGGTGCGAGGAGTGCGCGGGGAGGCCGTAGGCTGGGGTCGTAAGACGCGCGGGAGTCCGGCCGTGACCGGGCTGAGAGGAAGGCTGCCGATCGGGCCTTCGACCGCAAGACACCTGATCCGGATCATGCCGGCGAAGGGAGCGGACGTGCATGTGATCGTGGGTGGCGGGATCGTCGGTCTGACGATCGCCTGGCATCTGGCTCGCCAGGGAAAGCCCGTCACCGTCGTGGATCCCGCACCTGCCTCGGGCGCCTCACACGCCGCGGCGGGCATGCTGGCGCCCGTCAGCGAGGTCACCTACACCGAGGAGCCGCTGCTGCGGCTCGGGGCGGCCTCGCTGCGCCGCTGGCCGGACTTCGCGGCCGAGCTGGCGCAGGAGACGGGCGCGGGCCTGGACTACCGTGCCGAGGGCACCCTGGACGTGGCCTTCGGCGCCGACGACCTGGCGGCCCTGGACGAGCTGGCCGCCTTCATGGACAAGCTCGGCCTGCCGGTCGAGCGGCTGACCGGCCGCGAGTGCCGCCGCCTGGAGCCGATGCTCGCCCCCTCGGTGCGCGGCGGGCTGCTGGCGCCGGGCGACGCCTGGGTCGACCCGCGCCGCGTCACCAGGGCGCTGCTGGCCGCGCTTGAGCGCCGCCGGGTGCCGCTGGTCCTGGCGCGCGCCACCGAGCTCCTGCGCGACGCGGAAAAGGTCCACGGTGTACGGCTGGCCCCGGTCGGACCCGAGCGGCGGGAGCCGTACGACCTGGAGGCCGAGCAGGTGGTCCTGGCGGCGGGGGCGTGGAGCGGCGAGCTGTTCGACGTGCCGGTGCGCCCGGTCAAGGGGCAGATCATGCGGCTGCGCTCCCGCGAGCCGCTGCTGAGCAGGACGGTCCGCGGCAGCGTGCACGGCTCGCCCGTCTACCTGGTGCCGCGCGGCGACGGCGAGCTGGTCGTGGGCGCGACGCAGGAGGAGCTCGGCTTCGACCGGCGGGTGACCGCGGGCGGGCTGTACGAGGTGCTCAGGGACGCCCGCGAGCTGGTGCCTGGCATCACCGAGCTGGAGCTGGGCGACGTGGTGGCGGGGCTGCGGCCCGGCACACCCGACAACCTGCCGATCATCGGCCCGAGCGGCGTCGGGGGGCTCGAGCTGGCCACCGGGCACCACAGGGGCGGGGTGCTGCTTGCCCCGCTCACCGCGGCCATCCTGCAGGGCGAGGAGAGCGAGCTGGCGGCCCTGTGCGCGCCAGGGAGGTTCGCATGAAGGTGACGATCAACGGGGCCGCGCACGAGCTGGCCGAGGGGACGACGGTCGGGCAGGCCGTGCGGGCCTTGACGCCGGCCACCACGGGCGTGGCCGTGGCGGTGAACGACGAGGTGGTCACGCGCAGCTCGTGGGAGAGCACGGCGCTGGCCGACCAGGACAGGATCGAGGTACTGACGGCGGTGCAAGGTGGATGACTTGATCATCGGCGGGGAGAAGTTCTCCTCCCGGCTCATCATGGGCACCGGCGGCGCCCCTTCGCTCGAGGTGCTCGACCAGGCGCTGGCCGCCTCGGGCACGGAGCTGACGACGGTGGCGATGCGGCGGCTGGATCCGGCGGCCCGCGGCTCGGTGCTCGACGTGCTGCGTGAGCGCGGCATCAAGGTGCTGCCGAACACGGCGGGCTGCTTCACCGCCGGCGACGCGGTGCTGACGGCCCGGCTGGCCAGGGAGGCGCTGGGCACGAACTGGGTCAAGCTCGAGGTCATCGCCGACGAGCGGACGCTGCTGCCTGACCCGATCGAGACGTTCGACGCGGCAGAGCGGCTGGTGGCCGACGGTTTCGTGGTGCTGCCGTACATCGGCGACGACCCGGCGCTGGCGCGGCGGCTGGAGCAGGCCGGGTGCGCGGCGGTGATGCCGCTGGGCGCGCCGATCGGCTCCGGGCTGGGCATCCGCAACCCGCACAACATCGAGCTGATCGTGGAGGCCGCGGGCGTCCCGGTGATCCTGGACGCGGGCATCGGCACGGCCAGCGACGCCGCCCTGGCGATGGAGCTCGGCTGCGACGCCGTGCTGCTGGCCACGGCGGTCACCCGGGCTCAGCGACCCGACCTGATGGCCTCGGCGATGAAGCTGGCGGTCCAGGCGGGCAGGCAGGCCTACCAGGCGGGCAGGATCCCGCGTCGCCGCTACGCCAAGGCGTCCTCCCCGATGACCCCTTAGGCGGCCCAGGACGGAGTCGTAACGGCGGGCGAGCGTCACCGACTCGCCGGAAGCGCCGCCCGCGGGCCCTCAGCCCACGACGGCGGGCGGCGATCTCCACGGCTCGCCGTAACATATCGACCAATCCCCCTTGCCAGGGGTAACGGATAAGTACACGAACACCCGCCGGGTAGCAAAAGGGCCGTAAACTCTGGCCCGTGGACACGACGACTGCGGACCCCCTCGTCGGGCGGCTTCTCGATGGGCGTTATCGCATCGAGTCCAGGATCGCCCGGGGCGGCATGGCGACGGTCTACCTCGCGCTCGACATCCGGCTCGACCGCACCGTGGCGCTGAAGGTGATGCACCGCTCGCTGGCCGAAGACCCGGCGTTCGTGCGGCGCTTCATCGGCGAGGCCAAGTCGGTGGCGAGCCTGTCGCACCCGAACGTGGTGCACGTCTTCGACCAGGGCACCGACAACGACGTCGTCTACCTGTCGATGGAGTACGTGCCGGGCAAGACGCTGCGCGACGTGCTGCGCGAGCGGGGCCGGCTGCCGGCCCGTGAGGCGCTCGAGGTGCTGATCCCGGTGCTGGCCGCGCTGGGCGCCGCCCACCAGGCCGGCCTGGTGCACCGCGACGTCAAGCCGGAGAACGTGCTGCTGACCGACGACGGCCGGGTCAAGGTGGTGGACTTCGGGCTGGCCAGAGCGATCGAGGCGACCAACCAGACGCGCACCGGCGTGATGATCGGCACGATCGCCTACATGGCGCCCGAGCAGGTCACGACGGGCGCCGCCGATGTGCGCAGCGACGTCTACGCCGCCGGGATCATGCTGTTCGAGCTGGTGACGGGCCAGCAGCCCTACGACGGCGAGACGCCGATGTCGGTGGCCTACCGGCACGTCCACGACACCGTGCCGCCGCCGTCGTCGGTGATGCCGGGGGTGCCGCCGCTGATCGACACGCTGGTGGCGCACGCGACGGCCCGCGAGCCGCGCGACCGGCCTGCCGACGCCACGGCGATGCTGGTCGAGGCCGTCGACGCGCACCGCATGCTGCCGCGTGTGACGGGCCCGCACTCCCAGCCGAACGCGGTGCCGCGCCACGCCGCACCCAACCCGACCCTCGTCCAGTCCCGCACCGAGATGCACACCGCGCCGCCCGCCCCGCCGCCCGTGGTGGCGCCGCAGCGCAAGGGGTTCAAGCCGAACTGGTTCCTGGTGCTGCTGGCCGCGGTGATGGTGGTGGCGATCGCGCTGACCGGCTGGTTCTTCGCCCAGGCCAAGTACGTGCCGGTGCCCGACCTGATCGGCAAGAACGTGGCGCTGGCCGAGAAGAGCGCCGTCCAGCTCGGCTTCCGGGTGAAGCTGGCCGCCGGCCAGTACGACGACAAGGTCGCCGAGGGCCAGGTGCTCAGCACCGACCCGGTCGCCAAGACCGAGGTGGAGAGCGGCGCGCTCATCACGCTGGTGCCATCGCTGGGGCCCAAGCTGGTGCTGGTGCCCAAGACCGAGGGCATGGAGGAGGCCGACGCCCGCACCGCCATCGCGAAGGCGGGGCTGGAGATCGGGCAGATCCGCCGGGCGCAGAACCTGCAGGTGGCGCGCAACACGGTGGTCAACACCCAGCCCGACGCCGGGGAGAAGGTCAAGGCGGGCACCAAGGTCGACATCACCATCAGCGCCGGGCTGGTGATGCCCGACGTGAACGGGATGCCCAAGGACGAGGCCTACAACTTCCTCGGGCAGCAGGGCTTCCAGGTGCAGGTCAACGAGGTCGACGACGACGCCGAGCCGTGCACGGTCATCGCGCAGCTGCCCAAGGCCAAGTCCGAGGTGGACAAGGGCGCGCAGGCCACGATCACGGTGTCGCGCTGCCAGGACTTCTGGCAGTGGTTCCAGAACGGCAACAACAACGAGGCGACCGACCAGTCCGACAACCGGCTCGTGCCGACCGTGGTGGGCAAGAACGTCAACGACGCCAGGGCCGAGCTGGGGCAGCAGGGCTTCAAGGTGAAGGTGCGCAAGCTGCAGCACGGCGGGGTGGTGCTGTTCCAGCGGCCGCTGCCCAACAGCGAGCGGCCCGCGGGCTCGACGGTCTATCTCTGGGAGTAGGGAACCTGGTGGCGCGTCCGGCGGTATCAGAGGTGTGATCCGTCGATGCGGCCTGCTGCTCCTGCTCGTCCTGTCGTGCGCGCCCGCGCGGGAACCCGCCGCGCCGGCGCCCACACCCGCCCGGCTGGCGCCGCTCGCGCCGCTGACGGGGGTGCCGCCGTCGGGGCCGACGGGGGTGCGGCTGGTGGCGACGGGCGGCGAGCCGTTCGTGTACGACGTCGACCGCCGTGGCAGCACTCCAGTGTCGGGGCTGCCGCGCGGGGACACCTGGGGCTTCGGCGCCGGTGAGCGGGCCGTCATCACGGTGGGGACGCGCAGTCTCTACACACTGGCGCCGGGCGCCGGCCGCGCCCGGTATCTGGCGGAGGGCGACTTCGCGCTTGCGAGCGCCGACGGTGGCGGTGTCTGGGTGCGGTCCGGCGCGCGATGCCGGGAGCTGCGCTTCGACGGCGGGGCCGGGGCGCGGACGGCGGCCTGCGCGGACGGCGTGGATGCCGCCACGCCGCTGGGGCTGCTGATCCGGCCGGAGAACGGGGACATGCGGCTGGCGGATCCCGCGACCGGCAAGGTGCGGCTGCGGGCGCGGCAGATCCTCGCCGTGGCCGGCGGGCAGGCACTGGTCGCCGAGGACGGGCGCCTGGCGCTGGTGGACGTGGCGGGCGGGCGCAGGCGGGCGCTGGACTCCCCGCGCACAGAGGGGACGGCGTCCCACGGCCTGCCCAGCCCTGACGGGCGGTGGATCGCCGTGCCCTTCGGCGATCCCGCCTGGCCGGGGCCGCGGCAGTACCTGGACGTGTGGGTGCTGGAGGTCTCCTCGGGCCGGTGGAGCAGGCTGCCGGGGATGCCGGTGCCCGCCGCGCTGAAGGCACTGTCGGTGTCGTGGCTGCCCGACGGGCGGCTCGCTCTGGCCGGCGCCTTCCCCGCGACGGACGCGGTGCGTCCGGACGACGGCGACTACGCGGGCGTGCTGGCGCTGTGGCGGCCGGGCGATCCGCGCCTCGCGGTCACCCGGCTGCCGTTCGTCCCGCAGGTCGCGTCCGTCATCCTTGCGTGAGCGTGCCCAGCAGGCGGATCCTGGCCAGGCCGCCGTCGGGGTAGATGTCCACGCGCACGCTCGTCACCGGCTCCCGCCTTTCGAGGCGGAAGCGGTGCGGGGTGTCGGGCTGCAGGCGGGTCCTGGGCAGCAGCTCGAACTCCCTGTCGCCGTCCAGCCCGGTCAGCTTGACCTCGGCGGGCGCGTTGAACAGCAGGTTCGTGGTGTCGATCTCGGCCAGGCTGATCACGCCGCGGGCGGCGAGGCGGATGACCAGCCACTCGTTGCCCTCCTGGCGGCGCCGCGCGGTCTCCCAGCCCTCCGCCTGGTGGCGGGCCAGGCCGGGCGCGATGGCGTTGTTGGGCGCGGAGTAGAACTCGTTGGAGCAGGCCGTCACGAGCGCGCCGTTGGCCAGCGCGGCCAGGTCGAGGCCGAGCCCCTCGTAGACGGACAGGTCCGCGCGGACCTCGCCGTGCACGCGCAGCCGGGCGATCCCCCCGTCGGGGAACATGTTCAGCCTGACGTGGGTGTAGCGGCGCTCGCCGGACACCTCGAAGGCGTGCTCGGCGTCGCCCTTCAGCTCGCCGCGCGGCACGATCTCCACCCAGTCGGCGGCCCGCAGCTCGTCCACCGATGGGTGCCCGGGCAGCTCGGTGGCCTCGACGGAGGCGTAGGGCGGGTAGTTGCCCTTGAACCAGGCGGTGTCGATCACCACGCCGCGGATCACGCCGGGCATGCCGAGCCGCACGATCGCCCAGTCGTGGCCGGGCTCGCCGCGCCGTCTGCGGGTCTCCCAGCCGTCGTAGACCTGTCCCTTGTTGCCGAACGTCTCCGCCTGGAACGCGGGCCGCCCCGGCCTGATGAGCGCTTCCTTCTCCGCGAACGACTCGTCGCTCGCGGCCAGGACCGCTCCGCCGTGGGAGCGCAGGGCCAGGTCGGGCAGGGCGGTGAAGCTGGGCATTCAGTGCTCTCCAAACATGAGTTCTCCGTACGGCGCGCCGCTCGGGACCGCCGTGCCGCCGGTGGAGGCGGCGACGACCCGGCCGCGCAGCCAGGTGGTGCGGACGGCGCCGGTGAGGGTGAGGCCGTCGTAGGGCGTGACGGGGTTCTTGTGCTCGAGCCGGCGGGCGTCGACCGGGGTCTGCCCGCCGGGATCGAAGGCGACCAGGTCGGCGTGGTTTCCGGCGACGATCCCGCCCTTGCCGGTCAGCCCGGCCAGCGCGGCGGGGTTGGCCGACATCCACCGGGCCACGTCGCCGAGGGTGTGGCCGCGGCGCGACGCCTCGGTCCAGATCGCGGGCAGGCCGAGCTGCAGGGAGGCGATGCCGCCCCAGGCGGCGGCGAAGTCGGGCACCTTCAGGTCGGCCGTCGAGGGCGAGTGGTCGGAGACCACGCAGCTCAGCACACCCCTGGCCAGGCCGTCCCAGAGCAGGTCCCGGTTGGCCGCGAACCGGATCGGCGGGCAGCACTTGTAGGCGGTCCTGCCCTCGGGCACCTGCTCGGCGGCCAGCGTCAGGTAGTGCGGGCAGGTCTCGGCGGTGATGCGGACGCCGTCGGCCTGGGCGGCCTCCAGCACGTCGAGGCAGTCGGCGCTCGAGACGTGCAGGATGTGCACGCGGGCACCGGTCTTCCTGGCCAGGGCGACGACGCGCTCGACGGCGGAACGTTCCGACGCGCCGGGGCGGGAGTCGAGGAACTCGGCGTAGGACGGGCCCGTGGGTTCGGCCAGCAGGTCGGGATCCTCGGCGTGGACCACCATGAGCCCGCCGAATCCCGAGATCTCCGCCAGCGCCTGCCGTACCTCGTCGTAGGAGAGCTGGGGGAACTCCTCCACGCCCGAGGGCGACAGGAAGCACTTGAAGCCGCGGACGCCGCGGTCGTGCAGGGGGCGCAGGTCCTTGAGGTTGCCGGGGATGGCGCCGCCCCAGAAGCCGACGTCCACGTGGCACTGGCCCTCGGCGGCGCGCACCTTGGCCTCCAGGGCGGCCACGTCGGTCGTGGGCGGCAGCGAGTTGAGCGGCATGTCCACGATCGTGGTGACCCCGCCCGCGGCGGCCGCCCGGGTGGCGCTCGCGAACCCCTCCCAGTGGGTGCGCCCGGGCTCGTTGACGTGCACGTGCGTGTCGACCAGCCCCGGCAGCAGCGCGACGTCCCCCAGGTCCACGTCCGCGGGGGTGCCATGGCCGAGGACGGCCGCGATCCTCCCATCCCGTACGGCTACCGCCGCGGCGCGCTCCCCCTCCGGGGTGACGGTCCTGCGGGAGCGGACTACCAGGTCGTACATCGGACTCCTCACAGGCGGTCGGCGGCGATGCGGGCGGCCAGGCGTTCGAGCAGCGGGCCCGCCTCGGCCATGCAGCGGGCGGGGTCGGGCTCGAGGTCGGTCAGCGCGTAGGCGGCCTCGATCCCGGCGGTCTGGAGCTCGGCGTCGGACAGGGTACGGCGGCCGCAGACGGCGACCACGGGCACGCCGTGCTCGGCGGCGGCCTGGGCCACGCCGACCGGGGCCTTGCCGCGCAGCGACTGCTCGTCGAGCGAGCCCTCGCCGGTGATCACCAGGCGGGCGCCCTTGACGTGCTCGCCGAAGCCGAGCAGGTCGAGGAGGTACTCGATGCCGGGGCGGGTCTCGGCGCGCAGGAAGGCGAGCGCGGCGAAGCCCACTCCCCCGGCCGCTCCGGCGCCCGGCGCGCCCGCCACGCCCATCGGGCGGACGACGTCGTCGTGCTCGACGGCGCCGACCAGGCCGTGGGTGCGGGTGGCGACGGCGGCCAAGCGCGACAGAGCGGACTCCAGGAGCTCGACGTCGTCGGGGGTGGCGCCCTTCTGCGGGCCGTAGACGGCGGCGGCGCCGTGCGGGCCGAGGAGCGGGTTGTCCACGTCGCTCGCCACGACCACTTCGACACCCGAAAGATCGATAAATCCGGAAATGTCGATGCGGTCCAGGCGGGACAGCTCGGCGCCGCCGTGGCCGAGCTCCTGGCCGGAGGCGTCGAGCAGGCGGGCGCCGAGCGCCTGGGCCATGCCCGCTCCCCCGTCGGTGCTCGCGCTTCCGCCCAGTCCGAGCACGATGCGCTTGGCGCCGTGGGTGACGGCGTGCCTGACGAGCTCGCCGGTGCCGTAGCTGGTGGCGGTCAGCGGCTGGCGGCCGCCGGGAAGCCGCCTGAGGCCGGACGCCTCGGACAGCTCGACCACGGCGGTGTCGTCCCGCCTGCCGTACGAGGCCTGGACGGGCTCGCCGGTGGGGCCGGTGACCTCGAGCGTGACACGGTCGAATCCGCAGGCCACGACCGCGTCCACGGTGCCGTCGCCGCCGTCGGCCACGGGGAGCTCGACGGTGGGGACGCCCAGGCCTGCCGACACCCTGGCGGCCGCCTCGGCCGCCGTCAGCGATCCTTTGAACTTGTCCGGGGCGACAAGGACGTGCTCAACCACGACGAACTCCTGCAGGTGATGAACAATGGTCTGACGCGCCTTCCTGCCCGGTGCGAGCGGGCAGGAAGGCGTGCCCATCATCACACGGGTTCGAACTCACGAACCGCGTCGATGGCGGGGCCGTGCGGGGTGTTCGCCTCGCGCTCGATCATGACCTCGACCAGCACCGGGCGGGAGGTGGCCTGCGCCTGCTTGGTCGCCCACTCAAGCGCCGAGCGGATCTCGTTCGGGTCGAACACCCGGCGTCCCGCGCAGCCGTACGCTTCCATGATCTTGACGTTGTCGGTGCCGAACTCGTCGTAGTGGATGTCGACCTCGTAGTTCATGTCGAATCCGATCGAGGCCTGGCGGATCAGCCCGAGGTACTCGTTGTTCAGCATGATCAGCACGAACGGCACGTCGTACTGCGCGGCCACGGCCAGCTCCTCGACCAGGTACTGGAAGCCGTAGTCGCCGACCACGCCGACGACCTGCGCGTCCGGGGCCGCCTTCTTCACGCCGATCGCCGCCGGGATCTCCCAGCCGAGCGGCCCGGCCTGCCCGCACACCTGGTAGCGGCGCGGCTTGCCGGCCTTCTGGTGCTGGCCGCCCCAGATCTGGTAGAGCCCGATGGCGGTGACGAAGTAGGTCTCGTCGTCGAAGAACTCGTTGATCTCCTTGTAGACGCGCGGCGCCTTGACGGGCACGTCGTCGAAGTCCTCGCGCCTGACGAGCGTCCGCTTGAGCTCCCGCACGCGCTCGACCCACGCTCCGGGAGTACGGCCGGCGCCGCGGGTGCGAGCCGCGGCGATCAGCGCCCGGAGGAAGAGCCTGGTGTCGGAGACGATGCCCAGGTCGGGTTCGAACACCTTGCCCAGCTGGGTGGGCTCGATGTCGACGTGGATGAAGGTGCGCTCGCCCCGGTAGACGTCGAGCTTGCCGGTGTGCCGGTCGCCGAAGCGGGCGCCGAGCGCGAGCACCAGGTCGGACTCCAGGAAGGAGGCGTTGCCGTACCGCTGCGAGGTCTGCACGCCCGTCATGCCGGCGAACAGCGCGTGGTCCTCGTCGAAGGAGCCCTTGCCCATCAGCGTGACCTGGACGGGGATCTGCAGCAGCTCGGCCAGTTCCCTCAGCTCGGCGTGGGCCTCGCCGATGATGACGCCGCCGCCCGCGAGCAGCAGCGGCCGCTCGGCGGCCAGCAGCAGGTCGAGCGCCCGCTCCACACGCGGCAGGTGGGGTTCGACGGCGGCCACCGGCAGCGGCGCGTCGATGGCCGGGTCGTACTCGATGAGCTGCTGGGCGACGTCGACCGGGATGTCGATCAGGACCGGCCCCGGACGGCCCGATCGCGCGACGCGGAAGGCCTCGCGGAAGATCCACGGCGCCTGGCCCGCCTCCTTGATCTGCACGGCCCACTTGGTGACGGGCTCGGCGATCGAGACGATGTCTACCGCCTGGAACGCCTCCTGGTGCAGCTTGGTGGAGGCGGCCTGGCCGGTGATGCAGATCATCGGGATCGAGTCGGCCAGCGCGGTGTACAGGCCGGTGATCATGTTGGTGCCGGCGGGTCCCGAGGTGCCGATGGCCACGCCGACCCGGCCGTTGGTGCGGGCCCAGCCGTCGGCCATGTGGGTGGCGCCCTCCTCGTGGCGGACGATCAGGTGCTCGATGCCGCCCAGTTGCTCCATCGCCTTGTACAGCGGCAGGATCGCGGCTCCCGGGCAGCCGAAGGCGACGTCGACGCCCTCGTCCTTGAGCACGTGGACGACGGCGTTCATCGCGGGCATCTTCATTGCTTCGACAGCCTTTCGGTCACGAGGAGCAGGGCCGAGTGGTCGAGTGAGCCGTGGCCGAGGGCCCGGGCGGAGGCGATGAGCTGGGCCGTCAGCGCGCCCATCGGGATGGCCACCTCCGCGCCGCGGGCGGCGTCCAGGATGATGCCCATGTCCTTGTGGTGCAGGTCGACGCGGAAGCCGGGCTGGAAGTTCCTGGCGAGCATGGACTCGCGCTTGAGCTCCAGGACGCGGCTGCCCGCCAGGCCTCCCGCCAGCACGTCCAGGCCCTTGGTGGCGTCGACCCCTGCGGCCTCCATCAGGACGATGGCCTCGGCGATCAGGGCGTAGGTGCCGCCGACCACGAGCTGGTTGGCCGCCTTGACGTACTGTCCCGCCCCTGGGCCGCCGACTCGCTCGAAGGTCTTGCCCACCGCCTCGAAGATCGGTCTGGCGGCCTCGAAGTCCTCCTGCGAGCCGCCGACCATGATGGACAGAACGGCGTCCACGGCGCCCTTCTCGCCTCCCGAGACCGGGGCGTCGATCGTCCTGGGCCACTTGGCCGCCAGCTTCTGCGAGGTCTGGGGAGTGATGGTGGAGAAGTCGATGTAGAGGGCGTTGGCGGGCGCGTTTGCCGAAATTTCGGGAAATACTGCCTCGACCTGCGGGTCGGCAGGCAGCATCGTGATGACGACCTCGGCGTCTTTGACCGCTTCGGCCACGCTGTTCGCCCAGGTCCCGCCGAAGTCGACCTGCTTCAGGTCGTACCCAGTGACCTCATGCCCAGCCTTGACCAGGTGCCCGGCCATGGGCCTGCCCATGATCCCAAGCCCGATGAAACCAATCTTCACGCGACGAACTCCTGTCTAATGGTCGTGGCCCGCACGTGCCTCCGCTGGTTACGCAAGCTGCCGCTCTCCGGCACAGGCGACCACTCCGCGATCCAGTCGAAGTCGAAATCGGGATCCTTGTATTCGAGCCCCACCCAGCCGTCGTAGCCGTCGAGCAGCTCTTTCAAGGGCAGCGAGCCCGTGCCCGGGCGGCCGCGGCCGGGGTTGTCGGCGATCTGGACGTGCCCGGTGAGCGGATGGCGCAGCGCGGCCTCCAGGTCCTCGCCCATGCGGGCCAGGTGGTACAGGTCCGCCAGGAAGCGCACGTTCGGCTCGCCCACCGCCTCGATCACGTCGATCGCGCCCTTGACCGAGACGAGCGGGTAGGACGGCGACTCGTAGCCGTTGAGCGCCTCCACCAGCACCACGGCGCCGATGTCCGCGGCCTTGCGGGCGGCCAGCGCCAGGTTCTCCAGTGCCAGCTCGTCCTGCTGGGCGTCGATCCCGCCCACCCGGTTGCCGTACAGGGCGTTGAGCGCCGTGCAGCCCAGGCGTCCGGCGATCCCCACCGCCACGTCGAAGTTGTCGCGCAGCCGTACGAGATCGCCGGGACGGGAGAACAAGCCGCGGCCCTGCGGGATGTCGTCGACGAAGTTGAGGCCGACCAGCCGCACGCCCGCGTCCTTGATCGCGGCGACGAACGCCTCGATCTCCTTGTCCTCGGGTACGGCGCGCTCGAACGGCCACCAGAACTCCACGCCTTCGAACCCGGCCGCGGCCGCCGCGGCGGGCCGTTCGAGCACGGGCAGGTCGGTGAAGAGGATCGAGCAGTTGACGTCGAACCTCATGAGACCCACTTTCCTTGGTCGGTGATGTCGATCAGCGGCACGTGCGAGGTGAGCGGCCTGCGCAGCAGCATCGCGAACGACGAGCCGCCGTCGGCCAGCTCGATCACGCCCAGCTCCAGCTCGGGCGGCTCGGCCGGCAGCAGCCGGTCGCGCAGCACGTCCAGTTCGACGTCGTAGAGCTCGCCCGCGATGGCGGCGCCGCCGTGCGCGACGGGCACCAGCGCGGGGCACCTGCCGTCCACGGAGTAGAAGCGGTACTTCGGCGCCGTGCGGGTCTGCGACACCAGCGGCGCGCCGTCGAGCAGGTGGTGCAACGGCCCGCCGCGCATCGCGCCGCCGTTGAGGAACATCAAAGCCATTCCGGGCTCCCTCCCAGGTCCGGGGCTTCAGTACACACAGCGGGCCCGCGCCCGGACTAGCCGCAAGAGATCCGAACCTGGGCGGGGCGTGCGCGGATCATCTTGTGCGTTGGTCCAAGCGTCGGCATGGGGTGAGGAGTGTGCGATCCTCCAACGCATGCGGATTTCTGTGGAGCAGCGGCGGGCCCGGCTGGGCGTCCGGCAGGGGCTGGCGCGGCGGCTGGACGACCCACAGGCGGCGGCCGAGTCGGTCGTCGCGTTGCACGCCACGGACCCGGCGACCGTGTACCTGTCGGCGGGCGCGCGCCTCACCGACCCCGGAGTGGAGGTCGTCGAGCGTGCGCTCTACGACGAGCGGACGCTGGTGCGGATGACCGGCATGCGGCGAACGCTGTTCGTAGTGCCGTCCGACCTGGTGCCCGTCGTGCAGTGGTCCTCGGCCGCGGCCATCGCCGCCAAGGAGCGCAGGACGCTGTCCAAGGCGCTGCTGGAGTCGGGTTTCGACGCTGCCTGGGTGGCGGGGGTCGAGACCTCGGTGGTCGAGGCCCTGGGCTCAGCGGGCGAGGCGTCCGGCGCCCAGCTGGGCGGTCTCGTCGGCGGCCTGCGCGAGCAGATCGTCTACGGCCGCGGCAAGTCCTACGAGACCACGCAGAGCGTGGGCATGCGGCTGCTCTATCTGATGGCGATGGAGGGCACCCTGGTACGGCAGGGCCGCCCCACCGGCACCTGGATCAGCGGCGCCCACGGCTGGGCCCTTTCCGGCGACATCCCGGCGCTCGAGGTCCGCGAGGCGCAGGCGGAGCTGGTGCGCCGCTGGCTGGCGGCGTTCGGCCCCGGCACGGAGGCGGACATCAAGTGGTGGACCGGCTGGACCCTCGGCGACGTCCGCAAGGCCCTGGCCGCCGTCGGCGCCGTGGAGGTCGCGCTGGACGAGGGCGTGGGCTACGTCCTCGCCGACGACGTCGACCTCGTGGAACCCGAGCCGTGGGCGGCCCTGCTTCCCGCTCTCGACCCCACCCCGATGGGCTGGCAGGCCCGCGACTGGTATCTCCCGGCGGAACACCGCGCCGACCTCTTCGACCGCACGGGCAACATCGGCCCGACGGTGTGGTGGAACGGCCGGGTCGTCGGCGGCTGGGCCACCCGCGAGTCAGGCGAGATCACCTGGGAACTCCTTGAAGACGTGGGCTCGGACGCCCGCACGGCCATCGAGGCCGAAGCTGCCCGCCTGTCGTCGTGGCTCGGCACCACCAAGATCACGCCCCGCTTCCGCACACCCCTCGAACACAAGCTCTCGACCTGAGGCGCCCCACCCGGGCGCCAGGGCGAACGCTAGACCAGGCTGCTGGTGTCGAGCGTGAAGACCAGCGGTTCTGGCAGGGCCAGCGGCTTGCCGTATGGCACAGTGTGGACGTCCCCGTAGCGGTCATCCTCAGGGGCCGAGAACACGGTCACCTCTCTGCGCTGGCGGTCCACGAGGAGATACATCCCAATTCCAGCGCGGGCATAGGCATCACGCTTCCCGATCCGATCCTGATCTTCGTGACCACTTGACGTGACCTCAATCAGCGCCAGGACCGGCGAAGCATCGGCCCATTCAGGCTGCCCGGCGAACGCCCTGCGCGAGTCCACCACCACACCATCGGGAATGGAGTGCCCGTTGCGGTAGTCCTTGATCATCAGGCCACGGTTCTCGAAGGTCCACCACTGGCCGTGATGGGCGAGTATCTGTGAAGCAATCTCCGCCACATTGATGTCGTGGTCACCACCAGCCGGAGGCGTCACGTATACCTCTCCGTTGATTTGTTCAACCCGGTAGCCCTCCGGGGCACCTGCGGCGAAGCGTTGAAACTGCTCCGGCGTCATGCCGATGCCCGCTGACGCATCCATTGTCGCGGTCACGGCTTCTCCTTCTGTGCGCATTGGAACTATCGCTGCCAGGCCTGACCAGGAAATCAATTCAACCCATGGTAACCAAGCAGGCCTACGATGCGGGTCGGCCAATGGCTACCGCATTCGTCGAGGCCGGCAGAGGTGTATCGGCGGCTACGTCGCGTGGGCGAGGCGACGAGCTCGGGTGTCGGCGGCCGAGGAGGCGAGGATGACCACGGCGGCGGCCAGGGCGCACACGACGATCGCCGACTGGGCGGGCATGCGGTCGATCAGCCACGCAACCGCCAGGCCTGCCGCGCCGTACAGGGCGGAGAAGCCGTGCCGCGCCAGGCGCGCGCCGTAGACAAGGCCACCCACCACACCGGCCCCGTGAAGACCGTCAGGACCGGGCCGGACAGGCTCGCGCCGGCGCCGTAACCGGTCAGCAGCGCGGGTAGGGCGAGGCTGACCGCGCCGAAGCGGATCATGGGAAGCCCCCGCGAACCTCGAACACGCCCCGCGCGGTTGGGGGAAGGCCTCGCTGGATCTTCGTCGCGGTCGGGGCGACGTACAAGCGAGGGCCGGGGCGATGGGTCAGGCGGCGTGGTGTATGGGGCCTGACAGCGTGGTGAGGGGGAGGCCGGTGCCGCCGCGCTGGAGGGCTACGAACTCGGCGGCGATGGACAGCGCCGTCTCCTCAGGAGTGCGGGCGCCCAGGTCGAGGCCGATCGGCGAGCGCAGGCGGGCGAGTTCGCGGTCGGTGAGCCCGGCCTCGCGGAGCCGGCGGAGACGGTCGTCGTGGGTACGGCGTGAGCCCATCGCGCCCACGTAGGCCACGTCGAGCCGCAGCGCCACCTCCAGTACGGGCACGTCGAACTTGGCATCGTGGGTCAGCACCGCGATCACCGTGCGCGCGTCGACCTCGGTACGGCCGAGATACCGATGCGGCCACTCGACGACCACCTCGTCCGCCTCGGGAAAGCGCCGCCGCGTCGCGAACACGGGCCGCGCGTCGCACACCGTCACGTGATATCCCAGAAACCGCCCGACCCTCGTCAACGCCCCCGCGAAGTCGATCGCCCCGAACACGATCATCCGCGGCGGCGGCGCGTAAGCCTCGGCGAACACCTCGAACCGCACCCCATCCCTGCAGATCTCCCGCACCCCGACCCCCACCATGGCCCGCACCTCCTCCACCACCCCGACCATCACCTCATCCACCACTCCGGCCATCACCTCCTGCGCCACCTCACCCGCCGCCCCGACCATCACCCGCCGCGTCACCACCTCATCCACCGCGCCGGCCACCACCTGCTCCCCCGATCCGGCCGGTAGCGCCTGATGTTCTCGCTCGTTGCCCGGTACCGCCGGTGGCGCCCACAGCGTGCCGCGTACCCGGTCGGGTCGCACGGCCAGGGTCCTGGGTGGGCCGTCCAGGGTGCGGACGAGGATGGTCGGGGTGCCGCGCAGCAGGGAATCCAGGTGCTCGTCGAGCGCCGCCAGGTCCTCGGCCGCGGGGCTGCCCTGGCGCGCGGGGATGAACGGCCACACCAGGACCTCGATCGTCCCGCCGCAGGTCAGGCCCACTGCGAAAGCCTCGTCGTCGCTGTAGCCGAACGACTGCCGCCGCGGTCGCAGCTCCTCCAGAGACTGCAGGCACAGCTCGTACACGGCGCCCTCGACGCACCCGCCGGACACGCTCCCGACGACGGCGCCCTCCGCGGACACCGCCAGCGCCGCCCCGGCGGGCCGCGGCGCGCTCCCGCCGGTCGCCACCACGCTGGCCACCGCGAACCGCCGCCCCTCGGCGATCCACTCCCGCAGCTCGTTCGCGATCTCCCGCACGGGTCTTCTCCCTTCAGGTTCTGTTACGGCAAGCCACCCCACCGCCAGTGGCCGCACTCCGGCCGGGCCCCGTCCAGGGAGACGGCCGGCGGGCGCGCGTGCCAAGCCACCGCAACGACGCACAGGACCCGCCCCCGGGTGCGGAGACCGACCCGGCCTCCCATGGGACGCCCGGGCCACGGGGCGGAGACCGACCCAAGCTCCCATGGGACGCCCGGACCACGGGGCGGAGACCGACCCGAGCTCCCTTCGGACGCCCGGACCACGGGGCGGAAACGGACCCGGGCTCCCTTGCGGGCCACGGGGCGGGGACGCGACCCGGGCTTGCGGGGACGCCCGGGCCACGTGATGGTGCGCCGTGACGGCGGGGCGCTGGTCCGCCGTGAGGGACACGCCGGACGCGCGTCCCCGGCCCCGTGCGGCGGGCGGCGGGTCCCCACGGCCTGCCGTACAGGAAAGAAGCGAGGCAGGACCATGAGGACCCCGGCCCCCCGCGGCCCGCCGCACAAGAAAGAAGCGAGGCAGCACCGTGAGAACCCCGGATCCCCGCGGCCTGCCGTACGGGAAGAAGCTCG
Source organism: Nonomuraea sp. NPDC050536 (assembly GCF_044457685.1). Lineage (NCBI taxonomy): Bacteria > Bacillati > Actinomycetota > Actinomycetes > Streptosporangiales > Streptosporangiaceae > Nonomuraea > Nonomuraea sp. NPDC050536. Next base: position 320,116 of record NZ_JBITHD010000003.1, read on the forward strand.
GGTCAGGCGAGGAGGCGTTCGATGAAGTCGATGCCGAAGTAGGCCAGGAAGACGGTGCTGATGACCCACAGGAGCCAGTGGATCTCGCGCCACCTCCCGCGCGCCGCCTTGATGACGGTGTACGTGAGGATCCCCGCGCCGACCCCGTTGGTGATGGAGTACGTGAACGGCATGAGGGTGATCGTGAGGAAGGCCGGGATCGCCAGGTCCAGGTCGTTCCAGTCGATCTTGCGGGCGGCCGTCATCATCAGCGCGCCGACCAGCACCAGCGCGGGCGCCGCCGCCTGCGAGGGCACGACGGCGGCCAGCGGCGTGAGGAACATGGCGCCGGCGAACAGCGCACCGGTCACGAGGCTGGCGAGGCCGGTGCGAGCGCCCTCCCCAACCCCCGCGGCCGACTCGACGACGACCGTGTTGGCCGACGCGCCGGTGGCGCCGCCGACGATCGCGCCCAGGCCGTCGATCGTCAGGATCTTGCTCATGCCCTTGATCTGGCCGTTGGCGTCGGCGAGCCCGGCCTCCTCGCCGACGCCGATGATGGTGCCCATCGCGTCGAAGAACCCGGACAGCACCAGCGTGAACAGCACGACGGTGGCCGTCAGTATCCCGGCCGACCCGAACCCACCGAACAGGTCAACCTGCCCAAGTAGTGAAAAATCGGGAACTGCGATGATCGTGGAGGGCATCGAGGGCGTCACGACGCCCCACTTGAGGCCAGGCACGACGGCGTTGACGACGATGGCCAGGACCGTGGCGAAGACGATGCTGATCAGGATCGCGCCCGGCACCCGCAGGGCGTAGAGGGCGATCATGGCCAGCAGCCCGGCGCAGAACACCACGATCGGCCAGCCCGTCAGGTGCCCGCCCGTGCCCAGGACGACGGGCGTGCCCTCGCCCCTGCCCACGAAGCCGGCGTCCACCAGGCCGATGAGCGCGATGAACATGCCGATCCCGACGCCGATGGCGTGCTTGAGCGGGGTGGGGATGGCGTCGATGACGAGCTGCCTGATCCCCGTCAGCGCGAAGACCACGATGACCACGCCCTCGAGCACGACCAGCCCCATGGCCTGGTCCCACTTCATGTGCGGCGCGGCCTGGAAGGCGACGACGGGTGCCACACCGAGTCCGGAGGCCAGGGCGAACGGGGCGTTGCCCACCAGGCCCATGAGGATCGTGGTCAGCGCCGCCGACAGCGCGACGGCGGTGGTGAGCTGCGGGATGGTCAGCGTGGCGCCGGTGACGTCCTTGGCTCCGCTGAGGATGATCGGGATGAGCAGGACGATGTAGGCGACGGCGAAGAACGTGGTCAGGCCGCCGCGTACCTCCCTGCCCACGGTGGTCTCCCGACCCGGCAGATCGAAGAACGTGCGTGGCCGGGTATCCAGACGGGTCATGGTCGGGCCCTCCTAGCGGGCGTAGTCGACCTGTGGCGCGGGCATGCGGGCCCCGCCACGCGGTTCGGTGCGGTTGTGGAGTCGGTCCCGCAGAGCTGGGGGGTGCGGGCTGCCCCTGTTGATCAACTCACCTGCCGGAGATGTGCTCCGGTCGAACCGGCACTCGGTTGAGTGCGAGCCCGGTGGCGTCGCGGATGGCGGCGACGATCGCAGGAGTGGAGGAGAGCGTGGGTGGCTCTCCGGCGCCGCGCAGCCCGTATGGGGCGCGCGGATCGGCGTTCTCGAGGATTTCCAGCCGCATGGGCGGCATGTCGAGGATCGTGGGGATCAGGTAGTCGGTGAACGATGGATTGCGTACTTTCCCGTCGGTGACCACGATCTCCTCCATCACCGCCAGGCCGAGTCCCTGCGCGGTGCCGCCGTGGATCTGCCCCTCGAGAGACAGCCGGTTCAGGATCTTGCCGACGTCCTGTACGGCGGCCAGCTCGACCACCTTGACCAGGCCGAGTTCGACGTCGACGTCCACCACGGCCCGGTGCACGCAGAGCGCCAGCTGGGTGTGGGTGGAGCCCTGGCCGGTCACGGGATCCATGCCGGTGGTCGGATGATGGTGGAACTCGCGGGTCTCCTCGATGACCTCGGAGCCGAGGACGTCCTCAACGGTGGCCAGCACCCCGTCCCGCTGAGAGATGATTTTTCCCCCGCCGAGCGACAAATCGTCGTAAGCGCCGTAGCGAGCCACCGTCAAGGCGAAGAGTTGCTCCCGTACGGCGGAGCAGGCCTCCTTGACCGCTCCCCCGGTCATGTACGACTGCCGCGAGGCGGAACTGGACCCCGAATCGCCCACCTGGTTGTCGGCGGGATGGATGACCACGTGCTCGATTCCCAGCTCGGTGCGAGCGATCTGGGCCTCGATGGTCACCAGCCCCTGCCCCACCTCGGCGGCGGCGGTGTGCACGAGCGCGGTGGCGGCCCCGCCGATGACCTCGAGCCGTACCCGGCAGGTCGAGTAGTCGTCGAAGCCTTCGGAGAAGCAGATGTTCTTGATGCCCACGCCGTACCCGACGCCCCGCCGTACCCCTTCGCCGTGGGTGGTCTGCGAAGCCCCGCCCGGCAGATTGCGGATGTCGGAAATATCGGCGCCCAAGGGCATCGGCAGGTCGCGGGCCTGCTGGAGCATGTCCGCCATCGGCAGCGGCGCGTGGATGACCTGTCCCGTGGCCAGGGTGGACCCCTGCGAGCAGGCGTTGACCTGCCTGACCGTGACCGGGTCGAGTTCGCAGGCCGCGGCCACCTTGTCCATCATCGACTCGTGCGCGAAGCACGCCTGCACGGCGCCGAACCCGCGCATCGCCCCGCACGGCGGGTTGTTGGTGTACACGCCGTAGGCGTCGATGCGGACGTTGGGGATCTCGTAGGGTCCCACGCCGAGCGAGGCGGCGTTGCCCACGACGTTGAGCGTGGCGCTGGTGTAGGCGCCGCCGTCGAGGATGATCTCCACCTCGGCGTAGACGATCTTCCCGTCGCACGTGGCCCCGTACTCGTAGTGCATCAGGGCGGGGTGCCGGTGCACGTGGCCGAAGAACGATTCGTGCCGGTTGTAGACCATCTTGATCGGCTTGCCGGTGTGCAGCGCCAGCATCCCGGCGTGGATCTGCATCGACAGGTCCTCGCGCCCGCCGAAGGCGCCGCCGACCCCGGACAGCGTCATATGGATCTGATCATCAGACAAGCCGAGGCACGGCCCGATCTGGCTGAGGTCGTTGTGCATCCACTGGGTGGCTACGTAGAAGTCGAGCCCGCCGTCCTCGCCCGGGACGACCAGCCCGGACTCGGGCCCGAGGAAGGCCTGGTCCTGGATGCCCACCTCGAAGTCCCCGCTGACCACGATCTCGGCCAGCGGCTTGGCGGCCTCGACGTCCCCGACGACGACCGGCTGGTGGCGGGCTGGGTTGGGCCGGTCCTGCACCTGCGGATACGCCGGGTCGAACGCGGCCCGCCGCGCGTCGGTGAGCGGCTCGAGGATCTCCCACTCGATCGCGATCTTCGCCAGCGCGCGCCGTGCCGTCTCCGGGTGGTCGGCGGCCACCAGCGCGATCGGCTCGCCCTGGTGGCGCACCTGGCCGATGGCCAGCACCGGCTGGTCCCAGGTGTGGTCCAGGCCGTAGTGCCTGCGCCCGGGCACGTCCTCATGGGTCAGTACGGCGTGCACCCCCGGATGGGCGAGGGCGGGCGCGGTGTCGATGGACACGATCCGCGCCCGGGGATGCGGGCTGCGCAGCGTGGCGCCCCACAGCATGCCGTCGATCCACAGGTCGGAGGCGTAGGCGAACTCGCCCTTCACCTTCAGCGTCCCGTCGGGCCGCAGCGTGCTCTCGCCCACTCCCCCGTTGCCGGGCGCGGCGATCCGGTGAGGTGCGCGGAGGGGGGTGGTCACCGGTGTACCTCCTTGGCGGCGGCGAATCCCTGCTGCTCGGCCAGGCGCATCAGGCGGCGGTGCGCCTCGGCGCCGGCCCGCCCCGCGGCGTCCTGGGAGACGGTCCTGAGCTCGTCGTCCTCGACCACGGTCTGGCCGCCGACCAGGAGCCTGGCCAGCGGCGGCTGCCGGGTGGCGAAGACCAGCGCGCACACCGGGTCGTCGACGGCCGCGGCGAAGGAGTCTGTCCGCCACAGCGCGATGTCGGCCAGCTTGCCCGCCTCGAGCGAGCCCAGCTCGGCTGAGCGGCCGAGGTTGCGCGCGCCGCCCAGGGTGGCCATCTCCAGCGCCTGCCGCGCGGTGAGCGCGGTCGGCCCGTGGGCGGCCCGCTGGAACAGCAGCGCCTGCCGCATCTCACCCGACAGCGTGGTCAGCTCGGAGGAGGCGTTGCCGTCGACGCCGAGCCCGACGTTGGCCCCGCGCCGGAGCATCTCCGAGACCCTGGCGATGCCCGCGCCCAGGCGACCGTTGGAGGACGGGCAGTGCGCCGACCCGGTGCCGGTCTCGGCGAATTTGTCGATGTCGGCGTCGCTGAGGTGCACGGCGTGGGCGAACCAGACGTCGGGGCCGAGCCAGCCCAGCTTCTCCATGTAGTCGACGGGCCGCATGCCCAGCTGCTCCCGGCAGTGCTCATCCTCATCCAGCGTCTCGCACAGGTGGGTGTGCAGACGCACGTTCTTCGCACGGCCCAGCGCGGCGGACTCGGTCATCAGCTCGGCGCTGACGGAGAACGGCGAGCAGGGCGCGACCGCGACCCGCAGCTTGGAGGAGAAGGACGGGTCGTGGTAGCGGTCGATGACCTCGGCGGTGGCGGCCAGGATGTCGTCCAGATCCTCCACCACGGAGTCCGGCGGCAGCCCGCCCTTGGAGACTCCCCTGTCCATGGAGCCGCGCGCCGGGTGGAAACGGATACCCAGGTCCCGCGCGGCCTCGATCTCGGCGGCGAACAGGTCGCCGCGCCCGCTGGGGAAGACGTAGTGGTGGTCGCTGGAGGTGGTGCAGCCCGACAGGGCCAGGTAGCCGAGCCCGGCGGTGGCCGCGCCCCGCACCACCTCGGCGTCCATCGCGCCCCACACCCGGTAGAGCGCCACCAGCCACTCGAACAATGTGGCGTCCTGCGCCAGGCCCTGCGAGGCCCACTGGTAGAGGTGGTGGTGGGTGTTGATCAGCCCGGGGGTGGCCAGGCAGCCGCGGCCGTCGATCCTGTCCGAGTCCCGGCTTTCGGGAACCCCGGACCCGATCTCCGCGATCCGATCCCCCTCGATCCGGATGTATCCGGACTCGATCTCGGGGCCGGCCACCGGCGCGATGTAGACGTTCTCGATGATCACAGAGCCTCCTTCGTCGGCTCTGCGATCAAAGATGCTGTGTTTATTGGTTCCCTCGCTTCGCTCGGTCACTGTGCGGCAGCCTTTCGCGTGGCGGCCAGCCGTACCGCGTCGAGGATCTTCTCGTAGCCCGTGCAGCGGCAGAGGTTGCCCGCGAGCGCCTCGCGGATCTCGGCGTCGGACGGCCGGCCGACGCGGGAGATGAGGTCGTGCGCCTGGACGATCAGGCCGGGCGTGCAGAAGCCGCACTGGACCGCGCCGCACTCGACGAAGGCCTCCTGGACCGGGTCGAGCCGGTCCCCGTCGGCCAGCCCCTCGACGGTGCGCACCTGCCTGCCCTCGGCCTGGCCGGCGGCGACCAGGCAGGAGCAGACCGGCGTGCCGTCCAGGTAGACCGTGCAGGAGCCGCACTCGCCCTGCTCGCAGGCGTTCTTCGAGCCGGGCAGCCCGACCCGCTCGCGCAGCACGTAGAGCAGGCTCTCGCCCTCCCACACGTCGTCGACGGTCTCGTCGCGACCGTTCACGGTGAAGGTCACGCGCATCAGGCGGCCCTCCTTCCCAGGTAGTCGTTCCACGCCCAGCCGAGCGTGCGGCGGGCCATCACGCCGACGGCATGCCTGCGGTAGTCGGCGGTGCCGCGCACGTCGTCGATCGGCGAGGCGGCGCCCGAGCACAGCTCGCCGAAGCGGCGCAGCACGGCCTCGTCGAGCGGCGCGTGCCAGTCGGCCTCGTCGGCCAGGAACGCCTCGGCCTCCAGCGCCCTGCGCGGGGTGGGCGCGGCCGAGCCGATCCCGGTGCCGACCCGCCGTTCCTCGGGATACAGGGCGATCGCGAACGAGCAGACCGCGATGACCATGGCGTTGCGGGTGCCGACTTTCGAGAAGTACTGCGGGCCGCGCGCCGCAGGCACGCGGATCGCCTTGATGAGCTCGTCCGGCTCCAGCGCCGACCTCTTCACGCCGAGGTAGAACTCGTGCGCGGGGATCAGCCGCACCCCCCGGTCGCGCGACTCCACCTCGACCACCGCGTCTCCCGCCAGCAGCGGCGGATGGCTGTCACCGGCCGGCGAGGCCGCGCCGAGGTTCCCGCCGACCGTGCCGCGGTTGCGGATCTGCGGGGAGCCGACGGTCCTGGACGCCTGGGCCAGCCCGGGCATCGCCTCCCCCAGCTCGTCGATGATCCGCGTGTACGACACGCCCGCGCCGATCCGGTAGCCGCCCTCGTCCACGGACCAGTCCCGCAGCGGGGCGACCTGGTTGAGGTCGAGCAGCGCGGGCGGCCTGTGCACGTCGAAGTTGATCTCCACCATGACGTCGGTGCCGCCCTGGATGGGCACCGCCTCCGGCTGGTCCGCCTTGGCGGCCAGCGCCTCCGCCCACGTGGTGGGCCGCAGGAACTCCATGTCACTCACTCCCAGGCGAAGCCGGCGTCGGGCGCGTCGTCCCGCAGCACGGTTCCCTCGATCAGGCCGTAGGGGCGGTCGGCGGCGTAGTAGACCTCGTTGTCGTTGTCCAGGCCGAACGGCGTCAGGTCCACCAGGAAGTGGTGCTTGTTCGGCATCGCGAACCTGATCTCGGCCAGGTCGTCGCGCGCGTTCAGCGCCCGCTCGCCCATCGCGTAGAGCGTCTGCTGCAGGGACAGGCTGTGGGTGCCGGCGAACGCCTCCAGCAGGGCCCGCCGTACGTCGTCGTAGGACTTGGCGAAGTCCGATCTGTCCGACAGGTGCCGCCACTGGGCGGTGACCGCGGTGGCCAGGACGCGGTCGGTGGTCGGCTGCAGGGTGGTGTACTCGTCGACGATGTAGCCGTGGAACTCCGAGCCCGTGGAGTTGAGCACGACCAGGTCCTTGAGGCCGGAGACGACCGTGGTGCGGCCGTCGCGGTCGTGGTGGACCAGGCAGGTGCGGACCTCCGTGCCGTTCCTGACGAAGGAGTGGTCGCCCGCGCGGTCCCACGCGTACTCCTCGATGGCGACCCTGGCGTGGTGGATGGTGGGCTGGGTGGACACGAAGTGCCTGGCCAGCAGGAGGGCGAAGTCCTCGATCTGGTCGGCGCCGTGCTTCCTGGCCAGGGCGTAGACGGTGTTCTTCTGGCTGTCGGTGGGCAGTACGGCCGCGTTGCTGCCGGTCAGGTGGACCTCCTCCATGTCGCCCGACAAGGAGGAGGAGACGTTGAGGTCCTTGAGGTGGTGCACGTCGCCGTCCCTGACGACGCGCACGAGCCTGGTCTCCGCCTTGCCGTAGCGGTTGGGGCCCAGGATTACTGACACGGGGCTAGCTCCCTCGGTAGGTGGAGTAGGCGAACGGGCTGATCAGCAGCGGGATGTGGTAGTGGCGGCCGGGGTCGTCGACCCGGAACGCGATCACGACCTCGGGGTAGAAGGAGCTCGGGAGGTCGCGGAAGGTGACGCGGTGGACGCCCGTGCCCGGGTTCCAGCCCTTGATCCGGCCGTCGGCGTCGGTGCGGCCCTCGTGCAGGACTTCGCCGTCCCTTTCCAGGCGTACGGCCACGCCCGCCTCGGGAAGCCCGGTGGCGGCGTTGAGGACGTGGGTGGAGAAGGTCATGAGTCCTCCTTCGTCGGCCTCATGACCACCGTGCTGTGTCTATTGATGACCTCGACAAGCTCGGTCATATGCCCACCAGCTTCGCCATCCGCAGCCGGGTGATCTTGGCGAGCTCGTCGCCGACGACCTTGCGCTCGGCCTCCTCGTCGTTGTCCAGGCGCTCGCGCAGCTTCCCGAGCATCTGCGTGCCGGTCAGGCCGGTGGCGCAGACCAGGTAGACGTGGCCGAAGCGCTCCTCGTAGGCGCGGTTGCCCTCCGCCAGCGCCGGGCGGAGGTCGTCCTCCACGCCCGACTGCTCCTGCCGTGACCACGCCTCCTGGCTGCGCTCGCCGATCCGCGGGTGGGCCGACAGCGCCTCGAGCACGTCGGGCCAGTCCAGGGCGCGCACGGCGGTGTCGGCGGCGGCGGTCAGCTGGGCCAGGTCCCGGAAGGGGCGCCGGGCGGCGACGGTCCTGGCGAAGGCGTGGGAGGCGCAGCAGGCGAGCAGGTCGCGCTCGGCCGCGTCCGGATCCCGCGCGTTGAAGTCGGCGAGCGAGTTGGGCATGTCTGCAGTACACACAGGTAACTCGGGCGCGGTCCATCCGCAAGAACTCCGAAGTGGCCCAGCCGTTGGTCAGGACTTTTCGTGTCATGCTCCAAGTTCGCCGACCGTTAACCTGTAGATAGTCTCGCGGCAAGCGAGGCAAGGGATGTGGTATGCGACTCAACGCGCTGCTGGAGATGCCGGAGCTGGGCCTGTCCACGATCGTCGGTCAGGACGAGCTCGACCGGCCGCTGCGCTGGGTCGTGACGACCGACCTGCTCGATCCCGGGCGCTATCTGACCGGCGGTGAGCTGGTGCTGACCGGGCTGATCTGGCGGCGCACGCCCGATGACAGCGAGACGTTCGTGGCCGCGCTGGCCGCCGCCGGAGTGTCCGGGCTGGGCGCCTGCGAGGCCCGCTCGGGCGACCTGCCGCAGGACCTGATCGAGGCCTGCCTGCGGCACCGGGTGCCGCTGTTCCACGTGCCGCAGGCGCTGGGGTTCGCCGAGGTCACCGAGCACATCGTGCGGCGGCTGTCGGGCGCGCGCGCCTCCGACGTCAAGGCGGTGCTCGACCGGCACAGACAGCTGGTCGCCGGCGCAGGGCTCGACCCGGTGCTCGCGATGATCGGCCGTGACCTGGGCATGCGCTGCTGGGTGCTCACCCCGTCGGGGCGGCTGGTCTCGGGCTCGCACGCGCTGCCCGAGCAGGCGGCGCGCGACCTGGCCAAGGCGTTCCTGACGGCCAAGCGGCTGCCGTGCGTGCGCGGCGGCTACACGATCTTCCCGGTGGACGAGCAGACGACCTCGCGGGTGGCCGACTGGTTCGTGGCGTTCGAGGGTTCCTTCGACGACTGGACCGAGGAGCGGCGCGCGATGGCCGGGGAACTGGCCGCGGTCGCCGCGCTCGAGCGGGTCCGCCAGGACGACCGGCACAGTCCCGAGGGACGCATCGCGCAGGAACTGGTCCGCCTGGTCATGACCGACGGCAGGCCCAGCGACATCCTGCCCCGCCTCCAGGTCACCGGCCTGTCCGGCGCCGACGGCTACGTCGCCGTGGCCGCCACCGCCGACGGCGGCCTGCGGCCCGGCGAGCTGCGCGCGGTCGTCAAGGAGATCCTGTACGGCTCGCCCGCCGCGGTCATCGGGATCGTGGAGGGCGAGGCGATCGCGCTGGTGCCCGCCTCGGAGCACGATGCCACGGCCCGCATCCGCGCCGCCGTACACGCCCTGGCTCCCGGGCTGGTCGGCTGCCATCTCACCGTCGGGGTGAGCGGGACGGCGCAGGTCACCGGGCTGCGCGGGGCCGTGGAGGAGGCCCGGTACGCGCGGCGGATGGCCGAGGGGCGGGCCGAGCCCGACGCGGTCGTCGGCCATGACGAGCTGGCCACGCACGTGCTGCTGCTCGCCTCGGTGCCCGACGACGTGCGGCACATGTTCCGGGTGCGGCTGCTCGATCCGCTGCGCTCCTACGACCAGGTGCACCGGGCCGACCTGGTGCGCACGCTCGAGGCGTTCCTGCAGTGCTCGGGGTCGTGGACGAAGTGCGCCGAGCTGCTGCACGTGCACGTCAACACGCTGCGCTACCGGATCCAGCGCATCCAGGACCTCACCGGGCGCGACCTGTCACGGCTGGAGGACCGGGTCGACTTCTTCCTGGCGCTGCGCCTGGGCTAGCGGAAGCCCGGCAGGCCATGGTTCTGGCACGCCTAGACTGGAGCGCGTGAATTCCCTGATCGGCGGGCACGTCTCCGTCGCCGGCGGCCTGGCGACGGGCGGCCTGAAGTACATGGCCGAGATCGAAGCCGAGATGATCCAGGTGTTCGTCACCAACCCGCGGGGCTGGGCGCTGACGGCGGGCAAGCCCGAGGAGGACGCGGCGCTGGCCGAGTCGGGCGTCGTCTCCTTCATCCACACGCCGTACCTGGTCAACTTCGGCTCGCCCAACCCGGAGACGCTGGCGAGCTCGATCGCCATCACCCGCTACACGCTGCGGCGGGGCGTGGAGACCGGGTCCAGGGGCGTGGTCGTGCACACCGGCTCGGCCGTCACCCAGCCGCGCGAGGACGCCTTCCGCCAGCTGCGCGAGCACCTGTTGCCGCTGCTGGACGAGATCCCCGAGGGCGGCCCCGACCTGCTGCTCGAGCCGATGGCCGGCCAGGGCGCGATGCTGTGCGCCACGGTCCAGGACCTCGAGCCCTACCTGGCCGCGCTCGACTGGCACCCGCGCGCCAACGTCTGCCTCGACACCTGCCACGCCTTCGCGGCGGGCCACGACCTGGCCGCCGAGGGCGGCGTCGCGCAGACGCTCGAGGAGCTGCACGCCATCGCTCCCGGGCGGCTGAAGCTGGTGCACGCCAACGACTCCAAGGACGTGTGCGGGTCGAAGAAGGATCGCCACGAGAACATCGGGGCGGGCAACATCGGCGCCCAGCCCTTCGCCGACCTCATGCGCCACCCGGTCGCGGCGGGCGTGCCGATCTGCATCGAGACGCCGGGCAAGGCCCCCATACACCGCGAGGACATCGTCCTGCTCAAGAAGCTGCGCGACGCCTAGCCTTCACTGACCGCCGGCGCGGAGGGCGAGCGCGACGACGGCGGCGTCGGCGGGGCGGCGCACGTCGCGTCCGGTGTCTCTGACGGTGTCGCAGGCGCTGCGCGCCTACACCGCGGGCTCGGCCCACGCCGTGCACGAGGAGCGGCTCAAGGGCACGCTGAGCCGCGGCAAGCTGGCCGACTTCGCCGTGCTGTCGGACGACCTACTGGCCGTGCCGTCGGAGCGCATCCGCGACATCACGGTCGTCACCACCGTGGTCGGCGGAGTTGTCGTACACGATCTGTAGCATCCGGCGGGTGACCGAGTTCGATCTCGACCTGAGCGACGGACGTCGCCTGCACGTCTACGACACCGGCGAGACGGACGCCGCGCTGACCGTCTACTGGCACCACGGCACGCCGAACATCGGCGCCCCGCCCGGGCCGCTCCTGTCCGCGGCCGGGATCCGGTGGGTGTCACACGACCGTCCCGGATACGGCGGCTCGGCCCCTTCCCCCGGGCGCGACGTGGCGTCGGTGGCCGCAGACGTGGCGAGCGTCGCCGACGCGCTGGGCGTCGAGCGGTTCGCCGTCATGGGGCACTCCGGCGGCGGCACGCACGCGCTGGCGTGCGCCGCCCTGCTGCCCGAGCGGGTGCTCGCGGCGGTGAGCGTGGCGGGGCTCGCGCCCTTCGACGCCGACGGGCTCGACTGGTTCGCCGGGATGTCGGAGTCCGGAGTGGCGTCCTTGCGCGCGGCCGCCGCGGGGCGCAGGGCGAAGGAGGCCCACGAGGCCTCGGCCGAATATGACCCCGAGATGTTCACCCCGCTCGATCACGCCGCGCTCTCCGGCGAGTGGTCGTGGATCGGCGAGGTCGTCGGCCCCGCCCTGGCGGGCGGCCCCGGCGCGCTGATCGACGACGACCTGGCCTACGTCTCCCCCTGGGGGTTCGATCCCCGGTGGATCACCGCGCCCGCAACGGTCCATGACATGGCCAGTGGGAAGGCTTTTTCGCGCTGCTAGCCGCTTCTGCAGGTGCTCCATGTCTGCGATGCCGATCCTGGCAGCCATGGGGACGAGGGGAGAACTGGGGATCGATGAGGTCGCAGGCGATGCCGTGCAGCAGGTTCTCACTCCAGCGATAGGAGTCGGCTCCCTCCGTTGGTGCAAGGGGCGCCTCCTAGCAGGTCAGAGCGGGTGAGGTTGCCGCGTGATCACGCAGGGCGTCCGCTTGGTGGCGATTTTGGATCTTGTGGGGCAAATAAGCCGAAGTTAAAGTCTGGGTGTTTTGTGATGCTCTGAGCCATCTGCCCAGGCAGACATGGCGGGGAGCGACGTCTGGCGTCCTCCACGGTCGCCCCTCGTTGGTTCGGAGTGTGACGACGGTATGCGCCGGATGTCGCTGTGGCTTCGTGCAGTAAGCATGATCGTGGCATTTGCGGTGATCATGCCCGGGATGCTGGTGGTTGAATCTGGCTCCGGGTTTGCGGATTCCTCCCTGACTGCTGCCGCGGTGGCGACGGAGCTGCGGTTACCTGCTCAGCAGACGGGTGGCAGCCTTCGCGCGCCGACGTTGGTGCCGACGGACGCTACGCAGGCACTGGTTGATACCCGTTCGCGGGCAGGCACGGCCAAGCCCAGGGGGGAGGGGCTGCCGCTGGATAGCCGTTCTGGCGACAGACGGCCGCTGACCCGCATCATCCCTACGGAGTCGGCCCCGAGGTCGGGGGTTGAGCGGGCCGAGGTGCTAGATCGTGCCTTGATGGGGACGCAGCCGCTCATCGAGGACAGGTATCCGTCCGATCTGTCGCTGGTTGGGACGTTGACTCCGCTGCTGAGCGTGTACGCCGTCAGGCTGGGGGGCGGCTCGTCGGCTGATTTCACCTTCTCCTTCTCCGTGTGCGAGAAGCCGAAGGAAGGCGATGGGTTTCCGGAGTTTCCGCCGCCCACGCCTGTGTGCGTGGACTCGGGTGACTTGGCAGGCGTCGACGCCTGGCAGGTCCCGGCCGGAAAGCTGTCCTGGGGCAAGGAGTATCAGTGGTGGGTCCAAATCACGGACTCTGCAGCTGGGACGGAGGTCACGACCGAGAGGTGGACCTTCCTGACCGGGGTGCGCCAGCCGCAGATCGCCTCCACGTTGGGCCAGATGGGGGCCAACGGTCAGGAGTTCTACCAGCTGACGGGTAACTACCGGACGCAGTTCACCGACGCTTCAGTCGGGAGCTCGGGTTCGGCGTTGTCCGTGGTGCGCACCTACAACAGCCTCGACCCCCGTACCGTCGGTAGCTTCGGGGCCGGTTGGTCGACGCAGTGGGACATGCGCATCGCGCCTGAAACCAACCTCAGCGGGACCGCCACTTTGCTGGTTACCTACCCCGACGGCCATCAGGAGCGGTTTGCCGCCAAGGGCGACGGGACCTTCCAGCCGCCCCCTGGTGACGATGCGACCCTGGCCGAAGTCAGCGGCGGCGGGTGGCGGCTGATGGACAAGACGTCCACCAGCTACGTGTTCGATGCCCAGGGCAGGCTGACCCGCATCACCAGCCCACGCGGGCGTGCCCACGTGCTGGACTACGGCACCGATGGCAAGCTGGCCAAGCTGACCGGCCCCGATGGACGATCGCTGTCGTTCACCTGGGCGGGATCTCACATCGCCACCGTGTCCACCGACCCGGTCGACGGCAAGGCGCTCACGTGGACGTATGAGTACCAGGGCGACAACCTTCTCAAGGTGTGCGCACCCGTGGCCGCACCTAACTGCACGACGTATGGCTACGGCACCGGCTCCCGCTACCGCAACCTCGTCCTCGATTCCGATCCGATTGGCTACTGGCGGTTCGGTGAGGCTACGAACGATCACGCCACGAATGAGGGCAGCGAGGGCGGGAACGGCAGCTACGTTGGTGTCGCCGTTGGACAGCCCGGAGCGCTGCAGGGCACCACGGACACCGCAGCAGGGTTCACCAAATCGTCAGTCCAGCTCCCGAACGACATAGTGGCTCGTCTTCGAGACCGCGTGGCGATCGAGGACTGGTTCAAGACCACCAGCAACGGAGTCATCTTCTCGGCCGCCGAGATCGGCTACCAGTACGGGGCGCTGTGGCCTGTTCTGTATGTGGGCACCGACGGCAAACTCCGCGGCCAGCTCGGCAACATCCAAAACACCGCTGGCAACTGGGTCTACACCCCGATCACCACCGCGGGCCGCGTCAATGACGGCCAATGGCATCACGTCGTCCTCAACGTGGCGGGTGACCGGCAGCAGCTCTACCTCGACGGGCAAAAGGTCGGCGAGCTGACCGGCAAGCTTGCCGAGGAGTACCGCTCCCACGCCTACGTGGGAGCAGGTGAGCGAGGCAGTTCCTGGTCGGACGTGCCCGGCGGCTCCTCCGTCTCCGGCGTGTGGCCGTTCCAGGGCAGCATGGACGAATTCGCGCTGTACGGTCGCCCGCTGGCCGAGGCCGAGATCCAGACGCACTACGCCGCACGTGTGGCGGTAGCCAACAAGCTGGCCACCATCACCCTGCCCTCCGGCCGCCTCTGGGCGAACAACACCTACGACTCGGTCACTGATCGGATCACCACTCATGTTGACCAGAACGGCGGGACCTGGAAGATCGGCGCTTCCCAGTACGACTGGCTGACGGGCGATTCGACCATCACCGTGACCGACCCACGCAACGAGACGATCCAGTACAAGCACGACCGGCTGCGCACCAGCCGGCTGCTCTCGCAAACCGACCAGCTCGGCAAGACCACCAGCTACGACTACGACACAGGCGGCTACCTGGCCAAGGTCACCGACGCCAACGGCAACGCCGTGGAGACGGTCCAGGACAAACGCGGCAACACCATCAGCACCAAGCGTTGCCGAGCCACGAATAGTTGCCAGACCACCTACGCCGACTACTACCTCAACAAGGACGACCCTCTCGACCCCCGCAACGACCGCGTGCTGAAGGCGCGCGATGCCCGCTCGGCGAGCGCGACCGACAACACGTACGCCACGAGCTGGGAGTACAACCAGTACGGCGAGCAGACCAAGCAGACCACACCGGCCACCACGGACTTCCCGAACGGCCGCTCCGCCCTCACCGTCTACACCGACGGCAGCGAAGACGCCGTCGGCGGCGGAAAGACCCCGGCCGGGCTGGTGAAGACCAAGACCGACCCGCGCGGGAGCTCGTGGAGCTACAAGTACACCGCGGCCGGGGATCTGGCGGAGCAGACTGATCCGGCGGGGCTGGTCACGAAGCTGGAGTATGACGCTGTCGGGCAGGTGATCACGCGGACGCAGGTGTCGCAGGCGGAGCCGGCCGGGGTGAAGACGACCTTTGCCTACGACGGGCTGGGACGCGTGCTCACGGAGACCGGGCCGGGGGTGAAGAACGAGGTCACCGGGGTGACCCACACCAAGCAGACGCGCTACACCTACGATGCGGACAGTAACAAGCTGACCGAGAGCGTCGCGGACCTGACTGGGGGTGATGCGGAGCGGACGACCACGACCACGTACGACACGCATGGGCATCCGGACTCGGTGACCGGACCAGAGGGCGGCGTGGTACGCCCCGCGTGGAACGTGTTGGGTACCCCGGACACGGTCACCGACGAGGTCGGGGCGATCTATGGCTTCACCTACACCAAGCGTGGCGAGGTCGAGTCGACGCGGTTGAAGAACTGGACCGGCAGCCCGGTCAATCCGCAGCCGGCCAAGGAGATCGTGCTGGAGTCGTTCGCCTACGACCCGGCCGGGCGGCTGGCGAGCCGGACCGACGCCATGGGGCGCAAGACCTCCTTCACCTACTACGCCGACAACCTGCGTTCGCAGGCGATCGGTTCGCAGGTGAAGCTGAACGGGTCCACCACGCCGAAGGATGTGGTCCTCGAATCCGACACCTACGACGCGGCGGGCAACCCCACCCAGCAGGTCACCGGCGGTGGGATCACCCGCACCGACTACGTCTATGACGCCGCCGGGCGGCGCACCTCGGCCACGACGGATCCGGCCGGGCTGAACCGCAAGACCGTCTATGACTACGACGCCAACGGCAACACCATCCGGGAGACCCGGACGGGTGCGGCCAGCGGTAGCCGTGCTGAGATCATCGAGTACGCCTACAACGCCGCCGGCGTCAAGACCAAGCAGACGGTCAAGAACGGCGCCGATGATGTGGTCACCAGCTGGACGGTCGATGACCGTGGCCTGATCACCACGCTGGTTGACCCGCGCGGCAACGCCAGCGGCGCCAACGCCGCCGACTTCACCATCACCAATCGGTACGACGCGCTGGGCCGCCTGGTCGAGGCCAAGGCGCCGCAGGTGACCGTGGAAAAGTCCGGCGAACCTGCCGCGGATGTACGGCCGACCTCCCGCTACGGCTATGACACCGTCGGGAACCAGACGCAGACCGTCAACGCCGAAGGCCGCACCACCGCCACCACCTACGACAAGGCCGACCGGCCAGTCACGATCACCAGCCCCACCTATACCCCACCCGGCGGCACCGCGATCACGCCGACAATCTCCTTCGGCTACGACGCGGCCGGCCGGAAGACCCAGACCGTCGATCCGCGCGGCTATGTACGCACCGCCGATTATGACGCGCTCGGTAATCAGGTGCGGGTCACCGACCCGGGCCCGTCCGGGCCGGGCGGCAGCTGGGTGACCGAGTACGACTTGGCCGGTGAGCAACTGGCGTCGGTGGATCCGACCGGCGCTCGGGTGGAGGCGACCTACGACGATCTCGGCCGTCAGATCACCCAGACCGAGGTCGAGCGCAAGCCGAGCAGCGCGGCCTACACCACCAGCTTCACCTACAACGACGCTGGTGTGCGGACGAAGGTGGTCGAGCCGGGCAACAAGACCACCTCGATGGTGGTCAACCCGGTCGGCGAGGTGACGTCGGTCACCAACGGGGCCAACAACACCACGACCACCAGCTACGACCTGGCCGGGCGTCCGGTGCGGGTCACCGACGCCACCGGCAACGCCACCGAGAACGTCTACGACCTGGCCGGCCGTACCAGCCAGGTCAAGTCGCTCAACAGCTCCGGCACCGTGCGGCGCACGGCCGGGTTCGACTACGACCTGGCCGGCAACCAGATCAGCCAAACCTCGGGGGAAAACCACACCACCCGCAGCGCGTACGACGCCCTGAACCGGCTCATCTCGATGACCGAACCGGTCTCGAGCAGCGAGGAGATCGTCACCCGGTTCGGCTACGACGCCGTCGGGGCGCGCACCAAGCTGACCGATGGGCGTGGCAACACGACCTGGACGGCTTACAACACGCTCGGTCTGGTCGAGCAGGTGATCGAGCCCGCCACCACCCAGCACCCCGACGCCGCGGACCGCACCTGGACCTATAGCTACGACAAGGCCGGCAATAGCACCAGCACCGCCGAGCCCGGCGGGGTGCGCATCGATCGCACCTTCGACCATCTGGGGCGGCTCACCCAGGAGGACGGCGCTGGTGGGGGTGCGGCCACCGCGCAGCACAAGTACGGCTACGACCCGGCTGGCCGTACCACGACGGTCGGGGACTTCACCCTGGAGTACAACGACCGGGGCCGGCTGACCAAGCTGTCGCAGCCGTCCGGCACCGCCACCACCATGGCGTGGGACGCCAACCGCAACCTGTCCCAGCGCGTCGACGCCTCCGGCACCGCGAACTTCACCTGGGACGGGGCGAACCGGCTGGCGACTGCGACCGACCCGGTCACCGGCCGCGCCTGGACCTACGGCTACGACAAGGCCGACCGGGTCGCCACGATGACCTCCAGCTCGCCGGTCAACACGCAGACCTTCGGCTACGACGATATGGGCCGGCCTGACTCGCAGACGTTGAAGAACAGCAGCGGCACCGAGCTGGCGAAGATCACCTACGGGTGGGACCTGGACGACAACCTCACCACCAAAACCACCACCGGGCTCGCAGGCAACGGCACCAACACCTACGGCTACGACTTCGCCGGACGGCTCACCTCATGGAAGGCACCCGACGGCACCACCACCGACTACGGGTGGGACGCCGCGGGCAACCGCATCAAGGCGGGCAGCAAGACCTACACCTACGACGAACGCAACCGGCTCACCTCCGGCGACGACACCACCTACAGCTACACCGCGCGCGGCACCCTGGCCTCCCAGACCAAGGCCGGCACCACGACGCAGATGACCTTCGACGCCTTCGACCGCCTCATCGCCGACGGCGACGCCCTCTACGCCTACGACGGCTTCGACCGGATCGCCTCCCGGATCAAGGGTCCGGCCAAGACCCTGTTCGCCTACTCCGGCACCGGCAATGACCTGGCCGCCATCACCGACTCCGGCGGCGCCGTCCAGGCCAAGTACTCCCGCGACCCGAACGGCGGTCTGCTCGGCCTGCAGGAAGGCACCAACCCCGCGGCCGGGGCATGGACCGACCTGCACGACGACCTGGTCGCCACCTACAGCGGCACCGTGCTGACCGGCACCACCGCCTACAACCCCTTCGGCGAGGTCACCGCGCAGACCGGCCCCAAGACCAACCTCGGCTACCAGGGCGAATACACCGACCCGGACAGCGGCAAGGTCAACATGGCCGCCCGCTGGTACCAGCCCGGCACCGGCACCTTCACCAGCCGCGACACCCAGACCCAGGATCCGGTTCCGTCGGTGCAGGCCAATCGCTACACCTACGCCAACGCCTCACCCCTCACCGGCACCGACCCCACCGGCCACTCCACCGTCTACACCGGCGGAACCCAGATGGACAGCTGGGGCGGCGGCTCATCCACCAGCGCGGGGTGCAACATGCCCGTCTCCAGCTGGTGCGACGGAGGCGACTTCCACTTCGACGGCATCCATGACCCATGCGAACTCGGCCCCACCTGCTACCCGCAGATGGAAAGCAACACCGTCATGGTCATGACTAAAGAACAGATGAAGATGCGAAACGCCTTCCCCAACGGTGAGGAGATTTGGGACGGCTTCTGGGGGTCCGACCCCAAGATCATCGACCAGATCATCGCCAAGGCGTACAACGACGACGTGCTCGGGATGATGGCGATCTGGGCGAAATACAAGCGGCCCCACAACGCCGGCGGCAAAGCGGCCCCTATAGACATGAAGAGCTGGAATACTTGCGTCAAGAATCATGGCGCCAAGGCGTGCCAGCAGATGCGGGAAGCAGCCCAAAAAACGGCCAAACAGATCGAGGCCATAAAGGCATTCTATGAGAGCTGCATCGATAAGCTGATGTACCCAGAGCTACAGAACCGATGTGAGCAACTTATCGTCCAAGCCGGTTTGAATTCTGACGACATCGTACACCTGGTCAATAACAGATATCTGGCAAAGGAAGACAATTGGCTCGGCAAGCTAATGAAAGATCTTGACGCGTTCTTCTTCCAGGACCTCTACGATTGTTCTCGTGGCAATTATGGTGCCTGCGTTCTGTTCGCGGTTAACTTCATTCCCATCCCCGGTGTTGGCGCTGCCGCGAAGGGCGTCAAATACGCGACAAAGTCTCTTAAATACCTTCCTGGAGTTGAAAAGGTAGCCCGCATTGTGGCGAAGGTGTGTCGTCGGAGCAGCTTCCCCTCTGGAACGCTTGTAGTTATGGCCGATGGCAGCTATAAGGCTATCGAGGATATTCGGATAGGTGATGAAGTTGTAGCAACTGATCCGTCCGACGATAACTCCGAATCCAAAGAGGTCGTCGGACTGAGGTCTAGCACTGGAGTGAAAGATCTAGTAAAGATATCTCTGGTCGTAGACGGCGAGGCGAATCGGCCCGATCGCTCTGTCGTCGCAACTTTCAGCCACCCATTTTGGGTACCATCTTTGAAGAAATGGGTACAGGCAGTCGATCTCCACCCCGGCGAATGGCTCGAAACGTCTGCCGGGGGCCGAGTTCGGATTAGCTCAGTGGCTCG
Source organism: Nonomuraea sp. NPDC050536 (assembly GCF_044457685.1). Classification (NCBI taxonomy): domain Bacteria; kingdom Bacillati; phylum Actinomycetota; class Actinomycetes; order Streptosporangiales; family Streptosporangiaceae; genus Nonomuraea; species Nonomuraea sp. NPDC050536. The sequence continues at coordinate 339,856 of NZ_JBITHD010000003.1, forward strand.
ATGGACAGCCACGCAGCAGGTGCATAATCTCACCATTACAGACATGCATACGTACTACGTTCTAGCTGGCGGTACGCCGATCCTGGTGCATAATGCGGGTTGCGATGAATGGGCGGAACTCTTCCAAAAGAACCATGGCGGAGAGATTAAGACATTCTACCCGCCGGATGGTGCCCCGTCGCTCGGTGACTACACGCTTGAACCGAATGAAAGCTGGAAACATCATACTGTGGTGGTAAAGGACGGCCGAGTCTATGACCAGTACACCGGCTCCCACGGGATGCCCATCAATGAGTGGAAGCGAGAGTGGCATTACCATGAAGACATCAACTTCGGGTTCTGATCGATGAAGGCGTCCTTTACGGAGAAGCTGTCTCTGTTCAAAAGGCGGCGGGGCATGTATCTGCTCACCGGGACGTATGGCGAGGTATGTGCGTTCATTGATGGAATGGACCATGCGTCTGGGCACAACCTGATGGACGAATTCAGGTCATGGTTGATAGCTCGCGGCGTTACTCGTCCAGAACTAGCCTGGTGGCTGCTGGTGCTGAATGATCTATTTCCAGGTGAATCAGGAATCGATCCGAAGAGATTCACCAAGGAAGAAAACGAAGCAGCGATCGCGGAGCTCTTCGCTCTCCTTGAAAGCTTTCTTGAACAACGATCCGAAGACAAAGATCCATGATCAGGGCGCGGTGCCGACCACTGTGGCTCGCTGACGACATTGGCCTCTACAAGCCGATACCGCGTCCTGGTTCTCGCTCCAGCGGTCGGCGTCCTCCATGCAGTCGAGCAAGGGCGGGAGCTGTCAGCCCAGCCGCCGTGTCGGCCGATGAGCACCAGGTCGTGGCCGGTCCGTCGGGCGGCGGTGGCGTGACTGCGGCACAGCGAGTGGGCGGTCCACCGGCGTGCGGGCCGCCTCGTTGCTGAACAGGCTGCGGAGAGTGGGGCGGGTAGCGCTGGCCGCCGCTCGGCAGGTCTCCCTCAACGACCGAGGCGCAGTCGCCCGACTGCTGGGCAAGTGCCGACGGGGATGAGCAACTGGAGAGGTTGATGCGCCCCTCCACTGCGAATCCCGCACTTCTACACCATGATGGCGAATCCTCTCATTTCCTCCATCCACACGTGATCATTCTCGAGATCTCGATCCCAAAGGCGCAGGAAGGTCGCCTCCACCTGATCTGGGCAGGCTGGTTCAGGCCCTGCATTCCATGTGCTCTAGCGAAGAAAATCTCCTGTCCTCCTCCTGCACGGCGAGCAGGACAGGGTCGTGCCCAGCTCGCACGGCCGGTGGCTGGCCGGCCGGTGCCCCACGGCGGAGCTGCGGCTGAGCCCCGGCGACGGGCACATCTCCGTCCTCGGCGGCGCTGCTGCCGCGCTGGAGTGGCTCGCCTGACCGGGTTCACCCGAAGACGCGGTCACGGGCCAGGTCGAGCGCGGTCAGCACGGCGCCCTGCAGGATGGCGTTGCCGCTGACCGTGGTGGCCCGCACCTCGGTGGGGGCCGGTGACAGCTCGGCGACCCGTTCGGCCACCAGGGCGGCAAGCTCCTGGCCTCCCGCCCGGCCGGTGACGCCACCGAGCACGACCAGCCCCGGGTCCAGGATCGTGACCAGCGCGAACGCGCCCTGCGCGATCCGGCCCGCCAGCTCGTCCCGCTCGACCCCCTCGGCGGCGGGGGCGTCCACCAGCTCGCAGAACGTGAGATCGCCCATCCGCAGCAGGCCCACCTCTCCCGCGCCGCCCGAGGTGCCGCGGCGCAGCCGGCCGCCGAGCACGACCGCCGCGCCGATCCCGTCGTCCAGCCACAGCAGGACGAAGTCCTCGCGTCCCTTGGCGGCCCCGATACGGAGTTCGGCGACGGCCGCCAGGTTCACCTCGTTCTCCAGCACGGCGGTCACGCCCAGGCGCCGCCGTACCTCTTCCAGCAGGCCGGGATGCCAGCCGGGGACGAAGTTCTCCGACACCAGCTCGCCCGTGCGCGGGTCCACCAGGCCGGGGGCGCCCATCGCGACCGTTTCCAGCGCGCGGCCTCCGGCGGCCAGCGCCACGGCCTCGGCGATACGGGCGCCCAGGTCCCCTTCGTGGGGCAGCGTGATGGAACCGACGGGGGTGCCGGTGATGTCCGCAACGGTGACGTGGATGGCGCCGCGGCGCACGTCCACTCCCGCCACGTGGGCGCGGCCGGCCACGATGCCGTAGACGCGGGCGTTCGGGCCACGGCGGTCCTCGCCCGACTCCCCCGTCACCTCAATGAGCCCGCCCTGCTTGAGCCGCTCGATCAGGTCGGACACGGTGGGCCTGGACAGGCCCGTCAGCTCACGCAGCTGGGGCGCGGTCAGTGGCCCGTGCTCGAGCAGCAGGTCGAGGGCGAGCCGATCGTTGATGGCGCGGGCCATGGCCGGGGTCGCTGTCTTCACGCCTCACATAATAATCAGGAAGCCTACCTGATAGCTCTTTTCATCAGGAAGCCTGCCTGATAATTTCTGCGACATGAGTCACCACCGGGCCCTCGCCGCCGTCTTCGCCGCGCACGGCGCGGTCGCCGGCAGCCTGGCCACCCGCCTGCCGTGGATCCAGGAGCACCAGCACCTGGGGCCCGCCACGCTCGGCCTCGTCCTGCTCTGCCCGTCCATCGGGGCGTTCTTCGGCATGCCGCCGGCCAGCCGCCTGGCCTACCGCCTCGGCGGGCGCGCGGCCACGCGGCTGCTGCTCGCGCTGTGGTGCTCGATGCTCGCCCTACCGGCGCTGGCGCCCGCTCCCGCCTTCCTGTTCCCGATCTTCCTGCTGTACGGCGTGCTGTCCGGGATGTGCGACGTGGTGATGAACGCCCACGCCGTGCTCCTCGAGCGCCACCTGGGCCGCCCGATCATCTCCGGCCTGCACGGCATGTGGTGCGTGGGCAGCCTGGCGGCGGGCGGGCTGGGTGCCCTGGCCGCGCAGGCGGGCATCGACGCTCGCCTGCACCTCGGCGTCACCGCGCTCGGCCTGCTCGCCCTGGGCGGGTGGCTGGGGCGGGGCCTGCTGCCCGACTCCGGCACGCGGGCCGGCCAGCCGGCGCCGCGGCGGTTCGTGCTGCCGTCGCGGGCGATCGCGGCCATCGGCGTCGTCGGGTTCTGCGGGACGTTCGCCGAGGGCGCCAGCGCGAACTGGGCCGCCGTCTACGTCACCAAGGTGACCCACGCGAGCCCCGGGGTGGCGGCCGCCACGTTCACGATCTTCATGCTCTGCATGGCCGGGACCCGGCTGGCGCGCGACCGGATACTCCGGCTGGCCGGGCCCGTCGTGACCGTCCGCACGGGCGGGATCCTGGCCGCCGCCGGAGGCGCGCTCGTGGTCGTCGGCCGCGTGCCCTGGCTGTGCGTCATCGGGTTCGCGCTGCTCGGGCTGGGCGTCGCGGTGATCGTGCCGCTGGTGTTCGCCGCCGCCGGCAACGCGGGCCCCACCCCGGGCGAGGGCGTGGCAGGCGTGGCCACGATCACCTACCTGTCCGGGCTCATCGCCCCCGCCGTCACCGGGTGGGTGGCCGGCGGGCTGTCCTACCCCGCCGCCTTCGCCATGATCACCGGGGTGGCCGTGCTGCTGGCGCTGCTGGCCCCCGTCCTGCGGCCCCGACCCGCCGCCGCCGCTCTACGAGGAGAAGCACGTGTCTGACCCCACGGTCGACGCCGCCCAGGTGCGCCCGCTGACGCTCGTACATGCCACCCAACGCACCGCACAGGGCGCCGACCACCACCGCACACCACCCCACCGACCCGGCGCCACGAAGCGAGGCCGCGGGAACCCAGGACGCGTGCGGTCCACCTAGCGCGCCGCACAGAGCGCCGACTTCCGCCGCACACCGCTCCCCCGACCCGGCACCAGGAAGCGAGGCCGTGAATGCCCAGGACGCGTGCGTGCCATCTAGCGCGCCGCACAGGGCGCCGACCTTCGCTGCACACCGTCCCGCCGACCCGGCGCCTGGGCAGGGGCCGGGAGGAACGTGAGAGCGTCACCCACGCGCCACGTTTCCAGGTGCCGGGGCGGCGAGGGGGTGGCACACCGAGGCCGGGATGCCGAGGGCATGGAGTAACGCCCTCGGCGGCCACGGCACGGACATGCGCTGGGCGCCCGTGGGCACGCGTCCAGGCGCCGGGGCGGCGAGGAGGTGTGCGGTGGAGGGCGGCGACCCTGGGCGGCGGGGAAGGGGGACCGTGGTGCCCGCGATAGCGCGCGTCGTGGATGGCGGGGCCAAGGGCCGCGGCGCCTGGGATGGCGGGCGTCGTGGATGGCAGGCCAAGGGCCGTGGTCCCGGGATGGCGGGCGGCGTGGGTGGCGGGACCACGGACCGCGGTCCCGGGATGGCGGGCGGTGTGGGTGGCGGGACCAAGGACCGTGGTGCCGGGATGCCGAGGCGCCGTGGCGGCGGGTATGGGGCACCGACTCGCCGGAAGCGCCGGATGCGGGTCCTCGGCCGGAGTGCGGTGGGCGGCCGGTGGCGGCGGCCCTGCCGTACAGGAAGAGCCCGTAAAGCACGAGACCGCATGGCAGTGGAGGGGGACGTGTTGGGGCGCCCGCTCGCGCGATCCGGCCGCCCCCGTAGGGCCGGATCGCGGTCCGGTCCGCGGCCACAGCGGGCACCCCTTCACGTACTCGGCAGGCGGGCCCCACCCCCCGGTCGAGGGCCCGATTGCCGTGGTGACCTGCCCCGGTCACCGGTGGAGTCCGACGCATCAGGCCTGTGTTGAGCCGGTTGGCTCGTCCCCCCCAATGCGACGGTGTGGCTCACCGATGGGGAAACACTACGGAGGCGATCTTGAACGTGAAACCCTCTTCACGAACAGCTCGCTGAACGGTCAGTAGTCAGCGCTATACGGAGCGTATATGCGCGACGAGCGGTCGTCCCGGTGCGACGAGCGGCCGTCCGGACGGTGCATCCGGGCCGGCATCCGCCCCGCCTCGCGCGGCACACACCCCGGCGCGACCAGCGAAATCACCACCATCGCGACGAACGAGGAGGTGACCGCGACGGGCGTGCCGTAGTCCAGGTTCACGCCCGCGAACGTGAGCACGGCCCCGACGGCCACCCCGGGACCGGCGAGCCGCCGCCACCAGATCCCGAGCGGCGCAGCGGCGCCAGCATGATGACGAACCCGGCCGCGGCCTCCACCGGGTACCACAACATCGGCCCGCCGTGCGTGGCGATCAGCCCGGCCACGCCCAGGCACCCGGCGGCCGAGGTGACCTCCGAGGCAGTACGGCCAGTATCACGCACAGCGGCTGGACCACCACCGCCCACCACGGCAGCGGCAGCGCGACCACGGCCGACACGGCGCCCACGGGCAGCAGCGCCCGCCGTAGCTGCCTGCGCGTCATGAGATCGTCCCGCGGTGCTGGCGGACGAGTTGCTCGCGCACCTGGCGGGTGTGCCGGCGGCTGACGGTCAGCGTCTCGGTGCCGACGGTCAGCAGCACCCTGCCGCCCTCGAAGCGCAGCTCGCTGACGTGCCGGGCGGAGACGAGGGTGCTGCGGTGCACCCGGATGAACCCGGCGGGCGCCCAGCGCCGCTCGAGCGCGGCCAGCGACATGCGGATCAGGTAGCTGCCGTCGACGGTGTGCAGGCGCACGTAGTCGCCTTTGGCCACGGCGAACCAGACGGCCTGCTGCGGCACGAACCGGGTGCGCCCGCCCAGCTCCACCGGGATGACGTCGTCGGGCCCCTGCTCGGCGGCGGGCGCGGCGACGGCCTCCAGCCTGCGCACCGCCTCGGCCAGCCGTTCGGCCCTGACGGGTTTGAGCAGGTAGTCGACTGCTTCCAGCTCGAAGGCCTGCACCGCGCAGTCGTCGTGCGCGGTGACGAACACCATCCTGGGCGGGCTGGGGAACCCGCCGATCAGCCGGGCCAGGTCGAGCCCGTCCAGCCCGGGCATCCTGACGTCCAGGAACACCCCGTCGAGTCTCTCGCCCGCGCCGAGCATCTGGACCAGGTCCTGCAGCGCGGAGACGGCGTCGGCGGCGGTGATGACGTGCTCCACCCTGGGGTCCTGGCGCAGCAGGTAAGCGAGCTCCTCGAGAGCAGGCACCTCATCGTCCACCGCCAGAACACGAAGCATGATGTCAACGCTGCCTCAAGAACGCCCTGCTCACAAGCGACATGCCAACTTAGGGTAAATTATTAGCTACAGAGAGGTAAGGCTGGTCTTGGGCACACGCAGCCGCACCCGGGTTCCCGCGCCCGGCGCGCTCTCCACGACCAGGCCGTATCCCTCGCCGTAGATCTGGCGCATCCGCACGTCCACGTTGGCCAGCCCGATGCCGTTGCCGGTCTGCCTGGGGTCGTCGTCGAGCACCCGCCTGGCGTGCTCGAGGTCCATGCCGGTGCCGTCGTCCTCGACCGTGATGTGGGCCTCGGGCCCGGCGTCCTTGGCCACCACGCGCACCTCGCCGCGGCCGGCCCGGCCGCCCATGCCGTGCTTGATGGCGTTCTCCACCAGCGGCTGAAGGCACAGGAACGGCACGGGTACGGCCAGCACCTCGGGCGCCACCTGGACGGTGAAGCGCAGCTTGTCGCCGAAGCGGGCCCGCTCGAGCAGCAGGTAGCGGTCGATGCACGACAGCTCGTCGGCCAGCGTGGTGAAGTCGTGGGCGCGGCGCAGCGCGTAGCGGGCGAAGTCGGCGAAGTCCAGCAGCAGCTCGCGGGCCCGTTCCGGGTCGGTGCGGACGAACGAGGCGATCGTGGTCAGCGCGTTGTAGACGAAGTGCGGGGAGATCTCCGCCCGCAGCGCGCGCATCTCCGCCTCCATGGCCCGCTGCCGCGATGAGGCCAGCTCGGCCAGCTCCAGCTGGCCCGACACCCATCCGGCGACCTCGGTCACCGTGCGCACCAGTGCGGCGCTCAGCTCGTCGTGGTAGGCGGCCAGCGTGCCGACGACCTGGCCGTCGACGGTCAGCGGCACCACCACCGCGCCCTGCGGCTCTGCGGCGAACACGTGCGTCCTGCCGGAGGCCAGCGTGGTGCGCGCGTAGGTGAGCACCTCGTCGGGGCACGGCCCGTCCCAGGCCAGCGCCGCGTCGGTGGAGGTGATCGCGAGGGCGTGGGTGCCCAGCAGCCGGCGCAGGTGGCGCACGGCCTTCCTGGCGGAGTCGCGGGTCAGCCCTGCCCGCAGCGAGGGGGCCGCCAGCGCGGCGAGGTGCAGCGCGGTGAAGGTCGTGTCGTCCTTCCAGCCACCCTCGGGGAGCGCGGGGCGCCGCCGCCGGCCCACGGCGAAACCGAGGACGAACGCGGCCAGGACGAGCACCACGCACGCGGTGGTCGGCATGCGGGCAACCGTAGCCAATGACACGGCGTGTTCGGGTGTAAACGCTATGGAGGGCCCTCGCCCGGCTCCTCCTGATAGGAGTAGCGCTGCTCGCGCCAGGGATCGGCGATGTTGTGGTAGCCGCGTTCCTCCCAGAAGCCGCGCCGGTCCTCGAGAAGGTACTCGATGCCGCGCACCCATTTGACGCTCTTCCACGCGTACAGATGCGGTACCACGATGCGCAGCGGGAAGCCGCGGTCGGGGCTGATGGGCTTGTCGTCGAACTCGGTGGCGAACAGCGTGTCCTGCGCGGTGAGGTCCGACATGCGCAGGTTGGCGCTGTAGCCGTACTCGGCCCAGATCATCACGTGCCGCACGCCGGGATCCGGCGGCGCGGCCTGCAGGATGGCCGCCGGGCGCACGCCGCCCCACTCGTTGCCCATGAGCGAGAACTTGGTGACGCAGTGGAAGTCGGCCATGACGCTGGTGCGGGGCAGCCGCTCGAAGTCCGTCCACGTGAAGCGGTGCTCCTCGCCGGAGGCGGTGGCGCCGAACACGCGGAAGTCCCAGGTTTCCGGCCGGAACGAAGGAACCCTGCCGTAGTGGATCACGGGGCGGCCGCGCGGGACGTACTGCCCCGGAGGCAGACGCGACTCCTCCACGATCACTCCCCTCGCCGGTCTCGTGGTCCGGTGCCATCCTGCCATCGGTGCCCGCTCGCCTAGCGAGCGGGTTGGGTGCGCTACTATTGCGGACTATGCACAGCGCATTCCTGTTTTGGTATGGCGACGGACCCGGTTCCGCTCGCCATGTGAGGCTGCGCTAGCACACAGGCGAACAGAAGGCCCCGGGTCCACAGGACCCGGGGCCTTCTGCTTTTTCCCGACAGAGAGAGGTCAACATGGTGATCGTGATGGGCCGGGAGGCCACACAGGACGACGTCGATGCCATCGTGGCGGTCGTCCAGGCGGCCGGCGTCGAGGCCTTCGTCAGCAGGGGCGTCCAGCGCACGATCGTCGGGCTGGTGGGCGACGTCACCCAGCTCGACGCGACCGGCCTGCGCGGCATGCCGGGTGTCAGGGACGTCATGCGCGTCTCGACCCCCTACAAGCTGGTGAGCAGGGAGAACCACCCGGACCGCTCGGTGGTGCACGTCGGCGGCGTGCCGATCGGCCCGGACACGGTGACGCTGATCGCCGGGCCGTGCGCGGTGGAGACGCCGGAGCAGACGCTGGACGCGGCCAGGATGGCCCAGGAGGCCGGCGCGACCCTGCTGCGCGGCGGCGCCTACAAGCCCCGCACCTCGCCGTACGCCTTCCAGGGCCTGGGCGAGAAGGGCCTGCGGATCCTGGCCGACGTGCGCGCGGAGACCGGCCTGCCCATCGTCACCGAGGTCGTGGACGCCCACGACGTCGACCTCGTCGCCCCCTACGCCGACATGCTCCAGGTCGGCACCCGCAACGCGCAGAACTTCGCGCTGCTGCAGGCGGTCGGCGCGGCGGGCAAGCCGGTGATGCTCAAGCGCGGCATGAACGCCACGATCGAGGAGTGGCTGATGGCGGCCGAGTACATCGCCCAGCGCGGCAACCTGGACATCGTGCTGTGCGAGCGCGGCATCAGGACCTTCGAGACGGCCACCCGCAACACGCTGGACGTCTCGGCGGTGCCGACCGCGCAACGCCTGTCGCACCTGCCGGTGATCATCGACCCGTCGCATTCGGGCGGGCGTCGTGACCTGGTGCTCCCGCTGACCCGCGCGGCGATCGCGGTGGGCGCCGACGGCGTGATCATCGACGTGCATCCGCAGCCGGAGCTCGCCCTGTGTGACGGGCCGCAGGCGCTGGTGCGCGAGGACCTCGGGGCGCTGGCGCAGGTCCTGCGCGACCTGCCGCCGCTGCTGGGCAAGACGGCTGCCGCCTCGATGTCCGTCTGACATGGGCTATCGATTTCGTACGGCGGGCGATGCCGCGCCCCTCGCCCGCCGTACTCACGAGTAACTTAAGTACTCCACCCCATGCGCCGATATTTCGCCCGACGCGACGATTGGCGGCATGAGTAAGCCCATTCACCCCACGCTGACGACCGCCTACTACGCCCAGGCGATCCTGTCGTTCGCCATCTCGCTCGGGGCGGTCGCGATCGCCCTGGTCTACCTGCCGGCGAGCGCCTGGGTCCGCGCCTTCCTCGCGCTGGGCATCCTCTACGTCGTCACCTCGGCCTTCACCCTGGCCAAGGTCGTCCGCGACAGACAGGAACTCTCCGACGTCACCAACCGCGTCGACCAGGCCCGCCTCGACAAACTCCTCACCGAGCACGACCCGTTCAAGGTGGAGGCTCCTTAATCGCTTTCCTCGTACGGCAAGACCGCCCTTACGCCAGCGATCAAGCTGCAGATAGGTGGGCGGTGAGCCAGGAGACTGCTTGGGGGAGCATGGCGTTCCAGACGCCGTAGTTGTGGCCGCCGGCGGCCAGGATGCTCGAGAAGACCTGGGTCGGGGACTTGGCGACCGAGCGCAGGCGCGAGACGTCCATGGCCGTGGCGGCGTCCTGGCGGGTGGCCATGGCCAGCAGGGAGACCCGGGGATGGCGCCGGCCGAGGACCTTGAGCATGTCGTTGGCCGCCAGCAGGCGGGGCGAGCGGGTGACCGCGGGCGCCGTGGGCGTGAGGTAGCCCGACAGGCTGACCGCGGCGGAGAAGTCGCGCGGGTGCTGCACCGCCACCTTGACCGCGCAGTAGCCGCCCTCCGAGTAGCCCATGGTCGCCCAGCCGCGCCTGTCGCGCGTGGTACGGAAGGCGGATTCGACCATGCGCCGCACGTCGGTGGCCACCCAGGTCTGCACCTGCGGTCCGCCGGGCAGGTCGGTGCAGTCGGCGTCCTGCCCGCTGCGGACCTGCGTGGTGACCGACACGAGGATCGCCGGGTTGGCCTCCTGGGCCATCAGCTTGGTGACGTTCATCATCGTGAACCAGTTGTGCGCCGGCCCGGGAAAGCCAGGCAGCAGTTCGACGACCGGGAAGCGCTTGGTGCGGTCGGCCTTGTACTGCGGCGGCACCCACACGTACACCTGCGCCCTGATCCCGCTGACGGGCCCGGAGACCGTGGCCACCCGCACGCCGTCGTTGCCGTAGGGGACGAACTTGACCGTGCTGGCCGCGGACGGCGGGTCGATCACGTGCTGCTGCTGTGGTGGCGGCGCGGCCTGGGCGCTGTTCTCGTTGAGGAACTCGCCGAACGTGGCGTAGAACTCGTACTGCCTGTTGACGCTCACGCCGACCACGGCCAGCGCCGTGACCTGGCACAGCAGGATCAGCAGCAGCCGCTGCAGCACCTGCACGACGGCCGGCCCCCGCAGCCGCTTCCACACCACCAGACTCACTACGGTCACCAGCACGGCAAGCGTGATCACCCCGATCAGCGCCGGCAGGCCCAGTAGGTCCACTGACGACCACCCCCGGGGAGCAGGCTAGTGGACCCCCTGGTTAGCGCCAGGTTAGAGCGTGTATTCCTGGATGGAGTCGGCCAGCTGGACCGCCAGTTCCTCGGCGTCGAGCCGCTTCTCGATCAGCTTGAGGTCCTCGATCTTGGCGCGGGTCTCGGCGCGCTTGGGGGCCAGCAGGGTGCAGCAGTCCTCGTCGGGCAGCTCGGAGATCTCCAGCGTGCCGATGCGGCGGGCCTCGGCCATGATCTCCGTCTTGTCCCAGCCGACCAGCGGCCGCAGGATCGGCATCTCGACGGCGTGGTCCTGCGCGGTGATGTTGGCCAGCGTCTGCGACGACACCTGGCCGAGCGCGTCGCCGGTGATCAGGGCGTGCGCCTTGATGCGGTGGGCGACCTCCTCGGCGGTCTTGAGCATGAGCCGCCGCTGCGCGATCACGGCCAGCCGGTCCTGCCCCGAGGTGCGGATCGACTGCTGCGCCTTGCCGAACGGCACCACCCACAGCCGCGACTTCCCCTGGAAGCGGTCGAGCTTGCGGACCAGCGCGTACGCCTTGTAGATGGACTCCGACGTGGTGAACGGGATGCCGGAGAAGTGCAGGAAGTCCACGTGCAGCCCGCGGCGCATCATCCGGTAGGCGGCCACCGGGGAGTCGATGCCGCCCGACATGAGCACCAGGGCCCGCCCGCTGCTGCCGACCGGGAGCCCGCCCTGGCCGGGCAGCCCGTCGGTGAACATGAACACCTCGTCGCGGTCGACCTCGATGTGCAGGGTCAGCCCCGGGTGCTTCAGGTCGACAGGGATGGCGTACTCGTCGTTGATGGCGCCGCCCACCAGGCGGTCGAGCTCGTTGGAGTGCATGGGGAAGCGCTTGTCGCGGCGGCGGGATCTGACGGCGAAGGTGGCGGGGTTACGGTCGCGGAAGAGCTCGAGCCCCGCCTTGAGCACGGTGTCGGGATCCTTGGGGACCTGCCAGGCGCTGTGGATCCACACCAGCCCCGGCACGTCGGCGACCCGCTGCGCCACGGCGTCGGCCCGCTCGGCGGCGCTGCCCTGAGGGAGGAAGATCGCGATCACGCCGTGTCGCTTGCGCACGTCGACGGTGAAGTCGAACTCCTTGAGCGCCTCACGGATGTTGCCGATCAGGCGCCGTTCGAAGAGCTCGCGGTTCTTGCCTTTCAGGACGATCTCGCCCAGCTTGAGCAGAACGCACGGCTCGCCCAGGGCGGACATCGTCATGGTGGAACCTCCGGGGGTCAATGGCTTTCGACCTACAGAGTTTAGTCCTCGTCGAGGCCCTGCTCGATCGCGTACCGGACGAGCTCGACGCGGTTGTGGAGCTGGAGTTTGCCGAGGGTGTTCTGTACGTGGTTCTGCACGGTGCGGTGCGACAGGACCAGCCGGTCGGCGATCTGGCGGTAGGACAGCCCCTTGGCGACCAGGCGCAGCACCTCGGTCTCCCGCTCGGTCAGCCGCGGCCCCTCCTCCTGCCGGGCTCCGGCCGCCAGCCTCCGGTACTCCCCCAGCACCAGACCCGCCAGCCCGGGCGTGAACACGGCGTCGCCCTCGGCGGTCCGCTGGACGGCCTCCAGGAACTCCTCCCGGCTCGCCGATTTCACCAGATATCCGGACGCGCCCGCCTTCACCGCCTCCAGGACGTCGTCGTGCTCGGCGCTGGCCGACAGCACCAGGATCCGCGGCCCCTCCGCCATCCCTCTGGCGACCTCCGCGCCGGACATGTCGGGCAGCTGCAGGTCGAGCACCACCACGTCGGGTCGTACGGCCGCCGCCACCCGGACCGCCTGCCGCCCCTCCCCCACGGCCGCCACCACCTCGTAGCCGGCCTCGGTGAGATCCCTGGCCACGGCATCGCGCCACATCGGATGATCATCCACCACCATCACCCGCACCATGCCCCCACCCTACGCACCGCCGTCACGTCCTGGCGGGGTCCGGGACCGTGATCTCCACCTCCGTGCCGTCGGGGGACGACGAGATCGAGACGTGCCCGCCCAGGGCTTCGACGCGGCCGAGGATGGACTGGGCGATGCCGAGGCGGCCCTCGGTCCGTGCCTGCTCGAGGCGGCCGGTGGGAATGCCTGGACCCTCGTCGCGGACGGTGACCGTGATCGTGCCGTCGGCCGACTCGGCGAAGACCCACGCACGGGCCGTGGGGCCGCAGTGGAGCCGGACGTTGTCCAGCGCGGCGCCGACGGCCGCCGCCGTCTCCGCTGCCGCCTCGCCGGCCAGAACCAGCGGCGTGGCAGGGGTCGAGACGGTCACGGCGGCCGTGCCGTACCTCATCAGGAGCGGCCGCAGGTCGGCGGTGCCGGAGGCGACGGGCCGCAGCGCGATGAGCTCGCGCAGCGCCGCCTCCTGCTCCCCGGCCAGCCGCCCGAGTTCGGCCGCCTCGCCGCCGATCTCCTGACCTCGCCGCTGCACCATCGCCAGCACCTGCAGGACCGAGTCGTGGATGCCGCGGGCCAGGCGTTCACGTTCGCGCTGGGCGGCCTCCAGCTCGGCGGCCTGCTGCATGCGTTCCTCGGCCCGCTTGGCATGCCGGGCGACATGGCCGACCACGATCCCGGCCATGAACAGCAGCACCGCGCCGTTGAGCAGCACGGGCGCGTCGTGGGAGCGGACGCGTAACCACAGGTCCGCGGCGGCCACGACGCCCGCGCAGACGGCTCCCGCGCGCCGCCCGCCGTACACGGCCCAGGCCAGGACCGGACCCGCCACCCAGGTCGCGGGCACCGGCATGGTCCCGACCTCGCCGTGCTGGACTCCCTGGACGTCCGGCGAGGCCAGCAGGCACCCCAGCGTCACCGCCAGGTCGAGCGCCAGCAGCGGCCACCGGCGCAGCGCCTGGATCGAGTAGGCGAACGTGGCGGCCGCGGTCCACAACGCCATGACACCGATGACCAGCCAGCCCGTGTACGGCTGAGCGTATCCAGAGTGCTGGGCCATCAGCACCCCCGCGTACACCAGCGACGCCACGCGGAACACGGCGATGGCTCGCCAGAACGGCCCCTCGATACCCATGAATCTTTCTCACATTTTCGGACAGACCTGGTTGACAGATAGTGGAGGTATCCATGCGAATTGGTCAGCACTCCTGACAGAATCCGGTAACCCCCAAATGCAAGGATTTCCGGACATATGAATCATTTCACCCACGGCCTGCTCACGCCGGTCCTCGCCTACGTGATGTCGTGCATGGGTTCGATGCTCGGTTTGCGGCTGACCGCTCAGGCTCACGCCTCGCGGGGCGCCTCCAGGATGCGCTGGCTGCTCGGCGCGGCCATCTCCATCGGCGGCACCGGGATCTGGGTCATGCACTTCATCGCCATGATGGGCTTCGAGATGCAGGGCACCCAGATCAAGTACGACGTGCCGCTCACGGCGGCCTCCGCGCTGGTGGCGATCGTCGTGGTCGGCACCGGCCTGTTCCTCGTCTCCTACGGCCGGGGCCGCGTCCTGGCCCTGCTGGGCGGCGGCCTGCTCACGGGGCTGGGCGTGGCCAGCATGCACTACCTGGGCATGTACGCGATGAACATGTCCGCCCACGTCGCCTACGACCGCATCACCGTGGCCGCCTCGGTCCTCATCGCCGTGGTCGCCGCCACCGTGGCGCTCTGGTTCACCCTGCGGGTCAAGAAGCCCATCTGGATCACCGCCGCCGCGCTGGTGATGGGCGTGGCGGTCTCCGGCATGCACTACACGGGCATGTTCGCGATGCGCGTCACCCTGGACCCCCAGCCGCAGCCGGTGGCGGGCGCCGACGCGCTGGACTTCCTGGTCCCGCTGATGACCGTGATCAGCCTCATCACGCTGACCATGCTGCTCATGGTCATCCTGTCGCCCTCGGAGGAGGAGTTGCACGAGGACGCCGAGCTGCTGGCCCGCCTCGAGCTGCGCAGACGCAGCACACAACAGCAGGTCACCTACCCCGCACCGGTCCCGCAGCCGCACCCGCAGATGGCCCGCCGCAGAAGATAGTTGCGCTTTCCAACTTCCACCGCACATACTCCCTTAGCCGCGCCCCAGCCGCGGAGACAAGGGACGTGTGCGCATGGCGCCGATCGATCACTTCTCGCACGGGCTCCTGACGCCCGTCCTCGCCTATGCGATGTCCAGCGTGGGCTCCATGCTCGGCCTGATGCTCACCTCCCGCGCCCGCGTGGTCGGCGGCCGGGAGGGCGCCTTCTGGCTGGCGGGCGCCGCCCTGGCGATCGGCGGCACCGGCATCTGGACGATGCACTTCATCGCCATGCTGGGCTTCGCGGTGCAGGGCACCGTGATCCGCTACGACGTCCCCCTGACCGCGGCCTCGGCGCTGATCGCCGTGGTCGTGGTGGGCGCCGGCCTCTTCCTGGCCAACCACGCCGGCGACAGCCCGCTCCTGCTGGCCGGCGGCGGGATCCTGACGGGGCTGGGCGTGGCGGGCATGCACTACCTGGGCATGGCCGCGGTCAACCTGTCGGGGCACGTGAGCTACGACCCGGTCATGGTGACGCTGTCGGTGCTGATCGCCATCGCCGCGGCCACGGTCGCGCTCTGGTTCACGCTGCGGGTCAGCGGCGCCCTCAGGATCGGCCTGGCGGCCCTGGTGATGGGCGTGGCGGTCTCCGGCATGCACTACAGCGGCATGTACGCGCTGTCGGCCGAGGTGCACGCCGTGTCGGGCCCGATCCCCGGCTCGCAGGCGATCGACTTCCTGCTGCCGCTCATCGTCGGCATCAGCGTCGTCACCGTCGGGCTGCTGCTCCTGGTCATCCTGTCGCCCTCGGAGAAGGAACTGCGCGCGGAGGCGCGCTACGGCCGGCACGACGAGGGCGCGCCGGAAGTCGATCTCTTCGGCACGCCCCGCGGTTGAGCTATATGAGCAGGTACGGCTCGCGCCACGTAGTGGGCCGCCGACTCGCCGCGGCGCGAGCCGTACCACCGATGCGGGTTGCCCCCGCTGCATCAGAAGGTACGGCCGGCCGCTTGCAAGTCGCTTACAGCTAGCCGAAGAAGACCTCCGCCTCGGCGTAGCGCTCGACGGGGACGGTCTTGAGCTCGGCGGTGGCCTCGGCCAGGCTGACCCTGACGATGTCCGTGCCGCGCAGCGCGACCATCTTGCCGTAGTCGCCCTCGTGGGCGGCGTCGATGGCCTGCAGGCCGAAGCGGGTGGCCAGCACCCGGTCGTAGGCCGTCGGGGTGCCGCCGCGCTGGATGTGGCCGAGCACGGTGGTGCGGGCCTCCTTGCCGGTGCGCTTCTCGATCTCCTTGGCGAGCATCTCGCCGATGCCGCCCAGCCGTACGTGACCGAACGCGTCGAGCTCGCTGGCCTGCAGCTCCATCTGGCCCTCGACCGGATGGGCACCCTCGGCGACCACCAGGATCGGCGAGTAGCGGGTGCGGAAGCGCGACTCGACGTACTCGCAGACACGGTCGATGTCGAAGGGCTTCTCCGGGATGAGGATGACGTTGGCGCCGCCGGCCATGCCCGCGTGCAGCGCGATCCAGCCCGCGTGGCGGCCCATCACCTCGCAGATCAGCGCCCGGTGGTGCGACTCGGCGGTGGTGTGCAGGCGGTCGATGGCCTCCATCGCGATGTTGACCGCGGTGTCGAAGCCGAAGGTGTAGTCCGTGCCCGACAGGTCGTTGTCGATCGTCTTGGGCACGCCCACGACGTTGACGCCGCGGTCGTAAAGCTGATTGGCCACGCCGAGGGTGTCCTCGCCGCCGATCGCGATGAGCGCGTCGACGCCGGTCGAGGCCAGGTTCTCCTTGATGCGGTCGACGCCGCCCTCGATCTTGATCGGGTTCGTCCGCGAGGATCCCAAAATGGTGCCGCCTCGTGGCAGGATGCCGCGCACGGCCTGGATGTCGAGCGGCATCGTGTCGCCCTCGAGCGGCCCGCGCCAGCCGTCGCGGTAGCCGACGAACTCGTGACCGTAGACGCTCACCCCCTTCCGCACCACGGCTCTGATGACAGCATTGAGACCGGGGCAGTCGCCGCCCCCGGTGAGCACTCCAATACGCATGGCGGGTTCCTCCCGATGGGGTTCACGACCAGAATCGCATTGTGCCCGGCGTCGCGGGCAGTGGTCTAGACCATAGGGGAGAATGCGTGGGCGTGTTGTCGATCGACGCAGGAACAACTGGAGTCACAGCCCTGATCGTTACCGAGGACGGCAGGGTCGAGTCCAGGGGATACGAGGAGTTCGCCCAGCACTTCCCCCGTCCAGGCTGGGTCGAGCACAACCCTGAGGACATCTGGCAGGCCACGCTTTCAGCATGCGGCATGGCGCTGCGCGGCGCCTCCTCGCCGCCCTCCTGCGTGGGCATCACCAACCAGCGCGAGACGGCCGTGCTGTGGGACCGGCGCACGCTCGCCGCGCCGTGCCGCGCGATCGTCTGGCAGGACCGCCGTACGGCGGGCATCTGCGAACGGCTCCTTCCGCACGAGGAGCGGGTCTCCACGCTGACCGGGCTCCGCCTCGACCCCTACTTCACGGGCACCAAGCTCACCTGGCTCGCGGAGAACGCGCCGTCGGTGTGGTCCGGGGTCGTGTCGGGGAACACCGCCGTCGGGACGGTGGACTCCTACCTGATCGCGCGGCTCACGGCGGGCGCGCGCCACGTCACCGACCCGTCCAACGCCTCCCGCACCCTGCTGTACGGCCTGGCCTCGCGTTCCTGGGATCCGTGGCTGTGCGACCTGCTCGGCGTGCCGATGGACGCGCTGCCGGAGATCGTGCCCAACTACGGCCCCATCGGGACCACCGACCCGTCGGCCTTCCTCGGGCTGTCGGTGCCGATCAGCGGGGTGGCGGGCGACCAGCAGGCCGCGCTGTTCGGTCAGACGTGCTTCGGCGTGGGCGACGTCAAGTGCACCTACGGCACGGGCTCGTTCATCCTGGTCAACACCGGCGGCGAGATCGTCCGCCCGGACGCCGGGCTGCTGACCACCGTCGCCTGGCAGACGCCCTCCGGCGAGGTCACCTACGCCCTGGAGGGCTCCGTCTTCGTCACCGGCGCGGCGGTCCAGTGGCTGCGCGACGGCCTCGGCCTCATCGGCACCGCGCCCGAGTCGGAGGCCATCGCCCGCACGGTTCCCGACAGCGGCGGCGTGGTCTTCGTCCCGGCCCTCACGGGGCTCGGCGCGCCGCACTGGGACCCGCGGGCCCGCGGTCTCATCTCGGGCATCACCCGGGGCACGACCCGGGCCCACCTCGTCCGCGCCACCCTGGAGGCCATCGCCTTCGAGGTGCGCGACGTGGTGGAGGCGACCCCGCCCATCTCGGTCCTCAAGGCGGACGGCGGCGCCAGCTCCAACGACCTGCTCATGCAACTCCAGGCGGACCAGCTCGGCGTGCCGGTCGAACGGCCGGTCATCCAGGAGACCACCGCCCTCGGCGCCGCCTTCCTGGCGGGCCTGGGAGCGGGCGTCTGGTCCACCCAGGAAGAACTCCGCAAGACCTGGCACCTGGACCGCCGCTTCACCCCCGGCCCCCGCGACGACACCGCCTACACCCACTGGCGCCACGCCGTCTCCCTCGCCACCACCCACCAGCCCAGAGAAGCGTCAACTCAAGGTTGACGACAGCTCAACGTCAACTTATGGTTGACGCATGGAAGCTACAGTTCGTCTCGACGATCTCATCAAGGCGATCAAGGGTCGCCACCCCAGCGGCGACCCGCTCGGGGAGCTGTCCGACGCCGTGGAGCTGGGGGAGCATCTGGGCGAGGTGGCCGACCACCTGATCGGGCACTTCGTCGACCGTGCGCGGCACGCCGGCGCCTCGTGGACCGACATCGGGCGGAGCATGGGGGTGACCAAGCAGGCGGCGCAGAAGCGGTTCGTGCCCAAGGAGGGCTCCGGCGACATCCCGCTGTCCGAGGCGCTGCGGGCCTACGCCCGCTACACCGACCGGGCCCGGCATGTGATCGTCGAAGCCCAGAACGAGGCCATCAACGCGGGCAGCGACCACATCGGCGTCGGCCATCTCGTGCTCGGGCTGCTGCACGAGCCGGAGGCGCTGGCCGCCAGGTCGATGCAGGCCCTCGGCGCCGATCTGTCGGTGGTCAGGGAGGCCACCGTCAACACGCTCGACCCGGCCGCCGAGAGCCCCCCGGAGAAGCCGCCGTTCGCCGCGCAGAGCAAGAAGGTGCTGGAGCTGACGCTGCGCGAGGCGCTGCGGCTGGGGCACAACTACGTCGGCACCGAGCACATCCTGCTCGGCATCCTGTCCGTGGGGGAAAGCCCGGTGACGATCGTGCTGAACGGGCTCGGCGTCGACAAGGCCGGCGCCGAGCGCGAGATCAAGCGGCTGCTCGAGGAGTTGCTCCGCAACAGGGGTTAGAGCGATCCAACCGGTCCTCTGGCGAACCTGGTCAGCAGGTTCGTGGTCGCCCTGCGGGTGAAGGCGGCCGCCGCGTCGGTGACGCCGTGGCCGCATCGCCTGCCCCGCATCGCGCACACCCAGCGCATCGTGCCGGAGGCGAACACTCCGGCGCCGCTGGGCGCGGTGTAGTACGTGGTGTCGCTGACCGTGGGCCGCCCGCCGCAGCTGAGCGGCGACTGGGCCAGCACCTCGACGTTCCCGGGCGAGGCGGACGAGAGCTTGTCGGTCTCCGGGCCCACCATCCCGGGGAAGCGGGTGCCGCGGGTGCCCTGGAAGATCCAGTGGGACGGCTTGCGCACCACGTAGGCGGCGTCGGCGGGGAAGCAGTCGTACATCTGCCCGACCAGCGCGCTCTCCGGCTTGGCGGCGCGCCACAGCGGGCACTTGACCTCCTTGTCGCACGCCACGGTCCTGCCGGTGAGCGCGATCTTCCAGTAGACCGCGTTGGCGCCGAGGAAGGCCAGGTTGACGCCGTGGTCGCGGGCCTTGGTGACGGTCTCGCGCATGGCGGGCGTCCAGTACTCGTCGTGGCCGAGCGAGACCATCGCCTTGGCGCCGTCCAGGGTGCCGGGCTTGAGGTCGTAACTGGTCAGGTAGGCCAGCGGGACCTTGCTGCGCTCGGCCTGCTCGATGGCGTCCTTTTCGAAGTCGAGGAACATCCGGGCGCCGGAGGTGTCGTAGGGCCGGTCGAAGCTCACCACGCGCGAGCGGTCGGCGAATCCGCCGGGTCCCTTGTACAGGTCGCGCCCGCCCCACGTGTTGTAGGCCTGCCAGGTGGCGACGGCGTTGACGAGCACGACCTTGCCGGCGGTGGAGGCCGACCTGACGGTGATGGGCACGTACCGCTGGGCGCCGCTGGAGGCGTCCAGCCTGATCAGGTAGGCGCCCTCCGGCCAGCCGTCGGTGGTGACGGTGAGCGTCGGCTTCCACGCGGCTGCGGTCACCGTGCCGTGCACGGTTCTCGCCTTGGCCTGCCGTACGCCCTTGACCTGGGGCGACTGCCAGACCTGGGTGACATTGGCGCCCATGCGGAAGGCGCGGGCGGTGAAGGTCGGCGCGGCCGTGGAGACGTGCAGCTGGAAGCTCTCGCCGGGCAGGACGCTGACCTTGTCGGCGTAGCCCTCGATCTCGTGCTGGGCGCCCCGCCTGGTGATGCGCCACGGCACGTGCCGATCGGTCGCGGCGGCGAACGACGGGCCGGCGGTGACGGTGGCGACGGGGCGGGCGGGAGACGGGGCGGGGGCCACGGCGGCGGGGCTGCAGCCGGTCACGAGCAGCACCAGGGCGGCCAGGATCTTACGCACGGCGCCATGTTGTCCGAGGCTTCATCCCCGCCGCCCAGCGCTTAACCGAGCGATTACCAGGGCAGGACGCAACCGGGAGCTTCCACGGGGATCTCCCGGCCGGTGGGCTCGGGGACGCCGTCCTTCAGCGTGAAGAGGACGACGGCGTTGGAGTGCTGGTTGGCCACGTAGAGGGTGTCACCGTCGATGGCGAAGTGGCGGGGCCATTCGCCGCCGGCGGGCACCTCGGCGACGGGCGACAGGTCGGCGGCGTCGAAGACGGAGATCGTGTCGGGGCCGCGGTTGGCCACGTAGACGAACCCGCCGTTCAGCTCCAGGTGCGAGGGGTGGTTCACCCCGTCCTTCCTGGACGCCAGGGTGCCGGTGGTGCTCTCGCCGTCGATCATCGTGACGATGCCGTCGAGCTCTCCCGCCACGTAGAGGCGGGACCCTGCGAAGGCGATGTGCCGCGGGCCGGTGCCGGGCGGCAGCTTGATCGACTCGAGCGCCTCTCCCTCGAGCGTGTAGCGGCGGATCTCGTCGGTGCCCAGGTCGGGGACGTGCAGGATGCCGTCGTGGAAGACCGCCTGGTGGGCGTGCGCGCATTCCTGCCGCTCGGTGACCGGGCCGCCGCCCTGGTGGCGCAGCACGATGGGCTCGCCCGCGAAGCCGCCTCCGCCGTCCAGTCGCTGCACGAAGGCGGTGCCGTCGCCGTAGTTGGCCACCGCGAGCAGCTCCCCCGAGGGGTGCACGGCCACGTGACACGGCATGGTGCCCTCGGTCGAGCGCGACTCCAGCAGGGTCAGGCCGTCCTCAGCCGAGAAGGCGGTGATCGCGGCCTCGCCGAGTTCGGTCACGGCGTACAGGATCGGCAGCGTGGGGTGGGCGGCCAGGAAGGTGGGGGTGGGCACCGGCGTCAGGCCCTCGTCGACGGTGAGGATGCCGGGGCCGTAGCCGCCGATGTACAGGTGCTTCACAGGGAGGATCCTCTCATGCTTGACTATGTCAATGAGTTCGTTGACTGAGGCAAGGGTTTCCGAGATCAGGGCGTTCAACCGGTTCTATACGAAGGTGATCGGCGTACTCCAGGCCGGGATGCTCGACTCCCCCTACTCGCTGACCGAGGTGCGGGTGCTGTTCGAGCTGGCGCAGGCCGACCGGCTGGAGAGGGGCGAGCTGCGCGCCATGCTCGACCTGGACGCCGGCTACCTGAGCCGGATCCTGACCCGCTTCGAGTCCGACGGGCTCATCGAGCGCGAGCGCTCGGCCACCGACGCGCGCAAGCAGCTGGTACGGCTCAGCGGCACCGGATCCGCGGTCTTCGCCGAGCTGGACGAGCGCTCCGCCAAGACGATCAGGGAGCTGCTCGGCGCCCTGCCGGAGGAAGGCCAGGAGCGCCTGGTCGCCGGGATGGCCACGATCCGCGGCCTGCTCGAACCGGCTTCCAGGCGCGAGCCGTACGTCATCAGGGCGCCGCGGCCGGGCGACCTGGGCTGGGTGGTGCACCGGCACGGCGCCCTGTACGCGCATGAGTGGGGCTGGGGGCTGGACTTCGAGCGCCTGGTGGCGCGCATCGTCGGCGCCTACGACCCGGCGACCGACGCCGGGTGGATCGCGGAGGTGGGCGGCGAGCGGGCCGGGTGCGTGTTCTGCGTGCGCAAGGACGACAGCACCGCCCAGCTGCGGATGCTGCTGGTCGAGCCGTCCGCCCGCGGGCTGGGCCTGGGGCGGCGCCTGGTGGAGGAGTGCCTGGCCCACGCCCGGCGCGAGGGGTACGAGCGGATCATGCTGTGGACGCGCGACTGCCTGGTCGGCGCCCGCAGCATCTACCAGGCGACCGGTTTCGAGCTGGAGTCGGAGGAGCCGGGCGAGGAGAACGGCCTGCCGGTCATCGAGCAGGTGTGGTCGCGCGCCCTCTAGGCCCTGGTTCAGCTGCCCCGCCCGGCCTACGGCGCGGTGATCGTGCTGACCCGGCCGGCGGCCGCGTGTGCGGTGCCGGTGGCGCCCGGCCGGCCGGAGTGGGCGGCGAACGGGCCGGTGACCTCGAAGGTGTGGCCGTCGCTGCCGGCCAGATCACCGGTCCTGCCGCGCTGGGAGGAGAAGTAGAGCCGGCTGCCGTCGGGCGAGAACGCGGGCCCGGTCAGCTCCGACTTGTCGTGCCCGTCCAGCCGCAGGAAAGGCTCCACCCGCCGGTCGGGCGTCACGACCCCGATCTCCATGGAGTCGAGCGTGACGTACAGCTCGCCGGTGGGCGCCGAGGTGAGCGAGCCGACCGCGTCGCGCACCCGCTCGAGCCGGGAGGTGACCGCGTCGTAGGCCCACAGCCCGCCGGTGCCGGTGGTGGTGAAGTAGCAGACCCCGCCGGCGTAGTGGCAGTCGCCGCCGCCGGAGAAGTGGCGGGCGCCGTCGACCTGGTGGCGGGTGGCCAGGGACAGCGCGGCCGGCGAGGGCACCCGCCGCCAGTCGCCGGTCCCGCACAGCACCTCGAGCGTGCCCTCGGTCAGGTCGCCCCAGTCGTCGGGCACGAACCGGTACAGGCAGCCGTCCGGCTCGTCCTCGGTCAGGTAGACGACCTCGCGGTCGGGGTCGCAGGCGGCGGCGCCGTGGCGGAAGCGGCCCATGGCCAGGCGCGGGCGCGCGGCGCGCGAGCCGTACGGGTCGCATTCGAAGATCTGCCCACGGTGCGTCTCCTCCGCCGACAGCCAGGTCTGCCACGGGGTGGCGCCGCCGGCGCGGTTGAGCTCGGTGCCGGACAGGATGCGGTAGGCCTCGATGACGGAGCCGTCGGAGGCGAAGCGGATCGCGGACGCGCCGCCAAGCAGCGGGATCTCGGAGTTGGACACGTAGATCCAGCCGTCGCCGTCGGGAAAGCAGGCGCCGCCGTCGGGCGCGGGATGCCAGGTGAGGCCGGCCACCTTCCGGCCGGAACGCGCGACGATCCGCGCGGTGAACCCGCCCGGCAGGGCGAGTGATCCTGGCGACATCTCGTAGCCTCCCTGTGCTTGCCACGCTAGTCGATCCCGTGGACATGAATAGAAGGGACTCGGGACTTCAAACTCTGCGCAAATCCCCGGCCACCGGGGGCTCCGGGTCGGCACATTCCGCCTCATGACAGCTGTGCAGCTGGCCCCCGTGATCCGAGCGCGCAGGGCGCTGGTCTTCCTTGACGGCACTCCTGCCCCGCGACGCTTCGCCCACGCGTTGCGGGTGTCGGGATTCGAAGTGCGTACCGAGGAGGCCGACCCGCCGCTGCTGCCGGACTTCCTGGCCGGCGCCGAGCCCGGCGAGCTGCTGGTGATCCGGTGGCCGTCGGGACCCGCCTGGGCGCCGAGTGAGTTCGCCGAGCTGATCGTGGAGTTCGGCCGGGTGCTCGGCGAGTCGAGCGCGGCGGCGCTGCTGCTGGTCGTGGACTTCGGCTGGGTGGTCGACGGCGGCGGCCAGGCCCGGCTGAACGTGCCCGGAGACCCGCCCGTGGCCGCCGCAGCGCTCACCGCCTCGATGTCGCGGGGCCTGCGTCCCGGGGTGGCGCCCTCGCTGACGGAGGTGCTGGCCGACGGCCTGCTGGCGGGCGAGGACGCGTTGACGGTCGGCGACCTGTACGGCATGGCCGCGCGCCGCTACGAGGACCTGGGCTGCGACCTGCGGGCGATGCTGTTCAGCCACGGCGACATCGCGGACGTCCCGGTCTCGACCGGGCGGAAGGCGGCGCAGGAGTGTGAGCTGCCGCACACCGCGCGGCGGCTGGCCGAACGGGGCGAGCGTGACGTGCCCGTGTCCGCGGCCGAGCTGGTGGCCCGGGTGCACGACCTGTACCTGAGCGAGCCGGCCAGGACGCTGCTGCGCCGCGCGGCGCTGCTGCCCGACAAGGAGACGCTGGGCGCCGACCTGGCCGCGGCGCTGCTGCCCCGGGAGGCGGGGACGGCGCTCGGTGAGCTGGAGTACTGGGGGCTGGCCGGGTCACCCCATCCCGACGTACGCGAGTACGGCCTGCGCCAGCTGGACCCGGCCGAGGCGGGCACGGTGTCCGCGATTTTGCGCCGCCGCGGCGTCGAGGGCCGCCCGGTGCCGCCCAGGACCCGGCTCAGCTCCGACCGGTGGACGGTGGACGACCGGCTCGGGCACCGCGTCTACGCCGAGGCGATCGCCGCGTTCATCCGTCACCCCGACACGCTGCCGCCGCTGACGATCGGCATCAAGGGGCCGTGGGGGGCGGGCAAGACCTCGCTGATGCGGATGGTGCAGGCGCTGCTCGACCCGGGAGGCGGGTTGCGGCTGCCCCGCCGTACGGGATCTCTGGTCACCAACGCGGACCTGCTGGGCAGGCTGCGCGGGCGGCTGGCGCCGCATGACAGTCCCGAGCCCGCGGCCGACCCGTCGTGGCGGCCGACCGTGTGGTTCAACCCGTGGATGTACCAGAGCGGCGAGCAGGTCTGGGCCGGGCTCGCGCACGAGATCATCAGCCAGGTCACCGGGCGCCTGCCGCGGGCCGAGCGCGAGCGGTTCTGGCTGGAGCTCAACCTGGCCCGCATCGACCGGGAGGAGGTGCGGCGCCGGCTCTACTGGCTGGCGCTGACCAGGCTCGCGCCGGTGGCGCTCGGGCTGCTGGTCACCGGGCTGCTCACCGGCGCCTGCGCCGCCGCCTCCGCGCTGATCCCGGCACTCAGCGGTACGGCCGACGCGGTGCTCGCGACCGGGGCGGTGGCCTCGGTGGGAGCCGGGGTGGTACGGGTGACGCGGTTCCTGTCGGAGTCGGCCGACGGGGCGTTCGGCTGGCTGGTGCGCCAGCCGGACCCGCTGGGGCGCATCAGCACCCCCCACGGCGACGGCTACCAGGACCAGGCCGGGTTCCTGCACCTGGTGCTGCGGGACATGCGGCGGGTGCTCGACCTGGTGGCGCGCGAGCAGCAGCCGCTGGTCGTCTTCGTCGACGACCTGGACCGCTGCTCCCCCGGCACGGTGGCCCGCGTCATCGAGGCGATCAACCTGTTCCTCGCCGGGGAGTTCCCCAACTGCGTGTTCGTGCTGGCGATGGAGCCGGAGGCGGTGGCGGCGCACGTGGGGATGGCCTACCGGGACCTGACGGGCTGGCGGCCGGACGACTCCGCCGAGCGGCTGGGCTGGCGCTTCCTGGAGAAGATCGTGCAGCTGCCGCTGAGCGTGCCGCTGCTAGACGAGCGTGACCGGCTGCCCGGCTACATCCAGACGCTGCTGAGCACGCCGCCTCCGCCGCGGCGTCCCGCCGAGACCGCCGTGCCGCCCGAGGACCTGGCGGCGCGGCTGGAGAACGTGATCCGCGGCTTCCACCCGACGATGGAGACGCTGGACGAGGCCGCCCGCCGCGCCCAGGTCGCCGTCGGCGCGCCCGCAGCCCAGCCGGGGCGGCTGTCGGAGGCGGCCAAGCGAGCCGCCGACCGCGTCTTCACCGAGCTCTACAGCGACGAGCACGCCCGCAGGGCCGTCGAATCGGTGCTGACCGGGATCACGCTCACCAACCCGCGCGAGGTCAAGCGGTACCTCAACGTGTTCCGCTTCTACTCCTTCATCACCTACCGCACCCGGCAGGGGACGAGCGGCGAGGCGGTGGCCAAGCTGGCCGCGCTCACGATCGGCTGGCCACACCTGCTGTCCACGCTCACCCGCGAGGCGCACCCAGGCGTCACCTTCCTGGACCGGCTGGAGCAGGCCGCGCTGGACAGCGACGGCGACGCCTGGGCCAGGGCGCTGGCCGACGCCTCACTGGCCGACGAGGACTCCCTGCGGCAACTCCTGGCCATCCGCCCGCCCGTCGCCGCCCTGGCGCGCGCCCTGCTGTGAGTCCAGGAACTCCCGCATCGTGCGCTCGCGGCCGTAGCGGCGGCGCATCCAGTGGTAGGCCAGGAACGCGGGCGGGCCGAACCAGGTCTGCGCGGGGACCACGATGTCGGCCCTGGCGTCGACGAAGTTGATGACCAGCGGCGCCAGCGCCGGCGCCACGGAACCGAACAGCAGGATCACCGCCGCCGCCACGCGGCCGCCCCGCCAGCCGTACGCCTTGTAGGAGGCGATCAGGAACAGCGAGTAGATGAGCAGGTCGCCGAGCCCGAGCGCGGCGTTGTAGGTGCCGATGCGCATGCCCATGGACGGGTCGAGCGGGAAGCCGAGGAAGTCCTCGACCAGCGCGTTGGTCAGCGGGAACACCGCGGTGAAGACGACGTCGTAGGCGGCCAGCACCAGCGCGAACCAGGCCACGTGGCGCAGCCGCATGCCGCCCTGCACGTACAGGTTGGCCACGGCGACGGCGGTGAGCAGCATGATGACGTCGCCCTCCGCCCAGAACAGCTGCCAGCCGAACACCGTGCCCAGCGCGTTCTGCCCCAGATACAGGTTGAGCCCGATCAGCGTGCCGACGCCCAGCCACAGGCGGGCCGGGGCGAGCAGCGGGCGGTAGCCGATGGACAGCGCCCCGGTGAAGGTGACCATGAGCACGCCGGTGACGGCCCAGCGGGGCAGCGCCAGGTAGACCAGCGGGAGCGTGGCCAGGATCACCACCAGGATCATGATGTCGCGCCCGTTGAACACGCCGATGGGCGGGCGCTCCAGGCGGACGCGGCGCAGGTACGTCAGCGCGCACAGGCTCGTCGCGGTCACGCCGATGAGGCTGACCGACAGCTGGAAGAACGTCGGGAACAGGGTCATGTCAGGCTCCGGCTCCAGCTCAGACTCCGGCGAACGTGGTCTCGTGCAGGTCGCTGCGCAGCAGCCGCAGCGTGGTGGCCTCCTCGTCGGGCACCACGACGATGTCGGCGTTCAGCTGTCTCTTCGCGGCCTCCACCCCGAAGCCGGCCACGGCCGACTCAGGGAGCGTGAGCCGGATTCCCTGGTCCGTCTCCTCCGCCCGGAACCGGGCCGGCCACGGTCTGGTGGGCAGCGCCTCCACCGCCTCGACCAGCTCCCTGGGCGTCACCACCTCGCCGCCCGCGCGCAGGAGCCTGTCGGCCTTGCCCAGGATCGGGCTCGTGGCGGGCAGCCCCGCCCGCTCGCAGGTGAGGTCCTGGTCGGGGAGGGTCCTGACCAGGTCGCGGGTGTCGTAGCGGAAGACCGGCATGCAGTCGCGGTAGGGGAAGAACGGGGTGACCACCAGGGTCGCCAGCGCGCCCGGTCCGGCGGGCTCGCCGGTCTCCAGGTCCAGGTACTCCACCAGGCCGGTGATGATGTCGTGGTGCAGGTGCCCCTGCGAGCAGGTGCGGGCCGTGACCGGGATCGCCTCGGTCAGGCCGTAGTTGTCGTGGATCTCGCCTACTCCGAACGTCTCCCGTACGGCTGCCGCCACGCTCGACGACAGCACCTCCCCGCCGGAGAACACGCCGCGCAGCCGGAAGTCGTCCGGGCCCATCCCGCGCCGCCGGGCGGCGACCACCATCTCGGCCAGGTAGCTCGGGCTGGCCGTCCACAGCGTCACCCGGTCCGCCAGCGCGTCAAGCGCCTCGTCCACCGGCACGACGCCGAGCACGCGGCATCCCGCGCCCGCCAGCCTGCAACCGGCCACGTCCAGCTGGACGGCCGCGGTCGCCCGGGAGCTCAGGTTGACCTGCATCACGTCGCCCGGCCGCAACTGGTCGGACAGCACCGCCGACAGCGCGCCCATGGCGGGCCACAGCTCCATCTCGTAGCGCGACAGCCAGATCTCCGCCGGCTTCCCCGTCGTGCCGGTCGTCCTGGTCGACAGGTGTGGCGTGACGCCCTCGCACAGGAACTCCGCCGGGCGGGCCACCAGGTCCGCCTTGACCGTCACCGGGATCCCGCCCAGATCCTCGGCGTCCAGCTCCCGCGTCCGGATCCCCTCCAGGCGCCTGGCGTAGAAAGGCGACAGCTCGGCCAGCCGGGTCGCCGTGCGCCTGACGCCCTGCGTGGCCATGTGGCGGCGCGCCTCCCGGTCGTTCAGCGGGCCCTCGATGAGCTGGCGCACGTCGGCGCCCGGCTCGCCGAACTCGGCCAGCGTGGCCAGCGCGTCGTCGACCAGGCGCGCGATGACGTGCGGTTTGAACCGCCGCCCCCACACCATCCCCATCGCCATCCGGAACTGCCTGACCCCGGTCTCGAACATCGCTCTTCCTCCCTTCCCCTACGCCCCGACAAACCTTCCGCGGACGGTGTGCGACCGGGGGCGGGCGTGGGGCCGGCCCCCGGTCTTCGTGCCTAGAAGGCCTCGCCGACGGTGCCGGCGAACAGCACGGCACTGAGCGAACCCATCACGTAGCGAGCGTGCTTGACGCTGGCGATGAGAGCGGACATGGCTACCTCCCCTCGGAGCACTCGTAGGTGGAACCGGTACGGCCGGCCGTACCGGTGGCCTATGCGCACGATCCGGCGGAGCAGCAGCCACAGGGCGTGACGATCACCTTGACCGTCATCTCGGGATGCACCGAGCAGGTGAGGTAGAAGGTGCCGGGCGTCGTCCACGTCCCGGTGCTGGCCACGTCGTCGGTCTCCATGAGCTTCAGCCCCGTCATCGGCACGCCCTTGGCGTCGACGACGTGCCCGTCGCGCCCGGCGCCGATGATGTGCACCCATCGAGAGCTGTTGGCCATGGTCAGGCGCCCGCCCTGGCGTACGGTGACGACCTTGCTGGAGAACTCCTCGTGCTCCATGCCGAGCACGCCGGACGGCGGCTTGGCCGGCTCGGCGCCGAGTGCGGGCATGAACAACCCCGCGGCCAGCAACGGTAAGGCGAACAAGATCCGCGGAATCGGCATCGTCGGCCTCCGGCCCTCGGCGCTGAGTGGACTGGATCTACCGTGCCAGCGCACCCGGGACCCCAGCATCCGGGAACACCGCAATCTTGCAGGGTGCGTGGGCCGTGTTGTCAGGCGCGGCGGCGGAGGTGGTAGGCGAGGGCGGCGGCGGCGAGAGCTGCACCCCAGATGGGCCAGAAGCACTCGGGGAACCAGGCGCCCCAGGAGTCCCAGGACCACCTGCCTGAGAGAGCGAGGCGGACGTAGGTGAGGCCGGCGACGGTGATGATGACGGAGACGAAGCCGGCGGGAATGATGGCGAGCAGGGGTGGGACTCGCCTGCCTCGCAGGCCGGGGATCCAGCGGGGGAAGATCTCGCCCCAGCGCTGGGTGAGCCCGAGCGTGAGCAGACCGCCCAGGGCGCCGAACGAGGCCAGGTAGGCGCCGGCCATCCAGATGCCGGGCGATTCCTTGGCCGACTGCTCCAGGAAGTCCCTGCTGACGCCGAGCGGGATGCCCAGCGCCCAGGACCAGCGGGTGGCGCAGTACAGCACGGGCGTGGCCACTGCGATCGTGACGGCCCAGCGGCCCCAGTGGGCGGCCGAGCTCGGGGTGGTCCAGCGACCGCGGGTCTGGCGGCCGCCGCGCAGGGCCGCGGCGGCGAGCAGGATTCCGCCCAGGACGCAGAGGAGCTGGTTGAGGACCGGCCACGGCCACAGGTCGGCCAGCGTGATCGCACCCCACGGCCCGTCCAGGAACGGGGCCACGAACACGAACATCGGCGTGTAGGCGGCGCCCATCATCAGCCGCGAGTCGGGCACCACCACGATCAGAAACGCGGCCAGCACCCACGCCATCCCGGTGGCCACCCGCCTGACCGGCCCCACGGGCGTGATGGAGGACGTGCGGGTGGGGAGGGCCAGGGCGATGGCGGCGGTCAGGGCACAGGTGGCGGCGATCCACCAGCCGCCGGGGTCGGGGGTCAGGCCCGCGAGGATGGACAGGGCGCCGTCGGGGTCGGGGTCGGTGCGGCCCCAGGGGAAGCCGGGCATGCCGAGTGCCCAGGCGATGCCGAGGCCGCCGTACACGATCGCCCAGGCGGCTGCCAGTCGTGCTGTGTTCATGGGTCGAGCCTCGCGTTCGGGCGCACCCGCGGAACAGGTGCCGAAGTGCAGGGATGTGCCGCGGAGGCGGAGGGTACCCGTGCCGTTCTGCACCCTTAGGGTGGCTGGCGTGAGACAGCGCATCGCCCTGATCGTCGCCGTCGCCGTCGCTGCGGCGGGGGCGGCGGTGGCACCGGGGTTCTGGGTGGCGGCCGCCGGGCTGGTGTGGTGGGCCGGAGGGTGGCCGCGGAGCCGGGCGAGCCTGCCGGTGGTGGCGGCCGTCGCGGGGGCGGTGTCGCTGGCCGTCACCGCGGCCATGCTGGGCGGGCTGCTGCCGGCCGCGGGTGAGGACGCGTGGGCGCTGGCCGAGAGCGTGGCGCTGATCGCCCTGACCGGGGTGACGGCCCGCTGGGCTCCGGTACGGCGTGCCGTACCGGCCTGCGTGGTCAGCGGGATCGCGGCGAGCACGTGGCTGCTGCGGTACTTCGCGCCCCAGTCGCCGCTGGAGGCGGTGGGCGCGTGCGCGTTCTGGTCGTTGGGCGCGGCGGCGGCGACGGGCGCGGCGGTCTACCTGCGTTCGCTGGAGACGGGACGGGCCAGGGCGGTGGCCGCGGCCCGGGCGGCGCAGCGGTTGCACCTGGCCAGGGACCTGCACGACTTCGTGGCCCACGACGTCAGCGAGATGCTGGCCCAGGCGCAGGCCGGGCAGATCGCGGGCACGAGCGATCCGGAGCAGGCGCTGCGGGCGTTGCGGCGCGTGGAGGAGGCGGGCCTGCGGGCGATGGCCACCCTCGACAGGACGGTCCTCGAGCTGCACGACGCCCCACCCGACACGACGCGCCAGAGCGGCGGTCCGCGGGGGCTCGCCGGGCTGGACGAGCTCGCGGAGAGGTTCGAGGGGTCGAGCCAGGCCAAGGTACGGCTGAGCGTCGGCGAGATCCGTCTCCCGGCGGAAGCGGACACCCTGGCGTACCGGATCGTGGTCGAGGCCCTGACCAACGTCCGCCGCCACGCCCCCGAAGCCACCCGCGTCGACGTCACGGTGCGGCCGGAGGACGGCACGGTGGTGGTCGAAGTGGACAACGACGGTGTCGAGGAGTCCACGAGCGGCAGGGGCGGGCTCGGGCTGAAAGGGCTGGCCGAGCAGGTCGAGGCGGTGGGCGGCGAGTTGACGGCGGAAGCCGTGCGACGGGGAGGGTGGTCGCTGCGGGCTCGCCTTCCTCTGCCACGATGAGCCGCATGCCCGCCCGCATCCTCATCGCCGACGACCAGGAAGGCATCCGCAGCGCCTTCCGGCTGATCCTGGACGCCCAGCCCGACATGACGGTCGTGGCCGAGGCCGCCGACGGCAGGACCGCCATCGAGATGGCGAAACGGGTGCGGCCCGACGTGGTGCTGGCCGACATCCGGATGCCGCGCGCCGACGGCATCGAGGTGGCCGAGGCGCTGTCGGGCACGGACATCCGGGTGGTGATGGTCACCACGTTCGGCCAGGAGGAGTACGTGCGGGCGGCGCTGCGGCACGGCGCGGCCGGGTTCGTGCTCAAGCGGTCGGGGCCGGCGCTGCTGGTGGAGGCGGTGCGGGCGGCGATGAGCGGCGACGTGCTGATCAGCCCGCAGCTGACGGTGGGTCTGCTGCGCCGGGCGGCGGCGCCGGAGGCCGAGGCCCCGGCGGATCCTGGGCTGACGGACCGCGAGGAGGACGTGGCCCGCCTGGTGGCGCAGGCCAGGACGAACGCCGAGATCGCCGAGGAGTTGTTCCTGTCAGCCGGCACGGTCAAGAACCACATCGCGAGCATCCAGCGCAAGCTCGGCGCCCGCAACCGCGTCGCCATCGCCGCCTGGGCCTGGAACACCGGCCGCGCACAGGCGGGCTAGCCGTGCGGGATCCAGGAGACCTGGATCCCGCCGGTGATCAGGCGCGCTTCCAGAAGGCGCGCCGTGGCTCCTGGCCTCCTCCGGCCAGCGCCGTGAGCACCTCGACGGCGCGAGCCCGCAACCCGGGCACGTCGGCGAAGGGCAGTTCGGCCGTCTGGAGCTCCCTTGCCAGCGCCTGGAGCTCGGCATGGCCGCCCAGGTAACTGGCCAGCGCCTCCAGGCGCGAACCCAGGTCGACCAGGTACACCGCGAGCCCGGCCGCCGCGACCGAGCGCAGCCGTTCGAGCTCGGCCCGCAGCTGCGGCACCACCGCGTCCAGCCCGCGCGTGACCTGGGCACGTCCGGGACGGCCGAACCCGCGGGCGGGGCGCGGAGGGACGATCCCGCCGGCCGAACCGCCGCCCCTGGAGCCCTCGCTGCCGAGGAAGTCGGGCGCGTCGATCTCGTCCGCGAAGACGGCCATCCGGGGAGCGGCGGCCGGCGGCGCCATGGCCGCGGCGAAGGCACGCGGCATCATGGGCGGTCCTGACGGCATCTCCCACCCGCTGGGCGGCTCGACCGGCTGGATCACCCGGTGCTCGGGCGCCCCGTCGGCCACCTGACGGGTGTCGATTGCCACATAGGCGGTGAAGCGGCACAGCACGCCGTACTCCAGCGAGATCCTGACGATCTCGGCCTCGAGCGTGTGCTCGCCCATCGCGTAGCGGTCCTCCAGCTCGCGCAGGCGCGCGCGGGCCCACAGCGCGGGCAGCGCCGGGTTGTCGACGACGGTGCCCGTGACGTGCTGCTCCCACGGCGTACCGGCGGCCAGGCCGTGCACGGTCACCGCCTCGCCGCCGCGGCTTCTGCCGTACACGCGCAGCGGGACGCCGGGGAAGATGGAGCCCAGATGGGTGACGTCGGTGGCGTCCAGGCCCTTGAGCGACAGGTCGGTGACCAGCGGGGCGCCGATGCGGCGGTGGATCTGCTCCATGGCGGCGTCGAGCCTGTCCTCGGACTCGACCAGCTCGCACCGGCCGGCGCCGAGCCCGGCGAGCCGGCCGAGGAAGCCGGCGTTGACGGCGCGGTCGATGCCGACGACGTGCACGCGCATGGCCGACAGCGCGCCGCCGGTCCGCTCCAGGATCTGATCCTCGTTGCCGACCTGGCCGTCGGTGACCAGCACGAGCACCCGCTCGCGGGCCGAGCCGCCGTCGCCGAGCAGGGCGATGGCCTGCAGCATCGGGTCGAGCAGTTCGGTGCCGCCGCGGGCGTCCACCCTGGCCAGGTGCTCAACGGCGCGGTAGCGGTTGCGGTCGGAGGCCTCGGCCAGCCCCTCGAAGGCCCGCTCGACCTCGGAGTCGAAGGTCAGCACCGCGAAGCGGTCCTGGGCGGTCAGCGTGTCGACGATGCGGGCGGCGGCGCGGCGGGCGGCCACCATCTTCCATCCGCTCATGCTGCCCGAGCGGTCCAGCAGGAGCACCAGGTCGCGGGGCGGGCGCGGCGTCTCGAGCGCGGGCGGCATCACGGTGAGCGCGAACGCGCCTTCCTCGGTGAGCTGCAGCGCCGTGGAGGCCTCGAAGGCCAGCCGCAGGATGAAGTCGCGGTCCAGCCGCTCGCCGGGGCGGAGGCTGACCGTGTTCCCCTCCTCCTCGACGACGTGCAGGCTGGAGGCCAGCTCGCGCAGGTCCAGCCCGGCGGCGTCGACGGTGGCCCGCAGCGACAGGGCCACCGGGTTCGGGAAACCGGGCAGCAGCACCGGGGGCGTGATCCGGGAGGCGTCGGGGACGGCGTCGGTGTCCGGCGCCACGCCGTCGCCCGCCGGTGGCCCGTCCACGGGCGTGCCGGGGATGTAGCGCGGCGCCACGACCAGCGGGAAGCGGAAGGTGGCCGCTCCGTCCTCGTACGGTAGCGGCTGGCTCAGCGTCAGCCGTACCAGCACCTTCTCGCCGGGGACCAGGTTGCCGACGCGGATCGTGAACACGTCGGGCCTGTCCTCCTCGGCGATCGCGGCCCGCCTGCCCTCGCGCAGCGCCTGGTCGTAGTCGGCCCTGGCCTGGCCGCGCTCCTTCAGCACGCCCTCGATCACCCGGTCGTCGGCCTCCATGCGGAACCCCGTCACGGCCGCCCTGTCGGGGAGCGGGAAGACGTAGGTGGCCTCCAGCGTCACATCGAACGGGTTTCTGAAGCCCTGGGTCACCTCGACCCCAGCCACAAGTCCCGAAATATCGGCCTTTACGTCGACGCTCTCGAGCGGCAGGTTGCCCCGCTCGGTGCGCAGGGCCCCGAACCCCGCGTCGGGCACCGGCACGCACCGGCTCGGTTCGAGCGAGGTGATCTTCATGCGAGCTTCCTCTCTTCGAGCACCGCGAGCAGCGGTCCCGCCGCGGCGAGCACCGCCTGGACGTCTTCCTCCGACGGCATCCGGCCCCCGCCGTCCACCATCACGGTGACCCCGTCGGCCACCTTCAACCCCCACACCAGCCCCTTCTCCGTACGTCGCGCCCGCTCCCGCCCGCCTACCCGGGTATCGGGGGCACCGGACATCGCCCAGAACCGTGCCCGGCTCCCGGCCACGGGCTCGGCATCCTCCCCTGCGGCCGCTCCTGCCGGTCCGGGAGGCGGCAGGATCTCGGTCTCTGCGGGCAGCCCCTCCTTCGGGGCGGCGATCTCCTGGAGCATCGCGTCGGTGGCACCGGCGAGGGCCGCCTGGATCTCGGCGATCGAACGGCCGGCCGCCTGGAGCCGCTTGACGGCCACGAGCTGGAGCAGGTGCCGCCTGCCGTACTGGGCGATCCTGCCGCGCCTGGTCAGCGGCGGGTCGACCAGGCCGATCGTGGTGTACCAGCGGATGAGGCGCTCGCCGGGCACGTCGCGGACCCGGCCGTTGACCGGCTGGGTGTGCGCGCGCAGCTCGTCCGCCGCCCGCTCCGCCAGCTCGCCGATGGTCCAGGTCTCGCTCATACCCTCACAATGACACTGTCACTATTACAGTGTCAATGGAAGAAGCCCCCGCGGCGCCTTGTTGTCCCTAGGGAGTGATGAAACCAACGGGGAGGTACATCCATGGCTACGATCACCGGCCCGCTCTCGGGCGCCGCCAAGGACACCGTCGCGGAAGCCCTGCAGGGTGCACTGGTAGATCTCATCGACCTGTCCCTGGTCGCCAAGCAGGCCCACTGGAACGTCGTGGGACCGCACTTCCGCCCGCTGCACCTGCAGCTCGACGAGCTCGTCGCGGTGGTGCGCGAGCACGCCGACACGATCGCGGAACGCGCCGTCGCGCTCGGCGTCAACCCGGACGGCCGGTCGGCCACCATCGCCAGGTCCACGAAGATCACGCAGCCGGACGCCACGTGGATCGAGGACGGCAAGGTGGTCGCCACGTTCACGGACGTGCTGGAGGCGGTGGCCAAGCGGATGCGCGAGCGCGTGGACGTCACGGCCGAACCCGACCCGGTCTCGCAGGACCTGCTGATCGCGGTCGCGCAGGACATCGACAAGCAGCACTGGATGTTCCAGGCACAGCGCTGAGCCCGGCGTGGCCATGGGGTTGGGTCTAGGCGGCGATCAAGCCCGTCGGAAACAATCGGCCCCATGGCCACGACTGTGCTGATCATGGGCGCCGGACTGAATCCCGGGCTGACCGGGTGAGCGCCTACGAGGGGTTCGGCGGGCGGGTCGGCAGGACGTTCGCGGGGTCGGAGTCCTGGTGGCCCGGGCGGCCCGCGCCGCGGGGGCCGAACGTCGTGATCGTGCTGGTCGACGACGTGGGTTTCGCGGACCTGGGGTGCTACGGCTCCGAGATCCCGACTCCGCACCTGGACGCGCTGGCGCGCGACGGCGTCCAGTGGACCGACTTCCACGTCACGCCGATGTGCTCGCCGACCAGGGCCGCGCTGCTGACCGGCGTCAACGCGCACCTGGCGGGCGTCGGGCACGTGGCCAACTCCGATCCCGGATTCCCTGGGTACGCGGGCGAGATCTCGGCCCGGGCGCCGACGCTGGCGGAGGTGTTCAGCGCGGCCGGGTGGCAGACGATGGCCGTGGGCAAATGGCACCTCACCAAGGACTCCGACATGTCCGA
This sequence comes from Nonomuraea sp. NPDC050536, assembly GCF_044457685.1. Classification (NCBI taxonomy): domain Bacteria; kingdom Bacillati; phylum Actinomycetota; class Actinomycetes; order Streptosporangiales; family Streptosporangiaceae; genus Nonomuraea; species Nonomuraea sp. NPDC050536. Next base: position 376,007 of record NZ_JBITHD010000003.1, read on the forward strand.
CGCGGGGCCGCGACACGCCTGGCCGTTACAGCGGGGCTTCGAACGCTTCTACGGGTTCCTGGAGGCGTTCACCAACCATCACCACCCACACCGGCTCATCAGGGACAACTCCGCGGTCGAGGTGGACCGCTACCCCGACGGCTACTACCTGGCCGACGACCTCACCCGCGAGGCCGTGGACATGGTCACCCAGGCCTCCCTCGGCGACCGGCCGTTCTTCCTGTATCTGGCGCACGGCGCCGCCCACGCGCCACTCCAAGCTCCCCCGGACGAGATTTTGCGCTTTCGTGGCAAATATCGTGACGGATGGGATGTCGTACGGCAGCGCCGCTTCGACAGGCAGCGGGAACTCGGCATCCTCCCCGAGGGCACCCGCCTGGCCCCGCGCAACCACGAACCCGGCGACGACGTGCCCCCATGGGACGAGCTGACCGACGCGCAGCGGCGGGTCTTCGCCCGCTACATGGAGGTCTACGCCGCCATGATCGCGAGCATCGACCGCAGCGTCGGCACGCTCCGCCAGACGCTGGCCGACCTCGGACGGCTGGACGACACCGTGTTCGTGTTCACCTCCGACAACGGGGCGTCCAGGGAGGGCGAGGAGCACGGCACCACCCAGTACCTGCGGACCCTGTTGTCGTCCAACAGCCGCCACGACCGCGAGGATCCCGAGGCGGACCTGGCCCGCCTCGGCCTCATCGGCGGCCCGCGCACGCTGGCGCACTACCCGCGCGGGTGGGCGATGGCCTCCAACACCCCCTTCCGCCTCTACAAGCGGAACACGCACGCGGGAGGGCACGCCGTACCGCTGCTCATGTCGTGGCCGGGCGGGCCGCGCGGCGAGAAGCGGCACGACTGGGCGTACGTGACGGACGTCTTCCCCACCCTGATGCGGCTCACCGGCGTCGAGGCGCCCGAGGGCCCGCCGCGCGAGGGGACGTCGCTCGACGGGGACAGGCAGCCGCGGGGGCAGTACTCCGAGCTGCAGGGACACCGCGGGTACGTGCGCGGCGAGTGGGAGATCGTGACGCGGCACGCGCCGCTGACCCCGTTCGGCGAGCACGAGTGGGAGCTGTACCACCGCCCGACCGACCGCACCCAGCTCGACGACGTGGCCGGCCGCCACCCCGAGGTGGTCAACGAGCTGGCCGGGGCTTGGCAAGCGGCGGCCCTGGCCAACCAGGTCTATCCGCTGGACGAGGGCTCACGCCTGCGCTACCTGCTGCGCCCGCCCTGGCAGCAGGACGCGGTCCCGGTACGGCTGCCGCCGCACGCGCACACGCTGGAGCGATGGCAGGCCCTCCAGCTGATCCAGTGGCGCTCGTTCACCGTCACCGTCTGCATCGCCGCGCCCGGCGAGGGCGTGCTGGTCGCGCACGGCGGCCAGGGCGGCGGTTACCTGCTGTATGTCGAGGACGGCGAGGTGGTCTTCGTCCAGAACGGGTACGGCGTGCCGCGCGAGCTGCGCGCGGGGCCGCCGGGCGAGACCGTGACGCTGGAGGTCACCGCGCCCGGCGACTGGGAGTGGCGGGCCCGCGTCGAGGTGGACGGCCAGGCCAGGGGCGAGCTGGCCGGGCTGCCGATGCTGGCGGCGTTCTGCCCGATGGAGGGCATCGACGTCGGCGTGGACCGGCGCTCGCCGGTGTCGTGGGAGGTCTTCGAGCGCCACGGCCCGTTCCGGTTCACCGGCGAGCTGCGTGAGGTGGTCTACACTCCCGGTGCGTTCGCCCCCGATGCCGGATCCGCCTTCGTGGACCTCGTCCGACAGATCGGATTGCGCTACGAATAACTAATCTTTGTCCACTCAAGGGAATGAGATGACCGCTTGTTCGGCCTGGTGCCCCAGGGACCCTACTCTGGACGGGTGAGCACTCTCGTCCTGGACGGCGGCCTGTCCACCCATCTGGAGACGCTCGGCGCGGACCTGCGCGACGAGCTCTGGTCCGCGCGCCTGCTGCTGGAGAACCCGGAGCTGATCAGGCGGGTGCACACCGACTACTTCGTGGCCGGGGCGGACGTCGCCATCACCGCCAGCTACCAGGCCTCGATCCCCGGATTCCAGAAGCGCGGCCTGGAACTGGAGGAGGCGGCCCGGCTGATCGCGCTGTCGGTCGAGCTGGCCTCCCAGGCGCGCGACGAGGCCGGCGCCGGGCTGGTCGCGGCGTCCGTCGGGCCGTACGGGGCGTACCTGGCCAACGGGGCGGAGTACACCGGACACTACGACCTGGATGAGGACGGCCTGGTGACCTGGCACCGGCCCCGCTGGGAGATCCTCATGGGGGCGGAGCCCGACCTGATGGCCGTGGAGACCATCCCGTCGTACCCGGAGGCCCGCGCGCTGGCCAGGCTGCTGGACGAGACGCCGGACGTGAAGGCGTGGATCAGCTTCTCCTGCCGCGACGGCGAGCACATCAACGACGGCACCCCGATCCGCGAGGCGGCCGCGCTCTTCATGGGCAACCCGCAGGTGGTGGCCGTGGGCGCGAACTGCACCGCGCCCCGGCACATCCCCGGGCTGATCGAGTCGCTCCACGGCGGCCTGCCGATCGTGGTCTACCCGAACTCGGGCGAGACCTGGGATCCGGCCGGTCACCGCTGGGAGGGGCTGACGGATCCCGTCGAGTACGGCCAGGCGGCCAAGGAGTGGCAGCAGGCGGGCGCGTCCATGATCGGCGGCTGCTGCCGTACCACTCCCGAACACATCGCCCAAATCCGGGCCCACGTGTCCTAACCCACGTTCTTCCGCAACCCGGACAGTGCCACCAGCCCGGCCGGCCAGGACGACGGCGGCCGCGCCTGGCTCCGCGGCCAGGTCCGCGCCGCTTTCCCCGGAAAGTTCAAATCTGAACAACAAGTACACTGACCTCGTGACGGATACCCGGTGGCTCGACGAGGAGGAGATGGCCGCCTGGCGCGCGTTCCTCTCCGCCTCCCACCTGCTCGAGCGGCGCATCGAGGAGCAACTCAAGGCCGCTGCCGGCCTTACCCACCCCCAGTACGAGATCCTGGTACGGCTGTCCGACGCCCCCGGGCGCCAGCTGCGGATGACGGAGCTGGCCAGGGTCGTGGTCGTGTCGAAGAGCGCGCTGACCTACCAGATCACCCAGCTGGAGAAGGCCGGCCTGGTGGAACGCGCCACCTGCCCCGGCGACGACCGCGGCGTGCTCGCTGTGCTGACCGACGCGGGGATGGCCTGCCTGAAGCGCGTCGCGCCCGGCCACCTGGAAGTGGTGCGCGCCTACCTCATCGACCGCCTGACCCGCGAGGAACTGCGGACGATGGCCACCGCGATGAGCAAGGCCGAGAAGTCGCTGCGCGCCCGCTAGGGCTGCGTGTCCGCGGAGGGCTTCTTGGCGGCGCGGGCCGCGCGCTCCATCTCGACCTTGGCGCTGGCGGCGTACTTGTCGACGTACTCCTGCTCCGACAGCTCCATCAGCGCGTACATGATCTCGTCGGTGACCGCGCGCAGGACGAGCCGGTCGTCCTCCATCCCGTAGTAGCGGGAGAAGTCGAGAGGCTTGCCGAAGCGCACGCCCGGCCGGATGCCGAGCTTGGGCAGCGGCCGTCCGGGCGGCATCATCTCGTAGGTGTTGACCATGGCCCACGGGATGACCGGAGCTCTGGACATCAGCGCCAGCCGCGCCACCCCGGTCTTGCCCTTGTACAGGCGGCCGTCGGGCGAACGAGTACCCTCGGGGTAGATGCCGAGGATGTTACCCTCACGCAGCACGCGCAGCCCGGTGCGCAGCGCGGCCTCGCTCGCCTTGCCACCGGATCTGTCGATGGGCACCGTCCCGACGCCGCTGAAGAACAGCCGGGTGAAAAAGCCCTTGATACCGCGCCCGGTGAAGTAGTCGGACTTGCCGAGCGAGATCACCTTGCGCGGCAGACGGAGGGGCCCGAAGAAATGATCGGCGAACGACAGGTGGTTGCCCGCCAGGATCGCGGGACCCTGCCGGGGGACGTTCTCCGTTCCTTCGGCCCACGGCCGGAAGACCAGATGGAGGAACGGCCCCAAGATGGCCTTGACCACCCAGTAGAACACCCAGCCACCTCTTCCCTGACCATCAACCCAAGCGTAGTCATCTTCGCATCCCAGAGGCGATGCTCCTAGCCAGCCCTCGAGGGATCGTGCGACGATCGGGCAATTCGGGGATGAAATCCCACCGAGGAGCTGTTATGCCGCTCATGCCAGGCGCGGAGCCCTACCACCACGATGCCGGACAAGTCGGCGTGCTGCTGTGCCATGGCTTCACCGGCACTCCGCAGTCGTTGCGGCCGTGGGGTGAGTACCTGGCCGAGCACGGCCTGAGCGTGTCGCTGCCACGCCTGCCGGGCCACGGCACCACCTGGCAGGAGATGAACCACACCCGCTGGGAGGACTGGTACGCCGAGGTGGAGAAGGCGTTCGAGGACCTGCAGGGCCGCTGCGCGGAGGTGTTCGTGGCGGGCCTGTCGCTGGGGGGCTGCCTGGCGCTGCGCCTGGCCGAGGTGCACGGCCAGGCGATCAGGGGCGTGATCGTGGTGAACCCGTCGATCGCCAACGACGTGCCGCTGCTGCGGCTCGCCCCGGTGATCAAGTGGTTCATCCAGTCGGTCCCCGGCGTGGCCAACGACGTCAAGAAGCCCGGCGTGACCGAGCTGGCCTACTCGCGCACCCCGGTCAAGGCCGCCGCCTCCCTGCCGGGCCTCTGGGCGCTGGTCCAGAACGACCTGACGAGCCTGACGCAGCCGCTGCTCGTCTTCCACAGCACCGAGGACCACGTGGTCAAACCGACCAGCGTGGCGATCATCCGTCAGAAGATTCCCCAGGCCACGATCGAGGAGCTAGCCGATAGCTATCATGTTGCGACGCTGGACAATGACGCCGACAAGATCTTTGCTGGAAGCCTCGACTTCATCAGGACTCATGCCTCGGTACCCTTGCAGAGGGACTGAACGCACTCCAGGGGGAAGGCGCGTAGGTGACGCCTCAGAGTGACGAGGACGAGGTCTGGCGCCAGATCGTCGCGTCCTTCAACAACACCGCCGAGCGCGACTCGGCCGACCAGCCATGGCCGGACAGCGAGAACGTACCGGCCGAGCCGGTCGAGCCGTCGCGCCGGATCGTCAAGCCGCCCGAGTTCGACGACGACGAGCCCGACGACGAAGCCGCCCGCGACGAGGACGAGGAGCACTACGTCCCCCCGCCCCCGCCGCCGCTGCCCAAGCTCGACCTGCCCACCAAGCTGGCCTGGGTGGCGCTGTTCGGCGGGCCCGCCTACCTGCTGATCGCCGCGATGGCCGAGTGGCACATGGAGGGCTGGGCGCTGTTCACCGCCGTGGCCGCCTTCATCGGCGGGTTCGTGGCGCTGGTGGTGCGGATGGGCGACGGCCCGCCCAACGACTCGGGCTGGGACGACGGCGCGGTCCTCTGAGGAGCGCGGCGCTCAGAAGTCCTTCGGGACCAGGGACTTGGGACCGAAGGACTCCACCACGTCGGTGTAGCGGTCGTTCCTGTCGACCGAGTGGCCCACAGCCCAGACCGAGCCCTTGCCCGGCACATAGGCCACCGCCTGCAGCCGGATGCTGCTGCGGCCCTTGACCGGCTCGCCCCGCATGGTGGCGCAGGCGCCCTTCTCGCAGCGCAGCATGTACGCCTCGGCCGGCTGGGCCGGGTCGTAGCCGGCGATCCAGAACCGGCCCTTGCCGTCGCCCGCGACCCCGTAGAGCCGGGCGTTGCCCGCCTCCAGCTTCTGGCGCTGCCACTTCTTGCCGTTCCACATCAGCACGAGCGGGCCGACCCCGCCGTCGGCCTGGTGGACGCCGCCCACCGCGATCGCCCGCTTGACGCCGTCGGCCTGGACGTCGCGCAGGTAACCGCCGGGGATCGAGGGCACCGGCACGGACTTCCATGCGTTATCGGCATATTTCAGAATCAGCGGGGCGCTGCCGGTGTCGCCGACGGCGAACGGGCCCGAGACGGCGTAGAGCGCGCCCTTCTCCTTGGTGGTCTGCGCCGTCCACGCGCCGCGCTCGCCGGTGACGATGAGCCCGTTGCGCTCGCGGCTGCCGACCGCGACCACCCGCCCCGGCCGGGCGTCGATGCCACCCAGCCAGTCGCCGACCCGCAGCTGCTGCGGCCTGACCCGGTCGAACCCGGTCACGTCGCCGTTGGCCAGGTACGGCACGCCGTCGTGCCCGTCGCCGACCGCCCACACGTCGGAGGGCGAGGTGGCGGTCACCCCGCGCAGGTTGTCCGCGCCGGTCGCGTCGCGGATGGCGGCCTCGGCCCAGGAGGTGCCGTTCCAGTGGCGGATCGTGCCCCGGTTCTGCCAGAGGTCCCAGATGCCCTGCTGGCCCACGGCCCAAACGTCGTTCGGGGACAGCGCGACCACGTCGGAAAGCGAGCCGTCGGAGTCCAGGCGCGCGCTCGTCGAGTGCTGCCACGCCTCCACCGTGACGGGGCGTGGATCGGCTTGCGCGACATCGACCTGCGGCACGGCGAAAGCCAGTGCGAGGGTCATGGAGAGCGCACGCCGCCGAGAGCGACGAGTCATGAGCAAATGGTACGGCTTGCCTGACCTCCCACGCCCCTCAGGGGGCGACAGTGAGCTCGGCGACCACAGGCAGGTGGTCCGTGGCCGCGGCCAGATCGGCGGCCTCGGCCTCGGGCACGCCGCACGACACGACGGAGAGCCCGGCCCCGGCGAAGATCGCGTCGATGCGCTCCTTGGGCTGGCGGGCGGTGAAGGTCAGCCCGTTGCCCCTGGGCGCGGCGGGGTAGCAGTCGGACAGGCGTCCCGCCAGGCAGCGCCAGGCGGGCTCGTGGTCCTGCTCGTTGAGGTCACCGGCGATCACCGGGATGGCGCCCTGGGCCTGCGCGACTCTGTCGAGCTGGGCCATCGCCTCGTTGACGTGGTAGAGCCGGGCGGGGGCGTCGAGGTCCAGATGGATGGCGCCGACGGCCAGCCGTACTCCGTCGATCTCCAGCACGGCCAGCGCCATGCCGCGGACCTCGAGCCCGATGAAGACCTTCAGCACGCGGTTCTCGGCGTACACCACGCGGGCGCGCGGGCCCGCGTAGACGGCGACGCCGCCCAGGCGGCCGCCCGCGGCCACCGTCATGCCGCAGGCCTGGGCCAGCTCGGTGCGTTTGCCGCGCCAGTTGAAGAAGCGCGGCGCCTCCTGCACGCACAGCACGTCGGGCCGCATGGCGGTGATGACACGCACGAGCGCGGGCACGCTGTCCTGCATGCTGCGCACGTTGTAGGTACCGATCCGCAGGACCGTCACGGACGGAATGTAATCCCGTCAGCGCTGCCTGGCCAGGTCCGCGGCGCCGGCCACGCCCGCCCACGGGCCCAGCTCGGCCAGCCGGACCTCGGCGACGGGGCGGTGGCCGCGGCCGGTCAGGCGCGCGGCGAACGTCTCGCGGGCGCGGTCGATGAACAGGTCGGCGGCCCTGGAGACGCCGCCGCCGATGATGAAGCAGCCGGGGTCGAGGACGGCGGCCAGGTCGGCCATGCCCTGGCCGAGCCAGTCGGCGATGTTGGCGAAGGCCCTGAGCGAGGCCTCGTCGCCCTTGCGGGCGGCCTCGGTCACCTGCTCGCCCTCGATCTTGCCCTCGGCCACCCCCAGCAGGATCCTGGCGCGATGCGGCTGCACGTCGGCCAGGTAGCGGGCGTCGTGCACGAGCGCGTTGCCGCTGGCGTACTGCTCCCAGCAACCGTTGTTGCCGCAGCCGCAGGGCCGCCCGTCGGGCACGACCTGCATGTGGCCGAGCTCGGCGGCCATCCCCCAGCGCCCGCGGAACAGCTTGCCGTCGAAGACCAGGCCGCCGCCGATGCCGGTGCCGACGGTGATGCAGATGACGTGCGTCTGGCCGCGGCCCGCGCCGAACCTGGTCTCGCCCCAGGCCATCGCGTTGGCGTCGTTCTCCACCACGACGGGCAGGCCGACCAGACCGCTGATCTTCTTCTGCAGCGGCTCCTCGCGCCAGGCAAGGTTCGGGGCGAAGCGCACGATCGATCGGGTCTCGTCGATGAATCCGGCGGCGCCGACGCCGACGGCCTCGACGTCCCTGCCGGCCGACAGCTCGCGGACCACGTCCGCGACGGTCTCGGCGACCACGTCGGGCCGGTCGGCCGCGGTCGGCCGCAGCGTCTCCTGGAGGATCTTGCCGTCCTCGTCGACCACGCCCGCGGCGACCTTGGTGCCGCCGATGTCCACTCCGATCGTGAGCATTGCCCCGCCTACCCCTTATCCCAGGTCGATGTGTTCGACGTTGTCGCGACTCTGGTCGTCGCGCGGCCTGCGGGGGGCCGGCCTGCTCAGCGCGTCCAGCGCGCCGCGGACCGCGGCGAACAGCTCACCGCCCGCGGCGACCAGATGCCCGGCCACGTCGGAGCCGGACTCGCGCTGCGCCGCGATCGCCCGGCAGACCGGGCAGGCGCGGCAGATGTACTCCTCGTGCTCGGGCTCGGAAACCGCCTCTTCCCACACGTCGCGTTCTTTATGCCCGCCGCCGCCTCCGGTGACGGTGTTGATCACGGTCTTGCCGACGTGGCGCGTGGCCTTGCCCTGGATCGTGTCGAAGAGTTTGCGCGCCTCTTCCGCCACGGTCCCGATCGGATCCCGCTCGTTGCTGTTGTCAGTCATCAGGCCCTCCTGACACGAACCGTACCCGCAGGAAGCCGTCGCGGAGCGCCGCCCCGCTGATCTTCCTGCGGGCCAGCGCCGCGGGCAAGGCCAGGATCCTGCGGTACGGCCCGGCCGTCACGATCAGCTCGTCCCCCTTGCGCGCCAGATCAACCTCGTCGCGGTCGGCGCCCGGCAGGGCCAGGGTCAGCTCGTCGGCCGACAGCCGCAGCGGCGGCTCGACGTCGGGGTTGGCGAACGGGTCGGTGTCGCCGTACAGCTCCTGCCCCACCTTCGCCAGCGTGTTCACGCCCACCGGCTCCGCGGGCAGGTAGGGCACGACGTGGACGGGCAGCGGCGCGAAGGACTCCTCGGCCTCGGTCAGCAGCCTGGACTGGGCGGCCACCCACTGCGCGCGCCACTCGTCGGCGCCGCCGGCCGGGAAGACCCGGTTGGCCACGACCGCGTCGACGCGGTAGCCGTACAGGTTGAGCGAGGTGAGCGTGCGCCTGGCCTCGGCGAGCACCACCGACTCGGGGGTGAGCACGAGGCGGACGGAGGCGTGCTCACCGGTGAGCAGCTCGCGCACCTCCATCAGGCCGCGGTGGAAGCGCTCGCCCGCGCTCATCACCTCCTCGCCGGGGGCGCTGACGCGCGCGACCGTCTTCATCAGCGGCGAGACGATCTTCATGATCTTGCGGCCGACCGGCAGGAGGCGGGTGACGTGCCAGTCGAGCGCCTCCGGCAGGGCCAGCAGCCGCAGCGTCTCCGCGGTGGGCGCGCAGTCGACGACGATGACGTCCCAGCGGCCTTCCTGGGCGTGCTCGCGCAGCTCGAGCAGGGCGATGACCTCCTCGGCGCCGGGCAGCACCGTGATCTCCTCGGAGGTGACCTGGTCCAGGCCCAGCTCCGTCAGCAGGCCGCGGGCGTAGTCCTGCAGCTCGCCCCAGTGGCGCTCCAGCGACTTCTGCGTGTCGACCTGGTGCAGGTGCAGGCCGGGCGCGACCTCGCCGGGCTCGACGCCGAGCGCGTCGGCCAGCGAGTGCGCGGTGTCGGTGGAGACGATCAGCGTCTTCAGTCCGCGCCTGGCCGCGAGCGTGGCGGTGGCGGCCGCGACGGTGGTCTTCCCGACGCCGCCCTTGCCCGTGAAGAGCAGGACCCTCACCGGCGTTCGACCCTCTTCTTCAGCCCCTTGAGCGCGGTGTCGACGATGACCTTCTCGGCCTTGCGCTTGATCATGCCGATCATCGGTACCTTGAGGTCGACGGCGAGCTCGTAGGTCACCTCGGTGCTCCCGTTGAGGGTGTAGCTGCCGGCGAGCTCGGCGATCATCTTGCCGGGCTCGACCACCTGCCAGGTGACCTGCTGGTCGTCGTCCCAGTGGTAGCTCAGGGTGTAGGTGTCGCTGATCACCCCGGCGTCCAGGACGAACCTGACGTTGGCCGGCCGGCCCTGCTCGTCGGTGGTCAGGACCTCGGCGCTCTTCACCTGCCCGGCCCACTCGGGGTACGCGGGGAAGTCCGCGATGACCGCCATCACGCTGGCGCGGTCGGCGTCGATCGTGATGCTCGAACTGGTGCGATCAGCCATGCGACCACGTTACCGTTCGGGTCACCATTCGAGGATGTACGGGACGCCCTTTCCACGGAAATGACCAACGTTCACGCATTCGGTCCTGCCGATGCGGGTGCGCTGGTAGAGCGGCTGGTGCACGTGCCCGAACAGGGCGTAGCGCGGCTGGGTCTCCCTGATCGCCTGCAGCGTCGCCTCGCTGCCCCGCTCGAAGCGCCTGGCCACCGTGTCGTACAGCAGTTCGGGCACCGCCGGCGGGATGTGGCAGCACAGCACGTCCACCTCGCCGACCGCGGCCACCTTCGCCGCGAACTCCTCGTCACTGATCTCGTACGGCGTGCGGTACGGGGTCCTGAGCCCGCCGCCGACGAACCCGAAGCGCCATCCCCCGATCTCGGCCGTCTGGCCGTCGAGCACGTGGTGGCCGTCCTTGGTGTAGTCCGCCCACAGGCGCGGCACGTCCACGTTGCCGTAGGTGAGGTAGGCGGGCTCGGGCATCGCCTCGAACAGCGCCTGGTACTGCTTCCTGACGTTGCGCTCGATGTGGTCGCGCGGATCGCCGTCCAGGGTCGCCCACAGCGCGGCGGACATGGCCCTGGCCTCGTCGAACCGCTTGGCCGTGCGCAGCGCGATGAACTCCTCGGCCTTGGCGGCGCCGAACAGGTCGGCGAAGATGCCCTGGGCGTTGTCCTCGTAGTCGATGAACAGGATCAGATCGCCCAGACAGATCAGCGCGTCCGCGCCGTCGCCCGCACGCGCGAGCGCGTCGGCCCTCCCGTGGACATCGCTCACGACATGGACCCGCATGCGGAAATCCTACGAGCGGGCGGCCACTAGAGTGTGATTCGGGAAGGACGTCCCCCGACGAGGAGTGAGCAGCGTGCGCGAGTACAGCGTCCCCGTGCTGGTGGATGTGCCCGCCTCGGCGAGCCTGAGCGACACCGTGTTCCGCCGCGGCGAGCAGGAGCCCGGCTCCGTGATCATGCGGCGCCAGGCGGAGGGGGCGTGGTCCGCCGTCACCGCGGGCGAGTTCCGCGACCAGGTGGTGGCGCTGGCCAGGGGCCTGGTGGCGGCGGGGATCGAGCACGGCGACCGCGTCGCGCTGATGTCGCGCACCCGCTACGAGTGGACGCTGATCGACTACGCCATCTGGTCGGTCGGAGCGGTCACGGTGCCGATCTACGAGACGTCCTCGGTCGAGCAGGTCAGGTGGATCCTGTCCGACAGCGGCGCCAAGGCCGCCTTCTACGAACTCGACCCGCACCTGGCGGCGATCAGTGAGGCCGCGCCCGACCTCAAACTGGTCTGGGGCGTCGAGGACGCCCTCGACGCGCAGGACGTCTCCGCGACCGACGCCGAGGAGCGCCGCTCCAAGGTCGGCGGAGCCGACCTTGCCTCGATCGTCTACACCTCCGGCACCACGGGGCGTCCCAAGGGCTGCCGGATCACCCACGACAACCTGCTGTTCACCGCGCGCAACGCCATCCACGGCCCGGCCGAGCGGCTGTTCACCATCCCCGACCCGTCCGCGCTGCTGTTCCTGCCGCTGGCGCACATCTTCGCCCGGCTCATCCAGGTCGCGGTGATCGAGGCGGGCGCGATCCTGGCGCACACGCCCAACATGAAGAACGTCGCGCCCGACCTGGCCTCCTTCCGCCCCACGTTCATGCTGGGCGTGCCGCGGGTGTTCGAGAAGGTCTACATCGGCGCCGAGCAGAAGGCGACCGCCTCGGGCAAGGGCAAGATCTTCGCGCAGGCGGCCGCGACGGCCGTCGAGTGGAGCAAGGCCGAGTCCTCCGGCGGCGCAGGCCTCGGCCTGCGGCTGCGACACGCCCTGTTCGACCGGCTGGTGTACGGCAAGCTGCGCGCGGCCACCGGCGGCCACCTGCGCTACTGCATCAGCGGCGGCGGCGCGCTCGGTGAGCGGCTCGGCCGCTTCTTCCACGGCGTGGGCATCGAGATCCTCGAGGGTTACGGGCTGACGGAGACCACCGCCCCCTCCACGGTGAACATCCCGGGCGCCAACAAGTTCGGCACGGTCGGCAAGCCGCTGCCCGGCGTCACGGTCGCCATCGGCGAGGACGGCGAGATCCTGGTCAAGGGCCGGCACGTCTTCGACGGCTACTGGAACAACGACACGCCCGCGCGCGACGCCGAGGGCTGGTACCACACCGGCGACCTGGGCGAGCTGGACGCCGACGGCTACCTGCGCATCACGGGGCGCAAGAAGGAGATCCTGGTCACGGCGGCGGGCAAGAACGTGGCGCCCGGGCCGATGGAGGACGTCATGCGCGCCCACCCGCTGGTCTCCCAGGCGATGGTCGTCGGCGACGGCCGGCCGTTCGTGGGGGCGCTGGTCACGCTCGACCCCGAGGCGCTCGACCACTGGAAGACGGCGCACAACCGGCAGGGCGCGACCCTGGCCGAGCTGCGTACGGACCCGGAGATCCTGGCCGAGGTCCAGTCGGCCGTCGACGCGGCCAACCGCACGGTGTCGCACGCCGAGCAGGTCAAGAAGTTCACCATCCTCGACGTCGACATCACCGAGGAGTCGGGTCACCTGACGCCCACGCTGAAGATCAAGCGTGCCGTCGTCATGCGCGACTTCGCCAAGGACGTCGACGCCCTGTACGGCGCCTGACGTCCGATTCTCTCCCAACCCCGCGCGGCGGGGTTCCTTTGGCATGCCGTACGGCGTGTGCAGTGATCCTATCTTTCGCCCTTCTGGAACCCGTCTCTTGACAGCTGTGGGCCAAATCACATACTAGTGATCCTACCTCTTGATAGTAAGAGTTCTTAACGAATCGGCGGTTCAGGAGGATGACCACAGTGCACAAGATGTTCGCGGCGATGTTAGCCGCGGCGTTGGGCCTCACCGCGTGCTCGTCCGGTGGCGGCTCTCAGAGCTCGACGGCGCCGACGTCGTCGGCGCCCGGGAAACAGAAGGTCTCCTTCCTGGTCTTCCCCTCGCCCAACCTCCCGGAGTCGTATTGGAAGGCCCAGGTCGACCTGGTGACCAAGGCGAATCCGGACCTGGAGGTGGAGCTGGTCTCCGCCCCCTCGGAGTCCGACCGCAACGACTACGCCAAGCAGCTCGCGGCCTCGGGCCAGTTGCCCGACGTGCAGATCGGCATGCAGGACCTGGTGGCGCTCGAGCCGAACCTGGCGCCCTGGTCGCAGGAAGAGCTCACGGACTTCCTGTGCCCCACCTGCGGCGCCGTCAACGGCAAGGTGCTGCAGCTGCCCACCAACACCCAGACGATCCCCAACGTCTACTACAACAAGAAGCTCTTCCAGAAGGCCGGGATCTCCGCCCCGCCCAAGACCTACGCCGAGCTGCTGGCCGACGCCGAGAAGCTGAAGGGCAAGGGCGTCACGCCGTTCGTCAGCGGCGGCGTGTTCGTCACCTCGCAGCCGTGGACGGCGCTGCTGGCCAACGACCTGTACGCCAAGACGTCCGACTGGATGGCCAAGCGGCGCAGCGGTGACGCGAAGTTCGCCACGGACGCGGCGTTCAGGTCGGCCACGCAGAAGTTCGCCGACCTGGCGGCCAAGGGCTACATCGACAAGCGGCAGATCGGCCAGGACTACCCCAAGACGCAGGAGGCGTTCCTGGCGGGCAAGGGCGCGATGTACCCGATGGGCAGCTGGTTCGCCGCGGCGGCCGACAAGTCGCCGATCAAGGACGACATCGGCGTGTTCGCCTGGCCGAGCGACGACGGCAGCCTGCACATGCCGACCTTCACCGGCGGCGGCCTGTCGGTGAGCGCGAGCGCGAAGAACCCGGCCGCGGCCAAGAAGTTCGCGCTGGCCTTCCAGCTGCAGAAGGAGAACCTGGACGCCTCGGTCAAGGCCGACGCGCTGTTCCCGGCGATCAAGGGCTACACGCCGCCGTCCGACACGGGCCCGGTGTTCAAGGCCACCTACGACCTGTGGCAGCAGGCGCAGCAGTCCAACGCGACCGTCCCCGCGTTCTCGTGGGAGGCGGGCGACGCGGCGATGCTGCCCGGCATGCAGGGCAAATTCTGGTCCACGGCGCAGGACCTGGTCAGCGGCAAGAAGAACGTCGACCAGGCGCTGCAGTTCCTGGATACCGAGTGGGAGAAGTCCGGCTGAGCGATGGCGGTCGACACCGAGACACGCCGTGAGCCCAGGCACGCGCAGGCGGCCGCGCGGCCGCGCAGGGGGCCTGGGCTCTGGCACTTCCTGACCTTCGCCGCCCCCGGCACGCTGATCTACTTCTGCTTCGTGGTGCTGCCGATCGGGCTGAGCTTCGGCTACAGCCTGACCAACCAGGCGCTGCTGCGGCCGAAGACCCAGTTCGTGGGGCTGCGTAACTACAAGCTGCTGTTCCAGGACGACACCTTCCTGCAGTCGCTGAAGGTGACCACGATCCTCACGCTGATCGTGGTGATCGTGCCCAACGTCCTCGGGGTGGCCATCGCCGTCCTGCTGGACCGCAGGGGCTGGCTCTACAACGCGCTGCGCAGCGTGTTCTTCACGCCGATGGTCATCAGTTCGGTGGTCATCAGCGTGATCTGGACGCGCATCCTGGCCGACGACGGGCCGATCAACCAGGCGCTGCGCGGGCTGGGGGTGCGCCAGCCGCCGGGCTGGCTGTCGGATCCCGACCTGGCGCTGTACTCCCTGGCCTCCATCGTCTGCTGGCAGATGCTCGGCTTCTGCGTGGTGGTCTACCTGGCCGGGCTGCAGGGCGTGCCGCAGGAGCTGGCCGAGGCGGCGGCCATCGACGGGGCGGGGCCGGTGCGGCGGTTCCGCAGCATCACCTGGCCGCTGCTGGCCCCGGCGCTGACGATCAACACGGTGGTCCTGCTGATCTCCGCGTTCAAGATCTTCGACCACGTGAAGGTGATCACGAACGGCGGGCCTGGCACGGGCACCACGGCGACGGTGGCCTTCGTGATCCTCCAGGAGGGGTTCGTGGAGAACCGCACCGGTTACGCCAGCGCCGAGGCCGTGGTGATGCTCGTGATCATCGCGGCGCTGGCCGTACTGGCTCTGAGAATCCTGCAGCGGAGGGAGGTGCAGCTGTGAGGCGTTCGCTGGTGGCGCTGGTGGTGGGCGGGGTGTTCTTCATCCCGCTCTACATCGCGCTGATCAACGTGTTCAAGCCGAGCAGGGAGGTCGCGGCGGGGGCGATGTCGCTGCCGGCGCCGCCCACGCTGGACAACCTGGTGCGCGTGCTGACCAGCCCGGACAGCCTGTTCTGGGCGTCGCTGCGGACCAGCGTGATCGTGACGGGGCTGTCGATCGTGATCCTGACGCTGCTGTCGGCCATGCTCGGGCACTACCTGGCCAGGAAGGACACCTGGTGGTCCAAGACGATCATGGTGCTGCTGCTGTGCGGGCTGATGATCCCGCCGCAGGTGATCCTCATCCCGATCACGCAGGTGCTCAAGGCGTTCGGGCTGATGTCCACGCTGCAGGGGCTGGTCCTGTTCAACGTGGGCTACTACGTGCCCTTCGGCGTGTTCGTGTTCTCGGGCTTCATGAAGGGCGTGCCCAGGGAGCTGGAGGAGGCGGCGGCCATCGACGGGGCCTCGCGCTGGCAGACGTTCTGGCGGATCGTCTTCCCGCTGCTGCGGCCGGCCACGGCGAGCGTGCTGATCTTCCTGGGAGTGTGGATCTGGAACGACTTCCTCAACCCGCTGATCATCTACGGCCCGCGCGAGGGGACGACGATCATGACGGGGATCTACAAGTCGCTGGGGCAGTACGCGGCGGACTTCGGCGGGATGTTCGCGCTGATGTTCCTGGCCACGCTGCCGATCCTGATCTTCTACCTGCTGCTGCAGAAGCAGTTCGTCAAGGGGCTGACGGGAGGCGCCACCAAGGGCTAGGCGATGACCAGCTCGCCGACCTGCTCGGCGAGCGCGCTCTTGGCCGACTCCGGCAGGCCGGCGTCGCACACCAGCACGTCGGCCTCGCCGAGCGGGGCGATGGTGCTGATGCCCACCGTGCCCCACTTGGTGTGGTCGGCCAGCACGACCAGGCGGCCGGCGGCCTCGA
Organism: Nonomuraea sp. NPDC050536; assembly: GCF_044457685.1. Classification (NCBI taxonomy): domain Bacteria; kingdom Bacillati; phylum Actinomycetota; class Actinomycetes; order Streptosporangiales; family Streptosporangiaceae; genus Nonomuraea; species Nonomuraea sp. NPDC050536. The sequence goes on from NZ_JBITHD010000003.1 coordinate 392,228, forward strand.
CCATGGCCCGGTCGGCCTCGGCCTCCATCATGTTGGGCGTGGTGAAGCCGGCCCGCACGGTCATGCCGTGCACGCCGAGCAGCAGCACGTCCACGTTGAGCTGGCGGATCGCGGCCACCGCGACGGGGCCCACGAGCGCGTCCGAGGGCGTGCGCGTGCCGCCGGTGAGGACGACGGTCTGGTCGGGGCGGCCGCCGCGCTGGAAGACGTCGGCGATCCTGATGGAGTTCGTCAGCACGGTCAGCCCCGGCATGGCGGCCAGGTGGTGTGCCAGCGTCCACGTGGTGGTCCCCGCCGACAAGGCGACCGCGCTGCCCGGCCGTACCAGGCGGGCGGCGGCCCTGGCGATGGCCTGCTTCTCGTCTTCCTGCTGCACGGACTTGGCGGCGAAGCCGGGCTCGTCGGTGGAGCCCGCCTCCAGCGTGGTGGCGCCGCCGTGCACCTTGGCCAGCAGGCCGCGCTCGGCCAGCACCTCCAGGTCGCGGCGGACCGTGATGTCCGAGACGCCGAACTCGCGGACCAGGTCCACGACGCGCACGCCGCCGTTGAGCCGGACCAGGTCCAGGATCGCCTGCTGTCGTTGCCGGGCGAGCATCGCACCACCGGGTTCCCACAGTTTCCGACATGCCCTGGGCGCATCATGTCACAGCTTTTCCACGAATCCAGTGGTGAGTCTTGCGCGGTTCTGGTGACTTGCCAACCCTTCCCGATAAGACGCGCCGCTGGTCATCGCGGTGGTCATGCGGCTAGGGAGCGCGCCGTAGGACTTCCGACATGAAACCGTTGTTTGACAGTCCGATTTGTTGGATTTTCGATGAATGAAGATGAGCGAACTCGGGGGAATCTGAGGGTTCCGGGCAAGGAGGAGTCACCATGGCCCAACAATCGATCTCCCGCAGGAACATGCTGCTGGGCGCCGCGGCCGCGTTCGGGGTGCCGGCGGTCCTGGCGGCGTGCGGCACAGGCACGAACACGACCACGGCCGGCAAGAGCTCCGGCGCGCTGAGCACGGTCACGCTCGGCTCCAACGCCTCCGACGAGATCCCGAAGAAGAGCCTGGAGACGCAGATCGCGGCGTTCAAGCAGGCCCAGGTCAAGATCAACACGGTTGACCACAACACGTTCCAGGAGAACATCAACCGCTACCTCAAGGGCACGCCGGACGACGTGTTCACCTGGTTCGCCGGTTACCGCATGCAGTTCTTCGCCGCGCAGGGCCTGGCCACGGACATCTCGGACGTGTGGCAGGAGATCAGCGCCGACTACACCCCCGCCTTCAAGGCCGCCTCGACCGGCCAGGACGGCAAGCAGTACTTCGTGCCGTCGACGTACTACCCGTGGGCGGTCTTCTACCGCAAGAGCCTGTGGCAGCAGAAGGGCTACCAGCCGCCCAAGACGCTGGATGAGTACATCGCGCTGGCCAAGAAGATGAAGGCCGACGGGCTCATCCCGATCGCCTTCGCCGACAAGGACGGCTGGCCGGCGATGGGCACCTTCGACATCCTGAACATGCGGATGAACGGCTACGACTTCCACATCTCGCTGATGGGCGGCAAGGAGTCGTGGACGGACCCGAAGGTCAAGCAGGTCTTCGACACCTGGCGGGGCCTGCTGGAGTACCACCAGCCGGCGGCGCTCGGCCGTACCTGGCAGGAGGCCGGGCAGTCGCTGCAGCAGAAGAAGACCGGCATGTACCTGCTGGGCATGTTCGTGGCCCAGCAGTTCCCTGAGAACGAGCGCGACGACCTCGACTTCTTCACCTTCCCCGAGATCAACCCGTCCTTCGGTACCGACTCCATCGACGCGCCCATCGACGGCTACATGATCTCGGCCAAGGCCAAGAACGTGGACGGCGCCAAGGTGTTGCTCAAGCACTTCGCCCAGGCCGCCACGCAGAACATGGCGACCAAGCTCGACCCCGGCACGCTGGCGGCCAGCTCCAAGGCCGACCCCAGCGGCTACAGCTCGCTGCAGAAGCGCGGCGCCGAGCTGGTCAACCAGGCCACGCACATCGCCCAGTTCCTCGACAGAGACACCAGGCCCGACTTCGCCTCGACGGTGATGATCCCGTCGTTGCAGACGTTCATCACCAAGCCCAACGACATCGACTCGCTGCTGGCGAGCATCGAGAAGCAGAAGGCCAACATCTTCCAGTGATGAAGACCCGACGCTATTCCACCCGGGACAAGATGCTCCTGGCGGGCGGACTCGGGGTGGCCATCGTGGTCAACGTGGGCCTCATCTGGGGGCCCACGCTGGCCTCGGTCGCGCTGTCCGGCACGGACTGGAACGGGATCGGGCCGATCAGGGGGGTGGGCGGGGAGAACTACGGCCAGCTGGCCACGGACTACCCGCCCTTCTGGTCGGCCGTCAGGAACAACCTGCTGTGGCTGGGGTTCCTGGGGCTGATCGCCACGCCGTTCGGGCTGTTCTGCGCGGTGCTGCTCGATCGGAAGCTGCGCTTCTCACGGGTGTACCAGAGCGCTCTGTACATGCCGGTGGTGTTGTCGCTGGCCGTCGTGGGCTTCATCGCCCAGCTCGTCTACTCCTCCGACTACGGCGTCCTTAACTCGATATTTCATCTCAAGGTGGACTGGCTGGGCGATCGGGCCATCAACATCTGGGTCGTGATGATCGCCGCCGGGTGGCGCCATGTCGGCTACGTCATGATCATCTACCTGGCCGGGCTCAAGGCCGTGGACCCGGCGCTGAAGGAGGCCGCCGCGATCGACGGGGCCAACGAGGCGCAGGCCTTCTTCCGCGTCGTGTTCCCGACCCTGCGCCCTGTCAACGTGATCGTGCTGGTCATCACGGTGATCGAGGCGCTGCGCGCCTTCGACATCGTCTACGCCATCAACAAGGGCCGCAACGGGCTGGAGCTGCTGTCGGTGCTGGTCACGGAGAACATCGTGGGCGAGGCCAGCCGGATCGGGTTCGGCTCGGCCATCGCGGTGATCCTGCTGGTGATCTCGCTCGGCTTCATCGTCACCTACCTGTCGCAGTTGTTCAGGGAGGAACGATGACGCTCACCGCACCCACCGCGTCGAAGACCGCCGACCGGCCGCGGACTGCCCCCCGCAAGCCGGTCAGGCCGCTGCGGATCCTGCTCTACGCCTTCCTGTCGGTGGTGGCGCTGGGCTGGATCCTGCCGCTGGTGCTGGCCGTCTACGCCTCGCTGCGCCCCTACGACGAGACGTCGCGGCTGGGCTACTTCTCGCTGCCCGAGCACCTGACGCTCGGCTACTACGGGCAGGCGTGGAGCGAGGCGAACCTGCCCAAGTACTATCTGAACACGCTGATCATCGTGATCCCCGGCGTGCTGATCACGCTCGCGCTGGCCTCGTTCACCGCGTTCGCGATCTCCCGGCTGCGCATCCCCGGCCGCAAGGCGCTGCTGATCGTCTTCACCGCGGGGAACCTGCTGCCGCCGCAGGTGCTCATCACGCCGCTGTACACGCTCTACACGCTGATCCCGCTGCCGTCGTGGATCTCGGACTCGCAGTCGCTCTACGACTCCTATCTCGGGCTGATCCTCGTCCACGTGGCCTTCCAGTTCGGGTTCTGCGTGTTCGTGATGTCCAACTTCATGCGGACGATCCCCGAGGAGATCTCCGAGGCCGCGCTGGTGGACGGTGCCTCGGTGTGGCGGCGCTACTGGCAGCTCACGCTGCCGCTGTGCCGGCCGGTGCTGGCGGCGCTCAGCACGCTGCAGTTCACCTGGATGTACAACGACTTCCTGTGGGCGCTGGTGCTGATGTCGTCGGGCGACAAGCTGCCGGTCACCTCGGCGCTGAACAACCTGCGCGGGCAGTTCTTCACCGACTACAACCTGCTGGCCGCCGGCTCGGTGCTGGTGGCGCTGCCCACCCTGATCGTCTTCCAGATGCTGCACAAGCAGTTCGTCGCCGGCCTGACTCTGGGATCCACGAAAGGATGATCTTGCTGTTGTACGGCGGGCCGCCCCACCGGCCGCCCGCCGTACTCCGGCGGGCGCTCACCTGAAGGCGTCGAGGTTCTCGGACGCCCAGTCGCGGAAGGTGCGCGGTGCCAGGCCCGTCAGGTCGTGGACGGTGGGCAGCGGGGTGCCGAACGGGCCGTCCTGACGCAACGAGCGCACGCTCTCCTCGGCCTCCTCCTCCGAGGTGCCGAAGGCCGTCATGGCGCGCACCGCGGCCTCCGCGGGCACCTCCTCAAAGGTCAGCGGCCGTTCCAGCAGCTCGCCGAGCAGGCGGGTCTGGCCGGATGGAGTCGTGCGTTCAGGGCCGGTCAGCGAGTACGCGCGGCCTTCGTGGCCGCTCGACAGCAGCGCCGTCACGGCGACCGCCGCGATGTCGTCCGGGTGGATCGGCGCCACCGGCGTATCGCCCGTCATCGATCGGACGACGCCCTCGGCGCGGATCGACGCCGCCCATTGCAGAGCGTTGGAGGTGAACACGCCGGGGCGCAGGAACGTCCACGGGATGCCCGACCGTCGCACCGTGTCCTCCGCCTCGCGGTGCCAACGAGCGACGACACCTCCCCGTGCCGGCTCAACGCTCAGCGAGGACATCAGCACGATGCGCCGGAGCCCTTCCGCGGTGCGCACGACGTTGGCGACCTGCTCGGTCACCCGCGGGCCCAGGCCCATCACATACGCCGTGTCCACGCCCGTCAGGAGGTCGCGCAGCGTGCCTGGCTCATCGAGATCGCCGACGACGACCTCCGCACCGTCGAACACCGTGTCAGGGTTCCGGGTGAGCGCCCTGACCTTGTGACCCGCCGCGGTCAAGCGCCCTACGATGCCGCGCCCGACGTTGCCGGTGGCCCCGGTGACCAGGATCATGCCGCCACCTGCCCGCTGGTCCGGGCGAGCCACGCCCTGAGCGTGAGCAGACCGGGATGCCGATTCCGCAGAGCGGGGATGTCAGCGTCGTATCCGGACTCCCCGAACCAGAACAGCATGCGTGCCTCCTTGCCCATGGTCCGCAGCAGCACCCGGGGGATGCGCGCGTAGCGTCCCTGCCTGCCCATGGCTTTGAGCGTGGCGGCGATCTCAGGCACGGTGAGCTGGTCTCCGGCCAGCTCCAGCGCCTGGCCGGTGTACGTGTCCGGCTGCTCGAAGGCGAGCCGCGCGAAGACGCCGATGTCCTTTACGGCGATCATCTGCAGGGAGGTGCTCTGTCCGAGCACGGCGGCCATCATGCCGAGCCCGACGGAGACCCCGCGCATGGTGAACACGTCCATGAACGTGGTCGGGCGCAGCACGGTGGCAGGCAACCCGGTGGCCCGCAGGTGCTGCTCGATCTCCCACTTGGTGTCGAAGTGCGGGATGCCGCGCACCCGTTCGGCCCCACCCACGGAGGCGTAGACGAAGTGCTCGACGCCTGCGGCCCTGGCCGCGTCGCTCAGCGTGATGCCCTGCTTGACCTCCCCCTTCAGCCCGGCGGTCCGGGAGTTCTGCACGCCGAAGACGCCGTAGGCGCCCTTCAGCGCCTGCTTCAGCGACTCCCTGTCCGCCATGTCTCCGGCGAAGACCTCCACGCCCCGCGCCGCCAGCGCCTTGGCGGGCGCGCCGACAGGATCTCGGGTCAGGGCACGCACCCGCCACCGGTCCGGGTGTTCGAGCAGCGCGTCCACGACGGCGCCGCCCTGGTTGCCGGTTGCCCCGGCGACGAGGATCAGCGGCTTGTCCATGACAGTCCCTCCCGTAGAATCAGATGTACTGAACTACTGGATAGTTACATAGTTCAGTATTTGCCGTGCTGACAGTGTGGGAAGGAAGACGCTCGAATGTCAAGTGGAGCGACCGAGCTGGGCGAGTTGCTGGTGGCCGCGTACCGGGCCTTCACGCAGCAGGGCAGGGCCAGGTTCGGCGAGCACGGGCTCTCGCCCGCCAAGGTGCGCCTGCTGACCACCCTCCATCACCGCCAGGACAGCCGCATGCGGGATCTGGCGGACGTGCTCGGCGTCAGCGGACGGGCGGTCACCCCGCTGGTGGACGCGCTGGAGTCCGATGGCCTGATCACCAGGAAGCCGGATCCGGGAGATCGGCGGGCCTTCCGGCTCGCGCTCACCGACGCGGGACTCGGCACGATCGACCAGATCGCCCGCCTGCAACAGCAGGTCAGCGAGGACATCTTCCGCGGCATGCCCGCCGAGGACCAGCGCGAGCTGGCCCGCCTGCTGCGTGCCTTCCTCGGCACGACCCATGGTCCAGGATGTCCTCCAGCCTGACCGTGGGCTCGATCGCCCGCCGTCACGGGGCCCGGAACCCGTCCGGGCGGGATCAGCGGAGCCCGTCGAAGAAGGCGTGGATGTCGTCAGCCAGGGTCTGCGGGGCCTGGTGGGCGGCGTAGTGGCCGCCGCCCTCGTGAGTGCGCCAGGAGACGATGTTCGCGTGGTCGCGGCGGGCCAGGGCTTGGATCGAGCGGAAGATGTCGCCCGTGAACTCCGAGACGGCGATCGGGAAAGCGGTGGGCTCGGCAGGATGCGGGGCGCGGGCATCCTCGTGGTAGAAGCGGATGGCCGAGCCGCCGGTGCCGGTCAGCCAATAGAGAGTGACGTTGGTGAGCGCGAAGTCGGCGGAGACCGCCTCGCCGAACAGTTGCCCGTTCCAGGCCAGCAGCCCGGCCGGCGAGTCGTCGAGCGCCGGCGCCACGATCTCCGGCTGCAGGGCGTGCACGCTCAGGTAGGCGCCGCGCCGCGTGATGAACTCCCGGTCGGCGCGCAGCCGTTCGGCGTCCTCGGGAGCCAGCTCCAGCGGCCCGCCGTCGGGCAGCGAGAAGACCTGCGTGACGTGCACCCCCGCCACGTGCCCGGGATCGAGCCGCCCCAGCTCCAGCGAGACGAACGTGCCCAGGTCGTTGCCCACGGCCCCGTAACGGCCGTAGCCCAGCCGCCGCATCAGCTCCGCCCACGCCCCCGCCGTCCGGTGCCGGTCCCACCCGGTGGCGGGCCCGGAGAACCCGAACCCGGGCAGCGCAGGGATCACCAGGTCGTACCCGGCCAGCGGCTCGATCAGGTCCAGGTACTCCACCACCGACCCCGGCCACCCGTGCGTCAGGATCAGCGGGAACGCCCCCGGCGAGGCGGAGCGCACGTGCAGGAAGTGGATCCGCTGCCCGTCGATCTCGGTGGTGAACTGCGGATGCGCGTTGAGCCTGGCCTCCCAGGCCCGCCAGTCGTACCGGTCGCGCCAGTACGCGGCCAGTCCGGGCTCCTCGATCCCCTTCAGCCGCCCGGCCAGGTCGTCGAGCGCGGCCCGCGGAACGTCGATCAAGAACGCTTTCATGACAGCATGCTGTCGTGTCGACAGTATGCTGTCAATCGAGTAGGGCGCGGAACCGGGCGGCGACGAGGTCCCACGCCCACTCCCTGGCAACCCACTGGCGGCCCTCGGCGCCCAGCTTCCTGGCCCGCTCCGGGTCGGTGAGGAGCTCGACCAGGGCGGCCGACACCTCCGCCACGTCGGTCCCGTCGACCACGAGACCCGTCTCGCCGTGCCGTACCGCGTCAGGAGCGCCGCCCGAGTCTCCCGCCACCACCGGCAGCCCGCTGGCCGACGCCTCCAGGAAGACGATTCCCAGCCCCTCCACGTCGATCCCGCGCAGCCGGGTACGGCACGGCATCGCGAACACCGAGGCCGCCGCGTAGTACCCGGGCAGCCGCTCGGCGGGCACGCTCCCGGCGAAGCGGATCGACGGCGCCCCGCCAGCCAGCCGTTCCAGCCGCCTCCTGTCGGGCCCACCGCCCACCAGGACGAGTTCGGCGTCCGGCACGGCGGCCAGGACCCGCGGCCAGGCCCTGATGAGCTGGTCCTGCCCCTTGCGCGGCACCAGCCGCGACACGCACAGCACGGTGGGCCGCCGGCCCTCCCCGGGAGCGGCGGGGTGGAAGAGGTCCACGTCGACGCCCGGGGCCAGCCGTACCAGCTTCTCCTGGGCGATCACGGTGGCCAGCCGGGCACGCGTGTACTCCCCCAGGTACGTCACCACGTCCGCGTGCTCGCCGATCCGCCGCAGCGCCTCGCGGAACAGCGGCGTGGCGGCCCAGGACGCCTCGTGCCCGTGCGTCAGCATGACGATCCGGCGCGCTCCCGCCTCCCGCAGCCGGGGCGCCATGAGCCCGAGCGGCGCCGCCGCGCCGAAGACGACCGTGTCCGCGCCGTGCTCGGCGACCAGCCGAGCCGCCCGCCGCGCCACCGCGGGCGTCGGCAGCATGAGCGAGGTGGGATGGCGCACGATCTCGTACGGCTGCCGCCGGTCGAACTCGGCGCACCCCTGCCACGCGGGTGCGTACACCGCCACACCGGGCGTGCGCAGCGCCAGCCCCTGCACGAACGACTGGATGCCGCCTGGCCGCGGGGGAAAGTCGTTCGTGACGATCACGACGTTCCTCATGGTGGTACTGGAGAGCCGTTCAACAGGGCCCAGGAGCGGGCCATGGCGATGCGCTGAGGCGCCGTCGGATGCGAGGCATAGAGCACATATTCCACAACATTCGGCGTCAAGTCGGAAATGTTGGCTACGGCCAGCCGCTTCTGCATCGACACGAACGTGGCGGGGTCCCTTGTCAGGTCCAGCGCGAAGGCGTCGGCGCTGGCCTCGACGTGGCGGCTGACGAGGTTCTCCCCCGGCCCGGACAGCACGGTCGCCAGGCTCATCAGTCCGATGACCACGCCCACCGCGCGCGGATCGGCGATCGACGCGACGCCGCCGCGCCGTCGTACCAGGGGGAAGACCACGAACAGCAGCCCCGCGCCGAAGGCGGCGGTGAGCGCGCCGACCAGCGTGCCGTAGATGACGTCCTGGTGCTCGGCGTGGCCCAGCTCGTGCGCCACGACCAGCTCGATGTCCTTCTCCGGCGCCTGGAGCAGCGTGTCGTAGACGACGATGCGCCGCGTGGCGCCGAACCCCGAGACGTAGGCGTTGAGCGCCCTGGTCCGCTTGGAGGCGTCGGCCACGAGCACGTCCTCCACGGGCACGTCCGCCCGGGTGGCCATGCCGAGCAGCTTGGTGCGCAGCGGCCCGGAGGGCAGCGGGCGGAAGTCGTTGAAGAGCGGCTCGACCACGACGGGGTAGACGAACGAGGCCACCACGGTGAACAGCGCGGCGCCGATGGCGGCGGGGATCCACCAGCGTCTGAGCCTGCGCGCCAGCGCCATCAGCACGATCAGCATGACCGACAGGATCACCACGCTGATCGCGATGCCCTTGAGCCGGTCGCCGGTCCAGCTCGCCCAGTTCTGCGTGGACAGGCCGTACTGGCGGAGGATCGTCTCGAACCACATGCCCAGCGGCCAGCGCAGCAGCTCGACGATCGCGGTCAGCACCAGCACGCCCAGCACGATCCGCACCCATCGCGGCCCCCGCAGCCGGGCCAGCAGCCGCGCGCCGAAGGGCGTGGCGACCAGGACGCCGGCGAAGACGATCGTCAGCGCGAGCGAGAGGTTGCCGGGGACGCTGGTGGCGGCGTCGAAGGCGTCGGCGCGGGCGATCTGCGCCGCGGTGAAGTCGCGCGCCGGGTCGGGCGGGACGTAGGGAGCCTCGGGCGGCAGCGCCCGCCACGGCGTGGTGAGGATCACGACGGCCATGATCAGCGCCCCCAGGACCACCATGGCGATACCGGTCCCCCGCGACGGCCGCGCGTCCTCGGTGAGGTCGTCAGGCGCCGTGTCGATCATCGATGTCACCCCAGTCGCTCGCGCACGTAGTCGCGCCACATCCCGGTCAGCCGCGCGACGTCAAGTCCTACCGTCGCGCGCAGCGCCCGGTCCACACCACGGGCCCGCGCGTCGCGGTAGAGCGCCACCAGCCTCTCCTCACCGAAGCGCTCCGCCAGGAACCGACACGCCAGCCACGCCTCCTGATAGCTCTGCGGCAGCCGTACGGCGCCCGGCGCGAACCCGCCGGGACCCGGCAGCGCGCGCGGCACCCGGCCGGCCCTGACCTCGGCCCTGAGCTCCGCCGCGGCCACGGGCAGGCTCAGGCCGGAGTCCTTGTAGGCCACGTAGTCGGCGAAGCCCTCGTAGAGCCACGCGGGCAGTCCCTTCGTCCCCGCGGCGACGTGGGTGAGCTCGTGGGTGAGGACCACGTCGCGGCCGGTCGGGGTGAGCCGGGCGAAGCCGTCTGGCACCACGATCACCCGGTCCCCGTCGGCCAGCGCGGCCAGCCCCGCCACGGAACCCACTCCGGCCATCCGGGCCGCCTCGGCAGCGGAGGCGGGGACCACGACCTTCGCCGTCACCCGCCCGCCCAGGACGCGCGCGACCCGCCGCGCCGCGGTGTCGGCCCGGCCGGCGAGGTCGCGGAGAAGCTTCGGGTCCGCGCCGGGACCGGCGACGACGGACACCTCGCCCCGGACCGCCTGGGCGCTCGCGGCGGGCGGGGTTCGCGGGATTTGGGGCGCGCCGGCGGCGACGAGCCCGAGCAGCAGCAGGCCCGCGATCACCATTTTGCGGCTCACCTGCGCGGACACGATGCTCGATGGTAAGCACGAAGGCCCCGCCCCACAAATGGGGCGGGGCCTTCGTGACGGTCAGAGCCCGGGTCGGACCGCTCCGGCGAACGTCGACTTCCGCCATCCGCTGAGCTTGTCGATCCGGACCCTCTCACCGGTCTTCGGCGAGTGGATCATCTTGCCGTTTCCGACATACATGCCCACGTGGCCAAGCCCGTGGAAGAACATCAGGTCACCCGGCTGGAGATGCTTCCAGGAGACCTTCTTCCTGATGCGGGCGAACTGGCTTGCCGCCACGCGGGGGAGCTTGACCCCGGCCTTGCGCCAGGCGTACTGGACAAGACCGGAGCAGTCGAACGAGCCGGGCCCGGTGGCCCCGTACCGGTACGGGTCACCGATCTGGGCCTTGGCCACGGTTACCGCCTTCCGGGCCCTCGACTGCTGCCGAGCGAATGTGGCCGCCCTCGCCGACTTGGCGGTGGTCGCCGCCTTGACGGTGAAGCTGACGGCCGTCTCTGTCGTCGCCGCCTGAGCCGCTGGGGCATGGAGGACCAGACCTCCGGCCGTCACGGTCATCGTGAGTGCCACCCCACTCAGGGCAAGGCGAGACAGACGGGGGTTATGCAGGGGAGTAGACAGGATTTCTCCTTGGGTCTTCCACGAACGCCTACCGGGTTAGCTGACGGATTCGGGCCTGGAAGACTCGCCCTACGGCACGCCATGCGCGCCGATTCACCCCTTGATCCCTGGGGGACGATCAGGGATCTGTGGTTCCCCGGCTCCGTGCCTCCTGACTGCACGGACTCGGCCAATGGATCTTTATGCGTCCACATCGACCACGGTGCCGGGGTTCGATGTCGGTTGGCGGCGACCTGGCTGGAGCACCGCGACGCCAGAAGCTACGCCGAAAGGTCACGATCCGGCAAAGTGACAGCAAAGTTGTCAAGATCGAATAAGCGGCTTGTAAAGCCTCCAACCCCTGCTGGAACGAGGGGCGCCGTTACCGAAAAGTGACCCTTCTCACATTTGGAGCCCCACCTGCGAGTCAGGTCCCATCTGTCACACAAGTCACACGAATAACAGCAGGCCGCGGCCTGCCGTACGGGTAAGGGGGCTCGAAAGCTAGGGCCGGATCGCGCCGGCGAAGCCGCTGCCGTAGCTGGACAGCTTGACCACCTTGACCACGTCGCCCGTCTGGGGCGCGTGGACGATCTCGCCGTTGCCGGCGTACATGACGACATGGCCGAGGCCGGAGTTGAAGATCAGGTCGCCCGGCTCGAGCGCGTCCATGGAGACCTTGCGGCTCGAGCCCCAGGCCCACTGCTCCCACGTCGTGCGCGGGAGAGACACGCCCGCGGCCCGCCAGGCCGCCTGCATGAGCCCCGAGCAGTCCCAGCCGCCCGGCCCGGTGCCGCCGAAGACGTAGGGCTTGCCGATCTGGGCGTAGGCGAACTTCAGCGCGGCCGCGGCGCTGCCGGAGGCGGGCCCGGTGTACACCTGGCCGTGGCTGTTGGGGTCGCCCGCCTGGTAGGCCCCCAGACGCTTCAGCAGCTTCTTCTGCTGGGCGATGAGCTTGAGGATCTCGCCGCGTTCCTTCTCGACCGCGTCGCGCTGCTGTGTGGCCTGCTGGTAGGCCTGCTGGGCGCCGTCGCGCTCGGTCTTGAGTCCGCGGTTCTGCTCGTCGAAGGCGGCCAGGGTCTCGCCCCGCTCGGCATTCAGCCGGTCGGCCAGCGCGAGCCCGTTGAGCATGCCCGCCGGGTCGCTCTGCTGGACGATGGCGGGCAGCGAGGCCGGATCCATGCCGGAGGTGTAGGCGTTGACGGCGATGGCCACGACCTGATCGCGCAGGCCCGCCACGGTGGCGAGCCTGCTCTTGTAGCGGTCGTTCAGCTTGCCGTAGGCCTGCTTGGCCTTCTTGTACTTCTCGTTGGCGGTGTTGTAGCGGTCGACGACCTTGTCCGCCTGGTCGTTGAGCTTGGCGAGCTTGGCCTTGGCCTGCTTGAGCGTGGGTTTCGGCGCGGCCAGCGCACCTCCGTTCGGCGAGAGCAGCAGCCCGATCGCGAGACCAGCGGCCAGCGGCACCCGAACGAACTTCACAGCAACGCCTCCCAGCGGATCACATCTGGGGCGAAATAGTACAGATGTGGCGGCTGAGCTCGTTAGATATTCCGCCGATTTGTCATCTGGAGGAAATCTAGGCGCGACCGAGCCTGCGCAGCAGCACTCCAGAAGGAACGGGTCTGGCACCCATCCGCCGCACGGATTCGGCGACCTCGCGGTCGGACGACACCACCGCGATGGCCCTGCCTGGCGGCTCCGCCCGCACCAGCTGGCGGATGAGGTCGTCGGCTATCTCCCCCGGCGCGCTGAACAGCACGCGGACCCCGCGCGGCGCCACGACCTGCACGGGGGCGTTGAGCTCCGCGCCGTCGAAGACCACGGTCACCTCGACCCTGGTCTGCGCCACGAGCCCGCCGAGCCCGGTCATCAGCCGGTTGCGCTGGTCGGCCAGCGTGAGCGTGCCGTAGCCGGTCTTGGTCACGTTGTAGCCGTCGATGATCAGGTGCACCTGCGGCAGCGCCAGCAGCTGGTCGAGCAGCTGCGGGTCGTCGTCGGCCAGGGCCCGCGCGGGCACCCCGCGCACCCCCGGCGCTCCCGGGCTGATCGCGGCGACGGAGTCCGCCGGCTTGCTGATCGTGGTCGGCAGCGCCAGCTCCCTGCGCAGCCCCGCGGAGGCGTCCTGCAGCGCGTCCAGCAGGACGCGGATGCGCGCGTCCTCGATGCTGCGGCCCTCGCGGGCGGCCCGGCGGGAGGCCTCCAGCTGCTTCTCCACATCGGCCAGGCGCTCGCGCAGCCGCCGCAGCTCCTGCTCCCCCGCGCTGCCCGCGGCGGTGGCCGCCGACCTGGCCTCCCCGGCCACGTGCTCCATCTCCTCGGCCCGCCGTACCGCGGACTTCGCGCGCTCGCGCGCTTCGTGCAGCTTGCGGCGCAGGTCGGAGTTCTCCGTGCGGGCCAGCTTGAGCTGCTCGCGCAGGCGGTCGGACTCCTCCTTGGCGGCGCTCTTCTGTACGGCGAGCTGCTCGCGCAGCTTGGCGACCGCCTCCTCCTGCGCCGAGCCCTCGGCCGCCACGGCCGACTGCTCCAGGTCGGCCCGCGCGGCCTCGACCATCTCCGCCCAGCCGGGCGGGCGGGTGAGGTAGGCGGCGGCGGCCACGAGCACCGGATCGGCCGCGGGCGGCACGTTGCCCTCGACCAGCGAGGCCACCAGCTCGGGCCAGCCGGCGGTCACCGACTCCGCGATGACCTCGCGGAACTCCTTGTCGTTCTCCAGCTGGGCGGCGATCGGGGCGCTGCCCAGCTTGGCGCGCTTACGCGGGTCGAACTTGGCGATGCCGCGCAGCGGCGGCGGGATGGTGGCAGCGGGCATCGAGCCGAGGACCTGAGCGGCCAGGTCGACGACGTTGAGCCGCACCTGCTCGGGAAGCGGGCGAGACAGGCCTTCACCCGCTGAGCTCATCCCACTGTCCCTTCGTGACGTGCCCTTTCAGACAAGGGTACGGCTGCCGCGTACCTGACCGTAACCGGTCATCCTGTATGGACAAGCGCTTGGTAGGGGTGTACGACTGTCCGGAGACCCGGAGGCGGACCATGACCGACGAGATGCGCACCTCCACACGCGACCTGGGGGAACTACAGGATCGCGTGCGCGCGTGGCTGACGGGCAGGATCGCCGGACCCGTCACCGTTTCGGAACTGTCGCGGCCGTCGGGAAACGGCATGTCGAGCGAGACGCTGTTCTTCACAGCCAACTCTCAGCGTTGCGTGGCCAGGATGGCCCCCGCGGCCGAGGCGGTGCCGGTCTTCCCCGCCTACGACCTGCGGGCCCAGTTCGAGATCATGCGCCTGGCCAGGGATCGGGCGGGCATCCCCGCGCCCAGGGCGCTGTGGTTCGAGCCCGATCCCGGGCCGCTCGGCACGCCGTTCTTCGTGATGGAGCGCGAGGACGGCGAGGTCCCGCCGGACGTCATGCCCTACACGATGGGCGGCTGGCTGGCCGAGGCCGCGCCCGGCGACCGGCGGCGCCTGCAGGAGGCGACCGTGGCGATCGTGGCCGCGCTGCACGACGCGCCTTTCGCCGAGTCCGAACTGGCCGTGCTGGGCGTGCGCGGGCTGCGCGCGCACGTGGACGAGCAGCGCGCCTACTACGCCTGGGCGCACGCGGAGCGGCCGATCCCGCTGCTGGAGCGGGCCTTCGACTGGCTGGAGGCGCACTGGCCGGCAGATCCGGGGCCCGACGTGCTCAGCTGGGGCGACGCCCGGATCGGCAACGTCATGTACCGGGACTTCACGCCGGTGGCGGTGCTCGACTGGGAGATGGCCGCGGCCGGGCCCAGGGAGCTCGACCTGGGCTGGATGATCTTCCTGCACCGGTTCTTCCAGGACATCGCGGTGGTGTTCGAGCTGCCCGGGCTGCCCGACTTCATGCGCCGCGAGGACGTCTGCCGCACCTACCGGGAACTGACCGGCCACGAGCCGCGCGACATGGACTTCTACGAGACCTACGCGGCGCTACGGCACGGGATCATCATGGCCAGGGTATGGCAGCGCCGTATCCACTTCGGCGAGCAGCCCCGGCCGGACGACCCCGACGACCTGGTCATGCACCGCGCCGCCCTGGAGGAGCTGATCACGGGATAGCGTCGTAGACCAGCAACGCGACCTGGACCCGGTTGTTCAACCCGAGCTTGGTCAGCACCCGCGAGACGTGCGCCTTGACCGTGGCCACGCTCATGTACAGCTCCTTGGCGATCTCGGCGTTGGACTTGCCCTGCCCGACGGCCAGCGCCACCTCCCGCTCGCGCTCACTGAGCCGGTCGAGCTGGGCCCGCGCGCCGTCGCGCCGCCCGCCGTTGCCGCCCTCCGACACGTGCGAGATGAGCTGCCTGGTCACCACGGGCGACAGGATCGGCTCGCCCGCGGCCACCTTCCTGATCGACTCCACCAGGTCGCGCGGCGGGATGTCCTTGAGCAGGAACCCGGCCGCTCCGGCGCGCAGCGCCCGCAGCACCTGGGCGTCGGCGTGGAAGGTCGTCAGCACGACCACCTCGGGCGGTGCGGAGGTGGCGCGCAGCCGCTCGGTGGCGGTGAGCCCGTCGACCTCGGGCATCCGGATGTCCATCAGCACCACGTCGGGCTTGTGCTCGGCGACCATCGGCGGCACCTGGGCCCCGTCGCCGGCCTCCCCCACGAGCTCGATGTCGCCCGCGCCGGACAGGATCATCGAGAGCCCGGCGCGCACCAGCGCGTCGTCGTCCACGATCAGCACCCGGATCACGCGACCTCCTTGGCCCGCCACGGCAGCCAGGCACGCACCACGAAGTCGCCACCCGGCGTCGGCCCGTGCTCGAGCCGTCCGCCTGCCAGCTCCGCCCGCTCGGTCAGGCCGATGAGCCCGGCCCCGGCTCCCGGGATGCGATGCCGTACGCCCACAGGATTGCGCACCTCCACGATCAACCTCTCCCCCTGTTTCCCCGACACGGTCACCGTCACCGGCGCGCCTCCCGCGTGCTTGCGGGCGTTGGTGAGCGCCTCCTGCACGATGCGGTAGGCGTTGCGCCCGAGCCCATCGGGGACCGCCGCGGGCAGCTGCGACAGCGTCACCGTCATGCCCGCTCCCCTGCACTCCTCGACCAGCGCGGACACGCCGGCCAGCGTGGGCTGCGGCCGGTCGGGCACCTGCTCGTCGGGCGCGTGGCGCAGCACCCCGATGACCTCGCGCAGGTCCTGCAGCGCCTGGTGCGCGCTCCCCCTGATCGCGCCCGCCGCCCTGGCGATCTCCGCCGCCGGCGCGTCCGGCCTGAACTCCAGCGCGCCTGCGTGCAGGCTCAGCATCGAGATCCGGTGGGCCAGCACGTCGTGCATCTCCCTGGCGATCCGCTCCCGCTCCAGCCGCTTGGCCTCTTCGGCCGCGAGATCCGCCCGCTGGCGCAGCGACCACACCAGCTGCCGCCTGGCCCGCACCACGACTCCCCAGGCGAAGATGGTCAGCACCAGCGCCGCGCTGATCGCGAGCTGGGCCATGGGCGGCAGCGATTCGTCCCGCCCGAGCATGATGTAGGGCACCAGGGTGAGCAGGCTGAGCGCGGCGATCGGCCCGGAGATCTTGAACGGCCGGTGCACCGCCACGGTGAACAGCCCGACCGCGGCCGCGCCGCCCACCAGCGTGAGGACGCTCGACAGCGTGGTCGCCACCAGTGCCAGCATGACCGGCCAGCGGCGCCGCAGCCACACGGCCGCGCACGACAGGGCCCCGATGACCTGCTCGGTCACCACCAGCGGCTGGGGATCCTTGCTGAGCTCGGGAGCCGAGATGTAGGCCACCGCGCAGGCCAGCAGGAACATGACGGTGTCGACGATCCAGTCGCGGGTCGACCGCTTGACCGGCCGCCCCTCGCTGCCGTCGCCCAGCATGACCGAGGGCAGCAACCATCGATACTCCGTCACGTTCTCCGAGGTTAGGGCCTGCGCGGGAGTCGCCGACAGCGACCAAAGTAGATGTCGCGCGCTACCTGTGGCCGAAGCGGGCGCGGGAGGCCCGTCGGCAGGCTGGGGTCCATGAAGGTGATACTCCAGGTCCTCGGCTGGTTGCTCGTGCTTCAGGGCATCGGCGGGGTGATCAACACCCTGTTCGGGTGGTGGCGCTGGTCCCACGAGTTCCTGCTGGTCAACCTGCTGCCGTTCCTGCGCGGCTACGAGGTGTTCGCCGCGATCGTGATCGGGGTGCTCGGCCTGGTGCTGCTGTCGGCCGCCGAGTCGCTGACCAGGAAGGGAAGCCGAGGGTGAGCACGACCACACTGCGCCCGCCGCGCAACCAGGCCGACCCGCGGGCCGTCGCGTGGTGGACCGTCCAGGCGCTGATCCTGGCCGTTCCTGCGGCGGTCGCCGCCGTGGCCTGCTACTGGCTGTTCACCGACCACCGGCTCTGGCTGGGCGTGGCCACGGTCGCCTTCGCCGTCCTGTGCCTGGCGCTGGCGCTGGCGGTGCCGCGCGCCTACTACCGGGTGGAACGCTGGGAGGTGACCGCCGAGGCCGTCTACACGCGCAAGGGCTGGCTCACCCACACCTGGCGCATCGCGCCGATGTCGCGCATCCAGACGGTCGACACCGCGCGGGGGCCGGTGCAGCGGCTGTTCGGGCTGGCCGACGTCACGGTCACCACCGCCTCGGCGGCCGGGGCCATCAAGATCGAGGCGCTCGACCACGAGCAGGCCGCCGAGCTGGCCGAGCGGCTGACCGCGATCACCCAGGCCACCCCCGGAGACGCGACATGACCTGGCGCAAGCTGCCCACCAGGAGCCTGGCCGCCTCGGCGGTGACGTCGCTCGGCCTGGCCGTGCCCGGCGTGACGGTCCTGGTCCGGGTGCTCTACGGGATGGACTGGCGGCTCGGCGCCATGGTCGCGGCGAGCGCCGGGCTCGTGCTGCTGATCGCGGCGGGCGCGCTGGCCTACGACCTGGCCCGGCTGCGCACCACCTCGTGGCGGCTGACCGACGACCGGCTCGAGCTGCGCTCGGGCATCGCCGTCCGCCAGCACCGCTCGATCCCGCTCGACCGCGTGCGCAGCGTCGACGTCAAGGCCGATCCGGTACGGCGGGCCTTCGGCCTGACCGTGGTCAAGGTGGGCACCGGGGAGCACACCGGCGAGCGTACAGAGCTGACCCTGGACCCGCTGACGCGCCAGGAGGCCGAGACGCTGCGCCGTACGCTGTTGCACACGGATGAGGCCGAGCACGAGGACGGGCCGCTGGCCGAGCTGCGCTGGTCGTGGATCAGGTACGCGCCGCTGAGCGTGTGGTCCTTCCTGGGCGGCGCGCTGGTGCTCGGAGCGCTGGCCAAGGTGCTGGACTGGGTCGGGGTCGACCTGTACACCACCGACACGGCCAAGGCCGCCTGGCAGTGGCTCATCGCCCGCCCGTGGGTGACGGTGCCGCTGGTGGTGGCGGCCAACGCGGTGATCGGGACCGTGGGCGCGCTGCTGCTGTACGCCGAGACGTGGGGACGCTACCGGCTGGAACGCGAGCCGGGACGGCTGCGGCTGCGCCGCGGGCTGCTGACCAGCCGGTCGCTGACGCTGGAGGAGCGGCGGCTGCGCGGGGTGGAGCTGTCCGAGCCGCTGCTGCTGCGCCTGGGCGGCGGTGCCAGGGTCAAGGCGGTGGCGACCGGCCTGGCCAAGAAGGAGGAGCACGAGCACGAGGACCTGGCCGCGCTGACCCCGCCCATGCCCAGGGACCTCGCCGAACGCATCGCCACCCGCGTCGCCCGCCTCGCCCCCGAACCCGTCGCTGCCATCGCAGGCGTCTCGACGAGCGGTCCTGGGCGCTCTGGGGCGCATGCCGCGCCAGTGGCGGATCCGGGGTGGATCGGGCGGTTGCCCGGGCATCCGGGGGCCGCGTTGCGGCGCCGGATCGTGCGGGCGCTGGCGGCGGTGGTGCTGCTCGCGGCGGCGGCCGCCGCGGCGCGCGGCTGGGTGGGCGCGTGGGTGTGGGCGGTGCCCGTGGCGGCGCTGCCGGCGCTGCTGTGGGTGGCCTTCGATGCCTACCGGGGACTCGGCCACGCGCTGGGCGACCGGCACCTGGTGATGCGCGCGGGGTCGGCCGGGCGGAGCACGGTGGCGCTCGACCGTGGCGGCATCGTGGGATGGACGATCAAGCAGTCGTTCTTCCAGCGTCGCGCGAACCTGGTGACCGTCTCGGCCACGACGGCGGCAGGCAAGGGTCACTACGACGTGCTGGACGTGGGCCGGGGCGACGGTCTCGACCTGGCGGCGGCAGCCGTACCCGGTCTGCTCGAGGACTTCCTGCGGCGCTGAACGAAAAGAGCCGCGAGATCTGGTGGACTTGCCCAGGCCCCTGTACTGGGCAAGTTCGATCACGCGGCTCAAGGTCTTGTAGAAATCAGCTTATTTACGCCACTTGCAGAGCAGTTGCAGGCTCTTTAACCGTTGAAGCCGGGCTAGCTGCCGACGGGCTTCTTGAGGAGGGCGTCGAGCATGGCCTTGGTCATCGCGAGCGCGCCCGCGTCGGCGTCCTTCTGCGACAGGAGCTGTATCTTGGCCGAGTTCGCCGGCTGGTCCTTGGGTCCTTCCGCGCCCGCGAAGTCCACCTGGATCACGATGGCCGCCTTGCGTACGGTCACCGAGGTGGCCCCGTTGAAGACGTCGCCCTTCCTGTAGGCGATGTACTGCGAGAACGCCTGGTCGCCCAAGTCCTTCAGCGCCACGGTCCTGCCCCAGGTGACCCCGCCGATGGACGAGCCCGCCATGTTGCCCGCGCCGCCCAGCTTCTCGGTGTAGAAGCCCTTGGCCGCGCCCTCGTCGGCGTCGCCCGCCCGGTTGGCGAACTGGTGCACGGTCACCAGCACGCTGCGGATCCGCTTGCGGTCGCCGGAGGAGATGTTCGGGTTGAGCCAGCGGCACTCGATCTGGGTGTCCGCGCCCTCCTCCAGGCCCCGGACGCGGGTCGTCGCGCCCGGCACCAGCCCGTCAACGGTCGAGGCGACCGCCTGGCAGGCGGGCGGGAAGGCGGACAGCGTGGTCGGCGTGGCCTCGGGCGTCGCGGTCGGCGTGCTGGTGCCGGCCTTCTCCGGCTGGGCCAGCGCGTCCGGGTGCGCGGCCTGCCACGCGGCCGCGCCCTTGGCGAAGTAGCCGGCCAGGCCTGTCACCTCGCGGATGGCGTTGGCCTCGCTGATCGACTGGGTGCTCTGGTTGGACAGCAACTGGGCGTCCTTGCGCTGCTGCCCTGCCTGGAACTTGACCTCGATCGTGATGTCGCCCACGCGGGCCTGGGCGGTGCCGAAGGAGTACCACAGCAGCTTGCCTGAGCGCCGCCAGGTGTACTGGGCGAAGGCGCTGTCACCGACGCCGGCGACGTCCTTGACGGGCGAGACGTACTCCCGCTCGCCCTTCTCCGGCTTGGGCTTGGCCGTCTCGACGTACTTGCCCTGGGTGTAGTCGACCTCGTAGGAGTTCTGGGCCATGGCCCGGCCGGTCTTGGCGCCGTCGCCCTTGTGCTGCGCGATCGTGACGTCGATCTCGCGGCTGCGCCAGAACTCGCCGAAGGAGATCCGCTGGTTCTGCCAGTTGCAGTGGAAGTCGATCGTGTACTCGGAGTCGCGCGAGTCCTTGGCCACGGCCGCGCGCGGGACCAGCCGGTCGGCCTCGGCCTGCGGCAGCATCGCGCACACGTCGGGCCCGGGGGCCGACTGCTGGCCTGCCGCCTGCGCGGTGGGCCTGCTCTGGGCCGGCTGCGCCTGCTTGCGGAAGGCGGCCTTGCCGTACAACAGGAAGGCGCCCGCTCCCCCGGCGAGCAGCACCACGACCACGACGGCCACCAGGGGCAGGACCCAGGGGCGGCGCCGCTTCTGCGACCCGGGAGGCGTCGGTGGCATGGTCGGTTGCTCGAACTGCCTGCCAGGCACCCGGTAGGGGTTGGTCGGCGGCTCGATGTCGCTGCCGGGGTTCACTCAGTGACTCCTGGGGGTTTGCCATGACTTGCGGTGAATCATGGTAGTCACGTCACTTGCATAACGCTTACACCCATGCGTCACTTCAGCGCGGCGAACACCAGCCGGGCGGCCCGCACGCTGGTGTCGCGGGAGGCGGCAGCCGCGGGGGGCACGCGCTCGCGGTGGTAGACCACCTCGCCTATCAGGTTGCTCGCGCGCAGCAGCACGATGCTGTCGGAGTCGCCGCTTGAGGTGGAGTCGACGTACAGCTCGTAGGAGTCCTGGACGAACGCCGCGTCCCCGAGGCCGGGCACGTCGATCACCTTGCCGGTGGTCTTGCGGAACGTGGTGCCCTCGCCGGCCGCCCGCGTGTCGCGCTCGCTGGCGAAGCGGACCTGGGCCGCGCCAGGTCCGTCGTGCCCGCCGCTCGGCGGCTCGGTCCTGGTCCTGACCGTCAGCACGCGCGCCACCTCGCTGCCCGCGCGTACCTGCCAGAGGCACTCGCCCTCCCTGGTGGCCGTGCGCTGCGCCTGGCCGCCCAGCAGCCCGGCGGCGTCGGCGTCCGTGAGCAGCGTGCACGGGTCCGGCGCCGCCGCGAACCTGCCGGTCTCCGGCTCGGTCAGTACGGCCACGCCGTACCACCCGCCCGCGCCGAGCAGGACGACCGCGGCCAGCACGAGCGCCACCAGCCGGCCGCGGCGGGGGCGCCGGGCAGGGACGGTGCCGGTGTCGGTCACGTTCATCAGCCGCTCCCGGACCTGCGGCGCCGACGGACGCGCTGCCGGGTCCTTGGCCAGCATGGCCATCAGCAGCCCGCCCAGCTCACGCCCTGCCAGGCGCGGGAACGGCGGATCGTGCAGCAGTACGGCTGCCGCCACGGCGGCGGGCATCGCCCGCTCGAACGGCGGCCGCCCCTCCACGGCGGTGTACAGGCTGGCCGCCAGCGACCACAGGTCCGAGGAAGGGCCGGAGCCGTGCTGGTTGAGCCGTTCGGGCGCCATGTACCCGGGCGAGCCCGCGCTGCCGTACAGCTCGCCCTGGCCGCCCATCGGGGTGGCGATGCCGAAGTCGGCGAGCACGGCCGAGCCGTCCGGCTCGATGAGGATGTTGGCCGGCTTGACGTCCTGGTGCAGGATGCGATGGGCGTGCGCGACCTCCAGCGCCGACAGCACGCGCAGCCCGATGCGGGCCACCTGGCCGGGCGGCAGCGGCCCGTACTCCTTGATCACCTGGTCGAGGGAGCGGCCCGCGGACAGATCCATGATGATCCACGGCTGGTCGCCCTCCAGGACGACGTCGTGGATGAGCACGATGGCCGGGTCGCGCAACCTGCCGGCGGCCCTGGCCTCGTGGATGGCCCGCTCGGCGAACTGGGCGCGCTCGCGCGGGTCGAGGTCGCGCGGCACGCGCACCTGCTTGACCGCCACGTCGCGGTGCAGGGTCTCGTCGACCGCCCGCCACACCGTGCCGGCGCCGCCCTCGCCGAGCCGCTCCATCAGTCGGTAGCGGCCTGCCAGGAGGTACTGCTCAGCCCGCACGGCGAAGGGCCTGCTCGGTCTGCTTGGCGGCCTGGAGCGCCGCCTGGCGCACCTGGTCGTCGGTGGGGCTGGTGGCCAGCGTCGTGTAGTCCACGCTCACCACCAGGTTGGTCAGCCGGTAGAAGACGTAGGCGGTGTGCACCTTGCCCGTCCTGCCGGTGAGCTCGAAGGCGAAGGCCTGCTCGCCCACGCCGCCGATGGTCCTGACCGGGGTGCGCCTGGCCAGCTGCGAGCCCTTGACGCCGATCTCCGGCCAGGTCCAGTCGACCTGGTCGTACTTGGTCCAGTAGCGCTGCTGGTTGGCGAAGAGCGTCTGCGCCGAGCGGGGCGTCATCGACCACGGGTCGGGGGTGTCGGAGTCCTTCTGGATCTGGATGCCGACTCCGGTGCCCGGCAGCTCCCAGCCGCACCTGGGGCCCAGGTCGTCGGAGCCCGGCTTGGGCTTGGGCGGCTGCCCGGTGCGCAGCAGGCCGCCGACGTCCTGGGCGGACAGGAGCGTGCAGACGTTCATCGGCTGGGTGAAGGCCTCGGGGAGGGCGTGCTCGCCGGGCTTCAGCAGGAAGAACGCCGCCGCGGCCGCTGCCAGCACGATCGCCGCGGCGGCCGCGATCCAGATCACCGCCTTGCCCCGACCTTTTCGTGCCGACATTTCCCGATTTATCGGGATAAAGGGGGACTGACCCGTCGCGACCTGGCGAAGAGCGTGGATGGTGGCAGCGGCGCTGGGCCTGGCGGCGGGGACCCGCGCCATCATCGCCTCGAGCACCGGCCCGAGCGGCTCGGGAGCCCGCGGCACCGGCTGGGTGAGGGTGGCCGTGATGCGCTCGGCCGGCGAGCCGTCGAAGGGCGGGTATCCCTGCACGGCCGTGAACAGCGTCGCGCCGAGCGACCACACGTCGCCGGCCGGGCCTCCTGGCTCGCCCTCCAGCCGTTCCGGGGCGATGAACCCGGGCGAGCCGATCATCAGGCCCTGCTCGGTGATCGTGGCCATGCCCTCGTGCCGGGCGATGCCGAAGTCGGTGAGCACGACCCGCCCGGTCTCGGTGAGGTAGACGTTGCCCGGCTTGACGTCGCGGTGCTGCAGGCCGTGCGCGTGCGCGGCCTGCAGCGCCTCCATGACGTCGGCGCCGATCCGGGCGACCTGCTGGGCCGGCATCGGCCCGTACGCCCGCACGGCGTCGGCCAGCGTCTGCCCGCGCAGCAGCTCCATCACCAGCCACGGGCGCTCGTGCTCGACGATGACGTCGTGCAGGGCGACGACGCCCGGGTGGCGCAGCATGGCGGTGGCCCGCGCCTCGCGCACCGCCCGTGTCACCAGGTCGGCGCGCTCCTTGGCCGGGAGGTTTTCCTGCAGGGTCAGCTCCTTGACCGCCACCTCGCGGTCAAGCATCTCGTCCCTGGCCAGCCACACCCTTCCCATGCCGCCGCTGCCCAGCGGCCGCACCAGGGAGTAGCGGTCGGCAAGTCGTCCCCCGGGCATACAGGGAAGGATACTGTCGGTGCCTGCTTCTATGGTCTTGGTCGTGGATGCGGTACAAGGCACTCTCGACGAGCTCGGCACTCCGCTGAGCGAGGTCACCTTCGTCGTCTTCGACCTGGAGACTACCGGTGGCTCCCCGGCCGAAGACTCCATCACCGAGATCGGCGCGGTGAAGGTGCGGGCGGGCGAGATGCTCGGCGAGTTCTCCACGCTGGTGGATCCAGGAGGGCCGATCCCGCCGTTCATCTCCGTGCTGACCGGCATCACCGACGCCATGGTGGTGGCCGCGCCGCGCATCGAGGCGGTGCTGCCCAGCTTTCTTGAGTTCATCACCGGCTCGGTCCTGGTCGCCCACAACGCCGGCTTCGACACCCGGTTCGTCAAGGCCGCCTGCGCCGCCAACGGCTATCCCCCGCCCGCCAACCCGGTCGTCGACACCGTCGATCTGGCCCGCAGGGTGCTGACCCGCGACGAGACGCCCAACCACAAGCTGGCCACGCTCGCCCGCTTCTTCCGCTCCCCCACCGAGCCCTGCCACCGCGCTCTGCAGGACGCCAGGGCCACCGTCGATGTGCTGCACGGGCTGATCGAGCGGGCCGGCTCCTTCCAGGTGCACACGCTGGAGGAGCTCAAGTCGTTCGTCCGCGCGCCCACGCCCGAGCAGCAGCGCAAGCGGCACCTGGCCGACCAGGTGCCGCACGCGCCCGGCGTCTACCTGTTCGAGGACGAGCGCGGCGAGATCCTCTACATCGGCAAGTCCACCAACCTGCGCAACCGCGTCCGCTCCTACTTCACCGCCTCCGAGACCAGGCCGCGCATCCGCGAGATGATCGGCATCGCCGACCACGTCCGCCACATCGTGTGCGCCACGACGTTGGAGGCGGAGGTGCGGGAGCTGCGCCTGATCGGCGGCGCCAAGCCGCGCTACAACCGGCGCTCCCGCTTTCCCGAGAAGATGGTGTGGCTCAAGCTGACCGTCGAGCCGTTCCCGCGCCTGTCGATCGTGCGCGAGGTCAAGGACGACGACGCCGCCTACCTCGGGCCGTTCACCAGCAACCGCTCGGCCGACGATGCCCGCATCGCGCTGCACGAGGCGGTGCCGCTGCGGCAGTGCACCCAGCCGATCACGCCGCGGTCCCGCCGTTCGGCCTGCGTGCTGCACGAGATGGGGCGCTGCGGCGCGCCCTGCGAGGGGCGCGAGAGCATGACCGACTACTCCCTCCACGTCGACAACGCGCGCAAGGCCATGACGCTCGACGCCTCCATGGTCTTCACCGCGGTCCAGGCGCGCATGGAGCGGCTGTCGGTGGAGCAGCGCTACGAGGAGGCCTCGGTCGACCGCGACCGGCTGGCCGCCTTCGTCCGCGCGGCCGCCCGCATGCAGCGCCTTTCTGCCATCACCCGCATCCCGCAACTGGTCGCCGCCGCGCCCGCCTTCGACGGCCGCTGGGAGATCCACGTCGTCCGCTACGGCCGTCTGGCCGCCGCCGGCGTGATGCCGCGCGGAGCCCACCCGGTCCCTTTCGTCGAATCCCTGGTCGCCACGGCCGAGACCGTCATCCCGGGCCCCGGCCCCGTTCACGCGGCCAGTGCCGAGGAGACCGAGTGCATCCTGCGCTGGCTGGAGTCGCCGGGGGTGCGCCTGGTCGAGGTCGACGGCGAGTGGGCGCTGCCCGCCCGGGGCGCCGCCCGCCACAAGGCCCGCATCGACCTGGCCTACAAGCCTCTCCGCTAGAGTTGGGCGCATGGTCACGGCAATCGTTCACATCAACGCCGAGGTGGACCGGATTCCGGAGGTCGCCCAGACGATCGCCGAGATCGACGGGGTCGGCGAGGTCTACTCGATCACGGGCGCATACGACCTGCTGGCGATGGTCCGCGTCGCGGCCTACGAGCAGATCGCCGAGATCGTCCCCGGGCGCATCAACAAGGTCGCCGGGGTCCTGCACACGGAGACCCACATCGCCTTCCGCGCCTACTCCAAGCACGACCTCGACGCCGCCTTCTCCATCGGCCTCAACGAGGCCGACTGACTCTCGGCTTCTGGCGGCCACTTCTCTTCTTGCGGCGGTCCTTCCTGTACGGCATGCCGCCACCACCCGCACTTCGGTCGCCGACCCCCATATTGGGCAGGTCTCCCGCACGGTGGCTTCTCTCGCGCGGCAGCTTCTCTCGTACGGCGGCTTCTCTCGCGCTGCGGCTTCTCTTGTACGGCATGCCGCCGCCACCGGCCGCCCACCGCACTTCGGTTGCCGATCTCAGCCCGGCGCTTCCGGCGAGTCGATGACACTCACCCACCGCCACGGCGCTTCGTAACCCAGGCACCCCGGCCCCACTCCCCCGCCGCCCAAGGCGCCGACCACCACCGCACCCCCTCCCGCCAACCCGGCGCCTAGAAGCACGCCCGTAGCGCCCCCGCGTTCCACACCACCTCGCCGTGCATCCTCTCGCTGGCCCGGCGCCTGGGAGGGCTTGTAGTGGCCCGACGACCTCGTTGGCTTCGCGCTGCGACGTACTTGGGTGGTGGGGGGTGTGGCTTTGTGTGCGGGTTCTGGGGGCGTGGCGGCGGGGAAGGGGCGCCGACTCGCCAGAAGCGCCGGGCACGGGCCCTCAGCCGGAGTGCGGTGGGCGGCCGGTGGGGCGGCTTGCCGTACGAGAGCTTTCGGACGTTGCCGTACGAGAGCAAGGCATGCCGGAAGAAAGCGAAAGGCCCGGACGCACGCGGCGTCCGGGCCTTTCGTGTCAGCGACTAGTGGTGCTCGTCGCCGCCGGTGAGGGCGGGGTGCTCCTCCTCGTGAGGGTGACCCTCGTCGATCGGGATCTTCTCGCCGCCGTAGGCCTTGGACATGCGGCCGCGCAGCTTGCCGAGCGGTCCGCGCATGCCCTTGGGCGGGATGCCCGCGGAGTCCTCGTCCACGGCGATGGCCGGCACCGGCGCCTTGCTCCGCAGCACCGCCTCGCTGTTGTCGTCCGCCGGCGTGTGGATCTCGATGTACTCGCCGTGCGGCAGGCGCTTGATGACACCCGACTCCACGCCGTGCCCGACGACCGCCGCGTCGGAACGCTGCAGGCCGAGGCAGATGCGGTAGGTGACGATGTACGCCAGCGCCGGCACCACGAAGATCGCCACGCGGCCTATGTAGGTGGTCGCGTTCAGGCTGATGTGGAAGTTCGCCGAGAACTCGTCGTTGGCGCCCATGATCCACAGCACGCCGTAGAACGCGCTCACGGAGACGCCGATCGAGGTGCGGTGCGGGTTGTTGCGCGGGCGGTCCACGATGTGGTGCTCGCCCTTGTCACCCGTGACCCAGCGTTCCAGGAACGGATAGAGCGCCAAGCCCGTCATGACGATGCCCATCGGTACCAGCGCTGGGATGATCACGTTCAGCGGCAGCGTGCCCGCATGGGCCGTGCCGAAGAGGTTGATCTCCCACGACGGCATGATGCGCAGCGCGCCCTCGAGGAAGCCCATGTAGAAGTCGGGCTGCGAACCCGCCGAGACGTCCGCCGGGGTGTAGGGACCGAACAGCCAGATCGGGTTGATCTGGGTGAAGGTCGCCAGGCCCGCGATCACCGCGAACGTGAACAGCGTGAGCGCTCCGGCCTTGGCCATGAAGGCCGGGTAGAACGGCGCGCCGACCACGTTGTGGTTGTTGGCGTCCTTGCCGGGCATCTGCGTGTGCTTCTGCACCCAGGTGAGGGTCACGTGGGCGCCGATAAGCGCCAGCAGGATGCCGGGGATGAGCAGGATGTGCAGCGAATAGAACCGGGCGATGACATCCTCACCCGGATACTCGCCGCCGAACAGGAAGAACGTGATGTACGTGCCGACCAGCGGCAGCGAGATCGCGACGCCCTCGGTGATGCGCAGACCGGCGCCGGACAGCAGGTCGTCGGGCAGCGAGTATCCCGTCAGACCCTCGGCAAGCGCCAGCGTCAGCAGGATGACGCCGATGAGCCAGGTGATCTCGCGGGGCTTGCGGTAAGCGCCCATGAAGAACACCCGGAGCATGTGGATCATCATGCTGGCCGTGAACATCAGGGCCGCCCAGTGGTGCATCTGCCGCACGAGCAGACCACCCCGGACCTCGAAGCTGATATCCAGCGACGAGGCGTAGGCCTCCGACATCGCCACGCCCTTGAGCGGGGCGTACACGCCGTTGTAGACGACCTCGTTCATGCTGGGCTTGAACCAGAACGTCAGGAACGTACCGGTCAGCAGCAGCAGGATGAACGAGTACAGCGCGATCTCGCCCAGCAGGAACGTCCAGTGGTCGGGGAAGACCTTGCGCAGGTTGCGCTTGAGGAAGTTACCCGCGCCGAGCCGGTCGTCGAGGAACGTCGACGGGCCTGTGATCGCCTTGGGGACCGATGTCATCTCGCTCATGCCTTGCCTCCCTCACGGGCCGCGGCCTCGGCGTCGCCGCGCTCCCAGTAACTGGGACCGACGGGGACGGCGAAGTCGCCCTTGGCCACCAGGAAGCCCTCACTGTCGGCGGTGATCGGCAGCTGCGGCAGCGGCCTGGCGGCCGGGCCGAAGATGACCTTGGCGCCGTCAGCGGCGTCGAACGTCGACTGGTGGCAGGGGCACAGGATGTGGTGGGTGGTCTGCTCGTACAGGGCCGCGGGGCAGCCCACGTGCGTGCAGATCTTGGAGTAGGCCACGATGCCGTCGTGGATCCAGTTCTGGTTCACGCCGGACTTGATCTCCTCCGGGCGGAACTTGATCAGGATGAGCGTGGCCTTGGCGAGGGCGTTCATGTCGGTCTCGAAGCCCTCGGGGATCACCGACAGGATGCCGCCCGGCGAGTTGAAGTCCGCCGCGCGGATCGGCTGGCCGGTGCCCTCGACGACGAGCCTGCGGGGCTTGCCGTCCTTGGTCGGCAGCCCCCAGACGGTGTGACGCAGCATCTTGTTGAAGTCCGCCGCCGGCATCTTGCTGTTGTCCAGGTCGCGCAGCAACACCAGCGGGATGAGGCCGAGCGGGGCCGCGGCCAGCAGCAGGGTACGGCGCAGCATCTTGCGCTTGACGAAGCCGCTCTCGTTGGCGCCCTGCAGGAACGTCTCGGCGACGACTTCCTTGGTGGCGTCGTCGGAGCCCATCGCGTGACGTTCCTGGATGAGCTTGTACTTCGGCATGATCTGGCGGACCCAGATCACCACGCCGACGGCCAGCCCCATCAGGGCCAGCGTCAGCGTGCCGCCGAGCGCCAGCGTGGAAAGTTGGGTCGCCTCGGGCGAGCCCACCTGGAGCTGGACGTACAGGATGATGAAGGCGATACCCGCGAGGAAGGTGATCGTGAAGCAGAGCGCCGCGATCCTCTCTGCCTTGCGGACCTTCTTCTCATCCTGGATGAGGACCCCGGGCACGTTCGGGTCCGCTTCCACCGGCTTGGACGTGCCGAGCATCGAGGTGCCCGGCGCGGGGGTGCCGATCACGCGCTTGGGCACGCGCTCGTCCGGCTGCTCGATCTCGTGCTCGTTGTCAGTCATGACTTCTGTCGCTTCTTCGCGGTGATCCAGATAGTGGCGAGGACAAGGGCGCTGAGGCCTACCACCCACGCTACGAGACCTTCGGTCACAGGGCCAATCCGGCCGAGCCCGAAGCCTCCCGGGTCCTTCTGCTCACGGACCTGCGTGATGTAGGCGATCATGCTGCGCTTCTCTTCCGGCGTGATCGTCGTGTCGTTGAAGACCGGCATCGCCTGTGGGCCGGTGATCATCGCCTCGTAGATCTGCTGGGGAGAGGCCTCGTTGAGATTGGGCGCGTACTTGCCCTTGGTCAGCGCTCCGCCCGCACCGACCCAGTTGTGGCACTGGATGCAGTTGGCGCGGAACAGCTCGCCGCCCTTGCCCGCGTCGCCGAGCGCCGGGTCGACCTGTTCCTTGCCCGGCACCTGAGGACCGCCGCCCAGCGACTGCACGTAGGCGCCCAGCTGGCGGATGGCCTCGGGGGTCGCCCAGTGGGCGACGGGCTTGCGCGGTGCCTGGGAGCCGGGGTCGGCGGCCGGCATGCGCCCGGTGCTCACCTGGAAGTCGACGGCCGCGGCGCCCACGCCGACGAGCGTCGGACCATTGACGGTGCCCTCCGCGTTCAGCCCGTGGCAGCTGGAGCAGTGTGCCTGGAACAGGCTCTTGCCCTCTGCGACGTCGTCCAGCTTGCCGGCCGCGAGTGCCGCGTCCGCGGGCCTGCTCGCCTGCCCGAAGGCGGTGTAGGCCAGGCCGGCCAGCGCCAACGCGAAGAGCAGGACGGCGTATCTCGCGAGGGGATGCCGCCGCCAAGCGGTGATCCTAATCACAGAGATCCCGTTCCTTAACGAATGATGTAGATGGTCGCGAATAGGCCGATCCAGACCACGTCCACGAAGTGCCAGTAGTAGGACACGACGATCGCGCTGGTGGCCTGCTCATGCGTGAAGCGCTTCGCGGCGTACGTGCGTCCCAGCATGAACAGGAACGCGATCAGGCCACCGGTCACGTGCAGGCCGTGGAAGCCCGTCGTGAGATAGAACACCGAGGTGTAGGCGTTCGCGGAAAGGTTCGCGCCTTCCTTGGCGAGCTCGCCGTACTCGTACAGCTGGCCGGACACGAAGATCGCGCCCATGATGAAGCTGACGAGGTACCAGAAGCGGAGCTTGCCGACCTGCCCCTTTTCCGCCGCCCACACGCCCATCTGGCACGTCACACTCGACAGCACCAGGATGATCGTGTTGGCCGTCGCGAACGGGATGTTCAGGTGAGCGCCCTCCTCGGCGTGCGCGCCGAGGGGAAGCAGGGCCGGACCCCACTCGAGGCCCTTCCCTTCGCTCACTGACCGGATGGTGAAGTACATCGCGAACAGCGCCGCGAAGAACATGAGCTCGGAGGACAGCCACACGATCGTGCCAACGCTGACCAGGTTGGGTCTGCGGGACGATGGTGGTGTCGTCGTCGAAGTTATTGCGGATGCTGTCGCCACGGCCCACATTATTGCGGCTCCCGTGGTCGGTCCGGCGCACGACCCCCCGTTAGCAGGAAGAAACACCCAACCAACCTGGGATAATTGGCGTAAAACACCCACCAGGGACGGCGGCCTGGGATTGCGCGCCGGGGCACCGGTACGATCCAGGGTGACCATACCGCTACGACCGATAGTGAGTGCGACCGTGAGCACGACTGGCAGCTCCGAGAACACGATGAAGGTGCTCGTCTACAGCGACGACGCCGCCACCCGCGACAAGGTCAGGCAGGCGCTGGGCCGCAGGCCGGCCGCGGACGTCCCGTTCGTGGAGATCGTCGAGTGCGCCACCGAGCCCAAGGTCCACCAGTGGCTCGGCTCCGGCGACATCGACGTGGCGGTGCTCGACGGCGAGACCCAGCCCGCGGGCGGTATGGGCGTGTGCCGCCAGGCCAAGGACGAGGTCTACAACTGCCCGCCCGTCGCCCTGATCATCGCCAGGCGCGACGACCGGTGGCTGGCCGACTGGTCCAGGGCCGACGCCGTGATCCCGCAGCCGCTCGAGCCGATGACGGTCGCCGACACGGTCGCCGAGCTGATGCGCCGCCGTTCTTCGACCCGCCTCAACGCGAAGTAGGTACCGCGATGGACTCCCGGACGACCTGGCCTGCCCTGTTGTCGGCGCTCCTCGCGGGCGAGCATCTGACCGCCGACGAGACGGCCTGGGCGATGCGGGAGATCATGTCGGGGTCGGCGACCCCTGCCCAGATCGCGGGCTTCGCGATCGCGCTGCGCGCCAAGGGTGAGACCGTGGCCGAGGTCGTCGGCCTGGCCCGCACGATGCTCGAACTGGCCACCCCGCTCACGGTCGAGGGCCCCGTGGTCGACATCGTGGGCACCGGTGGCGACCGCGCCCACACCGTGAACGTCTCGACCATGGCCGCCATCGTGGCCGCGGGCGCGGGCGCACGCGTGGTCAAGCACGGCAACAGGGCCGCTTCGTCCTCCTGCGGCGCCGCCGACGTGCTCGAACACCTGGGGATCCTGCTCGACCTGACGCCCGAGCAGACGGCCCAGGTGGCGCGCGAGGCGGGCATCGCCTTCTGCTTCGCGCCCGTCTACCACCCGGCGCTGCGCTTCGCCGGCCCGCCCCGCAAGGAGCTGGGCGTGCCGACGGTCTTCAACTTCCTCGGCCCGCTCACCAACCCGGCCCGCCCCGCGGCCCAGGCCATCGGCGTCTTCGACGCCACCATGCTGCCGGTGCTGGCGGGCGTGTTCGCCGAGCGCGGCGTCTCGGCGCTGGTCTTCCGCGGCGACGACGGGCTCGACGAGCTCACCATCGCCACCACCTCGACCGTGTGGGTGGTCAAGGACGGCCAGGCCACCCGGACCGTCTTCGACCCGGCCGTGCTCGGCATCCCGCGCGCCGACGCGGGCGCGCTGCGCGGCGGTGACGTCGAGTTCAACGCCCAGGCGGTGCACGACCTGCTCCGCGGCAAGATGGGGCCGGTCCGCGACGCCGTACTGCTCAACGCGGCGGCCGCGCTGGTCGCCCTCGACGGGCCCGGCGACGACCTCGACTCCGCCATGATCGACGGCTACGCGCGAGCGGTCCAGGCGGTCGACTCCGGCCGCGCGGCCGCAACCCTCGACCGCTGGATCGAGATCAGCCGATCCCTCCGCCGATAGTTATCTGACTGTTGTACGGCGGGCCGCCGAATCCGGCCGCCCGCCGCTCTCCGGCTGAGGACCCGCGACCGGCGCTGCCGGCGAGTCGGGGACTCTTGCTCGCCGCCACGACGCTTCGACAGGCGGGCACCGCGGCCTCTCCTGGCCCGCCGTACAGGGCGCCGAATTCCGCCGTCCACCTTCTCGCCGCCCCGCCGCCCCGCCGCCCCGCCGCCCCGAGGCCCCGAGGCCCCGAGGCCACCCTTACCCGCCGTCCTGCTGCCGCGTTCCCTCGTGGCTCGCCGTACAGGGCGTTGGCTTTCGCCGTCTATTTTCTCGTCGCCCCCGAGGACACCCATCCTCGCTGGCTCGTTGGCGCGTTCTTATATAGGCGTGGACTTAAATAAGGCTTGGGTGATACGTTGAGGCGCATGTTCGACATGCTTCAGCAGCTCAATGCTGTGCGCCGGGCGGTCGGTGCGAAAACCGTCGAAGCCGGCGAGGTCAGGACCGTCACCGTCAGCCAGACCTACAACGCGGAGGTGGAGGAGGTCTGGGATGCCTGCACGAACGTGGATCGCATACCCAGATGGTTCCTGCCCATCAAGGGCGAGCTGCGCCTCGGTGGGCACTACCAGCTCGAGGGCAACGCCGGCGGCACCATCGAGCAGTGCGACCCGCCCAGGACCTTCTCCGCCACCTGGGAGTTCGCCGGGGGCATCAGCTGGATCGAGGTACGCCTGACGCCCGAGGGCGACGGCAGGACCCGGTTCGAGCTTGAGCACCTGGCTCCGAAGATGGAGGACGCCCGGTGGCTGGAGTACGGGCCGGGGGCCGTGGGCATCGGGTGGGACATGGCGATCATGGGGCTGGCCATCCACCTATCCGGGGCGGCGCCGCTCGATCCGCAGGAGGCCATGGCCATGATGATGTCCGAGGAGGGCAGGCAGTTCACGGTCCGGAGCAGCGAGCTGTGGGCCGAGGCGAACATCGCCTTCGGAACCCCCGAGGCGGACGCCCGCGCCGCCGCTGAGCGCTGTGTGGCCTTCTACACGGCCCCTCCAGCGCAGCCGTAGTCCCCGGGGTGCGGCGCTCCTCCGGGGGCGCCGTGTCCGCTCTTGTTCAGAAGGGCGATCCAGCGGGTGTGCCCGCGACTTCGGTTACCGTGCGCCGTTGCGGCGGGTGACGGTCACCGACTCGCCGGGAGCGCCGGTCGCGGGCCCTCAGCCGAAGTGCGGCGGGCGGCCGGTGGGGCGGCTCGCCGTACCAAAAGACTCAGAAGCGCGCCGCACCGGAGGCTCAGAAAGTCATGGTGGGGCCGTCCTTGAGGGAGCTCCACTTGAGCCAGTCCTTCCAGCTCTCCTGCCAGTGACCCCAGCCGTTGGTCGGCTCGAGCGGGCGCGGGGTGCCGGTGATGATGATCGGGTCGCCGATCAGCGTGTTGTGGATGAACCAGAGGGCGTTCTCCGGGCTGATGTTGACGCAGCCGTGGCTGACGTTCGAGTTGCCCTGGGAGCCGACCGACCACGGGGCGCTGTGGACGTACTCGCCGGAGTTGGAGATGCGGACCGTGTTGTAGACGGTCTTCTCGTAGTAGCCGGCCTGGCCGGGGCCGATGCCGGGCGAGGTCATGACCGTGACCGGCTCGCGCGACATCGCCAGGTGGATGCCGGAGGTCGTGTAGTACTTCCAGTCGCCGCCCTGGCCGGCGCTCATCGGGATCACGCGGATCCTCTTCCCGTCGCGCCTGACGGTCAGGTAGTGCGTGTTCGTGCTGCCCTTGGTGATCTGCTCGCGGCCGATGCGGAAGTCGAGCACGTGGTCGCGCTTGCCGTACACGCCCTCTCCCCCGCGCACGCCCGCCAGGCGCGCCTGCATGCGGACCTTGGTGTGGGCGGGCCAGTACTTCTCCGGGCGGAAGTCGACGTGCCGGTCGTCGAACCAGTGCCAGGCGCCCTCGACCGGCTTTGAGCTGGTCACCGACAGGTTCCGCTCGATCGAGACGCGGTCGGTCACCGGCTTGTCGAACGTGATCATGATGGGCATGCCGACGCCGACGGTCAGGCCGGTGTCGACCTTGTTCGGGGTGATCGCCTCGATGTCGAACGTGCTGGTGGCGCGGACCGTGGAGAAGGTGGTGGTCGTCTCCTTCTGCTTGCCCTGGGCGTTGGCGGCCACGGCCGTGACGGAGTAGCTGGTGCTGGGGCGGGCGTTCTGGGTGCTGCGCCAGCGCGTGCCGTCGGCGCTGAGCTTGCCGGGCAGCTCGCCGGTCTTGCTGCGCACGTGTACGTCCTTCAGCGTGCCCACGTCGGCGGCGACCACCACCGCCTCGTCAGTCGGAACGTTGCCCGCCTTGTCGGCCGGCACCACGGTGACCGTGGCCTCTCCCCCGGGTGCGTCGGCCGCACTGCTCGCCGAGCACGCCGTCAGCAGTGCCAGGGCAAGCAGGCCGGCCGAACCAAACGCTACGCGCTCCACGAGTACTCCCCCGCCCGAGATAGATCCGTTCACGTCCGTTTATTACCCTGCGTGATTGAATCGCCACATCCGGTTGGTGGTAAAGAACACCAAAAAGCGGGTGTCCCATCGCAGGACACCCGCTTTGCGGATTGGCTCAGTGAGAGAAGTTGCCCCGGTAGTACTGGAACACGAACCCGATCATGCCCATGATCACCATGAACACCCCGAGCAGGAACATCCAGAACCCGATGGCGAACCCGGCGAAGGCGAAGGCCGCCGCCAGGCACAGGAACAGCGGCCACCAGCTGCTCGGGCTGAAGAAGCCGATCTCCCCCGCGCCCTCGGAGATCTCGCCCTGCTTGTTGTCCTCCGGCTGGTCGCCGATCCGGCGAGCCGTGAACATCAGGTAGTAGCCGATCATGAACGCGAAGCCGACCGAGATGGCCATGGCCGTGGTGCCGACCGGCTCACCCTGCCCTGTGGGGCTCTCGGCCTTGGTCCAGAACCAGTAGGCGACGTCGACCCCGGCGAAGAACAGGCCGCACAGCAGGAACAGCCAACCCTGAACCTTCATCAGGCCTCAACCTCCTGCGGGGACTTGGCGGACACGTGCGGGTAGTGCAGGTCGAAGGCCGGGCGCTCGGACCGGATCCGCGGCAGCGAGGTGAAGTTGTGCCGCGGCGGCGGGCAGGAGGTCGCCCATTCCAGCGAACCGCCATAGCCCCAGGGGTCGTCGACCGTGACCTTCGGCGCGCTGCGTGCCGTCTTCCAGACGTTGTAGAAGAACGGCAGCACCGACAGGCCGAGCACGAAGGCGCCGACCGACGAGATCAGGTTCAGGTCGGTGAAGCCGTCGGCCGGGCTGTAGTCGGCGTAGCGGCGCGGGAAGCCGAGCACGCCGAGCCAGTGCTGGACCAGGAACGTGGTGTGGAAGCCGATGAACAGCAGCCAGAACTGCAGCTTGCCGAGCTTGTCGTCGAGCATCTTGCCGGTGAACTTGGGCCACCAGAAGTAGAAGCCCGCGAACATGGCGAACACGACGGTGCCGAACACCACGTAGTGGAAGTGCGCCACCACGAAGTAGCTGTCACTGATCTGGAAGTCCAGCGGCGGCGAGGCCAGGATGACGCCGGTCAGGCCACCGAGCAGGAAGGTGATCAGGAAGCCGATCGAGAACAGCATCGGCGACTCGAAGCTGAGGTGGCCGCGCCACATCGTGCCGACCCAGTTGAAGAACTTCACGCCCGTCGGAACCGCGATGAGGAACGTCATGAACGAGAAGAACGGCAACAGCACCTGGCCGGTGGCGAACATGTGGTGCGCCCACACCGTGATCGACAGACCCGCGATCGAGATCGTCGCGGCCACCAGGCTGATGTAACCGAAGATCGGCTTGCGGCTGAAGACCGGCAGGACCTCGGTCACGATGCCGAAGAACGGCAGCGCGATGATGTAGACCTCGGGATGGCCGAAGAACCAGAACAGGTGCTGCCAGAGCAACGCACCGCCGTTGGCCGGGTCGAAGATGTGGGTGCCGAGCTTGCGGTCGGCCTCCAGGGCCAGCAGCGCGGCGGCCAGCACCGGGAAGGCCATCAGCACGAGCATGCTGGTCAGCAGGACGTTCCAGGTGAAGATCGGCATCCGGAACATCGTCATGCCGGGCGCGCGCATCGTGATGATCGTGGTGATGAAGTTCACCGAGCCGAGGATCGTGCCCAGACCCGACAGGGCCAGACCCATGATCCACAGGTCACCGCCGAGCCCCGGCGAGCTGATCGCGCTCGACAGCGGCGTGTAGGCGAACCAGCCGAACGCGGCCGCGCCGTTCGGGGTGAAGAAGCCCGAGACGGCGATGATGCTGCCGAACAGGTAGAGCCAGTAGCTGACCATGTTCAGGCGGGGGAAGGCCACGTCGGGCGCGCCGATCTGCAGCGGCATCAGCTCGTTGGCGAAGCCGGCGAACAGCGGCGTCGCGAACATCAGCAGCATGATCGTGCCGTGCATCGTGAACAGCTGGTTGAACTGCTCGTTCGTGGTGAACTGCAGCCCCGGCTGGGCGAGCTCGGCACGCATGATCAGCGCCATCACGCCGCCGATCAGGAAGAACGCGAACGACGTGATCAGATAGAGGTGCCCGATGATCTTGTGATCGGTGGAGGACAGCCACTTGGCGATCACCTGGCCCTTGGTGTGGGGCCTGGTCGTCGTCGCGAGTGGTTCTTGGATCGCTGTCACTGGGCACTCCCGGACTGAGATGCGACGTACTGGTCATACTCAGCCTGCGGAACGAGCTTCACGGAGAAGAGCATGCGGCTGTGGTCGACGCCGCAGAGCTCGGCGCAGCGACCGGCGTAGACGCCCGGCTTGTTCAACGTGGTGATCTCGAAGAAGCGACCCTTGTTGTCAGGGGCGAGGCCGGGGATCACGTCCCGCTTGAACAGGAACGCCGGGACCCAGAACGAGTGGATGACGTCCGGCGACTCCAGCTCGAACTGCACTCTCTTGCCCACGGGCAGGACGAGCTGCGGGCCGAGCTTGTAGTCGCTGACCGGCTGGCCGACGACCTGCGGCAGGGTCTTGCCGCTCACCGTGGAGGTGAAGCGCCAGCTCCACTGGAACGCCTCGACCTTGACCTTCACGTCCGGGTTCGGCGAGAGCTTCTGCAGGTAGTTGCCGTCACGCGCGGTGAAGAAGAAGAACACCGACACCATGACCAGCGGGACCACGGTGTAGAAGATCTCGATCGGCAGGTTGTAGCGCACCTGCGGCGGCAGCTCGGCCTTCGCCCTGCGCTTCCTGTGGAAGATCACGGCCCAGATGATCAGGACGATGACGACGGCGCCCATGGCCAGCGCGGCGATCCAGGCACCGTTCCACAGGTTGACAATCCTGTCACCCTGTTCGGTGACGTGATCAGGAAGAAGGCCGCTGGACCAGTTGGCCCTCGGAACGTCGCTAGCACACGCCGTTGCGGAGGCCAGCAGCAACGCCAAAACGGCGGCGCGTGGCACTCTGCGCCGGGCCAACGAACGCCGCGTCGAACGGCGAGTCGGACTCACGGATCGCCTACCCCACAGATGAAGCCCAGGTGTCTCTCCTGGGCGCTCGTATTGCTGTTCTGAATCATGCACAGACTGACAAGCAGACACATTAGCGTGAAGGGGGCCCGCCCTAGTTCCCGCCCCCCAACGATGGCGTGCCACAAGTGGGACGATAGGAGCCGTGGCGTACTTCGACGCGGCCTCCAGCGAGCCGCTCCATCCGCAGGCCCGTGAGGCGTT
This sequence comes from Nonomuraea sp. NPDC050536, assembly GCF_044457685.1. Taxonomy (NCBI): domain Bacteria; kingdom Bacillati; phylum Actinomycetota; class Actinomycetes; order Streptosporangiales; family Streptosporangiaceae; genus Nonomuraea; species Nonomuraea sp. NPDC050536. Next base: position 430,532 of record NZ_JBITHD010000003.1, read on the forward strand.
CCTGGCGGCTCTCGACGTGGGCTGGGCCGATCCTGGCAGGCTGTACGGCCAGGCCAGACGGGCCCATCTGCTCCTGGAGCAGGCCAGGACCGAGGTGGCGGAGGCACTCGGGGCCCGGCCGGACGAGGTGTCGTTCACGGCTTCGGGGACGCAGGCCGTACATCTGGGCGTTCTGGGGACGCTGCACGGGCGGCGCAGGGTCGGGCGGCACCTGGTGACCAGCGCGGTCGAACACTCGAGCGTGCTGCACGCGGCCGGGGTGCACGAGCGCGACGGCGGCACGGTCGAGACGGTCGGTGTCGACCTGTCCGGCCGCGTCGACCTGCCGGCCTTCACCGAGGCCGTGGCCAAGGAGGGCACGGCGCTGGCCTGCCTGCAGACGGCCAACCACGAGGTCGGCACGCTGCAGCCGGTTGCCGAGGCGGCCGAGGCCTGCCGGGAGCACGGCGTCCCACTGCTGGTCGACGCCGCGCAGACGGCCGGGCGGCTGCCGGTTCCGGCCGGCTGGTCGGTGCTGACGGCCAGCGCGCACAAGTGGGGCGGGCCCGCCGGGGTGGGCGTGCTGGTGGTGCGCAAGGGGACACGGTTCCGGTCGTTCCTGCCCGAGGACGAACGGGAACGGCGGCGGGTGCCCGGGTTCGAGAACGTGCCCGCGATCGTGGCCGCGGCCGCGGCGCTGCGCGCGATGACGGCCGACGCGGCGCGCGAAAGGTCCCGCCTGTCCGCTCTCGTCGACAGGATCCGGGAGCAGGTGCCGAAGATCGTCCCCGACGTCGAGGTGATCGGGGATCCGGTATCACGAGCGCCCCATATCGTGACTTTTTCGTGTCTTTACGTCGATGGTGAGGCATTGCTCACTGAGCTCGACAAAGCGGGATTCGCCGTCTCGTCCGGGAGTTCCTGCACGGCTAGTACGCTTCGTCCATCGCATGTTCTCGAGGCGATGGGTGTGCTGACACACGGCAACGTCCGGGTGTCGCTGCCCAGAGGCGCCTCCGCGGCCGACGTCGACCGCTTCCTCGCCGTCCTCCCCGAGCTCGTGCACCGGATCCGCCAGGACGCAGGAGTTTCATGACCGAGCTGACACAGCCGGCACTGACGATCGACGCGCTCGGCAAGAAGTGCCCGATCCCCATCATCATGCTCGCGGAGCAGATCAACTTCGTGCCGCTCAACGCCGTGGTCGCCGTCCTGGCGGACGACCCCGCGGCCTACAACGACGTCCCCGCCTGGTGCCGCCTCAAGTCCCACAAACACGTCGGCACCTTCGAACTCCCAGACGGCGGCTGGTCCATCCACGTCCGCCGCGCCTACTAACCCGCCCCCTACGAACTGGCCGAAGGCGAAGAGGCGTGCTGCGCCCCTGTGCGGTGGCGTTGCCGAAGGGGTGAAGTGGGTACAAAACCCCACGAACGTCATCCGAATTCGGGGGGAATGAGATGACTGAAGGACATCCGCATGAAAGGGCCCGCGACCTGATGAGCGCGGGCGCGGAGTGCATCGCGGCCCATGAGACACTCGACCGCGCCGCCCAGATGATGCGTGACCTGGCCGTGGGCGCCCTGCCGATCTGCGGACCTGACGATCGCCTGACCGGCATCATCACCGACCGCGACATCGTCATCAAGTGCGTCGCCGCCGGCCACGACCCGTCGCGCATCACCGCGGCCGAACTGGCGACCGGCCTGGTCTGGATCCCGGCGGACGCCACGGTGGAGGAGGCGCTCGCCCGCATGGTGGAACACCAGATCCGCCGCCTGCCCGTGATCGACAATCACCGCATCATCGGCATGATCAGCGAGGCGGACCTGGCCAAGCATCTTCCGGACGCCCAGCTCGCCGACTTCTGCCACCGCATCTACGCGACCTGACGGCTCCACACGACCTGACTACACGCGGGTCCTCACGCATCCCGATGCGCGAGGACCCGCACTTTTCCGCCTGTACGGTCCCCACGAAACAGCCCCTCCGGGCGGTCGACAGCGTACGAAGCGGCAACCCCGGTCACACGGAGAGCCGGGTGCCGGGGTTGCCGTTATGGGGACGACGGAGCACGTGGCTGCTCGCCGTACCGGAGACTAGGGGTGGTGGCAGTGCACGAGGGGAGCGATCTCCGTGGCGGCCTCGGAGCCGTAGGCGGCGGAGAAGCGATCCACGAAGGCCTGCTGCCCGAGCTCGTACTCCTGCCCGCCGACCCGCTCCAGCACGTGGGTGGCCGTGAGGTTGCCCAGCTGCCCGCAGCGCTCGAGCGGCAGCCCCCAGGCGAGCCCGGCCAGGAACCCGGCGCGGAAGGCGTCACCGACGCCAGTGGGGTCGGCCTTGCCCAGCTCGGGCGAGGGCGCGACGTGGATGGACGGCTCGCCCTTGCGGTCGATGACGGCGCCCTTGGGCCCGAGCGTGGTGACGCGGACGCCGACCCGGTCGAGGACCTCCTCGTTGGACCAGCCGGTCTTCTGCTCGATGAGCCCCTTCTCGTAGTCGTTGGAGAACAGGTAGGCGGCGCCGTCGACGAGCTGGCGGATCTGCTCGTCGGCCATCCTGGCCAGCTGCTGCGAGGGGTCGGCGGCGAACGGGATGCCCCGCTGGCGGCACTCGTCGGTGTGGCGCAGCATCGCGTCGGGGTCGTTCGGGCTGACGAGGACCAGGTCGAGGCCGCCGATGCGGTCGGCGATGGGCTGCAGCTCGATCATGCGGGCATCGGCCATCGCCCCGGTGTAGAAGGAGGCGATCTGGTTGTGGTGCTCGTCCGTGGTGCACAGGAAGCGGGCGGTGTGGTGGTTCTCCGAGATGTGCACCGAGGCGCAGTCGACGCCGTGGCGCTCCAGCCAGGAGCGGTAGTCGGCGAAGTCGGTGCCGACGGCGCCGACGAGGATCGGGGTGAGACCGAGGCACCCCATGCCGAAGGCGATGTTCGCCGCACACCCCCCACGACGGATCTGCAGGTCGTCGACCAGGAACGAGAGTGACACCCGATCCAGCTGCTCGGCGATGAGCTGGTCGCCGAAGCTGCCGGGGAACGTCATCAGATGGTCGGTCGCGATTGAGCCGGTGACGGCAATGCGCACGGGATTCTTCTTCCTCGTTGTCAGCAAGCCAAATGAGCCCATCGAGAATACGCGACAGGGCGCCGTCCGGCGAAGCCGCCGCACGACGCCCAGTGGATGATGCTAGTTGAACGAGTCGCCGCAGGCGCAGGAGCCGGTGGCGTTGGGGTTGTCGATCGTGAAGCCCTGCTTCTCGATGGTGTCGACGAAGTCGATGGTGGCGCCCATCAGATAGGGAGCGCTCATCCGGTCGGTGACGACACCGACGCCATCGAAGTCGGTAACCACGTCGCCGTCCATCGAACGGTCGTCGAAGAAGAGCTGGTAGCGCAGGCCCGAACAGCCGCCGGGCTGCACGGCCACGCGCAGCTGCAGGCCTTCCTCGCCCTGCTGCTCGAGCAGGCTCTTGACCTTGGCGGCGGCCGCGTCGGTCAGGATCAGGCCCTGCGTCGTGGTCTCGCTGCTCTCAACCGTCATGTGCTGACTCCCGCGTGTGGCAGTAAATGAAGTCCTACTTAGACGCTACCAACACTCTCTGACTACTACACATTCCCCCACTGAAAAGATCTTGAACCTTCGACTGTACGGCAAGCCGCCCCTCCGGCCGCCCACCGCACCTCGGCTGAGGGCCCCAGCCCGGCGCTGACGGCGAGTCGGTGACGCTCGCCCGCCGTCACGGCGCCCGGGATCCCCCTGGGTGGTTTCCGGGCGGCATGTGACATCATGGGTATCGTCACTTCGACGATAAGGGGTGTGACATGACTGCTTTGCCGCTCTACGTGCTCGGCCAGGACGCCGATCCGCACAGCGAGAAGGGGGTCGACTGCCCGGGCGAGCTGCCCTCCGCTTCGGACCCCGCGTTGGTGGAGCGGGCCCGGGCGGCCAAGGCGGCGCTGGGTGACCGGCTCTTCGTGCTCGGCCACCACTACCAGCGCGATGAGGTGATCCAGTTCGCCGACGTCACCGGCGACTCCTTCAAGCTGGCCCAGCAGGCGGCGGCCAGGCCGGAGGCGGAGTACATCGTCTTCTGCGGCGTGCATTTCATGGCGGAGTCGGCCGACATCCTCACCACCGATGCCCAGAAGGTGATCCTTCCCGACCTGGCGGCGGGGTGTTCGATGGCCGACATGGCCACCTTCGACCAGGTCGAGGAGGCGTGGGAGGCGCTGGAGGACGCCGGGATCGCCGACGACGTGATTCCCATCACGTACATGAACTCCAGCGCGGACATCAAGGCGTTCTGCGGCAGGCACGGCGGCGCGGTGTGCACCTCCTCCAACGCCAGGCGGGCGCTCGAGTGGGCCTTCGCGCAGGGCTCCAAGGTGCTGTTCCTGCCCGACCAGCACCTGGGCCGCAACACGGCGGTGCTGGAGATGGGCATGTCGCTGGAGGACTGCGTGCTCTACAGCCCGCACCGGCCGCCCAGGCCCGAGGCGCTGCGGGACGCCAAAATGATCCTCTGGCAGGGCCACTGCTCGGTGCACGGCCGTTTCACCGCCGACTCGGTCGACGACGTACGGCGGCGCATCCCCGGCGTGAACGTCCTGGTGCATCCGGAGTGCCGGCACGAGGTGGTGCTCAAGGCGGACTACGTGGGCTCGACGGAGTACATCATCAGGAAGCTCGCCGAGGCGCCCGCGGGCAGCAGCTGGGCGGTCGGGACCGAGCTCAACCTGGTCAAGCGCCTGGGCCAGATGTTCCCCGACAAGCAGGTCTCGTTCCTGGACAAGACCGTCTGCTACTGCTCGACGATGAACCGCATCGACCTGCCCCACCTGGTGTGGTCCCTGGAATCCCTCGCCCTCGGGGAGGTCGTCAACCAGATCGCGGTCGACGAGGACACGACCCACTGGGCCAAGGTCGCCCTGGACCGCATGCTCGCCCTCCCATAAAGGCATGGTCCTTGCTTTTGGCGGCGCTTCGCGCTTATCAGCTGTGGGCTGTTCTTTGTGGGGGGCCGAGCCCCCCACAAACCCAGGCAGGGGCGCGCCCCTGCCACCCCACACGCGCCTCCGCCGCGAATCCCCGCCCGAAGCCCACCTATGCGGGCGGCCATCCGACCCCCACCCCGAGGCAGGCGCGCCCTCCAGCGAGGTGAACGAGGGCCTTCAGAGGGCGGGCGTCGAGGAGATACCACTCCGGGAAGAGGCCCCCGAGGGGAACATCCTTCGGGAGTGCCGCGGGTGAGGCGCCCCTGGCGAACGAGGGACCGAGGCGAGACCCGCGCACGAAACCCCACCTCGGCGGGCGGCCCCGAGCCGGAACGCAGGAATGGCGTGATCCGCCCTCACGAGAATCGGAAAAGCTCACTTTCGGCGTGGCATCGCTGTACCCGCGAAGAGCCGTCGCCGAGCTGACGGAGTCGCGGATGGTCCCGTCAGGCGTAGGCCCCGCAAGGACGGGCTCGAAGTCCCTGGCGTAACGGCCTACAAGTGCGGCTGTCCGTACTCGCGAAGATCGCACTCGCCGCCGTACTCGAGCAGCCGGTCGGCGTAGCGCCTGGCCAGCTCGTCGATGCGGGCCTGCATCCGCCGCATCGCGGCGGGCTTGAACCAGTCGGCCCCGATGGCGCGGAACACCTTGTGGTCGGGGTCGTCGATGTGCACCAGCGTGCGCAGCGCCATCCCTGAGGCGGCCATCTGCGCCTCGGTCGCCGCCGGCGTCAGCAGCGGTAGCCGGGCCCGTCCACCCAGTGCACCGGCGAGGTGGCGCGCAGCCGCGTGAAGGCCTGGTGTAACCGGTCCTAGTCCGCGTACGCCGTGGCATCGATCAGCGTGAGCCCCGGATCATCGAGCACGGTGGACCACCTGGATCTCGGTGAAGCCGAGCAGCCCCCAGGTGCCGTTCTCGACGCCGACACCGCTCCACTTGAAGCCGCCGAACGGCTGGGCGGGCGAGAGCGCCAGATGCGTGTTGACCCAGGCGGTGCCGCATTCGAGCCGCCCCGCCACCTCGGCGGCCCGGTCGGCGTCGGTGCCCCAGACCGAGCCCGACAGCCCGAAGTGGGTGCCGTTGGCCCGCTCGAGCGCGTCGTCCAGGTCCCGGTAGGACACCACGGGCAGGGCGGGGCCGAACTGCTCCTCGTCCACGATCCGCGCGCCGTCCGACAGTCCGGCCAGGATGGTGGGCTCGAAGAAGTAGCCGGGCCCGTCCATCGGCTTGCCGCCCGCGGCCGCCCGCGCGCCGCCGGCCAGCGCGTCGGCGACCAGCTCGCTGACGCGCTCGAACTGCGGCTTGTTGTTGATCGGCCCGTACTGCACGCCCTCGGTCATCCCGTCGCCGACCTTGGCCGCGCGAGCCTGTACGGCGAGCGCCTCGACGACGTCGTCGTACAGCCGCTCGGGCACGTAGACGCGTTTGATGGCCGAGCAGACCTGGCCGTTGTTCTGGAAGGCGCCGGCGAACAGCTTGGCCGCGACCGCCTCGGGGTCCACGTCATCGAGCAGGATGGCCGGGTCGTTGCCGCCGAGCTCCAGCGTGAGCCGCTTCAGGTCGGGCGCCGCAGCGGCGGCGACCTTCTTGCCCGTCGCGACCGAGCCGGTGAAGCTGATCTTGCGGGGCACCGGGTGCGCGGTCATCCAGCCACCCAGGGCGTCGCCGCCGCTGACCACGTTGAGCACGCCGGGCGGCAGCACCTCGTTCAGCACCCCGCCCATCGCCAGCGTCGACAGCGGCGTGAACGGCGACGGCTTGAGCACCATGGTGTTGCCCGCGAGCAGGGCCGGCGCGATCTTCCAGCTGGCCAGGATGAGCGGGTAGTTCCACGGGGTGATCGCCGCGACCACGCCCATGGGCCGCCGCACGACCTCGACCAGCGCGCTGGCGTCGTCCTGGATGACCTCCCTGGGCATCTCCAGGTCGGCGAAGTGCTTGAGCCAGATGGCCGCCCCGATCACCTCGAACGTGGCGTCCTGCAGGGGTTTGCCCTGTTCGGCAGTGAGGATCGGAGCCAGCTCGGCCGATCTGGCCATGAGCAGGTCGCCGGCGGCGTGCAGCGCCTTGCGCCGGGCGGCCTCGTCCGCCTTCCAGGTCCGGTAGGCCTCGGCGGCGGCGGACATGGCCTGGTCGAGCTGGTCACGGGTGCACTCTGGCGCCTGGGCGTGGACCTCGCCGGTCGCGGGATTGACCACGCCGAAGGTGTCCTGGGTCGCGACGCGAGCGCCGCCGATCGTCATGGACTGCACGATGGGCTCCTGTTCATGGCAGCAGGACGGGCTTGACGACCTCGCCGCTCAGCGACGCGGCCTCGGCCCGGTTGATCTCGGCGAGGGGGAAGGTCGTGACGAGCCTGTCGAAGGGGAACCGGTCCTGCTTCCACAGCTCGATCATGCGCGGGATGAACGTCTGGGGTACGGCGCCGCCCTCCAGGATCCCCATGACCGTCTTGCCGCTGGACAGCGCGTTGCCGTTCAGCACGAGGTCGCCCTGGCCGATGCCGACCAGGCCGCATATCCCGGTGGGGCGCAGCGCGTCGACGGCGGCGGCGATGACGGCGGGCACTCCGGTGGTGTCGAAGGCGTACTGCACGCCGGACACCTCGGCGGCGTCGGTACAGGTGTGGGTGGCGCCGAGCTCTCTGGCCAGCTCGAGCCGGCTTTCGTGCAGGTCGACCGCGATGATCGTGGTCGCGCCCGCGACCCTGGCCGCCATGACGGCCGCCAGCCCGACGGCTCCCGCGCCGAAGACGGCGATGCTCGACCCGGCGGCCACCTTGAGCGCCAGCAGCACCGAGGCCGCCCCGGTCTGGATGCCGCAACCCAGCGGCCCCATCAGCTCCAGCGGCACGTCCTGGTCGATCGGCACCACGTTGCGCACGCCGGCGATGGCGTGCGAGGCGAAGGAGGACTGCCCGAACCAGCCGCTGAGCACGCCGCCGACCGGTCCCTCCGCGGCCGACAGGTTGCGCGGGAAGAACGTGTCGCAGTAGGCGGGGTTCGCCTCACGGCAGTTGGCGCAGCCGCCGCAGGAGTCGAAGGAGAGCACCACGTGCTGCCCCTGCTCGATCCCGGTGACGCCGGGCCCGACCGCCTCGACGACCCCGGATCCCTCGTGACCGAGGATCACCGGCGTCGGCACCAGCCCCGCCCGGCCCAGCAGGTCGGTGTGGCAGAAGCCGACGCCGGCGATCCGGACCAGCACCTGGCCGGGACCGGGCCCCGCCAGCTCCAGCTTCTCGATCGCGTACGGCTCCGCGGCCGAGCGCAGGACGGCGGCCTCGATCTGCATCGGCGACTCCTGGGGGCAGGTCCCGAAATAGAATGGGATTCTGGTCAACTATGAAACCGACCGCGCGTACAGTCAAGCCGCCACGGCGCGCAGGCACTCCCAGACGACGGGCACCAGGCTCGCACCCGGATCGGCCCACTGACTGAGGCCCAGCCGGTCGAGCAGCAGGCCGCCCAGGAAGACGTCCACGAAGGCGGCGCCCACCTCCTCTGGGGTCCTGGGTCCCGCGGCGTCGTACCAGACCCACATCCACTGCAGCGAGCCGAACAACTGCAGCGTGGCCAGCTCGGCGTCGACGGGGCGGAAGACGCCCAGCTCGATCCCGCGGCGTACCTCGCTCGCGACCAGGTCCCTGACCTGGCGGCGCAGCCTGCCCGCCGCGCCCAGCTCGGGCTCGACCGCGAGCAGGCCGACCTCGCGCTGCGAGGCCACGGCCGCGTGACCGGCCAGCGTGTGCACGATCACGAAGGCGTGGATCACGGCGGCCAGGCGCTCGTGCGGCGCGGGCAGCCGCTCCCACATCAGCGCGATGGCCTCCAGCTGATGGCGGGCGAAGCCCTCCTCCAACTCGCGCAGCATCCCCGCCTTGGTGCCGAAGTGGTGCACGATCGTGCCCTTGGACAGGCCGAGCTCGTCGGCGATGTCGCCGAAGTTGGTCCGCTCGTAGCCGCGCTCGGCGACATGGCGGATGAACGCCTCGAGAATCTCGCCGCGTCGACCAGGACTTCTGGACATAACGCGATTTAACCGTACGTACGGTCAAGTCAGAAGGCATAGACGACGCGGACGGCGACCGAGAGGGTCGTGCGGCCGGGGCTGACGGAGTCCTTGGCCTCGGCGGCGGCCAGCATGAGCGGCTGCGGGCCCGAGCGGACCTCCTCCGTGACCGACACCACCTGCCCGAGTGTCCGCCCGGCGAGCTCGGCGTACTGCTCCGCCCTGGCCGTGGCGTCGGAGAAGGCGCGGGCGCGCGCCTGCGCGAGCGACTGCCCGGGGTCGGAGACCTCGAACGTCACGCCGTTGAGCCGGGCCTCCTCGCCCACCCCGGCGACCGTGTCGATCACCCGGTCGGCCGCGGACAGGTCGCGGACGACCGCCTCGACGCCCTGCGCGGCCCGGTATCCGGCGATCTTCGGGTAGGCCTCGTACTCGGGGCCCAGCGACAGCTCGGTGGTCCGCACGTCCCCCGCCTCGATCCCGGCGGCGCGCAGCGCCTCGGCCAGCCTGGCGGCGGCCTGCCGTACGGCGGCGAAGGCCTCGCCCGCGGCGGCCCTGCGCACCTCGACCCCGGCGTTGAGGCGCATGACGTCGGGCGCGGCGGAGACCGCGCCCTCGCCCACGACGGTTATCTGCTGTTCCACGTACACCCCCTGATGATCATAGGTTCCTACGGCGTGCCTCTGCTGTAGCGGAAGCCCATCTTGTCGAACTCGGCCTTGGACTGCGCCGTCGCCAGTTCCCTGACGACCTGCCCCTTCAGATCGATGACAACCGCCTCGTACCCGGCGCCCTTGGCCCGCCAGGCGGCCAGATGGTCGTCGTCCCACCAGCCGATCAGCCGCTCGCTCTTGAACGGCACGACGACCGGCGCGGCGTCGCCCGAGGTCGCGCGGACGCAGATCGACTCGCCGGTGGCGGTGCAGTGGGACAGGAAGCGCGACCCGGTGGGCGAGATGTCGTCGCCCTCCACCCAGACCGGGGAGCCGGTGCCGGCCAGGGAGCGGACCGGGTTGCCCTTGAGGTCGTAGAACTTCATCTTTCCCGACACCCAGGTGCCCACCGACTGCCCGTCGGCGTCCCAGAAGAAGCGCCACTCCCCGGCGCCCTTGTCCTTGACCTCGTAGGTCTGGGCGGTGCCCGCGTCGACGTCGATGATGCCGTAGCCGTACTCGACGCTGGAGCTGGTGGTGGCCTTGTAGAGGGTGACCAGGCCCAGCTTGCCGTCAGGCGACCAGCGCGGGGTGGTCGGGAAGATCGGGGCGGCGCTGAGCTTGATGGACTTCCTCTCGCCCGAGCGGTGGTCGATCACCGACACCTGCGCGTAGTGGTCGCTGGTGTAGTCGACGTCGGTGCCGAGCGCCTTGGTGCCGTCGGCGTTCAGCGCGTACTCGAAGTAGCGGGTGTTGAGCTGGAAGTCACCGCCGTGGCGCACGTAGACGCGCTTGCCGCTGTCGACGCTGTAGGAGGCCAGCTTGAGCGGGTCGGCGTCGCTCTCCTGGATCCGCACCGAACTGCCGGGCAGCGCGATCGTCCGGCTCGCCGTCGAAGGCGTGGTCGGGGTCGGGGTGGGCGTAGGCGTAGGCGTCGGCTCGGTCGACGTGGGGGCGGTCGGGGTGGGGGTGGGGGTGGGCAGGGCGGCCAGCCGTACCGCTAACAGCGTGCCTGCGGCGCCCAGGACCAGCGCGCCCGCGATCGCGCCCGCCACGATCCACCCGGTCGCGCGCTTGCGCGTCGGCTGGGTGCGCATCGGCGGTGGCAGCTGGTACGGCAGGCCGCCCGGACGCCCCTGCGGCGGGAGCGGCCCTGACACGTGCTGCCCCACGGGACCCGACGCCTGGTGCCCCACCGGCCCTGAGACCATCGGCCCCTGCGCCATCCGCGTCCCATGCGGCCCCACCCCAGGCCCCTGCACCCCAGAACCAGGCCCCTGCGGCCCGGAAGGACCGTGTGGCCCGGAAGCGGGACCGTGGGGGCCGGAAACTGGCCCGTGGGGGCTAGAAGCAGGCCCGTGCGGGCCAGAAGGACCGTGGGGGCCGGAGGGGTGGCCGGGGGCGGAGGCTATGGCGGTGCCCTGGGCGAGTAGGCCGGGGGCCGCGGCCGGGGGCGCGCCGGGGGTTCCGGGAGCGTGGCCGAGCAGGCGCATCAGGGCCTGGCCCGCGCTCGGCCGCCGCCCGGGATCCTTGGCCAGGCAGTCCGTCACGAGCCCGCGCAGCGCAGGATCGGCGATGACGCTCACGTCGGCGTCGGCGTTCATGATGCGGTTGACCACCGCGGGCAGGCTGTCGTGCCCGAACGGCGGCTGCCCGGAGGCGGCGTACAGCAGCGTGCACGCCCAGGCGAACATGTCCGCGGGCGGCCCGGGGCTGGCCTCGCTGAGCTGCTCGGGCGCCATGAACGAGGGCGTGCCGATGGCGGTGGCCGTCAGCGTCGAGGTCAGGTCGAGGGCCCGCGCGATGCCGAAGTCGATCACGCGCGGCCCGTCGGAGGCCAGCACCACGTTCGACGGCTTGAAGTCGCGGTGCACGATGCCCGCCTGGTGGATGGCGACCAGCGCGGTGACCGTCCCGATGGCCAGCCGGTGCAGCGACGCCCCCGACCGCGGCCCCTGGACGCGGACCACCTCGGCCAGCGTCGGCCCGTCGATGTACTCGCTGACGATGTACGGCCGGCCGGCCACCAGCCCGGTCTCCACGACCTGCGCGGTGCAGAAGGGCGCCACCCGCCGGGCCAGCGCCACCTCGCGCACGAACCGCTCCGATGCCTCGCGGTCCCCCGCCAGGTCCGCGCGCAACAGCTTGACCGCGACCTTGGCGCCGTCCGGAGCCGTGGCGAGGTAGACGGTCCCCTGCCCGCCCTCGCCCAGCCGCCCGGTCAGGGCGTACTCCCCCACGGTCTCGGGATCCCCTGGCCGCAGGGCCGAGAGGTCCGACATCGCAACCCCCACGTATGGCGTCTTTTCCCGCCATTCTGCTGGGTCGCCGCGCTCCGCGTCACCTCTTCAGCGGACGCACCAGCGGAAACGTGACCGTCTGCCGGATGGACGCCCCGGTCAGCAGCATGACGAGCCGGTCCACGCCCAGGCCGAGCCCGCCTGTCGGCGGCATCGCGTACTCCAGCGCCCCCAGGAAGTCCTCGTCCACCTCCATCGCCTCCGGGTCGCCGCCCGCCGCGCGCAGCGACTGCTCCATCAGCCGCCGCCGCTGCTCGACCGGGTCGACCAGCTCGGAGTAGGCGGTGCCGATCTCCGCGCCGAAGGCCACCAGGTCCCACCGCTCGGCCAGCCGCGGATCGTCGCGGTGCGGCCTGGTAAGCGGCGAGACGTCGGCCGGGAAGTCCAGGTAGAAGGCCGGCGCCACGGTGGTCTCCTCCACCAGCCGCTCGTACAGCTCCAGCACCAGCTGGCCGCGCCCCCACTTCGGGCTGTACGGCACGGCGAGCCGGTCGCACAGCTTGCGCAGCTCCTTCGCGGAGGTGTCGGGGGTGACCTCCTCGCCCGCGGCGCGCGAGATGGCCTCGTTGACCGGGATCACCGGCCACTGGCCGGAGATGTCCACCCCCTGCACGACCTGCCCGCCCAGCGCCCGGCAGGTCGCCTCCTGGATGAGCTCCCTGGCCAGGTCGAGCATGACCCGGTAGTCGGCGTAGGCCTGGTAGGCCTCCAGCATCGTGAACTCGGGGTTGTGCTTGTAGGACACGCCCTCGTTGCGGAAGGTCCTGCCGAGCTCGAAGACCCGCTCGACGCCGCCCACGCACAGCCGCTTGAGGTAGAGCTCGGGCGCGATGCGCAGGTAGAGGTCCAGGTCGTAGACGTTGATGTGGGTGTGGAAGGGCCGGGCGTTGGCGCCGCCGTGCACCGGCTGCAGGATCGGGGTCTCCACCTCGAGGAAGCCCCGCCGTACCAGGCCGTCGCGCAGCGCCTGAACGGCGGCCGCGCGCAGGCGCAGCACCTCGCGCGCCCGCGGGTCGGTGATCAGGTCCAGGTGCCGCTGCCTGACCCTGGCCTCGGGGTCGGACAGCCCCCGGTGCTTGTCGGGCAGCGGGTGCAGGCACTTGGCGGTCAGCGTCCACTCCTCGACCAGCACCGACACCTCGCCCTTGGCGGAGGTGGTCACCCTGCCGCGGCAGCCGACGTGGTCGCCGAGGTCCACGACCTCCCGCCACGATCGCATCGTGCCGGAATCGGTGAGCATGAGCTGGCGCTCGCCCGCCCAGTCACGCAGCGTGGCGAAGATTACGCCGCCGTGGTCGCGGATCAGCATCACCCGCCCCGCCACGGCCACCGACTCGCCGATGGTGACGGCCTCCGCCGTCGTGTGCGTGCGCGGGAAGTCGACCGGGTACGGCTCGGCCACCAGGTCGAGCTTGGCGGTGCGCACCCCGACCTGCTGCTTGACCGGGGCGCTCGGCGGTTCGGCGGCCGGTTCCGGCAGCAGGGCGACGGCCTGGGCCGGGATGTGCTGCTCGGCCCCGCGCCGCAGCAGCGTCGGCAGGCTCGGCCCCGACAGGAAGCCCTCGGCGATGGCCGAGGCGATGCCCACCTTGGGCAGGTCACGCGTGTCGGCGTAGGCCAGGAAGCGCGGCACCCACTCGGGGCGGTACTTGACGTTGGAGCGGTAGAGCGACTCCAGCTGCCACCAGCGGGAGAAGAACAGCAGCAGGCTCCGCCAGGCGCGCAGCACCGGGCCCGCGCCGATGCGGGCGCCCTGCTCGAAGGCGGCGCGGAAGACCGCGAAGTTGAGCGAGATGCGGTCCACGCCGAGCCTGGGCGCCGCCTCGACGAGGCCGGTCACCATGAACTCCATCAGGCCGTTGTCGGCCTGCCTGTCGCGGCGCATGAGGTCGAGCGAGAGGCCGTGCTCACCCCACGGCACCAACGACAGCACGGCCGCCTCGTCGCCTTCCGCCGTCAGCGCCTCCACCAGCACGCAGCGGCCGTCGGCCGGGTCGCCCAGGCGGCCGAGCGCCATGGAGAAGCCGCGTTCGGTCTCGGTGTCGCGCCAGGCGTCCGCCCTGCCCATGACCGCCCGCATCTCCTCCTGCGGCAGGTCGGCGTGGCGGCGCACGCGCAGCGTGTACCCGGCGCGCTGGACGCGGTTGACGGCCTGCCGTACACCTCGCATGTCGCGGCCGTGCAGGGAGAAGTCCGCGACGTGGACGACGGCCTCGTCGCCGAGCTGCAGCACCTTGAGCCCGGCTCGGGCGTAGGCGCGGGCGCCCTCCTCGCCCGCACCGATGGCGGCGGCGGTCCAGCCGTACTCTCTCGCCTGGTCGAGCCAGCATCGGACGGCCGGTTCCCAGGCCTCGACGTCGCCGATCGGGTCGCCGCCCGCCAGGCTGACGCCGGCCACGACCCGGTAGGAGACCGCGCTCTTGCCGCTCGGGGAGAAGATCGCGGCCCTGTCGCGGCGGGTGGTGAAGTAACCGAGCGAGTCGCGCTCGCCGTCGGCGGCCAGCAGCTGCCGCATCCTGATCTCGTCGCCCGGCGGCAGCTCGGCCGTGGCCCGCTGCGAGCGGAAGAACTCCGCGGCGGCGGCCAGCAAGGCGATCGCGCTGATCAGCCCGATCACGAAGGACACCCAGGCGGGGCCGTGGCCTTGCCGGTCGAAGTCGAGCGTGATCGCCCCGCCCATCACCTTCTCCAGCGCCCACTGGAAGTGGTCCGAGGCCCGCAGCGTGCCGGGGAACGCGGTGATCAGGCCGTAGCCGAGGGCGAGGGAGACCAGCAGGCCCGCGACCAGCACGAGCAGCGCCTTGCGGAAGGAGGCGCGTTGCACCTTGGCGTAGAACTCCCGCCTGGCAAGCAGCAGCACGACCAGCAGCAGCACGGTGAACACGCCGCTGACCACGACGGGCGTCAGCTTGTCGCCCTGGTCGGGCGCGATCATCATCAGCGTGCCGAGCAGCACGATCAGCACCAGCTCCACCCACACGAACACCAGGAGCAGCCGGTAGGCGGCCCGCTTGCGCCGCGCGATGGCCCCCGCGAGCAGCACCATGAACACGGCGTAGGCCAGGTTGGGCTCGACGGGGAAGACGAAGTCGTTGACGGCGCTGGTGATCGGCTCGAGCAGCAGCCGCAGCGGCCTGATCAGCGCGATGACGGCGGAGTACACCGCGATCACCGCGAAGGTGCCCGCGAGAACCCTCGGCACCCACCCCCATCGTGCCGCCATTGCCCGGATATACCCGACTACGCTCCGTCAAACCGCCTGGACAATCGCCTCCGGCGCCGTGACCTGCACCTGGTGGCCGGCGCCCGGCAGCCGGACCAGCCTGGCCTTCAGCAGCCCTGCCAGCGCCGCGTGCCGCCCGCCGTCGCCCCCGGCGCTGAGTATCGTCACCCGGATGCTGGGAAGCACGTGCTCGTGGCGGATCTCCCGCAGGTCGGCGGCCATGTCACGGAAGGCGAGCCACTCCCCCACGGCCGCCGCGAGCACCTGTCCCTCGCGGTAGACGCCGGGCCCGTCCGCGACTCCGGTGATCATCCGGTGGACGGCGGGCCCTGCCAGCCGGGCGATCACCCAGGCTCCCCAGGTGCTGCCGAGCGCCGGCAGCCAGCGGCCGAGCGCCCTGCCCGCCGTACTGGTCCGCCGCCCCTTCCTGGGCAGCGGGCTCGGGTCGACCAGGACCAGGGCGCGGATGCGCAGCGGGTGCAGGCGGGCGAACGCCTCTGCGTGCCAGGCGGCCACCGAGTGCGCCACGACCGTGACGTGCTCGGGGTGGGGCGGGGCGAGCGCGGCCAGGCGGGCGGCCTCGCCGTACAGGGTGGGCGTGGTCAGGGCGGCGGTGCTGCGGCCGAGCCCGGGACGGTCGAAGCGGATCACGCGGTGTGTGGCGGCCAGGCCGGCGGCGACGTGGTCCCAGTGGTACCAGGCTCCGGCCATGCCGTCGGTGATGACCACGGCGGGGCCCTCGCCCTCGTCGATCACGTGGAGGTGGGCGGCCGGCCGTACCGCTTCCTGGGAGAGCAGCCTGAGCGCCAGGTGGACGAGCCAGAGCGCGATGATCGTCACCTGGGCACGCTGGGCCACGCCTACCAGCCTGCCCGCGATGACCGCGGCCAGCACGAGGAGCGTGACAACGGCCAGCGCGGCCGTCAGCGCCCATGACGCCCGCGAGGGCGGGCTCAGCAGCGCCATCGCCGCCAGCGCGGCCACTATCGCCAGCACGCCGGCCACGGCGTGGATGTGGTGCGCGAACGAGAGCGGCCCCCGCTCGCAGGCGGGGTCGCTGAGCGCCGCGCAGTCGAGCGGGAAGGCGGCGTCGGCCATGGTCAGCAGCCCGAACAGGGCCAGCGCCGGCCATCCGGCCCGCTCCCAGCGCCACCGCCCCGGCGCATCGCGGCGGCCGTCGCCGCGCACGACGGGCAGGACGGCGATCCCGAACAGGCAGGCCAGGCCGGCCAGCGCGTCGGTGGTGCGGAACAGCGGCGACCAAGGCTGGTCGCGCGCGGCGAGCTCGCTGACGTAGCCGTCGGCCCTGTCCACGCGCGGCGTGGCGAACTGCCCGGGCGCCCAGGCGCTGAGCAGGACGGCGGCGACGATGAACGCGCAGGCCGCGGCCAGGATCAGTCTTCGCTCCACGTGATCATTAGATCACTCAGAGTCCTGGAGCCCCCCACACGGGGAACCAGCGGCCGAGGTCCTCCTCCAGCGGCAGCTCCTCGGCCAGCACGCCGCGGGCCTGCAGTTCCAGGGCGTTGTCGCGGCGCTGACCGGGCCTGGGGGCGAAGGGGTAGAAGGTGCCGCGCTTGTACAGGTAGACCACGGCCAGGCGGCCGCCGTCCTGGTCGGCGAAGGACACCAGCGAGCACAGCAGCGACGGGCCGAACCCGGCGCCCTCCAGCGAGGAGTTGACCGCGTGCAGCTCGGTCACCAGGTCGCTGACGGCGTCGGGGTCGCGGCGCACCAGCAGCCAGGTGTAGCCGTAGGCGTCGTCGGACTGCTCGACCCGGTCGCCGAGCAGCGCCTTCACGTCGCGTTCGAGCGTGGCGAACGCGCCGCCCTCCGCGGCACGGAAGGACACAGAGCCGAGACCGGTGGGGACGAGACCGGTGGCGGCCTGCAGCGTGATGGCCGCGGACGGCAGCGCGAACAGCGCGTCGAGGTTGGGTTTGACCGGCTTGGAACGGCCCAGCAGGGCATCCCACCAGCTCACGCGGAGGTCAACCCCTTCCGAGCTGTGCCGAGATCTTGGCCAGCTCCGCCACCCGGCGCTCCAGCGAGGGATGCGTGGAGAACAGGTTGGCGATGGACTGGCGGTTGGCCAGCGCGGGCGCGAAGTAGAAGGCGTTGAACGGCTCCGCCTCGCGCAGGTCGCGCGTGGGGATCCTGGCCATGTCGCCGCTGACCTTGTACAGCGCGCTCGCCAGCGCCGAGGGCTTCTGCGTGAGCAGCGCCCCGGCCCGGTCGGCAGCCAGCTCGCGGTAGCGCGACAGCGCCCGCGTGAGCAGGAAGCTGACCGCGTACACCACGATCGACACCAGCATGATGATCAGCCCGATGGGCAGGCCGCCGCTGTTGTCGCGGCTGCGGCCCAGCCCGCTGTAGAGCGCGAACCTGGTCATCAGCCCGGCCACGATGCCCAGGAACGAGGCGATGGTCATGACCGCCACGTCCCTGTGGGCGACGTGCGACAGCTCGTGGGCCAGCACCCCTTCGAGTTCCTCCCGCTCCAGCCGCCGCAGGATGCCCGTCGTGACGCAGACCACGGCCTTTTTCTGGTTGCGGCCGGTGGCGAAGGCGTTGGGGACGTCGGAGTCGGCGATCGCCACCCGCGGCTTGGGCATGTCGGCCAAGGCGCACAGCCGGTCGATGAGGCCGTGCAGCTCCGGGGCCTGCTCGGGCGTGACCTCCCGGCCGTGCATCGCGAACAGCGCGATGCGGTCGGAGAAGAAGTACTGCACGAACAGCATCGCCGCCGCGATCACCAGCACCGTGACGGCGCTGATGCCGACGGCGATCAGCACCGCCACGAACGCCACGTAGAGCAGGCCGAGCAGGAACATCGTCACGACCATGCGGCGGGTCAGGCCGCTGTCGGACGCGAAGCGGGTGCTCACGGCTAGCCCGGGATGAGACCCTGGTCGCCCAGCATCTCCCGTACCTCGTCGATAGAGGCGTCCGCGGGCGGAAGGATCAGCTCCGACGGCTCGAGGCTGTCGTCGGCCAGCGACTTGCCCACGGCGCGCACCTTGTCGAGCAGTGCGTGCAGCTTGACGCGGAAGGCCGCCTCGTCGCCGGCCTCGATGGCCGACTCCAGCTCGCCGTCCAGCGCGTTGAGCACGCCGAGGTCGTCGGCCGAGATCTCGACCTGACCCTCGCCCATGATTCTGACGATCATGCGCCCTCCCCCTGGTGCGGCAGCTGCTGGGTATGCGGCTGCTGCTGGGGCTGGGCCTGCTGCTGCGGCTGGCCCTGCTCGATGGCGCTCTTGGGCGCCGGCCCCTGGCCGAGCTCGGCCTTCATACGGGCCAGCTCCAGCTCGACGTCCATGCCGCCGCCCATGCGGTCGAGCTCGGCCTGGATGTCGTCGCCGCGAGTGCCGCTGAAGTCGTCGAGCGCGCCGCTGGCCAGCAGCTCGTCGATGGCTCCCGCGCGGGCCTGCATCTGCGCGGTCTTGTCCTCGGCACGCTGGATCGCCAGACCGACGTCGCCCATCTCCTCGGAGATGCCGGAGAACGCCTCGTTGATACGAGTCTGCGCCTCGGCCGCGGTGTAGGTCGCCTTGATCGTCTCCTTCTTGGTGCGGAAGGAGTCGACCTTGGCCTGCAGCCGCTGGGAAGCCGTGGTGAGCTTCTCCTCCTCGGCCTGCAGGTTGTCGTGCTGAACCTTCAGATCGGCCATCTGCGTCTGCAGGTTGGACCTGCGCTGCAGCGCCTCGCGGGCCAGGTCCTCGCGCCCGACGGACAGCGCCTTGCGGCCCTGGTCCTCATATCGCTTCGCCTGGGCCTCGATGCCGTTGATCTGAAGCTCCACCCGCTTGCGCGACGTGGCGACGTCGGCCACACCCCGGCGCACCTTCTGCAGCAGCTCGAGCTGCCGCTGATAGGAGTAGTCCAGGGTCTCGCGCGGATCTTCCATCTTGTCCAAGGCCTTGTTGGCCTTGGACTTGAAGATCATTGAAAGTCTCTTCATCACGCTCATGCGCGTCGGCCGTCCCCTTCTTAGGTCGTGCTGGTGTTCACCCAGTGCAGCGCAGCCGCCTTGGGATTACCCTACGCATAACGCACGAGGGCGTCACTAAGTTGCCTTCCAGGTAGGGTTGACGTGTGTTGCGACGCCGTTCCCAAACCTCCGTGGACGACACCCCCGTCCCCGCTGACGATCCTAAGCCTCAGGGTAAGGGTCGTCCCACACCCAAGCGCCGGGATGCGGAAGGGCGCAAGCGCCAGCCGGTCTCCGCGCCGAAGGACCGCAAAGAGGCCTACCGGCAGTCCCGGGCCAAGCAGACCGCGGACCGCGAGCGCGCCCGCCAGGGCATGCTGGCCGGCGACGAGCGGTACTTCCCCGCCAGGGACAAGGGCCCCGCGCGCAAGTTCGCCCGCGACTGGGTCGACTCGCGCCGCCTGCCCAGCCAGTACTTCCTGCCGTTCTCGCTGCTCATCCTGGCGCTGACCTGGATCCCGTGGCCGATGGCCGTGCGCGCCCAGGTGCTCAGCTGGACCATCACCCTCGGCTGGCCGATCATGATGGTCGGCGTGCTGTTCACCTCCGTCTTCGTGGCGTGGAAGGTGAAGAAGCAGGTCGCGGAGAAGTTCCCGAAGGAGAGCCTCAAGGGTGTCGGCTTCTACGCCGCCATGCGCGCCCTGCAGATCCGCAAGCTGCGCTTCCCGCCACCCGCGGTGAAGCCGGGCGGCAAGCCGGTGCCGGTAAAGAAGTAACCGATATTTCCCGATATTTCGTTATATCGGGAAAACCTGTGAGTCGTCACTTGCGTCACACCCGTCGGGGGCCCAGCTCAGCGACGGGAGAACAAGTGAAGACAAGCAGACGGGGGTTTCTCGGCCTGGCCGCGGGAACGGCCGCGACGATCGCCACGGTGGGCGGGTTAAGTGATCCCGCCCGGGCGGACACGTCGACGGTCCGTGACGGCGCGCGGGGCCTCTCCGGGAGCGCGGCCGAGCCCGCGCCTGGCAGCCAGGTCTCCGAGCTGGCCGGGCCCGACAAGCCAGTCACGGCCACGCTCACGCCATTCCTCGACGCGTTGCCGGTCCCGCCCGTACTCAGGCCGCACGGGCGCGAGGTGACGCTGGAGCTGCGCTCGGTGCGCAAGCGCCTGCACTCGCAGCTCCCGCCGACCCGCCTGTGGACCTACGAGGGTCACTTCCCCGGTCCCACGATCGAGGTACGGCGGGGCCAGCGGGTGCGCATCGCGTGGACCAACCGGATCGAGAACGAGACGGTGCCCGTCACCGCGGTCCAGGTGGCGGCCGCCACGCCGCCGCCGGTCAACGCCCCGGGCAGGGGCGGCGCGACGCCGCGGGCCGACGTGGCCGCGATCCCGCCGTGGCTGGTGACGCACCTGCACGGCGCGGTCACCGCGGCGGGCAACGACGGCTGGGCGGAGAACGGGCTACGCGCCGGTGAGGCGCAGGCCGTGGAGTATCCGAACGACCAGCCGGCCACCGGCCTGTGGTACCACGACCACGGTATGCACGTCGGCACCTGGACCGTGTTCTCCGGGCTGCTGGGCAGCTACCTGATCAGGGACGACGAGGAGGACGCGCTCGGCCTCCCGCACGGCAGGCACGAGATCCCGCTCGTCCTGTGCGACCGCAACCTGGACCAGGACGCGGCCGGGCTGCTGACCGGAGACCTGCTGCACAAGGTGCAGATCACCACGACCAGCCCGAAGGTGGTGGCCCGGCCGTTCAGCGGGCCGTTCACGCTGGTGAACGGCGTGATCTGGCCGCATCTGGACGTCGATCCGCGCTGGTACCGCTTCCGCGTGCTGAACGCCTCCAACGCCCGCGTCTTCCGGCTCCAGCTGATCGACGAGACCGACGGAAGCGTGGTCACCGGGGCGATCAAGCAGATCGGCTCCGACGGCGGCCTGCTGCCCAAGCCCGTCGACGTCGACGGTCCGCTGATCCTGGCGCCGGCGGAGCGGGCGGACCTCCTGGTGGACTTCCGCGCCAAGCCGGGCAGGAAACTCAAGCTCGTCAACACCGCGCCCGGCGTCACGCCGGGCCAGGAGGCGCCGGACCAGAACATCCCGTTCCCGCAGGTGATGGAGTTCCGGGTGGCTGGCAGGCGGCCTGACGACGACTTCACCCTGCCCGCGGTCGTCTCGCCCAGCTTCGTGCGGATCGACCACGACACGCTGCCCGCCGACCACGAGCACCGCGTCGTGCTCACCATGGTCGGCGGCGGCGACCACGCGCAGATGTGGGAGATGGAGGAGGACCCGCAGGCCACGCCGGGCTCCGAGGGCGTCGTGCAGATCGACGACAAGACCTACCGCCGGGTGGCCGGGATGCCCGACGATGCCGTGAACTTCTTCGCCAAGCTGGGCGGCTGGGAGGTGTGGCGGTTCGTCAACGTGGCGCCAGCGCTGCATCCGATGCACATCCACCTGATGCGCTTCCAGATCCTCAGCCGCGACGTCTACGACATCTCCGGGTTCAGCGTGCAGAACGGCACGACGACCAAGCCGCTCGTGCGCGTGTCGGACGGCACGATCGATCCGAACGAGCAGGGCTGGAAGGACGTGGTCCGGGTCGACAAGGCGGAGAGCGTCAAGGTGGCCGGGCGCTTCGACGGCGGCACCGGGCGGTACGCCTACCACTGCCACCTGCTGGAGCATCAGGACGAGGGGATGATGCGGCCGCTGGTCGTGTTCCCGCCGGCCGTACTCGCGCTTCGGGCGCAGCACGGCCACCACCCGCACGCGCTCACGGACGCCAGCAGGTGAGGGCTTCCGTCAGGAGGCCTCGCGTATGGCGTCCAGGTAGGCGCCGTCGCGGGGCAGGACGGTCGTCCCCCCTGTGATGGGGACGAGTCCGGCCCTGGCCGGGTCGTGGCAGATCGTGCGCCAGGCGTCGCGGATCTCGCGGATGGTCAGGAACCGCACGCCGTTGAGCGTGAAGCCGTTGTGGCGCAGCAGCGAGGCGCGCATGTCGTCAGGGAAGCGGATGCCCATCTGTGCCTCGGCGACGGCGATCGTGTGAGCCCTGCCGGGGCGGCCGAGCATGGCCTGGCCCCGGTGGCGTCGCTCGATGCGACGCCACTCGCGCGTGACCTCCTTGCGCACGGCGGGGTCGAGCGGGCGGACCACGATCGGGGCGGGGAAGGGCTGGCACGAATCGACGCGGACCATGTACAGGCTCGGGGTGGGCGTGGGGCTCACCCTGCCGGCGGGGCTCGCCGGTACGGCGGGGGGCTCGGCCGCGCCGATGGGGCCGGGGTTGATGGCGATGACGGCCACGGTGGTGCCCACGATGGCCACGATGGCCACGATGGCCACGATGGCCAGCCAGGGCCCGAGCATGCCACCGCCGCCACGCCGGCGCGCTGCCGGAGCGGCCCCGGCAGGCGGCAGGGCGGCCTCGCGGAGGCGGGCGCGGCGGCGCAGCCGTACCGCCAGCGCGGCCAGGACGGCCGCGGTGAGCGCCGCCCGAACGAGCTTCAGCACGTCGGGCACCCTATCCCGAAACTGGATCAGCCACGGTGACACCCTAAGGTCGGAAGTATGGAATTCCGACACCTCGGCCGCAGCGGTCTCAAGATCAGCGAGATCAGCTACGGCAACTGGATCACCCACGGCTCCCAGGTCGAGGAGGAAGCCGCCAGGCAGTGCGTGCAGGCCGCCCTGGACGAGGGGGTCACCACGTTCGACACCGCGGACGTCTACGCAGGCACGAGGGCCGAAGAGGTGCTCGGCCGGGCGCTGAATGGTGTGCGCAGGGAGTCGCTGGAGATCTTCACCAAGGTCTACTGGCCGACCGGCGCGGGCCAGAACGACCGCGGCCTGTCGCGCAAGCACATCACCGAGGCCATCCACGGCTCGCTGCGCCGCCTGCAGACCGACTATGTGGACCTTTACCAGGCGCACCGCTTCGACTTCGAGACGCCGCTCGAGGAGACGCTCAAGACCTTCGACGACCTGGTGCGCCAGGGCAAGGTCCTTTATGTGGGCGTGAGCGAGTGGTCGGCCGACCAGATCAGCCAGGCGCTGAAGATCGCCGATGAGATGGGCTTCGACCGGATCGTGTCCAACCAGCCGCAGTACTCGATGCTATGGCGGGTCATCGAGACGGAGATCGTGCCGCTGAGCGAGCGCGAGGGCATCGGCCAGATCGTCTGGTCGCCGATCGCGCAGGGTGTACTGACGGGCAAGTACCTGCCCGGCCAGCCGGCGCCGGCCGGCTCGCGCGCCACGGATCCGACCGGCGGCAACTTCATCTCGCGGATGCTGGCCGACGACGTGCTGAGCCGGGTGCAGCAGCTCAAGCCGATCGCCGCCGACCTCGGGCTGAGCATGGCCCAGCTGGCGGTGGCCTGGGTGCTGCAGAACCCGAACGTCTCCAGCGCCATCGTCGGCGCCTCCAGGCCCGAGCAGGTCCGCGACAACGTCAAGGCCGCCGGCGTCAAGCTCGACGACGACGTGCTCAAGCGCATCGACGACGTGCTCGGCCCGGTCGTGGAGCGGAATCCCGGCAAGACCGTGAGCCCGCCCACTCGCCCATGACCGCATAGAAAAAGAAAACCCCTCGAGTCACACAAGTGCTCGAGGGGTTTTCTTTTTATCGGAAATCACTCCGTGCGCAATGACATTCCCGCGTATTCGACGCGGTCCTCCTCGAGCAAGGCGACCTGCTCAACGCCGGATTCGAGCAGCTCACGGTAGTTCTCGCCGAGCCACGACTCGGCGTCGGCCTGGCTCGGGAAAACCTCGCGCGGCAAAGGACGATCCGTTACCTCACCACCATTTGCATTTTCATAACGCCACCGCCATGTCATGCCATACGCTCCCATTTCGCAGAAGTTCCGCGGGTTCGCCGGGCGCACCCTCCGCACGGCATTGGAACCCTACTCCCGAGCTCGGAGGTCGATCGATGCTGCGCGCGTTCGGTGTTGCCCTCATGGCGACCGCGTTCCTCTCCTCCCCTCCCGTGTCACCCGGCAACCCCGTCCCCGGCGGGCCTGACCCCAACGCCGCCCGGGTCTGGAGCGTCTGGCAGAGCGACGGCACGGCCTGGCTGGCCGCCACCCCGGCGGACGTGCCGAAGGACGGTTCGGTGATCGGCTGGCGCTTCTCGGTGTCGGCCGACGGGTCCGCGGCCGAGTCGCCCGGCGGCGACCAGCCGGTGTTCGACAAGGTGTGCGGCAAGCAGGCGGCCGCCTCCGGCCAGAAGCGGGTCGCCGTCCAGGTGGACTTCGGCGACACCGCCTCCGATGCCTATCCCGGCGACACGCCGCCGGCCCAGGGCCTGCTCAAGTGCGTCGGCGGCGCCGAGAACGCCTCCGCCGCCCAGCTGCTCGCGCTGGCCGCCAGCGCCAGGGTGAACCCGCAGGGCGACGTGGTGGCCGTCAACGACTACCCGGCCAAGGAGAAGGGCGGCGCGGCGCCGGCGCCTATGTCCGGCGGTTCACCGGGCGGCGGGCTGCCGCTGACCTGGATCCTGGGCGGCGCGGGCGCGCTGGTGCTGGTCGCCGGTGGCGCGGTGGTGGCCACCCGCCGCCGTGCCAAGGCTCCCGTACGCTCGGGCGGGTGACTGTCCAGCTCATCGGTACGGCGGGCCCGCGCGGGTGGCCGGAGCCCGGCTGCCCGTGCTCCTCGTGCGCCCGCCTCCCCGAAGGCCATCGCCGCCCCTTCGACCTGCGGGTCGACGGCCCGGCCGACGGGCTCCTGGTGTACTCGCCCGGCGAGCCCGTCCCTGAGGGCCGCTGCGAGCTCGTCCTCATCGACCTGCTCGAGGCGCCCGAGCACCTGGGGCTGCTGCGCAGGCGCGGGGTGGTGGACGGGGCGACCCAGGTCGTGGCCGTGGGTCTCGACCACCGGATCCGCTCGGAGGAGGAGCTGGCCAGGCGGCTGGCCTTCTGGGGGGCGGTGGCCGTGCCCGACGGGACGTTCCTTCCCGTCGCGGCCGCTCCTCGTGACGTTCCCTTGCGGACGCTGCTGCTGGGCGGGGCGCGGTCGGGCAAGTCGGCCGAGGCCGAGCTGCGGCTGGCGGCCGAGCCGTACGTCACCTATGTCGCGACGGGCCCGTCGGGGGCGGACGACCCTGATTGGGCGGCGCGGGTGAAGCTGCACCGCGAGCGCAGGCCCGCGCACTGGGACACGCTGGAGACCACCGACCTGGCGGCGGCGATCCGCCGGGCGCGGACGCCGCTGCTGATCGACGGGCTGGGCACGTGGCTGGCCGCGGTGTTCGACGAGCACGGCGCGTGGGACGGCGACCGCGCGCCCGTCGCCCAGCGGTGCGAGGAGCTGGCCCAGGCGTGGCGGCGCGCGCGGCAGCGGATCGTGGCCGTCTCCGACGAAGTGGGGCTGGGCGTGGTGCCCGCCACGGCCAGCGGAAGGGCCTTCAGGGACGCGCTCGGCCGGCTCAACGAGCGCCTGGCGGAGGAGTCGGACGAGGTGACCCTGCTCGTCGCGGGCCGCCCGGTGCCGCTTTAGGATCGGCGACTATGCACCTTCCTGGGGGAATTCTGGATCTGTTCGGCGACGACGCGGTCTGGTCCGACGACCACGAGGGCAGGAGCGGGGTGACGCTCAGGGTCACCAACCCTGGCGGGCGGTTCTTCGTCAAGCAGGGTCCCGCGGCGGTGGCCGAGCACGAGCGGCTGCGCTGGCTGAAGCGGTGGCTCCCGGTGCCGGACGTGGTGGCCTTCGAGGGTGACGCGCTGGTGACCGCCGACGTGGGCTGGAACAGCCTGGAGCGAGCCAAGGCCCCCAACAGGGCCGCGCGGATGGGCGAGGCGCTGCGCAGGCTGCACGGGATCCCGGTGGAGGAGTGCCCGTTCGACGAGCGGCTGGACGTCAAGCTGGCGCACGTGGCCGCCCGCGTCGCCGCAGGGCTGGTCGACACCGGCGACTTCGACGCCGACCACGCCGGGATGACCGCCGAGCAGGTGCTCGACCTGCTGCTGGCCGAGCGGCCCGCCGTCGAGGACCTGGTGGTGACGCACGGCGACTTCACGCCGGGCAACGTGCTGGCGCCGCCGGCCGGCGATCCGGTCCTGATCGACCTGGGCGCGCTCGGCGTGGCCGACCGCCACGTCGACCTGGCCATCGCGCTGCGGGAGCTGACCGAGCCGGGCGAGCGCGAGGAGTTCCTGGCCGCCTACGGGCTCCAGGCCCTCGACGAGCGGCGGCTCGGCTACTACCGCCTGCTCGACGAGCTGCAGTGATCGACGGGCTCCGCTTCGCGGTCGGCACGCTCACCGCTTTTCCCGTCAGGGTGGAGCGGGTCGACCGGCGGGTGGCGGGGCAGGCGATGCTCCTGGCTCCCCTGGTCGGGCTCGCGCTCGGCGGCCTGGCCTGCCTGGCTCTGCTGCTGCCGGGGCCTGAGCTGCTCGGCGCCGCCCTGGCGCTGGCGCTGCTGGCGGCGATGACGCGCGGGCTGCACCTGGACGGGCTCGCCGACCTGGCCGACGGGCTCGGCAGCGGCAGGCCCGCCGCGCAGGCGCTGGACATCATGAAGAAGTCGGACATCGGGCCGTTCGGCGTGATGACGCTGGTGCTGACCCTGCTCGTCCAAGCGGCCGCCCTCACGCGGGCGGGTCCCGCCGGCCTCATCGCCGCCTGCGTCACCGGCCGCCTCGCGCTGGCCTGGGCCTGCCGGGCGGGCGTTCCCGCCGCCCGGCCCGGCGGCCTGGGCGCGATGGTCTCGGGCACCGTACGGCCGGCCGCGGCGTGGGCCGTGACCGCGGCCACCGTCCTGGTCGCCGCGGTCGCCGGGCTCGCCCTCGGTCAGCCCGTCATCCCTGTGGGTGTGGCCGCCGGGCTCGGCGCGTCACTGGTGCTGCTCCGGCATGCCGGGCGCAGGCTCGGCGGTGTGACCGGCGACGTGCTCGGCGCCCTGGTCGAGGTCGCGACGGCCGGCTGCCTGGTGGTCTGCGCCGCCTTCCGCTGAGGCCTGCCGTACGGGCAGGAATTTGTACAGGGCGAGCGCGGTCAGGCCCATGACCACCCAGCCCACCGCGCCCGTGATGCCGGCCAGCGCCGGGTCGGGCCGCTTGGCGGCGAACAGGAAGAGGAGCGAGGCGGTCCCGTTCAGCGTGCCGTGGGCGATCACCGGCGGCCACACGCTGCCCGTGCGCAGCCGCAGCCACCCGAAGATCAAGCCGATGAACACGCACGTCACCACGAAGTAGGCCGCGGCCCACGGCCCGAGGCCGGGATAGTTGTAGCCGAGCAGGGTCAGCGGCGCGTGCCACAGCCCCCAGATGACGCCGCTGAGCACCAGCCCCTGGCCGAGCCCGCGCGAGCGCACCAGCGTGGGCAGCAGCCACCCGCGCCAGCCCCACTCCTCTCCCAGCGAGGGCAGGGCGTTGATCACCGGAGCGATCAGGATCCCCACCACGACCTGGATCGCCACGATCGCGCCCACATTGGCGGGCACGGGTACGCCCTGCGCGCCGAGCACTGCGCGGAAGGTGGCGAAGTCGTGCAGGTCGAGCGTGAGCAGGCCGACGGCGGCGCTCAGCGCGCCCGCCACCAGGACGAGCAGGACCGTGCTCAGCCAGGCGCCGAGGCCGACCAGGACGGTCCTGCCGGGACGCGGGCCCAGCGTGAGCCCGGTCTCGCGGGCCCACTGCCGGAACGGGGTGCGGCTGCGCAGCCACACGGCCAGCACGCCCAGCGAGGGCGTGAACATCATCACGGTGGCCAGGACGCGGAAGTACGGCGAGGCCAGCCCACCGCCCAGCCACAGCGGTAACGCCACCAGCCAGGACAGCACGAACGCCACAGGCAGGAAGATCTTCACGCTCTCTCCTCGATCAAGGCGTTGACAAGGGATGCGCCCCGTTCGGCGTCGTCGACGCTGATCAGCAGCTGGCCGCCGGAGCGGTAGCGCAGGATCAGGCAGTCGCCGCCGCGGAGCATGATGGCCGCCATGCCCGGCAGGCCGCGCAGACCCCAGCCGCCGACCTGGCTCGGGTAGCGCACCTCGGCCCAGGCGCGGTCGATCTTCGACAGGCGGATGCGCCGCACCGGCCAGCCGAACGGCCCGAAACCGATGGCCAGCCCGTCCTGCGTCACCCGGACCGTGGCCGAGGAGGTGGCCAGGCCGGCGACCAGCACGATCGCCATACCGGGCAGGATCCGCCCGGCGTCCTCCCGCGCTATCACGCCGAGGAGGATCAGCCCGCCCGTCACCACCAGCGCGGCACCCGCCGCGGCGGCCATGGCCATCAGCCACGGGTTGACCACCCGGCTGACCCAGACCGAGCGCTGGCCGGGACTCAGCCGCAGCCGCGGCACGCCCTCGCCGGCAGGTGACGGCTGGTCGGGCGCTCCCCTGCCGGCGTACCCGGCCAGCACGCCGATCCCAACGGACGCCACCAGGGCGATCGTCATCCAGTCCGGCAGCACGGCCTCCTGCCAGGAGGACCTGTCGAGGTTGGCGTAGAGGGTCGACAGCTCCATGCCGGTCACGAAGACGGCACCGCCGATCAGGAAGCCCCACCAGTACATGCGGCTGAGGCGGCGCTGGAACATCCGCCCCTGCACGGCGATGCCGGTCATGATCGCCCACGGCACCGCCCAGGTGAGGACGCTCGTGATCAGGAAGCTCGTGAAGGAGCTGGCCGAGTCTGGGCCGTTGGACCAGTGGGTGGCCAGCGGCTCGGGCAGCCGGTCGCGCACCGACAGGGGGACCACGATCAGCACCGCGGTGACGATCAACCCCCATCCGATGGCGAGAAAGCGGGGGTTCATGACAGGTCCTCCAGGATCGTGATGAGGTCTTCGCGGCGGTAGCCGTGCCTCTTCGCCTCGTCGAGCAGCTCGCGGGCGCTCTGGACCAGCTGCGCGCGGGCGTCGGCGCCGCCCGCCACGCTGACGCCTCTGCCGCGCCGGAACTCCAGCAGCCCCTCGTCGCGCAGGTCGCGCAGGGCTCGCAGCACGGTGTTGGCGTTGATGCCCAGGGCCTCGGCCAGGTCCTTGGCGGGCGGCAGGCGGTCGCCCGGCCCGTAGGAGCCCTCACCGATCGCGCGGCGGATCGCGGCGGCCACCTGTTCGTGCAGCGGCCGCGAGTCGTTCATGTCCAGTGTCAACAGCATGGTGCTAATGAAGCTAGCACTATTCTGTTCGCTGTGTCGAATGGTGGGATGAACCCCTGATTGTGAGTAGCCATAAACCCTGGATAGCATCGGTTTACGTGACCACCGTGCGGCTGAACTCAGCAGATTCCGTCTCATTCGACACCGACGCACTGATCGTCGGATTCCGGTCCGGCCCCGATGGGCCCCGCCCCGTCGCCGACGGCCTGGAGGCCGCCTTCGACGGGAAGCTGGCCGCCTCGCTTGCGGCCGTCGCCTTCTCCGGCAAGCCCGGCGAGATCGCCAAGATCCCGACCTTCGGCGCGATCACCGCGCCGCTGCTGGTCGCCGTCGGCGTGGGCGAGAGCCTCGAGGACCTGCGCCGCGCCGCCGGCGCCGCTGTCCGCTCGCTGGCCGGTACGGCTCGCGCCGCCCTGGCGCTGGACGGCGACGCCGAGGCGGTGGCGCTGGGCGCGCTGCTGGGCGCCTACGGGTTCGACCGCTACCGCACTGGCGAGCCTCCCAAGGCCCCGGTCGGGGAGCTCACGGTCCTGACCGATGCCGACCAGGCGGTCGCCGAGCGGGCCACCGTACTGGCCGACTCGGTGAAGCTGGTGCGCGACCTGGTCAACACCCCGCCGTCGGACCTGTGGCCGGCGCGCTTCGCCGAGATCGCCGAGCAGACCGCCGCTCCGCTGGGCATCGCCGTGGAGGTCCTCGACGAGAAGCAGCTCAAGGACGCCGGTTACGGCGGACTCATCGGCGTCGGCCAGGGCTCGGTCAACCCGCCGCGCCTGGTCCGCCTGGCCTACAGCCACCCCGAGGCCGCCAAGACGCTGGCGTTCGTGGGCAAGGGCATCACCTTCGACTCCGGCGGCCTGTCGCTGAAGCCGACCTCGTCCATGGACTGGATGAAGTCCGACATGGGAGGCGCGGGCGCCGTCTTCGGCGCGCTGGTCGGCATCGCCAAGCTGGGCCTGGCGGTGAACGTGGTCGGCTACCTCTGCCTGGCCGAGAACCTGCCCTCCGGCACCGCGCAGCGGCCCTCCGACGTGCTCCACAGCTACAGCGGCAAGACGGTCGAGGTGCTCGACACCGACGCCGAGGGCCGCCTGGTCCTCATGGACGGCATCGCCCGCGCCGCCGAGGACGGCCCCGACCTGATCGTCGACGTCGCCACGCTGACCGGCGCCCAGATCGTCGCGCTCGGCTGGCGTACGGCCGGCGTCATGGCCAACGACGACGAGGTGCGCGAGCAGGTCGTCGAGGCCGCCGGCGCCGTGGGCGAGGCCGCCTGGGGCATGCCGCTGCCCGACGAGCTGCGCAAGGGCCTCGACTCCCCGGTCGCCGACATCGCCAACCTCCACCCCGAGCGCTGGGGCGGCATGCTCACCGCGGCCATCTTCCTGAAGGAGTTCGTGCCCGACGGAGTGCGCTGGGCGCACATCGACATGGCCGGGCCCGCCTTCAACAAGGGCGAGCCGCACGGCTACACCCCCAAGGGCGGCACCGGCGCCATCACCCGCACCCTCATCGGACTGGCCGAGCGGCACGCGTCCGCATGAAACAAATGAAAAGATGACGGCATCACGAACCCGACAAGGAGCCTTCCTGTGGCCTACGACATCGTCGTCCTAGGTGGCGGCAGCGGCGGATACGCGTGCGCGCTGCGGGCGGCCGAGCTGGGCAAGTCCGTCGCGCTGATCGAGAAGGACAAGATCGGCGGCACCTGCCTCCACCGGGGATGCATCCCCACCAAGGCCCTCCTGCACTCGGCCGAGGTCGCCGACGAGACCCGCGAGAGCGAGTCCTTCGGCGTCAAGGCCCGCTTCGAGGGCATCGACGTCCCTGGCGTCCACTCGTTCAAGGACAAGATCGTCACCCGTGCCTGGAAGGGCGTGCAGGGCCTGCTGAAGTCGGCCGGCGTGACCATCGTGGAGGGTGAGGGCCGCCTGGTCGGTCCGCGGCAGGTCCAGGTGGGCTCCGAGGTCGTCGAGGGCACGAACCTGGTGCTGGCCACGGGCTCGGCGCCCAAGTCCCTGCCCGGGTTGGACATCGACGGCGAGCGGATCATCACCAGCGAGCACACGCTGGTGATGGACCGCGTGCCCACCTCGGTCATCGTGCTCGGCGGCGGCGTCATCGGCGTCGAGCTGGCCAGCGTCTACCGCTCCTTCGGCGCCGAGGTGACCATCGTCGAGGCGCTGCCGCACCTGCTGCCGACCGAGGAGGAGTCCAGCTCCAAGCTGCTCGAGCGGGCCTTCCGCCGCCGCGGCATCAAGTACGAGCTGGGCGTCTTCTTCGACAGCGCCAAGACCACCGACACCGGCGTGGTCGTCACCCTGGCCAACGGCAAGACCCTCGACGCCGAGATCCTGCTCGTGGCCGTCGGCCGCGGCGCCGTCTCCGCCGGGATGGGCTTCGAGGAGCAGGGCATCGCCGTCGAGCGCGGCACCGTCAACGTCGACGAGCACTGCCAGACCTCCGTGCCCGGGGTCTACGCCATCGGCGACCTGATCAACACCCTGCAGCTGGCGCACGCCGGCTTCGCCGAGGGGATCATGGTGGCCGAGCACATCGCCGGGCTCAACCCGCCGCCCATCGACTACCTGGGCGTGCCCCGGATCACCTACTCCGACCCCGAGGTGGCCTCGGTCGGCCTGACCTCGGCCCAGGCCGCCGAGCGCGGCATCGAGATCGTGGAGCAGGTCTACGACCTCGCGGGCAACCCCAAGAGCCAGATTCTCGGCACCGCCGGCGCCGTCAAGGTCCTCGCCAGGAAGGACGGGCCCGTCGTGGGCGTTCACATGGTCGGGCGGCGCATCGGCGAGCTCGTCACCGAGGGCCAGCTGATCTACAACTGGGAGGCGCTGCCCGCAGAGGTCGCCCAGCTGATCCACGCTCACCCGACTCAGTCAGAAGCCATGGGCGAGGCCATGCTGGCGCTGGCCGGCAAGCCCCTGCACGTGCACAACTAAGAATCTCGAGGAAGACATAACCCATGCCGGTCTCCGTACAGATGCCCCAGCTCGGCGAGAGCGTGACTGAGGGCACCGTCACCCGTTGGCTGAAGAAGGAGGGCGAGCGCGTCGAGGCGGACGAGCCGCTCCTCGAAGTGTCGACCGACAAGGTCGACACCGAGATCCCGTCGCCGGCCGCGGGCGTCATCACCAAGATCGTCGTGGCTGAGGACGAGACCGTCGAGGTCGGCGCGGAGCTGGCCGTCATCGACGAGAACGGCCAGGCGGGCGCCACCGCCCCGGCCGCCGAGCCCGCCGCCGCCCCGGCCCCTGCGCCCGCGCCGGAGCCTGAGCCCGCCGCGCCCGTTTCTTCGATCCCGCAGCCCGCACCGGCCGCCGCCCCGGCGCCCGCACCGGCTCCGGCTCAGGCCGCTCCGGCGCCCGCCTCGGCTCCGGCTGCTCCCGCGCCCGCTCCGGCTCAGGCCGCGCCCGCGCCGCTGCCGTCCGCGGGCGAGAGCCCGTACGTGACGCCGCTGGTGCGCAAGCTCGCCGCCGAGCACAGCGTCGACCTGGACGCGATCACGGGCACCGGCGTCGGCGGGCGTATCCGCAAGCAGGACGTCCTCGAGGCCGCCAAGGCCCAGCGTGAGCAGGCCGCCACGGCCGCTCCCGCCCCGGCCGCCGCGGCCCCGGCTCCCGCCGCCGCCCCGGCCGCCGCCGCTCAGGCTCCGGTCGCCACGGCTCCCGAGCCGGTCGAGGTGGACACCACGCTGCGCGGCCGTACCGAGAAGATGACGCGGCTGCGTCAGACGATCGCCAAGCGGATGGTCGAGTCGCTGCAGACCGCGGCGCAGCTCACCACCGTGATCGAGGTCGACGTCACGAAGATCGCCCGGCTGCGCGCGAAGGCCAAGGACGACTTCCAGCGCCGCGAGGGCGTGAAGCTGACCTTCACCCCGTTCTTCGCGATGGCCACGGTCGAGGCGCTCAAGCAGCACCCGAAGCTGAACGCCACGATCAACAACGAGACCAACGAGGTGACCTACTTCGACGTCGAGAACCTCGGCGTCGCGGTCGACACCGAGCGCGGTCTCCTGGCGGCCGTCGTCAAGAACGCCGGCGACCTCAACCTGGCCGGCCTCGCCCGTAAGGTCACCGACCTCGCCGAGCGCACCCGCAACAACCAGGTGACGCCCGACGAGATCACCGGCGGCACGTTCACGCTCACCAACACGGGCAGCCGCGGCGCGCTCTTCGACACCCCGATCCTCAACCAGCCGCAGGTCGGCATGCTCGGCACGGGCGCGGTCGTCAAGCGTCCCGTCGTGGTCGACACGCCTGAGGGCGAGGTCATCGCGGTCCGGTCGATGGTGTACCTGGCGCTGACGTACGACCACCGCCTCGTCGACGGTGCGGACGCGGCGCGCTTCCTGGTCACCATCAAGAAGCGTCTCGAGGAGGGCCGCTTCGAGGCCCAGCTCGGCCTCGCATAACCCTCTTCCGAGCGGGCCGGGGCACTTTCCGCCCCGGCCCGCTCGCTTTTCCTGTACGGCACGCCTTCCCGCCCCCACACCTCACACCGGGTGTGTGGGGCTTTCGTGTCTGGGGTGGGGATTGGCCTGGTGGGGTGGGGGTGGCGTGGCTGCGGGTGGGGGTGGGTGGGCGCGTAGGGTGGAGGTATGACGATCATCGTGACCGGGGCGTCCGGGCTGCTGGGGAGCGCGCTGGTCCGGGCGTTGCGGCAGGACGGCCAGGAGGTCGTGCGACTGGTACGGCGGGCCGCACGGGCCGACGACGAGGCATCG
This sequence comes from Nonomuraea sp. NPDC050536, assembly GCF_044457685.1. Lineage (NCBI taxonomy): Bacteria > Bacillati > Actinomycetota > Actinomycetes > Streptosporangiales > Streptosporangiaceae > Nonomuraea > Nonomuraea sp. NPDC050536. The sequence goes on from NZ_JBITHD010000003.1 coordinate 464,500, forward strand.
TGGGACCCCGGCACAGGCGTGATCGACGAGGCCTCCCTGGAGGGCGCGACCGCCGTGGTCCACCTGGCCGGAGCGCCGGTGGCCGACAAGCGGTGGAACACCGCCTACAAGCGGACCCTGGTCGAGAGCCGGGTGGCGAGCACCAAGGCGCTGGTCGAGGCCCTCAAGAGGCTCCAGACACCGCCCGAGGTGCTCGTGTCGGCCTCCGGCGTCGACTTCTACGGCGACACCGGCGACGACGTCATCGACGAGGACGCCCCGCGGGGCGAGGGGTTCCTGGCCCAGCTGTGCGAGCAGTGGGAGAGCGAGGCGCGCGGGGCCGAGGAGGCGGGCATCAGGACGGTGCAGCTGCGGACCACACTGGCGCTCAGCGGACGGGGTGGGGCGCTGCGCAGAATGCTGCCCATCTTCAAGGTGGGCATGGGCGCCCCCCTGGGAAGCGGCAAACAATTCTGGTCCTGGATCACGGAGGACGACTGGACCGCCGCCACCCTACATATCCTGAAAAATCGGGAAATAGGAGGGCCGGTTAATATGGCCTCCCCCACCCCGGTCACGAATGCGGAGTTCACCAGAACTCTGGGAAAAGCCCTGCACAGGGGTACGATGCCCATTCCCGCGCCCGCCTTCGCACTGGAGCTCGGACTCGGGGAGTTTGCCAGAGTCGGCTTGCTGTCAAGCCACCGCATTCTGCCCAAGAAGCTGGTGGACAACGGCTATCGCTTCATGCATACACGCCTCGACGAGGCGCTGCGCGCCGTACTGTAGTGTGCCGTTCGTCCAACAGCACGTGGGGAATACGAAAATGACCAGATCAGGGCAGTCTCACATTCTCGCCATCGGCGGTGGATCGTTCCGCCAGACCAAGCGCCACGGCTTCCTCGAGGCCGGCCCGCTGCTGCGCTACGCCCTGGATCTGACCGGTCAGGACCGTCCCAAGCTGGGCCTGCTCGCCACGGCGACGGGCGACGACTCCGACTGGCTGCTGACGATGTACGGCGCTTTCGCCGGGTGGGACGTGGAGCTGAGCCACCTGACGGTGTTCCCCATGCCCAACGTCGACGATCCGCGCGCCTGGGTGCTCGACCAGGACATGATCTACGTCAGCGGCGGCAGCGTGGCCAACCTGATGGCGCTGTGGCGGCTGCACGGCCTCGACGAGGCGATGGAGGAGGCCTGGCGGGCCGGCGTCGTACTGTCCGGCCAGAGCGCGGGCGCGCTGTGCTGGCACGTCGGCGGCAACACCGACTCCTTCGGCCCCGAGCTGCGGGTCTGGGCTGACGGCCTGGCGCTGCTGCCCTACAGCTGCGGCGTGCACTACAACTCCGAGCCGCAGCGCCGCCAGATGCTGCAGGCGTCGGTGGCCAGCGGCGAGCTGCCCGACGGCTACGCCGCCGACGAGGGCGTCGGGCTGCACTACGTGGGCACCGAGTTCATCCAGGCGGTGACGGTCGACCCCGGCGGCTACGCCTACCGGGTCGAGCACGACGGCGCCGACGGCGTCAAGGAGTTCAGGATCGAACCTCGGCTGCTGACGTCCTGAATTACCCTTGATGGGTGAGGGAACGGCACAATGGCACCATGCGCCCCATGCACGACGGACTCGCCGTCGTCAGGCTCGGTGTCGACGTCCCCTACGAGCAGGCCTGGGAGCTCCAGCGCTGGGTGCACGGCAAGCGGGTCGCCGACGAGCTGCCCGACACCGTCCTGATCCTCGAGCACGCACCCGTCTACACGGCGGGCAAGCGGACCGCGCCGCACGAGCGTCCCGCCGACGGCACGCCGGTGATCGACGTCGATCGCGGCGGTCGTATCACCTGGCACGGTCCCGGCCAGCTGGTCGGCTACCCCATCATCAGGATCGACGACCCCACGGCGTACGTGCGCCGGCTGGAGGACGCGATGATCCAGGTGTGCTCCGACTTCGGGGTGACAGCACGCCGCTCCCCCAGGCACGGCGGCGTGTGGGCGGCCGGTGACACCACGCTCGGGCTGCCCGACCGGCAACTCGGCGCGGTCGGCATCCGCGTGCAGCGCGGCGTCACCATGCACGGCTTCTCACTGAACTGCGCCAACGACCCGCGCTGGTTCAACAGGATCGTGCCGTGCGGCATCCCCGGCGTGGGCGTCTCGTCGCTGTCGGCGGAGACGGGCAGGCGCATCGTGGCCGATGAGGTCATGCCGATCATGGAGAAGCGGCTGGCCGAATGGCTGGGCATGGAGGCCTACGAACTGCACGAGGAAGATCTGCTCCGCCGATAGTACGATCGGCCGATGAAGAGCCACTTAGCCCTCGCGCTCTCGCTGGCCGTCCACCTGCTCACGCTGGCGTTCGTGCTGCTCGGCGGCTGGACGATCGCCGCGCACGCGTCCTCCTTCCCCGCCTGGCTCATCGGCGGCTTCCTCATCGCGGTCGGCTGGCTCCTGCGGCCGCGCCTGGGCAGCCTCCCCGCCGACGCCGAGGTGCTCGACCGCTCCTCCGCCGCCGAGCTGTACGGCACGGCCGGCCGGGTGGCCGACCGGATCGGAGCCGGCCGGCCCGCCAGGATCGCGGTGCGCGATCTGGCCACCGACGTCCGCTACGAGCGGATGGGCCCGCTGCGCACGCCGACGCTGGTGATCGGGCTGCCCCTGTGGCTGGCGCTGACACCCAAGCAGCGGGTGACGCTGCTGGCCAAGGCGTACGCGGACGTGCCGACCGCCAAGGAGCGCACGGTGGAGACCGCGCTGGCCACGCTGGGCGAGTGGCGCAAGGCGCTGCTGGGCGCCGAGCCGCTGAGCGTGCGCGAGGAGGCGCAGGTGAAGATCGCCGAGGCGTCGCTGGGCATCGCCGCCTCCCCCGGTGGCTACGAGGCCACCGGATTCCTCGGCCGGATCGTCGGGCGGGTGTTCGGCGGGCCGGTGCTGCTGGTGGAGTTCGCGCTCAGCCGCCTGGCCCGCGCGGGCGAGAGCCGTACCGCGGAAAGGAAGCGGGTGCGGGCGCTGCGCGTGGTGAGCGAGCGCGAGCTGGACGACCTGGACAGGGTGATGGCCACCGGCGGCTACCTGGCCCCGATCCAGGCCGCGGCGCTGCGCGGCGAGAGCGTCGAGCAGATCAGGCAGGGCGCTTTGGAGCGCTCGTCGGTGCTCACGGCGGGCGGCGACGGCGAGCTGCTCGCACTGGCCGAGTCGGACCGCATCGACGACGAGCTGCTGCGCCACTACACCAGGGCCATCCGGGGCTTCGGCCTGATTTCTTAACACGTAAGCTGTCACTGTGAGCGAGCGTAGCGAGCGAACCATCAAATACAGCACCTTGGTCGCGAGACCGACGAAGGAGGTCTCGTGACCGTAGCTCCTGAAGGCAGGAAGCTCCTCCGCCTGGAGGTGCGCAATGCCGAGACCCCTATCGAGCGCAAGCCCCCGTGGATCAAGACCAAGCTGAGGACGGGCCCCGAGTACACCGAGCTGAAATCGCTCGTGCGCCGGGAGGGCCTGCACACGGTCTGTGAAGAGGCGGGCTGTCCCAATATCTACGAGTGCTGGGAAGACCGCGAGGCGACCTTCCTCATCGGCGGTGACCAGTGCACCCGCCGGTGTGACTTCTGCCAGATCGACACCGGCAAGCCCAAGGAGTACGACAAGGACGAGCCGCGCCGCGTGGCGGAGTCGGTCCAGCAGATGGGACTGAAGTACGCCACCGTGACCGGTGTCGCCCGCGACGACCTGCCCGACGGCGGCGCCTGGCTCTACGCCGAGACCGCCAGGCAGATCCACGCGCTGCTGCCCGGCTGCGGCGTCGAGCTGCTGGTGCCCGACTTCAACGGCGACCGCGAGCAGCTGGCGGAGGTCTTCTCCAGCAAGCCCGAGGTGTTCGCGCACAACATCGAGACCGTGCCGCGCATCTTCAAGCGCATCCGCCCGGCCTTCCGCTACGAGCGTTCCCTGAAGGTGATCACGATGGCCCGCGAGGCCGGGCTGGTCACCAAGTCCAACCTGATCCTGGGGATGGGCGAGGAGCGCGAGGAGATCGTCCAGGCGATGCGCGACCTGCACGAGGCGGGCACCGACCTGCTGACCATCACCCAGTATCTGCGTCCCACCCCCCGCCACCACCCGGTCGAGCGCTGGGTCAAGCCGGAGGAGTTCGTGGAGCTGCAGGCCGAGGCCGAGGCGATCGGCTTCGCCGGCGTCATGTCCGGGCCGCTGGTCCGCTCGTCCTACCGGGCGGGCCGCCTGTACCAGCAGGCGATCGAGGCGCGTCAGACCGCCTAGCCACACCTCACCGAGGCCGCATTCCCCCAGGGAATGCGGCCTTTTTGCTGTTCAGCAAGGAAAGAGGTTGGTAACACAAAGATAACAAACCTATCGATCACTCAGTATTCGGGTTAACACTGTGCGTGTGGACTTCGATGACCTGATCAACAAGCTGGACCTGCCCACCAAGATCCGCCTGCTCACCGGCGCGGACATGTGGTCGCTCCCCCCGATCCCCGAGATCGGACTCGACCGGCTCGTGATGAGCGACGGCCCCATCGGCGTGCGCGGCGAGCAGTGGAGCGCGGTCGACCCGTCGATCGCGCTGCCCAGCCCCACCGCGCTGGCCGCCACCTGGGACGTGGACCTGGTCAAGCAGGTGGGTCGCCTGCTGGCTCAGGAGGCCCGGCGCAAGGGCGTGCACGTGCTGCTCGCGCCCACGATCAACCTGCACCGCAGCCCGCTGGGCGGCCGCCACTTCGAGTGCTTCTCCGAGGACCCGTTCCTGACCGGCGAGCTGGGCGCGGCCTACGTCGAAGGCGTCCAGGAGGGCGGCGTGGGCACCACGCCCAAGCACTTCGTGGCCAACGACTTCGAGACCGACCGCTTCACCGTGAACGTCCAGGTCACCGAGAAGGTGCTGCGGGAGGTGTACCTGCGGCCGTTCGAGCGGGTCGTCGGCGCCGGGGCGTGGGGGCTGATGACGGCCTACAACGCGGTCAACGGCACGACCATGACCGAGCACTCCGACCTGGTCAACGGCGTGCTCAAGGACGAGTGGGGCTTCGACGGGTACGTGGTGTCCGACTGGACCGCGGTGCGCTCCACGGAGCCGGCCGCGCTGGGCGGCACGGACGTCGCGATGCCCGGGCCGCACGGGCCGTGGGGCGACAAGCTCGAGGAGGCGGTCCGCGAGGGCCGGGTGCCGGAGTCCGTCATCGACGACAAGGTCCGCAGGATCCTCCGCCTGGCGCACCGCGTCGGAGCGCTCGGCGACGCGAGCCGTACCGGCGCGGAGCATGAGCGCATCGACGGCGCCGCGCTCGCCCGCGAGGTCGCGGCGCGCAGCTTCACTCTGGTGCGGAACGACGGCGGCGTCCTGCCGCTGGAGGACGTCAGGACCCTGGCGCTGATCGGCAGCGCCGCGGACGAGGCGCGCATCATGGGCGGCGGCAGCGCCCAGGTCTTCCCCGACCGCGTCTTCTCCCCGCTGCAGGGCCTGCGCGAGCGCGACGGCGTGGAGGTCCGCTACGCGATCGGCACCGACCCCCGGGTACGGCTGTCGCCGCTGACGATCCCGACCAGGGCGTACTTCATGGACGCCGACGGCGACGTGCTGGCGGAGGAGCGGCTGGCCACCACCGAGGCCCGCTGGATCGGCCAGCTGCCCGACGGGGCGGCCCAGGACCGGCTGTCCTTCGTCGAGCTGCGCACCACCTACACGCCCGACCTGTCGGGCGAGCACGTGTTCTCCGTGGCCGGCGTCGGCGCGTTCACCGTGACCGTAGACGGGCGGACCGTGCTGGAGGAGACCGTGTCGCTGGACGGCGACGACCCGGCGGCCGCGTTCCTGGCGCCGCCGGAGCGGCGGGTGGCGGTGGAGCTGCGGGCGGGCACGCCGGTGGAGCTGACGGTCAAGCACCCGTCGGGCGCGCTGATGGGCTTCGGCCTGGTCGCGTTCACGCTCGGGCACGCCAACCCCTCCCCGGGCGAGGACGAGTTGATCGCCGAGGCCGTCCGGGTCGCCGCGGCCAGCGACGTGGCGGTGGTCGTCGCCTCCACCACGCTGGAGGTGGAGAGCGAGGGCTTCGACCGCAAGGACCTGAAGCTGCCCGGCCGCCAGGACGAGCTGATCGCCGCCGTGGCCGCGGCCAACCCGCGCACGGTCGTGGTGGTCAACGCCGGGTCGCCGGTCGAGATGCCGTGGCTGGAGTCGGTGGCCGCGGTGCTGCTGACCTGGTTCCCCGGTCAGGAGGCGGGCGGGGCGCTGGCCGACGTGCTGTTCGGCGACGCCGAACCGGGCGGCCGGCTGCCCACGACGTGGCCGCGGCGGCTGAAGGACGCGCCGGTGGTGAACGTCACGCCGGCCGACGGCGCCGTGCCGTACTCCGAAGGCGGCAAGATCGGCTACCGGGGCTGGACTGCCGAGCCTGCGTTCTGGTTCGGGCACGGCCTGGGGTACACCAGCTGGTCCTACGACTCCATCGCGGCCGAGGACCGGAGCGTGACCGTGGCGGTCACCAACACGGGCGCGCGGAGCGGCAGAGAGGTCGTGCAGGTGTACGTGGACGGCGCGCTGGCGGGGTTCGACGTGGTCGAGGCGGATCCCGGGCAGACGGTGCTCACCACGGTCTTCCTGCCGGAGCGCGCCTTCCAGGAGTGGACCGAGGGCGGCTGGCGGGCCGTGTCCGGGCCGCACACCGTCGAGGCCGGCCGGTCCTACGCGGAGCGTTCGCTCTCAGCGACGCTCTAGGTCACGTTTTCCTTTCGGACGGCTCGGGTTTGTATCCTCGGAACATGGCGAAGTCCGAAGATCCAGAGAAGCCGGGGCGCATCAAGCAGCTCCGCATGATCGCACAGATCATCAAGCAGGCCAACCCCAAGGGGATGCCGATCGTCTTCCTTTCGGCGGTGGGCACGCTTGCCGTGGTCGTCGTGATCGGCCTGGTGACGGACTACCTCGTGTACTCCATCTTCCTGGGCATCCTCGCGGCGATCAGCGTGGGCCTGGTCGTGTTCGGACAGCTGGCGCAGCGCGCGCAGTACAGCATCCTGCACGGCCAGACCGGCGCCGCCGCGGCGGTGCTGCAGGGCATGCGAGGCAACTGGCAGGTCACCCCGGCCATCGCGGTCAACCGCGACCAGGACCTGATCCACCTCGTGGTCGGCGCCCCGGGCGTGGTGCTGGTGTCGGAGGGCCCGGGCAACCGGGTGGCCAAGATGCTCGCCGCCGAGAAGAAGCGGGTCGCCCGCGTCGTGCTCGACGTGAACATCTACGACATCCAGTGCGGTGACGGCGAGGGCCAGGTGCCCATCTCCAAGCTGCAGCGGCAGATCATGAAGCTGCCGCGCAACCTGAAGAAGCCGGCCGTCAACGAGATCAAGGACCGCCTGCGCTCGCTCCCGAAGAACATGCCGATGCCCAAGGGCCCGATGCCGAAGGGCACCCGGATCCCGCGCGGCCCGAAGATGCGCTAGTGGGCTCGGTCTCGTCGCGCGCCAACCGCGGCTGGTGGGACGGCAACGCCGACGACTACCAGCTCGAGCACGGCGAGTTCCTGCGTGACACCGGCTTCGTCTGGTGCCCGGAGGGCGTCGACGAGGCCGCGGCGCGCCTGCTCGGCGACGTGCGCGGGCGCGACGTGCTGGAGATCGGCTGCGGGGCGGCACAGTGCGCCCGCTGGCTGGTCGCCCAGGGCGCCAGGGTTGCCGCCTTCGACATCTCGCACCGGCAGCTGCGCCACTCCCGGCGCATCGACGAGGAGACCGGGGTCTTCGTGCCGGTGGTGCAGGCCGACGCCGAGAGCCTGCCGTTCGGCGGCGCCGCCTTCGACCTGGCCTGCTCCGCGTTCGGGGCGCTGCCGTTCGTGGCCGACCCGGCGGCCGTCTTCCGCGAGGTCCGCCGGGTGCTGCGGCCCGGCGGGCGCTTCGTCTTCTCCGTCAGCCACCCCGTCCGGTGGGCCTTCCCCGACGATCCGGGGCCGCGCGGGCTGACCTCCGACCGGTCCTACTTCGACCGCTCGCCGTACGTCGAGAGAGACTCCGACGGTACGGTCACCTACGTCGAGCACCATCGCACGATGGGCGACTGGATCGCCGCGATCGTCGCCTCGGGGCTGACCGTGGAGGGGCTGCTCGAGCCCGAGTGGCCCGAGGGCCACGACCGGGTGTGGGGCGGGTGGAGCCCGCTGCGCGGCCGGCACATCCCAGGCACGGCGATCTTCACAGCGAGTTCCGGTACAGCGGCATGAGCGGCACAGGGTCCCCCTCGGGTACGGCAGAGCGCGCCTGGCCTGGGACGGCCCGGCCCTGCCGTACCTGTTCTGGCGCGTGACCAGACAGCGGGATCGGACGGGCATGGCCCGTCCGGTCCTCAGCGATCCGCGGCCGGTGATCGGCGCACCCGGCACCGTCCACTGGCCGGCCGAGCGCTCGGTAGGTTTGATCAGTGCAGCTCCGGTACAACTTCCGTCTCTACCCGACACCGGGTCAGCAGGTCGCGCTGGCCAGAGCGTTCGGGTGCGCGCGGACGGTGTTCAACGACGCACTGCGCGCGCGGCAGGAAGCCCGCGAGCAAGGCTTGCCGTATGTCTCGGACGGGGAGCTGTCCAAGCGGGTGATCACTCGAGCCAAGGTGAGTACGGAGCGGTGCTGGCTGGGCGAGGTTTCGGCCGTCGTGCTTCAGCAGGCGTTAGCGGACCTGAACATCGCCTACCGCAACTTCTTCGCCTCGGTGACGGGCAGGCGGAAGGGCGTGAACGTCCGCTCCTGGACGTGCCCTGGCGGTGTATCCCACGATCGGGACGTGAACGCAGCGATCAACATTCTCGCCGCTGGACGAGCGGAGAGCCTAAACGCCTGTGGAGGGACGGTAAGACCATCGCTCGCGGTGGCACGACCCGACGAAGCAGGAACCCGCTCCAAGCTGCCCGCCACATCGGCGGCGTAGCAGGGGGGAATCCCCGCCCTTCTTCAGGGCGGAGAGGACGTCAAATGCGCACGACCATCGTGTTGGAGACGCGGTCGTGGACGCCGCGGTGGTCGCGGTCCGAGATGAGGGCGGGGATCGCCAGGCACAGCAGGACGGTGCGGACCAGGACCGGCAGCAGGCGCGGCGCGCGGCCGTCCATGGCCGCCACACGGATGCCCATGAGGCGGTGGCCGAAGGTCTGGCCGATCAGGCCGACGAGCAGCAGGTACTGTAGGGCGAAGATCAGCACGGGCGCCCACGGCGCCTGGACGGGGCTGATGCGCAGCAGCAGCTGCGCGATCGCCCAGGTGCAGATCATCCAGTCGATGACCAGGGCCCCGATCCTGCGTCCCCAGCCGGCGATCGACCCGCTGCCCTCCTCGGGCAGACCCAGGCGCTCACCCGGATAGCCAAGATCGAACCCCGCCGAACGCACCCCGCCCAGCCAGGTCTGCGTCCACCGCGGCCCCTGCTTGCTCATGTCCCCACGGTATCCGCAGTTGTGACCCAAAATTGCTCAAGGACCAACATCATGGACGCCATGCCACACGGGGATGACCTTGACGCGCGCTTCAACGAGCTCGTGTCCCAGATCGACGCCGACGAGCAGCGCAAGATGCGCGCCTCGGCCGCCAAGGGCGCGAAGGCACCGCAGCGGGCGCGGCGGCCGCGCCGCGCCCGCCGCGGGCTGCTGGCCGCCGCCGCGGTGACCGCGGTGATCGCCGCCGCCGGTCTGGTGCTGACCTACCGCCCGGACCTGCTCACCCCTTCCCCGGTTTCCCCGGTACGGCAGGCCGCCTCGATCCCGCCTCCCGAGGAGACGCAGCCGGTCGTCGAGGCGCCACAGAAGGTGGGCCCGTTCACCGATTCCAAGGCCGAGCACTTCGCCGACGGCATGGCCGGATTCCAGCTGCCCAAGGCCAAAGCGCTGGCCGGGCTGTCCAAGGCGGAGGTCCGTGCCGGTCTCGACCGCGTCGGGAAGCTGTTCCAGGCGGCCTATCTCGACCGTGAGACGCTGATGGGCGCCAAGCCCGAGTCCTACCTCAAGCTGCTCGACCCTGATGAACGTTCCTGGTATCGCAAGAAGCCGCGGATGTGGGTGAACAGCTTCGCCCCCAAGACGGCCGAGTTGGCCACCAACGTGATCAAGGTGCACGGTACGACCACGCTGAGCACGAAGAAGGACCAGGGCAGGACCGTCATCGTCGTGAAGACCAACTACCTGGTCGTCTACGCGATCCGGCGCCCCGGCCAGCCCGACACCACGATGCGGCTGGTCACCCACCCCAAGGGCGTGGCCGAGATCTACCGCGAGGAAGGACACGTCGTCGTGTGGGTGACCGACGGAGGCGCCAGCGCGACCCCGGCACGTTGCGACGTCCACGACTACTTCATTCACCCGATGTACGAGGACTCCGAGCCGGACGCGGTGCAGCCCTCAGGCCCGCCCCGGGACCCCTACGAGCTGGACAAGCCCGAGAGCGAGGGATGTGCGACGTCGACGGGCACGTGAGCCCCTTAACACCGGCGAAACACTTGGGACATGGGACGGAAACCGCTGCGCCATAGCGTCGGTCTGATACACGTCCCCAGGGAGGTTCGAGAGTGTTCAACTCCGCCGACGAGGTCCTGAACTTCATCAGGGACGAAGGGGTGCAGTTCGTCGATGTCAGGTTCACGGACCTGCCGGGGACGACGCACCACTTCACCTTCCCTGTCGAGAACTTCGACGCGAACGTCTTCACTGACGGCCTGATGTTCGACGGCTCGTCGATCCGCGGTTTCCAGGCCATCCACGAGTCGGACATGCTGCTGCTGCCCGACCCGACCAGCGCCGTGGTGGACCCGTTCCGCCAGCACAAGACGCTCAACCTGAACTTCTTCGTGCACGACCCGCTGACGGGCGAGGCCTACAGCCGCGACCCGCGCAACGTGGCACGCAAGGCGGAGGAGTACCTCAAGGGCACCGGCATCGCCGACACCGTGTACTTCGGGCCCGAGGCGGAGTTCTACATCTTCGACGACGTCCGCTTCGAGACCAGGCAGAACGCCGGCTACTACTACATCGACTCGATCGAAGGCGCCTGGAACACCGGCAAGGCCACCGAGGGCGGCAACCTGGGTTACAAGCCGCGCTACAAGGGCGGCTACTTCCCGGTCCCGCCGATGGACCACTTCACCGACCTGCGCTCGGAGATGGTCCGCAACCTCATCGAGTGCGGCATCGACGTCGAGATGCAGCACCACGAGGTCGGCACCGCGGGCCAGGCGGAGATCGACTTCAAGTTCGGCACGCTGCTGAAGACGGCCGACAACCTCATGCTCTACAAGTACGTGATCAAGTCGACGGCGCTCGAGTACGGGCACACGGTCACGTTCATGCCGAAGCCGATCTTCGGTGACAACGGCTCGGGCATGCACTGCCACCAGTCGCTGTGGAAGGACGGCTCGCCGCTGTTCTACGACGAGGTGGGCTACGCCGGGCTGTCCGACACCGCCCGCTACTACATCGGCGGCCTGCTCAAGCACGCCCCGTCGCTGCTGGCGTTCACCAACCCGACGGTCAACTCCTACCACCGCCTGGTGCCGGGCTACGAGGCGCCGGTCAACCTGGTGTACTCGCAGCGCAACCGGTCGGCCTGCGTCCGCATCCCGATCACGGGGTCGAACCCGAAGGCCAAGCGGATCGAGTTCCGCGTGCCCGACCCGTCGTGCAACCCGTACTTCGCGTTCTCGGCGATGCTGATGGCCGGTCTCGACGGCATCCGCAACAAGATCGAGCCGCCGGAGCCGGTCGACAAGGACCTGTACGAGTTGCCGCCGGAGGAGGCGCGCAACATCCCGCAGGTGCCGGGGTCGCTCACCGACGTGCTCAACGCGCTGGAGGAGGACCACGACTACCTGCTCGAGGGTGGCGTCTTCACGCCGGACCTGATCGAGACGTGGGTGTCGTACAAGCGCGAGAACGAGGTCGACCCGATCCGTCTGCGCCCGCACCCGCACGAGTTCGAGCTGTACTACGACGTGTGACCTGCCGTCGTTGAGGAGGCCGTCGACCGGATCCGGTCGACGGCCTTTCTCGTGCGTGGGCGCCGGGGTAGATTCCGGGTCATGTCGCTGGCCGGTGAGAGCACGCAGCTGACCGACTCGTCCCTCCCCGGCCTGTTCCAGGCCGCCGACCAGACCTCGCTCGCCGGGCAGCGCCGCTACCTGACGGCATCCCGCACGCGGCTGGCTTTCGTGCTGCTGGCGGCGACGGGTGGGGCGCTGAGCCTCCAGGTCGGCGGGGGCACCTTCGACGTGGCCGCGGCGGGCACCGCGGTCGCGCTGACGGCGACCGCGTTCGTGGAGATCTGGCTGCTGACCGAGAAGCCGGAGCAGGCCTGGTACGACGGGCGGGCGCTGGCCGAGTCGGCCAAGACGGTCGCCTGGCGCTATGCGGTCGGCGCGCACCCGTTCCCCACGGGCGGCGACGAGACCGCCACCGACACGCGGTTGATCGACCAGCTGGACCACCTGCTGAACGACGCGCCGGCCACCGGCATCGCGCCGAGCACCGAACCCGCCATCAGCCAGGCGATGCGCGACCTGCGCGCCTCCCCTTTGGACAGGCGCAGGAGCGCCTACGTCCAGGAGCGGATCGTCGACCAGCAGCGCTGGTACAGCCGCAAGGCGCGGTGGAACCAGAGCCGCGCCCGCGCGTGGGGGCTCACGCTGGTCGCCGTCGAGGTCCTCGGCATCTTGACCGCCCTGCTGCGCGCCTTCGGCTCCATCAGGTTCGACCTGGCGGGCATCGTCGCGGCGATGATCGGCGTCGGCGTGGCGTGGCTGGCGATCAAACAGCACGACACGCTGGCCAGGGCCTACTCCTTCGCCGCCAACGAGCTGTCCATCGTGCGCTCCCGGCTGGAGCTGGTCAAGGACGAGCAGGCCTGGGCGAGCGAGGCGAGCGACGCCGAGGAGGCCATCAGCCGCGAACACACCATGTGGCGCGCCTCCCGCCGAAGCCCCTAGCCGGGCGATCGCGACGACCGCGCGCGGTAACGCGGGACATCCGGCACTCGATACGCGGCTATGGCGATCCGATTCCGCAAGCTGGAGACCGGCGACGTCGACGCCATGGCGGTCGTGGCCCAGTCACTGGACAACCAGTGGGTTCCCCCTGACCTCCTGCACGAGATGATCGACAGGCGACTCGAGTTCTCCGACGTACGGGCGCGGCTGCGTGCGGCGGTACGCGGCGAGTACATCCGCTCGCTGATCAACAGCACCCAGGTCGTGATCAACAGGTCCTTCTTCTACAACAACCCGGTGCTGTTCGAGGACTTCCTTCCCGGTGCGCCCAACCGGGCCGGCTTCATCGAACTGCTCGACCAGGGCGCGATCGTGCAGATGCTGCTGGCCGAGCGGACACCCGTGGAGCCGCCCGCCTTCCTGGTCGGCCAGCACGCGCCCCACTACGCCTTCATGCAGCAGGGCTGGGATGCCTGGGCGGCCACGGCCGAGGAGGCCGAGGTGCACAGCCTGCGGCTCTCCTGGGGCGACGACAGGCGCAACGGCGACCTGATCAGGCAGCGATTGGCGGGCGAGTTCACCCGCAAGGCCCAGACGCTGGTCAACCTGTACGGCCCCACGCTGGCCGGCGACCTGGGGGTGGACCTCGACACGGCGCACGCGATCAAACGCAGGCTGGCCGACGTGGCCGCCCGCTGCGTGCAACTGTCGGTGGACGACCAGGTCGCCACGCGCGAAACCATGTACAAGGAGTTCCTGACCGCAGACCGTAGCGAGCCGATCCTGGGCAGATTCGACCGGGGCAGGCCGTTCACCGCCTACGTCAAACAGCTGATCGACCTCACGCACAGCGTCAACATGGCGGTCGCGCTGGAAACACTCGCGCTCACTCCTGCCGGCGCGTTGCACCGTTCCACTCTGCAGGAGTGGGAGAGCTTGGGCCACGGTCCCCAGGAGGTGAGCGCGGAACAGATCGGGGAGCTGCTCCGCGGTCTGGCGTTCGAAGTCGTGTCGGAGGACCTCTACCTGGACACGTTCGCCAAGCTGTCCCTGCGCGACGTGGTGGACGTACGGGCGAGCAGGCAGTGGACGGACTACGTCGCGCTGATGAAGGGGTTGCTGCGGGATCCGCTCGGCAGGTTCGACGACCCGCGGCGAGGGGCGCCGGCGGTGATCGCCGCCTATGTGGACCTACTCTCGGAGACCACCCGGATCGCGGTCGGCCGCGCACGTCCCGACAAGCCCCTGCCCATGGCCCGCTCGTTCGCGCTGGTCGCGAGCGTCGACGTGGCGGGCGCGCTGCTCGAGTTCTCGACCGGACCGCACGGGGTCCACATCGTCGTCGCGGGAGCGGTGGCCACCACGGCGGCCGGCGAGGCGGCGACCGTGACCATCCGCCTCGGCCTGCGCGCGCTGGAGCGACGGCGGCGGTCCGCCCGTTTCGGCAAGGCCCTCGACACGCGCACGCAGGTCCTGACCGGACGGACCGACGTCAGGGCGGGGCGGTTCTGGCGGGACCTGGTGGCTCAGTTCGAGGCCCACGTGAGCGAGGAGACGGCGGCCGAGGTACGGCGGCGCCAGCGGACGGACGCCACCGTGGAGGGCGAGGAGGGACCCGCCGACTACTGAAAGGGGCTCAGCCGCAACCGCCTGGCGTGCAGGATGGCGGCCAGGGTGAAGGAGTCGGTGATCTCACCCCGCGCCAGCATCGAGTCGATCTCCTCCGGGCCGGCCAGCCGCACCTGGTCGATGCCCTCCCCCGCGTCGTACCCGGTGACCGGGCCGTCGAGCTCGGCCCAGTACAGCGCCACCTCGGTGCCGATGAGGCCGGTGTCGGTGTGCATGCGGCCGAGTTCGCGCACGCGCATCCCGTCCGTGCCGAGTTCTTCGCGGGTTTCGCGCCTGGCCGTCTGCTCGAAGCTCTCGCCGCTGTCGGCGAACCCCCGGGGGATCTCCCAGTGCCGCCGCCTGGTCGCGTGCCGGAAATGCCGGACGAGGACCACCTTGCCATCGCATACGGGGAGAATCGCCGCCCCGCCGATCCCCGACGTGTGCAGGATCCGGATGTAGGCGCCCGTCGTCCCGTCGGGGAAACGTACGCGATCCCGCACGAGCGTGACGTAGCGGTCCTTGTACCGCACGCCGAACGAGTCATCGCGAGCGGCCAGGATGATGGTGCCGGCTCCCGGCGGGTTGGCGAACAGCTCCGGGTGTCTGCCGCGCAGCGTCCGGTATCGGGACAGGGACAGCTTGGGCCGCATCGCAACAACCTACAGCGCGCTCTTCTCGCGGTGGAGCATCACGGCCCGGCCTCTCACGGCGTAGGACAGGGCCGCGAGCGCGACGAGGACGGCGGCGGCCGTCAGCGGGCTCGGGACGCGGGCCAGGACGGCGACGCCGACGGTGGCGCCCACCTGGCGGGCGGCGTTGAGTACGCCGCCGGCGGTACCGGCCGTACCCGCGGGGGCGGCGGCGACCATGCCGGCGACCAGGGCGGGGAGACAGAACGACAGGCCGAGGCCCGTCAGCACCAGCCACGGGATCAGCACGTCCGTCAGCGCCAGCCCCGCCAGGCCGGCCGCGAGCAGGGCGAGGCCGGCCAGGATCGGCGGGCGCGCTCCGATCCTGGCGACGATCCGGCCGGTGAGCACGGGGTTGACCGCCATCGGCAGCGTGAGCGGCAGGAACGCCAGCCCTGCGGCCAGCGGCGAGAGCCCCTCGCCGTCCTGCAGCCGCAGCGTGAGCACGAACAGCGCGCCGGCGAAGGCGAAGTTGGCCACCGTGCCCGCGAGCAGTTCCCGCCACGTGGCCCGCAGCAGGCCGCCCGGCAGCGCGGGCGCCTGGCTGCGGCGCTCCACCAGCACGAGGCCGATCAGCGCGGCCGCCGCCAGCACGCCGGCCAGGACCGAGGAGTCGACCAGCGCCTCGGCGAGCAGGCCGAGCAGGGCGCACGCCAGGACCTGGACGGCCCAGTCGATCCGCCGCCCGCCCGCGGGCGAACGCAGCCCCCGTACGGCCAGCAGCGACAGCAGCGCGATGGGCGGGTTGATCAGGAACACGGCCCGCCAGCCGTACAGGCCGACCAGCAGGCCGCCGAGCAGCGGCCCCGCGGCCAGCGCGGCGCCGGTGATCGCCGCCCACCCGCCCATCGCCCTGGCCCGGCGGCCGGCCTCGGGGTACAGCTGGGCCACCAGCGCCAGCGAACCGCCCAGGCACAGCGCGCCCGCCACGCCGAGCAACGCGCGCAGCCCGACCAGCACCCCGAGCACCGGCGCGGCGGCGCTCAGCAGCGACAGCACCCCGAACGCGGCCACGCCGACGCGGAAGACGCGTGCCGCACCGTAACGGTCGGCCACCGCCCCTCCGGTCAGCAGCGCCGCGGCGAAGGCGACCGTGTAGGCGTTGACCGCCCACTGCTGGCCGGCCAGCGTCCCGCCGAGGTCGGCGCGCAGGTCGGGCAACGCGATCGTGAGCGCGGTCGTGTCGAGCAGCACCAGGAAGTAGGCAAGGGAGAATCCCAGGAATCGCCGGGGAGAGATCATGCCTCCAGCCTGCGGAAAGGCGGCCCTCCCGCTCAACAGGCCGAGCCGCCGGGGGCATCAGGCGGAACCGTATGCTGGCTGTGTGGAATTGCGACAGTTGCGGGGATTTGTCGCCGTAGCCGGGACCGGCAGCGTCAACGGCGCCGCCACCGCGCTCGGCCTCGCGCCCGCCTCGGTTTCCGAGCAGATCCGCAGGCTGGAAGGGACGCTGCAGGTCAAGCTGTTCGACCGGACCCCGCAGGGCATGCGGCTCACCGAGCAGGGCGCCATCCTGCTCTCCCACGCCCAGGAACTGCTCGACCACGCCGAGCAGGTACGGCTGGCCGTGACGGGCACCCGGCGGCGGGTGCGCGTCGGAGCGCTGGAGAGCCTGGTCGCGACCCGGCTGCCGGCCGTGGTGCGCAAGCTGTCACACCTGGACGTGGACGTGCGGGCGCTGCCGCGGCGCGAGCTGCTCGCGGAGGTGGCGGGAGGCGGGCTGGACGCCGCGCTGCTGCTCGACTCGGGGACACGGATCGGCGGGCTGGGCTTCGATCCGCCTGCCGACCTGGACTTCCTCGACGTGGGCGAGGTGTCGTTGATCATGGTGGCGGCGCCGGAGTCTGAGGAGGACACGCTGCTGACCACGCCGCCGGGCTGCTCGATCAGGATGGCGGTCGACCGGATCTTCCCCGTGGACGTGCCGCGCAGGGAGCTGACCAGCATCTCCACCGCCCGGGAGTGGAGCAGGCAGGGACTCGGGAGGTCCCTGCTGCCCGACTTCGCGGTGGAGGCGGATCTGGCCTCGGGAGGGCTGGTGCCGCTCGGGTTCGACGCGCCCGCGCTGGCGCTGCGCCTGGTCTGGCTGCGCAGCCGCGAGTCCTCCCTGCGCGACGTGCTCTACGCGCTCAGCGGCTAGCCCTGGCGGGCGGGCTCGGGCAGCGCTCGCCGTACTTGACGACCCAGAGCTGGACGGGGCGGCCCTGGAGGCGCTCGCCCGCCGGCGGGGTCTGGCGGCAGATCCGCCAGGCCGTGTCCATGAGCGTGAGCCGGTTGCTGCCGGTGGCGTCCTGGATCTTGATGCTGGTCCTGGGCGGCAGGGAGTCCTTGGCGACGCGGACGCTCTCGCCGGTGAAGTCCGGCATCAGGCCGGGCGCGGCGGGCTCGGCCACGGCGCCGGGGCACACCTCGCCGACCTTGACCACGTCGAGCCGGATCTCGGCGGCCTCGGCGTGCTGGCCGCACACCTGCCAGTCGCGGCGCAGCAGCACGATCCGGCCGCGGCCGCTGACGTCGATCGCTCTGATCCGCCTGAACCCGGCCGCGGACAGCTCGTCGTCGGCGACCGCCAGCCCCTTGCCCACGACCTGCGGCACCGGTGCGGCGGCGGCGCTCACCCCGCAGCCGGCCACGAGTGCCAGCACGACCAGAGACCTCATGACAACTCCCCGTCTGTCCGAGCGGGGGGGAGAAGTCAGATCCTAGCTCCTCGACTTCAGTCCGGTGATGCGCCTGAACAGGTCCCACCAGAACGGCGCGCCGAACAGCAGCGCCACGTAGGTCAGCAGGTAGCCGGGCCAGTGGCTGAGCGTGGTGATCCGGCTCCACCACTGGCCGCCGTTCCACTTGATGCCGGGGTCGCCCTCGGCCGGGATGTCGACGCTGACGATCCCGTGGTCGAGCACCTTGACCAGCGCGGGCGAGCTGAGCGTGTCGGTGATGCAGGTGACGGGCTGCTGCGACTGGCACTGCGTCTTGAGGTCGGTGTAGGCGTCCTCGCCCGAGGCGGCCACGGCGCTGACGGAGGCGCGGAAGGCGTTGTCGCGCAGCAGCGTCTTGGCGAACTCCAGCCCGTCGGCGCTGAACAGCAGCACCACCACCAGGCCGAGCACGGCGACCGCCCACTTGACGTACCGCTTGTAGAGCATCGACAGGCGCTGCATCTCGCTGTCGAACCAGGTGGTCACGCCCTCCCTGAAGCGCTCCATGTCGCGCTGCGCGGCGTCCCACACGCCCTTGAGGTGGCCGTACAGCGGGCTGTTCATGGCCTTGAGCCTGTTCAGGAACGCGTCGACGCCACCCTCCTCGCTCGCGGCCAGCTCCATCACGGCCGTGGCGAAGCGCTCGGGCGGGATGTTCGCGATGCTGGTCTTGCCCGTCTTGGGGTGGTCGATTTCGCGGACCCGCTCGTAGAGCAGGTTCGTCATGGCGTCCTCGGCCTTGTTCTCGTGCGCGGGCAGCTCCGACTCGGGCGGCGCCGGCTGGTCGCTGTGTTTCGGTCGCGGGTCGCGCACGAACGGCAGCACGGCGAAGACGTCCTTGACTCCCGCGGGCAGCCAGGACCGTCCCTGGGCGTCGGTGCCGTCCAGGGTGTCCCTCAGATAGGCCCACAGGAACTTGGCGCGGATGCTCAGCATCCGCACGATCCCCTCGTTCAGCCCGCTCACCAGCAACGACAGCAGCAGGAACGTGAGCACCAGGCCCAGCGCCAGATCAACGTAAACAGATATCAAAATGGATCACCCCGCGCTTTGATACACCTGCCGGGGCACTCCTCGCCACTCTCTTGCGCATGTACGGCTCGCGCGACCATCGTGGGCCATGCCCCGAGACGCATCCGGCGACCGTTGCGAGGCTGCGGGGACGACCGCCTCAGGCGAGCGTTCCGTCGCGGCAGGGACGATAGGCGACAGCGCGGTCGTGATTACGGGCGACCGGAACGTGATCAACGTCGGGCAGGCCGCACCTGGGCGGGTGACTTGCCGTCGCGGGCGGCGAAGTCGTGAAATCCTGAGCCATGCCCCAAGAAGGCGCGTCCGGCGACCGCTCCGTCGCCACCGGATCCGTCGGCGAGGGTGCGGTGGTGATCCCCGGCGACCACAACGTGGTGAACCTGGGCCGCCGCCCGCCCAGCCACCTCGTGGTCGGCGAGATCCCCCAGCGTCCGCCGTCCTTCCAGGAGCGCCCGGAGATCATGGCGGGGTTGCGGGCCGACGACCGGGTCACGGTGGTCCGCTCCGTCAGCGGCGCTCCCGGCGTGGGCAAGACCACGATGGCCGCCGCGCACGCCAGGGAGTGCCAGGCAGCGGGCTACCAGGTGGTGGCCTGGATCCACGCCGAGGAGCGGGAGGGCATCGCCGGCGGTCTGGCCCGCCTGGCCGACCGGCTCGGCATCCGCAGGCCGCAGGACACGGCCGCGGAGGCGGCCGAGCGCGCCCGCGACTGGCTGGCCGCGGCCACCAAGCCCTGCCTGGTGGTCTTCGACAACGCCGAGCAGGTGGCCGACCTGCGCCGCTGGGTCCCGGCCACCGGCAGTACCCAGGTCGTCATCACCACCCGCAACCGGGCCTTCGACCGCCTGGGCGCGGCCGTCCCTGTCGAGGTGTTCACCTCGGAGGAGTCCGTGGCGTTCCTGGCGAGGGTGACGGGGCTGGACGATCCTCCGGGGGCCGCGGAGCTGGCCGCCGAGCTCGGGCAGCTGGCGCTCGCACTGGCCCAGGCGGGCGCGATGATCGAGGAGCGCGGCCTCACCTATGCCGGGTACCTGCGCGTCCTGCGGGCCAAGCCACTGGCGCAGGGCCTGCGCGGCATCGAGGGCGACGCCTACCCCGACAGCGCCGTCCGCGCGATCCTGCTGGCCGTGGAGGCGGCCGAGTCGTCGATCGCCGGCGCGGGAGAGCTGCTGTCGGTGTTCTCCGTGCTCTCCCCCGACGGGGTGCCCCGGGAGATGCTGCCCGACGACACGGAGGACGTCCTGGTGGCGCTGGTCCGCAGGTCGTTGCTGACCTGGAGCCAGGACCGCAGGGCCGTGGTCATGCACCGCGTCACCCAGCGCGCCCTCAGGGAACGCGACCCGTCCCGCCTCCCCGCCGCCCTGGAGGCGACGGCCGAGATCCTCAGGGGCTATTGGCTGGGGCATGCGACCTGGGGCGACCCCGACAGCGTGGGCAAGCTGATGACGCAGGCGGAGGTCGTCCACGCGCACTCCGGCGACCACCCGCCGATCTGGCTGCTGCGTGTCCGGTCCTGGTACGCCAAGCACGTCACCCACCACGACGATCCCGCCCGCGCTCTCGAGCTGACCATGCAGAACGTGGCCGACTGCGAGCGCGTACTCGGTCCCCACGACCGGCTGACCCTGTATGCCATCAGCGATCTGGCCGACGCCTACGGGGTCATGGACGACGAGCAGGAGGCCCTGCGGCTGTACCGGCACGTCCTGGCCGAGTGGGAGCGGATAGCGGGTCCCGATGACGAGGAGACCGTGGAAGCACGCAGCGACGTGGCCAGGTCACTCGACGACTCGGGGCAGCACGAGCTCGCGGTTCCCCTGCACGAGAGCGTTGTCGCCCACTACGAACGCACGCTCGGCCCCGATCACCGCAAGACCCTGCGCGCCCATCGCCGCCTCGCCAACTCCTACGGAGACACGGGCGCGTACGAGCAGGCCATCGCCCTCCATGAGCGCATCCTCGCCGACTTCCGGCGCACCCTCGACCCCGACCACGATGACATCGTCAGGCAGGAGGAGGACCTGTCCTCCGCCTACGCGGACTCGGGTGACCTCGAGCGTGGAATCGCGCTACGCGAGCAGGCGCTCGCCCACTCCGAGCGGATCAGCGGGCCCACCCACCTGTTCACGCTCAATTCCCGCTACGTGCTGGCCATGCTCTACGCGCAGACCGGGGACACGGACACGGCGATCCGCCTGTGCGAGGAGGTTCTGGAACTGGCAGAGCGGACGCTGGGAGCCGGGCACAAGCTCATCACCTGGTCGCAGGACTATCTCACGAGCCATAGAAGGCCCGCTCCACCACCTGACGAGCCCGCCGGGTGACACGGCGGTAGTCGTCCAGGAAGTCCTCCGAGCCGTCCGGCGGGTAGCCGAGCGTCTGGGCCAGGCGCAGCCGTTCGCGGGCGTCGGCGGGGACGCTGTCTCCTGGGCGGCCCTTGACCAGCATGATGGCGTCGCGGATGCGGGAGGCGAAGCTCCAGGCCTCGGCCAGGATCGCCTCGTCGGCCGGGTCGAGCAGCCGCTCGGCGACGGCCGCGCGCAGCGCCTGCAGGGTGCGGGGCGTGCGCAGCGTGGGGCGGTCGTGCGCGTGGCGCAGTTGCAGCAGCTGCGCCACCCATTCGACGTCCGACAGGCCGCCGGGTCCGAGCTTGGTGTGCAGGGCCGGGTCGGCGCCGCGGGGCAGGCGCTCGGCCTCCATGCGGGCCTTGAGCCGGCGGATCTCGCGGACCGCCTCCTCGCTGAGCCCGCCCGCGGGGTAGCGGATCTCGTCCGCCGTCGCGGCGAACTCGGCGCCGAGCGCGGCGTCGCCGGCCGAGAAGCGGGCGCGCAGCAACGCCTGCGACTCCCACGGCGAGGACCAGCGCGCGTAGTAGGCCCGGTAGGAGGCCAGCGTGCGCACCAGCGGTCCCTGGCGGCCCTCGGGCCGCAGGTCGGGGTCGACGATCAGCGGCGGGTCAGGGGCGGGCAGCGCCAGCAGCCGGCGCAGCTCGTTGGCCACCGCGAAGGCCGCGTCCGTGGCCTCCCGCTCGTCGCCGAGCGGCGAGTGAACGAACATCACGTCGGCGTCGCTGGCGTAGGAGCACTCCATCCCGCCCAGCCGGCCCATCGCGATGACCGCGAACCTGGTCGGCACCGGCGCGCGCCGCTCGGCGGCCACCTTGGCCAGCGACACGTCCAGGGCGGCCTGGATGGTGACGTCGTTGAGCGCCGACAGCACCACCCCGACGCGCTCGATCTCCAGCAGCCCGGAGACGTCGGCGACAGCCGTTCGGAACAGCTCTCTGCGGCGTACGGCGCGCACCGCGGCGACGGCGGGCTCGGCGCCGCCCCCGTGGCGTGAGACGGCGGCCGACAGCTCGCCGAGCAGCGCGTCGGCGGGCCGGGGGGCGAGGTCCTCGTCCGAGCCGAGCATGGCGACGGCCTCGGGCGCGTTCATGAGCAGGCCGGTGGCGTAGCGGGAGGTGCCGAGCACGCGGGCCAGCCGGGCGGCCACGGCCGTCTCGTCACGCAGCAGCCGCAGGTACCAGGGGGTGGTGCCGAGCTTGTCGCTGATCTGGCGGAACCCGAGCAGCCCCGCGTCGGGGTCGGGCGAGTCGGCGAACCAGCCGAGCATGACCGGCAGCAGCGTGCGCTGGATCGCGGCCCGCCTGGACACGCCCGTCGTCAGCGCGGCCAGGTGGCGCAGCGCGCCCTCGGGGTCGACGTATCCCAGCGCCTGCAGCCGGGCGGCCGCCGCCGTGGTCGACAGCCGCGCCTCCGACTCCGGCAGCCGGGCGACCGCCTGCAGGAGCGGGCGGTAGAACAGCTTCTCGTGCAGCCGCCTGGCCTCCCTCGCGTGCCGCTTCCACCGGGCGGTGAACTCGCCGACCGGGTCGGTCTGCGTGCCGAGCGCCCGCCCGAGCCTGCGCAGGTCCTCGGGCGCGGTGGGCAGCAGGTGAGTGCGGCGCAGCCGGTGCAGCTGCAGCAGGTGCTCGACCTGGCGCAGGAACGTGTACGCCTCGGCCAGGCTCTTGGAGTCGTCGCGGCCGACGTAGCCGCCGCGGGACAGGGCGGCCAGCGCGGGCAGCGTGGCGCGGCGGCGCAGCAGCGGGTCGAGCCGTCCGTGCACGAGCTGCAGCAGCTGCACCGCGAACTCGATGTCACGCAGCCCGCCCGGCCCGAGCTTGAGCTCACGCTCCCCCTCGGCGCGCACGTGCTCCTCGACGCGGCGGCGCATCGCCTGCACGTCCTCGACGAAGTTGGGGCGGGTGGCGGCCGACCAGACCAGCTCGTTGACCGCCGACACGTACGCCTCGCCCAGCTCGCTGTCGCCCGCGACCGGCCTGGCCTTCAGCAGCGCCTGAAACTCCCAGGTCTTGGCCCAGCGCCGGTAGTAGGCCAGGTGGCTGGCCAGCGTCCGCACCAGCGGCCCCGACCGGCCCTCAGGGCGCAGCCCGGCGTCGACCTCCCACAGCGCGCCCTCGGGCGTGGCGGCCGAGCAGGCCCGCATCGTCGCCTGGGCGAGCCGGGTGGCGGTGCGCAGCGCCTTGGTCTCGTCGGCGCCGTCGCGCGGCTCGGCCACGAAGATCACGTCCACGTCGCTGATGTAGTTCAGCTCACGGGCGCCGCACTTGCCCATGCCGATGACGGCCAGCCGTACGTCATCGTCGCCCACCTCGGCCCGCGCGATCGCCAGCGCGCCCTCCAGCGCGGCGCCGGCCAGGTCCGACAGCTCGCCGGTCACCTCGTTCAGTGTCAGCTCGCCCGTCAGGTCCAGCGCCGCCAGCCGCAGCAGCCGCCCCCGGTAGGCCACCCGCAACGCCACCAGCGCATCCGCCTCGCCCGCCCGCGGATCGCTGTCGGCGGGCTCGGCGCCGACAGCGCGCAGCAGGTCCGTGCGCGGATCAGGCAGATCCTGTACGGCGAGCAGCCCCACGTGGCCGGGATGCCGGATGACGTGCTCGCCCAGGGCGGCGCTCACGCCGAACACGGCCAGCAGGCGGCCACGGACGCGCTCGTCGGCGCGGATGGCGTCGAGGACGGCCGGATCACGCTCGGCCAGCCGGGTCAGCGAGGTCAGCGCCAGGTCAGGATCGGCGGCGCCGACCAGCGCCGGCAGCAGGTCGTCCAGGTCGACCCCCGCGGCCTCGACGAGACGGGCGGCCCGGGCGCCGTCGGCGAAGCCGAGCTTGGCCAGGCGGGCTGCGGTGGACTCGATCCTGGGCACGCTTCCATCTTCGCAGCCCTGCCGTAAGATGAGTATGCAACGCAACGTTGCGTTGCATATAGTGTCGAGGGAGGGCGTATGGGTGAGAGGGTTCCCGCGGCGGTGACGTGGGGGATGCTGGCGGCCTGGATGGTGCACGACGCGGAGGAATTGGCCACGATGGCCTCGTGGTCACGCACGGCCTCGGACCGGCTCGGGGCGCGGTTCCCGTGGGTTCCCTGGGAGCGGCTGGAGGTGTCGCAGCGGCACGTGAACGTGGCGATCGGGCTGATGGGCGGCGTCATGGCGGGCGCGTCGGCGCTCGGTGCGCGCACCGGCGGGCGCAGTCCCGCCTTCCAGGCGGTGCTGGCAGCCTTCGGGCTGCACGGGGTGGTGCACCTGGCGCAGGCGGCGGCCGCCCGCGGCTACACGCCGGGCGTGGTCACGGCGCCGCTGGTGGTGCTGCCCTTCTCGTGGTGGGCCTGGCGACGCCTCAAGGCCGCCGGGGTCCCCACGGGCGGCACCTGCTCGACCGTGGCAGGTCTGGTGATCTTCCCCCTGGTCACGGCCGGCGTCCACGCGGCGGCCCACGCCCTGTCCCACCGGGCTCCCGGCCGTGCGGGGCGGCGGGCTAGGCGGGAGCGGTGGTTCTGACGACTTCGGCGAAGGCCTCCGCGACAGGGCGCCAGGTGGCGACGAGGCGGTCCTCGGCGGCCTTGACCTCGGCGTTGAAGTCCTCGGCGCCGTCCAGGCCGGCGGCGGAGGTCCAGGCGGTGAAGATCTCGGGGGTCGCCTCGGGGTGGAACTGGACCGCCCACGCGGCCTCGCCGAGCCGGTAGGCCTGGTTCGGATACTGGTCCCCGGTCATGAGCGGCACCGCGCCCTCCGGGAGCCGGGTCATGGCGTCCTGGTGGTACTGGATGGCGACAGCCGTACCGGCCCCTGACAGCACGGGGTCGGAGGCGGCGGCCGGCAGCGGGCGCACCTCGCGCAGGCCGACTTCCAGGCCGTTGCCGCCGCGCCCGACGACCCCGCCGCAGGCCATCGTCATCAGCTGCGCGCCCAGGCAGATCGCCAGCGTGGGCGTGCCCTCGTCCACCGCGCTCCGCAGCAGGTCACGGGTGGCCGGGTGCCAGGGTGAGTGCTCGTCGTCCCAGGCGTCGGCGGCCCCGCCGAGCACGATGAGCCCGTCGGCGGCCCGCTCGGGAACTGTCTCTCCCAGGTACGGCCGGACGACGTCGCACTCCAGCCCCAGCCAGCTCTCGAGGTACCCGAGCCCGGCATCGGCCTCGTGCTCGATCACGGTGATCCGCATGTGCGTAATTTATCCCTATAAGCCGGGGAGCAGTCCTTAGGATCCGGTTATGAGAATCGACGACGTCGACGGGATGCGGATCGCGCGGTTCGGGGAGGGCGAGCGGCTGGTCATCGCGGTACACGGGATCACCGCCTCGCTCATGGCGTGGAAGGCCGTGGCGGGCAAGCTGCCCGAGGGCTGGTCGCTGGTCGCGATGGACCTGGCGGGCCGCGGCCACAGCGCGGGGCTGGCCGGGCCGTACGGGCTGCCGAGGCACGCGGCTGACGTGCTGCGCGTGGCCGACCACGTGGGGGCGGGGGCCGACGCGGTGCTGACAGGGCACTCGATGGGCGCCTACGTGGCCGCGCTGGCCGGGGCGCAGCGGAACTTCGCCAGGGTCGTCCTGGTCGACGGCGGGCTGCCGATGCCACTGATGCCCGACGCCGATCCGGACGAGGTGCTGGAGACCACGCTCGGCCCGGCGCTGGCCCGGCTGACGAAGACGTTCCCGTCGGTCGAGGCCTACGTGGACTTCTTCAAGGCGCACCCGGCCTTCGCCGGGCACTGGAGCCCGCTCGTCGAGGAGTACGTCAGGTACGACGTCACCGGGCCCGAGGGCGCGCTGCGCTCGCGGGCGGTGCCGGAGGCGGTCAGGCAGGACGGCCGCTGGCTGCTCACCGAGGACGCCGCGATCGGGGCGGCGCTCGAGGCCGTCAAGTCGCCGCTCCACCTGCTACGGGCGCCGCGCGGGCTGCTCAACCAGGACGTCGGGATGCACCCGGACGCGCTGGCGGCCGCCTGGACCGCGCGGCTGCCGGAGCTGCGGGACGAGCTCGTCCCCGACTGCAACCACTACACGATCCTCTTCGACGACCGCTGCGCCGCCCTCGTCGCCGACCGCCTCACCACCTGACCCGCGGAACCTAACGCGGGGCGATCCAGGTCGCGCGGGCGGAGGCGACCAGGGCGCCGTCGTTCTCGTAGATGGCGCTGCGGCCGAAGAGCTTGCGGCCGTCGCGGCCGGTCGCCTCGCCGACCACCGAGTACGTTCCGCCGGCGTAGACGCGCCGGTGGATCTGCACGGCGAGCCTGCCGAGCAGCGCGGACTCGCCGGGTGCGAAGTGGGCCCAGCCCGTGACGCAGTCGAGCGCGGCGCCGACGATCGCGGCGGGCACGCCGTCCTCGTCGGCGACCGTGAAGGGCACCCGCCAGCCGGCGGCCACCAGGTTCGTGCCCTCGACTGGACCGGGGAAGACGCGCAGGCCGTCACCGGGCTCGCGCAGGCCGCAGACGAAGCACTCGGGGAAGGCGTGGCCGTGCCAGCCGGGGAAGCCCGCCTCGGCCCTGGCCGCGTCGGTGAAGGACACGAAGTCCGGCGCCTCCAGGTCCTCGGCCACGGGGAACGCCTCGACGAGCAGCTTGTCTCCGTCGGAGAGGGTGACGGTGTTGGCCACGTGCTCCAGGCGGAGTTCGGTCTCCAGTGGCGTGGGAGCATGGAGGGTGACCTCGACGGCTGATCGGTGGCCGTTGAGCGCGTCGGCCATGGTGCCGGCTATCCAGCCGCCGTTGGCCACCGCGGCGGGCCCGCGGAAACGCTCTGGAACGGTCAACACGGTCTGCAGGGCAGCCGTCGTCATCGACATCCTCCATATCGCCCCAAAGGGGCGCTAAGACCACAAATACCGATAGAAACAGGCCGATTTTACGGGGTGGGGTGTTTACCGAGACCACGGGGTACCCCACACGTGAACAACATCACCACCCTGCCCGAAACTTCCCGATCCGCGATCATTCGTTCTCGTCGGGGAAGGGGCACTCAGGGCGTCGCACCGTTCCACCCGCCAGCACACACTTTCGACATCCCGTAAGATGCGTGGTCAACTGTGGCCAATGTGACTTAGGGGTTGGAAGTGACGATGCTCAGCCGGCGGACGTTGCTCAAGGCGGGCGCCGCGGCCGTGCCCGCGATCGCGCTGGGAGCCCTGCCCGAGCAGGCAGAGGCGGCAACGCTGGTGACGAGCGGTGTCATGCCGTCACAGCTGGCCAGCTTCGACAAGACCGTCCAGAAGTTCATGACCGACCGGAGCATCACCAACGGTCAGCTCGCGATCGCCCGCAAGGGCAAGATCCTGGCGGCTCGGGGCTACGGCGTCTACAGCCCGAATGGCGCGTCGATGGCGACGGTGCAGCCGACGTCGCTGTTCCGCATCGCCAGCCTGAGCAAGAACATCACCTCGGCCGCCATCCTGCGCTTGGCCCAGGACGGCAAGCTCACGCTCACCACGCCGATCACCAAGCTGCTCGGCCTGTCGTCGGCGGCGGACCAGCGCCTGGAGCAGGTGACGCTGTGGCGGCTCATGCAGCACACCGGCGGCTGGGACCGCGATGTCAGCAAGGACCCGCTCTGGCTGGACCAGACGATCGCGGCCTCGCTCGACCAGGGCTTCCCGATCAGCCACGCCGACATCATCAAGTACGTCACGGGCAAGCCGCTCGACTTCGCGCCGGGCAGCAAGATGTCCTACAGCAACTACGGCTACATGCTGCTCGGCCGGGTCATCGAGAAGGTGTCGGGCATGAGCTACGAGGCGTACGTGCGCTCCAAGCTGCTCGCCCCGCGCGGCATCACCCGGATGCGGCTCGGCAAGAGCCTGCGCTCGGAGATGTCCACCGCCGAGGTCGGCTACCAGTCGAAGTACACCACCAAGATCGTGGTGAACGACTCGGGCACGACCGTTCCGTATCCCTACGGCGGCTTCAACATGCCCAACCAGGACGCCAACGGCGGCTGGCTGGCCTCCGCGGTCGACATGGTCAGGTGGGCGGGCGTGTTCGACGCCCCGAACTCCGTGCTCAACGCCACGTCCATCTCGCGGGCCTTCGCCAAGCCGGAGATCGGCGTGAGCAGTGACGGGTCCTGGTACGGCGCCGGGTGGTACGTGCGCACCTGGGGCAGCGGCCGCAACACCTGGCACAGCGGGTCGATGCCGGGCACCTTCACCTTCCTGGTGCGCAACGCGCTCGGGGTGACCTGGTGCGTCCAGTTCAACCGCCGGGAAGAGGAAGGCTCGCTCGACTTCGACGCCATCGACCAGTTGCTGTGGCAGGCCCACGACGCCGTCACCAGCTGGCCCACAACCGACCTGACCCCGCGCTACTTCTAGCACGCCGTACGGCGGGGCCACGGCGTCGCCCGGTCCCGCCCGTACGAGCTCGTCACGTTGTGCGGTAACGTCCGGTCGCGTGACCGTCTCCATCCGCCCCGCCGAGCCGCGCGACCTGGCGGCGCTGCCGGACATCGAGCGCGTCTGCGACGGCGTCTTCCACGAGGTCGGCATCGTCTTCCCCGACGGCGCGCCGGTGATCGAGGAGGTCATCGCCCAGGGCGCGCCCGTCTGGGTCGCCGGAGACCCGCCGGTCGGCTTCGCCGGCATCATCGAGCTGGACGGCCGGGTCCACCTCGAGCAGCTGGCGGTCCTCCCCCAGCACGGCCGCCGGGGCATCGGCGGCGCCCTCGTCTCGGCGGTCCTCGCGGCGGCCGCCGCGCAGGGCTCGCCCGGCGTCACCCTTCTCACCTTCCGCGATGTCCCGTGGAACGCCCCCTTCTACGCCCGCCACGGCTTCACCGAGTTCCCCGCGGCGCAGTGGGGCCCCGGCCTCCACGCCCACTGGCAGGCGGAGATCGACGCGGGCCTCCACACCCTCGGCCCCCGCCTGGCCATGCACCACCCCCTCCCCTGAGCGCCCCGCTAACCGCTGCGGCTGCAGCTGGTGTGCGAGTGGTCCGCGGCTACTGGCGAAGGCTGGGAGAGTGGGGTGGCGTCAGGTGAGTTGGCCGGTGGACTTGAGGGTGTCGAAGATGAGCTGGTCGACGGGGGCGACGCGGTGGCGGTCGGCGTAGGTGAGCCAGACGACCTCTTCGATTTCGCTGCTGGGCACCGGCGTGCCCTCGTAGTCGGCGCTGTAGCAGGTCATCTGGACGACGACCCCGTCCGTCTGGCCGTGCGCCTGGGCCGAGTAGGTGCCGACGTGGGTGGCCGTGCCGGGCAGGATGGCTACCGCGAGCTCCTCCGAGATCTCCCGCACCAGCGTCTGCACGTCGCTCTCCCCCGGCTCGCGCTTGCCGCCGGGCAGGTAGTAGACGTCCTTGCCGCGCGAGCGCGTGCTGAGCACCCGTCCGTCCTCGATGCGGATCCACGCGACCTTGTCGATGACCATCGACCCACGCTACAGGGCGGCCATGACGATCCCGACCAAGATGAGGACGACCACGACGTAGTGCAGCACCTTCATATCGTCAACTCTAGGTTGACGCTAGAGAAGCGTCAACCCGAGGTTGACAGATCGAAGCGCGAGAGATCGACGGTCACCAGGTCCGTCAGGAAGGACGCCTGCCGCGGATCGTCCCAGTCCCCCGTCTCCAGGCCGTTGACGACCGTCCACACGCCCCACTCCAGGAGCATGTACCGCAGCGCCACCGGCCACAGCCGCCGCTCGTCCGCGGTCAGCTCCACCTCCCCCAGGTACGCCCGCGCGAACACCGCCCACTCCTGCGCGGTGAACAGCCGATCCCCCAGGTCGTTGTGGAACAGCAGCACGGCCAGCGCCAGATCGAGCACCCGCGGCACCCGCTCCCCGTTGTCCGGATCGATGAGCACCGGCCCGGCCTCGGTGTAGACGAGGTTGTTCGCCTTGAAGTCCATGCTCGCGTCGACCCACGGCAACCCCGCCTGCCGTACGGCCGGCAGCTCGGCATCCATGAACCCGCGCAGCAGCGGCGCGAGCCGCGCGAGCACCTCCTCGCGCAGCTCGGGACGGTAGGTGCTCATGGCCTTGTCGAGCCCGGCGACGTCCTCCTCGACGACGCCGGCGTCACGGTCGGGCCAGCTGAAGTCGTTCAGCCCGGCGGGCTCGGCCCCCAGCGCGTGCAGCCGGCCGAGCAGCGTTCCGGCGGCGGCGATGTCCTCCGGAGTGCACGCGTACCCGCGTCCGTCGATCCACGGATAGGCCACCCAGTCGTACTCGCCGATCCTGTGCGGCCCCGCCACCGGGGTCACCACGGGGAACCCGGCCGAGGCGAGCCGCCCGACCCAGCGGCCCATGCCCTCGGCGGAGTGGGTCCGCTTGACGGCCACGCCGTCGCCGCGGAACACCGGCGCGTAGGGGTAGATCGACTCCTGCGGGGGGATCCCGAAGCACCGGAAGACCTCGGCATACTCACCAGACATACCACGACACTAGCGACACATCTGACACGTCTCCCACCGGTTTCCGACCCGCCGCGGGCGGGCGAGGTGGTGTCAGAGAACCGGCAGGTAGCGGCCGAGCTCGAACTCGGTGACGGTGCGGCGGTAGTCGCGCCACTCCGAGCGCTTGTTGCGCAGGAAGAAGTCGAAGACGTGCTCCCCCAGCGTCTCGGCCACCAGCTCACTCTGGTCCATCACACTGATCGCCTCGTCGAGCGACCCGGGCAGCGGCTGGATGCCCAGGGCGCGGCGCTCGGCGCTGGTGAGGGTCCAGACGTTGTCCTCCGCCGCCGGCGGCAGCTCGTACCCCTGCTCGATCCCCCTCAGTCCCGCGGCCAAAATCAAGGCGAAGGCCAGATAAGGGTTGCAGGCCGAGTCGAGCGAGCGGAACTCGATGCGCGTCGAGCCGCCCTTGTGCGGCTTGTACATGGGCACCCGCACCAGGGCGGAGCGGTTGTTGTGGCCCCAGCAGATGTAGGAGGGCGCCTCGCCGCCCTGCCCGGCGATGGCCTCGGCCCCGCCCCACAGCCGCTTGTAGGAGTTGACCCACTGGTTGGTGATCGCGGTGATCTCCGCGGCGTGCCGCAGCAGCCCGGCGATGAACGAGCGGCCGGTCTTGGACAGCTGGTACTCGGCGCCGGCCTCGTAGAAGGCGTTGCGGTCGCCCTCGAACAGCGACATGTGGGTGTGCATGCCGGAGCCGGGGTGCTCGGTGAACGGCTTGGGCATGAAGGAGGCCCAGATGCCCTGCTCCAGCGCGACCTCCTTCATGACCAGGCGGAAGGTCATGATGTTGTCGGCCGTGGTGAGCGCGTCGGCGTAGCGCAGGTCGATCTCCTGCTGTCCGGGCGCGCCCTCGTGGTGGCTGAACTCCACCGAGATGCCCATGGACTCCAGCATCATGATCGCCTGGCGCCTGAAGTCGTGGCCGGAGCTGTGCGGGGTGTGGTCGAAGTAGCCGCCGGAGTCGATCGGCTCGGGCCGCTCACCCTGCTCGGGCCGGTTCTTCAGCAGGAAGAACTCGATCTCCGGGTGGGTGTAGAAGGTGAAGCCCATGTCGGCGGCCTTGGCCAGGGTGCGCTTGAGCACCCAGCGCGGGTCGGCGTGCGAGGGCGAGCCGTCGGGCATCAGGATGTCGCAGAAGATGCGCGCCGCCCCCGGCGTCTCGCTGCGCCAGGGCAGGATCTGGAACGTCGACGGGTCGGGCTTGGCCAGCATGTCGGACTCGTAGACCCGGGCGAAGCCCTCGATGGCGGAGCCGTCGAAGCCGATGCCCTCGGCGAAGGCGCCCTCCAGCTCGGCCGGCGCGATGGCCACGGACTTGAGGAAGCCGAGCACGTCGGTGAACCACAGCCGGATGAATCGGATGTCGCGTTCCTCGAGCGTGCGGAGCACGAACTCCTGCTGGCGGTCCAAGGCATCCCCTCGAGAAGACAGTACTGGTCAAGTACCAGAATGCCGTGCCAGTGTTTCACACACGTTACGAGCCTCACCGGTGCGTGCCTCACTGACAAAGCGCCCGGCCCGACCTAATGTGATCACGCAGATCAGTCTCGGGGGAGGCAACGTGGCCATCGACCTGCTTGATCACAAGCTCGATCGCGCCTTCGACCACATCGACGCCGACGGCGACGGTGAGATCGACCGGGAGGACGTGCTGGGCTTGGGAGCCCGCATCCTGGTGGGCTTCGGGGAGTCGCCCACCTCGGTGGCCGGCAGCAGGATCGTGGACGGCTTCGACGGGATCTGGCGGAGCCTGGCGGAGGCGCTGGATCGCGACGGCGACTCGAGGTTCTCGCGCGAGGAGTTCCGTGCCGGCATGACCTGGGCTTTCGTCTCCGGCGACCGCTACGATCGGGTGTTCAAGCCGGCCACGGAGGCGCTGGCCGAGCTGGCCGACCACGACTGCGACGGGCTGATCGGGCCCCGGGAGTTCCGCATCATGATCACGGCGTTCGGCACCGCCTACGACGACGTGGACGAGGCCTTCGACCGGCTGGACAGGACCGGCAGGGGCGCGCTGACCACCGACGAGCTGGTCCTGGCCGCCTGGCAGTACTACACCCTCGACGACCCGCATGCCATCGGCAACTGGCTCTTCGGGCCCCTGTAATGATCGCTTCCGTGAAATCCGCGCTGCGGTCCGTGCTCAAGAGGCCGCTGCTGCCCGCGCCGCGCAGGGGCACCTCTCCCGCCGAGGCGCTGCTGCCGCTGACGGACCGGGTGCCCGCGATGGGCGTGCCGAGCCGGATGCACCCCTCGGTGTACGCCATCGAGGCCGCCGTCATCGACTGGGCCCGCAGGACCGGCATGCAGGCCGATCCCGGCGTCGGCTTCCACCGCATCGCCGGGCGGGTGTTCGCCGAGTTCGACGCCGCCGCGGCGGCGCTGTTCGCGCAGTGGCTGACCTGGCTGTTCAACCTGGACGACGAGCTGGACGAGGGCGCCAGGCCGCTGAACCTGTTCCAGGGCATCCTGCAGGGCGCCTGCGGGCACCCGATCGAGGCCGCCTTCGCCGACCTGTGGCGGGTCACCAGCGCCAGGATGAGCGACCAGTGGCGGGCCCGCTTCGCGCTCAACCTGCGCCGCCAGCACGACGCCTGCCGCGACGAGGCGGCCAACCGGGTCACCGGCCGCGTGCCCACGCTGGCCGAGTATCCGGCGCTGCGCCGCGGCACCGTGGGACCGTACCTGTTCGACCTGGTCGAGCCCTGCCTGCGGGTGGAGGTGCCGGCCTGGCTGCACGGCACCGAGCCGTGGCAGGAGCTGGTGGACGCCTGCATCGACGCCACCGCCTGGTGCAACGACATCACCTCACGCGCCAAGGAGCGCGACGACCAGCACAACCTCGTCGTCATCGCGATGCACGAGCTGCGCATGGACCAGCGCGAGGCGGTCGCCTGGGTGCTGGACAGGATCGTCGAGCGCTGCCACGACATGCACCGGGCCGCCAAGCGCGTCCCGCTGGACGCCCTGGCGCCCCAGCAGTCCAGGGACGTCAGCAAGGTCGCCTGCGCCTACCTGGCCGCGCCCCGCGCCCACCTCGACTGGCTGCTGGAGTCCAACAGATACACGTAACGTGACGGTCCGGTTTCGCTATGTACTCAACGTGGCGCGGCACAGAAGGAAACGGCGACGGCGAGGGCTTACCACGATCTCCATGCTCGGCGTGACCGGCGCCGTGCTGTGGCTGCTGTACCTGGCCCGCGCCCCGGCCTGCGCGGCCACTCCCGTCACGTGCGCGGCCCTGCCCGCCGACCTGCCCGCCGCCCTGTACGCGACGGTCTCGTCCCAGGAGTACGGCGGCGCCGCGGCGTGCGGCGGCTACCTGGACGTCACGGGACCACGTGGCACGGTCCGCGTGCAGATCACCGGGGCGTGCGCGGACTGCAGGGCCGGCGAGGTGGACCTGAGCCGGGCGGCCTACGGCCGCATCGCCGAGCCGGGACGCCCGGTCACCGCGGTGACCTACCGCCAGGTCAAGGATCCGCAGCTGCGCGAGCCCCTGGGGTTCCGCATCAAGCAGGGATCCACGCCGGACCGGCTCGCCGTACAGGTGGTCGATCACGGCAACCCGCTGCGCAGCGTGGACGTGCGGGTCCATGACCGCTGGCGGGCGATGAAGCGGCGCGCGGACGGCTCCTGGGCGGCCAGGAACGGCGCCGGCGACGGCCCGTTCACCTTCCGCGTCACCGACGTGCGCGGCCACCGCAAGCAGGTCGGCGACCTGGACCTGCTGCCCGGCCGGATCCAGCGCTCCGACGTCTTCCTGTACGGCAGCGCCAGGGCGGTCCCGTTGCCGACGATCGCGGCGACCCCGGTCAGGCGCAGCTGTTAGGCGGCGCCGGCGGCCAGGGCGTCGCCGTTGGCGGTGCGGCGGTAGAGGACCTGCTTGCCGACGCGCATGCCGATCGCGAGCCCGCCGTCGCTGAGCACGCCCAGGTGCTGGCTGACCGCGCCTGGGGTGAGTGACATCCGCCCAGCCAGCGCCGAGGTGGTGCTGGGCTCGGCCAGCGCGAGCAGGATCTGGGCCCGGCTGCGGCCGATGAGCGCCGCCAGCGCCCCGGGGGCGGGCGGCGGGCCCTGCTCCCACAACGTGCCGACGCCGAGCACCGGGTAGACGAGCATCTCCTGGTAGGGCGCCGACATCACCGCGACCGACGGCCAGTAGAACGCGCTGGGCACCAGCACGAGCCCGTCGCCGTGCAGCCCGCCGGTCGAGCACCAGGGCCTGTCGACGAGCAGCCGCTCCCCCGTCCAGGTGACGGCGGGGTCGAGCGCGGCGAACAGCGCCTTGGCCCCGCCCTGGGCCAGCAGCCGCGACCTGCGCAGCACGTCGCGTTCGAGCAGCCCGTAGACGCGGGGCCAGAACTCGGCGAAGCACGACTCCCAGTAGGCCTGCAGCGCCTCGGTCACGCGGGCCACGGCCCCCGCGGGATCGGCTACGATGCGGTCGATGATCGCGGGGGCGGTGCTCTTGACCTGGCGCACCTCGTGGACGACCCGGTCGGGCGGCGTCAGCCGTACCCGGTCGAGCTCGGCGGCGAAGTCGGGCAGCGGCGTGTCTGGCGGCGGGGTGAGGAAGTCGGCCAGGTAGCCCTTGGGCGGGACCAGCGCGAACAGCTCGGCCAGGTCCAGCTCCGCCAGGCGCGGGCGGACGGCCTTGATCCAGGGCAGGTGGACCGACTGGCGGGCCGGGTCCTGCAGCGTGCGGAGGCTGGCCACCAGCTCCCACAGCGGGGAGAAGGCGAACCTGATCCTGGCCACGTCTTCCGGCTTCATCACCCACATCACGGACACAGCTTTTAGTCTGCACTAAATCGTTCGCGCGGACGCATACGCGCCCTTGACGCTTGCACGCGTGACAAGCGCTCTCGCGGACAAGCCGTCGTTCTGGGGTTCCAAGGTGGGCGGGCTGCCCCGGCCGTTCTGGGCCCTGTGGGCGGGCTCGCTGGTGAACAGGCTGGGCACGATGGTGGTGCCGTTCACCGGCGTGTACCTGACGCAGGCCCGCGGGCTGTCGGTGGCCGCTGCCGGACTGGTGATGACCGTCTACGGCGTCGGCTCGCTGATGTCGCAGCTGACCGCCGGGGTCCTGGCCGACAGGATCGGGCGACGGGCGACGCTGGCCGGATCCATGCTGGCCAGTGCCACGAGCATGCTGGCGCTGGGATACAGCACCACACTGCCCGCGATCACCGTGTCGATGTTCGTGCTCGGGCTCGTGGTCGACGCCTACAGGCCCGCCTCGAACGCGCTGGTGGCCGACCTGATCTCGCCCGCCGAGCGGCCACGCGCCTTCGCGCTGCTGTTCTGGGCGATCAACCTCGGCTACTCGGTCGGGATGACCGCCGGGGGCTGGCTCGCGGAAGCGGGGTTCATCTGGCTCTTCTGGTTCGACGCGGTCTCGAGCCTGGTGTTCGCGCTGCTGGTGTGGCGGGCGGTGCCGGAGACGCGGCCGGAGGCCTCGCACGTGGGCGGCGGGTTCGGTGTGGTGCTCCGCGACCGGCTGATGATCGGCTTCACGCTCGTCGTGCTGGGCAACGCCTTCGTCTACACCCAGACGTTCACCATGCTGCCGGTCGCGATGACCACGTTCGCCGGGCTGTCGACCGGCGAGCTGGGGCTGGCCATGGCGCTCAACGGGGTCCTGATCGTCGTCGTGCAGCCGCTGGTGTCGGACTGGCTGGCACGGCGCGACCCCTCCCGGACCTTCGCGCTCGGGCTGGCGGTGATGGGTGCCGGGTTCGCGCTCACCGCGTTCGTCACGTCCATGGGCTGGCTGGCGGGCACGATCGTGGTGTGGACCGTCGGCGAGGTGATCACGGCCGGGATCCCGGGGGCGATCCTGGCCGCGCTGGCGCCGGAGCATCTGCGGGGGCGGTACGCGGGGCTGTTCGGGTTCGCCTGGTCGGTGGCGGCGGTGCTGGCGCCGATGCTGGGCAGCCGGCTGCTCGCGCTGGGACAGGGTGCGATGTGGTTCACGATGGGCGGGGTGGGCGTGGCCTCGGCCGTCGCCATGCTGGCGCTCGCGCCGGCGATCCGCCGCAGGTCAGCTCATTGAGCAAATTTTGATCCAATGTTGTCTTAGGCCCGATACGTTCCCGGCGTGCGCATCACTTCGGCCAGGAGCATGGCGATCGGGCTGGCCACGCTGGCGGTGGTGCTGGAGCTGTCCGACATCTGGGTGACGGCCCAGCTGCCGCCCTCGCCCTACACGCCGCTGCCGTTCGCCCCCGAGGACATGGCGGGCACCGCGTTCCCCGTGTTCGGGGCGATCCTGGTGCACAGCAGGCCGCGGCTGGTCATCGGGTGGCTGCTGTGCCTGGGCGGGCTGGCCTCCGCGGCCAACATCCTGGCCGCCAACACCGCGCAACTGCTCGGCGACTCGCCCGCGAGCCGGCCGGTGGTGGGTCTGACGTGGAACGCCTGCACGCTGGCGCTCGGCGTGCTGCTGCCCCTGCTCTATCCGACCGGCGTGCTGCTGTCGCGGCGGTGGCGGTGGGTCGTCGTGCTGGCCGTGGCGGGCATGGCGGTGGACTGGGCGGCCAAGCTGTTCTCCGTGCCGGACGGCAGGCCTGCCGCCCAGGTGATGGTGGCGGCCGCGATGGGGCTGGCGTTCCTGTCGCTGGCCATCCGCTTCCGCCGGGCCGATCCGGTCGAGCGGCGGCAGCTGATGTGGCTGGTGGTCACGCTGCCCGCGCTGCTGATCCCGTGGATGATCGGCGATCCTGTGTGGTGGCTGGCCACGCTGGCGATCCCGCTGGTTCCCGCGGCCATCGCGGTGGCGGTGCTGCGGTACCGGCTGTTCGGCATCGACACGCTGATCAGCAGGACGCTGGTCGGCACCGGGCTGGCCATCGTGATCGCGGGCGTCTACGTGGCGGCCGGCGGCGCCTCCACGCTGCTGCTGTCAGAGGTTGACCGCTTCGCCGGGCTGGCGGCGGCCCTGTTCGCCGGGGCGTTCTTCCTGCCGATGCGGCGCCTGCTGCTGCGCGGCGTCGACCGGCTGCTGTACGGCAGCACCGGCGACCCGCGGGCGCTGGCACGGCGGCTCAAGCACCGGCTGCAGCACGCCGACCCCGGCCATGGGCTGCTGGCCACGCTGGACGTGCTGGTCGAGGGCCTGTCGGTGACGGGCGCCGCGGTGGACGTCGACGGGACGATCGTCACTTCGGGCACTCCGGGGCGGCCCGCCAGGACCGAGGCGCTGGTCTGGCACGGCGAGCCGGTCGGGCTGCTGCTGATCGGCCCCACCGAGCGCCGCCGGTTCCCGGCCGCGCACGACGAGCGGGTGATCGCGACGCTCACGCCGTACATCGCCGACGCCGCGCACGCCGTACGGCTGACGGCGGCGCTGCAGCGCTCGCGCGAGCACATCCTCGGCGTGCGCGAGGAGGAGCGCCGACGGCTGCGCCGTGACCTGCACGACGGCCTGGGCCAGTCGCTGTCGGCCATGGCCATGACGATCAACGTGGCGCGCACGACGCTGCGCCGCTCCCCCGACCAGGCCGAGCGCCTGCTCACCGACCTGCGCGCGGGCATGGACGCGGTCACCGGCGACATCAGGCACCTGGTGTACGGCCTGCGTCCCCCCGCCCTGGACGAGCTGGGCCTGGCGGGAGCCGTCGAGGAGCTGACCTTCGGAGG
Source organism: Nonomuraea sp. NPDC050536 (assembly GCF_044457685.1). Taxonomy (NCBI): domain Bacteria; kingdom Bacillati; phylum Actinomycetota; class Actinomycetes; order Streptosporangiales; family Streptosporangiaceae; genus Nonomuraea; species Nonomuraea sp. NPDC050536. The sequence continues at coordinate 502,854 of NZ_JBITHD010000003.1, forward strand.
ACCCGTGCAGACGGCCGGGGATCTGGACGGGCTGCCCGCGGCGGTGGAGGTGGCGACCTACCGGATCGTCCAGGAAGCGCTCACCAACGCGCGCAAGCACGCCGACGCCACCAGGATCGACGTCCGGCTGGAACGTGACACCTGCCTGCACGTCACGGTGTCCGACGACGGGAGGGGGCTGCCGCCCGACGCGCGGGCCGGGGTCGGCATGAGCTCCATGCGGGAGCGGGCGGCCGAGCTGGGTGGGACATGTGTGGTGCGCGGGCGCCGGGGTGGCGGGACGATCGTCCACGCGGAGCTACCACTGTGAAAAAACGCCATATCACCAAATGCCGGGAACGTTTACGCTTACGCCTGCCATGGTGACCTTCAATGTGCTCGGACCGTTCCAGGCGTGGAACGGCGGAGCCCTCCTCGACCTCGGCGGGCAGCGCCAGCGCGCGGTGCTCGCCCGGCTCCTCGTCGCGGGCGGCCGCGCCGTACCGGTGAACACGCTCATCGACGAGCTCTGGCCGGGCCACCCGCCCGCGCAGGCGCTGTCGACGATCCAGGGATACGTCTCGCGGCTGCGGCGGGCGCTCGAACCCGCGCGGGCGCCGCGGGAGGAGGCGGGGGTGCTGGTCAGCGCGCCGCCCGGGTACGCGCTGCGGGCCGATCCCGACGAGGTGGACGCCTGGCGCTTCGAGTCGCTGGTGAAGTCGGGCGAGGGGACGCCCGCCTCGGTCTGGGCGGCGATGGACAGCGCCCTGGCGCTGTGGCGCGGGCCCGCGCTGGCCGAGTTCACCGACTTGGCGTGGGCGGCGACCGAGTCGGGGCGGCTGGAGGAGCTGCGCCTGATCGCGGTGGAGCGGCGCGCCGACGCCGGGCTGGCGCTGGGCCGGGCCACCGACCTGGTGGCGGACCTGGAGGCGCATGCCAGCGCCCATCCGCTGCGGGAGGAGGCCTGGCGGCTGCTGTCCCTGGGCCTGTACCGGACGGGGCGGCAGGGGGACGCGCTGGCGGCGCTGCGGCGGGCGCGCTCGGTGTGGCGCGACGAGCTGGGGCTCGACCTGTCGAGCGGGCTGCAGCGGCTGGAGGCCGACATGCTGGCCCAGCGGCTGGAGGAGGTCGCCGAGCCCGTGCCGGCGTCCCACGAGGGGCAGTTGCGGGTCGTGGTGGCCGACGACCAGGCGCTGGTGCGGGCCGGGTTCAAGGCGATGCTGGACGGCGAGCCCGGGTTCGAGCTGGCGGCCGAGGCCGCGAACGGCGAGGAGGCGATCGCGGCGGCCCGCCGGACACGGCCCGACGTGGTGCTGATGGACATCCAGATGCCGTACCTGGACGGGCTGGCCGCGGCGCGGCGGATCCTGGCCGATCCCGAGCCGCCCAAGGTCATCATCATGACCACGTTCGGCACCGACGAGAACTTCTACGCGGCGCTGCGCGCGGGCGTGAGCGGGTTCGTGCTGAAGACCTCGGCGCCCGAGCAGCTGCTGGCCGCGATCCGCGCGGCCGCCGCCGGGGACGCGCTGATCGACCCGGCGATGACCGCGCGCCTGATCTCCGCCTTCTCCGGCACGCCCGACCCGGACGCGCCGCCGATCCTGGCGGGCCTGTCCGACGCCCGGCTGGATCTGCTCAAGCTGGTGGCCAGGGGGCTGACCAACCGTCAGATCGCCCGCACGCTGGCCGTCCCCGAACCCGAGGTGGCCGGCGAGGTCGCGTGGCTGCTCGATCACCTCGGCCTGTTCGACCGGGCCCAACTGGTGGTCGCCGCCTACGAATCCGGGCTGGTCACCCCGGTCGAGCGCAGATGAGGCGAGGATCACTTTTCGTCTCTTTGAAGATAAAAATCGGGACATACTACGCTTGACTCCGTGGCCCAACTGCGCATTGCCCTGGCACAGACGAATCCGACCGTCGGCGACCTGCCTGCCAACGCCGATCTGCTCGTCGAGTGGACGCGCGAGGCCGCCGACCGCGGCGCGCACCTGGCCGTCTTCACCGAGATGTTCCTCACCGGCTACCCGGTGGAGGACCTGGTGCTCAGGACGTCCTTCGTGGACGCCAGCATCGCGACGCTGGAGGACGTGGCGGCGAGGCTGGAGCGGGAGGGGCTCGGCGGGCTGCCGGTGGTCGTCGGCTACGTCGGCCGGGCCAACCGGGCGCCGCGCGTGGGCCAGCCAAAGGGGGCGCCGCTGGACGCCGCCGCGCTGCTGTACCGCGGGGAGGTGGTGACCAGGACGGCCAAGCACCACCTGCCCAACTACGGCGTGTTCGACGAGTACCGCTACTTCGTGCGAGGCGACCGGCTGCCGGTCTTCCGGCTGCACGGGGTCGACGTGGCCATCGCGGTGTGCGAGGACCTGTGGCAGGACGGCGGTCCTGTGGCCGTGGTGGGCCAGGCGGGGGCCGGGCTCCTGGTGGTGCCGAACGCCTCGCCGTACGAGAAGGAGAAGGACGACGTCCGGCTGGAGCTGTGCGCGCGGCGCGCCCGCGAGGCCGGGTGCGCGCTGGTGTACGTCAACCAGGTGGGCGGGCAGGACGAGCTGGTCTTCGACGGCGACTCGCTGGTGGTGGACGCCGCGGGCGAGCTGGTGGCGCGGGCGGCGCAGTTCCGCGAGGAGCTGCTGCTCGTCGACCTGGACCTGCCGGTCTCGCACGCCGAGCCGGGCGAGTTCCCGCACGACGCGGGTGACGGGTCGACGATCACCGTCGACCGGATCGTGCTGTCGCAGGAGCCGGTCGAGCCCTACCAGCCGCTCCCCCACCGGGTGGCCGAGCGGCTCGACCTGCCCGCCGAGGTGTACTCGGCGCTGGTGCTCGCGGTGCGCGACTACGTGGTCAAGAACGGCTTCCGCTCGGTCATCGTGGCGCTGTCCGGCGGCATCGACTCGGCGCTGACCACCACGATCGCCGCCGACGCGATCGGGCCCGAGCGGGTGCACGTGGTGCTGATGCCCTCCCGCTACTCCTCCGCCCACTCGGTGACCGACGCCGACGAGCTGGTGCGCAGGCAGGGGGTGAACGCGCAGATCGCGCCGATCGCCGACATCGTCAACGCCTTCGAGAAGGAGATCGAGCTGTCGGGGCTGGCCGCGGAGAACCTGCAGGCGCGGGTCCGCGGCATGATCCTCATGGGGCTGTCGAACGAGCACGGCCACCTGGTGCTGACCACCGGCAACAAGAGCGAGCTGGCCACCGGCTACTCCACGCTCTACGGCGACTCGGCGGGCGGCTTCGCGCCGATCAAGGACGTGCCCAAGACGATGGTGTGGGAGCTGTCGCGCTGGCGCGACGCCCACACCGAGCCCTGGTTCGAGCTGCAGGCGGATCGGCCCATCCCGGAGAACTCGATCGAGAAGGAGCCCAGCGCCGAGCTGCGGCCCGACCAGCGCGACACCGACTCGCTGCCGCCCTACGAGGTCCTCGACCCGCTGCTGGACGACTACGTGGAAAAGGACATGGGCTCCCAGGAGCTCATCGCCGCCGGCCACGACCCGGCGCTGGTGGCCCGCATCATCAGGCTGGTGGACCTGGCCGAGTACAAGCGGCGGCAGTACCCGCCGGGCCCGAAGATCACGCCGAAGAACTTCGGCCGCGACCGGCGCCTGCCGATCACCAACAGGTGGCGCGAGTTGCCTTGACACCGGCGTCAGGGTTCTAACGTGGCCGGGTGAAATATGGAATCGCCTACAACACCGCGCTGCACGGCCTCGGCGCCGAGCAGGTCGTGACGTTCGCCCGGCACGCCGAGGCGTGCGGGTTCGAGTCGCTGTTCGTCCCCGAGCACCCGGTCCTGTATCCGGGTGCCATGGTCGGGCCGTACGAGATCCCGCCGTCGATGCCCTACGCCGACCCGCTGGACCTGCTGAGCTTCGTCGCGGCGAGCACGCGCCGGATCCTGCTGGGCACCGGCGTGCTGCTGCTGCCCTACCATCACCCCGTGCATCTGGCCAAGCGCCTGTCGACCATCGATGTACTGTCCGGCGGGCGGATGCGGCTGCTGACCGTGGGCCTGGGCTCGCTGCCCGGTGAGGCGCACGCGCTCGGCGTCGACTTCGCCTCCCGCGGCCGCCGGGCCGACGAGGCGATCGACGTGCTGCGGCTGCTGTGGACCGGCGGCGAGGAGGGTGTCAGCTTCGACGGGGAGTTCTTCTCGCTCGACCGTGCCTGCAGCTTCCCCAAGCCGTACGGCGTGCCTTCCCTGCCCGTCCATGTGGGTGGCTCGAGCCGGGCGGCCGCACGGCGGGCCGGACGGCGTGGCGACGGCTTCTTCCCCGGCGGGGCGCTCGGGCCCGAGGAGCGGGCGCTGCAGTGGGAGCTGGCCCGTTCCGCCGCCGCGGAGGCGGGGCGCGATCCCGGCGCGCTGGAGTACACCCGCTGGGGCGCCATCGACATGGACTCCGAACGGGTCGAGGAGCTGGCCGCGCAGGGCGTGACGCGGATCGTCGTCAGCGGCGGCCTGGACCAGATGTCCGCCTTCGCCGAAGCGCATTGCGGAAGATCGACCACCGTGTGATCATGGGCGGAATGAGGCGCCTCGTGGCATTCCTGACCTCCGTCCTCCTGGCCGTCGCGCTCCTCGCGTCCCCCGCCGACGCCGCGGCCGGCGGCACCCGGCTCAAGCTGCGCTTCGGCTGGTGCGAGTCCGCGTGCAAGATCTACGTCACGGTCACCAATAGGAGCCGCCACTCCATCTCCTGGGTGGGCGGGACGTGCCGCCTGTACGTGAACGGGCGCTACGTCGGCAAGGGGACCATCTACATCGGCCCGATCCGGCGCGGGGCCTCCCGCACCAGCACCTGCAGCGTCGTCGACGCACGCCTGGTGGACGCCTGGTACGACTACCAGGACGGCGAGGCCGGCTTCCAGACCTACGCCGCGGCCCACGCGCAGGCGCACTACCGCTACTAGGCGAGCAGCAGGGTCAGCCCGCCCAGCGTGTAGCAGATCATCAGGATGAACAGCGGGATCTGGCCCGCGATCGCGCGGGCGGGCGGCAACAGGCGCACCGACCGGTCGTGCGCCGCGATCACCCCGCACACGTGGCCCGTGACGATCGCCACGACCTGGACCGTGGCGATCGTCGCGGGCGACACCGCGTTCTGGTCCACCCGGGCGGGCAGCCACAGCGCCAGCACGGCCGCGCGCTGGCCCTCGATGACCAGGAGTGAGAAGTAGTGCGCGATCAGGTATCCGACGGCGATGGGCACCAGCGAGTGGGCGAAGCGCGGCGCCAGCCCTCTGGCCCCGCCGATCAGCCCGGCGGCGGCCAGGCAGCCGGCGTACAGCGCGGCCACGGCGGCGACCGTGGCGAGCAGGCCGAGCGTGCCCAGCCCTGTCCTGCCGAGCGGGCCGGTCTGCAGTGCGCTCACCCAGCCGGGAGAGCCGGAGAAGCCGTCGTAGGCGGTGCCGCCCAGCAGCACGCAGACCGTGGCGAGCAGGCCGGGCGCCGGCTCGATCGCGTCCAGACCGTCGAACGGGCCGCGCAGCACCACCTTGCCGTCCGCCCGCCTGCCAAGCGGTGACAGCCGGCCGATGAGCGTGGAGTACACCTCGAAGGCGTCGCCACGCTCCAGCCACGCGTGGCCGTACACCAGCGTGCCCGTCACCTGGGCCGCGCCGTACACCAGCAGGAAGGCCGCCAGCGTGAACCGGTCGGCGGGGTGCGGCGAGACGAGCTCGGTCCAGGTGAAGGCGAGCAGCCCGAGCGCTGCGGGCCAGTAGCCGAGCCGGAGCGGCAGCGGCCGGAGCGGCCGGTCCGGCAGCAGCCGCAGCGGGTCGAGCAGCCGCCAGACCGGCCCGAACAGCAGCGACGCCGGCACCAGCCCCACCCAGAAGACCACGTAGAACAGGTACGGCGCGGCATTGCCCGCATCCGGCCCCACCATCAGCCAGCCCGCGGCGTAGGCCACCACGAGCAGCGTCGCGACCCGCAGTGCCGTGGCGGGCGGCCGGAGCCTGATCACGCGGCCCGCCGCGTCGCCGCGGAAGCGCGAGTCCGGCCACAGCAGCCCGAGCGCCAGGAACGAGGCCACCAGCGCGGCCAGCGCCCCCGCGTAGGCGTAGAAGATCGGGATCGGCAGGTCGCTGCGGCTGCCGACGCCGTGCGCCAGCACGCCGGTCATCGCACCGCGACCTGGGTCAGGACCAGCTCGGTCTGGTGCGTTTCGACCTCGAACACGCCGGTGATGGTGGCCTTGAAGCGGATGGTGACCGGTTCGCCGGGCCGCAGCTCGGACTCCAGGTCGTAGCCGTGCACGTGGAGCTCGTCGGCGACGTCGCTGGTGACGGTGATGGCGACCTGCTGGCCCTTGGACACGTCCAGCCAGCCGGAGGGCGGGCTCACGTGCCCGTGGTTGATCGAGATGGTGGCCTCGATCTCGCCCGCCGGGGCGCTGGGGTCCGACGTGGCCACCTCGTGGGTGGTGCCCGGGCGGTGGTGCGTGTCCGACAGCGGCGCGCACGCGGTCACCAGGGCCAGCGCCGCGATCCACGCCTTCCTCATACCGGCACCTCGACCTGCGGCGTCTCCTCGACCCGGCTGCGCCGCGGCGCCAGCACCACCACCGCGCACAGCACCCACAGCCCGGTGAGCAGGCCCCGGATCCAGCCCGGACCGACCGGGATGATCGGGATCAGGTGGACCGACCGGTCGAAGGCGTCGGCGAAGGCCAGCAAGCCCAGGATCACGCTGAACCAGCCGAATCCGCCCCGCCTGGCGAGGCCCACGCCCAGCCACCAGCTCCCCATGCCGACCAGCGCGAGCGAGGCTCCTATGGTGCTGTCGAAAGCCGCCGCGAGGACGTCGAGGAAGAGCCCGGCGAAGCCCATCACGGTCGCCACCGCCAGAACCCTCGCCGAGTCGCTGCTCCGGCGACGCCTCCACAACAGGGCGGCGATCAGGGCCAGGACCAAGGATCCCGCGAGGGCGAGCTGGGTCTCGACCTTGGCCAGCCCGGTGGCGCCGAACCAGTCGCAGCCCGCGGGCAGCTTGGCGTCCCTGGAGCTGAAGTCGGCGCACAGGTAGAGCTTGACGAGCTTGACCGGCTCGGCCACCCACCGGTTCGAGCCGCCCGACAGCGCGGGCGCCCGCGCCCCGCACACCGGCAGTACGGCCGGCGTCGACGCGCCCGTGTCCGCCTGCCAGCAGTTGCCCGTGCCCTGCCCGTCCCACCAGACGTTCACCCCGTTGCCGCGGAAGAGGTTGCCCTCGTAGCGGTTGTCGTTGGAGGTGTCGGCCTGCTTGGCGAGCGAGGTCTCACCGCGGATGAAGGCGGGCACGCCGAACAGCTGGAACCCGGCTCGCTGGTGCCCGGAGATCCGGTTGCCGCGGAAGACGTCGTAGTTGCCGCCGGCGACCAGGATGCCGGTGCCCGGCGGGACGCCGACCTGGGAGCAGACCACACCCCTCTCGTAGCCGCGTTCGGCCGGGGGCTTGTTGCAGGTGCCGTTGCGAATGTAGCCGTAGTAGTCGCGGTTGTTGTCGTGGATGTCGTTGTTCTCGAACTTGGCGTGGTTCTGCGGCAGTCCCGGGTGGCTGGGCCACAGGCTGTCCATCGTGGCGCCGACCATGTTGTCGTAGAACTCGTTGTCGTGGACCCACATCGAGTCGCCGGCCGTGCCCGAGTAGCCGAGCGCGTTGTCGTGACTCTTGCAGCGGCGGATCTCGATGGCGTACCTGGGCACCTCGTGGCCGCGGCCGTTGTTGATGTTGGAGGCGCTGCCCGGGTAGAGCCCGCCGTCGCCGTTGCCGTAGGCCTCGCAGTCGGTGTAGAGACCGTGGTCGCTGGCGAAGGTCAGGAAGCCGTACTCGTCGTTCCAGCGGGTCAGCACCTTGTCGATGACGAAGCCGTCGGTCTCCAGCACGTACAGCGAATTGAACGTGGTGCGCTGGGCGGTGAAGTTGCGGAAGTAGACGCCGTCGGTGCGGTCGGCGCGGATGGCGTTCAGCTTGCGGTACTGGGCGTCGACGACCACGTCCAGCGGGCCTGCGCCGGTGCCCTCGATCTGCAGGTCCTTCTTGCCGAGGACGGCGACCAGGTTCTGGTTGTGCGGGCACCGGCTCTGTTGTTCGAAGGAGAGGATCTGGTAGCCCCACGAGGACCAGCGGGCGGGCAGCCGGGCGCAGTCGCCGGTGGGCGGCGCCTGGCTGGGCTCCTCCTGGTAGAGGCCTGGCAGCATCGCGATCGTCATCCCCGGGCGGTCGACCTTGTCGACGGCTTCCTGGAGGTTACGGAAGCCGTTGCGCTGGCACTTCGCGAAGAGCTCGGCGTTGCGCCGCCGGAGATCATCCGGAAATGTCGCGATACGACGGTCGAAGTCGGCCTTGTCGGACTTACACACCAGCAGGTCGGGGTCCGCGGTCCGGTAGACCGGCACCGAGCCGGTCCCGTCGGGGAGCTTGACCGGCCGCTCGTCGTGGGCCAGCGCCGCCGTTGCGGGTATGAGCAGCCCTAGGGCCATTCCTAAGACGATCGCGATCTTGCGCATGGGGGGCATGCCCGGAGACTAGAACTGTGCTCACGTTTTGCCTAGCGCTTGCTTCTTCCCAGGCGACCGGATCCCGTGCGCCGTGACGGCGGGCAACCGTCCCCGACTCGCCGCAAGCGCCGGTCGCGGGCCCTCAGCCGGAGTACGGCGGGCGGTCGGTGGGCGGCCTGCCGTACAAAATGAAAGGCCCAAAGGGCAAGAAGGTCATGCCGCCTGCCGTACGAAATGAAAGGCCCGCACGGCAAGGAGGTCATGCCGTGCGGGTGCGAGATGTCAGGAGACTACGAGGCCAAACCCCGCAGCGCGTGGTCGACGAGGGACTCGGCCAGGCCGGCCGGGAGGTCGCCGGCCGGGCCCCACTTGGTGAACCAGAGCATGGCGCCCGACATGATCGCCATGGCCAGCTCGACGTCCACGTCCTGGCGCAGTTCGCCGTTGGCTACGCCGCGCTCGAGCGTGTTGCGCATGGCCTGCCTGCGCGGCTCGACGGCCGTCTTGAAGAAGCGCTCCATGAGCTGCGGGTAGCGGTCGGACTCGCTCATCGCGATGTTCATGACGCATCGGACGCGGCCCATGCCCGCCTCGACGCGCATGGCGTCGAGGAGGGTGATCAGGTCCGCCCGCACCGACTCGCCCGACAGTGCGGGCAGCGGCGCCTTGAGCGTGACGAGGGCGTCGACGACCAGGTCTTCCTTGTTCGACCAGCGGCGATAGATGGTCGTCTTGCCGACGCCCGCTCTGGCGGCGATCGCCTCGATCGACAGCTCGGAGATGCCCATCCCCTCGCCGATCAGGTCGAGCGTCGCCTCGATGATGGCCTTCTCGGCCTTCTCGCTGCGCGGCCGGCCCGCAGGCCGGGTCGCCTGGCTTGCTTCCTGGATCGTCATCGCGGCCTCACACTACCGCTGGTTCCTTCGTCTCTGCATGACGTGCCGGGCGCGGCTTGCCCGGCATCCACTTGGCCACCATCAGGACGCCCAGCAGCGCGATGACCGCGGACACCATGGCCGTGACGTGCATCCCGTGGATGAAGGCGTCGAAGGCGGGCTTGATGAGTCCCTGCCCCTGGGCGCCCAACGCATGCGCGCCGCCCACGGTCGCCATGAGCGACTCGCCGAGCTTGTCACGGACGGCGGACGGCAGCCCGTTCAGCGCGGGCGCGATCTCTCCCCGGTACTGCGTGGACAGGACCGAGCCGAGGATGGCCACGCCCAGCGCACCGGAGAGCTGGCGAACGGTGTTGCTCATGGCCGAGCCGACGCCGGCCTTCTCCCTGGGCAGCGACTCCATGATCGCGGTGGTTGCCGGCGGCATGATGTTGGCCATCGCGGCGCCCTGGACGAAGAAGACGACCTCCATCAGCAGGACGGGCGTGTTCAGGTCGAACAGCGCGTAGCTGGCCAGCGCGGCGGCGACCACGAGCATGCTGACCGTGGCGGCGACCTTGGCGCCGAGGGCCTGGTTGACCCGCTGGCTGAGCGGCGCGAAGATCAGCTGCGCCGCGGCGAACGGGATCATCAGCGCGCCCGCCTGGACCGGGCTGAACCCCTTGACGATCTGGATGTAGAAGGTCAGGAAGAACATCCCGCCCATCATCGCGAAGAAGACGACGCCCATCATGCCGATGGCGGAGGAGAAGCGGACGTTGCTGAAGTTGCGCACGTCGAAGGCGGGGTGGTCGATCCGCCGCTCCCACCAGACGAACACGCCCAGCACCGCCAGGCCGATCAGCGACGGGACCAGCACCTCGGCGTCGGTGACCGTGGCCAGTTCGCCGCCGCGGATGATGCCGTAGACGACGGCCACCAGGCCCACGATCGACAGCAGCACGCCGACCGGGTCGAGCCTGGACGGCTTGGGGTCGCGCGACTCGGGGACGACGGTGCTGATCAGGATCAGGCTGATGATGACGATCGGGACGTTGATCAGGAAGACCGAGCCCCACCAGAAGTGCTCGATCAGCAGGCCACCGGTGATCGGGCCGACCGCGACCGCGAGCCCGACGCCGCCGGCCCAGATGCCGATGGCCTTGCCACGCTCGGTAGGGGGAAAGACATTGGAGATGATCGCCAGCGTGGCCGGCATGATGGCCGCGCCACCGATGCCCATCGCCGCCCTAGCGAAGATCAATTGCGTGGGATCTTGGGAATAGGCACTGGCCAGCGACGCCAGGCCGAACAGCGCCATGCCGATCATCAGCATCCGCTTTCGGCCGGTGCGGTCGCCGATCACACCGAAGGTGAACAGCAATCCGGCGAAGACCAGGGTGTAGGAGTTGATCGCCCATTCCAGCTGACTCTGCGTAGCGCCGAGGCCGACGTTGGGGTCGGCGATGGTCTTCATCGCCACGTTCAGGATCGTGTTGTCCAGCACGACCGCCAGCAGGCTGAACACCAGCACGCCGAGGATGCCCCAGCGGCGGGGGTGGCCCGTGTTCGCGTCCATGACAGCTTCCTTTAATTTCGATACGACTAAGTTTCGCAACGCAACCGTATCGCAAGGAATTCCGATACGCAACGGGCCCGTTTCGTAACCTCACCCTAACAACCGGTTAACCCCGCACTCTGCTCTCGTCGTCCGGCGAACCGCCGTCGCCCTCTCGCGCTTCCTGCTCTCGTTACGGCGAGCCACCGCCACCGCACTTGCGCTTCCTGCTGTCTTACGGCGAGCCACCGCTACCGGCCGTCCGCCGTACTCCGGCTGAGGACCCGCGACCGGCGCTTCCGGCGAGTCGACGCCCCTTGCCCACCGTCACGCGCTTCGTTATGCGGGCACCACGGTCCCCTGGCCCGCCGTACAGGGCGCCGACCTTCGCCGTACACCCTCTCGCCGACCCGGCGCCTGGAAGCGCGACCGTGGGCGAGACCCCAGGAAACGCGGCTGTAGGCGAGGCCCGGGAAGCGTGACCGTGGGGGCGCGACCCGGGCCGCCCGACCGCGCCGACGCGGCGTATGGGGTGCGTGATCGTGGGTCAGCGGGAGGCGGGTTCGGGTTCGGGGTCGGGGATGCGGGTGGCGGGTTGGGGGCGGCGGCGCCAGAAGGGGGCGGCTATGACGACCATGGCGACGCCTACGAGGCCCGCCGTGAAGAAGGCCCACGGTGGGCCGTGGGCGTCGATGATGGCACCGGCGATGGGCGACGACGAGGCGCCGCCGATCAGCAGGGCCGTGCCGTGCAGGCCCATGGCCTCCCCCCTGGCTCCGGCGGGGACCCAGCGGCTGACCGTGTCGACGGTGGACGACAGGGCGGGGGCGCACAGGACTCCGGCCGGCAGCAGGGCCAGGAGGAGCCACTTCCAGTCGCCGCCGACCAGCGCGACGGGGACGGTCAGGACGCCCATCAGCGCGATGAGCAGCAGCGGCGAGAAGCCCCGCGACAGCCCGCCGTAGACGAAGCCGCCGAGCAGCGAGTACACGCACCAGATACCGACAGCCAGCCCCACCCACCCGGTCTGCCCGGCGTGCTCCATCGTGCCGACCAGCGACAGCTCGGTCGCGGTCAACACGAACGTGGCCGAGGCCACGGTGCCGAGCAACGCGATGAACGCGGGCGTGAGCCACTGGCGCCTGGGCACCTTGACCGCGGGCGTCTCGAGCTCCTCGGCCGAGCGGGTGGGCGGGTTGAGCAGGAGCAGGGCCAGGCCGGAGCCGGTGATGCCGACGGCGATGACGCCCAGCGTCCAGCCGCTGCCGAGTGTGGTGATCCCGGCGACCGCCAGCGCGGGACCCGTCATGTAGGACAGCTCCACCAGCATGGAGTCGAGCGAGAAGCCCATCCTGCGCTGCTCGACGGGCACCATCGCGGCCAGGCACTGCCGGATCACGCTGAAGACCGGCAGCATCAACAGCCCGCCGACGGCCGCGGCGACCACGAGCACGGGATAGGGCAGCGCCCAGGCCGTCGACCAGAACAGCGCCTGGGCGACGGTCGTGACGGCCAGGATGGGACGCAGGCCGTACTTGTCGACGAACCTGCCTGACAGCGGTGAGCCGATGGCCATCCCGACCGTGCTCGCCATGGTGACCAGGCCCGCCTTGGCGAAGCCGAGCCCCATGCCGTTGACGACGTGGAGCGTCAGTGCCATGCCCATGGCGGTGGCCGGGATGCGCGCGAGCAGCCCGACCAGGAGCAGAGTGCGGACGCCAGGCAGCCTGAGCAGGCGCCTGTAAGGTTCGATGGCCATGTTGATTGCTTACCTCCGCCACTATTGTGACGGGCGGGGCTGACAGTTTCGCCACCGGATATCGCCACGTGAGACCATCGGAGGCGTCCGGGTACGCCGCTGGGGCGACTCGAGACCTTTCTGGAGGCTTCACCATGTCCTCTCTGTACGGCGGCACGTCCCAACGAAGGGTCACCGTCCGCGACCTGGCCGCGGCCAAGGAGTCCGGTGAGAAGTGGCCGATGGTCACCGCCTACGACGCGATGACGGCCCGCGTGTTCGACGAGGCCGGCGTCCCGGTCCTGCTGGTGGGCGACTCGGCGGCGATGGTCGTCTACGGCTACGACTCCACGCTCCCGGTCACGGTCGACGACCTGCTGCCGCTGACGGCGGCGGTCGTGCGCGGGTCGCGGCGCGCGCTGGTGGTCGCGGACCTGCCGTTCGGGTCGTACCAGTCCTCGCCTGCGCAGGCGCTGGAGTCGGCGGCCCGCTTCATGAAGGAGGCGGGCGCGCACGCGATCAAACTGGAAGGCGGGCGCCGCGTGCTCCCGCAGGTCGAGGCGCTGGTGTCCGCCGGGGTGCCGGTGATGGCGCACCTCGGGCTCACCCCCCAGTCGGTCAACGCGCTGGGCGGCTACCGGGTACAGGGCCGCGGGCAGTCGGGCGACGAGCTGATGGCCGACGCCAAGGACCTGGAGCGGGCGGGCGCGTTCGCGGTGGTGCTCGAGTGCGTCCCCACGGACCTGGCGGCCCGGGTGACCACGTCGCTGTCGATCCCCACGATCGGCATCGGCGCCGGTGCGTCGACGGACGCGCAGGTGCTGGTCTGGCAGGACATGATGGGCCTCACGCCGCAGCCGGCCCGCTTCGTCAAGCAGTACGCCGACCTGAGCGCGGTGCTCGACTCCGCCGTCCGCGCCTTCGCCGCCGACGTGGCGAGCGGCGTCTTCCCCGGCCCCGAGCACACCTACAGCTGACCCCTCAGACACGGCGAGATCTCTCTCCTGTACCGCGAGATCTCTCTTCTGTACCGCGAGATCTCTCTGTGTACGGCGAGATCTCTTAGGTACGACGAGATCGCTCTTCTGTACGGCGGGCCGCCCCACCGGCCGCCCGCCGTACTTCGGCTCAGGCCCTCAGCCCGGCGCTTGCGGCGAGTCGGTTCCGCTTGCCCGCCGTCACGGCGCTTCGGCAGCCGTGTCCCACGGTCCCGCTGGCCCGCCGTCCAGGGCGCCTCGTCACCCGCATCCCATGGTCCCCCGCCCCCGTCCGGGGGCGTTCATCGCCCGTGTTCCACGGTCCCGCTGGTCCGCCGTTCGGGGTGCCTCGTTACCTGTGTCCCACGGTCCCCATGGTCCGCCGGGCGGGGTGGTGGCCTTCGCCGTGCAGCTCCTGCCTGGAAGTGCGTGAGCCTGCGTCAGTGAGCTGTAGCGGTTTTGGGGTGTCTGGTGGGTTGCTGGGTGGGTGGTTGGGGGCGGCGTAGGGCTGCTGCTCCCACGGTTACGGCGAGCATGACGGCGCATGTCCATGGGAACCAGTCGCCGACGCGGGCGTAGAGCGTGGGGGGCGCCGGGGCAGGGAGGGGCGTGGTGAGCGTGGCGAAGTCGCCGTCGCTGGTGGTCTCGGCGACGATGCGGCCTCGGGGATCGCTGACGACCAGGGTTCCGGCTCGGGCGGCGCGTGCCACGGTGACGCCGGATTCGACGCCGCGGGTTACGGCCATCCGGCCGTGGAGCCAGCCGTCGTCGACGAAGTCCCAGGCGGGTGCATAGAGCACGGTCGCGCCCCGGGCGCGGAAGGCGCGGACGAGTTCGGGGTAGTCCAGGTCCTTGCAGATGATCATGCCTTCCGTGGTGCCGGGGAGCAGGGCCAGGGTGCCCTCGCCGGGCTGGACCTCGTTCTCGACGCCGGGGATGAGGTGCTTCTTGACGTACCGCACGCCCGATGGCAGGGCGAGGGCGACGTTGTTGGCGCCCTGTCCCCGTTCCTGCACCAGGCCCGCCACGATCGTCACCCGGTGGCGGGTGGCGACGCGGCTCAGCGGGGCGAGCGCGGCCATGGTCTCTGGGCGGACGCGGAACGTCTTCTCCGGCAGGACGATCGTCCGGACCCCGCGCGCTGCCAGGGCCTCGGCGCGGGCCGCGTAGCGGGCCACCAGATCACGGCCCTCGGCGGTGTCGACCGGAATCGTGTCGTTGGGGTGGTCGGTGACGAGCAGCGCGATCCGGTCGCCACCGGCCGGTCCGCCCCGGCCGGTGGCGATCCGCTCGGTGGCGATCCGGCCGGTGGCGGACGGGGCGGACCCCAGGAGCTGGAATGTGCCGTAGGCCAGCGCCACGGCCACGACGGTGCCGAAGGTCAGCGCAAGCCGCGCTCGGCCCGCCGTACCCGAGAGCGCGGCGGCGACCGCCGAAGGGACGGCGAGCAGCAGGAACGTGACACCCCATGCGCCGGTGAGCGAGGCGGTCTGCAGGACAGGCAGCACGTCGGCCTGCGTATAGGCCAGGCTCCACCAGGCGCCGTGCGGCATCGCGACGGAGAACGCGTACTCCACCACCGCCCACCCGGCGGGCACGAGCAGCGCCGCGGAGACCGGACGGCCCCGCCGTACCAGGGTGCCGAAGCCCGCCGTGAGCAGGCCGAACAGCAGCGCGGGCGCCAGCTGGCTGAGCACCAGGATCGGGAGGGGTATCTCCACCACGTTCAGGAAATAGCGCCACATGGGGGCTTGGCCGAGCGCCCAGACGGCGAACCCGGCGGCCAGCGCCATACGGAACCGGACGCGCGCCGCGACGAGCAGCACCGGCAGCGGCGCGAGCCAGGTGAACCACGGCATCGGGTGCAGCCCGGTGCCCAGAATGAAGAGAACGGCCGACAGCGCGACCGCGAACGGCTTCCACATGCCGTCGATGCTGCGCCCGCGCGTCCCTCCAGATCATCGCCCGCAGGCGCGATCTCCCCCATCACTCCCGGGGACCACTGCCCCTGACCCGTGACCTCACGAATCACTCCCGGGGACCACCGCCCCTGGCCCGCGGCCTCAGCCGTCGCTTCCGGGGAGCACCAGGCCCGACTCGTAGGCGAAGACGACGGCCTGGACGCGGTCGCGCAGGTCGAGCTTGGTGAGGATGCGGCTGACGTGCGTCTTGACGGTGTGTTCGCTGACGACGAGCCGCGCGGCGATCTCGGCGTTGGAGCGCCCGGCGGCCACCAGGCGCAGCGTCTCGTTCTCCCGGTCGGTCAGCGCCTCGAGCCGGGCGGCGAGCCGGGGCGCGACGCCGTGACCGGGCCGCCGTACCAGGTCCTCGACCAGCCGCCGGGTGACGGCGGGGGCGAGCAGCGACTCCCCCGCGGCGACGACGCGGACGGCGTGGGCCAGTTCGTCGCGCCTGATGTCCTTGAGGATGAATCCACTCGCACCCGCCCGAAGTGCCCCGTAGACGTACTCGTCCAGGTCGAACATGGTGAGGATCAGCACCTTCGCCGACGTCGTCGCACAGATCCGCTCGGTCGCCTCGACGCCGTCCATGCCGGGCATCTGCACATCCATCAGCACCACGTCAGGCGCCAGCGCGGCGGCCGCGGCGACGGCCGCAGCCCCGTCGCCCGCCTCGCCAACCACCTCGATGTCCGGCTGCGCGCCGAGGATCATGGCGAACCCGGCTCGGAACAGGTCCTGGTCGTCGGCGATCAGCACGCGCAGCATGCCCTCATCCAACAGGAAGCTCGGCCGACACGACGAAGCCACCGGGCCCCGGCCCGGCGTGCAGCGTCCCGCCACAGGCCTCGGCCCGCTCCCGCATCCCCTTGACCCCATGCCCACCCGACTCGGCCCGCTCCCGCATCCCCTTGAGCCCGTGCTCGCCCGGCGCGGCCCCGCCGTCGTCGGCCACCTCTACGCGCAGGCCGTCTCCCCACGCGAGCTGGATGCGTACGGCCTGCGCATTCGAGTGCCGCAGCACGTTGGTCAGCGCCTCCTGGACGATCCGGTAGGCGGCCGCGTCGACCTCGTCGGGGACCGGCCGCGGCTCCCCCTCGATGGCCAGCTCGACCCGCAGCCCCGTCCTGGCGATGCGCTCCACCAGCTGAGGAAGCGCGGCCAGGCCGGGCCGCTCGGCGCGCAGGGTCCCGATCAGCCCGCGGAGCTGCAGCAGCGCCGCGCGGCCCGTCTCGGCGATGGTGTCGAAGGCGTGCTCGGCCCTGGCCGGATCGGAGCGCAGCACCACGGGTCCCGCCTCGGCCTGCACGACCATCAGCCCGACGGAGTGGGTGACGATGTCGTGCACGTCGCGGGCGATGCGGGTGCGCTCCTCGTCCGCGGCCTGCGCCCGCTCCACCGCTACCCGCCGCGCACGCTCGGCCACCTCGGCGGCCTGGGCCCGGCGCGCCCTGGCGCCGAGCCCGAGCGCGTAGGCGGCCACGAACGACGTGCCGACGAAGCGCCACGCCTCGGAGTCCTCGTGCGGCACCAGGAGCGAGGCCGTCACGATCACCGCGGTCGCCGGCACCACGACCAGCCGCTGCAGGGCCGTACTCTGCGCGGCGATCGTGTAGAGGCCAACCAGCGGCCCGAACGGCAGCAGCGGCTTCTCCCACACCACCATCGCGGTCATGGCCAGGCCTACCACCAGGCTGGCCCGGATGGGCGCGCGCCGTACCCAGTACACGGGCACCGACGCCAGCACCGCCAGCCCGATCACCCACCACGGCCGCGGACTCGGCACCAGCACCGGGATCACGGTGGCCGCGGTGACGGCCACGGTGATCGCGAGATCGACACGCCGGGACTCCACCGGGCGAGTCTAGATGTCCGTTTCCTGCCCGGCGTCGCTCCCGAGAGCGACCCCGCGGGTCACTCCCGCGGCTGAGCCAGCGTGGCCGGGTCGGTGTTCGACCCGCACACCAGCACCGCCACCCGCTCCCCCGGCTCGGGCACGTAGGCGCCCGCCAGGAGCGCGGCATAGGCCGTCGCACCGGCGTGCTCGACGGCCAGGCGGTACTTCTCCCAGAGGGTACGGCGGGCCTCGATGATCGCCTCGTCGGACACGAGCACGCTGGCGACCCCGGCACGGGACACGATGTCGTAGGCCAGCGCCCCCACCTTCGTGGCCCCCAGCGCATCAGCCCCCACCCCGCTCACCTCAACGGGCACAGGCCTCCCCGCCTCCAGCGCACTGTGCAACGCATGCGTCAACTCCGGCTCCACCGCCACAACCCGCGGTCCGGTCTTCGCGTCGCCCTTGCCCGCGGTGGGCAGGGTGCCGGAGTCCATCGCGGGACCGGTCTTCGCGGCGGCCTGGCGCGCGGTGGGCAGGGCGCTGGAGCCGAGGACGATGCCGGCGATGAGGCCGCCGCCGCCCACGGCTACCAGGATCGTGTCGACGCCGCCCGTCTGCTCCACGATCTCCAGACCGACCGTGCCCTGGCCTGCCACCACTTCGGGCTGGTCGTAGGCGTGCACCTCCAGTGCCCCTGACTCGGCGGCGCGTTTGGCGGCGGCCTCGGCGGCCTCCGAATAGATCGACCCCGTCTGCGTGATGTCGGCGCCCAGGGCCCGCAGCCCCGCCACCTTGACCGGGCTCGTCACGGTCGGCACGAAGATCTCCGCCCGCACGCCCAGCGACCTGGCCGCGTACGCCACAGCCAGCCCGTGGTTGCCGCCGCTGGCCGCGATGACCCCGGCCTCGGGCACGCTTCCCGCCGACAGGATCCGGTTGAACGCCCCGCGTACCTTGAACGACCCGGAATGCTGCAACTGCTCCAGCTTGAAGAACAGCCCCGGCGCCACCTCGTAGACGGGTGTCCGCAGGACGTGCCCGCGTATCCGCTCGGCCGCCGCCCGCACATCCGGAAATATCATCACAGCTCCTGGTCGATGGTCCGCTTGAGCTCTGCTATCCGCCGCTCGTCCCGCTGGTAGAACACCCACTGCTTGATCCGCTTTCCCCGGACCAGCCCGGCCCGCTCCAGGATCTTGAGGTGCCCGGTGGCGCTCGGCTGCATCATCCCGAGCTTCTGCGCGATGAACAGCGAGCACACCCCGTCGGCCACCAGATCCCCGTCGACCTGCGGCGGAAAGTGCGCCACGGGGTCCTTCAACCACTCCAGGATCAGCAACCTGGGCCGGCTCGCCAGCGCCTGCATCTCGGACAACACTGAGGCATTTTCCTAATCCCCTAACCCTCCCGTCAACCCTCCTGGCAGCGGGCTCCCGCATTTCCCGGCTCCCAGGTCACGCCCGAGCAGCACACGGGCACACCCCGAGCAACACGCGGGCACGCCCGAGCAGCACGCGGGCACGCCCGGGCAGCGCAAGAGCGCGCGCGGGGTCAGGAAAGGGCCTGGGAGATGTCCTCCCAGAGGTCCTCTGGGTGTTCGATGCCGACGGCGATGCGGACCGTGCCTTCGCTGATGCCGTGGCGGGACAGTTCGGCGGCGCTGAGCGAGCGGTGGGACGTCGTCGCCGGGTGGAGGACGAGCGTCTCGACCCCGCCGAGCGAGGGCGCGAGCAGCGCGAGCCGGATGGAGCTCATGAACTTCTCCCCCGCCTCACGCCCCCCGGCCAGGTCGAAGGCGAAGACCCCGCCGAAGTCCGGCAGCAGCTTGACCGCCAGCTCGTAGGAGGGGTGGCCGGGCAGCCCCGGCCAGTGGACCGCCGAGACGGCCGGATGTTCGGCGAGCCGGGTGGCCAGCAGGCGGGTGTTGGAGCAGTGCCGCTCCATCCGCAGTGCCAGCGTCTGCAGCCCGCGCAGCGTGAGCCAGGCGGCGAAGGGGTCGGCGGCGGCCCCGAGTTCGATCGCGAAGTGCCACACCTTCTTCCACAGCGCCTCGTCGGCGAAGACCGCGATGCCGCCGACGACGTCGGTGTGGCCGGAGAGGTACTTCGTGGTGGAGTGGACGACGATGTCCGCGCCGTGCTCGATCGGACGGCACAGGATCGGCGAGGCGAAGGTGTTGTCGACCACCGAGAGGAGGCCGAGGTCGCGGGCCGCGGCGCACATGCCGGGCAGGTCGGCGACCTGGGCGATGGGGTTGGCGATGGTCTCCAGGTAGACGAGCCTGGTCTCGGGGCGTACGGCTGCGCGCAGGGCGGCGGGGTCGTCCTCGGGCACGTAGCTGACGGTGATGCCGAAGCGGGCGACCAGTTCGTTGATCATGGCGGCGGTCCCGCCGTAGAGCGCCTTCTGGGCGATCAGGTGGTCGCCCGGCTTGAGCAGGCCGAGCAGCACCGTGTTGATCGCGGCCATGCCCGAGCCGGTGGCGATGGCGCCGGCGCCGCCCTCCAGGCCGGAGATCGCCTCCTCCAGCGAGCGGACGGTGGGGTTGGTGTAGCGGCCGTACACGAACGGGCCGTCGGGGCGGCCCATGGCGTCGGCCATCACCGCCGGGTCGTCGAACACGAAGCCGGAGGTCTGGTAGATCGGCACGGTGATGGGGCGGCTGTGCTCGATCGGGGGTTGCGGCAGGTGAACGGCCCTGGTGTCTGGTCTCATGCCACCAGCTTCGCCGGAAATGTGGAGGAAGTTCAGATCCAATGCGGCAGAATTGGTCCATGAATGGGGCCAATCTCGATGATCTGGTCGACCTGCTGGGGCGCTGGGCGTCCGGTCGCGGGCCGCTCTACCTGCTGCTCGCGGCCAGGTTCCGCGCCCTGATCGACGACGGCGTGCTGCCCTCGGGCGAGCCGCTGCCGCCCGACCGGGTCCTGGCCGCCCGTCTCGCGGTCGGTCGCGGCACCGTGGTGGCCGCCTACGACCTGCTGCAGCAGGAGGGCCGCGTGGTGCGCCGTCAGGGCAGCGGCACCCGGGTCGCCCCGCTCGACCTGCCCGCCACCCGCACCGCCGACAGCGTGGTGGCCAACCCGCTGCTGCTGCACATCCTGCATCCGCCGGACGGCGTGCAGTTGCTGACCTGCGCGGCCCCTGACGAGCCGCCGGCGCTGATGGTGGAGGCCTACCAGGAGGCCGCCGCGCGGCTGTCCGGGACCCGTGACCTGGGCTACCAACCGGCGGGCAATCCGGCGCTGCGCGAGGCGGTCGCCGGCTACTACCGCGACCGCGGGCTGCCGACCTCGCCGCAGGAGATCCTGGTGACGACCGGCGCCCAGCAGGCGCTCACCCTGCTGGCGGCGCTGCTCCTGGCGCCGGGTGACACCGTGCTCACGCAGGCGCCGACGTATCCGGGCGCGCTGGAGGTCTTCCGCCACGCCGCCGCGATCGTCAAGCCGCTCGAGTCCCCTGACCGGCCCGCGGCGATCTACGTGGTACCCACGGCGAGCAACCCCACCGGCTCGATCATGGATCCGCCCGAGCGGCGCCGCCTGGTCGGGCGGGCCGCCGCGCTCGACGCGCCGCTGATCGACGACGAGGTCAACGCCGAGCTCTGCTTCTCGGGCGAGACTCCCCCGCCGCTGGCCCGCTACGCCTCGGGCGACGCCGAGCACGTCATCACGATCGCCTCGATGAGCAAGCTGGTGTGGGGCGGGCTGCGCGTGGGGTGGATCCGCGCCACGGCGCCGCTGATCTCCCGGCTCGCCCGGCTGCGCGCGATCCACGACCTGGGCGGCGAGGTGGTCTCGCAGCTCGCCGCCGCCATCCTGCTGCGCCGCCTCGACGAAGTACGGCGGGCCAGGGTCGACCGGCTGCGCGCCGACCACGACCACCTCTGCACCGAGCTGCGTTCCCGGCTTCCCGGCTGGACGTTCGAACCCGCGCTCGGCGGCCAGACGCTGTGGGTGCGGATTCCGCGGGGCGACGTGGACTCCTTCTCCCAGGTGGCGCTCAGGCACGGTGTCGCCGTGGCACCGGGCAGGTCGTTCGATCCGCTGGGCGGGCTGGCCGACCGGATGCGTCTGCACTTCCTGTTCCCGAAGGAGGAGCTCACGCTGGCGGTCGAGCGCCTGGCCGAGGCCTGGGTCGCCTACGACGGCACCCGCCACCCCGCGGCCCGGCACCAACTGATCGTCTAACTGGTCAGCTCTGGGCTGATCGGGGTTCTCCAAGGCGGGCGATGGGCGAGGGTAGGGGCATGCAGTCGACCTTCGTGCTCGTGCACAGCCCGTCCGTTGGCCCGTTGACCTGGGCGCCGGTGGCCGCCGCGCTGCAGCGGGCGGGCCACGCCGCCGTGGTGCCCGACCTGACCGGCGTCACCCGGGGCGGCCCGCCGTACTGGCCCGCCGTGGTCGAGGCGGTGCGGGCCGGCACGCCGGAGGGGCGGGTGGCGCTGGTGGCGCACAGCAACGCGGGACTGTTCCTGCCCGTGATCAGGGAGGGGCTGGGCGACCGAGTGGAGGCGTGTGTGTTCGCCGACGCCCACCTGCCGCCGCGGGAGGGGCTGGTGCGGGCGGCCGAGGAGGAGTTCCAGCCGTTCCTGCGCGGGCTGGCCGACGAGCGGGGCGTGCTGCCGCGCTGGACCGACTGGTGGAGCGAGGAGGACGTGGCGCCCATGTTCCCCGACGCGGCCACCAGGGCCGCGGTGGTGGCCGAGCAGCCGCGGCTGCCGCTGGACTACTACACCCAGCGCGTCCCTGTGCCCGCCGGCTGGGATCGCGGCAGGTGCGGCTACCTGTGGTTCGGCCCGCCGTACGACACGTTCGCGGAGGAGGCGCGGCGGCGGGGCTGGCCGGTGCTGCGGACGCCCGGGCACCATCTGCACCAGCTCGTCGATCCTGGCGCGGTAACAGCGGCCTTGCGGAAGTTGACGGGAAAGTAGGGGTACCAGACAGGGACAAAGTAAATCTAATTTGGGACAATTACGGCGGCACTCATAAGGGGGCAATGTGTCGCCAATCCGATTTGTCATCCTTGGGCCACCCGCGATTGCGGAGAAAGGGGAGGAGATCCGGCTCGCCACCCGGCGCTCCCGGGCGGTGCTGGCGCACCTGCTGCTGAGACCCGCCTTCTCGGCTTCCGTCGACACGCTGGTCGACGCGATTTACGGGGACACGCCGAGCAAAAGCGCGCGCAATCAGGTGCATCGCGGAGTCGGGGAACTACGCAGGCACGGGGTGACCATCGACGTCCACGACAACGTTTACACGCTGGCGGCCGCCGAGGATGAGGTGGACGCGTTCGTTTTCGCCCGTTCATGCGAGCGGGCCGCGGACTGCTCGGAGCGGGGTGATCACGGCGGGACCGCGCGCACGCTGCGCGAGGCGTTGCGGCTGTGGCGAGGCCCGGCGCTGGACGGGCTCGACAGCACGGCGTCGGTGACCGCGGCCGAGGAGTGGAACGAACGCCGCATGACCGCGACCGAGGACCGCGTCGACGCCGACCTGGCGCTCGGCCGGCACCGCGAGATCATCGCCGAGCTGCGGCACCTGACCGGCCGGCATCCGCTGCGCGAACGTTTCCACGGCCAGCTCATGCTCGCCCTGTATCGTTCCGAGCGCGGGAGCGAGGCACTGCGGGTCTTCGCCGACCTGGAGGCGCTGCTGCGTACGGAGCTGGGCACCGATCCCGCGCCCGCGCTCCAGGAGCTGCATCTGCGGGTGCTGCGCCAGGACAGCACGCTCGAGCTCACCGAGGAGATCGCGGTCGAACACCCGGCCGCCACGCCCGTCCCCCGGCAGCTTCCGCCGCGGCCCGGCCGGCTCGTCGGGCGCGATCCCGAACAGCTGCCGCTCGCGCCGCTGACGGTGTTCACCGGGCCGGGCGGGTCGGGCAAGACGGCGCTGTGCCTGGAGGCCGCGCACCGGATGGCGCCCGGCCACCCCGACGGCCAGCTGTTCGCCGACGACCTGCGCGACCCCGGCGAGGTGCTGGCGGCCTTCCTGTTCGCTCTCGGGGTTTCCGGCATTCCCGCCGGCGTGGCCGCCCGTTCCGCCCTGCTGCGGTCCGTGCTCGCCTCGCGGCGGGTGCTGATCGTCCTGGACGGCGTGTCCGACCCCCGCGTGGTGCGGCTCTTCCTGCCGGGACACGACGGCTGCGCGGTCCTGGTGACCAGCCACTCGCCACTGGCCACCCTGCCGGACGCGGTACGGGTGGACGTGCCCCCGCTCGCTCCCGGC
Source organism: Nonomuraea sp. NPDC050536 (assembly GCF_044457685.1). Taxonomy (NCBI): domain Bacteria; kingdom Bacillati; phylum Actinomycetota; class Actinomycetes; order Streptosporangiales; family Streptosporangiaceae; genus Nonomuraea; species Nonomuraea sp. NPDC050536. The sequence continues at coordinate 526,499 of NZ_JBITHD010000003.1, forward strand.
GACGCGCTCGCGCTGCTGGCCGAGGGCGCGGGGGCCCGCCGCGTGGCCGCCGAGCCCGAGGCCGCCGCGCGGGTGGCGGAGCTGTGCGCCAGGTTGCCCGCCGCGCTGCGCATCGCCGCGGCCAAGCTCGCCGTACGGCCGCACTGGCGGCTGGAACACCTTGCCCAGCGTCTGTCCGATCCGGCCCGCATCCTGCGCGAGCTGCGCCACGACGACCGCGCGATGACGCCGATCCTGGCGCGCGGCTACGAGGCGCTGCGCGCGCGGCACCGGGCGCTGCTGCGCGCGATCGGCTACTACGGCGTGCCCGAGGTCCCGGTGGAGATCGCCGCCGCCCTGGCCGACGCCCCCGTGGACACGGCCGCCACCCTCCTGGAGGACCTGGCGGAACACCACGTCCTGGTAGCCCGCGCCTCCACACAGCACGAGGCGTCGCCCGGCTCGGGCGAGGTCTTCCGATGTCATGAGCTTCTGCTCGGCTTCGGCGCCGATCGAGCCATCGCCGAGGACTCGGCCCCCGCGCTGACCGCCGCACTGACGCGGGCGTTCGGCGCGTGGCTGGCGCAGGCCGACGCCTCGCACGCCGCGCTGCGCGGCCCGGGTCACTGCGTACCGCGCGGCTCGGCGCCGCGTTACGACGTCACCCCGGCCGCGCCCGGCGCCTCCTGGTTCGCCGACCACCTGCCTCTGCTCATGACCGCCGTACGGCGTGCCGCCGCGGCCGGGCTGTCGGAGTCCTGCTGGGAACTCGCGGTGGCCCCGCTGGCGTGCTTCGAGGCGGGAGCCCACTTCCAGGCCTGGCTGGAGTCACACGAGATCGCGCTGTCGTGCGCCAGGAAGGCAGGAAACCTGCGCGGGCAGGCGGCCATCCACTACTCCCTCGGCCAGCGGGCCCTGCTGGTCGGCGACTACGCCCGGTCGGCCGCGCATCTCGACCGGGCGCTGGGCCTGTTCGGGGACCTCGACGACCGCCACGGCCGCGGGCTGGCGCTGCGGCTGCAAGCCGACCTGCGCAGGATCCACGGCGACGTGGCCGGTGCGCACGCCGCCTACGAGGAGGCGGCGTGCCTGCTCAGGGAGACCGGCGACCCGGTGGCCGAGGCCGACGCGCTCGGCGGGCTGGCGCTGCTCTCCCACGGCACCGACGCCGCCCAGGCCTACCTCGACCGCGCGCTCGCGCTGTGCCGTTCGGGGGGCAGCCTCCGCGGCGAGGCCCAGATCCGGCGCGGCCTGGCGATGCAGTCGGCCCGCACGGGGACTCCGGAGAACGCCTACCCGGAGCTGCTCGAGGTCCTGGACATCGCCACCCACCTGGGCGACCGCGTCATGCAGTCGGACGTCCTGCTCGACCTGGGCACCACCCGCATCCTCATGGGGGATCCCGAGGCGGCCCGCGTCACCCTCACCAGCGCCGAGGAGGTCGCGCTGAGCTCCGGCGTGGCCCGCGTCGTCGCCCGCACCCGCCAGGCCCGCGCCTTCCTCCACGACCCGGTGCTCTAGCTGGGACGGCGGGGTCACTCGGCGGGCGGGACCGTGGCGCCTTCGGCGATGGCGCGCAGGGCCTGGAGGTGGCGGTCGAAGGCGCGCCGCCCCGCGGCCGTCAGCGACAGGTAGCTGCGCGGCCGCTTGCCCACGAACGTCTTGCGCACCTTGACGTAGCCCGCTCTCTCCAGCGTCGAGATCTGCTTGGACAGCGCCGAGTCGGTGATCTCCACGGTGTCGCCCACGGATCGGAAGTCGGCCTCGTCCACCGCCGCCAGCGCGGCCACGATGGAGAACCGCACCGGCGAGTGGATGATCTCGTCGAGCGCCTTACGTGGATGGTTCACGGCCGGCCCTGAGGTCCAGATATGCCACGACGAAGAAGGGTACGGCAGTGACCAGCGCCCCCGGCAGCCACCATGCCCACGAGCCGGGAAACACCGCCGACCCCACCACGACCACCGCCGAGTAGATCCCGGCGCCGCCGGCCCCGCACAGCGCGTACAGGCTGCGGTAGTGACGCGGCACGACGGGCCGGGTGCTGGTGTAGACGATGAGCACGAGCAGCGGCACCAGCCCCACCGCGGTGATCGCGTAGCTGGCCGGCGGCGGCACGAGCACCCCGAACACCAGCAGGATCACCACGGCCAGCACGCCCAGCCCGGCGGCGACGACCGCGTGCAGCCGCGCCTTGGCCCGTATCCGGGAGCCCGCGGCCCTGGCGTCGGCGAGGGCCTGCTCCGCCTGTTCCCTGTCCATCCCGCTCACTCTCCCTGCTCCCATTTGAACGTCTTTACGGCGAGCAGCGCCACGACGACGGTGGTGGCGACCACCACGGCCACCGAAACCCCCACGGAGTGGAAGGGCCGCCCGCCCGGCAGCTGCGTGGCCATCAGATCAGCGTAGAACGAGCTCGGCAGCAGGCTCAGCACCCCGGACACCCCCTTGGGGAGCAGCCAGAGCGGCAACGTCAGCCCGCTCAGGAACAGCGCCGCGAGCTGCACCAGCGTGGCCACGTTGGTGGCGGCGTCGGGCGAGGACATCCGGCCGCCGATGAGGTAGCCGATGCCGGCGAACATGCCCAGTCCGAGCAGCGTGATCCCGAACAGCGCGGGCAGCGCGGCTGGCCGTACCAGACCCATGATCAGGGCCGCGGCGAGCACGAGCACGGTCTGGATCACCACCATGGCCAGCCGGGCGGGCCAGTGGGTGAGCAGCAGCCGCGCGCGGCTGACCGGGGTGGTGCCGAGCAGGCGCAGCGTGCCCTTGGCGCGCATGCCGGCGATCGGTCCCGCTGTCATGGTGAGCGCGGTGCCGGTGACCGACAGGTAGAGCGCCATCGGCACGACGATCTGCTCGAAGTCGGGGGTGTTGCCGTTGCCTTCGGGCATGAGCTTGGCGATCGTCAGGAAGATCCCCGCCATGAAGAAGGGGAAGAACAGCGCGAACCAGAAGTAGCGGCGGTCTCTGATCAGCTCGCGAACGTGCAGGCCGACCAGCTCGCGGGTGGCGGAGGCCATGGCGTCATCCCTCTCCGTCGATCTCGGCGAACGTGCGGCCGGTGACCCGGCGGAAGACCGCCTCGAGCCCGGCGTCCCTGGTCTGGATCTGCCGCGCGCCCAGGTCGCCGGTCAGGACGGCGAACAGCGCGTCGGGGTCGGAGGTGCGCAACCGTACGCGCGTGTGGCCGTTCTGCTCGTGCGTGGTCAGCTCGACCACCTCGGGCCTGGCCTGCAGCGCGTCCAGTCCCGTGCCGCCCGTGACGGTGAAGTGGAGCTCCTGCTCGGGTGAGTGCCGCAGGATCAGCTCGGTGGGCTCGCCGAGCGCGACCACCTTGCCCTGGTGGAGAATGGCGACGCGGTCGCAGAGCGTCTCGGCCTCCTCCATCGAGTGGGTCGACAGCAGCGCGGTGCCGCCCGCCTCGCGGTAGGCGCGGATCGCCGCCCACAGGTCCTGGCGCGCGTTGGGGTCCATGCCGGTGGACGGCTCGTCCAGGACGAGCAGCCGGGGCCGGGAGATCAACGCGGTGCCGACGAGCAGGCGCTGCCGCTGGCCGCCGGAGAGCTTGCGGACCCGCACGTCCCTGGAGTCGCCCAGGCCGAGCCGCTGGATGATCTCCTCGGGGTCGGCAGGGTCGGGGTAGAAGGAGGCCCACACGCGCAGCAGCTCGGCCACCGTCTGGTGCTCGAAGAGGGCGGCGTGCTGCGGCTGGATGGCGACCAGGCGGCGCACCTCGTCGCGCTGGGCCACGGGGTCGAAGCCGAACACCATGACCCGGCCGGAGGTGGGCCTGCGCAACCCGGCGAGCGTCTCGATGCTGGTGGTCTTGCCCGCGCCGTTCGGGCCGAGGAAGCCGAAGATCTCCCCGCTGTCGATGGTGAGCGTGATGCCGTCCATGGCGGCCAGCGCGTCGTAGCGCTTGACCACGTCGTCGAACACGACCGCCAGGTCGTTCATGGGCATGGCGACGAACCTCTCTCGATACGTCAGGTTCTTCGCTTTCCATGTTGCTATCTACTTGCCAACTTGGCAAGTACTTTCCATCAGTGCGCGGCGATCAGTCCCAGCAGGCATTCCTCGGCGGGCACGAACCCCCACCGGTTCAGGTCCATGTGGACGTACTGCAGCAGCAGGTGCGCGCGCGACATCCCGGCTTGATCCAGCGTTTCCACCACGGCGGAGACCAGCTCGCCCACGTCCAGAGCGGGCGGCTCCACCGAGGCGACCGTGCGCCCGACGAGCTCGCGCAACCGGCCTTGATCCGGTACGGCCAGCCGCAGCTGCCATCCCCAGTGCCTGCGATGCGCCGCCCAGAAGGCGTCCTTCTCCCCCGGGGGCAGCGCGGCCGCGACCACCGAGCGCAGGTAGGCGACGGCCAGCCAGGCCCGGTCGGTGGAGCGGGCCAGCTTGGTCAGGTCGTTGTCGGCGTACCAGGCGCTGGCCCGAGTGAACAGGTCCTCGGCCAGCGCGACCCCGGCGGCGCCGCCGTACTTGCCGAATTCTGGCGCGTACAGCCCGGTCCTGACCGCGCGGTGGGCCGGCAGCGGGCCGGGGAAGTCGCCGGTGACGAGCCGGTCCTCGGGCTCCGGGCGCAGCGTGTCGATGAGCGCGCGCAGCTCCGGCACGCGTTCGTGGACGCGGTCGATCTCGTCGGGCGGGGCCTGCAGGCGCAGCCGCAGGTGGTGTCCGGTCATGTCCCAGTAGCGGATGAAGAACCACCGGGTTCCGCCCTGGGCGCGCAGCCAGGGCACGAGCACCCGGGTCGCGGGGTCCATCAGCTCCTGACCGCCTGGGTAGGCGCGGGCGTACCACCAGTCCACGTCAGCCTCCCTGCCGCGGCCAGCGCACGAGCACGGCGTGTTCGGTGGCTCTGCGCCGCCCGTCGGCGTCGAGCTGCGGATGCCGGTCACGGCTCGGAAGCGCCTCGACGACGCGCACGTGCCGGGTCTCGGGCCGCAGCCACTGGGCGAGCGCGCCCAGCGACAGCGGCGAGGCAAGCGACACCCACAGCGGTTTGCGTTCGCCGCCCATGCTCAGCGTGGTGCTGCCGAGCTGGTGCACGAACACCTCCTCCGGCAGTCCGTGAGCGCGCCTGAACCGGTCGGCGGACAGCGCCGGCTCGGCCTCGGCCTGACCGCGTACGGGCAGCGGCAGCCGGTCGACGGGCACGATCCAGGAAGCGCGCCGGGTGACGACCCTGCCGACGCTCTGGCGGGGCAGGGCGACGACGTCGGGGCCGCAGTGGGCCTGCAGTTCGTAGGCTTTGATCATGGTGTAGTCGGAGTAGGGGGCGGCGTTGATCCACGGGTCGGCCAGTACAGCCAGCAGCCGCACGTAGGACTGGAGCAGGTGCTGCGGGATGAGCCCCAGGTAGGCCAGGCCCACCGGCTCGCCCGAGGCGTCCAGGAGCGACAGGGTGCCGGTGCCCGCGTCGTGGGCGAGCGTGGTCGCACCCAGGCAGACGCCGCCGGGGCCGTCCAGCTCGCCGGGCAGCACCAGCGGCTGCAGCAGCCCCGCGCACTCGGCCTGGACGGTGTTGCACTCGGTCCACACCACCAGCTCGCGGCGGCTCACCTCGGGCCAGCAGGCGGCCAGGTGGGCGGCCAGCCGCTCCCGCAGGTCGTCGCCGAGCAGCCCGCGGAACCGGGTGAACAGGCCGCCGCTGCCGTAGCTGAAGTTGTTGACGACCATGCGGTAGTCGCCCGCGGCGACGGCGGCCTGGTCCTCGGCCTCGAGCTGGAGCAGGAGCGCGGCGGCGGGTGGCGCGCTGGTGGGACCGACGGGCAGCCAGGCCCGCCGGCCGGGGTCGGCGCGGGCGCGCAGGTCCTGGGCGACTGCCTGGTCGAGGGGGCCGTTGGAGTCGCCCTCGGGTGACAGGCGCATGAGGAAGCCGAGCGGATCGGGGCAGGTGCCGCCCTCGCCGTACTCGGCCACGAAGCGCTCGACGAGCAGGTCGTAGACGTGGGAGCGGAAGATCCAGGGCCGCATGCGGGCGGTCAGCTCGGCCAGGTCGTCGCGGACGGGCGGCAGCGCGAACGGGTCGGGCAGGTCGAGAACGGTCTCCCTGTCCTCGTAGATCAGCCCGACCTCGGCGACGGCGGCCAGTCGGGCGGGCACGTCGCCGTCGCGGGCGTCGGCACCCACCTGGCCGGTGCGGGGCAGGCCGAGCGCCGCGAAGGGTTCCTGGCCGCGGCCCCAGGGCGGGATCGGGTGCAGCACGCCGGTGTCCAGCAGGCGCAGGAAGCGGGCGAAGGGTCGTTCGCCGCCGACGGCGTCGAGGATCTCGGTCAGCGTCAGCTCCGCGCCGGGCAGCCTGGCGAGCCAGGGCCGGGCGTGGTCGGCCTCGACCACGCTGTCCTGCCGCCAGACGATGCCGTCCACCTCCTGGACCGCGCTGTGCAGGAACAGGTCGCCCGCCAGGTGGCCGGGCCGGTAGCGCAGGCCTGCGGCGGTCTCCTCGGCGTGGGCCAGCCGCCACAGCTCCCGGTAGGCGGGGGTGGCGGCGGTACGGCTGCGCGCCCGGCCCCGGCCCGCCGCCCCGGCCAGCCCGACCGTGGTCAGGCCCGACATCGGGCTGGTCTTGACCGCCGCGCGGGAGACGTAGGAGTACAGCGTCTGGCGATCCCGCGGGGTGTCGCGCTTGCCGTACCGGATCCAGTCGGGAGCGGTGAGGGCCAGCGAGCGGGCGAAGCCGGGGTCGTCGAGGCAGGAGCGCAGAGCCTCGAGCGCGGCGGAACGGTCGGCGGCCAGGTGGGTGGCGAGCTTGGCGGTCAGCTCGGCGCCCCCGGCGGTGAGCCGTATCCACTCCTCGACGAGCCCGCCGGGCAGCCGCGCGCGGACGCGGGCCACGACGTCGTCGTCCCACGGCAGCGGGGCGAGCCTGTTGACCGCGCGCTTGCCCGCCAGCACCCGGCGGCGCAGCGGCACGTCGTCGTCCAGCAGCGGCACCAGCTCGAACAGCGCGTCCACCAGCGCGGGCGCGAGCCGTTCCAGCTCCTCCCTGCAGCGGGCGAGCTCGTCGAGCAGGTCGCGGGTGGGCATGCCGACGAGGTCCAGCACGTCGGCGGGCAGTCCGGCGACGCGGGCCAGCACGGGGCCGGAGATCCGGCCGGGGACGCCCCTCATCGGCCCGCCGAGGCCACGATGCCCTGCACGATCCATGGCAGCGCCGACAGCATCGACAGCGCGAGCACGCAGACGTAGGTGGTGGAGATCAGCCCGTAGGCCAGGTAGGCCAGGCGCGCGCGGCGCGGCAGGTTGGTCAGGTACGGCGGCAGCGGGCGCGGCACGACGAGGTTGCCGAGCAGCGTGAAGGCCCTGCCGCGCGGGTCGACCAGCCCGGTGGCGACCTCGATCGCGGTGTAGCCGTCGCTGGGCAGCAGCGGGTTGAGGTTGATCACCAGCCCGACGAGCTGGAAGCCCAGCAGGAACAGCGAGGTGTGCTGCACGAACCCGTGCGCGGTGAGCGCGACGACCGCGTTGACGCCGGTGAGCCAGCCGTCACTCATCACTCCGGCCAGCGCCAGCACCACCCTCCCGCCGCGGCCCCGCAGGCGGTAGGCGTCGGTGCGGTCGACGAAGGCCAACGGCAGGAAGTAGAACAGCAGCGCCACGCCCAGCCCGCGGACGGGGACCCGGAGCACCTGGGCGACCAGCGCGTGCGCGCTCTCGTGCACGACCACAGACAGCAGTTGCAGGATCGCGGCCACGATGAACGGCGCGCCGCCGAGATGCTCGAACGGCGGCGGCGAGTGCACCAAGGTGTACACCCCGAGCGGGAAGCCCACCAGCGCGCCCAGCGACGCGAGGACCACCAGCGCCCGCGGGTCGACCCGGCGCAGCACCGCGGCCGGCGGTTCGAGCAGGCCCGGCAGGGCGCGGGTGAGGATGATCCGCGGCATGAACATCGAGGTGCGGATCCGCTTCTTCTTCTCCGGATCCCGCTGCGAGCCGACCAGCAGCCCGCTCTGCTCCAGGCTCGCCAGAAACGCCTCCAGCTCCTCCCTCCTGCCGCCCCGCTCGCCCAGGAAGGCCAGCAGTTCCTCCCTGGTCCTGGTGCCGTCCAGATGGGAGAGCACCACCTTGGCCGAGCGGGTGATGCGGTGGTAGGTGCCGTTGGCCGGGTCGTACACCAGCGGATGGTCGTCCATGCCGGTGAGCAGCTCGACGTCCTCGCGGAGCCTGGGTTCGCTGATCATCAACTCTCCGGTGGGGAGGGCTGAGGCCGTCTCCGGCCCCAGCCGGCTTCCTGATCGGTCACGACGGGCCGTAGCACATCGCGGTCATCACCGATCCCGCGGTGCTCGGGCAGCTGGCGGTGCCCAGCGTGGAGGTCGTGCTCAAGGTGGCCAGCGCCACCCCGTCGCGGAACCGCTCCAGCTCCAGCCCGTCTTCGGGCAGTTCGACGGCGTTCAGATCGAGGGGATCCATCTTCTGCTCACCTACCACGAGTAACTGGAAGCGGTGGTGAAACTGGAGGCGGAGCTCGCCGGGCACGACGCCGACGACGCCGAGGTCGCGCAGGCGAAGCAGCCGAGGGCGTTGCCCGCGGGCAGTTCCTCGATCGCGAGCGTGTCGTCGAACGCGTACAGTTCGAGATCTTCCATGACGGGTCTCCTCGTCAGCCGAAGGTCGAAGCCGAGCCGAGGCTGGCGGCCGAGCTTCCCGGGCAGGACGCCGTCGACGCCGAGGAGGCGCAGAACCAGCTGCCCAGCGCGTTGCCCGCGGGCAGTTCCTCGATGTCGAAGCCGTCATCGAAGGCGTAGAGCTCGATGGGCTCTGGGTTCATCTCTCACTCCTGACTAGGTGTAACTGGAGAACGATCCGAAGGACGAGGCCGACGAGGCCGGGCACGAGGCGCTGGAGACCGTCGAACCCGTGGAGGCGGAGTTGATGCACGGCCCGGTGGCCGAGGCGCCTTCAGCGAGGGGTTCCAGCTCCAGCGAATCGCTGATCGCGTACAGCTCCAGCTGGTAGTTGTCCACGTTTTTCACTCCTTTCTGTGTTCGAGGGGTTCTCGCCCAACTGCCAGGGCGAAGACGTGGTGGCGGCCGGTCCCGTCGGCGCGCAGCGGCCGGCGCACGGAGGCCGGGATGAACCCGGCGAAGACGGTGCCCGCCAGCCCGAGCGCGACCGCGTCGAGCCACATCGTGTAGGCGGCCGCGCTGGCCCGCCCGAGCAGCATCCGGTATCCGTGCGCGTCGATCCCGCTCAGATCCACCGCGATCGAGACGATCGCCGCGGATCTGCCGAACTCGGCCTGCAGTGTCAGGTTCTCCAGCTCCCGCTCCGGCGGCAGGGGCGCGACGGGGGTGTAGGCCCTGGCCGCGTAGGAGTACATGGCCGGCTCCAGCCCTTCGACGGCGACGGCGACCACGTCCGTCTGCAGTTCCTGCTCGCCTGGCCAGGCGGACTCGTCCTCCGTGATCCCGCTGTCGATGACGCCCGCGAGCAGCCCCGCGGGGATCGGGCCGGGCTCGAAGAACCGCTGCGAACGCCGCCTGGCCAGCGTGCTGAGCAGATCCGTCCGTTCACCTGTGATCGGCTCAGCTCGTACGGCAGGCCCCACAGCCTCGGGTTTCACGGCCTCGGGACTCCTGGTTCGCCGAGCATGCACGCGGAAGGCCTGGATGAGTTCGGCGGCGAGGGTGTGCGCGTTGGTCACCGGGTGCCTCCCAGGTCGATCACGGCGGTGATCGGGTGGGTGTCGGGATCGACGCCGAGCAGTTCGGCGATCGCGTCGTCGTCCCAGCGCGGGCGCAGGGCCAGGTCGAGGCCGAGCGCGCGGGCGGCCAGGCGGCAGGTGGCCTGCGCGCAGCCGCTGTCGAGCAACACGATGCGCAGCGCGAACGCGGCGTACTTGCGCGCCACCTTGTTGAAGTCGCCGGTCAGCACCAGGCTCGCCGGGCCGTCGCCGGGCAGCTCGGCACTGGACAACCAGGCCAGCCGATGGTCGGTGGCGGCGTAGCCGTAGATTCCCGGGTCCAGGCCGGGCACGTCGCGGACCACCGGATACGCCACGACGGACCCGATGTTGCCTCCGCTGGCCGTCCAACGGAACAGCCGCTGCGGGCTGTCGGCCTGGATGCCCGCCGTGACGGCCAGCAGCAGCGACAGCCGGTCGGCGTCCAGCTTGCCGGGTGAGGGGGTGGCGAGCAGGTCGAAGTCGGGCGGCGGCAGCTCCACCCGCCGCGCCACCGGCCAGGACGGCGCGATGCGCTGCAGCGCCATGTTCGAGGGCTTGTAGTGCATCTGGTGGGCCTTGATGTCGGCGTACTCCTTGGGGGGAAACGCGATCGCGCTCTCGTACCGCGCCGCCAGCGGCGGTTCGCCCAGGGGGCCCGGCGCGACCGAGCAGGTGGGGCAGCCGGGCCTGGTGGCGGCCGAGGTGTCCTGCTGTGCCAGCGTCGCCAGGTCCACCGAGCGCCAGCGCATCGGCCACGGCGCGGTCACCGCCCGCGACAGGAACGCGAACAGGTCCCTGGCGAACAGCGCCACCGCCAGCGCCCTGTCGCCGTCGCCCGGCGTCCTGTCGTCGTCGGTCTCGCCTGCCGTACGGCAGGCCAGGCAGGCCGTCACGCGCGGGTCGGCCAGCGGGCCGAGCACTGCGGTGCGCCCCGTGACGCGCAGCCGTACCAGCGGGATGCCGCGCTCCCAGCACGCCTGCGCAGGACCTTCACCGCCGTCGTCGATCCACACGGCGAACGTGGTCTCCTGCGCGGGTACGGCTTCCGCCGCGCGGGTGACGCGCAGCGAGGGGGCCAGCTCGGCGATCAGGTCGTCGGCGTCGCCGAAGATCTCCACCCGGGCGTGGCCGAGGCGGATCGCCGCCTGCTCCCAGGCCGCGTTGGCGCCCGTCGCATCGCCCATCCGGGACAGGAAGTCGGCCAGGTCGTCGCCCGTATCGGGCAGCGGCCCCGGAGGCGCGGCCTCCTCCACGACACCGCACGTCCACAGCAGCGACAGCGCCTTGAACACCGACTCCTCGGGGATGCCCAGCTCCAGCGCCAGCTCGGCGTGGCCCCGTACGCCATCCAGCAGGGCCAGCAGCCGGGGCAGCAGGTCGGTGGCCGAGCGGCCGCGCAGCAGCTGCCGCTTCGGGCCGCCGGACACCACGACCTGGTCGTCCTGGTGGTCGATCACCAGCCCGCGCCTGACCCTGGGCCTGGCGGGGACGCGGATCTGCGGGTCGTACCTGGCCGCGGCGCCCATCGTCTCCGCGGTGATCACCGATTCCCCCGTCACGCGCCCACCCCTTCGAACAGCTCCCACAGCTCCTGCTCGCCCCTGGTACGGCAGCGCGGGCACCTGTCGACCGCGACCACCGGGCCGGCCTGCGTGATCCCGTCCACCTGGCCGAATCTGCGCACCGTGGCGCCCAGCGTTCCCGGGTCGGGCTCGGCGCGGGCCTCCTCGATCGCCTGCCGCGCGAACGCGGCGGCGATGCCCACGTGGTGTTCCGGGTATCCGCTCGGCGCCTGCTCTCCCTGCTCGGGCGCCCGGCCGTGCTGGGCGCGGCGCTTGACGTAGCAGGCGTGGCATGCCGTACGGCCTGGCACGACGACCGGGCCGCAGTGCACCTCGGTCGCGCTCAGGTGCACCGGGAACCACGGCAGGCGCCAGGCGTGCGCCGCGTAGTCCACGCCCTCGGCCAGCCGCGCCCGCTCCCGGTCGGTGGCCAGCACGATCAGGTCGGCGTGCGGCCACAGGCTGGGATGGGTCCCCTGGTCGACGGGCAGCACGTGGGCGTCGAAGGTACGGCGGAGCCGCCCGGCCACGGCGTGACCGAACGATCCCGCGGCGAGGATCAACAGGTGGAAGGGCACGGTCACCTCACGCGAACGGCTGGGGCAGCGGGTTGATCTCGGGCTCTGCGTGCACCGGGTGGCCCATGGCCCGCGGCGCCTCGTACAGCCGGGGATGGGCCAGATAGCGGGCCCGGTGCGCGAACGACAGCGGCATCAGCTCCGGCACCAGCACCCGGACGACGGTGGCGCCGACCTGCCTGGCCTCGTCGGTGGAGATGTCCACCACGACCACCTCGCACCCAGCGTGGCGCATCCGCCCCAGCAACCAGGGCAGCGCCTCCTCACCGGGCCCGGGCCGTGGCAGATCACTCAGCCGATGGGCAGGCCGCTCACCCTCCAGCAGGAAGTCGAAGCGTGCGCGCCGGTCGAGCGGCCCCGACTCCAGAGCCCCGCCGATCACGCCGTGCTCCGTCGGCTCCTGCCCGCTCAGGGCCCGCAACGCGATCCGCAGGGACGCGCTCTCCCGAAAGAGCTTGGCGACGGCCCTGCCGGGATCGACCTCGCAGGTGGCGATCACCACCTGGGCCAGCTCGGGGTCATGGTCGGCCAGCTGCACCCCGTAGATCACCGGCACTCCTAGGTCGGTGGTGGCATCGAACAGCAGCGTCCGGATGTTCTCCGAAGCCCCGCGCGCCGCGAACGCCCGATGCCGCGGCGCCAGCTCCTCCAGGTCGAACTCCAGCCGCGGCAACCGCAGCCGCTGCAGCCAGGTCAGGCTGATGGAGTCCCGCTCGATCACCTCGAGCAGGCCGTTGGTCACGGCGGCCAGCGGATCACTGTGCGCCGCGCATCCGGTCGAGACGTTGTGCGTGTACCTCTCGGCGGCCGACTCAGGCGGACACTTCAGCCACACCTGTACGGCGGGCACGTACACCGGCCGGTTACGGGTGAACGACCACCCTCGCACCCACCTGATCGGAATCCGCGGATCACTGGCCACCAGCCCGCACCGCGGATCGGCCAGCTCGGTCGCCGAGCAGGTGGGCCACCGCTGCGGCGCGACGGCCTCCTCCCCCAGCTCCTGCGCGCTCGCCCAGATCAGCCGATCGGGATGCCACGCGCAGGAGGAGTACCGCTCCAGCGACTCGGCCACCGCCAGGTGCGCGGCCACCTCCCGGTCCAGGTCGCCTCCGGCGCCGTCGAAGTTGCCCGACGACGGGTCGTGCTCCCATCCCGCCTGCGTGCTCAGCACGGCACCCGGGTTCCCCAGCGAGCCAGAGTAGATCGGGAAGTTCGGTTCCCCTTCGGCCACGGGCAGCCAGCTCAGCCTCGACACCAATCCGTAGGGCGAGACCAGCTTGCCCATCTCCCGTAACGACTCCGGGACGACGGCGGGCGTGCTCACTTCGTCGTACCTCCCCGTGTTGTGCGGCGGGCACCGGCTGCCGATCCCCCGAGCGGTGCCGTACTCGTCCCGAGTATGGCCAGCCGCCGCTTCCTCCCCGCTTCCCCGCCCATCTGCGCAGCTCACAGCACCTTTTCTGGAGCACTACATGGCGACGTCCCCGGCCTCGGGTGAGGGCGGGGACGTCGGAAAGGGATGCTCAGGCGAGGTCGCGGCGGGAGTGGACGGCGGTGGCGGCGCCCGCCACCACGGCCACGATCACCGCGAACACCGCGAGCCCGGGGATCGGCCCCAGCACGCCGATGATGGCGGCGTTCGCCCCCACCGTCTTGAACGGCAGGAACGCCGCCACGTTGTGGGGCAGGACGAACAGGAGGATCTGCTCGACGCCCAGCCCCCAGATCAGCAGCGTCGAGACGGCGGCGGCCGTGCTCTTCATGAGCAGCCCGACCGCGACTCCGAGCACGGCCGCCAGCGGCGCGGCCAGCAGGATGGCCAGCAGCACCACCGGCCCGTCACCGGAGAACGGCGAGAAGGCGCCGCCCGCGCCGACGAGTCCGCCGAGGTAGCCGACGACCAGCCCGGCCAGCGACACCACCAGCGCGACGGCGGCCGCGGCGGTGTACTTGGCCGCCAGCAGCCGCCCCCGCCACGGCACCATCATCGACGAGATGCGGAACGTGCCATTGCGCAGGTCCGCGGTGGCGATCAGCACGCCGATCACCATCAGCAGATAGAGCAGGATGTCCGACGGGATCGCGATGACGGCCACCGACGAACCCTGTGCGGCGGACGCGTCGCCGCGTGCCACGAGCGGCACGTGGCCCTGGGCGTCGACCGCGCCGGCGATGGACAGCGCGCCGAGCCCGCACAGCAGCACGGCCGCCAGCGCCGCGATCAGGTAGGACGGAACCGTGCGGATCTTGATGACCTCCGCGGAGACGACGTTTCCGAAGTTCATCGCGCTAGCCCACCTCCCCCTTGATCTCGGCCCGGTCGACCGTGGCGTTGGCGAAGGCGCGGTGCAGGCTGCGTTCCTCGGTGAGGCCGAAGATGGCCACGTTCTCGTCGCGGGCCAGCGCGCCGAGCTGCTCGGCGGTGATGCCGCTGATCTGCATCCGCTGTCCGTTGCCGTCCAGCACCTGGCCGCCCGCCCTGACCACGGCCGCGCCGAGGGCCTGCGGTTTGTCGGACATGACGGAGATCGTGTCGGCCTGGAAGCGTTCGATGAACGCCGCCGCCGAGCCACTTCCGATGATCTTGCTTTGCGCGATGACGACCAGGTCGTCGACCAGATCCTCCAGCTCGGCCAGCAGGTGGCTGGAGACGAAGACCGTCCGCCCCTGGTCCCTGAACTGGCGCAGCAGCCCCTTCATCCAGACGATGCCCTCCGGGTCGAGGCCGTTCATCGGCTCGTCCAGGATGACGATCTCCGGGTTGCCGGCCAGCGCGATGGCCAGGGCCAGGCGCTGACGCATGCCGAGCGAGAAGCGGCCGGCCCGTTGACCTGCCACTTCAGTGAGACCGACCCGGTCGAGCAGCACCTCCGCCTGGCTGGTGGGAACCTCGGCCAGCTTGGTGGCCCAGCGCACGCTGTCGATGGCCCGGCGGGCGGGGTGGGCACACTGCGTGTCCAGCGCGGCGCCCACCTTGCGGGCCGGCACCGGCCAGTCGTGGATGGGTTTCCCGTCGATCAGCGCGGCGCCCGACGTGGGGTGGTCGAGCCCCAGGAACAGCCGCATCGTGGTGGATTTCCCTGCGCCGTTCGGCCCGAGGAATCCGGTTATCGCGCCCGATCTGATGGCAAAGCTCGCGTTACTCACCGCAAGCACCGGCCCGTATCGTTTCGTTAAGTTCTCTGCCTGCAGCATCGGTTTCATGCTCAGTGCAACCACCACTTCCGAGTCACACACCCCGTTGGAGATATGTCCGCTTCGTGCCTTGGTTGGCTGTTTGATGTGACATGCGAAGTTGGCGGGCTAGTATATGACTTTTCCCCGACTAGCCCATTTGAGGCATCATGCAAACACCAGTGAATACGTCTGTCAATCTGCAAGACTTGGCACCCATTGGCGGACGCTGGGGCTCCAGATAGCCTGAATCTCGCCTCTGACCTGCTATAACGCACGCCACAATGGCAAGTTGACGACAATTCGCGCGAGCGCGGTTGGGATCGGGTAAGTGCGGGAACCAGTGTGACTATCGAGCTCGATGTCCCTTATGTCGCGGTCACGATAATTGTCGATCGCGCTTTAAGGTGATATATGGGTCTTTAGTTTGGCAATGAGGCTTGCTACGTTGTTAACCATGGAGTGAACTCAGGAAGCAGCCGATGCGAGTCAGTAAGAGGGCGAACGGGGCACTATGCACGGCGAACCTGAAGACGACGGGGTGTTTGATTCGGCCGACGAGTCGGCGGCCTACGATCAGAGCAAGACCACCCAGTGGGTGCGGCGTGACGCGCCGCGCCGGGTGCTCGATCCGGACCAGGAGCGCGCCCTCCGGTTCCCACCGCCCAACCCGGCGGCGGTCGACGGGGAGAGCCCGCCGGTGCTGCCGTGGCAGCCGGGTCCCGGCTGGCCGGATTCCGCCGAGCAACCGGTGATCCCCCAGCCACGCCGCTTAGGCCATTTCGCCGCGGCGAGCACCGACACCGACCTGGGTACGGCCGACCGTCCGCAGACCGCGGACCCCGAGCCGTCGTGGAACGGGACCGTGGCGGCGCCACCCGAGATCGGGATCGAGGAGCTGCCCGCGGACGCGGAGCCTCCCGACTACACGACCTCGGAGAGCCTGCGCCCCGACCGCCTGCTCCGCAACCGCAGGCGCCCGCCCGCCGGCGGCTGGCGCAGGCTGGTCTACCAGGTGACCGGCGGCCTCATCCACCCGCCTCCCTCCAAGCTGGAACGCCACCGCCACGACCTGGTCGAGCGCATCCGCCAGCCGGTGGCCAAGGGCCATTTCAGGGTCGCGGTGATGAGCCTCAAGGGCGGCGTCGGCAAGACCACCACCACGATCGCCCTCGGCTCGACCCTGGCCGCCCAGCGCGGCGACCGGATCATCGCCGTCGACGCGAACCCGGACCGTGGCACGCTGTCGGACAAGCTCCGCCTGGAGTCGCCCGCCACGATCCGCCACCTGCTCAACGACCGCGCCGGCATCAGGCGCTACGCCGACGTCCGCTCCTACACCTCCCAGGCGCCGTCCAGGCTGGAGGTGCTCGCCTCCGACAGGGACCCGGCGATCTCGGAGGCGTTCAACGCCAACGACTACGCGGCCGTGGCCGAGATCCTCGACCAGTTCTACTCGATCGCGATCACCGACTGCGGCACAGGCATGCTGCACTCGGCGATGAGCGCGATCCTGGCGATGGCCGACCAGATCATCCTGGTCAGCCCGATCACCGTGGACGGCGCCCGCTCGGCCTCGGCGACGCTGGACTGGCTGCAGGCGCACGGCCACCGCCCGCTGGCGACCAACGCCGTGGTGGTGCTGTCGGCGATCAAGAACCTCCGCAAGAACGCCGTCGACGTGGACGAGCTCAAGGGGCACTTCTCCAAGCGCTGCCGGGCGGTGGTCGGCGTGCCGTTCGACCCGCACCTGGAGGAGGGCTACGAGGTCGACCTGGACCTGCTGCGCCCGCGGACCCGCGACACCTACCTGGAGCTGGGCGCCACGATCGCCGACGCCTTCCACCGGCGGGGCCCGTCATGACGCCGCTGCTCCGGGTGTCGGATCTGGAGGCGGGCGTGCTGGCGAGCGTGTCGTTCACCGTACGGCGGGGCGAGGTCGTGTGCGTGGCCGGACCGCCTGGCAGCGGGAAGACCACGCTGGCCGAGTGCGTGGCGGGCTCCCGCGAGCCGGACGCCGGTCACGTCGAGCCGAACGGCCGCGTGGGCGTGAGCCTGCGCGACGACGACCCGCCGGCACGGATGAAGGTCGGCGAGGCGCTGGCGCTGTTCGCCGGCCTGTACGGCACGCGCGGCCTGCCCGCGCATCTGGTGGACCTGCTGGACCTGGGCACGCTGCTCGGCAGGCGGTTCGGCGCGCTGACCGAGGGGCAGCGGCGGCGGGCGCAGGTGGCCCTGGCGCTGGCGGGCAATCCGGAGCTGGTCGTGCTCGACGACCCGATGGGCGGCCTGCGCGACGGCAGCAGGGACCGCATCGAGCGGGTGATCGCCGAGCTGAGCGCCGGCTACGGCGCGGTGTGCCTCATGCTGGACGACCCGGCCCAGGCCGAACGGCTGGCCGATCGCGTGGTGCTGCTGCGCGCCGGCCGGGTGCTGGCCGAGGCCGAGCCGTCGCGCCTGCTCGGGCTGCTCGGCGCCGACTGGGTGCTGCGCGTCCCGTCGCAGGTCCGCGTCGGCGAGCCGCCCGAGGTCCAGGTGCTGCGCGGCTCCTCCTCGACCTACCTGTACGGCGAGCGTCCCGCCCTGGAGCGCGCGGCCAGGGACCTGCCCGGCATCAACGGCAACCGCGTCCGCCCGACGTCGTTGCGCGACGCCTACCTGGTCCTGTCCGCCGAGGGGCGTCAGGAGGCCGCGCGCGATCGGGAACCCCTCACGCTGACCGGACGCCTGGTCGGCCCCAGCGAGGTTCCGGCGGCGCTGGAGCAGGGCTCGTGAGCACCGCGACGGGCGCGCCGGAGAGCAGGCCGCTGCGGGCGGCGTGGATCCTGGCGCGGAGCGAGCTGGTGCTGCTGGCCAGGACGCCGGTGGCGTGGCTGGCCTCGGTGGCGCTGCCGTTCGTGGTGTGGCTGCTGCTGATGCTCTTCATCGGTTTCTCGCTGCCGACGATCGAGTTCGGCGCCATGCCCGGCATCAGGGTGATCGACCGGCTGGCGGCCGAGATGGCAGGGACCGTGGCGGCCTCCGTCGGGATCGTGGTCATCGCGCTGAACGTCTCGGGCGACCGGGCCAGCGGGATGCTGCGGCGGCTGCGCCGTACTCCCCTGACGGACGGCGGCTTCATCGCCGCCCAGGTCGCCGTGGCGGCGGCGCTGGTGGTGGCGAGCGTGGCGCTGTTCGTGGCCGTGACGTTCGCGATCTACGGGGCGCCGCGAACCTGGCATCCGCTGTATTTCGCGGGGGCGCTGGTCGTGGTGGCCTACTGCACGTTCAGCGTGGGGCTGCTGCTCGGCGGGCTGCGGCTGCCGGAGTCGGGCGCCAGGGTGGCCGCGCCGACGATCTTCGTCCTGCTGTTCCTCACCAGCGGCATGGGGGTGCCGCGCGAGGGCTGGCAGGGGGTGGCGCCGTGGCTGTACCAGATCACCACGTTCAACCCGCTGGCGCAGCTCAACGACTTCGTCTTCGACGCCGCCTACCTGGGCAGGCTGTCGGCCACCTGGCCGGCGGTGGCGGGCCTGTTCGTCACCGCGCTCGTGGTGAACGTGGCGACCGGCAGGACCTTCGACTGGACCGGGCGGCGCGCACCGATCACGTGACGTAGGGGGAAACAGGGGGACATGCGTAAGATCACCTGCCTGGTGGCGGCGATGGTGATGCTGCTGGTGGCCGGCTGCACGCAACGCGATTCCCGGCACCCGATCGCCATCGCGATCGCCGGAGGCACGCAGCGGCCCGCCGTACAGCAGACACAGACACGTCCACGGACGCCCGGGCCCGCCGGCTCACTCAGCCCGGCCGACGCCCAGGCCAAGCTCACCCAGTGCATCAGGCAGAACGGCATCGACATGCCCGACCCCGGCTCGCCCGAGGCCAAGAACTGGCGCTACACCGGCGACCAGGCCACGCTGCAGAAGGCGCTGAAGGCCTGCGAGCAGTACGCCAAGCAGCTCCCCAACCCCTACGACGACCCGAAGGTCCGCGACCAGCTGGTCAAGTTCGCCCAGTGCATGCGCAAGCAGGGCATCGACATGCCCGACCCGCCCCAGCAGAATTGGAACCTCAACCCCAACGACCCCTCCTTCCAGAAGGCCATGCAGGCCTGCAGCCAGTTCGTGCCCAGCCTCGGCGGGTCGCAATGAGGGGCCCGATGAAGGGCGTGATCGTCGCCCTGGAGACCACCGCGATCGGTGCGGCCGTCACCGCGGGAGGTGTGTTCGCCGCGGGGGCGTTCTTCCACGACGGCCCGCACGCCGCGAAGGCCGCCGCCCCCGCCACCCACCCGCCCGCCACGGCCACCGCCGCGATCACCCGCGGCGACCTGATCGACCAGGAGAGCGTGGACGGCAAGCTCACCTTCGCCGACGGCCGCACGATCAAGGCCGGCCAGGCGGGCACCGTTACCGGCCTGCCGTCCGAGGGCGGCGTCGTCACCCGCGGCCAGGCGCTCTACCGCGTCGACCGCAAGCCGCAGCTCCTCCTGTACGGCGAGCTGCCCGCCTACCGGGACCTGGAGGATGGCGTCAAGAAGGGACCCGACGTCGAACAGCTCGAACGCAACCTCCGCGCGCTCGGCTTCGGCAAGGGCGTGACCGTGGACGGCAGATTCACCGCCGCCACCGCGCGAGCCGTACGCAGATGGCAGAAGCACAACGGGCTGGAGCGCACGGGCCGGGTGGGGGCGGGACAGGTCGTGTTCCTGCCCGGCGCGGCCCGGGTGAGCGCGACGAGCGTCGAGGTGGGCGACCGCGTCGCGCCTCAGCGGCCGGTGCTGGAGGTCACCACCACTGAGCGGCTGGTCCGCATCGACCTGGACGCCGACAAGCAGGACGTGGCGCGGGCGGGCAGGAAGGTCACGGTCAAGCTGGCCGAGGGCAGGCCCGTCACGGGCACGATCTCGAAGGTCGCCAAGGTGGCCAAACTGGTCAAGTCGAACGGCCAGGACAAGGGCCAGGCCGTGGTCCAGGTCGAGATCAAGGTCCCGGCCAAGGCCGTGGGCGCGCTCGACGAGGCTCCCGTCACGGTCGAGCTGCGGCGGCAGCGCGCCAGGAACGTGCTCAGCGTCCCCGTCGAGGCGCTGCTCGCCCTGCCGCAGGGCGGCTACGGGGTCGAACTCGCCGACGGCCGCCGGGTGCCGGTGACCACGGGCGCGTTCGGCAGCGGCCGGGTCGAGGTGAGCGGGCAGGGCATCGCCGAGGGCATGCGGGTGGCGGTGGCGGGACGATGAGCCGGCCGATCCTGGAGATCCACCGGGTCAGCAAGACCTACGGCAGCGTGCGGGCGCTGCGCGAGGTGAGCCTGACCATCCGCCAGGGCGAGATGGTGGCCATCGTGGGCCCGTCCGGCTCGGGCAAGTCCACGCTGCTGCAGATCGCCGGCACCCTGGACCGGCCCACCTCGGGCACGGTCCGCGTGGCCGGCTACGACGTGAACCGGCTGTCGGACCGGGAGCTGTCGGCGCTGCGCGCCCGCTACATCGGCTTCGTCTTCCAGCAGTTCCACCTGGCTCCTGGACTGTCGGCGCTCGACAACGTGGCCGACGGGCTGCTGTACTCCGGGCTGTCGCTGCGGGTCCGGCGCGCGCGGGCCGCCCAGGCGCTGGAACGGGTGGGGCTCGGGGACCGGCTGCGGCACCGGCCGCACCAGCTCTCGGGCGGTCAGATGCAGCGGGTCGCGGTGGCCAGGGCGGTGGCCGGCGAGCCGCCGCTGCTGCTGGCCGACGAGCCGACCGGCAACCTCGACACCGAGTCCGGCGCCGAGGTGCTGTCGGTGTTCCGCTCGCTCAACGCGGCCGGGATCACGATCGCGCTGATCACCCACGATCTGGACGTTGCCACGGCCTGCCCGCGCAGGATGCGGGTGCTCGACGGGCGGATCACGCCGTGAGCGGGCCGCTGCGCCCGGTCCGGTTGCGGCCCTCCGACCTGGTCAGGCTCGGCACCGCCGGGCTGCGCGCCAGGCCGGTGCGTGCGCTGCTCGCGGCTCTGGGCATCGCGGTCGGCATCGCCACCATGGTGACCGTCGTGGGCATCTCCGCCTCCAGCCAGGCCCGGCTGCTGCGCCAGCTCGACGCGCTCGGCACGAACCTGCTGCGGGTCTCCCCCGGCGACGACCTGTTCGGCGGTGACCCGGTCAAGCTGCCCAAGGGGGCGGCGGCAGCCGTACTGCGCATCGACGGGGTGCGCGAGACCGGCCAGACCGGCGACACCAAGGCCACGGTCAGGCGCAACGACCTGATCTCCAGCCAGGTCTCGCTCGGCATCAGCGTGCAGGCCACCAGCCTGGACCTGCTCGGCACGCTGGACGGCAAAGTCCGCTCGGGGACCTGGCTGAACGCGGCGACCGAGCGGCACCCGGCGGTGGTGCTGGGATCCGTGGCGGCCGAGCGGCTCGGGCTCACCGCGCCGGACGCCCAGGTCTGGATCGGCGACCGGTGGTTCACCGTGATCGGGATCCTGGACCGGATGCCGCTGGCCGAGGAGATCGAGCGGTCGGCGCTGGTCGGGTTCCCCGCCGCCGAGGAGTACCTGAACTTCGACGGCCATCCGACCACGGTCTACGAGCGGTCGGACGACCAGAGCGTGGAGATCGTGCGGGACGCGCTGGCCAGGACCGTCAGCCCGGAGCGGCCAAGCGACGCCAAGGTGAGCCGCCCGTCGGACGCGCTGAAGGCCAAGGCCGCGGCGGCAGGCGCGTTCACCGGGCTGATGCTGGGGCTGGGCGCGGTCGCGCTGTTCGTGGGCGCGGTCGGGGTGGCCAACACGATGGTCGTGGCGGTGCTTGAGCGGCGCAAGGAGATCGGGCTGCGCCGCTCGCTGGGGGCCACCCGCGCGCAGGTGCGCACGCAGTTCCTGGTGGAGGCGCTGATCCTGTCCGTGGCGGGCGGGGCCTTCGGCGTGGCCGGAGGGGCGCTGGCCACGTTCGGCTACGCGGGCGTCAACGCGCTGCCCGCCGTGGTGCCGATGTGGGCGCTGGGCGGGGCGCTGGGGACGACGCTGCTGATCGGGGCGCTGGCCGGGATCTACCCGGCGATCAGGGCTGCCCGGGTTCCTCCTTCTGTCGCTCTGACAGCCCAGTGAGCTCGGTCCTCTCCCACTCCTCCAGGTTGGCCAGCACCACGCGCAGCGAGTCACGCAGGTTGCCGCGGTAGTGGCGGTTGGTGGCCCTGAGGTGCTCGGCCTGCTCGTCCTCGCCCTGCTCGACCGCCCTGGCCAGCAGCTCGGCGCGGCGACGGCGGGCGTCCTCGACCAGTTCCCTGCTGTACTGCTGCGCTTCCTGCATGTACTGGTCGGCGGTCTGCTGGGCCTGAGACAGGATGCTCGCCGCGTAGACGTGCGCCTCGTGGACCCGGCTCACCGCCTGTTGCACGGGGACGTGCTCCTCCTGCTTGGTGTCAAGCTCCTTCCCGACCGGCTCCTCCTGCGGGGCCGGCTGGGGCGGCGTTTCCGCTGGAGACGTGCCCGCGATGTACTCGCGCAGGCGGGTCACCTCGGCCTCCAGGGCCCGCTTCTCCTGCAGCAGCACGGTCAGCTCCTGCTCGACGCGGTCGAGGAAGGCGTTGACCTGCTGCTCGTCCAGGCCGCGCTTGCCGAAAGCGGCCCGGCGGAACACCACGGACCGCAACTGCGCGGGGGTGAGCCAGTCGGCGGTGCGCGCCTCCCAGGGCTCGGCCGTCGCCCGTGGCTCGTCCCACTGCGGCTCCTCCCACGTCTCCTTGTGGCCGTTCTGCCCCGGCTCCTGCCAGGGCACCACGTCTTCGGCGGGGGCGGAGAACTTGGCGTGGAACTGCTCCACGTTGTCAGTCATGATGCGAACCTCTGTGGCGGCGTGGCCACCGTGCCGGCGAATCGTTCCAGGTGGATGCGGGTGTCGTTGAAGCCGTTGGCGCGCAGCCGCCCGACCGTGTCGTCGACCATGGCCGGCGGCCCGCAGATGTAGGCCTCGTAACCGTCCCAGCGGCCGTAGCGGCCGACGACCTCGCCGGCCGTGCCCGAGGGCGCCATGTCGGGATCGAGCACGTCCGACAGCGCCGGGGTGACGTTGAGCCAGGAGTAGCGGGCCGCCCAGGTGCGCAGCGCGGCCAGGTCGTACAGGCCCTCCGGCTCGCGGGCGCCGCAGAACAGGCTGACCCAGGGCGGCACCGGCAGCCGGGTGACGTGTTCGAGAATCGCCTTGATCGGCGCCAAACCCGTGCCGCCCGCTATCAGCAGCAGATTTCTGCCCGTGGTGGGATTGAGCGTGAGCGTGCCGACCGGCGCGCCGAGCTTTATCGTGTCGCCTTCCTGTAAATGGCGCACAAGTGTCTGGCTTACCACGCCGGACGCTTTCACGTGCAGCTCGATCGTATTGTCCTGGCGCGGCATGTTGGCCATCGAATAATAACGCCACGTATTCGGCCGGCGAGCCACTTCCACGGGCGCCGACTGGCCTGGCACATATGGATAGGGGCGGTCGATCAGCAGGCGCAGCACCGCCGTGTCGACGGCCCGCCGTTCATGGCTGATCACCTCGGCGGTCCACCGCGCGGGGCGCGTGGCCGCGTCGAGCTGAGCGCCCTCCACCAGCACCCGCGTGATCTCCCCCAGGAAACGGTGCCACTCGGCCTCCAGCTCCGCGTTCCACACGGGTCCCGAGAAGCGCCGCATCGTGCCGACCACGCTGGCGCCCCACTGCGTGTAGTGCTCGGGCTCGGCACCGAACTTGCGGTGACTGCGCCCCAGGCGGTGCAGGTAGGGGGTGATCTCGGGGATGTCGCCCGCGTGCTCGACGGCGAAGGCGAGCGCGGTCATCAGCCGTGCCCGCTGGTTGCGCATGGTGAGCGGGAACATTTCCCGTAGCTCGGGTGCGCGCAGGAACAGATCGGAGAATAAATACAGCGGCACCGTGTCGCCGTATTTGGCCACCAATTCGAAGTTGTCTTTGAGTCGCTGAAAAGCCAAAAGAGCCCCCCGGTAGAACTCTAATATTTTGTACCTTAACCAGGCATGTGGTGATTGTCCACCGCCTTGACCGGGGGAAATCCAATGAGTATGGGCTCCAGCCTTGACATGACGAAGGGGGAGCCCTGCCCTCCCGGGCCTGGCTCCCCCTGTGTTTTGACGTGCTTGGACGTCAGACGTCGGTGATCCGGATGCCGGCGTGGGCCTTGTAGCGGCGGTTCACCGCGATGATGTTGGCGGTCAGCGCCTCCACCTGGTGGGCGTTGCGCAGCCGCCCGCCGTAGATGCCGCGCACGCCGGGAATGACGGCGGCCAGCGCCTGGACCAGGTCGGTGGCCTCGCGGTCGTCGCCCAGCACGAGCACGTCCAGGTCGATCTTGTCCACCTCGGGGTCGAGCAGCGTCACGGCCGACACGTGGTGGAAGGCGGCCACCACCCGACTGTCGGGCAGGACCTGCTCGGCCTCCTGGGCGGCGCTTCCCGCCTCGACCTTCAGCGCGTACGCTCCCTGCTTGTCGAAGCCGAGCGGGTTGACGCAGTCGACGACGATCTTGCCGGCCAGTTCGGTGCGCAGGGACTCCAGCAGCGCCTTGTGCCCCTCGTACGGCACGGCCACGATCACGATGTCGGTCTCGGTGGCGACCACGTGGTTCTCGGCGCCCCGGGTGCCGGAACCGATCGAGTCGGCGGCGTCCTGCGCCCGCTGCGCGTTGCGCGACCCGATCACCACAGGGTGCCCCGCCAGCGCGAACCTCCGCGCCAGCCCCTTCCCCTGATCACCCGTTCCGCCCAGGATGCCTACCGAAAGCCCGCTCACGTCAGTCATGGGTCAGATCATGCCAGATCACCTTTTCCCGCCTTCGTACGGCGGCCCAGCGCGGGAGCCCCAGTACCGGGGTTGGGGTCTACGTACGGCGGCCCGCCCCGCGTACCCCCGGTACCGGGGCCTCGTTCCGTGAGCCGGTCCGGGTACCCCGGTACTGGGGTGGGGCGGAGTCGTGGCGGCGGGAGAGCGTCCTCGACTCGCCGGAAGCGCCGGGCGCGGGCCCCTGGCCGAAGTGCGGAGGGCGGCCGGTTGGGGCGGCCTGCCGTACAGGACCATGAAAGAGCACCAGGGGCCCGGGGATATGACGAGCGCGGTCAGCAGTTGGACAGGGCGGGGAGGCCGAGGATGCGGAGGGCCAGCCATTCGATGGCCAGCGGGCCGCCCTCGACCGCGCCGAGGACGTGGCTGGGTGCGGGCAGCGAGGTCCAGCGGACGGTGACGCCGGCGCGGCAGTACTCCGAGCGCAGCGTGGAACCGATCTCTTGCGGGATGATCTCATCCCCCTGCGCGTGGTAGAGGAAGAGCGGCACGTGCGGCGGCTGGGCGCCGAGGCGGTTCTCCGACAGGCGGGCCAGCCACTTGGGCTGGTTGAGCAGGTCCACCGTGCTCAGGTCGGAGAAGCGCAGCCCGGCGAGCTTGCTCAGGTCGCCCACGCAGTCATCGGCCGCGTCGGCCAGCAGGGCGCGCCCGCGGGCGTTGAGGTCGTCGACCAGGCGCAGTTCGGGATAGGCGGCGTCCAGACCGACCCCGGCCGCGGCGCCCAGACCGAAGTTGGCCGAGCCGTCGAGGTGGTCGGCGACGGCGTGCAGGTCGGCGGGGACACCGCCGGCGGCCACGCCCTTGAGCCGCAGTTCGGGTGCGTAGGAGGGCTGCAGCTGGGCGGCCCAGGCGGCCGACGCGCCACCCTGCGAGTAGCCCATGACGGCCACCGGCGCGCGGTCGGACAGCCCGGCTCCCGAGACGCGGGTCGCGGCCCTGATCGAGTCGAGCACGGCGTGGCCCTGCGAGATCCCGGCCATGTAGGTGTGCTCGCCGGGCGTGCCGAGGCCCTCGTAGTCGGTGACGGCCACGGCGAAGCCCTTGAGCAGGAAGAGGCTGACCAGGGCGAGCTCCGCCTCGGTGCCCTGGCTCATGCTGACCGAGGGCGCGCACTGGTCGCCGAGCCCGTGGGTGCCGACGGCGTACCCGATGATGGGGCGCCGGCCGAGCGGATAGGAGGCCTTGGGCACGAGCAGCGTGCCGGAGACGGCGTTGGCGTTGCCGGTGGCGGAGGTGGAGGTGTAGAGCAGGTGCCAGGCGTTGACCGGGACTTCGAGCAGTTTGCCGGGTAACGCGTAGACGGTGGTGGGCTGGGCGGAGATGACATCCCCGGGCGCGGCGGCGCGGGCGGGGATGGCGACGAGCGACAGGATCAGCAGCAGGATGGCGGACAGGCTGACGCGGACACGTAATCTACGTAATCTCATGTGCCGCCCCTCTCGTGGGGGACCACTCGTGGGAGGGCGGCGCCGCGAGCCGATCGTTACCCGCGAGTAACACCTTGTCAAGGCCCGAAGTGAACCATCATGGACGGCATGGACTCAGGGTCGGTCGCCTTCCTCCGCGAGCTCCTCACCGACACCGGCTGGCTGGAGCGCACCCGCGAGCTGGGTCTCGCGCTGCGCACCACCCGGTCCCCCGGCGGGCTGCTGCTGGTCGGCACGCCCGACGACGAACCCTGGCACCTCACCGCGCACCTCGGCGACGAGGCCAGGCTGTCCGGGCTGACCCAGCTGACGCCCACCCTGGTGCGCTGGCAGCCGCCCGCCGACGCGCCCGCCCATCTGCGGATCGGCCTCGACCGCCTCGAGCAGGCGGCCCGCGGGGAGACGCTGTTCGTGGTGGCGGAGCAGAAGGCGCCGGTGCCGCTGCTCGAGCGGGTCGACGACGCGCGCCGTACCGGGGCGACGATCCTCGCACTCGAGAGCGGGGACGCCGAGCTCGTCGGGCTGGCGCACGACGCGATCGCGGTGCCCGAGCACGGGCTGGTCACCTTCGACGGCGCGCAGCACCTGGTCAGCGCCGCCGCGGGCGAGATCGCCCAGCGCCCCACCCTCCGCGAGCGCCTCGCCCGCCTCCTCGACAAGGTCAGCGGCCCGGCCCTCCCCGACTGACCCTGCTCTACGGATCTTGTACGGCGGGCCGCCGACTTTCGCGTGCACCGGCGCCTGGGACAGCGCCCGGTCAGGGCTCCACCGAGGCGGGGGTGAGGTGGGCTTCGAGGGATTGGCCGAGGTTGAGGGTGGCCTGTTCGATGGCGGCGATGACGACGGCCTGGACGGGATCCGGCTCGCCCGAGCCCGTACGGCTGATGCGGGTGACCGCGGCGAGGCGGCGGGCTCCGACGTTGCGTACCTCGCTGACCTGCACCTCCCCCTCCGGCACGTCGAGGAGCGCGAGCCCGGGCACGATGGCCACACCGTGACCGGCCGCCACCAGCGCCAGCGTCGGGCCGAACTCGGTGATCACGTGGACCTTGCGGGGGGCGAAGCCGTGCAGCCCGGCGAGGCGGTCGAGGGCCTGACCGCAGGCCTGGTCGGGCTCCCCCGCCACCCACGGCGTGTCGGCCAGGTCGTCGATCTCCTTCGGGAGCGGCCAGCCGGGCGGCACCACGATGCGGTACTCGTCCACGTAGAGCGCCCGGGTCGCCAGCGACGGCTGGGCCAGCGCCGGCAGCCCCATGTCGTGCTCGGTGATCAGCACGTCGACCGCGCCGAGGCGGAGCTCCTGGAGCGCGGGCTGGCCGTACACCTCGTGGATGGTCGGCGCGATCTTGGGATGCCTGACCGCCAGGTCGCGCATGGCGGGCACGAGCATGTGCTTGATCACCGTGGGGAACGCGGCGATCCTGACGGGACCGGCCAGCCGCTCGGTGAAGCGGGTGAGCTCCCGCTTGGCCTCGGCAAGCTCGTCCTCCACCCGTTCCGCGTAGCCGGCCAGGACGCGTCCGGCGGGCGTGAGCGACACGCGGCGTTGCGAGCGGTCGATGAGCGCCAGACCGACCTCGCGTTCCAGCTGGGCGAGCTGCTGGGAGACGGCCGAGGGCGTCAGGAAGAGCGCCTCTGCGGCGCGCATGACACCGCCACGGCGGTGGACCTCGTACAGGACACGCAGGCGCCGGGGGTCGATGTCCATGCAGGTCAGCTTACGCGCCACGTTAGCTTTCTTTAATTGCCCTTCAGGGGTCCGAATCCGGACAATGGCCCCCATGGACTTCCTGCTTGCGGCAGTCGGCTGGATCGGCGCCGCGCTACTGCTGTTCGGCTACGGCATGGTGTCGTCGTCCCGGATGTCGGGTGACGGCCTGCCGTACCAGCTCATCAACCTGGTCGGCGCGGTCAGCCTCATGGTCAACAGCGCCTACAACGCCGCGTGGCCGTCGGCCGGGCTCAACCTGGTGTGGGCCGCGATCGGCATCGCGACCGTCATCAAGCTGGGCACCGCCACTCGTCAGGGAGTTTCCCAATGATCGTCGAGCTGAGCCACCGCATCACCCACGGGATGGTGACATATCCCGGCATCCCGGCCCCGGAGATCGGCGTGCACCTGAGCAGGGAGGATTCCAAGCAGGTCTACGCCCCTGGCACCGAGTTCACCATCGGCATGATCACCCTGGCCACCAACACCGGGACGTACGTGGACACGCCCTTCCACCGCTACCCCGACGGCTCCGACCTGTCGGAGTTCCCGCTGGACAGGCTGGTGGACCTGCCCGGGCTGGTGGTCCGCGCCGAGGGGCTGCCGTCCGTGGGGCTGGATCTCGTGAAAGATCGGGAGGTGTACGGCAAGGCCGTCCTGCTGCACACCGGCTGGGACCGCCACTTCGGCACCGAGGACTACTTCGCCGGCCACCCCTACCTGGAGCCCGAGGCGGCCGGCTGGCTGGCCGAGCAGGGCGCGGCGCTGGTCGGGATCGACTCCCTGAACATGGACGCCACCCCGCCACGCGGCGAGCGGCCGGCCCACACGAGGTTCCTGGCGGCCGGGATCCCGCTGGTGGAGCACATGACGGGGCTGGGCACGCTGCCGGACGACGGCTTCCGCTTCCACGCGGCGCCGCCGATGATCGCCGGCCTGGGGACCTTCCCCGTGCGGGCCTACGCGATCGTGCCCTAGTCGTCCCGCTCGGCCTCGTCCCACGCCTTGTTGCGTTCGGCCGCGCGCTGCAGGGCCCCCGCGGCCTCCTCTTCGGTCGCGTAGGGGCCCATGCGGTCCTTGTTCGGGCAGCCCTGCTCGGGCTCGACACGCATGTGCTTGAGGCAGAACCACCACTGGCCATCGCTCACGCCACCAATGATGCCCCGTAGACTCAGGTTTCATGACGACACTGCTCCAGCCCGGGCGAGTCTCGCCCATGCGTAAGGTGCCCGCCGCGATCCAACGGCCGGAGTACGTCGGCAAGAAGCATCCCAAGACGGGCGAGTCCGACGTCAAGACGCCCGAGCTCATCGAGAGGATGCGCGTCGCCGGCCGGATCGCCGCGCAGGCCCTCGAGGAGGTGGGCAAGCACGTCAGGCCCGGCGTGACGACCGACGAGCTCGACAGGATCGGCCACGAGTTCCTCATCGACCACGGCGCCTATCCCAGCACGCTGGGCTACCGCGGCTATCCCAAGTCGCTGTGCACCTCGATCAACGAGGTGATCTGCCACGGCATCCCCGACGACACCGTGCTGCGCGACGGCGACATCGTCAACGTGGACATCACCGGCTACATCGGCGGCGTGCATGGTGACACCGACGCCACCTACCTGGTCGGTGACGTGGACGAGGAGTCGCGGCTGCTGGTCGAGCGCACCCGCGAGGCGATGATGCGCGCGATCAAGGCGGTGGCGCCCGGCCGTCAGCTCAACGTGGTGGGCCGGGTGATCGAGGCCTACGCCAAGCGCTTCGGCTACGGCGTCGTGCGCGACTTCACCGGGCACGGCATCGGCACCACGTTCCACTCGGGGTTGATGGTGCCGCACTACGAAGACCCGTCGCTGCAGGTGGAGCTGAAGCCGGGAATGACGTTCACGATCGAGCCGATGCTGACGCTGGGCACGATCGAGTACGACATCTGGCCCGACAAGTGGACCGCGGTGACCAAGGACCGCAAGCGTACGGCCCAGTTCGAGCACACGATCCTGGTGACCGACAGCGGCAGCGAGATCCTGACGCTCCCCTAACGCCTGGGCACGATCCCCGATACGGTCGTGCCCTCGCCCTGCACGCTGGTCACCGACAGGCTGCCGCCCAGCTCGGCCATCGAGGCCCGCATGCGGGCGATGCCGCGCGCGGCCTGGTTGAGCGAGAAACCGTTGCCGTGGTCGCTGACGGTCAGCTTCAGTCCGCTCTTCCCCACGGTGACCGCGATGGACACCGTCGTGGTGCCGCTGTGGCGCTCGACGTTGTCGAGGGCCTCCCTGATCACGACCAGCACCCCGCGGGCGATGCGTGACGGCACATCGACGGTGGGCAACGCCCAGGTCTCCACGACGATCCCGGTACGCCCGGACCATTCACCGAGGTAGCTCTCGAGCTCCTCGGCCAGGCTTCGCCCCCCGCGCATACGCGTGTCTTCCGTCAACTGAACTCGCCTTCCTGAGCATCCAAGCACGCGCCGATCCCCGAGAGCTGCAACTTTGGCGCGGTGATGCTCGACTCCCCCGAAAGCCAGGCTACCTTCGGGCAACCGGAGCCGATGGGGAGGATAGGATGCCGTGACCGTCAGGCTACTCGCCCTTGTCCATGCGATTGAGGTTGGCGAGATAGGCGTTGTAGGCATCGAGTTCGACGTCGCCGCCGCGCTGCGCCGCCCGCCGGTCGCCGCGCCGGGCCTTGCGGTCCTCGTCCGCGTACCACTGCACGGCGATGGTCAGCAGCACGATCAGGGTCGGGATCTCGCCGAACCCCCACGCGATCGCCCCGCCGGTCTGCTGCTCGTCCAGCAGCGGCCCGCCCCAGGTCCTGCCCAGCTTCTCGTACCAGCCTGAGGCGATCACGGTGCCCATCATCATGAGCGCGATGCCGAAGAACGCGTGGAACGGCATGGTCACGAACAGCAGGAGCAGCTTGCCCACGTACGGCAGGCGGTGCGGCGCCGGGTCGATCCCGATGATCACCCAGAAGAACAAGGACCCGCTGAGCAGGAAGTGCAGCGTCATCGCGATGTGGCCGAGGTGCTCCTCCATGGCCGAGGCGAACAGCGGCGTGAAGTAGAGCCCGTAGGTGGAGGCGATGAAGATCGCCGTGGCGATGCCGGGGTGCGCGATCACCCGCACGAACCGGCTGTGCAGGATCGTCGTGATCCACTCGCGCGGTCCTCGGTCGCCACGCCTCTTCGCAGGCTTGAGCGCGCGCAGCGCCAGCGTGACGGGTCCGCCCAGGACCAGGAAGATCGGCACCACCATGGACAGCGTCATGTGCTCGATCATGTGCACGTCGAACATGACCTTGGCGTAGCGGGCCAGGCCGCTCTGGGTGGCGATGACCAGGATGAGCACGCCGATGTACCAGGCGACGGTGCGGCCCCACGGCCAGCGGTCGCCCCGCCGTATCAGCCGGTAGACCCCCGCGGCGTACAGGCCGGCGAGCAGCGCGGCGACCAGCGCGAAGAACAGGTCGAGCCACCACAGCGAGACGAGGTTGCCCAGCGTGAGCTCCGGCGGCATGCGGAAGCCGAGCAGCTCGAAGGCCGGGTCGCTGGGCAGGTCGACCGGCGGCGGTGGCGTGCGCGACAGCGCGACGGCCAGGCCGACCGTGGCGAACATGAGCAGCATCTCGCCGCCCGCCAGCCGCGTGAACGAGCCCGGCTTGCCCTTGCCCAGGCTGACCAGGCTGCGCTGACGGTGCCAGTAGCCCACGTAGCCGAGCAGGACGAAGGCGATGATCTTCGCCACGATCAGCACGCCGTACGCGGAGGTCCACAGATCCGACACCGCGGTCAGCCGCGCGATCACGCTGAACAGCCCGGACAGGCCGACGCCGACGTAGCACCACAGCGCCATCCGCGAGAACCGGTCGGCCGCGACCTCCAGGTGCGGTTGCTTGCGCACGGCGTGCAGGGCCAGTACGGCGAGCCCGCCCACCCACAGCGCCAGCGCCAGCAGGTGCAGCGACAGGCCCGAGGTGGCCAGGTCGTGGTTGGGCGAGGAGGCGGAGTGCCCGGTGAGCGCCGGCGGCAGCAGCGTGGCCAGCGCGAAGACCAGCAGGCCCGCCGCGGCGCCGGCGGTGATGGCGCCGCGCGAGAACAGCGCGATGGCCACCGCGAACAGCACCACCAGCGTGAGCGCGATGCCCTGGCTGGTCTGGGTGGCGTAGCTGGTCAGGAAGTTGCCCTGGAAGATCTGGCCGAGCGGCATGCCCCAGGAGTCGGCCGTGCCGAACATCAGGGCGAGTGTCGCGGCGCCCGCCCAGCACAGCGCGCTCCACGAGGCGGCCTTGACGTAGCCGAGCGCGGGCTTGCCGAGCAGGCCCTTGTCGTTGGGCAGCAGGGCGGTGGCCATCAGCAGCAGGCCGATGGTGACGATGGCGCCGCCGTCCATGGCCAGCTTCGACAGCGGCAGGCCCCACCGGGTGAAGGCGCCGGCGTCGGGCAGCCCGGGGATGATCCTGGGGAACGCGGCGCCCCCGGCGATCATGGCGATGATCAGCCCGGCGAGTGCCGCCCCCGCCGCCGCGAGCGCCAGCCGCGCGGCCCTGGTCATCGCTTCTTGTTCCGTACGCTGAGCAGGAAGCCGATCCCGATGCCGACGAGCGCGCCCACCGCGATGATCAGCCAGACGGGGAACGTGCCCCCCGACTCCTCCTTGGCTTCCGTGGCGACGGCCTTGTCGGCAGCCTGCAAGGGGGTGTCGTTCGGCGTCGCGCCGGCGGTGGCCTGCGAGGGGCTGTCGCTGGGCGTCGGCGTCGGGGAGGCCGCCTTGACGGTGAAGGGGATCTCGCCCTCGATCGGGTGCCCGTCGGAGGACACCACCCGGTAGGCGATCGTGTACTTACCCGCCCCCAGCGGCTCCTTCAGCGCCTGCCGTACCGTCGCGCCGTCGACGGACGGCTTGCCCGCCTGGTGGCCGGCGCCGTCGGCGCCGCGCACGAGCACGGTCGGCATCCGCACGCCCTCGGAGAAGACGAGGCTGACCCGGTCGACGGCCTCGACGGTGGACCCCTTGGCGGGGTCGCTGCTCTTGAGCGAGTCGTGCGCCAGCGCGGGCCCGGCAGTGCCGAGCACGAACAGGGCGGCGATGAACGCGGTAAGTGCCGCGAGCGGGGATCTCTTCATGACACCCCCAAGGCTACCGACGCCGCCGCCCGGTCCGGACTCCGCGCTACAACCCAGCGCAGGCCAAGGCCCGCTGATACGCCTCCACGGCCCTGTCCTCGTCACCGAGCTGCTCCATGGTCTGGGCCGTGGCGTACCAGTTGGAGGCGGAGCGACTGGTGTCGGGCATCGGAGAGAGCCAGTCGCGCACGCTCTCCACGTGATGCCGTGCCTCTGTGAGCCTGCCGGTGGCGGTGTAGGCCAGGCCGAGGAGCAGATTGGCCGCGGCTCCCAGCGCGAGCGCGGAGTCGGGCAGCAGGGCGCGGGCGTCCGCGGCGTGCTCGGCCGCCTCGGCGATGTCGCCTGTGATGATCTCGGCACGCGCCAGCTCAACCATGGTCCTGGCGCGGTCGACGGTGCTGACGGAGGTCTGCGAGGTTTCCGCGACCGCCTTGCGCAGGGCCTCGCGGGCGATATGCGCCTCGCCGGGACGGTTGCGGAGGTGCAGCTGGGCCAGGGCCACGCGCATCCTGGCGGTGTTGCGCGGCTGGCCCGTCTCGGCCTGGACGGCCATGGCCCGCTCGGCGAAGGTGAGCGCCTCGTCTCCGTGACCGGCGGCGCTGGCCACGTAGGCGGCGTTCCAGTTGGCCGCGACGGTCGAGCGTGGCGTGCCGAGCGTGTCGGCCGCGTTGAGCAGCTCAGCCGCGAACTGCCTGGCGCGGAGCAGATCGCCGCGCTCCAGGTAGGCCGACAGGAGCGTGGCGCCGAGCTCGACCAGCAGGTCCGACCAGGCGGGCCGGGCGGCGGAGCCCAGGATCTCCTCGCCGACCTGGACGGCCTCGGTCAGGCGCTCGCTGTCGCGGTAGGCGCGGCACAGTGCGATCGCGATCTCGATCCGGCGCTCGGAGGTGATGTCCTCCTGCCGCAGCTGGTTCAGTATCGCGATGGCCTCGACGTGGTCTCCGCAGGCCTCCGAGGCGAGGGCCAATCCGAGTTCCGTGTCTTGACGCAGCGACTGCAACCCTGTCAGGTTGTTGTTCGCCAGCAGCTCGGCGAAGCGGGTGCGGGCTTCGGAGATCTCGCCGTTCTCCATGGCCAGGCGCGCGTAGCCGAGCGCCAGTTCGATGTCTTCCATCTGTTCGGCGGTGACGCCGTTGACGAGATATGAGAGTGAGCAGTCCAGCTTCTGAGCCAGCAGCTCCAGGACCGCCGGGGTCGGGGTACGCTTGCCACTCTCGATCAAGGAGACGTAACTATCTGAGAGTTCTGGGTGCGCCAGTTGCGCCTGCGACAGGCCCCGCTGTCGCCGAACAGTCTTAATTCGGAGTCCGACCAGGTCAGATGTGGTCACGCTGTCACTCCCCTGAGATGATGTCCACGCAAACCCACGGCGAGGGAGCCCCTCATGCGCACGCGTCTTGCCCTGTCCGTACTCGCTGCCCTTATGTCGGCTATCGCGGTACTTGGAGGCAATGCTACGGCCGCAAGTGCCGACACGTCTTCCCCCAGTCAGCCCACAATGATTGCAAGTGTGGACGACGTTTACTGCTGCTGACCTCAGCAGGGCGCAGACTGTAAGAGTGTCCACCTGACGCCAGCGGGTGGACCTCATGGAGCCGCGAGGGAGCTTGTGCATGCCAAAATCCGGCCGCGAGCTCCCCACTCGCCCGCAGCTCTGCCGACGGTAGCCATCCCGTCTACATTTTTTCTACAGAAGCCGTTTCTGAGTACGCTGCCGGATGCGTCATCCGCATCTACCAGGGAGGCCGGGTGGCCGAGGGCATCGTGATCCGCTTCCTCGGACCGGTCACGGGCGTCAGGGACCGCTCGCCGCTCGACCTCGGAACGCCGCGCCAGCAGGCGACCTTGGCCGTGCTCGCCTCCCGGATCGGCCGGGTCGTCACGATGAACCAGCTGATCGAGGCTCTGTGGGGTGACGATCCGCCCAGGACCGCCGAACAGAGCGTATACACCTACATCGCGGGATTACGGCGGGCACTGGAACCAGGGCGTGGCCCCCGGGAACCCTCCCGGTTGCTGGTCGGGGCGTCCGGCGGCTACGTCCTGCACCTGCCGCCGCATCAGGTGGATGTCGCGGTACTGAACGAGCACCTCGACGCCGCCCGGCGCGTGAGGCAGTCAGGTGACCATCTCGAAGCCCTGAGCCATCTCGACGAGGCCCTCGCGCTGTGGCGCGGCCCGACGCTGAGCGGCATTCCCGGGCCCTTCGCGGAGAGCGAGCGTGACCGCCTCGAGCAGTTGCGTGCCGACGCCGTCGAGTGGCGCGCCGAGGCGCTGATCGAGCTCGGACGGCTGCAGCAGGCGCTGGCCCCGCTCAGGGAGCTGACCGCGCAACATCCCCTGCGGGAACGTGCCCGCGAGCTGACGATGCTGGCTCTGGACCGGCTGGGCCGCCAGGCGGAAGCCCTGCAGGTGTTCGAAGAGGCCAGGCGCGTGCTCAACGACGAACTCGGCATCGACCCCGGAGAGGGACTGAGCCGCCGCCACGAGGCGATCCTGCGCGGCGGGTCCCGGCCCCCGTCCGAATCCCCCATCCCGCGGCAGCTACCGCGTGATCTCATCGGATTCGTCGGCCGCGCCCAGGAGACCCTCCACCTGAGGGGACGGCTGGCCCCTTGGAATGGCTCTCCTCCGCACCCGCTGGTCGTGATCTCCGGCGCACCGGGCGTGGGCAAGTCGGCACTGGCGATCCGCGTCGCCCACTTGGTCAAGGACCGCTTCCCGGACGGGCAGCTGCACGTGGACCTCAGGGGCGCGACACCCAACGTGCCGGAACTGGAGCCGGCCGCCATCCTCAGGAGGCTGCTGCGGGCTCTCGGCGTGGACGACGACGCCGTGCCCGCCGACCTGGACGAGGCGGTGGCCATGTGGCGGGATCGGCTGGCGGGCAGGCGAGTCCTGGTGGTGCTGGACGACGCGGCCAGGCTCGATCAGATCCGCTGCCTGCTGGCGGTCCCGAAGGGCAACTCCGTCCTGGTGACCAGCCGGGAGAGCCTGGTGGCCGGCGACGACTGCTACCAGGTACACCTCGCCCGGATGACCAGGGCCGAGGCGACGACCCTGCTGTCCAAGCTGATCGGAGCCGGACGCGTGGCCCAGGATCCGGCCGCCGCCTCCACCCTGGTGCGGCTCTGCGAAGGGCTCCCCCTCGCCCTCAAGATCGCCGGTGCCCGGCTGGCGGACCGGCCGAGCTGGAGCCTGTCCTCGCTGACCGACCGGCTGAACGACGAGCGCAGGCGGCTGAGCGAGCTCGAGATCGGCGACC
Organism: Nonomuraea sp. NPDC050536; assembly: GCF_044457685.1. Taxonomy (NCBI): domain Bacteria; kingdom Bacillati; phylum Actinomycetota; class Actinomycetes; order Streptosporangiales; family Streptosporangiaceae; genus Nonomuraea; species Nonomuraea sp. NPDC050536. Next base: position 562,805 of record NZ_JBITHD010000003.1, read on the forward strand.
TCGCGGTGAGGTCCAGCCTCACGTCCAGCTGGAAGGCCCTCCGCGCCGGACCGCGGCCGGTGGACGCCTCCGCCGCACGGGTGCTGTCCCAGCTGGGTGTCCTGCACGTGCCGACGGTGTCGGCCGAGGTCGTGGCGGCGCTGTCGGCCATGAGCGACGCCGAGGCGGAGCGGAGCCTGGAGAGGCTGGCGGACGCGCATCTGGTGGAGCGGAGCCGTTCCGGGCACTACCAGCTCCACGACCTGGTGCGGCTCTTCGTCGGCGAGCTCGCGCCCGATGACCAGCACCCGGCGCTGATCAGGGCGCTGAGCTTCTACGTCGTGACTGCCAGGCAGGCCTGCACCCTGCTCGATCCCCATCGGGTGCAGGCCCCCGCCCCGGAGGTGGATGCCACCCCGCCGGCGATGAAGGACAGGGACGCGGCGCTGCGGTGGCTGGAGGCGGAGGAGACCAACATCGGGCACGCGGCGATGCAGGCGATGGTCCACGACGACCCGGCCGTCGCCCGGCTCGGTGTGGCGCTGACGTTCGCGGTGTTGTGGTACCAGAACGGCGCGCACAGGGGGGCGGAGCTGGTCATGCTCAACTCTGCGGCGCTCGGGGTGGGCGAGCGGCTGGACGACGAGCTGATCGTCCGGGGCGCCCACTCCCACCTGGCCGGCGGCCTCCGGATGCTCAGTCGTCTCGCGGAGGCGGTCGAGCACCTGCGGATCCAGCTGGAGATGGCCAGGGCCGCCGGTGACGCCTTCGACGAGCAGCGGACCCTGGGAAACCTGGCGATGATGCATGTGACCATGGAGGACTTCGCGACGGCACTGGACTACGCGAACGCCCAGCTGAGCCGCGCCCGCGAGATCGGCTCGACCATCGGGGAACGGTACTCCCGGCTGGTGGCCGGATCGGCCTATCGCGGGTTGGGCCGGCTCGACGAGGCGGAGGCGTCGCTGCGGATCGCGCTGCACAGCGCCAGGAGCGCCGGTGACGCCTTCCACGAAGCCCAGGCCAACATGATCCTTGGGGAGGTGCATCTCGCCGGTGAGCGGATCGGCTCGGCACTCGGCTGCCTCGGCCAGGCGGTGCTGCAGTGCAGGGACGTCGGTTACAAGATCGGTGAGTTGCGTTGTCTCGTGGGGATGGCGCAGGCGCATCGGACCGAGGGCGAGCTCGACAAGGCGCTGGAGGCGATCGACAGCGCGATGCCGCTGGCGCGCACGCTGGGCAACGTGCGCTGGGAGCGCCGGGCCGAGCGGGAGCAGGCGGCCGTGCACGAGGCACTGGGGGTCCCACCCATGCGGACCATCTGATCACGTGCGCATGGGAGCGGCGAAGATCGTCAGTGAACTCTGGCTAAGCGATGACCTCCGCGATCGGTAGCCAGTCCAGGCCGTGGGCCTCGGCCACCGCTCGGTTGGTGACGTGGGACTCGTGGGTGTTCAGGCCCAGCGCCAGGGAGTGATCCAGGCGCAGCGCCTGTACCCAGCCCAGGTTCGCGATGGCCAGCGCGTACGGCAGCGTCACGTTGGTCAGCGCGAACGTCGAGGTGTACGGCACGGCCCCCGGCATGTTGGCCACGCAGTAGAAGACCGATTCGTGCACCTTGTAGGTGGGATCCTCGTGCGTGGTCGGCCGGGAGTCCTCGAAGCAGCCACCCTGGTCGATCGAGATGTCCACCAGCACCGAACCCGGTTTCATGCGCGAGACCAGCTCGTTGGTCACCAGCGTGGGCGCCTTGGCGCCGGGCACCAGCACCGCCCCGATCACCAGGTCCGCCTCCATCGCGGACCGCTCGATCTCCAGCGTGTTGGAAGCGAGCGTCTGGCAGTGACCCTGGTAGATCGAATCCGCCTGGCGCAGCTTGTCGATGTTCTTGTCCAGCAGCAGCACCTCCGCCTGCATGCCGAGAGCGATGGCGGCCGCGTTCATGCCCGATACGCCCGCGCCGATCACCACGACGTTGGCGGCGCGCACCCCGGACACGCCGCCCATCAGGACGCCCCTGCCGCCCTGCGAACGCATCAGGTGGTAGGCGCCGACCTGCGGCGCAAGGCGTCCTGCCACCTCCGACATGGGAGCCAGCAGCGGCAGCGCGCCGTTGGGCGTCTGGACAGTCTCGTAGGCGATGCCGGTGATGCCCGCGTCGAGCATCGCTCTGGTGCACGCCGGAGAGGCGGCCAGGTGCAGGTAGGTGAACAGGACCTGCCCCTTGCGCATCCGGTGGTACTCCTCGGCCTCCGGCTCTTTCACTTTCATGATCAGTTCGCACTCGGCCCAGACATCGTCGGCACGTTCCAGGATCACCGCGCCCGCACGCACGTAGTCGGCGTCGGGAAGTGACGATCCCGCGCCGGCGTCGCGCTCGACGCAGACCTGATGGCCGTGCCGTACCAGCTCGAAGACGCCCGCCGGGGTGAGCGCCACGCGGTACTCGCTGTTCTTGACCTCTCGCGGTACTCCGACCTTCATACTTAGGTCTTTCCCCAAAGCGAGGATTTTTCGCCTGATTACCCCGCTCAGGCTCGTCCTCGATAGGCTCACCCGCAGCCCGTACGTCAGGATATGGAGATGCCGGAACAGCCGCCCCCCGCCGAGCCGGAGAGGCCCAGGGCCAGCAGGCTCACCACCATCGTGCTGCTCGTCTCGCTTGTGCTCGTCGTGCTGATCGCCGGTGTGCTCGGTACGGTGGCCGTCCTGATGACGCGCAGCCCCGACGCCCCCCTCCTGGGCGGGGCGCCGCCGCAGCGACTGGCCGTGCCCATCCACTTCGCGGCGGTCAAGGAGACCAAGCCCGCGCCCTGCCCCGGCGCGCAGGCCGCGCTCGACGCCGAGCAGAAGACCTGCTACCTGCTGGAGGACGGCGTCACCGTCAACGCGGTGCAGCGCATCGAGCCGGTCAGGGAGAAGGACGGCACGTACTCGGTGCGGATCGCGATCGCGCCCGCCTTCAGGGAGAAGGTGGCCGCCGTCATCGACGAGCTCGAGCCCGACCAGCGGCAGGTGGCGCTGGTGCTGGTGCCGAACACGGTGCTGGCCGCGCCCTACGTCACGCAGGACATGGACGGCGACAGCGTCAGCATCGCCGGATACTCCCAGCAGGACGCCGAGGCCCTGGTGGCCAAGCTGCTGGGCGGCGCCTCGCCGCAGTCGTCCCCGCCCTCGTCCTCAGCCTCGTCCCCGGCGCAGCAGCCCACCGCCCCGGCCACGCCGACCCTGTCGACCACCCTGTCGACCACGCAGCCGACCACGCAGCCCACGACGGGCTCCACGGCTCCCGTGGGCGGCAGCCGTACGCCCGACCCGAAGTACCCCAGCTGCAAGGAGGTCGTGGCAGCCGGCAAGGGCCCGTACTACAAGGGCATGCACGAGGAGTACAACTGGTACCCCGACGTCGACCACAACGGCGCGGCCTGCAACACCGGAGACCTCCACTAGACCAGGTTCTCGATGAGCGTGATCCCGAAGTAGGCCAGGAAGACGGCCGAGACCCCCCACAGCAGCCACGGGATCTCGTTGAACTTCCCGAGGGCCGCCTTGATGAGCGTGTAGGAGATCACCCCGGCGCCCACGCCGTTCGTGATCGAGTAGGTGAACGGCATCAGGGCGATCGTCAGGAACGCCGGGATCGCCACCTCCAGGTCCTCCCAGGGCACGTTCCGGCTCTGCGTCATCATCAGCGCGCCCACCAGCACCAGCGCGGGCGCGGCCGCCGCCGCGGGCACCACCACCGCCAGCGGCGTGAACAGCAGCGTCAGCGCCAGCAGCAGGCCGGTCGCCACGCTGGCCAGCCCGGTGCGCGCGCCCTCGCCGACGCCGGCGGCCGACTCGACGAACACCGTGTTGGCCGAGGAGCTCGTGGCGCCGCCGATCACGCCCGCGATGCCGTCCACGGTCAGGATCCTGCCCAGCCGCGGCACCCGCCCCTGCGGGTCGACCATCCCGGCCTCGTCGCTGACGCCGATGATCGTGCCCATCGCGTCGAAGAACCCGGACAGCACCAGCGTGAACAGCACCACGGTCGCCGTCACCGCGCCCGCCGTGGCGAACCCGCCGAACAGGTCGAACTTACCGATCAGCCCGAAGTCCGGCGCCGCGACCAGCCGCTCGGGCACCCTCGGCACCACCACGCCCCAGGTCCGCGGGTCGATCCTGACCAGCCTGTTCACCAGCACGGCCAGCACGGTCGCCACGATGATCGAGATGAGGATGGCGCCCGGCGTCCTGCGCACGAACAGCACGATCATCAGCAGCAGCCCGAAGCAGAACACCACCACCGGCCAGCCCACCAGATGGCCGCCGCTGCCCAACTGCACGGGCGTGCCCTTGCCCGGCGTCACGAACCCGGCGTCCACCAGCCCGATCAGCGTGATGAACATGCCGATGCCGATGCTGATGGCGTGCTTGAGCGCCAGCGGGATCGAGTTCATGATCAGCGTCCGCATGCCCGTCACGGCCAGCAGGATGATCACCGCGCCCTCGATCACGACCAGCCCCATGGCCTGCGCCCAGGTCATGAACGGCGCGGCCTGGTAGGCCACCACCGCGTTCAGCCCCAGCCCGGCCGCCAGGCCGAACGGCGCGTTGCCCACGAAGGCCATCAGCAGCGTCGAGACCGCCGCCGCCAGCGCGGTCGAGGTCGTCAGCTGCGCGATCGTCAGCTTGGCGCCCGTGACGTCGTGCGCGCCGCCCAGGATGATCGGGTTGAGCAGGATGATGTAGGCCATCGCCATGAAGGTGGTGATCCCGCCACGCACCTCCCGCGCGACCGTGGTCTCCCGGCCGCGCAGCTCGAACAACCCGTCCAGCACCGATCTCTCCCCCCGTCGCCGGGGGATGAGCGGTTCCTACCCTGTCTCGGGTACGGCTACCGCTTCTCGTGCCTGCCGCCGCCCACCAGGGCGACGAACTCCTCCAGCCCCACCTTGCCGTCGCCGTCGCGGTCGGCCGAGGCGATGAACGCCTCGATCTCCTCCGCCGACGCGCCGTGGTCGCCGAGCGCCTCGTTGACCTGGCGGATCTCGGCGGCCGTCAGCACACCGTCGCCGTCGGTGTCGTACTTCTCGAACTCGGCCCTGGCAGCGTCACTCATCGGATTCCCTCCCCGTAGTCAACCAAGGCGATATCTTCGGGCCGAATCGGAACCCGCGTCAACTGCCGGCCGCTCGCCGCCCGGACCGCCGCGGCTATCGCCGGGGTCGAGGACAAGGTGGGAGGCTCGCCCGCGCCGCGCAAGCCATAGGGGGCCGCCGGGTCCGGATTTTCCAGGATCTCCATGGTCATGGGTGGCATGTCGAGAATTGTCGGGATCAGGTAGTCGGTGAACGATGGATTCAGCACCCGGCCGTCCCTGATCTGGATCTCCTCCATCAGCGCCAGGCCGAGCCCCTGCGCCGAACCGCCGTGGATCTGGCCCTCCAGCGCCTGCGGGTTCATGATCCGCCCCACGTCCTGCACCGCGGCCAGCTCCACGACCTTGACCAGCCCCAGCTCGGCGTCCACGTCCACCACCGCCCGGTGCACGCACAGGGCCAGCTGCGTGTGCGAGGAGCCCTGCCCGGTCATCGGGTCCAGCGGGTAGGTCGGCCGGTGCCGGTAGACGCGCGTCTCCTCGATCGGGCCGAACTTCTCCAGCGCCTCGCGCGGCGGCAGCCCCTCGAAGCGCTCCCGCACGGCCTCGCAGGCCGTCTTGACCGCGCCACCCGTGACGTACGACTGCCGGGAGGCCGACGACGAGCCGGCCGAGCCCACCGCGGTGTCGGCGGTCGCCACGGTGACCTGGTCGATGCCCAGCTCGGTGCGGGCGATCTGGGCCTGGATCGTCACCAGGCCCTGGCCCACCTCGGCCGCGGCGGTGTGCACGGTGACGTGCGGCTCGCCGTTGATCAGCTCCGCGCGCACCCTGGCCGTCGAGTAGTCGTCGAAGCCCTCGGAGAAGCAGATGTTCTTGATGCCGACGCCGTAGCCGACGCCCCGCCGTACCGACTCGCCGTGGGTGGTCTGGGAGACGCCGCCCGGCAGCGAGCGCAGGTCGTCGTCGGCGGGTGGCGGCAACGGCATGGCGTGGAGGCGGCGCAGCATGTCGGCCAGCGGCGCGGGCGAGTCGATCACCTGGCCGGTGATGAGGTGGGAGCCCTGCGAGACGGCGTTGCGGATCCTGATCTCCAGCGGCGACAGGCCGCACGCCTCGGCCAGGCGGTCCATCTGCGACTCGTAGGCGAAGCAGGCCTGAACCGCGCCGAAGCCGCGCATCGCGCCGCACGGCGGGTTGTTGGTGTAGACGCCGGTGGCCACCACGTCCACGTTGGGCACCTCGTAGGGGCCGACGCCGAGCGAGGCCGCGTTGCCGACCACGGCGGGCGAGGAGGAGCAGTACGCGCCGCCGTCGAGCAGGATGTCAGCCTTGACGTAGACCAGCCTGCCGTCACGGGTGGCGCCGTGCTCGTAGCGCATCCTGGCCGGGTGGCGGTGCACGTGGCCGAAGAACGACTCCTCCCGCCCGTAGACGATCTTGACGGGCCGGTTCAGCCGCAGCGCCAGCATGCAGGCGTGCGCCTGCATCGACAGGTCCTCGCGGGCGCCGAACGCGCCGCCCACGCCCGACAGCGTCAGCCGCACCTTCTCCGGCGGCAGGCCCAGGCAGGGGGCCAGCTGGTCGCGGTCCACGTGCAGCCACTGCGTGGCGATGTACAGGTCCACGCCGCCGTCCTCGGCCGGGACCGCCAGGCCCGACTCGGGGCCGAGGAAGGCCTGGTCCTGCATGCCGACCTCGTACTCGCCGGTCACCACGACGTCCGCCTCGAAGGTGTCGCCCACCTTGACCGGCTGGCGGCGCAGGATGTTGCCGCCCGGGCGGAGCTTGGGCTGGGTCTCGTCATGTGCCGCTTTATAGGGATCCGTCACGGCTTGCCGGATCTCGTACTCGATGACGATCTTCTCCGCGGCCCTGCGCGCCGTCTCCGGATGGTCGGCCGCCACCAGCGCCACCGGCTCGCCCTGGTAGTTCACCTGGTCGATGGCCAGCACCGGTTGGTCCTTGTGCTCCAGGCCATAGCGCTTGTCACCCGGCACATCCTCGTGCGTCAGTACGGCCAGCACCCCCGGCACCGCCAGCGCCGGTCCCACGTCGATCGACCGGATCCACGCCGAGGCGTGCGGGCTGCGCAGCGTCACGCCCCAGACCATCCCGTCGAGCCACAGGTCGGAGGCGTAGGCGAACTCCCCCGTCACCTTCAGCACCCCGTCGGGGCGCCGCACGCTCTCACCGACGCCCTGCCGCGTCACGCTGGCCGTCTCCGTCATCTTTCGAGTAGAGCACCGGCGTTCTCGCAGTCCAATGCATGTGCGGTGAAATTGCGGTCAGGGGTTCGCGGGACGACTTGTATATTCCTCCAAGTGCGGATCAGTGACCTGCTGGCGATGCCGGAGCTTCGGCTGAGGCTGCTCTCCGGGGATCCCTCGCGCGAGTTCAGCACCGTGCACATCACGGATCTGCCCGCGCCTGGCCGCTACCTGTCGGGCGGCGAGCTCGTGCTGACCGGCCTGATGTGGCGCCAGTCGCCCGGCGACTCGGCCGCCTTCGTCGCCGCCCTCGTCGAGGCCGGGGTGGCGGGCCTGGGTGCCGGACAGGCCTGGCTCGGCCACGTCCCCGCCGACCTCGTCGAGGCGTGCAGGGAGGCGGGGCTGGCGCTCTTCGAGGTGCCCACCGAGATCTCCTTCCGCACGGTCGCCGAGGTGGCCGTGCCGCGCCTGGCGGGCGACGTGCGTGACGCGCTCGGCCGTCAGCGCCGCATCGTCGCGGCCGTCGCCGAGGGCGCCGACCTGCCCGAGCTGTTCGCGCTGACGGCCGCCGAGCTGGGCATCACGGCCACGCTGCTGTCCGCGACCGGCGCCCCGCTGGTCGGCCCGCTGCCTGAGAGCGAGGAGACGGTACGGCTGGCGCGGGACTACCTGACCGCCGCCCGCCTCCCCACCAGGTCCGGAAATTTCACCATCTTCGCCGTCGGGCGGGGCCATCGCGCGGCCGGATGGCTGCTGGCATGCGAGGGCGACCTCATGGACCGCGCCGACCTGGGATACGAGCTGGCCGCCGGCCTCGCCCTCGAACGCAGCCGGATGGAGGAGGGCCGCCGGGTCGAACGCCGCCTGGCCGAGCAGCTCGTCGGCGCCGCCCTGGCCGACGCCGACCAGGCCGAGCTCACGGCACGGCTGCGCACCTGCGGGATCGAGGCGGCCGAGCCGTACGCGATCGTCGACGCCACCGCGGCGGCCCGCGGACCCGACGACGCCGCGCTGGGCGGGCAGGTGATCGAGGAGCTGCTGGCGCGCGAGGTCGTCGCACCCGCCGGGGCGGACGGCGCCGTGGCACTGGTCCCGCTGCGCGGCACGACCGTCGACGAGCTTTCCCGGCGCCTGCGCCGCGGCGCGGACGTCCTGGCGGCACTGCCGGACACCCGGGTCTGCGTCGGCGTGAGCGGCGCCCTCACCGGCGCCGCCGCCATCAGGGGCGGCGTCCAGGAGGCCGGGCACGCCAGGCGCCTGGCCGAGGCCCGTGGCGGCGGCGTGGTCACCAGCGACGAGATCTACACCCACGCGCTCCTGCTCGCCACGGTGCCGGGCGACATCCGCCGCTCCTATGCCGACAGGCTGCTCCAGCCGCTCGTCGACTACGACCGCGGCCACCAGTCGGACCTGGTGCGTACGCTGGCCACGTTCCTGGACTGCACCGGCTCGTGGAACGCCTGCGCGGAGCGGCTGCACGTGCACGTCAACACGGTCCGCTACCGCATCCGCCGCGTGGAGGAGCTGACAGGCAGGGATCTGGCCACGATGGCCGACAGAGTCGACTTCTTCCTCGCCCTCCAGGCCCTCTGAGAGCAGCGTTTCCCCATGCGATGGGTGGAAACGGAAAGGCGCGCCGCTGTCGGTCAGCGGCGCGCCTCGTGGTGAAGCGTCGTGGTTACTTCTTGGTCGGCGAGGGCGAGATCGTCTCGGTGGGCATCGTCTGCTGCTGCTGGGTGTTCTTCGGCTGCGGCGGCAGCGGGGCCTGGTCGGCCGTCGTGGTGATGGCGTCGGGGCCGCCGCAGATGGCGCCCGGCTCAGGGGTGTCCTTGCCGTTCTGGAACTTCTTGATGAAGGCGGGCAGCCTCGGGTCCTCGGCGTCGTCCAGCTTCAGCTGGTGACCCCAGGAGCTCACCACCACCGGCGACGGCAGCCCCGGATACGGGCTGACCAGCATGTAGTCCTGCTGGCCCGTCGAGGTGGCCACCTTCTTCAGCGCCGCCACCTTGTCCTTGGCCAGGTCGGGCCGGTAGGTGATCCACACGGCGCCGTGCTCGAGCGAGTGCACGCCGTGCTCGTTGTGTATGGGCTTGTCGTAGACCGCGCACTGCTGCCAGTAGTTGTTGTGCTGGCCGCCGACGGGCGGGGTCTCCTTGTACTGGACCGGGTTCCAGACGTGCTCACCGGCCTTGTAGTTGTAGTTGGCGACGGCGTCGAGCGAGGTCTCACGCGACTGCTTGATCAGATAGAACCCGACCAGGCCGACGAGCAGCACGACCACGAGGCCGCCGGCTCCCCACATGAGCATCGCGGCGCGGCGCTCCTTGCGCTTCTGCTCGGCGCGCATCTTCTGCAGATGCTCGCGGCGCGCCTGCGCCTTCTCCTTCGTCATCGTTCCTCCATCGGCCAACCAACTCCGGGTCACCCTATGCCCTCGGGGCGTATGCGGTGAATAAGACCGCCGGGCCCATCGGTGGGTAGGCTGGACGCGCCATGGAAAAGCCTGCCAAAAGATCGCTCCTCATCGCCCTCGCGGTGCTCGTCGTCGCCGCCGCGGCCGTCTTCGTCGTGCTGGGCAGGAGTGGCACGCCGGGCGACGCCTCCGCCGATGCGGGGTTCGCCCGCGACATGGCCACGCATCACGCGCAGGCCATCGACATGTCGTTCACGATCAGGGACAAGACCTCCTCCAAGGACGTCCGCAACCTGGCCTACGACATCATCACCACCCAGGCCACCCAGCGGGGCATGTTCCTCGGCTGGCTCCAGGAGTGGGGCCTCGACCAGGCCACCGATCGGCCCGCGATGGCCTGGATGGCGGCGCACGGCGGCGGCCACGGCCCGGTCGCCGCGGGCGGCTCGATGCCGGGGATGGCCTCCCCACAGGACCTGACCAGGCTCAAGGACGCCCAGGGCACGGCCGCCGAGGTGCTGTTCCTGCAGCTGATGATCCGCCACCACGAGGGCGGCGTGCAGATGGCGCAGGGGCTGGTCAAGCTGTCCAACCGCGACGAGGTCGTGAGCATGGCCCAGAAGATCATCAATGGGCAGACGGGCGAGATCAAGCTGATGACGGACATGCTGCACCAGCGCGGCGCCCAGCCGCTTCCCTCGATACTGAAGTGAACCCCGACGCGGTCGTGGTCGGCTCCGGTCCCAACGGGCTCGTCGCCGCCGTGACCCTCGCCTCCGCCGGACGCCGCGTGCTCCTGCTGGAGGCGGCCGACGCCTTCGGCGGCGGGCTGCGCTCGGCCGAGCTCACGCTTCCCGGCCGCGTGCACGACCTCGGCGCCACGATCATGGCGATGGCGATGGCCTCCCCCGCCTTCCGCTCGCTCGGCATCCTCCACGACGCCTCCGCACAGGCTCACGGCTCCGGTACGGCGGGCGCTGCCGCCGTGGAGGTGGTGCATCCCGCGGTGGCGGCGGCGCATCCGCTGGACGGGCGGCCTGCCGTCCTGGTGTACCGGGACGCCGAGCGGACCGCGGCGGAGCTGGGGCGTGACGGCTGGGCGTGGCGGGCCACCGTGGGAGCCGCCGCGGAGGCCGGGTTCGCGCTGACGGATCTGCTGCTGCGGCCGCTGGGGCCCTGGGAGGTGCCCGGCGTGGCGACGCTGGCGGCGGCCGCGCGATTCGGCGCGTTCGGGGCGCTGCCGGCCACCACCGTGGGCAGGCGGCTGTTCAGGACCGTCGAGGGACGGGCGGTGCTGGCGGGGATGGCCGCGCACTCGGTGCTCGACCTGCGCTCCCCCATCACCGCCGGGTACGGCCTGCTGCTCGCGGCCACCGCGCACCTGGTGGGCTGGCCGCTGGTCAGGGGCGGGTCCCAGGTGCTGGCCGACGCGCTGGTGGCCCGGCTGAGGGAGCTGGGCGGCGTGGCCGTGTCCGGGCACCGGGTCAGGCACCTGCGCGAGCTGGACGCGCCCGTGATCGTGCTGGACGTGACGCCCAGGCAGCTGGCGGCGATGGCCGATCTGCCACCCCGCTACCGGCGGGCGCTCGCGCGGTACCGCTACGGGCCCGGCGTGTTCAAGCTCGACTGGGCGCTGGACGGGCCGGTGCCGTGGCGGGATCCGGCGGTCGCGGCGGCGGGCACGGTCCACCTGGGCGGCACGATGGAGGAGATCGCCCTCGGCGAGGCCGAGGTGGCCGCGGGCCGCCACTCGCCCCGGCCGTACGTGCTGCTCGTCCAGCCGTACGCGGCCGACCCGACCAGGGGCGGGCACACCCTGTGGGCGTACTGCCACGTGCCGAACGGCTCGACGGCGGACATGACGGCCGCCGTCGAGGCGCAGATCGAGCGGTACGCCCCGGGCTTCCGCGACCGGATCCTGGCCAGGCACGCGATGACCACCGCCGACCTGGAGTCCATCAACCCGAACCTGGTCGGCGGCGACATCGGCGGCGGCTGGGCCGGGCTCGGCCAGTTCGTCAGGCGGCCGGTGTGGTCACCGGCGCCGTGGCGCACTCCGCTGCCCGGCGTCTACCTGTGCTCCTCGGCGACGCCGCCGGGCGGAGGCGCCCACGGCATGGGCGGCTGGCAGGCGGCCCGCCTGGCCCTCCACGACACCCGCTAGCCGTCGGGCCGGCGCCCGCTGGCTTGTACTAGCCGAGCTCCTCGGTCAGCGCCTCGGCGAAGGCGTCGACGTCGGCCTCGGTGGTGTCGAAGGAGCACATCCAGCGCACCTCGTTGAGCGCCTCGTTCCAGACGTAGAAGCGGAAGCGCTTCTGCAGCCGCTCGATGACGTCCTTGGGCAGGCGGGCGAAGACGGCGTTGGCCTCCACCGGCCGGGGCACCTCCACGCCTGGCAGGTCGCGGACGGCCTCGGCCAGCCGCCGGGCCATCGCGTTGGCCTGCCGCGCGTTGCGCAGCCACAGGTCGCCGGACAGCAGCGCCTCGAACTGCGCCGACACGAAGCGCATCTTGGACGACAGCTGCATGTACGTCTTGCGGATGTACTCGATCCCGGACGCGGCGCCGGGATTGAGGACCACCACGGCCTCGCCGTACAGCAGCCCGATCTTCGTGCCGCCGAAGGACAGCACGTCGACTCCCGCGTCGGTGGTCAGCGCGCGCAGCGGCACGTCGAGCGCCGCGGCGGCGTTGGTGAGGCGGGACCCGTCCAGGTGCAGCAGCAGCCCGAGGCCGTGGACGTGGTCGGCGATCTCCCTGATCTCGGCGGGGGTGTAGACGGTGCCCAGCTCGGTGCTGTTGGAGATCGACACCACGCGTGGCTGTGACCGGTGCACGTCGCCGAAGCCCCACGCCTGCCGGTCGATCAGCTCGGGCGTGAGCTTGCCGGCCGGCGTCGGGACGGTGAACAGCTTGAGCCCGGCCACGACCTCGGGGGCGCCGCCCTCGTCGGTGTGGATGTGGGCGGTGTCGGCGCAGATGACCGACTGCCAGGGGGCGGCCATCGAGCGCAGCGACACCACGTTGGCGGCGGTGCCGTTGAACACCGGGTACGCGGTGGCCTGCTCGCCGAAGTGGGCCTGGAAGACCCCCTGGAGCGCCTCGGTGTAGACGTCCTCGCCGTAGGAGATCTGGTGGCCGCCGTTGGCCTCGGCGATGGCCCGCAGGATCTCCGGGTGGACGCCGGCGTAGTTGTCGCTGGCGAAGGCCTTGAGCTCGGGATCGTGCCTCACGCGGTCAGGTCCCGTCGTGCGCCGTTGACCTCGGAGGCGGGCAGCTCGAAGAGCTCGCCGACTGCCTCGGCCAGATCGTTGACGTCGGTGAATCCGGCGAACTTGGCCTCCGGCTTGGCGGCCCTCATCTCGTCGTTCACCAGTGCCTTGACCACCAGGATCGTCGCCGCTGAGCCCGTGTCCTTCAGCGCGTCGGCCAGCGACAGCGTCCACGCCTCCGAGGCCGCCTTGGCCGCGGCGTAGGCGGCGCCGCCCGCCGTGGGCTTCTCGGCCGCCTTGGCGGACACGATCACGAAGCGGCCGTTCTCGCTCTCGCGCAGCAGCGGCTCGAAGGCCAGCGACACGTGCTGGAGCGTGCGGACCAGCAGGTCGTGCAGCGTGTCCCAGTCCTCCAGCTTGGTGTCGGCGAACGTCTTGCCGCCGCGCCAGCCGCCGACCAGGTGCACGACGGCGTCCACGCGGCCGTGCTCGCGCTCGATCCCGTCGGCCAGAGCCTGGACGGCATCGCGGTCGAGAAGGTCGACGTCATCCTTGTCGACCCCGATCACGGTGTGCCCGTTTTTCTCGAAATATCCGGACACTGCCTGACCGGTGGGACCGGCCGAGCCGGTGATGAGGATGATCATGCGCGGATGCCTTTCGTGGACTCGACCACATCGGCCAGCTTACGGCGCAGTGCCTCGTAGAACATGCTCAGGGGGAACTCGTCGGACAGCACCGCGTCCACCTTGGCCTTCTGCTCCTCCGGCAGCGCCTGGATGCCCTTGGCCCAGGTCGAGCCCGGGTTCGGCTCGACGTAGGCGCTGACGAGCTCGTAGGCGGCCAGCCAGTGGGCCAGCTTGGAGCGGTCGATGCTGTCGCGGTAGAGCTTCTCCACCTCGCCGCGCAGGTCGGCCACGCCGCCGGGCACCCGCTCCCAGTCGATCGACAGCCGGTTGTCGGTCCATCGCACGATGTCGTTGCGGTGCAGGTAGGCGAACAGCAGCTGCCCGCCGAGCCCGTCATAGTTGCGCACCCGCTCGCCGGTGATCGGGAAGCGGAAGAGCCGGTCGAACAGGATGGCGTGCTGCACGTAGCGCGCGTGCGCCACGCCCTGCCGCTCCAGCTCGACCGCCTCGCCGAAGGCGGTCAGGTCGCAGCGCAGCTCCTCGAGCGAGTACAGCCAGTACGGCATGCGCTGCTTGATCATGAACGGGTCGAACGGCAGGTCGCCGTGGCTGTGCGTGCGGTCGTGGATCAGGTCCCACATCACGAACGTGTCCTGGGCCAGCTGCTGGGAGTCCAGGAGCCGGGCGGCGTCCGGCGGCAGGTCCACCTTGAGCGTCTGGGTGGCCGCCTTCGAGACGCGGCGGAAGCGGGCTGCCTCGCGGTCGGCGAAGATGCCGCCCCAGGTGAAGCGCTCGGGCGCCTGCCTGACGGCGACAGTCTCGGGGAACAGCACCGCCGAGTGGGTGTCGTAGCCGGAGGTGAAGTCCTCGAACGCGATCGGCACGAACATCGGGTTGTCGTAGCCGCTCGCTTCCAGCCTGGCCAGCCAGTCGGGCCAGATCGTGCGGATCCAGACGGCCTCGAGGTTGCGGTTGAGGTTGCCGTTCTGGGTGTACATCGGGAAGACCACGAGGTGCTCGAGGCCGTCGACGCGCTGGCTGTCGGGGTGGAAGAGGTTCAGCGAGTCCAGGAAGTCGGGCACGCCCAGGTCCTGCTCGACCCACGCGGCCAGGTCGTTCCGCACGGCCTGGAGGTAGTCGGCGTCATGCGGGAAGTGCGGCGCGATCTTGCCGATCTTCGCGCTGATGGCCTCGACGAGGGACTTGGCGTGTTCCTTGTCCTCCGGCACCGAGCCGTCCTTGACCTGCAGCGGGCGCAGCTCCTCCACGCTCGCCTTGAGGTCGGCGAACAGCCCCGCCACCGGAGACTCGGTACGGCCGGCCGCGCCGTCGGCGGGCACCCGGGCCACCCAGGTGACCAGGTTGCCCCAGAGCCGCCGGTGGTCGTGGTCCTCGATCGAGTCGTCTCCGAACAGGTCGGAGTCGGCGAGGACCACGACGCGGCCCTCGCCGTACGTCAGTGCCAGGGCCAGCGGCGCGGAGGCCGGGGTGGCGGTCGGCGAGCTGCGGAACAGCACGGTGGCGCTGGCGGACAGCTCAGGCAGGACCGTGAGCGCGCCGGAGCGGTAGAAGGCGGCGGTCCTGACGCCGGCCAGGATGCCGTCGCGGGTGGCGGGCTCGCCGAGCACCCAGGTGGCGACGTCCTTGTGCGCCCGCTTCGGGTCACGGACGGTGGTGTGCTCGACGCCGACGCCGAAGCGGGCGAGCAGGTCGGCGAGGTTGTTGCCGTACTTGTCCTGCTCTTCCTCGGCGAGGACGACCAGGCCGCCGCCGTCGCGGACGTAGTCGGCGATCGCGTCGAGCTCGGCCGCGGCGAAGACCGGGCTGCCCTGGCCGGTGGTGCGCTCCCAGCGCTCACCCGACGGGTGCGCGATGACCAGCACGTCCTGGTCCTGGAGCGTTCCCGGCTCGATCGCGCCCTCGACGTGGGCAGTCACCGTGTGCCCCAGGTGGCGCAGTTGCTCGGCGGCGCGCGCGTAGCTGTTGTCGTCGGGATGTCCGGGGTTGATGGACTCGGCGACGTCGCGGCGGATCGTCCACGACTCGCTGTGGGCCTCGTCGAACAGCACCTTGGGGAAAGACCGCATGAAATATCTCCTGTACTTACGACCTTCTAACGGAAAATATACACATACATGAGGTGTGCAACGCCAGAGCCTCCCGAATGGCGAGACAGCGTGTGCGTCCGGTTACGTGGCGCTAACCCCGCGCTGACCCGTACCCATCTACGGTTCTGGCCAGCGGTCGCCCCGGGCGAAGCAGATTCCGAGCCGTCGCGAGCACGGCAAGGGCGCCACGCCGCCCGGGGCGATCGTGCCGCGACCGGATCCGCCGTCCAAGCCCCCCCGCTCCGCGGCGGATCCGCCCCCTCCCACGACCCCCGCTCCGCCCCCGTCCCCCCGCACGCGGGAGCGGAGCGGGCCCACAGCCAGGTGTGGAACGTTCTCAGGCGGCGCCGGGGCTGACCACGCCGGATTCGTAGGCGAACACGACGGCCTGGGCGCGGTCGCGCAACGACAGCTTCATGAGGACGCGGGCCACGTGGGTCTTGACCGTGGCCTCCCCGACGTACAGTTCCCTGGCGATCTCCGCGTTGGTGATGCCGCGGGCCAGCAGGCGCAGGACCTCGAGCTCGCGGGGCGTGAGTTCCTGAAGGCGGGGCGAGGGCGTGGGGTCGGGGCGGGCGGCGAAGGAGGCCAGGACGCGGCTGGTGACGGCCGGGTCGAGCAGGCCGTCCCCGGCGTGCACGAGCTTGATCGCCGCGATGAGCTGCTCCGGCGGCGACACCTTGAGCAGGAACCCGCTGGTGCCCGCGCGCAGCGCCGCGTACAGGTTCTCGTCCGTGTCGAAGGTGGTGAGTGTGATGACCTTGGGCGGGTGGGGCGTGTCGAGCAGCTCCCTGGCCGCGGCGACGCCGTCCATGCGCGGCATCGAGATGTCCATCAGCACGATGTCGGGCCGGGTACGGCGGGCCACGGCGATGGCGTCGCGCCCGT
This sequence comes from Nonomuraea sp. NPDC050536, assembly GCF_044457685.1. NCBI lineage: Bacteria > Bacillati > Actinomycetota > Actinomycetes > Streptosporangiales > Streptosporangiaceae > Nonomuraea > Nonomuraea sp. NPDC050536. The sequence continues at coordinate 579,327 of NZ_JBITHD010000003.1, forward strand.
CGCCGGCCTCACCGACGACCTCCATGCCGGGCTCGCTCTCCACGATCATGCGCAGGCCGGCCCGGACCATGGCCTGGTCGTCCACGATGACAATGCGAATACCCACATCCGGAGGGTAGACGCTGGCCGAGGCGGAAAAAAGCCGGTCCAAGTCGGTTGCAAGTCAGAAGACATGCACGCTCTGCGCGATGCGCCGCTCGGTGGCGTCGTCGCAGCTGTTGCGGGCGCAGAAGTACAGCAGCAGCACCGGCTTGGGCTGCCGGTCGATGACGTAGCTGACGAAGCCGAGCCCTGAGCCGCTCCTGGGGTCGTGCAGGGAGCCGTCGTAACGGGTGGCGTCGCGGTCGCCGGCCCGGTCCTGGACGGGCTTGCTCAGCTCGACCCTGCCGGGCAGCAGGCCTTCCAGGATGGTCTTCATCTGCTCGTCGCTGGCGCCGGGGTCCAGCGTGTCGGAGACCTGCACGTAGAAGCCGGAGGCGGAGTCGGGGTCGTCGTTGATGATCGGCTGCACGGCCGACCAGTCGGCGCCGGCGCCGCCGACGAACAGCGCGTCGAACTCGTCGTGCCGGGGCGAGGCCAGCGCGAACAGGTCGCCGTGGTTGCGCGCGGTCCACGTGGCCGGGTAGCTGAACGTGAGCGGCGCGGCGATGCTCTGCTGGTAAGTCGACCACGAGTCGCCGCGCTGGTTCATGACGAGCAGCACGACCAGGGCCAGCGCGGCGATGGCGGCGACCAGGGTCACCGCGACGATGGGCAGGCGGCCGGGGCGGCTTCGGCGTACCGGAGCGGTCCGGGGCTCGGTGGCCACCGGATGGCCGCTGATCGCGTCGCGCAGGGCGGTGACGAAGGCCGTGCAGGAGGGATAGCGCTGCTCGGGCGACTTGGACAGCGCCCGCATCATCACCGCGTCGACCTCGGGCGGCAGTTCCGGGCGCACGTGCGACAGGGGCACGGGCCGGTCGGCCAGGTGGGCCCAGAGCAGCGCGATGTCGTTGTCGCGCTCGAACGGCAGCCGGCCCGACAGCGCCTCGTAGATCACGCAGGCCAGCGCGTACTGGTCGCAGCGGCCGTCGATGTGCTCCTTGTTGATCTGCTCGGGTGACATGTACCGGGGCGTGCCGATGAACTGGTCGGTCTGGGTGAGCCCGGAGATCGAGGTGCGGTGCTTCGTGATGCCGAAGTCGGTCAGGTAGACGTGGTCACCAGCGAGCAGGATGTTGGCCGGTTTCACGTCGCGGTGGATCAGGTCGTGCGCGTGCGCCGCGTCGAGGGCGGCGGCCACCTGGGCGAAGATCTGGTTGGCCTGCCCGACCGGCAGCGGCCCGTTCTCGTAGAGCAGGCGGCGCATGTCGAGCCCGTCGACGTAGCGCATCGCGATGTACAGCACACCGTCGGCGTCGGCGTTGGCCTCGTAGATCGGGATGATGTTGGGGTGCTCGATGCTGGCGACCGTCCTGGACTCCAGCACGAAGCGCTGGCGGAAGCGCTCGTCCATGCTGAGCACCGGGTTGAGGATCTTCAGCGCGACCCGCCTGGACAGGCGCGGGTCCAGTGCCAGGTAGACGACGGCCATGCCGCCCTTGCCGACGATGTCCTCGATGTAGTACCCGGCCACCTCCTGGCCGATGAGTGATCTGTCATTCACCTGCATCACGTCTCGATGGGGTGGCCGCAGTAGCCGCAGAACCGGTGCGCGGGCCCGAGCCGCATGCCGCATTCGGTGCAGTACTTGACGGATGGCTGCTCGTTGGCGGTCATCAGGGGCTGCTGCCGGGGGACCACCTGGAAGGGCTGCGAGCGCCGCACCACGACGGTCGGGTTGGCGCCCTCGTCGAACGGCTGCTGTGGTGACGCCGTGGCCACCGGCGCGGGCGGCTCCTCCACCCTCTCCTCGGGCGCCCGCCGCCGCCACAGCAGGAAGGCTCCCACCAGCGCGGCGACCAGCAGCACCGCGGCGGCCACGATGAACGGCCACAGGGGCAGGGACCTGGGCGTGGGCGAGACGGCCCCCTTGGTGCCCGCGTCCTCGGCGGTGCCGCGCTTCTGTAGGGAGATCTTCAGCAGCCCGGCGGCCACCACGTTGCCCGGATACAGCTCGAGCACGCGCTGGAAGCCGGAGGCCGCCTCTGTGTAGTACTTGGTGTGGTAGCGGGTCAGCGCGGCCTCGAAGGCGGAGTCGATGGCGCCGCGGCGCGGGGCGACCCCGGCCTTGGCCAGCGCGGCGGTGATCTCGCGCACTCCGATCATCCTGCCGTCCTGGCCGCCGCCGAAGAGCATGCCGACGACGTGCCCGTCCTTGTCGCCGATCACGGGGGCGCCGAGGAATCCCTCGTCGATGAGCTTGCCCAGCTTGACCGGCTCGTCGACCTTCTTCTCCGGGTCGGCGAACTGCCTGCCCTGCGAGTCTCCCCCGCCCCCCTGGCGCAGGTGCGCGATGTCCACGGTGAACGGCAGGTTGGGCGCGGGCCGGCCGAGGAAGCCTGCCACGTTGGTCGGCGAGCCCGCGGCGTCTGGCACCTTGTCGGCCAGCGGCGCGGTCGGCATGCCGAGGCTGCCGAGGACGCGGCCGGACAAGGTCAGCACGGCCGGGCTGTCGAGCGTGTCGCCCGCCTTGACCAGGTCGGCCTTGAGGCCCTTGGGGTCGGCCGGTGAGACGTTCGGGAAGACCGTGATGTTCGTGGTGACGTTGATGATGCAGGTCGCGGTGGGCGTCTTGGGCGGGTAGCACTCCTGCAGGTGGTGGTTGAGCACGTCGTCCTTGAGCTTGTGCCTGGCGAAGTCGGCCGGGATCTTCACCTTGTGGTGCTCGGCGAACACCCGGTTGGCCGCGTAGACCGCCACGTCCCTGTCGGTCTTGACGACCCGGGTCAGCGTGACGATGCCGCCCTCGGGGTTGATCACGATGCCGGTGCCCGAGCCGATCGGCACGTCATAGGAGCGCTCCACATGGACGAGTTCGCCGATGTGGTCTAACAGGGTGATGTCCACGTGGGCCGTGGCCTCGACCCGGACCACGGCGGGCGTCACCAGGTCGGTGATGCCGCTGGGGTGGTTGTGCGCCATCGCTGGGGCGGCCAGCAGCACCAGCGCCACCGCGAGGCCGCCGGCAAGTGCTGTGAGACGCGCCATCTCCGCTCCCAACTGAGGAATATGACCAGGGTCCCAAGCGCCTGCCGTAAGTCAAGAGATCGACTCGTAGACAAGCGCTTGGTAGGGGTTTTACGGTACTCCGGTGGGCTACGCGATCGGCGTCGACGTCGGGGGCACCTTCACGGACGTGGTCCTGCGGGCCCCCGCGGGCGAGATCACGGTCGCCAAGCGGTTGAGCACCCACGATGACCCCATCGCGGGCATCACCACCGGCGTTACGCAGGTCCTCGGCGACCTCGACCCGGCGCTCGTCACGCGGGTGGTGCACGCCACGACGCTGGCCACCAACGCGGTCCTGGAGCGCAAGGGGGTCCGGGTCGCCTATGTCACCACGCGCGGCTTCCGCTCGGTGATCCCGCTCGGCCGCTACGCCCGCGTCGAGGAGGACCGCTACGACCTGCGCTTCACTCCCCCGCCGCCGCCGGTGGACCCGGCCGACTGCTTCGAGGTGGCCGAGCGCGTCTCGGCCCGCGGCGAGGTCCTCGAGCCTCTCGACCTGGACTCGGTACGGCGGGCCGCGGCCGAGATCGGGCGCCGCGGGATCGAGTCGGCGGCCGTCTGCCTGCTGCACTCCTACGCCAATCCGGCACACGAGCAGCAGGTCGCCGCGATCCTGCGGGAAACGGTCCGGAACGTGGTGGCCTCGTCGGAGGTGTGGCCGGAGATCCGCGAGTACGAGCGGGCCACCACGACCATCATGTCCGCCTACGTCGGCCCGCTCATGGCCTCCTACCTGACGCGGCTGCGGTCCCGGCTGGCCGAGCTGGGGATCTCGGCGCCCATCCACGTGATGGAGTCGGGCGGCGGCGTGATCTCCGCCGAACTGGCGGCCCGGCGCGCGGTCTCCACGATCGAGTCGGGTCCCGCGGCGGGCGTGCTCGCGGCGGCGGCCACCGGGCATCCGGACGTGATCTCCTTCGACATGGGCGGCACCACGGCCAAGACCTGTGTGGTGCGCGGCGGCAGCCCCGAGATCACGCACGAGTTCCACGTGGGCGGCAAGGGCAGCTTCGGCGGACGGAGGGCGGGCACCGGCGTGCCGATCAAGACGCCCGCCATCGACCTGGCCGAGGTGGGCGCGGGCGGCGGCAGCATCGCCTGGCTCGACGGCGCGGGCGCGCTGCGCGTCGGGCCGCACTCGGCGGGTTCCTCGCCGGGTCCTGCCTGCTACGGGCTTGGCGGCTCGGAGCCCACGGTGACGGACGCGAACCTGGTGCTCGGCTACCTGTCATCCGCCTCGATCCCGCTGTCGCCCGCGCTCGCGGACAAGGCGCTCGACCGGCTGGCCGGGCCGCTGGGCGTGACGCGGGCCCAGGCGGCGCACGCCGTCCACGAGATCGTCAGCGCCTCGATGGCCTCGGCGGTGCACGTAGTGACGGTGCAGCGGGGCATCGATCCGCGCGGCTTCGTCCTGGTCGCCTTCGGCGGCGCGGGCCCGATGCACGCGGCCAGGGTCGCCGAGCGCTTCGGCATCCCGCGCGTGATCGTCCCCCCGCACTGCGGCGTGGCGTCGGCCGCCGGTCTCCTCACCGGCGCCCTGTCCACCGAGCGCGTCCTGTCCCGGCTCGGCGTCTCGGATCCCACGGAGATCTTCGACACTCTCGCCGCGGAGGCCGCCGCCGACCTCGGCGTCCCGGGCGGCGAGATCGCGCGCTCGGTGGACGTCCGCTTCAGGGGCCAGTCCCACGACCTCACCGTGCCCTGGAGCGAGTCCCACCATGACCTCGCATCCCACTTCTTCGCGAAATATCGCCAGGTGTACGGCATAGCCCAGGAAGGCGAGATCGAGATCGTCAGCTACCGGGTCCGCCTGACCCTGGAAACCCCGGCCTCGGGCGCCGGTGCGGCGCGGAGAGGGCCCGCCGCACCACGTGTGCCGGACAGGCCCGCGTACTTCCCTGAGACCGGCGGCTACACCGACGTCCCTGTCCTCACCCGGGACGGCCTGGAGGCCGTGGCGGGCCCGGCGATCATCGAGGACCCGGAGTCCACGATCGTCGTCCCACCGGGCTGGGCCGCCACGGTGGACGGGACGCTCGCCGTACGCCTGGAGAGACGATGACGGACCTGACCGCGGAAGTCCTGCGCAACGCCCTGGTGGTCGCCGCCGAGGAGGCGAGCATCGTGGTGGTCAGGTCCGCGTACTCGACGTTCATCGTGGAGGGCTCCGACGCCTCGGCCGCGATCCTGGACGCCGGCGGGCGCCTGATCGCGCACTCCATGGCCACGACGCTGATGAACAGCATGGCCCTGCGGGTCGCGCTCCCGTCGCTGGCCGAGGACGTGCCGCCGGAGACGATGCGGCCCGGCGACGTCTACGTGCTCAACGACGCCTACCGCGGCGGCGTCCACACCAACGACCTGCTGGTCTTCCGCCCGGTCCACTGGGCGGGGCGGGTGGTGTACTTCACCGCCACCATGATCCACGTCTCGGACCTGGGCGGCCTGTCGGCGGGCGGCATGGCGCCGCTGGCCACCGACATCTACCTGGAGGGCCTCCAGCTCCCCCCGGTACGGCTGGCCACCGCCGACGGCATCGAGCCGGCCATCGAGGCCGTGCTCCGCGCCAACAGCCGCACGCCCGACAAGGTCATGGGCGACGTCCGAGCCCTGGTGGCAGGCACGGCGGTCGCCGCCGCCCGCGTCGAGTCGCTCCTGGAGGAGTACGGCGAGGCGGGCCTGGCCGCCGGCGTCGAGGAGTACCTCGACTACACCGAGGCCCGCACCCGCGCCGCCCTCACCGACCTCCCGCCCGGCACCTACCAGGCGTCCTACCCCATCGACGACGACGGCATCGACCTGGACACCCCGCACCACGTCCACGTCACGATCGGCGTGACGAACCCGCCGGCCGCGGTGGTGGTGGACTTCGCGGGCACGGGGCCGCAGGTGCCGGCGGCGATCAACGCGTCGGCCTCGCAGTCGCTGGCGGCGGCCGTGTTCGCGGTGCGGTGCTTCCTGGATCCGACGATCCCGATGAACGAGGGGTGCCTGCGGGCGATCGACGTCCGCCTGCCCGAGGGGTCGCTGCTCAACGCCCGGCGCCCCTTCCCGTGCGGGGGCCGCTACGTGCCGATCTACGCCGCCATGGAGGCCGTCTTCCAGGCGCTGTCCGACGCGATGCCCGAGCGGGCGATCGCGGCGAGCGGGATCCTGCAGCCGTTCTCCATCGCGGCGGTCGGCGCGCCGTACTGGATCCATCTGTCCTACGACTTCGGCGGCGTCGGCGCCCGGCCGGGGCTCGACGGTCCCGACGCGACCGGCGTGCACTTCGGGATCGGCCGTAACTCGGTGCCGCAGGTCGAGCCGGTCGAGAGCCGCTGCCCGCTGATCGTCGAGTCGATCGAGACGATCCCCGACTCGGGCGGGCCGGGCCGGCACCGCGGCGGGCTGGGGTCGCGGACGGTCTACCGCTTCCTGGCCGACTGCCACGTCACGACCCGCGGCGACCGGCTGCGCCTCGCCCCGCCTGGCCGCGACGGCGGGCAGCCCGGCAGGCTGGGCGGCTTCTTCAAACGCCACCTGGACGGCAGGGTCGAACGCCTGGCCTCCAAGGTCAACAACGTCCGCTTCGCCGCGGGCGAGGCCTTCATCGTCGAGACCACGGGCGGCGCCGGTCTCGGCGTGCCCGCGGAACGTGACCGCTCCGCCGTACGGGAAGACGTGCGCGCGGGACGCGTCACGCGGCAGAGCGACTACTAGCGGGCGCTCCAGGCGCGGGCGCCCTGGCGGACGGCGGCGTGGACGGCACGGGCGATGCGGGCGCCCCAGTCAGAGCGCGGCCCGCCGAAGATCTCGGGCATCCCGTGGTCGGGCACCGCGACGCAGACCGCGTCCGAGGCGGTGCCCGTGCCGGCGAAGCCTTCCTCGACCAGCGCCTGCGTCTTGGCCTCCGTCACGGTCATGACGGCGTTGACCAGCGCGGCGTCGGTCATGGCGACGGGCACGACGACCAGGATGTTGATCGTTCCCACCCGGATCGGCGCCAGTTCGGGATCGGCCGTGCCCGCGGGCGCGGCCGCCCAGGTCGGGACGCGCAGCCCGACCGTGGCGGTGGCCTCGACGCCGTCATCGGCGGCGGTGACGTGCCGCTCGACGGAGGCGGCGGTCATCATGCCCACGCCGTCGCCGCCGGGTCCCAGCTCGATCAGGTGCTCGACCGGATCCATGCGCGAGTATCCGGCCGCGACCTGGGCGTTCAGCACCCAGGTGCGCGGCCCGATGCCGCCGCCGAGCATGGCCGAGGAGATCATGCGCCACCCGGATCCGAACTCCCACAGCAGCGACCCCAGCCGCTCGCCGTCCTCGTCCCGGTAGCTGAGCCTCACGCCGCGCCTCTCACCAGATGGACGACCGGCCGCCCGCCGGGGCCGGGTTCGATCTTGACGTGCGCGTCGAAGTGCGTGCCGACCAGCGCCTCGGTGAGCACCTCCGCAGGCCTGCCGGTGGCCACGGCGCGGCCACCGGCCAGCAGGAGGAGCATGTCGGCGTACTGGCCCGCCACGGTCAGGTCGTGCAGCGTGCTCAGCACGGTCAGCCCGTCGGCCAGCCGCAGCCGGTCCACCAGCTCCAGGACCTGCTGCTGGTGACCGAGGTCGAGGGCGGTGGTGGGCTCGTCGAGCAGGAGCACGGGCGCCTGCTGGGTCAGCGCCCTGGCCAGCACCACGCGCTGCCGCTCGCCGCCGGACAGCTCGCCCAGCCGCCGCCCGGCGAAGGCGTCCAGGTCCAGCCGTTCCAGCACGCCCGCGGTCACCTCACGGTCCTGCCTGCTCTCCCGGCCGAAATAGGAGATGTACGGCGTGCGTCCGAGCAGGGCGTAGTCGAACACGCTCATGTCAGCGGGTAGCGCCGGCGACTGCGGCGCGTAGGCCACCAGGCGGGCGCGTTCCTTGGGCCGCAGGGCGCGGCCCGGCCTGCCGTCCAGCGTGATCTCGCCGTGCTGGCCGACCAGGCCCATCACGGCCTTGAGCAGCGTGGACTTGCCCGCTCCGTTGGGGCCGATGACGGCCAGCCACTGCCCCCTGGGCACCTTCAAGTCGACGCCGTGCAGCACCTCCCGCTCGCCGAGGGCGACCGACAGCCCGCTGACCTCGATCATGTCTCTGCCCGCCGGGTCATGCGCAGCACGCCCACGAAGAATGGCGCTCCCACGAACATGGTGACGACCCCGATGGGCAGCTCGGCCGGGGCGATCACGGTGCGTGCCAGCAGGTCGGCGAGCACCAGGAAGGCGGCGCCGCCGATGAGCGAGAGCGGCAGCACGATCCGGTACGAGCCGCCCGCGAGCCGCCTGACCACGTGCGGGATGACGATCCCCACGAATCCGATCAGCCCGCTCACGGCGACGGCCGCCGCGGTGGCCAGGGAGGCGGCCAGCAGGACGGCCAGCCGTACCCGGGTGGCGCGCAGGCCCAGGCTGGTGGCCTCCTCGTCGCCGACCGCCAGCACGTCGAGCACCCGGCCGTGCAGCAGCAGCAGGACGGAGGAGACGGCGGCGTAGGGCAGGACCAGCCAGAACTGGTCCCAGCCGCCGCCCACGTCGCCGAGGATCCAGGAGTAGATGCGCTGCAGTTCCTCGACCTTGAACTGCTGGATGAACGTCTGGATCGCGGTGAGGAAGGAGGTCACCGCGACCCCGGCCAGCACCAGCGTGGCGGTGCCGCCGGAGCGCCCGGCCGTGTTGCCGAGCAGGTAGGCCAGGAAGACCCCGCCGACGGCCCCCGCGAAGGCGGCCAAGGGGACGCTCGCGACCGGGGCGGGCACGAGCACGATGACCAGCGTGGCCGCCATGCCCGCGCCCGCCGCGGACCCGAGCAGGTAGGGGTCGGCCAGCGGGTTGCGGAACACGCCCTGGTACCCGGCGCCCGCCATGGCCAGCAGCCCGCCGACCACGGCGGCCACCAGCACCCGGGGCAGCCGGATCTCCCACAGCAGCCCCTGCTCCACGGGCGCCAGCCCGGACTCCACGTGGACGAACGGCAGCCAGTCGAGCGCCTGGAGCACCACCTGCCACGGCGAGATCCCGGCCGCGCCGCCGAGCAACCCGGCGAGCATGGACGCGGCCAGCACGACCAGCGCCGCCGCGATCCACAGCGGCCTGGCCCTCGACGGCTTGACCACTACCGGTTCGACGCCTTGGTCACCGCGTCGCCGACGACCTTGGCCAGGTCCACGATGCGCGGGCCCCAGCGGGAGGCGATGTCGTCGTCGAGCTCGATCACCTGGCCGTTCTTGATCGCGGACAGGCTCTTCCAGCCGGGCCGCTTGGCCAGGGTGTCCTTGCTCTGCTGGCAGCACTTGACGTCGGCCAGGAAGATCAGGTCGGGGTCGGCCTGGGCGATGAACTCGGCCGACAGCTTCGGATAGCCGCCCGCCGCCTCGGGCGCCTTGTCGGCGACGTTGGTCAGGCCGAACATCGCGTAGATCTGCCCGATGAACGTGCTGGAGGTGGCGCCGTAGGGCGTCTGGTCGATCTCGTGGTAGTACGTGAGCTTCTTCTGGGGGGCGTTCGCGGCGAGCTTGCCCAGCTCGCTCTTCATGCCCGCGACGACCTCGTCGGCCTTGGCCTTGTTGCCGGTGGCGGCGCCGAGCTCGGCGATCTCCTGGTAGGCGTCGTCCAGCTTGGTCGCCGCCGGTTCCAGGAGCACGGGCACGTTGAGCTTGCCCAGCTCGATGACGACCTTGTTGATGTCGTCGGAGACGATCACCAGGTCGGGCTTCTTGGCGACGATGGCCTCGACGTTCGGCTTGTAGCCGGACAGGTCGGATTTGGGGGCGTCGGCGGGGTAGTTCGACAGGGCGTCGACGGCCACCACCTGGGGGCCCGCGCCGATCGCGAAGAGCGTCTCGGTGTGGGTGGGCGACAGCGACACGATCCGCTGCGGCTTCTTGGGAATGGTGATCTTGCCGTTGCCGGCCTCGATCGTGACGGGGAAGTTCTGGTCCTGCGGCGGGGCTGCCGCGGTCGAGGGGTTGCCGGCCGGGGTGTTGCTGGTCGTCTGGCCGCATCCGGCCAGGAGGAGTGTTCCCAGCAGCGCGCCCGCGAAGGCCATGCGTACGGGCCTCACGAGGAGTCCTTTCACACTGTCGGAACCGAGAGACCCGCGTTGAGGGACGGATCACCCTTTTCCACGAGGGTTGATGACGTCAGCGCAGAGGCAGGCGACCTGGCTATGACAGTTGCGGGACAGCGCCGGACTCGCACCGGACTTCGCTGCAACACTGCGCGTCGGACAAACGTTATCAATTCTCCAGATGGGCCCGAAGTCAAGGGCCTGCCAGTTGCTCCTCCGCCGAAACGACGATCTCCTGCAGCCGCAGCCCGTGCGCGGCGTCCAGCGGGTGCCCGCCGCCCTGCCGTACCGTCCGCGCGAACTCCTCCGCGACGGTCTCCAGCGGGTCGTCGTCGAAGGCCTCCAGTACGGCGCTGCCGCCGCGGCCGTAGACCGCGAAGTACGACGGCGGTGTGTCCCCAGGGGCGGCCATGCACAGGGACGCCTCGCTGACGGCGCCGCCCTCGTGCTCGAGCAGCAGCCCGGTCCACTGCCTCGCGTCACCGTGCGCGCGCACCCCCGTCACCTTGCCGAGCGCGGCGTCCAGCAGGTCGATCACGTGCGGGCCCACGTCGAGCAGCGCGCCGCGCTCCTTTCGCCACGGCGTGCCGAACGGATGGTCGCCGAGCAGCACGCCGGAGATGTTGGCCGCGTGCCCGCCGAAGGGGTCGATCTCGCGGCAGCGGGCCAGGAAGTCGCGCGTCTGCCGGGCGTAGCGCATGGTCAGGATCATCTGCGAGGCCACGCCGTGCTCCGCCACGGCCTCGGCCAGCTTGCGCGCGCCCTCGATCGAGTCGGCCAGCGGCTTCTCGAGCAGCAGCGCCTTGCCGGCCGCCGCCGCCTTGATCGCCAGCTCCGCCTGTACGGCGGGCGGCACGCAGAACGCGACCGCCTCGCAGTTGTCGAAGAGCTCCTCGATCCGCTCGTAGACCGGTGCGCCCAGCCGGGCCGCCGCCTCGGGCCTGCGCGCCCACACGCCCGCCAGCCGCGTGTGCGGCCCCTTGGCCAGCATCGGCGCGTGCGCCATTTCGGCCCACGGCCCCGCCCCTACCAAACCCACCGAAACCGGATCCATGGCAGCAACCTTAGAGGGCCTGCCTGATCGCGTGCTCGGGGCGGTGCGCCAGGGTGCCCGAGTCGATCACCACGGTCTGGCCGGTGATGCAGCGGGCCTCGTCGGAGGCCAGGAAGCAGACCAGGCCGGCCACGTCGCCGACCTCGCACGGCCAGGGCAGCAGGCGTTCGGCCGCCTTCTCGGCCAGCCGCTCGGGTCCGAGCGCCCGCCTGGCCTCCTCGGTCATGACCAGGGCGGGGGCGACGGCGTTGCACCGGATGCCGCGCTTGCCGTACATCGTGGCGACATAGCGGATGAAGCCGCCGATGGCGGCCTTGGAGGTGCCGTAGGCGGCGTGGTCGGTGTCGCCGGTCAGGCCGGAGACCGACGAGGTGACGACGATCGCCCCGCCGTCGGGCATCGCGGGCACCGCGTGCTTGACCATGAGCATCGCGCCGCGCAGGTTGACGGCCATGGTCCTGTCCCACACGGCGGCGTCCAGCGCGTCGTCGTCACGGCCGTAGACGTCACGGCCGAGCGCGGCGGCGTTGGAGTGCAGCACGTCCAGCCGCCCGAAGGAGGCCACCAGCTCCGCCACGGCGCTCTCGACCTGCTTCTCGTCCGAGACGTCGCAGGTCAGCGCCACGGCGGTGCCGCCGTGGCCGCGGATGGCCGACGCCGACGCCTTGGCCGCCGACGCGCGCACGTCCAGCACGCCCACGCAGGCGCCCTCGGCCGCCAGGCGGGCCGCGCAGGCGGCGCCGATGCCCGACCCGGCGCCGGTCACCAGCGCGACGCGCCCGTCGAAGCGCCGCATCTCCCTGCTCACCAGGCCACCCGTAGCGCCTGCAGTCCCCGTCCCACGATCGACCTGCGGTAGGCGATCGGCTCCCCCTCGACCAGCCGCAGGGACGGCAGGCGCCGCCCGAGCACCTCCAGCGCGGTACGCAGTTGGAGGCGGGCGAGCGCGGCGCCCACGCAGAAGTGGATGCCGTAGCCGAACACCAGGTGGGCGTCGGCGTTGGCGCGGTCGATCACGAAGCGCTCGGGGTCGGTGAAGACGCTCTCGTCGTGGGCGGCGGAGTCGGTCGACAGCAGCACCAGCGCCTTGGCCGGGATCGTCACGCCGTGCAGGGAGATGTCGGTCGTGGCGTAGCGGAAGGAGCCGAGCGAGGCGCCGTCGATGCGCATGCACTCCTCGACGCAGTTCTGGATCTGGGGCGGCGGCACCGGCCAGCGGCCTTCGCGCAGCAGCCGCAGCACGGAGTTGCCGAGCTGGTTGGGCACGGTGTCGTTGCCGCCGAGCAGGATCGTGGAGATCAGCTCGACCACCTCGCGATGCGACAGGCCCTCGGCGCCGGCCATGAGCGAGGTGAAGTCGTCCCTGGGCTCCTTGCGCCGGTCGGCGACCAGCCGGTCGACGTAGTCCAGGTACTCCAGGAAGCTGTCGGCCAGCTCCAGCTGCCGCGCCGCGGGCTGCGGCGATAGGAACAGCTGGAACCAGTCCTTCACGTGCGCCTGCACGAACGCCTCGTCCGCCTTGGGCACGCCGATGAAGCGGGCGGTCAGCTTGATCGACGGCTCGTGCCCGATCTGGGCGATGAAGTCCGCTTCGCCCGCGGGCTCGACCCGGTCCACGGCCTCCTCGTTGAGCTCGCGGAACAACCGCTCCATGGCGGCGACCGCGCGGGGCGTGAACGCCTTCGACACCGACCTGCGCAGTCTGGTGTGGTCGGGCGGGTCCACGTTGGCCACGAAGCTCGACAGGAACGAGCCGTGCTCGCCCAGCCTGGCCCGCGTCTCCTCGGTCAGGCTGCGCGAGATCGTCAGCGAGCCCGCCGAGGAGAACCGGCACGGATCACCGTAGGCGGCGCGCACGTCGGCGTAGCGGGTCAGGACGTAGGCGCCCAGGTGCTCGCTGTGGAAGACGGGCCGCTCGTGGCGGAGCCTCCTCAGGAACTTGTACGGCGAGGCGACGTGCCAGTCGGCGGTGACGTCGAAGTCCATCCGAAGATCCTCCGCGGGTTGTCGACGAGCATCTGGTGGATCTGCTCCTCGGTGACGCCGCGCTTGCGCAGCTCGGGCAGGACGTCCCGGGGGATGTGCAGCAGGTGGTAGTTCGGGTGGCGGCGCCGTACCACCTCGGCGTCGAAGCGGTCGTTGAAGCAGTAGGAGTCGTGCGACAGGACCATCCGGCCGGCGTGGCCGCGCTCGCAGAGCTCGGCCACCACCCGGACCCGGTCCTCGAACGGGCTGATCGAGTCGATGCCGAAGCGGTCCATGCCCAGGTAGGACCCGCTTTCAAGGAGTTCTTCGAGGTATTTCACATCGGTGGAGTCGCCCGCGTGGCCGATCACGACCTTGCTCAAGTCCACGTCGAGTGCTTCGAGGAGGCGTTGCTGTTCGAGGCCGCCCGGCTGGGAGCTGTGGGTGGTGATCGGCGTGCCCGTCGCCCGGTGGGCTTCGGCGACGGCGCGGAAGACGCGTTCGCAGCCCTTGGTCATGCCCAGGTGGTCGCTGGCGCACTTGAGCATGGCCGCCTTGACGCCGGTCCTGCCGATGCCGTCCACGATGTCCCTGACGAAGAACTCGGCCAGGCGGTCGGGGCCGCCGAAGAGGGTTCCCGGGCCCTTGTTGGCGAAGTAGGGCGGCAGGGCGTCGTAGGTGTACAGGCCGGTGGCGGCCACGATGTTGACGCTGGTCAGCTCGGCCACTCTTTGGACGGCGGGAATGTAACGGCCCAGGCCCACCACGGTCAGGTCGACGATCGTGTCGATGCCTTCCGCCTTGAGCGCGTCGAGCTTCTCCGCGGCTTCCGCTGCTCTTTGCGATATGTCCCACTTTTCTGGGATATCGGGCCAGTTCCAGAGGATTTCGGGACTCAGGCCGAAGATGTGCTCGTGCATGAGCGTGGCGCCCAGGTCGGCCACGGGCCCTCTCATGGTCTCAGGCATGGGAACCTCGGGTGGTCGAAGGGCTTGTTCACCCCGAGCCCAAGCCCGTCCGTCTGCTGGTACGGCGTGCCGGTGTAGAGGGCGTCGGCGTCGAAGTAGGTCACCGTGAACGACAGCCGCGGGGTGTCCCGCTGGTTGGCGGGGGCGCCGTGCACGGTCAGCGCGTGGTGGACCGTGGCGTCGCCCGCCTTCAGGTCGAGCGGTGGCGACAGCTCCAGCTCCTTCAGCCACGGATGCTGGGTGAGCTGGTCGTCTCCCGCCCGGGTGAAGCTCCGTCCCAGCACGCCGTACCGGTGCGAGCCGCTGTAGAAGCGCAGCGAGCCCATGTCGGCGGGGACGTCCACCAGCGCCAGCCAGACCGTCAGCATCGCCGAGCGGTCCATCGGCATCCACGGGAAGTCCTGGTGGAACTCCGTGGCCCCGTGCTCGCCCGGCTCCTTGACCAGCAGGTTCGTCACCTGGATGCGCACCGCCTCGACGCCGCGCAGCAGCCTCGCGGCGTTGCCGGCCATCGCGCGACTGACGGCCCTGAACAGGTCGTCGGCGTCGGCGATGTCGCGGGACTGGCCGAAGGCCTGGTCGACCAGGGTGCGGTGCTCGCGCGCGCGGGCTTCCAGGTAGGACAGGGCCCGCTCGCGCAGGTCCGCCACCGTGCCCGGGTCCACCAGCCGCGGCAGCCGTACCCAGCCATGACTGTCGAAGGAGGCGACCTCGTCGTCCGTCGCCTGCCGCACCGGGATGTCCATGCCCCGAGTCTCGCATCTAAAGCAAGCGCTTGGTAAGGGCCCGATTTGAGTAGGGGTTACTCATGCAGGCCGGAAGGCGTCGGTCGACTCTCGGATCATGACGACTCTCGACACGGCCCCCAGCACGGGAGCCGACACCTTCGCGCGCTACGCGATGATCGCCTGCGCGATCATCGCCCCCCTCGCCATCGCGACAAGCCTGCTGATCACTCCGATCGCGGTCACCGCCGAAGGCGAGTCCTTGGTCCGGAGCTTCGCCGCACACCTCGACAGCTATCCCACCGAGAGCTACCTCGGCCTGCTGAGCATGATCGCGATGATCCCCGGCATCCTCGCGGTGAGCAAGGTCGCGCGGGCGGGCAAACCGGTGCTCGGCCTGGTGGGTATGGTCCTTGCCTTCATTCTCGCGCTGCCCGTGTCACCCGACACCGATGACCCGTTGTACGCCGCCCTCAAGAGCGGCCTGGACCCGCAGACCGCCACCAAGCTCCTCAATGCCCTCAACAACGACATGCCCACGTCCGTGCTCGGGATCAGCTTCTTCCCCGGTCTGATCGGCTTCGTCCTGCTCGGCGTTGCCGTCCTGCTCGGCAAGTCGGCGCCCGCCTGGTCGGCGATCCTGCTCATCGTCGCGCCGTTCCTGATCCCGGTCGCCTGGCTTGCGGGCCTGTCCAACACCGTCGCGGCCGTCGCCTGGCTGGTCATGACCGCCGCCATGGGCTCGGTCGCCCTCGCCCTCCCCAAACCCACCCCGTGACCTCTCTCTGACCCCCAGCTCCGCCGCCCTCCCCGCGCCCGCCGTCGCCCCCTCGACGGCGGCCGCTCCACGCCATCCGCCCCTCCGACTCCCCGAAGCCCACCGCGCGACCCGGTCTTCCCGAGCCTGGGCCTGCCTTCCGAGCTCGGCACATGACATGGGTGGGTGGTCGGGCGTAGGTTGGCGAGACTAGCGCTTGGTTGGTTGGGAGGTCACGGATGGCGGGACGGCGGTTCCGGTTCGGGGCGGTGGTGCGGGGGGCCGCGTCGGGGAGGGAGTGGGCGGAGAAGGCGCGGCGGCTAGAGGACTCCGGGTTCGACGTGCTGCTGGTGCCCGATCACCTGGTCGGGCCCCGGCTCGCGCCGGTCGCCGCGCTGACGGCCGCAGCGTGCGCGACCACCAGGCTGCGGGTGGGGACCCTGGTGTTCGCCAACGACTTCCGGCACCCGGCCGTGCTGGCCAAGGAGACCGCCACGCTCGACCTGCTGTCAGACGGGCGCCTGGAGGTGGGCCTGGGCACGGGCTGGATGGCCGCCGACTACGCCGGTGCGGGCCTGGCCTTCGAGCCACCCGGCACCAGGGTCGACCGGCTCGCCGAGGCGGTAGCCGTACTGAAGGGCCTGTGGGGTGACGAACCCTTCACCCACGAGGGCACCCACTACCGCATCACCGCGCTCGACCAGCAGCCCAAGCCGGTCCAGCGCCCGCACCCGAGGCTCCTGCTCGGCGGGGGCGGCCGCCGCATGCTCCGCCTGGCCGCCCGCGAGGCGGACGTGGTCAACCTCGGCATGCGCGTACGGCCTGACGGCACGGGACCCGACGGCACGGACGGCGGCCTCAAGACCTTCCTCGCCAAGATCGACACCGTCTGCGAGGCGGCCGGCGACCGCTACGACCGCCTCGAACTCGGCACCAGCATCATGCAGTTGGGCGTCCGTAAGCCCGAGGAATCATGGAGCGCCGCCCACACCACGGGCCAGGACGAAACCCCCCAGGTCCTCCTCGGCACCCACCACGACATCGCCGACAAACTCCGCCACTGGCGGGACGAGCACGACATCTCGTACTACGTCCTCCACCACGAACGCGACCTACCCGCCTTCACCCCCATCGCCGAATCCCTGGCCACAACCTGACCCCCACGGGCCTGTTGCGAAGTCTGGGCGGGGTGTCCTACGAACCGTCAAGACCCACTGTTCAACGGAAGTCCGCGCCCGAACGCTCGCTCAAGGCCGATGCGGGTAAGCCAACCAAGGGCGGCAGTGAAGAGCGGCGGCCACACGATCGGACCGAAGGCATAACCGACCAGCACCACAAGCGGGATCCACACGCGGTGCACGGCTTGGTAGAGCCACCCCGGCGGGCGGACCCCAGCGAGCCTCGCCACGTCGGGTAGCGCGAAGAACACCAGCGTGGCGGCCGTGGTCGGCAGTCCATACTTGACGCTCTCGAAAACCGCGAATGCGGCCAGGAGCAGCGCGATCATCCCCCAGCCGGTCTTTCGCAGCCAACCGCCGACTTTCGGGACAGGCCGGGATGCCTCGCCCGTTCGTTCAGGTGCCACGCACACAGCGTAGGGCGGCACGTCGCCGACTTTGGAACAGGCCTAGTCGCCCCCACAGCCTCAAACGAGGCCGCACCAGCCCCACGCCTGCGGCATGTACGGCGAGCCGCGCCTCCCCGGCACGGGACTCTTCCAAGTGTGGGTTCTCAGGCGGGCCAGAGGAATGCAAAGTGATCGCACACGTGTTGTCCACCCTGCTGTCTGAAGTGCGGTCGAGGTCAAGGAAGATGGACGTCATGGACGAGATGTTGCTGCTCAGGCATGGTGAGACCGAGTGGAGCAGGGACGGGAAGCACACAGGCCTCACCGACCTGCCGCTGACGGAGCGCGGCGAGGAGCAGGCGCGGGCCCTGGCGCCGCTGGTCAAGGAGCGCACGTTCGACCTCGTCCTGGTGAGTCCCGCCCAGCGGGCGCGCCGCACGGCCGAGCTCGCGGGCCTGACGGACTACGAGGTGGATGCGGACCTCTGGGAGTGGGACTACGGCGGCTACGAGGGCATCACCACGCCCGCGATCCGGGAGAATCATTCCGGCTGGTACCTGTGGCGCGACGGCGTGATCCCCGGTGACGCCGCCCATCCGGGAGAGACGGCCGAGCAGGTGGCAGCCAGAGCCGACCGCGTCATCGCCCGCGCCAAGGCCACGCCCGGCACGGTTGCCCTCGTGGCGCACGGCCACTTCCTCCGCGTCCTGGCATCCCGCTGGCTCGAACTCCCGCCCGAGGACGGCCGCCTCTTCAAACTCGACACCGGCACGTACTCCCGCCTCGGCTTCGAACACGCCAAACCAGTGATCACCACCTGGAACGCCCCGGTCAGCTGACACCATCACACGTCTGTCACCCCACGATCACCTGACAGTTGTGCGCATCTGTCAGCTGATCGGCAGACAGACAGAGGTCAGCTGACGCGGGTGTGGTGGGCGGAGGAGTGGAGGGCTCGGGTGACCAGCCAGCCGCGTAAGGAGCCGAGGGCGGGTTCGAAGGAGAGGGGTTGCTCCCAGAGGGCTACGAAGACCGACTGGGTGATCTCCTCCGCTGCTGCGCTGGTGCCGGTGATCTTGAGGGCCACGCCGTACACGTAGGGGGCGTGCTGGTCGTAGGCGAGCATGAGTGCGTCGAGGTCGCCGGCGGCGAGCCTGTTTCTGAGGTCGGCGTCCGCGGACATCAGTCGCATCCCAGCGTGGCGGCGGCGCGGACGAGGTCGTGGGCCAGGGCTGTGTCCCCTTCGGCTGCATAGGGGAAGGCGTTGGGTGGCCAGCGGTTGGCCAGGAGGCGGCAGAAGTCGACCGCGTCTGCGGAGATCACCACGCTGACCCTGGCGGGGGTGGGTGAGAGGGGGATCGTCCAGGTGCCGCCGCCCGGGCCGGTCAGCATGATCGTGGCCGATACGTCTCGTCTGGGGCCTTTGAGAGCTCGGGGCAGGAGGGCCAGGCCGAGCTCGGCGATCATGCGGACGTGGCCCGGCGGCGGGTTGGTGCGGTGGCGGCCGGTGGCGGTGCGGATGTCGTCGGCGTGGGTCCAGGTCTCGAACGTCCGCTGGACGAGCGCGTGCCGCAGCGGGCCGCGGGCCGGGCGGGTACCCGCCAACTCCAACTCCACGTCGAGCAGTACGTCGGCGCACCCGGAGACGCGCTCGAGCAACCGGCCCGCCTGCTCGCGCCACCGCCGATGCACGCTGACGCCTCCGACGAGGGAACCACCGACCGCCTCGGGAGGCAGCGCGCCGTTCGGAGCGGCCGCCAGCCCCAGAGCCTCGCCGGCGGCGTAGGGAAGCAAGGCCGCCGCCGAGGCGGGGGGCGCGGCAGGAGTGGGAGGCGCCTCGGGAGGGGCGGCGTGGTTCGGAGAGGCGGGGGTGCCGTCGATGGCTGGCAGGGAGGTCGCATCGGGCTTCGGGCCGTTGGGCGGCTCTGGGCGGTCGGTCGTGGAGGAAGGGGTGGCGGCTCTCGGAGGATCGGTGGGCTCTTGGGAGGTACTGGCAGGGGCGAAAGCTGGCGCGGCCAGCTCCTGGCCTGCGGGTTCGTGATCTGCGGTGGCGGGGTCGCGTGGTGGGCCGGTGGGTGCGGGAGCTGGGGTGGCAGGGTTGCGGGGCGGACTGGGGGGTGCGGGAGGTGGGGTGGAGGGGCTTAGGCCCATGAGGTGGGCTACCGGGGTGTCGTTGGTGGTGAGGTGGGTGACCAGGTCGCGGATGGTGCCGTGGTTGGGGATGGGGGCGTTCCACTGCTCGCCGTTCAGGTCGGCCAGCAGCTCGTCCATGAGGGCGACCTGGGTGGCGTACGGCACGGCCAGCGCGGCCACCTGGGTCACCGCGGGAGTCCGTCTTCGGCGGGCCGTGGACAGGACGGCTTCGCGCAGGCGGGGTGGTGGGGTGGCGGCGTGGTCGGCCTCGACGAGGGCGATGGCCGCGCTGCAGTCGGGGCAGGCGGCTATGTGGTCGTCGGGGTTCTGCCCGTTGTAGAGGTACGGGTCCGTCATGGCTACCTCCGCAGCCCGACGCTAACCCGGCCCCGACCCGACGCCAAGCCCAGCAGGACGTCAATCACCGGACGTCAATCAATGGGCGTCACATCAATGGGCGTCACATCAATGGGCGTCACATCAAGGGCGTCGGTCGAGAGCCAGGCGGGAGCCGGGGAACGGGGACAGGAGGGTCTCGCGCCAGGGACCGGACAGGTAGTCGCGGGCCCGCTTGCTCCAGTCGAGCAGCCGCGGATCCCCCGGCACCTCGTCGTCCAGCCCGAGCGCCGCGTCCCTGGCGCGCTGCATGGCCAGGTGGGAGTCCAGCGACATGCCCCACAGCGTCACCACCTCGGTGTCGCAGAACAGCACCTCGTACAGGCCCACCAGGCGGTGCCCATAGGAGGCCAGCAGCGGCGCCCGCTCGGCGCGGACCGCCTCCAGGTACTCCAGTGCCGCGCCCGGCCGCACGGTGGCGGACTCGAAAAGGTAGAACTCGGCCGCGTAGCCCTCGGCGCACAGCGAAGACAGGGCCGGCGACCCGTGGACCGCGCCGAGCGGCCGGGAGAAGGCCGAGAAGCGCAGGTCGTCGATGTCGGACAGGAAGAGCTTGCCGTCGACGCCGGTGTAGATCTCCATCATCTGCCGCCACCCGCCGTCCCACCCGCCGTGGCAGTCCCACAGCGTGACGGCCTTGAACTGCGGATGGCCGGTGATGCCGACGGCGTAGAAGGCGCCGACGAGGTCGATCTCGCGGGACCTGATCGACATGCCCGAGGTGAGCTCGGGCGCCGACCGGAGGCGGTCCTCCTGCTTGTAGCGGGTCAGCCAGGTCAGGTACTCCAGGGGCCGCTTGGAGTTCATCGGCCGGAAGTCGACCTCTTCGAGCAGGTAGATGCCTCGCCGCACGACGGCCTCCAAACCGGACAAACCAAGCGTTTGCTCGAGAGAGTAGCACGCCGTACCGGAAAAAGATCAGTGAGGCTGGGGCCCGCGCCCGGTGAGCCACTCCAGGACCCGCCGGTGCCCGGAGGCGGCGTCCTCGTAGTGGCCCCACCGCCAGTAGCGGGGCTGGTCACGCAGTCCGGTGACCCAGGTGCGGAAGGAGACCGCGCCGTCTCCCGGCGCGACGCCGTAGGTGCGGATCACGACCTTGCCGCCGGGTGCGAACAGCACGTCGTCGGCGATCGGATAGAGGTTCAGCTGATCGAGCATGGCCCGATCCTCGCCAGGCCAGGAGGCCCGGTGGTTACGCCTCCGGCGCACCTCCGTTAAGCAGGCGCGCCGGAGGTAAACACGTTGTTACACCAGCAATCCGTCGAACTCTCCGTCCTTGACTCCGAGTACGAGCGCTCGGATCTCGTCGCGGGTGTAGATCAGGGCGGGACCGTCGGGGAAGCGCGAGTTACGCACCGCGACGCCGCCGTCGGGGAGCTCCGCGAGCTCCACGCAGTTGCCCTGCGAGTTGCTGTAGCGGCTCTTGCGCCAGGCGACCTGCTTGAGGTCTGCCGCGGGCATGCCGTTATAGGTCTGCTTCATCTACATCTTTCTGAGAAGACCGCCGATGAGCTCGACGGTGCCCCCTGGCGTGGTGCTCTCCACGCACAACTGCTCCATCGCAGTGAGGTACGGGTCGATGTCTTCACGCTTGTCCAGGTACAGGGCACCCCAGAGCTGCTCGACGTAGACAACGTCCGACAGGTCGGACTCGGGAAACCTCAAGATGCTGAACGCGCCCCCCTCGGCGGCGTGCATGCCGTACCTGAAGGGCATCACCTGGATGGTGATATTGGGAAGGGCAGCCACTTCCAGCAGATGCTGAAGCTGCTCACGCATGACCTCCCGCCCGCCGATGATCCGCTTGAGGGTCGCCTCGTCGATGACCGCCCACAGGCGTGGGCCGTCCTTCTGCGAGAATCGCTCTTGCCGTTGCATGCGCAGATGCACGCGGCGTTCTATCTCCTCCGGAGTTGCATCGGGGTTGCCCAGCTGGAACACGGCCCGCGCGTAGTTGGCCGTCTGCAGCAGACCAGGCACGAACTGCACCTCGTAGGTGCGGATCACGCTGGCCGCCTCCTCCAGTCCCACATACGTGGTGAACCAGGAGGGCAGGACGGCGGAGTACTTGTGCCACCACCCGGGGGTGTTGGCCTCGCGGACCATCTCGAGCAGGGCCCGGCGCTCGGCGTCGTCGACGACGCCGTACAGGGTCAGCAGGTCCTCTACATCACGTGTCTTGAACCCGACGCGGCCGAGCTCCATCCGGCTGATCTTCGACTCCGAAGCCCGGATGTGGAAGCCCGCCTCTCCGCGTTCCAGACCACTGGCCTCACGCAGGCGCCTCAGACTCGCACCGAGCATGATGCGCCGAACGGTCGAACCAGAGCCAGGCGGATCGATGGACACGTGCTGCTCCTTGGTCGTTTCCTTGCCACACAGTCTGTCACTTCACGGCCGAAAGATCATGGGCCGCGGACAAGATCCCCTTTCCCACTGATTGACCTTTTGATGACCAACGGTAGCGCCTGCAAACCCCCTATGCACGTGCATTCGCCCTTGCATCTGCACGAGAGTTTGGCGCAGAATGATCTACGTGCAATCCACCACGGCGCCCGGCCTGTGGACCACGTTCGACTGGTGGCCTCCGGTCGGGTGGTGGCCGGAGGCGGCGCGCGACCTGCTCGGCCCCGGCCAGTATGCGAGTCCGTGTGCGAGCGCGACGTTCGTACTCCCCCCGACCGCCTCCTCGGTGCACTCCGCGCGCAGCTACACCACGGGCGCGCTGACCGGCTGGGGGCTGGGCGAGCTGGTCGAGAACATGGAGCTGGTCGTCTCCGAGCTGGCCACCAACGCGCTGCGCCACGGGCTGCGGTTAGCCGAGCCGCGCTGCGAGCGCCCCGTGCACATGTCCCTGGTACGGCGGGGCCCCCTCGTCACCTGCGCGTTCACCGACCCTGGATCGTCGGTGCCGGTGCTGCGCTACCCGGGCCCGCTGGACGCCGGCGGATTGGGCCTGCACATCGTGGAGTCGCTCAGCCATCGCTGGGGATGGTCGGCGCTCGCGCCGTACGGGAAGATCGTCTGGGCAGTCCTCTCCTGACGGACAGTGATCTGCATTACCGTGGATGGTCATGGCTCACGGTGAGTCCCGCGCGAGACCCCATGAGAGTGCTGACCGATGGATGATCACCTGCTCGGCTGGCTGCGAAACCTTGATGAAGATCGGCTTGGCCGCATCCTCGAGAACAGGCCTGACGCGATAGCCCCGCCGTGGCCGCGGCGACTTGACACGCTCGCGCAGCGGCTCGGCAACGGCTTCGCCGTGATGGAGGCGCTGCGCGGCCTGCCGCTGCCGTGCCTGGAGCTGGCGCAGGCGTGCCTGGTGGTGCGGGAGGCGACGCCGGAACGGCTCGCGGAGTTCCTGGGCGTGCCGGTCGAGGAGCTGGCCCCGTGGCTGGACCGGCTCTACGATCACGCGCTGGCCTGGCCGGACGCCGCGGGTTCGATCCATCTGGCCGAGGCGGTCTCCCGCTGGTGGGCGGCTCCGCTGGGGCTGGGCGAGCCGCTTGAGCACTATCTGAACTCGTGGACGATCAGCACCGACGCGCTGCGGTCCCTGGCGCGCAACCTGGGCCTGCCGCCGCACGGCAACAAGCGCCGCACGATCGTGCGGGTGAGCGAGGTGCTGTCAGAACGTGAACGGCTGGACGCGCTGCTGAGCCACGCCCCCGAGGGCACGCAGCCGTTGCTGGAAGGCTTCGCCTGGGACGGGCCCGTGCGTGACGTCGACGGCGGCCGCTTCGTGATGCCGGGCTCGCCGGAGAAGTGGGCGGCCGATCACGGCCTGCTGTATCGGCCCAGCTGGCACGTGGCCGAGATGCCGCGCGAGGTCGCGCTCGGGCTGCGCGGCCCCGGCTACCATCCGCCGTTCACCTCCGAGGCGCCCGAGGTCGCCACGCTGCCGGTCGACCCCGAGGAGGTCGATCACCTGATGACGCTGGCCGCGCCGCACGTGGTCGAGCGGTGCGCGGCCCTGCTCGACAACACCGCCAAGACCCCGCTGCCGCTGCTGAAGACGGGCGGGGTGGGCGTGCGCGAGGTGCGCAGGGTGGCCAAGGAGACCGGCTGCGACGAGGACGAGACGCGGCTGCTGCTGGAGATCTGCGCCGTGGCCAGGCTGCTGGCCTGGGACGAGAAGTCGGGCGGCATGGTGCCCACCGACCGCTTCGACCGCTGGCGCCTGGACGAGGGCGCGGCCCGGCTGCGCGTGCTGCTGGCAGGCTGGTGGCGGATGGAGCGCTCGTCGCTGCGCAAGGTCGACGGCAAGTACGGCACGGTGCTCGGCGACGATCAGACCGGCGCCGCCGTCGCCCGGGTACGGCGGGCGGTCCTGGCCGTGCTGGCCCACCTGCCCGCGGGCACCGCCTACGCCGACCGGGCGAGCCTGGTGCGGAACGTGCATTGGCACGCGCCACTGCTCGATCAGGCGCTGCTGACCGAGTGCGCCTCCGCCGTGCTGGACGAGGCGCGGCTGCTCGGCCTGCTGGCCAACGACGCGCTGACCGATCTGGGCCGCGCGCTCGCCGGCCTGACCGCGCACCCGGGTGACGAGAGCGATGACACCGTGCCGCTGGTCGAGCACGACCCGGTCCTGGTCGAGGCGTCGACCAGGGCACTGGCCAGCGTCCGGCGCAGCGCGCTGTTCGGCCCCGACCTGACCGCGGTGGTGACGGGGCCGCCGTCCGCGGAGCTGGCCGCGCTGCTGGACCGGGTGGCCGAGCGGGAGTCGCGCGGCGCCGCGTCGGTGTGGCGTTTCACCACCGAGAGCGTGCGCGGCGCCCTCGACTACGGCTACGACGCCGACGAACTCCTGGAGGAGCTGTCCGGGGTGGGCACGGTGCCGCAGCCGCTTGAGTACCTGGTGCGCGACGTGGCACGCAGGCACGGCGAGGTCACGGTAACCACGGTGGGCTGCGTCGTGCAGGCCTCCGATCCGGCGCTGCTGGCCGAGATCGCCGCGCACAGGCGCCTGTCCAGGCTGGGGCTGCGGTTGCTGGCCCCGACCGTGCTCGTCAGCTCGGCCTCGGCCGACAAGACGCTGGCCGGGCTGCGCGAGCACGGCTACTCCCCCGTCCCCGTGGCCGACACCGGCGAGATCTCGATCAAGCGGACCAGGATCGAGGAGCCGCAGAACGGCAAGCTCATCCTGCTGCCCGGTGGCCAGGTCGCCGAGCTGGGCGATTTCGAGGCGCCGCCGCACGTGTTCGCCGATCCGGCGCCCGATCCGCACGAGCACGCGCGCCGGTTGATCACCGCCGGCCGTACCGTCGCCGAGCAGAACGGGCGGACCTGGGCGATCATCGGGCGGATGGCCACCCGGTTGCCGACCGCCCAGCAGTCGCTGCTCGGCTTCGTGGTCGATCGGGGGGTGCGGGCCGGGATCACGCTGACCGGCGGGCTGACGGCCACGATCAGCCATGGCGAGCTGCGCGCGGGCGCGCTGGACGCCTGGTGCGAGGAGGCCGGCGACTACCTGGAGTTCCCGCTGGCGGAGATCGTGGAGGTCAGGGGAGCTTACTAGCCTTCTCCAGGTTGGCCACGAGTTCCTCCAGCATGCTCGCGTACCCCTGGTAGCTGAACGGCGCCTCGGCCCGCCAGGGGTAGAGCTGTCCCGCCTTGACGGCCGGGAGCTTGGCGAAGGTGGGCTTCCTGAGCATCTCCTGCGGTGTCAGCGACTGCGTCCGCGTGTCGTAGAGGATCACGTCGGCGTCGTAGGTGTCGGCGTTCTCCCAGCTGAGCGTCTGGAAGAAGCCGCCCTTGTCCACGGTCGTGGGCTTGACGACGTCGAGGCCGGCGGTCATGAGGGTGACGATGTCGGGGTAGTCCGGCGGGTTGACGACCCACATGTTGTCGGCGCCGCCGGACATCATGAGGATCTTCAGTTTCCCGAACTTCTTGAGCTCCTTCAGCGCCGCCTGGAAGCGGGTCCTGGCCTCGGCGACGCCGGCCAGGTCGGCGCCCAGGGACGTGGCGAGCTCCTCGTACTTTCCGATCACCTGCTCGGCACTCCTGCCCGGCAGCATGATGCCGGCGGTGGGCGCGACCTGCTCGATCGTGGCCTTGGACTTCTCCGGCACGTACCAGAGCCGCCCCTGCTCCCACATGTTGCTGACCAGCAGGTCGGGGCGCAGCGCGATGTACTTCTCGACGTTGAACTCGTCGAAGACGTTGCCCAGCCCCTCGACCTTGGTGATGTCGACGTTGCCTACCTGGGGGTCGCGGCCGCCGTCCTTGAGCTTGTGCGGGCCGAAGACCGCCACGGGCCGCACGCCGAAGTCCCACAGCGCCGCCGCCGCGCCGACCTGGGCGACGATCCGGCTGGGGCGCCCGGGCAGCTCCAGCTTCTTGCCGCGGTCGTCGGTGAAGGACCACGCGGTGCCGGTCGCGGCGGTCTTCTCGAGTGCGGGCTGGGTCCCGCACGCGGCCAGCGTGAGGACGGCGGTGGCCACCAGGAACCCCCTGCGCGTCAGCGACATCTCATCTCCTTAGGCTAGGCTTGCCTTACTTGAGGCACATTAGATTAGCCTTACCTAAATTTGACGATGAGGGAAGGGGGGCAGGTGCGGCCTGCTGTACTGGCTGGGGGGTTGTTCGCGGCGCTGGGCCTGCTCGTCCTGGTCGCGGCGGCGAGCGTGGCGCTGGGCGCCCGGTCGATCCCGCTGCACACCATGCTCGACGCTCTCGCGGCGCCCGGCACCTCCAGCGACCACACGGTCGTGCGCGAGGTGCGCATCCCGCGCACGCTGCTCGGCGTCGGTGTCGGCGCGGCGCTCGGCCTGGCGGGGGCCCTCATGCAGAGCCTGACCCGCAACCCACTGGCCGATCCCGGGCTGCTGGGCGTCAACGAGGGCGCCGCGCTCGGCGTCACCGTCGCGATGGGGCTGCTCGGGCTGTCCGACCCGGCCGTCTATGTGTGGTTCGCCTTCGCCGGGGCGGCGCTGGCCTCCGTCGCGGTCCACACGCTCGGCTCGGCCGGCCGCTCGGGCGCGGGTCCGGTACGGCTGGCGCTGGCAGGCGTGGCCCTGGGCATGGTGTGCACGGCGGTCGCCTCGGCGATCCTGCGCATCGACCCGGAGACGTTCGACCGGATGCGCTTCTGGCTGACCGGCTCGCTGGCCGGCCAGACCCCCGACGTGCTGGTACGGCTGGCGCCGTTCCTGGTGGCCGGGTTGGTGCTCGGCCTGCTGCTGGCCCGCCCGCTGAACATGCTGTCGCTGGGCGAGGACGCGGGCAAGGCGCTGGGCGTGGCCGTCACCAGGACCCGGGTGCTGACCGCGGTGGCCGTCACGCTGCTGTGCGGCTCGGCCACGGCCGCGGCGGGACCGCTGTGGTTCGTCGGGCTGGCGGTGCCGCATGCCGTACGCGCGGTCGTCGGGCACGACCAGCGCTGGGTGCTGCCGTACTCGGCGCTGGTCGCGCCGGTGCTGTTGCTGGCGGCCGACGTCGCGGGCCGCCTGGTGGCGGTGCCGGGCGAGGTCCAGGTCGGCATCATGAGCGCGGTGGTCGGCGCCCCGCTCTTCATCCTGATGGCCCGGCGCAGGAGGCTGGCGGCGCTATGACGATCCGGTTCGGGTCCTGGTCGGTGCGGGTGGCGCCGCGGGCCCTGGTCGTGGGGGCCTTGCTGGTGGCCGTCGCGTTCGCGGTGACCGTGGTGGCGATCTCGACGGGCGAGTACACCGTGGCCGTCCCCGATGTGCTGAAGGCGCTGTTCGGGCAGGGCACGCCGGTGGCCGAGCTGATCGTGGGCAGGTTGCGCGCCCCGCGGGTGGTCACCGGGTTGCTCGTGGGCGCCGCGTTCGGCGTCAGCGGGGCGATCTTCCAGAGCCTGACCCGCAACCCGCTGGGCAGCCCCGACTTCATCGGTTTCACCGCCGGCGCCTCGACCGGCGGCATCCTGGCCGTGGTGCTGGGCGGCTCGGCCATGGTGATCGCCGGTGGGGCGCTGGCGGGCTGCCTGGTGACCGCGGTGCTGGTGTACGCGCTGGCGTTCCGGCGCGGGGTGCAGGGCTACCGGCTCGTCCTGGTCGGGATCGGGGCGAACGCGCTGCTCGTGGCCGTCAACTCCTACCTGCTGACCCGGGCCGACATCAACGACGCGGCCACCGCGGGAGCCTGGCTGACCGGGAGCCTGGGCGGGCGCGGGTGGGACCATGCGATCCCGGTGGGGGTGGCGCTGACCGTACTGCTGCCGCTGGTGGCGTGGATCTCGCGGCCGATGCGGATGATCGAGATGGGCGACGACGCGGCGCGGTCCATGGGGATCAGGGTGGAGGCCGTGCGCGCGGGCGCGGTGGTCGCCGGGGTCCTGCTGTGCGGGGTGGCCACCGCTGCGGCCGGGCCGGTGATCTTCGTGGCGCTGGCGGCGCCGCAGATCGCGCGGCGGCTGGCGCGCTCGCCCGGCGTCACGATGATCTCCTCGGCGCTGGCGGGGGCGGTGCTGCTGATCGCGGCCGACCTGGTGGCGCAGCGCGTGATCGCGCCCTCCCAGCTGCCCGTCGGCGTCGTCACCGCCGCGATCGGCGGCACGTACCTCGCCCTGCTCCTGCGAAAGGATCGCCACTGATGGACCGGTTGACAGGCAGCGGGCTGACGCTCGCCTACGACCAGCGGATCGTCGCCGACGAACTGGACGTGACGATCCCTGACCGATCGTTCACGGTGATCATCGGGCCGAACGCGTGCGGCAAGTCCACGTTGCTGCGCGCGCTGGCGCGGATGCTCAAACCCCGCCATGGCGCCGTCCACCTGGACGGAAGCGTGATCACCTCGCTGCCGTCGAAGGAGGTGGCGCGGCGGCTCGGGCTGCTGCCGCAGAGCTCGATCGTGCCCGACGGGATCACGGTCGCCGACCTGGTGGCGCGTGGGCGGTATCCGCACCAGCGGCTGATGCGGCAGTGGTCGCCGGCCGATGAGCAGGCGGTCTCCCACGCGATGACCGCCACGGACGTGGCGGGGCTGGCCGACAGGATCGTGGCCGAGCTGTCGGGCGGGCAGCGGCAGCGGGTGTGGCTGGCCATGGCGCTGGCGCAGGAGACGCCGATCCTGCTGCTGGACGAGCCCACCACGTATCTGGACATCTCCCACCAGATCGAGGTGCTGGACCTGTGCGCCGAGCTGCACGAGGCGGGCCGGACCCTGGTCGCGGTGCTGCACGACCTCAACCAGGCCTGCCGCTACGCCACGCACCTGATCGTCATGCGGGACGGCGCGATCGTGACCGAGGGTGATCCCGCCTCCGTCGTCACGCCGTCGCTGGTGCGGCAGGTGTTCGACCTGCGCTGCGAGATCATCCCTGATCCGCAGACGGGGACGCCGCTGATCGTGCCGGAGGCGCGCAGGGTCCGCGAGAGGGCATGAAATAGGCGGTCGGACAACGTCATGTCGGGCGATCGTCGCGTGATTTCCGGTGACAGCATGCTGGCCTAGGCGCACGCGAACTTCCATGACAGATTGCAATTTTCCGGTTACAGGCTTCCGGAAACGGGAGGAATGCCATGGACCCGCAAGGCAGTCCCGGTGAGCGGCACCTGCAGGAGCAGTGCGGCACGCAGGCGCGGGCGGCCCGCTTCTACGCCGACCAGATGCTCGATCATCTGAACCCGCGGATGCGCGAGTTCATCGCCCTGCAGGAGATGGTGTTCGTCTCCACCAGCGACGGGCGGGGCGAGTGCGACGCGACCTTCAGAGCGGGCCCGCCCGGGTTCGTGACCGTGCTGGACGACCGGACGGTCACCTTCCCGGACTACCGGGGCAACGGGGTGATGGCCAGCCTCGGCAACATCGTCGAGAACCCGCACATCGGGCTGCTGTTCGTCGACTTCTTCCGCGACCTCATCGGCCTGCACGTCAACGGCCGCGCCGCCGTGGTCGCCGACGAGATCATGCGCGCCGCGCATCCGATGCTGCCGGTGCCCGACATTCCCGGACGGCGGGCGGAACGCTGGGTGGTGGCCTCGGTCGAGGAGGCCTACATCCACTGCTCCAAGCACATCCCCAGGCTGGCCAAGCTCCCCCGCCAGCGGCACTGGGGCACCGACGACGTCAAGCGCAAGGGCGGCGACTACTTCGGC
Organism: Nonomuraea sp. NPDC050536; assembly: GCF_044457685.1. NCBI lineage: Bacteria > Bacillati > Actinomycetota > Actinomycetes > Streptosporangiales > Streptosporangiaceae > Nonomuraea > Nonomuraea sp. NPDC050536. The sequence goes on from NZ_JBITHD010000003.1 coordinate 609,188, forward strand.
GTCAGGGCGTTCGCAGCAGGCTCTCCGCCAGCGCGGTGATGCCGCGTCTGGCCCTGTCCTGGCCGTACCGTTCGGTCAGGACAGCGGTCAGCTCCCCGCTCAGCGCGGCCAGCAGCGCGTGGGCCAGCACGTCGGCGTCCTGGGACGGGCATGCCTCCCCCAGCAGGATGGCCAGGTGGCGGTGCCAGAAGCGGTAGGCGCCGATGCGGTAGCGCGCGCCGGGGCTGGCCGTCTCCGACATGCGGGTCAGGTCGAGGTGGCCGAAGAGGTAGTCCAGGTAGGCCTCGACGAAGGCGATCAGCCGTTCCCCCGCGTCCGCACCCGGGCCGAGCGGCGGCGGGCCGGACAGGATGCGTTCCTGCAGGTCGCGCTCGCGCGCGTCCAGCAACGCCACCGCGAGCCCGGACTTGTCGCCGAAGCGGCGGAACAGGGTGCCCTTGCCCACCCCCGCCTCGGCGGCGATCGCGTCCATGGAGACCGCCTCGACGCCCTTCTCCGCGAAGAGCCGGGCGGCGGCCGCCAGGACCTTCTCCCGGTTCCTGGCCGCGTCCGCGCGCTCCCTGACCGGTTCCGGGCGCAGGAGTTCCAGTCTTGACGAAGCGGACTGCGGTCCGTTAACTTCTCCCACAACCGGACTGTAGTCCAAATTCATGGGAGCTCACAATGACCACCATCACCCGCGAGGAACTGCACGCGTCGCTGGACGACGTGATCGTGCTCGACACGCTCGGCGGCCAGTACTACGAAAGCCAGCACCTGCCCGGCGCGGTCGCGCTGACCGAGGGCGAGATCGCCGAGCGCGCCGCCGCGCTGCTGCCGGACAAGGACGCCGCGATCGTCACCTACTGCTCGAACCCGGCCTGCAACAACAGCAAGGCCGTCGCCGGCCGGCTGACCGCGCTCGGCTACACCAACGTCCGCCGCTACGTGGAGGGCATCGAGGACTGGACCGAGGCGGGCCTGCCCGTCGAATCCAGCGTCGCCGACTGAGCCCCGGCACGCCGGTCAGACAGTTCCGCCCCACCGAACGGCGAGCCTCGGCGTCGTCGACGGCGTTCAGTACCCGGGATTCCACGTCGCGCATGCGGCCCACGATCTTATGAACCCTTTGCGGTGTTCGTGGCGATACAGGTCATGCGCGCCGTCGTGTGGGTCCTTGTCGTGCCCTTCGCCGTCTGGGCCGCCCTGCGGGTGTCCGGGCTGGCGCCGGTGTTCCGGTGGGTGCAGGTGGTGGCCTTCACCCCCTATGCCGCGCTCGCCGCGATCATCCCCCTCGCGCTCGCGGGGGCGCTGCGGCGGTGGGTTGCCGCCGGGGTCGCGCTGGCGAGCGCGGTGGCGCTGGGGGTGGCCGTGCTGCCCAGGTTCTTCGGCGACGGCAACCCGGAGGCGGGCGGGATGGCGCTGCGGGTGCTGTCGGCCAACCTGGAGGTGGGGTCGGGGGACGCGGCGGAGCTGGAGGCGCTGGTGCGGCGGCTGCGGCCCGACGTGCTCACGCTGCAGGAGCTCACGCCCGCCGCCGCGGCCCGGCTGGCGGGGGTACGGCGCCTGCTGCCCCACGTGGTCGACAGGTCCGCCCCGGGCGCGTCGGGGTCGGGGATCTTCTCGCGGTTCCCGCTGTCGGAGGAGCCGGTGATCGAGGTGGGGTTCCGGCAGGCGCGGGCCGTGCTCCGGCCGCCAGGCGGGCCCGCGGTGGAGATCGTGTCGGTGCATCCCTGCGCGCCGCGGTTCGCCTTCCGGGCCGCGTGCTGGGCTCAGGGGCTGCAGGCGCTGCCCAGGGCGGGCGGGATGCCGCGGGTGCTGGCCGGCGACTTCAACGCCACGCTCGACCACGCGCCGCTGCGCGACCTGCTGGCGAGCGGCTACCGGGACGCCGCGGACGTCACCGGGCAGGGACTCACGGCCACCTGGCCGATGCGCGAGTGGGGGCTGCTGCCGGGCGTCACGATCGACCACGTGCTCGCCGACGCGCGCATCGCGATCCGCTCGTACGGCGTGCAGACACTCACCGGGACCGACCACCGGCCGGTGTTCGCGGAACTCAGGTTGCCGTGATGCGGATGTCGCTCACGCGGACGGCGAAGCCCTTGCCCACCGGGGCGGCGGCCATCGCGCCCGCCAAGGCGGGCTCGGCGGGCGGGAAGTAGGCCAGGCGCATCTGGTGCTCCGGCGGCTCGTCGTCGAGCCCGTAGCGGACGGTCACCGCGTCGCCCTGCCGTACCAGCTCGAACGTGACCCGCCGGACCGGGCGCGGCAGCGGCAGGACGGACCAGTCGGACGCCTCGCGGGTGACGACCGTGCTCAGGTGGAAGGCGCCGTCCACGTACTCGACGCCGGCCTTGATCCAGTTGTTCTCGTCGATGCGGAGCACCGCCCCGGCCTGGTCGTACTGGTCGGCGTACTCGCCCGTGAACGTGACCGCCAGGCGCAGGTCGCCGGGTAGCACCCGGCCGAACAGGTGGGCGTTGTCGAAGGTGTAGCCGTAGTGAGTGCGCCGCCACAGGTCGGTGCCCTCGTCGCAGAACAGGCTCAGGCCGTCGTCGGCGGTCCATTGGCGGGGCGGGTTCATCCACTGCCAGCCGGAAGCTCCGAAGGCCATGATCATGACCGTTATCCTGCCACGATCGGCGTTCCGTAGTAAGCGGGCAAATCACTCCACGGTGCCGATCCTGCTCGGTCGGTGACCGCCACCGTGCCCGCCAGCCTCGCCGCCCTGCGCAGCGTGGACTCCCTCGCGTGCCCGGGCACGTCGTGGATCACGTGGCAGAACCGACCCCTGGCCTGGTCGCGGGCCCAGGCCGGCTCGCGCGTGGCCCGGTAGGCCGACAGCGGGCCGTCGAAGGTCACCACCACGTCGGCCAGCTGCGCGTAGCCCGGATCGGGGTAGACGCCCGGGTTGAGGGCGATCGTGCCGCGGACGCCGTCGACGATCTCCCGGTAGTGGTCGAGGCGGTCCGCACCCGAGGCCACCTGGTCCAGGTAGACGCCCCGCAGGCCGTACCAGGAACGGTAGTGCCGCAGGTCGGCGCGGACGTCCTCGATCGGGCGCAGGCCGAAGTCGGTGTCGACGCGGCCGAGCACCTGGATGCCCGCCCCGAGGAGCCTGGTGACCAGCGTGGCCAGCGCGGGGTCGCGGGCCACGCCCGGACCTTCCTCCACGTCTATGACCACCAGGTCGGGCGGGGTCTGGTGCAGTCTCGGCCAGGCGTGCGGGTGGCCTGGGCGGAAATACGCCAGCACCAGCATCGCAGGGGCCGGTCCCTGGTCGGGCTTGACGCCCACCGCGGTCGGCATCGTCATGTCGTCCCACCTCCTGTGCCTGTCGGCCGCCATTCCCCCGGCCATGTCACCTGGTTCGCGTCTCGCGCCTGCGTGTGGGGGGTCGCCGGGCTCTGGGTGGGCCACGGCGCGGTCGGAGCCTCAGCGAGATCGACGCTCGCCTCGCTTCCGGATGCGTCCTGGCCGGATGGGTGCGTCGCGCCCTCCCGCCAGGGGTGCCGGGCGGTGGTCCAGAGGGATTCCAGGGTGGCGCGGAGCGGGATCTCGGGCCGCCAGGCGAGGGACTCGGCGGCGCGGCTGATGTCGGCGGCCTGCCAGGGAATCGCGGGTGCGCGGGTGGCGCCCGGGACGACGCGCGTGCCCGGCCGGGCGATCTCGACGAGCGTCGTGATGAGGTCGCGCACGGCTGTCGCCCGGCCGCTGCCCACGTTCACCACCGGCGGCAGCGCTCCCTGGGCCCGTACGGCCAGCGCCACGGCCCGAGCCACGTCCCGCACGTCGACGAAGTCCCGGTAGACCTCCAGCCCGCCCACCACGAGGTCGCCGTCCTCGCGCAGCCCGCGCGCCAGGCGCATCGGCAGCGACTCGGGCGGCGCGCCCGCGCCGATCACACTGAACACGCGCAGCACCACGGCGTCCAGGCCGTCGGCCGCGGCGGCCCGCACCAGCTCGGTGGCGGTCAGCTTGGTCACGCCGTAGTCGCCTGCCGGACGGCACCCGGCCTCCTCGCCGATCAGCGGCCCCATCGGCACGCCGCCGTACTCGGCCGCGCAGCCCACGTGCACGAACCTCGCCTTGGGCGCGGCGGTCGTCACCGCGTACAGCAGGCGGGCCACGGCTACGGCGTTCGCGCTGGTCAGGGTGTGTACGTCGCCCGTGATGGCGCCCGCGCAGTTGACCACCGCGTCGGGGGCCACCTCGTAGAGCAGGCCGGTGAGGTCGTGGTGCGAGGCCGTGGCCAGGTCGATCCGCTCGCGCGGGGCCTCGACGACGTCGTCGCCGCCGCCGAGCGCCTCCCGTACGTGCCTTCCGATGAACCCCCCGGATCCGAACAGCAGAATCACGCCACGCCTTTTCTTCTCGCCCGTTTATGTGAAGCCCGAATTCCGACATTTCCCAATTTCTCCCCCTGGGAAAATGCGGCTCAAGCAGAGGACTTTATAGCGGATTCCCTCACCCGCCCGCCCTGCAATCCCCCGGATACACATCCCCAGAATCGCGGCACCGTATCCCACCTGCCCGGGATACGCGGCCGCGAGGCCACGGGGACGAAGCGTCGTAACGGCGGCCGGCCCCATGTCACCGGCGTAGCGTCCCCCTGGACAGGGCCCGGCCCCGTGCGGCGGGTGGCGGCGGCGGCTCGCCGTACAGCAGAAAGGATCAGCCTGGTAACGGTCGGTCCGCGGGACATCTAGAGTTTGAGGTGTGGTAGAGCCGAAGTTCGAGATCCAGATGCTGCACGACCGGGTGATGATCCGGCTGGAGCCGGCGGCCGAGGAGCGCAGGAGCGGGTCGGGCATCGTCATCCCCGCGACCGTGAAGATGGCCAACCGGCTGGTCTGGGGCGAGGTCTGCGGCGTCGGGACGTTCGTGCGTGCGGTGAAGGTGGGCGACAAGGTCCTGCTCAGCCCCGATGACCAGCTCGAGGTCGAGGTGCAGGCGCAGACGTACCTGGTCGTGCGCGAGCGCGACCTGCACGCCGTGGCCACCCAGGAGACCGATCACGGCACGGGCCTGTACCTCTGACCTCTCCCGGGTGGCGGGCTCCGTGAGCCTCAGCTCGGCGTGTAGACCAGGTAGGGCTCGTTCTTCTTCCACGAGGCGGCGGTGATGTCGGCGAGCACCTGCGTCGTCTGCCCCTGCAGGTCGAGCGCGACGACCTGGTAGGCGCCGCCCTGCTTGACGACCGCGAGCAGGTGGTCCTCGTCCCACCATCCCCACGACCGGTTGACCTGCACGTTGACCCGCTTGCCGAGCTTGCCGCTCGAGGCGTCCCAGAGGCAGAGGTCCTCGTCGTAGCGGGCCGGGCAGTACGTGACCAGCTGCTTGCCGGAGGGCGAGAACGCGTCCTCGCCGCCGGCCAGTGCCCCGATGCCCGTGAAGGTCCGCTCGACCTGCCCGTTCGGCCGGTAGAAGCGGACGCCGTCCTTGTAGGAGGACACCAGGCTGCGCCCGTCGGGGCTCCACTCGAAGTACGCGTCCTTGGCGACGCCCGGCACGGTGACCGTCCTGGCCTTCCGTGCGCGGACGTCGACGGTGACGAAGCCCTGCGCGAGCCACTTCTTGCCGCTCTTGCGCTGGATCGTGACGACGACCTTCCCGCCGTCCCGCGTCCAGTACGGCGCGTCGGTGACGAGCGGCTGCTTGACCGTCTTGATGCGCACGGACTGCCGCGGGCCGGGGCCGATGACGATGACCGAGTCGCGGTTGCCCGCATAGGTGGTGGACAGGCCTACGGCCCTGCCGCCCTTGGGCGCCGGGATCAGTTCCACGAAGCCCTTCTTGGCGGTGAAGGTGTCGGCGTCCTTGTCGCGCAGGTACGGCTTGTCGGTGGCGAAGGCGGCGACCCGCTTCGGGTCACCCGGCTGCTCGTGCAGCGTGACGCCGACGTGGGGGATCTCGATGTCCACCGGGTCGTCCAGGCGCGACGCGGCGGCGGATGGCGCGGCGATTCCCAGGACCGCCAGGCCCACGAGTAAGGGGAGCGTTTTCACGGCGGCAGCCTAGTGGATCATCGCCGCGAAATGCGCCCCATTATTGTCCCGAAATTTCGACTTATTGGATGAAGCGTTGGGCGACGTCGATCAGGTCGATGCCGATGCTCTTCATCCCGACGTAAACGATGACCGCCGCGGCCGCCACGGTCACCACCAGCACGACGATCCGGACGGTCCAGCCCTGGCGTTTGTACCATTCCGTCCACGCGTGCAGGGTCCGCTTGCCGAACTCCAACACCCGGTGTGCCCAGTGGAACTCGGTCGCCAGTACGGCCAGCCCCGCGAACACCACCAGCCAGCCCGGCCCGGGGAACGGCACCATGATCAGCCCGCCCACCACCATGACGGCGCCGATCACGCCGATCACGATCTTCAGCGTCAGAGCGCCGGTACGAGTCGACCGGACACCGTCCAGCCAACCGTTGATCCCGGTACGCCGCTCCTGCACCTCTTCGGACACCCTTCCCCCGCGATAGTTCACACACTTGGTCTGCATCATGCAACGTCCCCGCCCGTGCTATCGCTTCCCCCCTCGTCCGGCAAGGCGCCCAGCCAGGGGGCATTGACCCGAAGCGGGTTGATGGAATCAGGAAATTAGGTAAATTTTCTGGCCTGACCAGGCGGGTTGCGGCAAACATCGGTTAATGTCGGGCATGCCCGAGGTCATGCTTCGCACCGTCACAGGCCCCATCCGCGCGGCCGCGATCACCGGTGCCGTACTCCCCCACGAGCACCTGCGTACCGACATGCGCTGGGCGGTCGGCATCGATTCCGACCCGCACCGCTGGCTGGACGAGGAGCACACCGTCACCGGCGAACTCCGTGAGCTGCGCCAGTCGGACCAGCTCGGCCTCGTCGTGGACCTGACCTGTCTGGGTATGGGACGCGACGCCGCCGCCCTGGCCCGCATGTCCGCCGGCACCCGCGTCCCGGTGATCGCCGCCACCGGTCTGTTCACCGAGCCGTTCTCGCACGTCGGCGACGAGAGCGTGGACTCCCTCACCCGCCGCCTGATGGGCGAGATCACCTCCGGCCTGGACGGCACGGGCGTCTTCCCCGGCGTGATCGGCGAGGTCGGCTGCTGGGGCCCCGAGCCCACCCCCGCCGAGGAGCGTGCGCTGATCGCGGCCGCCCGCGCCTCGATGTCCTCCCGGCTCCCGGTCGCCACCTATGGCCAGGACAGCCTGGGCCTGCTGGAGATCCTCCTCGGCCAGGGCCTGGCGGGCTCGAGCGTCAGCATCGGCTACACCGGCGCCGACGTGGCCGCCGCCCGCAAGATCGCCGAGGCGGGCGCGTACGTCAGCCTCTCGTCCCTCAACCTCGAGCAGACGGCCCGCCTCGCGCTCGCCCTCATCGAGGACGGCCACGCCGACCGCCTGCTGCTCAGCACCGGCATCAGCCGCGTCGCCCAGGTCCAGCGGTACGGCGGGCCCGGCTTCGCCCACCTGTTCCACCTCCTCCTGCCCCGGCTCCGCGAGCACGGCATCCCCGAGGAGACCATCCACACCATCACCCACGCCAACCCCATCCGCTGGCTCACCACCACCGCCTGACGTACTCGACGTTTCCTGTACGGCGAGCGGCGGAAACCCCCCGTGCGCCGGGATTGACCTCAAGTTTGGTTGAGGTTGCAGGGTTGGCCCATGACGTTCACACAGGCGGAACTCGACTTTCTCGGCACGCAGTTCCTCGGGCGGCTGGCCACGGTCTCACCCGAGGGCCAGGTGCAGGCCAGCCCCGTGGGATTCTTCGTGGACTCCGAGTCCGGGACGATCGCGGTCGGCGGGCACAATCTGGGCACGTCCAAGAAGTTCAGGAACATCCAGGCCGGCAGCACGGTCGCGATCGTGGTCGACGAACTCGCCTCCACCAACCCGTGGCTTCCCCGCGGCATCGAGATCCGCGGCACCGCCGAGGCGCTGACCGGGCAGGAGCCTCCCATGCCGGGCTTCAGCGGGGAGCTCATCCGGATCACGCCCAACAAGATCATCTCATGGGGTCTGGACGGTCCGCCGTCGAACCGGAGCGTGTGAAAACTGGCTAGGATCCGGGGGTGGTGAGCGAGCACACGCATCGGGACGGCCGTCTGCGCCGGTCCATGTCCCGCCTGACCAGGCTGGGTGACGTCCCGGTCGTGTTCATGCTCGCGTGGGCCGGCTGGCTGGCCGTACCGTGGTCCTTCGGCGGCCTCGCCCAGGCCCGCGCCGCGGCCGCCGCGGCCGCCGCCCAGGCCGAGCCTCCCGCGCTCCTGTCGGTACGGCAGGCCGCCCCCGCCTCGCCGTGGGGCATCTCCCCCCAACCCGCGCAGCCCATCACGGTCCGCTCCCCCCGCGACCCGCAGGCGCAGGTCGCCGAGGACGCGGTGGCGATGGAGCGGGCCAGGATCGCCGGGGAGGTGCATGACGCCGCCGGGCACGGGCTGGCGGCGATCGCGATGCAGGCCGGGCTGGCGCTGGTGGCGCTGGACGACGATCCGGACCAGGTGCGCGCCTCGCTGCAGGCGATCCGGGAGACGAGCACCCGGGCGCTCGGTGAGTTGCGGGCCGCACTCGACAGCCTCGACCCGCGGCCCGATCTGATGGGGCTCATCCAGGGCGTGCGGGCCGCGGGGCTTCCCGTCGACGTCGAGCCCGCGCAGCCGACCACGCCCGCGCACCTGAGCGGCACCGTCTACCGCGTCGTGCGGGAGTCGCTGACGAACGTGCTCCGCCATGCCGGGCCCACCCGGGCGCTGGTGCGGGTGACCAACGATCCGTGCGAGTTCGTCCTGGAGGTCGCCGACCGGGGCCGCGGCTGGACCGGTGCCGCCGAAGGGCGCGGGCTGGCGGGCATCCGGGCTCGCGTGGCCGACCAGGGCGGGCAGCTGTGGGCCGGGCCCAGGGAAGGCGGCGGCTTCCAGGTCGTGGCCCGATTCCCCACCACCCGGGCATGACCATCAGGGTCGCGGTCGCCGATGACGAGGCGGTCGTGCGGATGGGGCTGCGGGCGCTGATCGAGCGGGAAGCCGACCTGGAGTTCACCGGTGAGGCGGGTGACGGCGCCGGGGCTCTGGACCTGCTGCGCCGTACTCGGCCCGATGTGCTCCTGCTGGACATCCGGATGCCGGGCATGGACGGCGTGGAGACGTTACGCGCCATCGCGGCCGACCCTGGGCTGGCGGGGGCGAGGGTCGTGGTGGTGACCACGTTCGCGGTGGACGAGTACGTGTTCGCCGCGCTGCAGGCGGGGGCGAGCGGGTTCGTGCTGAAGGACAACGCGCCCGACGAGCTGGCCAACGCCGTGCGGGTGGTGGCCAGGGGCGAGGCGCTGCTGTCCCCGGCGGTGACCAGGAAGGTGATCGGCCTGTTCGCGCGGCACGGCGCGGAGCCGGTCGAGGGCCTGGAGCACCTGACGCCGCGGGAGCGCGAGATGGTGGCCTGGGTGTCGACCGGCCGGTCCAACGAGGAGATCGCCAGGGAGCTGGTCATCAGCCCCGACACGGTCCGTACGCACGTCAGCCGCGCCATGGTCAAGCTGCGCGCCCGCGACCGCGCCCAGCTCGTCGTCTTCGCCATGCGAGCCGGACTCACCCCGCCCGGCTAGACCCGGCGCTACCTGAGGAAGCCCTCGTAGTTGCGCTGCTGGAGCTGGGCCTCGATCTGCTTGACGGTTTCGAGGCCCACGCCGACCATGATCATGATGCTGGTGCCGCCGAAGGGGAAGTTCTGCACGGAATTGGGGTCGCGCAGGACGGCGAAGGCCACCAGCGGCAGCAGCGCGAGGATCCCCAGGTAGCCGGCGCCGGCCGCGGTCAGCCTGCTGAGCACGTACGACAGGTGGCCCGCCGTCGGCTTGCCCGGCCGCAGGCCCGGCACGAAGCCGTTGTAGCGCTTGATGTTGTCCGCGATCTCGACGGGGTTGAAGGTGATCGACACGTAGAAGTAGGCGAAGCCCACGATGAGCAGGAAGTACGCGGCCATGTAGAGCGGATGCGTCCCGCTCTTCAGGTTCCGCGCGATCCAGCCCCCGACCGGCTCCCCCAGCAGCGGCGCCACCAGCGACGGCAGGTAGAGCAGCGACGAGGTGAAGATGACGGGCACGATGCCGGCCTGGTTGACCTTGAGCGGGATGTAGGTGGCCGTCCCGCCGTACATGCGCCGCCCCACCATCCGCTTGGCGTACTGCACCGGGATGCGGCGCTGCGCCTGCTCCATGAAGATCACGGCCGCCACCAGCGGCACCGCCGCGGCCAGCATCAGCGCGAACCCGAACGGGCTCATCTGGAACACGCTCGACATGTACGCCGGGAAGACCGCCACGACCTGGGTGAACATCAGGATCGACATCCCGTTGCCGATCCCCCGCTCGGTCACCAGCTCGCCCAGCCACATCACGGCCGAGGTGCCCGCGACCATCGTGACCACGATGACGGTCACGGACAACAGCCCGTCGTGGAGCAGCAGCGGCCGCTTGCACCCCTGCATGAGCTGGCCGCTCCTGGCCAGCGCGACGTCCGCGGTCGCGTAGAGCACGGCCAGCCCCACGGTCAGATACCGGGTGTACTGGGTGATCTTCGCCTGCCCCGACGACCCCTCCTTCCTGAGCCGTTCCAGGCGGGGGACGACCACGGCGAGCAGCTGCATGAGGATGCCGGCGGTGATGTACGGCATGATGCCCAGCGCGAACACCGACAGCTTCAGCATCGCGCCGCCGCTGAACAGCTGCACCATGTCGGCCAGCCCGCCGCGCGCGGTCCCCACGCACTCCTGCACGGCCACCACGTCCACGCCCGGCGAGGGCAGGATCTGCCCCAGCCGGAACAAGGCGATCACCCCAAGGGTGAACAGCAGCTTCTTACGCAACTCGGGCACACGGAAGGACCTGGTCAGCACGCTCAGCATGCCCCGAGTCTGGCGACGCCCGCCCGCGAGATCGTCACCGCGGACGCGGCATCGGCCTACGCAAATCCGCGTACGGCACACTGGGCGGATGGTTCCACTCTGGGTGGTCAGCGGGCCGCCGGGCGCGGGCAAGTCCACGGTCGCCGCCGCCCTGCTCGCCCGCCTCACCCCGGTCCCCGCCCTGCTCGACAAGGACGCGGTCTACGGCGACTTCGTCGCGGAGATCCTGCGGGCGTACGGCAGGCCACCCGGCGAGCGGGAGGGCCCCTGGTACGACGAGCACGTCAAGCGGTTCGAGTACGCGGGGCTGACCCGGCTGGCCAGGCAGATCAGGGCGCGTGGCTGCCCGGTGATGCTGGACGGGCCGTTCACCACCCAGGTGCATTCCGCCTCGGCGTGGGCGTCGTGGACGGACGAGCTGGGTGGTGGGCCGATCCACCTGGTCTGGGTCCGCTCTGACGGGGCCACGCTGCGGGAGCGGCTGACGGCGCGCGGGCTCGGGCGTGACACGGGGAAGCTGGGCTCCTTCGAGGAGTACCTGCGTGCCATCCGGGTGGATGAGCCGCCGGCCGTACCGCATCTGGAGATCGACAACCGGAGCGGGGCTCCGGGGCTGGACGAGCAGCTCAGCGCGGCGGGTATGCCGCCGCGAGCACCCCGGGCAGGCGCGGCACCAGACGCGTGAACAGCCCTTCCTCGTAGGCGGCGTCGGGCTGGTTGGCCAGCTGCTGCGACAACAGTCCCGCGATCAGGCTGGACGCGAGCGCCAGCCCCTCCTCGCTCGCGGCGTCCTGGTTGAGCTCGCCGAGCTGGACCGCGCCGCGGATGACGGTGGCGAAGTGCTCGTGGATGGCCAGCGCCGGGGCGTAGGCCTCCTGCGACGGCTGGAATCCGGGCACCGGGCGCCAGAACAGCAGCTGAGCGAGCACCTGGTTGGCCATGATCCAGCGGGCCCCGGCCTCCATGGACGCGCCGAGCGCGCGCAGGCCCGCGAGTCCCGTCGCGGCCTGCCGTACGGCCTGCAGGTACTGCTCCTGGCCGCGCGTGAACAGCGCGTCGTAAACGGCGTGGCGGGACGGGAAGTACTTGTACAGCGACGGCGGCTGGATGCCAAGCCGCCTGGCCACGGTCGACAGGCTCAGGCCCGCGACGCCGTCCTCGGCCATCACCTCGAGCGCCAGGTCGAGGATCTCGGCCTGCGTCTCCGCCCTGCGCCTCGCCCTTCTGTCGGTCATGCTATGTAGCTTAAGCTATAGGTAGTAGCCAAAGCTATGAGGGGGAGCCTCGTGTCTCGCGACATCGTGCTGACAGGCCTGCGGCAGAACAACCTCAAGAACATCTCGCTGCGCGTGCCCAAGGAGAAGCTGACGGTCTTCACCGGCGTTTCCGGGTCGGGCAAGTCGTCGATCGTGTTCGGCACGATCGCGGTGGAATCCCAGCGGCAGCTCAACGAGACATTCAGCGCATTCCTGCGCAACCGGCTGCCCAAGCACGAGCGCCCGCGCGCCGACGCCATCAAGAACCTGACCACGGCCGTGCTCGTCGACCAGCGCCCCGTCGCGGGCAACGCCCGCTCCACGGTCGGCACGATGACCGACATCCACGGCATCCTGCGCGTCCTCTTCTCCCGGTACGGCGAGCCCTCCGCCGGCCCGGCCACCGCGTACTCCTTCAACGATCCGCAGGGCATGTGCCCGGAATGCGACGGGCTCGGCCGGACGATCCAGCTCGACCTGGACAAGGCGCTCGATCAGGACCTGTCGCTGAACGAGGGGGCGATCCGGCTGCTGCCGGTGGGCAGCTGGGCCTGGGGGCTGTACGCGAAGTCCGGGCTGTTCGACCCCGACAAGAAGCTGCGCGACTTCACCGCCGAGGAGCGTGAGCTGCTGCTGTACGGCGGGGGCTTCAAGGTGGGGCGGGGCAACACCTACGACGGCGTGGCCAGCCGCTTCGACCGGCTCCATCTCAAGCGCGAGGCCGACGCTCTGGACGAGTCGGTCAGGCCGCTGGTCAGGGAGGCCACCTGCCCTTTGTGCGGCGGAGGACGGCTGAACGAGGCGGCGCTGCGTTCCAGGATCGGCGGGCGTACCATCGCCGACTACTGCGCGTTGGAGGTCTCGGACCTGATCGAGGTGCTCGACGGGCTGGACAACCCGGTCGCCCTCGCCGCGGCCACGGGGCTGCGGCGGATCGAGGCGATCGGGCTGGGATACCTCAGCCTGGGCCGGGAGACGCCGACGCTGTCAGGCGGGGAGGCGCAGCGGCTCAAGACCGTGCGGCACCTGGGCTCGTCGCTGACCGGGATGACCTACATCTTCGACGAGCCCAGCGTGGGGCTGCATCCGCGGGACGTGCACCGGCTCGGCGAGCTGCTGCTCGAGCTGCGGGACAAGGGCAACACGGTGCTGGTGGTCGAGCACTCCCCCGACGTGATCGCGCTCGCCGACCACGTGGTGGACATGGGGCCAGGAGCCGGGGCCGACGGGGGTCGGGTGGTGTACGCGGGCACGTTCGCGGGGCTGCTCGCGGGTGACTCGATCACCGGGCGCGCGCTGCGGCGGTCGCGGGGCGTCAAGCCATCGGTGCGGGCCGGTGCCGGATACTTCACCGTTTCGGGGGCCTCGCTGCACAACCTGCGGGACGTCACCGTGCAGGTGCCCCGGGGTGTGCTCACGGCGGTCACGGGCGTGGCCGGGTCGGGCAAGAGCACGCTGATGACGCAAGTGCTCATCGAGCAGCACCCGTCGGCGATCCTCATCGACCAGTCGGGTATCGGGGTCTCCTCCCGTGCCACCGCCGCGACGTACCTCAACGCGATGGACTCGTTGCGCAAGCTCTTCTCCCGGGCGCACGGCGTGCCCGCGGCGCTGTTCAGCTTCAACTCGCTCGGCGGCTGCCCGGCCTGCCAGGGACGCGGGGCGATCAAGACGGACCTGGCGTTCATGGACCCGGTGACGCGCACCTGCGACGTGTGCGGCGGCAGCCGCTACAGCGCCGAGGCCCTGTCGTACACGGTCGAGGGGCGCACGATCGCCGACGTCCTCGCCCTGACCGCCCGGGAGGCGGCCGCCCTCTTCGACCTGCCCGGCTTCGCCACCATGGACGAGCTCGGGCTCGGCTACCTCACGCTGGGGCAGCCGCTCAACACGCTGTCGGGCGGCGAGAGGCAGCGGCTCAAGCTGGCGCACCGGCTGCACGAGACCGGCAACCTGTACGTCTTCGACGAGCCCACCACCGGGCTGCACCTGGCCGACGTCGACCGCCTCCTCGCGCTGCTCGACCGGCTCGTGGACAGCGGCAACACCGTTGTCACCGTGGAGCACGACCTGGAAGTGGTCAAGCACGCCGACTGGGTCATCGACCTCGGCCCCGAGGCCGGGCAGCAGGGCGGCCAGGTGGTCTTCGAAGGCACCCCCGCCGAGCTGGCCGAGGCCTCCACCTGGACGGCCAAGTACCTGGCCAGAAGCCTGCCCGACGTGTAGGCGTCCCTCCCGGAGTCATCAGGGGACGTAGTAGTCGCGGTCGCGGGCGTTGAGGATGGCCATGTGGCCGGGGAGGTGGCCGATCGCGTAGGGGACGCCGCTGGCCATGATGGCGGCCTGGGGTGTGACGCCGCAGGCCCAGAAGAGGGGCACCTCCCCCGCCCGCACCTCGACCGGGTCGCCGAAGTCCGGCCGCCCGAGGTCGGCGATGCCGATCGCTGCCGGGTCACCCACGTGCACGGGCGCTCCGTGGACCTGCGGGTAGTGCCCCGTGACCTCGATCGCCTTGTCGACCAGCGCGGCGGGCACCGGCCGCATCGACACCACGAGCGGGCCCGACAGGGAGCCCGCGGGCTCGCACGGCACGCTGGTGCGGTACATCGGCACGTTGATGCCCGCCTCCAGGTGCCGGATCGGAATGCCTGCCCGCAGCAGCGCCTCCTCGAAGGTGAAGCTGCACCCGATCAGGAAGGGCACCAGGTCGTCCCGCCACTCCTCGACCACCTGGTCGCGATCGGCGACCGGCTTCCCGTCGCGGTAGATCCGGTATCCCGGCAGGTCGGTCCGCAGGTCACCGGGGAACAGCCGCGTGCTTGTGGCCCCGGACTCCCCCACGTCGAGCACCGGGCACGCCTGCGCGTTCCGGTGCGCGAACAGCAGCAACTCGTATCCCAGCTCGCGCGGCACGGCGATCAGGTTCGCCTGCGTCCATCCGCGGCACCACCCGGCGGTCGGCACCCGCTCACCCGCCCGGAACCGCCCGCGCGCCTCCATCGGCGTCAGCCCAGCGACATCCACGCTCCGACAGTACGTCGGGCCCCCGACAATAACCCGCCACTACGGTCCCTCAGACCTAGACGCGGCCTGAGGCCACCTGGCTGCGGCGGGAGACCGAGTCGATGACGACCGCCGCCAGGAGAACGGCTCCTGTGACGATGAACTGGATGGCGTTGCTGACTCCCTGGAGGGCCATGCCGGAGGCGATGGACTGGATGACGAGCATGCCGAGCAGCGCCGAGTAGGTCGAGCCCCGGCCACCGAACAGGGAGGTGCCGCCGATGACCGCGGCGGCGATGGCCATCAGGAGGACGTTGCTCTGCCCGGTGGCCTGGCTGGCGCTGGAGATGCGGGAGGCCGCGAAGATGCCGCCGACCGCCGCGAAGGCGCCCGAGATGACGAACACCGTGATCCGGACGAAGGCCACGCTGATCCCCGCTCGCCGGGCCGCCTCGATGTTGCCGCCGACCGCGAAGATGGTGCGGCCGTACTTGGTGCGCCGCTGCACGAAGTCCGTGACGACGACCACGATGAGGAAGATCAGCAGCGCCAGCGGCAGGCCCTTGTACAGGTTAAGGATGTAGGCCGCGCCGAAGGCCACGACCGCCAGGACCACCGTGCGGAAGACGATGTCGCCCAGCGTGCGCGACGGCACCCCGGCCGCCCTGCGCCGGTTGTTGCCCACCAGCGACACGGCGAGGAACGCGGCGGTGGCCACCGCGGCCAGGCCGTACGCGGCGATGACGTAGGCGAAGTAGGTGCTGGTCAGCCGCGACACCAGCCCGTCGTTGTCGAGGTTGATGGTGCCGTTGGGCCCGAGCACGTACAGCTGGAAACCGGTCCAGGCCAGCAGGCCGGCCAGTGTCACGACGAACGACGGCACGCCGATCTTGGCGAAGAAGAAGCCCTGGAGGAGCCCCATCGCGGCGCCCACCACGACGGCCGCGACCATGGCGGCCACCGGGTTCCAGCCGTTGTTGACGTTCAGTACGGCCAGCACCGCCGCGCACGCCCCGCTCACCGCCCCGGCGGACAGGTCGATCTCGCCCAGGAGCAGGACGAACACGATGCCGACCGAGATGAGGCCGGTGGGCACGATGTCGACGCTGAGGTTCGACAGGTTCTGCGCGGACAGGAACTGCGGGTTGAGGATCTGGAAGATGAGCCAGATGACGATCAGCCCGACGACGACGGGCAGCGAGCCGAGCTCGCCGCCTTTGACGCGGCGCTTGAACTCCTGCAGGTAGCCGGCGAACCCCTCCTCCCGCACCAGCAGGCGCGGGTCGAGCGGCGTCTCGGGGAGGGGGGTCTGGCTGCTCATGAGCCCTCCTCGTCCTGGTCCCTGCGGCGTGCCTGGCGCCGGCTGACCGCGCTGTCCGTGGCCCCGGTGATGGCCGCGATGATCTCTTCCTGACTGGTGGTGCGGGCGTCGAAGAAGCCGTTGTTGCGCCCGAGCCGCAGCACGGCGATGCGGTTGGCGACGGCCATGACGTCGACCATGTTGTGGCTGATGAGGATCACGGCATGTCCCTGGTCGCGCAGCCGTTCGACGAGGTCGAGGACCTGGGCGGTCTGCTCGACGCCCAGGGCGGCGGTGGGCTCGTCCAGCATCACGACCTTGGGCTCGCCCAGCAGCGACCGGGAGATCGCCACGGTCTGCCGCTGGCCGCCGGAGAGCGAGGCGACGGGGATGCGAACGCTGGGGATCTTGATGGAGAGCGTGTGGAGCAGGCCGCGTGAGCGCTTCTCCATGGCGACCTCGTCGAGCACGCCCGCCCTGCGCAGCTCGTTGCCGAGGAACAGGTTGCCGACCACGTCGAGGTTGTCGCAGAGCGCCAGGTCCTGGTAGACGGTCGCGATGCCGAGCTCCTGCGCGGTGTGCGGGCTGTTGATCGTGACCGGCTTGCCCATGAAGCGGATCTCGCCGGTGTCGGGTGGCCCGACGCCCGCGATGACCTTGATCATCGTGGACTTTCCCGCGCCGTTGTCCCCGACGAGCGCGACCACCTCGCCTTCGTTGACCTCGAGCTCGACCTCGCTGAGCGCCTGCACGGCGCCGTTCTGGGGCGCCGGGCTGGCCTTCGTGGTGGACCTGGTGCTGTCGGTGATCGTCACCCTGGTCACCACGCCCAAACCGGTGGAGCAGCTGCGCGGCCTGGTCTACGGGCTGACCGCGGTGGACCTGCAGGACGATGCGCTGGCAGGCGACGCCAGGTGGTACCGCTCCCCCGTCATCCTGGGCACCGGAGCAGTCGTCCTGGCCGCCGCGCTGTACGGAGTGATCCTGTGAACGACATCAGGCGAGTCATCGGCGGGCTGTTCCTGCTCTACGGCGTGATCCTCATCGCGGTGGGCATCCCCGGCGCGGCCGTGAACCTCTGGACGGGCCTGGCCATGGCCGTGTTCGGCGGCTGCTTCCTGCTCTGGTCGGTGTTCAGGCCCGGCTGACCACAGGCTCGGCGAGCTGGCGCTGGGCAGTGAGGACTTCCTCAGGTAGATCGACATTTCGCCATCTTTTGCCTAGCAGCGGGAAACTCCAGGCGCTTTCACGGAATGGTTAGCGTTATGGGGACCAGCAGGGTTCAAGCCCATTGCTGGGCACTCGCGCTCTGCCTGCTCGGCACGCTCGCGGGAGCCTTCCTCGTCGGCGCCGCCATCCACAGCGGCGGCGCCGCGGAGGACCGCTTCCTGCAGTGCTTCGGCACGCAGCGGATTGACCTGGCAGTGGTGCCCGCCGACATGGACACCGGAACACGCCCGACGCCGGCCGGCTCACCGATCCGGCGGATCTCCTCGATCGACGGCGTCTCCTCCGTGCGGCAGATCCTCAGCGGCCCGGTCTGGGTGCGGGCCGAAGGCTCCTCGGCCGCGGCGGTGCAGGCGGCGCTGCTGCCCGAGGACGGGCTACCGCTGATCCACATGATCGACGGCAGCCCGCCGGCGCGGCCCGACGAGGCCGTGCTGGACGAGATGACCGCCAAGTCCCTCGGCGTCGAGCCCGGCGACACGCTGATCACCAACGACAAGGCGGGCACGCCGCTGCGGCTGCGCCTGTCGGGCGTCGTCGAGATCGACGTGAACGCGGACCTGATGCGCAAGGGCGTCCTGGGCGTGGGCCCCGAGCTGGCGCACCGGCTCGTCGGCCGGCTGACGGTGGGCGGCCTGCAGGTGACACTCGACCACGGCCAGGCGCCCGCCCCCGTCAGGCAGCGCATCGCCCAGGTGGTCGGCCCGCACTACGACGTCCTCACACTGCAGGACGTCTCCGCACGCAGGAGCGCCGACTCACAGGTGCTGACGCTGTCGCTGGCGACGCTCGGCGTGACGTCGCTGCTGGCCTCCATGGCGATCGCCTGCGCCACCTCCGGCCGCATCCAGGACACCCTCCAGCTCGACGCCTCCCACGTCATCGCCAAGTACGGCGCGGCCGAGATCCGCAAGCTGATCGTCTTCGACCGGGTCGTCGGCCTCGTCACCGCGATCATCGCCGGGATGGCGCTGACGGCCGGCGTCCTGGTGCTGCTGTCGATGATGGGCGCCGACCTGCCCTGCTCCAGCGTGTACTCCATCTCGGTGCTCACCACGCTGCTGCCTGTGATCGCCTTCGGGGTGGCGATCTCCACGGCGCCTGTGGTGGCGCTCATGCGCAAACGCGGCTCGCCCTCGGAACACTCCGACCCGCAAGAACACACGAGGTGCTAGTAGTCGACTTCGAAGTCGTGGGGGCCCAGCGCGAAGCCGTCGCCGCTGGGTACGACGTGGCCGTGCTCGATCAGGGTGGACAGGCTCCGCCGTACCTGCTGTTCCGACAGGCCCGTCGCGCGGATCAGCGCGGGCACGTCCGGGGTTCCGCTCTCGACCGCCTGCGCGGCGATCGCCTCGTAGACGTGGATGTCGACGTCCGACAGCGCCTGAACGTCGTGGTGCTCACTCATCAGCGCATCCTCGCGAACTCCCGCAGTCTGCCGGGATCGACGTCGCGCACCGGGTGGCGGCGCAGATACTCGTTCTCGAGTTCGTTCATGCGTGCGGTGTGGTGCTCGAGGGCCTCGTCGGGCCCGTGCAGGAAGGTCTCGGTGCGCGTCCTGTGCAGGTGGCGCAGTTCGCGGATCAGATCGGCGTCGGAGAGGCGGCTCGGTTCGATTCCCATCGTCGTCATGTGGTTCATCTACCCGCCTCCGGTCCGACAATATCTGTCACTTTTCCTGACATGAGGGCATTGTCGAGTTGGTGTCACGGCCATACCTTCCCGATATGGACCTCGAGCTCAGGCACCTCAGGATCGTCCGCGCGGTCGCGGACGCGGGAAGTGTCAGCAAGGCCGCGTCCCTGCTCGGGCTGGCCCAGCCGGCCCTGACCGCCCAGCTCAAGCGCATCGAGAGAGTGCTCGGCGGCACCCTGTTCGAACGCGACCGTCATGGCGCGCGGCCCACGCCGCTCGGCGAGCTGGTGCTCGCCAGGGCGCGCGTGCTCCTGCCCGCCGCACAGGAGTTACAGGAGGAGGCCGTCCGCTTCGCGCACGCCTCCTCCCCCGGTTTCCGCATCGGGGCGACCAACGGGCCGGTGCTCGGCGGCCTGGTCGACCGGCTGGCCGCCGAGCGCACGGTCAGCACCTTCACCTCGTGGTCGGCGCACGAGCTCACCACGATGGTGGAGTTCGGCCGCCTCGACTACGTCCTGACCGGCGCCTGCGGCGACATGGGCACGCCGTCGGGCACGCTCATCTGGGAGTCGATCAGCCTCGACCCCGTCTTCGTGCTGCTCGGCGCCGACCACCCGCTGGCCGGCGAGAAGGAGCTGGAGCTGGCCGATCTGGCGGCCGAGCAGTGGGCGGTGACGCCGGGCGACGGCTGCTTCGCCGACTGCTTCGCGATGGCCTGCGCCCGCGCCGGCTTCACCCCCGGCACGATCTACGAGACCGACGTGCCCACCTGCACGCACCTGGCGCAGGTGGGCAGGGCCGTGGTGCTGTGCCAGGCCACCCACCAGGCCGCGCCGGGGCTGGTCATGGCGCCGCTGACGGGCGCGCCGCTGCGCTGGCGGCAGCTGCTCGGCCGCCATCCCACCGCCCCCGACGCCGCGTGGGTGGTCTCCCAGGCCAAGGACGCGCACGCGGACTCCATACGGCGATGCCCCGTCTATCACGATTGGCTGGTACGCAATCCGGGTTTTGGCACCATTCCATAACACCGTGATAGGGGCAGATTGATAGCTCCTCGATTCCTGGAACCGCCGTACGGTGACGGCACCCCCGGCAGCGAGGAGTTAACATGCTTCGCACTCCCGCACTGATCGCGATCGCGATCGGCGCCCTCATGCTGACGGCCACCCCGGCCGTCGCCTCGAAACCGCCGTCAGGACAGGTCGACTCCCTCTCGCGCGATCTCGGCATCACCCAGGAGCAGGCGGTCAACCGCATGGCCAGCGAGGCACGCGGCAACCTCGTCGTGCCCTCGTTACGCAAGCGGCTCGGCGACCGCTACGCCGGCGCCTGGTACGAGGGGCCCGAGGCGGCCCTGGTCGTGGCCAGCGTGTCGGCCTCCGACAGCGCCGCCATCACCGGGTCCGGCGCGCAGGCCCGAACCCTCACGCGCTCGTTCGCACAGCTCCTGGCGGTCAAGAACGGGCTGGACCGCTCCCCCGCACCTTCGTCGGTCTTCGGATGGGGAATCACGCCGCAGGACAACGCGGTCACGGTGTCGGCATCCGATGCTGATCAGGCGCATGCCTGGGTCACCTCGTCCGGCGTGGACACGGCCGCCGTCAAGGTGACGGTCGCGCAGGAGCGTCCGCGGCTGTTCTACGACATCCGCGGCGGCGACGCCTACTACATCCCCGCCAAGGGCTACCGCTGCTCGATCGGCTTCGCCGCCAGGCGCGGCACGCAGCTCGGCTACACCAGCGCAGGCCACTGCGGCAGCGTCGGCGACGCCACCAACGGCTCCAACCAGGTCGCGCAGGGCACCTTCCAGATCTCCTCCTTCCCCACCAACGACTACTCGTGGGTGGCGACCAACTCCAACTGGACCGCGCCCGGCGTCGTCAACGGCTACAGCGCCGGCATCCTGCCCGTGCACGGCTCGACCGTCGCCCAGCCCGGCGGCTCGATCTGCCGCTCCGGCTCCACCTCGCAGTGGCACTGCGGCACCGTCCAGGCGCTCAACCAGACCGTCAACTACTCCGAGGGCACGGTCTACGAGCTGACGCAGACCAACGTCTGCGCCGAGCCCGGCGACTCCGGCGGCGCGTTCATCTCCGGCGACCAGGCACAGGGCATGACCTCCGGCGGGTCCGGCGACTGCACCAGCGGCGGCACCACGTTCTTCCAGCCCATCAACGAGATCCTGTCCACGGGCGGGCTCACGCTGGTCACCAGCGGCAGCCAGCCGCCGCCCGGCTGCACGGGTTACCGGGAGCACTACACCGGGTCGCTGACCTCGGGTCAGAGCGGCTACCAGCCGAACGGGTCGTACTACCAGTCGACCGTGTCGGGCACGCACGCCGCCTGCCTGAAGGGTCCCGCCGGCACCGACTTCGACCTGTACCTGCAGAAGTGGAACGGCTCGTCGTGGGCGGTCGTGGCCACCTCCAACAGCCCCAACCCCGACGAGACCATCAGTTACAGCGGTACGGCGGGCTACTACCGCTACCGGGTGCACGCCTACAGCGGATCCGGCTCCTACACGCTCGACCTGAACAGGCCGTAGCTCGACCTGCGCCCGCCGGGTTGCCCCCACCCGGCGGGCGCGATGAGTTTCCGGCCGTCGCCGAGTCTGTAGGTTGCCAGCCGGCGCGACAAAGGAGACATCATGCAGGAGCAGGTGCAGCAGGCCATCGACAAGATGACCGAGTCGGGACCTGAGCGGGGCATCCAGGTGGCCGTGTACCGCGACGGTGAGCTCATGGTCGACGCGGTCTCCGGAGTGGCCGACTCGGCCACGGGCCGCCCGGTCACGCCGGAGACCGTGTTCTACACCTACTCCACCGGCAAGGCGATGACCGCCACCATCACGCACCTCCTGGTCGAGCGCGGGCTCTTCGACTACGACACGCCGGTGGTCGCGCTGTGGCCGGAGTTCGGGGCGCGGGGCAAGCAGGTCGTGACGTTCAGGCACGTGCTCACGCACTCCTCGGGCGTGCCGCAGATCCCGATGGACACCACGGTCGAGGGCCTGTGCGACTGGGACGGGATCTGCGCGGCCATCGCCGCGCAGGAGCTGTGGTGGGAGCCCGGCACGCAGGTCGGCTACCACGCTTACACCTTCGGTTACATCCTCGGTGAGGTCGTACGGCGGGCCACCGGCAAGCCGATCTCGCAGGTCCTCCGCGAGGACGTGGCGGGTCCGCTGGGCCTGGCCGACGAGCTGTACTTCGGCATGCCCGTCTCCGAGCACGGGCGGCTGGCCCGGCTGGAGGAGCCACCGGGGGCGGGCGACTGGGCCGCGTCGATGCCCGCCGACCTGCCGATGCTCAAGGCGGGTCCGATCGCCACCTGGCCGGGGGCCGACTTCGGCAACCGTACCGACGTCCTGGCGGCCGACATCCCGGCGGGCGGCAAGAACTCGGCCCGCGCGATGGCCCGCCTCTACGACTCCCTGCTCGGTCACGGCGTCCAGATCCTGCCGCCCGCCCGCGTGGCCACGGCGACGGCGCTCGCGGCGGAGGGCGTGGACCAGGTCTTCGGCAACCCGTCGAAGTGGGCGCTCGGCTGGGCGCTCGGGCTTCCCGGGGGCGAGTCGGAGACGGCGTTCAACATGGGCGGCGTCGGGGGCAGCTTCGCCTTCGCGGATGCTTCGACGGGGATCGCGTTCGCGTTGACGAAGAACTACATCGCCCTCGACTTCGACGCCGCGACCGAACTCATCAAGATCGTCATGGCGTAACCTCCGGGGAACCCCCGAGGAACGGTGTGGAACGCCTCTCCAGTGTCAGGACCACCAAGTCATGATCAGGAGAGACTCCATGATCCTTCGCAGATTCGCCGTACCCGTGCTCGCCGTCGTCCTCGGCGCGGGACTGGCCGCCAGTGTCGCGCCACCGGCGTTCGCCGACCAGTGCACGCTGTTCATCGGGAACCAGACCCCGCAGCACTTCTATCCCGTCACCGTCTCGTGCGGCCGCGACACCGTGCAGGGGTTCTCCCTGTGGGGCCAGGACGAGGTCTTCGACGAGTTCCGCCAGGGCTTCAACGGGGTGTCGTCGGCCACTGTCTCCCGCGACGTTCTCAACGAGGACGACTCCATCTTCAACCGCGAGGACGACATCTACGCCAAGGTCGGCGGCGTGGACGTGTTCGGCAACTCCTTCAACGACCGCATGACCAATGTCATCCACCGCAACTTCTAGCGCTCGGCAACCGTCGACCCGGCACGACGTCGTGTCGGGTTGACGGTTTAGAGAGGGACATGCGATACTGAATGCGGGATCAGGGTTGACAAATGATGTATTTGTTGTATTTCGTTTGCCTTTCGGGTTATGCTGCCGCTCCACGCTGCCCTTCGACGTCTCGCTCTTTTGGCATGTGTGCAGTAAGTCCACCGCGATCCCTCGGAAGGACATTTGTTGGCAGCCTCGCGCAACGCCTCCGCCGTACCCGCCGGTCCCCGTCGCGTGTCATTCGCGCGTATCCAGGAGCCCCTCGAAGTTCCTGACCTTCTTGCCCTGCAAACCGAGTCGTTCGACTGGTTGCTGGGCAACGAGAAGTGGAAGGCCCGGGTCGAGGCGGCTCAGCAGGCCGGGCGCAAGGACGTCCCGACCCAGTCGGGTCTGGAGGAGATCTTCGAAGAGATCAGTCCCATCGAGGACTTCTCCGGAACCATGTCCTTGTCGTTCCGCGACCATCGCTTCGAGCCGCCTAAGCACTCAGTTGATGAGTGCAAAGACAAGGACATGACCTACTCCGCCCCGATGTTCGTCACGGCGGAGTTCATCAATAACACCACCGGTGAGATCAAG
>NZ_JBITHD010000004.1:0-509697 GCF_044457685.1 Nonomuraea sp. NPDC050536
CATCCGCACAGCTTGGCGCACACGCGCCGTCCAGAGCATCCGCCGGACGGCGCGTCACATCACAACGAGGCAAACATTGCCTGATGCGGCACTAGGACCGGGGCCGCAGGTATTCAACCTGGACGGCACGATCCAGCAGGTCCGCGTTGCGCAGCGGGTACGGCCCCCGCACCCCGTTCCGCCTGTTGATGACTTGGTCACGAATGAGTACTGGCCCCGCCTCGTTGCTGAAGCCGGTGAGTCTTGGAGCTGGACGCAGCTATCCAGGCGTGGGGGCTGGTCCGGGCGGGTGGTAAACCCTGCGGGCATGGAGTTCTTCTGCTACCACCGCGATCGGCCCGGCTCCGTGGCGCTGCGCGACGAACTGCTGGAAGAGCATTGGTCCTACATGGACCGGTACGCAGCAGAGATGATCGCCCGCGGCCCGACCCTGGCCGGCGACGGCGATACACCCACCGGCAGCGTGCACATCGTCGACCTGCCGGATCCCGCTGCTGCCCGTGCGTTCGCCTTCGACGAGCTGGCAACCGGCCCGCAGGGGTACGCGCGGCAGCAGCCGTGTGCAGGCGATGGCCAAACGGCCGATGAGCTGGACCTGGAACACCACCGGCACGGAAGGGCGCGCATGGATACTGCGTCACATCGAACAGGAAGGGCGAGCCTGGACGCCACCGCCGCCACTACCGGCCTATCGCAAGGGCCTGTCGCCGATGACTGTGCGGCAGCGGGCCGGGGTTCTGCTGGGGCGCTGGCCGGTCAGAGCCCCGGCCGGGCGCCAGCCGCTGCCTGCGGAAGCACAGGTTCTCAAAGCCCTCGACACCGACGCGGTCTGCGCCTTGTACGAAGAGGCCGGACGGCTCCGACTTGGCCTCGGCAAAGGCGGACCATGGCTCCGGGCCCACCTGGACCCCGACGGCGTCCACTACCTGGTTCCGGATCCGGCGAACTACTACTGGCCCGGCAACCAGGACGGTCGAGGCGGCAAGATCCGCTGGTGGCAGTGCACCGCACTCCTGCGGATGTCCGACGGCGAACAGGTCACCGGCATGGTCGCCGTACTCCCAGAAACCTTCACCGCCCTGCCGTCCAACCTCCCCCGAAGGCAGCAACTCCGGCTGGTCCACCTCGCCCGAGCCACCGAACGCGACACCTACCTGTGGGGCCGCGACAACAGCGCCGACTCCAGCCCACAACGCTGCGGCTACACCCCCGGAGCTCAACGGTCCGAAGGCGATCATTGAGTAGGAGACGGTACGTGGCCAGAGGAGTGCCGGGCGGCTGCCGGATCTGGGACGCCAAGGCACGCCGATGGTGGGGAGATCTCTACGAGCTGTGCCCCGACGACCTGCTGACCGAACTGAACGGCGACGCGGACTACGAGAAGCTCACCGCTCTGCTCATCAAACGCTGACCCTGACACCTGCCGAGTGCAAGCAGACCGACCGACGCCAAATACCGCCGAGTAATTCACGCCATCGAGCGATCAAAGCCACACTGACCCGGGATGGTGCCATCGTCAGTGGTACCTGGGAAGGGTCTCAGCCGGGGCTGAAGGCATGGGCGGAGTAGGCTCAGATCCCCATGGTGTGAACGTGGCATGCGAAGCCGCCTCAAAGCCCTATGCCATGCAGGGGGTTGTCGGTCCATTTGTCAGCTTGGCGGATGTAGGCGGCCACCACCGGAGAACCCTCCGCCCAGCGGCCGTGCCGAGTGATCGCCGACATGGGGGCACCCGCCTTGGCGGCCGAGGTGGCACCCCCGGCCCGCAGTCCGTGTGCGGTGTAGGCGCCGGCGTGGTCCAGTCCGGCGGCTGCGGCGGCGCGCTTGACGATCAGGTTCACCGCTTGCGGGCTCAGTCGTCCGCGGGTGCCGCGACCGGCTGCAGGACGGTTGCGGTCGCCGACGCCACCGTGACGATCAATCGGGCGAAACAGCGCGCCGGTGGTGATGTCGTGCTTGGCCAGGACGGCCAGCCAGGAACGGACCACGCGGACCGGGCAGGTGTCAGGGTGGGAGCCGTAGGGGATGGCGACCGTGTCGCCGTGGGCGTCCTGGTCGGTCTTGCTCAGCGGGATGAACACCTCCAGGCCGTCGTCGGTGACGGCCAAGTCGCCGATCTCCACCTCGGTGATCTCGGAGCGGCGGCCCATGAGCGCGAAGCCCAGCACCAAGATGGCGCGATCGCGCAGCCCTGTCGAGGTGTCGGCAGGCAGGGCGGTGATCATGGCGCGGAGCCGGTCCACCGTGATGGGCGGGGACCTGCGCGGGCGGCGGCCCTGCTGGGCGCGTTCGCGGCGGTAGGCACGCAGGGCCAGCCGGGCCGCCTTGGTAGCGGGCTTGGCCAACTGGGCGTGCTCGTGGGCGGCCAGCACACAGGCCAGGGCACGGTCGATGGTCGAGGGCGCGTAGTCCTGGGCAGCCAGATGAGCGACATAGTTGGCCAGCGTCGCAGCGGTCGCCGGCAAGCTGGTTCGGCCGCTGTCCTCGCACCAGCCGGCATAGGCGGCGAAGTCGCGCGCGTAGGCGAGGCGGGTGTTGACGGCCAGCCCGGCCTCCACCAGATCGGTGGCCCCGGGCCCTAGGGCGTGCTCGTCCGCCAGCTGCCTGGGCTGCCCGCCGGTAAGGACCGCGGCTGCGGGGGAGCGGTCGAGGGCACTCATATTGTTCTCCATGATCCACATCCTGAGTAGCGATAAGTGAGCTTATCGCTACTCAGGCCGACTGGGGTCGCTAGGGAGGATCCCGGGTGCTGCGTCAGGAGTCTGGTCACAGTGCGCTACTGACACCTCGTGACGAACCTACTGACACCAAGTGACGAACCCGCAGGTCAAAAGATGCAGAGGCTCAAGGGATTCTGCTGGGCGGCATTACTTGCGGGAATTCTGCCTTCTCGCAAGTTACTGTGACGCAACGGATCCGAATTTTTGATTTCTAATTTCTGGAAAATAAAAATGCTAGGGTGCTCTCGTGGCTGGGGAGACGGGCGTGGTGACGCCGTGCAAGCAGTGCGGGAAGCCGATCGAGCAGCGGCAGGGGAGAGGGCGGCCCAAGGAGTACTGTCCCGACGGTGACTGTCAGGCCGCGGCCAAGCGGGAGCGGGAGCTGCGCCGCGCGACGCCCGGACTGGAGGGCTCACTGGCCAGGGCCGAGCAGTTGTACGAGCGGATGGAGCAGGGACTCGCCGCCGCCATCGAGCCGCTGGCCCAGGCGCTTGCCACCGAGCTGAGCCCCGCCGGCGTCGAGGCCAAGCTCAGCGCGATTCAGGCCGAGGCGCACACCCGCGTCGCCATCGCACGCACCGAGCGGGAGCAGGCCTTTGAGCAGGTACGGCTGGCCAGGGAGGCGGCCGAGTACGCGCGCGTCGAGGCCCGTGAGATGCGCGCCCAGGTAGAGGAGGCCCAGACCGAGCGCGACACGGCTCTGGCCGACGCCGAGAAGGCCCGCGAGCAGGCCCTCGCCGCCCTGCGCGAGGCGGCGGCCACCGAACGCCAGTCCGTCCAGGCCGTAGACGAGGCGAAACGCCGCGCCGCCCTGGCCGAGGAACGCACCCAGCTCGCCGAGCAGCGCGCGGAAGAGGCCGCCACCAGAGCCGACCAGGCGGAACAACGCACCCTCGAAGCGGAGCACCGCGCCGATCAGGCCGACCAGCGCGCTGCCGAAGCGGAGCGCCGCGCCGAACAAGCAGAGCAGCGCACCGCCGACACCAAGCGTCGAGCCGACCGGCGCATCGCGGACGCCGAACATCGCATCGAGCAAGCGGACCAGCGTGTCACCGAGGCAGAACGCCGGGCCGAAGAAGCCGAGCAGAGAACCGCTGACGCCGAACGCCGGGTCGAGGAAGCCGACGAGCGTGCCGCCGCCGCCCACCAGCGCGCCGACGAGGTCGAGCTGGCCCGCGACCAGGCGGTCCAGGAGCTGGCCGGACGCATCGAGCGCGCCCAGTCGGAAACCCGGGCAGCGGAGACCCGAGCCACCCAAGTCGAGCTGGAAGCCGCATCCCGCATCGCCGAGGCGCGCGAGGAAGCGGCCGCGATCGTGGCCCGGGTAAAGGGGGAGACGGAGCAGGCACTGGCTGTGGCGGAGGCACGCGCCGAGGCGGCCGAGGCCGAACGCGACCGGGCCAACGACCGCGCCACCCGAGCCGAGCGCGCCGCGACCAAGGCGGAACGCACAGCCGCCGAGGTAGAGGTGGCGCGGTCGGTGGCGGTGAAGGACGCCGCCAAGGCGACGGCCGCCCTAGGGGAACGCGACAGCCTGGACGCCGAGCTGCGCCTGGAACGCGCCCGACTGGCGGACCTACGTGCCGAGCTGCAGGCCGTACGAGAAGAAGCCGCGCAGCTCCGCGAACGCGCGGTAACCGCCGAACTCGCCCGCCGCCCGGCCTGACACTCGACACCCCAAGTCCCGACTGGCCAGGCCCGCGCGGCAATGGAACTGGCCCGCAACAAGGTCAACCTGGGCAAGGTGGTCACGCACTGGCCGGACATGCTGCGGGTGGTCGGCTCCCTGGTGACCGGTCAGGTGCGCGCCTACGACCTGCTGCGGACGTTCGGCCGCGAGGGCCGCCCGACCCCGCTGGGCCAGGCGTTCGTGGAGTACGGGCGGATCCCCAAGACGCTGCACCTGCTGCGGGTGGTCGACCCGGTGGACGACACCTACCGGCACCAGATGAACCGTCAGCTCACCGTGCAGAGAGTCCCGGCACAAGCTCGCCCGCGACATGATCTCGGCGATCTGGCTGATCAGGCGAGGCTGGGGATTGTCCGGGTGAAGATCGAAGTATCTGGCCACGCCTCGGATCCGAGGGTCCGGCACCATGGCATGACAGGTGGCCCCAGGGCGGCACAGTCTCGCCGCCCGCCGTCCACCCCGACTTGGGCCTGTATCAAATTGCGTTAGAGCCACTCGTTGATCGCGGCGACGAGGACCGTGGCTTCGTAGCGCACGGCGATCACCTACAGCTACGACAACGTCGGAAACACGGTCAAGGTCGTCGATCCGCGCAAGAACGCCACCCCGGACGCGAACGACTACACGGCGACCTACGGCTATGACCTGAACCATCGGGTGAAAACCGTCAAGGACGCGGCCGGCTATCAGACCTCGACGGATTACGACCTGGACGGGCTGGTGGTCGGGCAGACCGACCAGGAGAACAACAAGGCGATCACCGTCTACGACAAGCGCGGCGACGTCGTCGAAACGCGGGTGCCGCATGCCGAGACCGACGGTGTGATCAAGTACGTCACCACCAAGTTCGTCTACGACCAGGTCGGCAACCAGACCAAGGTGATCACCCCGCGCGGGGTGGAGCGCGGCGGTGACCTGGTCGACTTCGTCGCCGAGACCAAGTACGACAAGCTGAACCGGCCGAGCGAGAAGATCTTCCCCTACGACCGGTCCGACCCGGTCTACAACACCCCCGACTCGGTGCTGTACACCTACGACCCGGTCTCCGGCTGCAGGAGATCTCCTCCCCGCCCTCCCACGGCCAGTCGATCCGCAACGTCTCCTCGATGTCGTACTGGGAGAACGGCTGGTCCAAGACCACCACCGATGCGTGGAAGATCAAAACCACCTACGACTACAACGAGCTGGGCGAGCAGACCAACCGCACCGTGACCAGCGCGGGCAACTCCTCACAGCGGGCGCTGGACTGGAGCTACTACCCGGACGGCAAGCTCAAGACCCACTCCGACAACGGCGTCCCGCTCGGCCTGGACGTCGTCCTGGACGACAACTCCGACACCGGCCAGGTCAGTGCGACCGGTAGCTGGACCACCACCTCGGGCGGCAGCTTCGCCTCGAACGTGGTCGGCCCGCGCGTGCAGGCCAGCGCCACCTCCGGGTTCGTCGGCTACGACTACGCCGTGGCCCCCGCCGGGACCGGTTCGTCCAGCTTCACCTGGAACCTGACCATCCCCGCCGACGGCAGCTACAAGCTCTACGCCCAATACCCGGCCGGCGCGACCGCGACCAACGCCGGCTACCAGGTCAAGCAACGCGGGTGCGTTCCGGCACTGCTCAAGGCTGTTCGGTGCTCGTTTGGGCAGCCTTACGCCTCCTCGGGGGTGGTCGGTCGTGTCGCGTATCGGTGGCGCATGGCGTCGCTGGCTGCGGGACCTGCGGTGAAGATGTAGGTGTCGCTGTCGTCGAGTCGGCGGCCGGTCTTGGCGTCAACGACGATGGGCTCGACTTCCTCGCCGCTGTGCGCGTCGACGAGGATCATGCTGCGTTCGGCCGGTGTGAGGCGGGAGTTGCCCCACGCGGCCAGGGCGACGATCACCGGTCGGAGGGAGTGCCCGAGTTCGGTGAGGACGTACTCGTGGCGTACGGGGTTGGTCTGGTAGGGCCGGCGCTCCAGCAGTCCGTCCGCGACGAGGGTTTTCAGCCGGGTGGTGAGCATGCTGGAGGAGATGCCCAGACTCTCCTGAAACTGGTCGAAGCGTGTGTAGCCGTCGAAAGCGTCGTGGAGGATCAGCAGCGTCCACCACTCGCCTACGTGTTCCACCGTCGTGGACAGTGGGCACTCCCGGTCCTCCAGCCTGATCCGGCTTGCCACGGCGACCACCCTTTCAGCTACTGCTAAAGTCGAAGTTAGTGGCTTCTACTTTAGCAGTAATGACGGGAGCGGTGCATTCTGCGCCCGCACCCGGGAACGGAGCACACCGTGACCACATCCATCAGCGAATCCCTCGAAGGCCGACGCGCTCTGGTCACCGGCGGCACCAAGGGCACCGGAGCCGCCATCGCCCGACGTCTCGCCCAAGCCGGCGCGACCGTGCTGGTCACGGCCCGCAGCCGCTCCGACGACGTCGAGGAGAAGGCGTTCATCACCGCCGACCTGTCCAGCGCCCAAGGCGCCTCTCACGTGGCCGCCGAGGTGGACGCCCGCGTGGGAGGCGTCGACATCCTGGTCAACACCCTCGGCGGGTCCGAGGCACCGGCCGGAGGGTTCGCCGCGCTCGGCGAGGACGACTGGGCCAGGGAGCTGAACACGAACCTGCTGGCCGCCGTCCGCCTGGACCGCGCACTCCTGCCGCACATGATCGCCATAGGCAAGGGCGTGATCGTGCATGTCACCTCTATCCAGCGCCGCATGCCGCTGTGGAACGGAACCCTGGCCTACGCAGCCGCCAAGGCCGCCCTGACCACCTACAGCAAAGGCCTGGCCAACGAGGTCGCCCCGCACGGCGTCCGCGTCAACACCGTCTCGCCCGGCTTCGTCCAGACCTCGGCCGCCGACAACCTCGTCGCCCGGATCGCCCACGACGCCGGCATCAGCCAGGAAGCGGCGCTGGGCCGGCTCATGGACTCCCTGGGAGGCATCCCGCTCGGCCGTCCCAACCGGCCCGAGGAGGTCGCCGAGCTCGTCGCCTTCCTCGTTTCCGACCGCGCCTCGGCCATCGTCGGCGCCGAATACGTCATCGACGGCGGCACCACCCCCACCGTCTGAACCCGCCACCACCATCAGGAGCGTCATGCACGACAACCAGCCCCGGACCATCACCCCGGACGACCTGCCTGAGGTGATCACCCGCTACCTCACAGCGCACCGCGCCCACGACACCGCCACCGCGGTCACGACGTTCACCGACGACGCCACAGTGATCGACGACGGCAACACCTACCAGGGCAGCGCCGCGATTGAGCGGTGGCTGGACCGATCGGCCACCGAATTCACCTACACCATCCATCTCACCGGAGCCCAGCAGACCGACGCAACCCGCTACATCGCCACCCACCACCTCGAGGGCAACTTCCCCGGCGGGTCCATCGATCTGCGTTACCAGTTCGCACTCCGCGACGGCCTCATCGAACGCCTCGTCATCGAACCCTGAGTCCCTGCCGACGCCACCCGTTGCCGCCTCATGCGAGAAGCCCCGTTCGCCCTGCAATCTCGGTGACTTCACCTTCCTGCCAGGTCAGGCCGCCACGCGCAGGTGCCGTCCACCCCAGCGGATGCCTTTCTCGCTGCGGATGCGGGCGCGTTCCTTGCGTTCGGCGGCTAGGACCTCGTCGAAGGCGAAGACCCGGTCCGGGAAGCAGTCAACGACCTCCTCGATCCGGTCCAGCTTCGCTTCGCAGTCCAGGTCGGGGTATTCCTTCCACGTCTTGGTGCGTTGGAAGGTAACACCACGGCGGGCGAGCAGGCCACGTAAGCTTTCACGGCCGATGAGGATCACTCGGCCGTGGACTTTCCGCAGGTAGGCGACGAGTTTGCGCGGTGACCAGCGGGTGAAGGGCTAGGACGTGTATCAAAGGCCGCTGCGGGACGGTGGGTGTCGTAGATCGACAACAAACGAGGTCTCCGGTAGGTGGTTAGTCGACCAAGACAAACCTGAACACCGGAGACCTCGTGGCCACCTTAGCGGTGACGAGGCGGTTCGACCTGACCGATGCGCAGTGGGCGGTGCTGGAGCCGCTGTTACCAGCGCCGAAGCGGTCGGGACGGCCGTCGTCTTTCAGTAAACGGCAGTTGATCGATGGGATCCGCTGGCGCGTGCGGGTCGGCGCACCCTGGCGCGACCTGCCCGACTGCTATGGCTCCTGGGCGGCGGTGTACGCGCTGTTTCGGCGCTTTCAGCGGGACGGTACCTGGCAGCAGATCGTGACTGCCCTGCAGGCGGCGGCGGATGCGGCCGGACGCATCACCTGGGACGTCAGTGTCGATTCCACCATCGCTCGCGCGCATCAGCACGTCGCGGGTGCCCGAAAAGGGGGATCTGCAGGCCGAACCGCCCGGCGGCGTGGCGGGCGAGGAACCAGCCGACCATGGGCTGGGGCGTTCTCGTGGCGGGTTGACCACCAAGGTACACCTGGCCTGTGAGCAGGGCCAAAAGCTGCTGTCGATCGTGCTCACCGCCGGTCAACGCGGCGACAGCCCGCAGTTCACCAGGGTCATCGACGCCATCCGGGTTCCCCGCCCGGCTGGTGGACGGCCCAGGACCCGCCCCGATCGGGTGCTGGCCGACAAGGCCTACACCTCCCAGGCCAACCGCGCCTACCTGCGGCGGCGCGGCATCAAGGCCACCATTCCGAGCAAGGCCGATCAAGACGCCAACCGGCGCGCCAAGGGATCCAAGGGCGGCCGTCCACCCGCCTTCGATCCTGTTCTCTACCGGCAGCGCCACGCGGTCGAGTGCGGCATCAGCCGGCTCAAACGCCATCGCGCTGTGGCCACGCGGTACGACAAGCTCGCCGTGTGCTACAAAGCCACGGTCCTCGTCGCCGCGATCAACGAGTGGCTCTAACGCACTTTGATACAGGCCCTAGGCGTCCGGCGGATCAGTACGGGTGATGGTTCGGCTTGTCCGCCCAGAGGGCGTAGGCCTGGGCGCCGAGCTCGGGATAGATGTGCTCGACCCGGATCTTGCGCTGGTCGAGGGGCCGCTGGAAGTCCTCATACTGGAAGACGTCGTCAAAACCGATCTTCCTCGTCGCCTCGAGGTCGGAGCTGAAGTGGACCGAGTCGATCCGCGACCAGTAGATGGCGCTCATGCACATCGGGCACGGAGCCCCGCTCGAGTAGAGGGAGTATCCCATGAGCATCCGGGCCCGCTCGGGCAGGAGGTCGGGCGATCCTTCCGGACGCGGCACGAGTTCGAGCGTCGAGGCGTTCAGGCGGTCCTCCGCAAGGGAGGGTGCCTCCGGGTTCAGGATCTGGATGGCCTTGCGGATGGCCTCGATCTCGCCGTGCGCGGTCGGGTCGCCGGTGAGCAGGACGCGGTTCTGCCCGCGGGCGAGAATCTCCCCGTCCTTGGTGATGACCGCGCCGAACGGGCCGCCCCAGCCGTTCACAACGGACTCCGTGGCGAGTCGTACGGCTTCGGCCATGAATTCCTTGGGTCCCATCTCATAACCTCCTGCAGGTAAATTACGGCTGAAATTTCTTCATGATCGACTGTCGTGTCCGAGTCATTGTCGCCATGCTTCGCCGGACGGCCGTGGACTATACTTTCCCAGGTGAAGCCTGGTTCGAACCGTGGTGCCTCGGATCGCGGCATGACCGTGGTCATTTCGTCAAAGGTTCGCGAAGGCCGCGAGGAGGATTATCGCCGCTGGCAGCAGAAAATAAATGAGAGCATGTGCTCATTTGCTGGTTTCGAGGGGGCGGAGGCTTATCCGCCGATTCCCGGCGAGCAACCCTCCTGGGTCTCTGTTTTTCGTTTCTCGGGTATCGCCCGGCTGACCGGGTGGCTGAATTCGGATTCGCGCAGGGTCCTGCTCGACGAGGTCCGGCCGCTGCTGGAGGAGCCGCCGGCGCTGGAGGTCCTCGCAGGAAGGACGCCCGACAGCGAAGCGGTCACGGCGGTGATCTCCCACAACGTGCGGCCGGGCCGCGAGGGCGACTACACGCGCTGGCAGGACAGGCTCCACAAGGCAGAGGAGAGGTTTCCCGGCTTCCTCGGATTCGAGGCGTTCGCGCCCGTGCCGGGCGTACAGCCGAACTGGGTGGTCATGACCCGGTTCGACACCCGCGAACACCTTGAGAACTGGCTCGCGTCCGACACCCGCAGAAGGCTCCTGGACGAAGGTCGCGACTGCGTCATCGACTTCGACGTACGCACCGTCAAGTCGGCGTTCGGCGGCTGGTTCCGGTTCGGCGGCGGAGCTGCTGGGCAGGGGGCTCCGCCCAACTGGAAGCAGGCCATGTGCGTGCTGCTGGCCCTCTATCCGACCGTGATGGCGCTGAACCTGACGGTGAGCCGGGTGCTGACCGGCGCGCGCCTGCCCCTCTACCTTGCCCTGTTCATCGGCAACGTGCTGAGTGTCGCCATCCTCACCTGGGTCCTGATGCCGCTCGTCAACAGGGCCTTCGCGGCATGGCTGCGCCCTGATGTACCTCGCTCGTTCCTCGCCGGCGCAGCCGGAGCTCTCGTGATCGTGCTGTGCTACGCGCTGTCCATCGCCGTCTTCGCCGTGATCACCCGTTAGGGGCCGTGGCAGGCGCGTCCACCTGGAGGGTGTCCGACATGGAGCTGGGCCGAGACCTCGAGGGGCTGCTCGTCAGGCGAGGCGAGGCCGGCTACGAGGCCCTCAGGGCGGCCACGGTGTGGAACGGGCTCAAGCCGGAGCGGTTCCCCGACGTGATCGTCCAGGCCGCCTCCGAGCGGGACGTCCAGACGGCCGTCAGGTTCGCCCGCTCGGCCGGCATGCGGGTCGCCATGCGGGCGGGTGGCCACAACTGGGTGGGCGCCTCGGTGCGCGACGGAGGCATGCTCATCGACCTCTCCCGGCTCGACGCGTGCGCCGTCGACACCGCCTCGGCCACGGCGAGCGCGCAGCCCGCCGTCAGAGGCCGCGATCTCGCCGCCGCGCTCGCCGAGCACGGGCTGGCCTTCCCTGTGGGGCACTGCGGCTCCGTCGCGCTCGGCGGCTACCTGCTGAGCGGCGGGCTCGGCTGGAACCCCGGCGTGTGGGGGCCGGCCTGCCTGAGCGTCGCGGAGATCGAAGCCGTGACGGCGGCCGGCGAGGTGGTCCGGTGCAGCGAGGACGAGAACGCCGACCTCTTCTGGGCGGCGCGCGGAGCCGGGCCCGGGTTCTTCGCGGTCGTCACCCGGTTCCGGCTGTGTCTGCGTCGTCTCCCGGCGGCGATCACCACCAGCGCCTACGTCTTCCCGCTCCCGGACGTGGCGGACGTGACGTCCTGGGCCGTCGAGGTCGCGGCGTCGCTCCCCCCGACGGTCGAGCTGAGCGTCATGCTCGGCACGGCGCCGCAGGAGCCCGGGACAAGGGCGATCGTCGTCACGGCCACCTGTTTCGCGGACTCCGCGGACGAGGCGGCCCGATCTCTTGAGGCGTTCCGAGCGTGCCCCCTTGCCGGGCGCGCCCTGGCCTGCTTGGCGGAGCAGCCGGCCACATTCGACGCCCTGTTCAAGGGCGCCGGCGCGCTCTGGCCGGAGCGCCACCGCG
Organism: Nonomuraea sp. NPDC050536; assembly: GCF_044457685.1. Classification (NCBI taxonomy): domain Bacteria; kingdom Bacillati; phylum Actinomycetota; class Actinomycetes; order Streptosporangiales; family Streptosporangiaceae; genus Nonomuraea; species Nonomuraea sp. NPDC050536. The sequence goes on from NZ_JBITHD010000004.1 coordinate 11,917, forward strand.
TCGCGGCCGACACCCTCTGGTCGATGGAGCACCTCGGCGCGCTGCTGCCGCTGCTCGCGGCCGACGTCGCCAAGGCTCCATCCGGCAAGTCACTCGTACTGGCGAACATCCCTCCCGCGCCGCCCGGCGGAGCCGAGATGCCCGATATGGCCTTCTCGGTGCTGGGCAGGAGCTACGTCGTCGGTTACGCGATCTGGTAGGACCCGGCGCACGATCAGGTCAACATCCGCTGGTTGCGCGAGGCGATGGGCAAGGTCGCGCCGCCGGGGGTCGGGCACTACATCGCGGAGGCCGATCTGCTGGCCACTCCGTCCCGAAGTCGGCGGTCTTTCTCGCCCGACACGTGGGAGCGCCTGCAGGCGGTGCGAGCGCGATGGGACCCCGAGGGCGTCTTCCAGCCCTACCTGCAACCATGACCTCCGACAGGCGCGTCACCTCGCTGATGGCCCCTCTGGGCCAGACCCGGTCAGCCTTCGATCTTGGCCGCGAAGCGCTCGATGACGGCGACGACCTCGACCGGCAATTGTCAAGCGAACCTGCTGGTCAGCCGCATGAAGGTCGTTAAGGCGCGTCAGGCAAGGAGACCCCAGCATGCCGAGCATGGTGGGGTCCGGCGCGAAGGCATCCGAGCGCGTGGAGAGGCGATCGATCAGCGATGGGCCGTTGCGATGAGGCGCCGCAGCGCGGCGTGGGCGGGTGGGCCCCACGTGGCCTTGCCGCCTGGGCTGCCTTCCGGATCGCCACCGCGGTGATCGCCCGGGCCCGGCCCGCGTCGTACTTCACTCCCTGACGCTGGCGCACCAGCTTGCGCTGCGCCTTTGCGCTACTGGAAGACCCGTGGTCTGCCAAATGTCCTCGGCCAACTCCAGGCAGCGCCGAACGTGGGCGATCACCACGTCAGGGATCTCGTCCGGAGACGGGAAACGCGCCGCCTTCTGAAAGCACTTCAGCGTCAGCACCAGCGCGAAGGGCTGCCGGTGCGCTGGTCGGCCTGTCAATTTCATAGGTGAGCGACCGGAGATCTTCGGCGCTATTTGGCCGGACCGTCCCGATGGGGTGTACCGCAACGCCACAGCGTGGGCAATCGGAAAGCGCGTCAAGATAGAGCCCCTGCCCGAGCTTCTTGACGCCTGTCTGCTGGGCTCTTGGAGCTCAGCCTGACACTTCCCGGGCTGACCAAGACGACCGCCGCCCCGGCCAGCTTCTGGCCGCGGTCGGGTTCGGGCCTGTGTCTGGACGCCCGGGTATGCGCGGACCCGCGCCGTGGGCTATTCCTCCCGGGCCGGACGGAGTACCCGGCGCACGGCGCCACGCAGCCACTGGTGGGCCCCGTCGGCGGTGTGGCGCGGGTGCCAGGCCATGCCGATCGTCAGTGGTGGCAGCGGTAGCGGGATTTCCAGCAGGCGTAGTCCCAGCGCGTGCGCCGCGTCGCTGAGTGGTGAAGGGGGCTCGCCCGGCAGCGCGGTCGGCACCAGGCAGACCACGTCGCCGACTGCGGCCAGCGCCATCGCCGCCAGATGTCCGGGCAGGACGGCGCTGACCCGCCGGCTGAGCCCTTGATCGGCCAAGGCCGCGTCCAGCGGGCCGGTGAAGCGTCCCCGGCGGCTGACCGCCACGTGCTCGGCCGCGGCCAGCCTGGCGGGTGTCAGGGTTTCTTCGGCGAGCGGATGCCCGGCCCTGACGCCGGCCGCCATCCGCAGCGTGACCAGCTCTTCGACCCGGGTCTCCGGGTCGACGTGGTCGATGGCCCCGATCTCCAGATCGATCCGGCCCTCGCGCAGCGCGGGGCCCGCCTCCCACTCCTCGGCCAGCACCCGCAGCGAGACGCCCGGCGCCTGGCGCCGGGCCAGCCCGAGCAGGCCCGGCGCCAGCGCCGCGCCGACCAGGTCCGAGGCCTGGACGGTGAAGGTGCGCCGCAGTGCGGCGGGGTCGATCCCGCCGCTCGGGGTGAGCAATGCCTCCAGCCGGCGCACCACCGCGGCGGCCTCGTCCCGCAGCGCCTCGGCGCAGGGTGTGGGCACCATCGCCTGTCCTGCCCGCACCAGTAGCGGATCCTGGAGCACCCGGCGCAGCCGGGCCAGGGTGCGGCTCATCGCCGCGGGGGAGGTCTGCAGCCGCGCGGCGGCACGGGTGACGCTCTGCTCGGTCAGCAGGGCGTCGAGGGCGACGGCGAGGTTGGCGTCGAGGTTCGGGGCTGGGCTGCTCACCGGCATTATTCCGTTTCGGGCAATGATTGGATGCTGACATTCCCATTGTGGCAATGCGGTTCGGGTCTGCACGATGAAGGGGCTGTACCGATCCGACACAACCATGAGGTTTTCATGATCGTCATTACCGCCCCCACTGGGAACATCGGCCGGCGGCTGCTGTCGCTGCTGGTCGAGGCCGCGCCCGCACGCGGAGAGGAGTTGCGCGTCGTGGTCCGCGGTCCTGCCCGGCTCCCCGAGGCCGTGCGCGGACGGGTCGAGGTGGTCACCGGCTCGCACGGCGACGCCGCGACCGTCGAGCGCGCCTTCACCGGGGCCGACGCCGTTTTCTGGCTGGTACCGCCGGACGCCTCGGCCACGCCCGACGAGGCGTTCAGCGGCTTCACCCGCCCGGCCGCGCGGGCGTTCGCCGCCCACGGCGTCGGCCATGTCGTCGGCGTCTCGGCGCTCGGCCGCGGCACCCCACAGGCCGCCCAGGCCGGGCTGGTCACCGCCTCCCTCGCCATGGACGACCTGATCGCCGACTCCGGCGTCGCCTACCGCGCCCTGGCCAACCCGTCCTTCTTCGAGAATCTGCTGGAGGAGGCCGACTCGATCCGCGAGAACGGCGTCTTCACCGACACCGTCGCCGCGGACCGTCCGGCCCCGCTGGTGGCCGTCGCCGACATCGCCGCGACGGCGGCCGGGCTGCTGCTGGACCGCTCCTGGACCGGCGTCGGCAGTGTTCCGGTGCTCGGCCCGCAGGATCTGTCGCCCAACGACCTGGCCCGCATCATGACTGAGGAACTGGGCTGTCCGATCCGCTACCAGCGCCAGCCGCTCGACGAGCTGCGGTCCACCCTGCTCGGCTACGGCCTCAACGAGGCGTTCGTCGAGGGCGTCGTCGACATGAAGCGCGCCAAGGACCAGGGACTGGACTCGGGCGTCGACCGCTCGCCGCAGGCGGGCCCGGCCACCGGATTCGCGCAGTGGTGCGCGCAGACCCTCAAGCCCGCCGTCCTCGCCACACCGGAGGCAGTCGATGCCCACTGACCGAACCGAGCCGCCGGTCACCGCGTTCATGCTGGTAAAGACCACGCCCGAGTGGCTGGCGATGACCGTGGCCGAACGCGTCCAAGCCTTCACCACGCAAGTCGTCCCGGTGATCGAGGCCCGCACCCGCGGCGTCCGCTCCCGCTTCTACGACACGGAGTTCTACTCGGCGCGGGTCACCGACATCTGGGTCTGGGAGGCGGACGACCACGACGCCTACCGGCTGCTGATCGACGCGCTGCGCGAAACCCCCTTCTGGGACCGCTACTTCGACGTTGTGGACCTGCTCGTGGGCACCGAGAACGGCTACGCCCGCACCTACGACCTGGAGCCGGTGGCCACCCTCGCCACCTGACGCTCCTCCCTGACCGGCCGGTGCCGCCACCGCCCTGCGGAAGCACCGGCCGGCAGTTCAGCTGAGCCGATGGCAACGTGACCCCGCGTTGTCGCTCGCCAGTAGATCCGACAACGAGACCGATGCAGGAGCAACGGGACGCCACCGACGAACGATACGAACGGTGGTTCATGGTCCAGTGCTGCCGCCACAAGGCCGGGCGCTGGCCGGATGGATACGTCTGCCGAACCTGCGCCGACCTCGCGATCCGCGTCCGGGGCACCTGTCCGGGATGCGGTCAGGACCGCGCTCTTCCCGGACGTCGGAGCAGCGACGGCGCCTCGATCTGCACCACCTGCGCCGGCTTCTCCCAGACATTCGACTGCTCACGCTGCGGGTTCGAGGGCAAGCTCCGGGTGGGCGACTCTGCGAACGCTGCACTCTCAGCGACCGGCTCAGTGCTGTCCTGGACGATGGCGTCGGCCGCATCTGCTCGGAGCCGAGGCCCCTGTTCGACCTGCTCGCGGCGATGGAGCAGCCCGGCAGTGGGCTGGCCTGGCTGGCGATGCGCCGCTGTCGTCGCCGACGCCCTCGGCTACCACGACAAAACCACCGCCCGGCTCCTTCGGGAAGGCGGCGGAGCATGGAGCCGCTACGCCGCCGGAGAGCATGGACGGTGACCGTCGGGCTCGCTTCCATCCACAACATCCACCAGTTGAATAGGCGAACTCCCAGTAACTACATGACCCCGTATCACCCCCCGTTCGTGAACCATGGAGCATGACTCACCATGGTTGTTGTGACCGAGGAGCCTCTCGCTGGCGGAACCAACGCCATGCGGTCCACGTGCCGTGTCATGGGCCGGTGATGCGAGGCGTTTTGGCCTGGGAGGAGGAGCGGTACGGCGCACCGGGGTTACTGTCACATTTGTTGACAGTGGGGCTTGAGCAGGCAAGTCTTGCCCGATGGCGGAGTCTGAGGGCGAGGGGAGAAGGCCGGCGAGGTCAACACGCTGGCCTACACGGTGGCCACTGTCGAGCGGCTACGCGAGTGCCTGCGCCGCCATGAGGTGTTCGTGCCCGGCCTGCCCAAATGGGGCGACCCCACCGCCGGGCTGCTGGCCGGAGTGGCCTGGGACAAAGCCCGCGCCATGGTCTGCCGCGACCTGGGCCTGTCGGCCGAGCCGGGCGCCGACTCGCAGCGGTGGGCGCGCACCCTGGACTTCGCCTACAAGCAGCTGGCCGCGGGCCTGTCGGGCGAGGAATCGGTGCGCAACGAGTGGCTGCGCATCGAAAAATCCCCCGAAGGCAAGGACCACCTCGTCCTGACCGGGCTGGAAGCGCTGGACGAACCCGCCTCACTGACCGGGCTGACCCTGCCGCTTTCTACGGCCGCCTCAACACCATGATCAAAACCCGGGTGAACATCGGCCTCATCAACGACCACTGGGACGACCTGCTGCGCGCGGCCGGCTCCCTGCAGACCGGTGCGGTCCGCCCGGCCGAGCTGTTTCGCTACCTGACCGGCGGCGGCACCCCCACCCCGATCGGCCGCGCTCTGATGGAGCTGGGCAAGCTGGATCGCTCGGTCTACCTGGCCTCCTACTTCAACGACGAACTGCTGCGCCGGCGGGTCAACACCCAGCTGAACCGGCAAGAAGCCCGCCACACCCTGGCCCGCAAGATCTTCCACGGGCAAAAAGGCGAGCTACGCCAGAGGTACAAGGAAGGCAGGAAGATCAACTAGGGGCGTTGGGCCTGCTAACCAACGTCTGCATTCTGTGGAACACCGTCTATACGGCCCGCGCGCTGGAACAGATCCGCGCCGAGGGCAAGAAGATAGCCACCGCGGATATCGCCCGCCTGTCCCCGCTCGGCTTCGAGTGGCTCAACTTCCTGGGCCGCTACAACTTCTCCCTGCCCGAGGCTGTGCGCGAGGGCAACTTCCGGCCGCTGCGCACCCCCGGTCAGCGGTAGTCGGGGGTGAACCTGCATCGGAACCGTTTGTACCGTAAGCGCTTTCCCGCGGGTCGGAACAGTCTCGGCGGGAGACCTCTGCCCGCATCACCTCCGAGCACGACGACACGGCTGCTGACACCAGGCGAGATACCTGCACCAAGCGGTGTGTTTCTGGCGTACTCCGGCCGTACCCCTTCCATGCCGTCAGGGGCGGCGGCTATGGCGAGCCCCAAGAGGCTGGGGCCCGGTCGGGTGCCGGGGCGGGTTCGGGCGCATGGTCCTGCGGGTTCGTGGTAGGTCGAGGGCGGACCGGCCACCAGACGGCCCGACCGAGCAGTGCGGCGAGTGCGGGGACCAGCACCAGCGACACCACAAGCGCGGAAACCATGATGCCCAGCGTCATCGCGAAGGCGATCTGTTCGTTGCCCGAGGATGTGGCGAGGCTGGCGAAGGAAGCGGCTAGCACCACGCCGGCCGTCGTGATGGCCGGTGTCGTGTGCCGTACGGCGCGGGCCACGGCGGCGCGGGCCGGACCTGGTCGCCGCATCTCCTCCCGGATCCGGTCGATGATCAGGATGTTGTAGTCGGTGCCCAGGGCGACGACGAACAGGAACAACACGAGCGGGAGGGTGAAGCTGACGCCCGGCTTGCCGAGTATGTGCTGGAACAACAGGGTGGCGGCGCCGAGGGTGGCGGCGAAGCCGAGCCCGACGGAGAGCATCAGGATCACCGGCGCGAGCAGGCTGCGCAGGAGCAGCAGGAGGATCAGCGCGATCAGCGCGGCCGCGACCGGGAACACGATCGTGAGGTCGTGCTCGACGGCCGTCGAGATGTCGGCGATGATCGCCGGGGTCCCGCCCACGTGTGCCGTCGTCCCGGCGGGCGTGTGCTGGGCGACCGCGGCCCTGATCGGTCCGGAGGCCAGGTCGCGGGCCTGCTGGCTCTGCGGGTCCGCGGTCGGATAGAGGTCGATCCTGGCGGCGCGGTGGTCCTTGTTCAGGACGGTCTTCGCGACCTGGCCCACACCCTTAACCTGGGTGAGCGCTCGCGATAGACCCTCCAGCCGGTCTGCGGTGAGGGCGCCGTCGTCCTTGGAGGTAACAAAGACGCTCGTCGGGTCCGACACGCCGGCCGGCAGCGTACGGGAGATCTCGGCCGCGGTGGCTGCGGCGGGGGTCTGGGTGCCGGGGCTGCCCTGGCCGTAGTCCATGCGGATGCCGATCAGCCCGGCGGCCAGTGCGGCGAGCAGGGCGACAGAGGCGGTCAGCATCATCAGCGGGCGTCGCGTGACCAGCTCACCCAAGCGGGCGGCACGGCCCTCGCGCGTCTCGCGGTGCAAGGCCGTGCTGGAGGGCCAGAACATCCTGCGGCCGGTGGCCGCCAGCAGCGCCGGCAGCAGGGTGAGGCTGCCAAGCAGCATCACCAGGATCGCGACGGCGATCGCGGGGCCCATCGAGCGAAACTGCCCGAAGGTCGCCAGTCCCAGCGTGGCGAAGGCGGCCACGATGGTCAGCGCCGCCGAGGTGATCGCGGTGCCCACCCGGCCGGAGACCTGCCCGGCCACCTCGCGGGCTGACTGCTCGGGCCTGGCCCGCAGTGCCTCGCGGAAGCGGAACAGCAGGAACAACAGGTAATCGATGCCAATGCCGAACAAGACCACGTTGATCAGTCCGGGGGTGCTCGCGTCGAGCTTGAGCCCGGTGATCATCGCGGCGCCCGCGACGGCACCCGCGGCCACGAGGCCGATCAGGGCGACCGCGAGCAACGGCAGCAGGGCCGCCAGCACGCTGCGAAACACCAGCACGTTGAGCAGGATGATGAGCCCCATGATGAGCCCGCCCCCGACCGTCGTGGCGATCTTGCGGGAATCGACGGTGTCGACGGCGTCGGCGAGAGGCCCGGTGAAACCTGTACGCATCCCCGCCTCTGAGAACTGCGTCCGGGCGGCGTCCCTGAAGGTCCGGTAGACGCCCTGGACGCCCCTATCCGCACGATTGCCGATCAGCTCGACGGAGAGCAGCTCGAAACTCCGGTCGGGCGCCGTCATCGTCGGGGCGATCGTGGGGGTCTGGGAGCGGTCGGGGACCAGGTACTGCTGCGGACCGTCGTCCTCCCTCGGCATGATCACCCGGCGCTTGGCCAGCTTCGCCGCCTCGGCCTCGATCCGCTCCTGGTCAGCGGCGCTGAGGGCCTTGCCGTCGGAGCGGGCGACCAGCACCGTCACCGTGGTCGCGTCGGGATTCACCCCGAACCGCTCCTCGGCGATGTTCAGGGCGGCGGCCGAGTCGTAGCTACGGGGCAGGAAGTCCCCGGTCTGGTTCTGGGTGACCCGGTCGAACAGGGTCGGGATCAGGGCGCTCAACGCGACGCCCAGCACCGCCCAGAGGGCGATGACCTTCCATGGGTGCCTGGTGGAGTATCCAGTCAAGGCGCGGATCACGATGTGCTCCGGCGGACGGAAGCGGCGCAGAGTGCGTTGTCGATCAGGCGGGCCGTGGCCTGGCCCTGCTCTCGCGTGCCGGGGTAGGTGGTCCGGGAGACGATCACGCTGGTACGGCCGTCCTGGGTGACGGCGTTGTCGGTGATGAACCCGGGGGTGCCGCCAGGGTGCGTCCAGGCCGTGACTCCGCAGCTCAGTCGCTGCTTGGCCATACCCAGCCCGAACTCCCTGCCGGGCACGCCGACAGGGACCGTGGTCATCATCTTCTTCAGCTGTTGCTGCGACAGCACCTGCCCGCCCAGCAGTGCACGCCAGAACCTGACCAGGTCTTCTGTGGTGGTGACGGCCTCGCCCGCCGCGCCGGCCCAGCCGAGGCTGAGCAAGGTGGAGCGGAACGGGCGCGCGGTTTTGGCGTCCTCGGTGTAGGACTGCACGTGCGGCTTGGGCAGGAGCGGGGAGTCGCCGGGCAGGGTCGTGTTCCGTAGCTTCAGCGGCTTGATGATCCGGCGCGTCACCTCCTCGCGCCAGGAGTTCCTGGCGGCCTTCTCGATGATCATCCCGGCCAAGGTGTAGTTGATGTTGGAATAGCTCCAGCGGGAGCCGGGGGCGAACAGCGGTCGATGGCCGACGCTGAGCGCCACCAGCCGCCGCGGGCTCATGCGCAGGAACCGGTAGGTGCGGTAACCCCGCTCCGTGTGCATCTTCTTCTCGATGTCGCCCACGGAGTCGTGCAGGCCGCTGGTGTGCTGGAGCAGGTGCTTGACGGTGATAGCGCGCCCGTCGTTGCCGTTGCCGCGCACCAGCCCGGGAAGCCACCGCTCGACGCTGTCGTTGACGGAGAGCCGCCCTTCCGCCTCGAGCTGCAGGATCACGGCGGCGACAAAGGTCTTGGTGTTGCTGCCCATCCGGAAATGCCCGCCGCTCGGGACCGGCACCTGACGGCCCAGCACTGCCGTACCACTGGATGCGGCCAGATCGGCGCGGGGCGAGCGCACCCGAGCCTGCACGCCCAGCGTGCCGGCGTCGCGGATCGCGTCCAGGTCCGCTTGCAGGGCCGCCCGGTCGTAACCGGGGGAAGACGCGTGCGCCGGGCTCACCGCCAGCACACCGGCCGACACGGCCACGGCCGCTGTCGCCACGACCGCGTGGAATCGACGCTGGCCAACACTCATTTTTGCCTCCTGGCAGATGCACCTGGTGCCGGGGGTTCCCGGCCGGGATCCAGACCATCAGTCAGAAGAGCGGCAAACCTCCTGGCAGCGGATGATCCTGACCGGGGCCCTGAGGCCTTCCCCAAGGCCGCGACCAGGACCCTGGTCCTAGCCCAGGTCCGCGCGGTGAGAGCATCGCGACTGCTGTGCAACCCTGGTTCGGGGGCCAAGAGGCCTGATACAGGGGGAAGTCAGACATGTCCAGGAGCCGATACGTCGGGTCCGGCGATGCCCGGGAGCTGCCGTGGAGCCGTAACGACGCCCTCGTGACCGGCGGCGCCTGCGTGATGAACCTGCTCAGCTACGTGTTCTTCAACGCCTCCGACGGCCTGCACACCGTGAGCGTGACCGGGTTCCTCTTCGTCGCGCTGACAGCACTGCCGCTGCTGGCCCGGCGCCGCCACCCGGTGGCGGCGCTCGCCGCTGTCCTGGCACTCGACGCGACGGCCACCCTGACCGTGCCGCTGCCCCGGCACTTCGGCGCCGTGCTGGTGGTCGCCCTGTACTCGGCGGCCAGGGCCTGCCCCGGCCGCGTGACGGCGCTCGCGGCCGTCGTCACGGTAGCGGTGACGCTGCTGAGCCAGAGCAACGGCCGCATTCCGCCCTGGCAGGACGCGATCACCCCGCCGCTCACCACCCTGATCGTCGTCGGCGCCGCCATGGCGATGAACCGCTGGCAGCGGGAGGTGGACGCCAACCGCAGGCTCCTCGCCGACCGTGCGGTGGCCGAGGAACGCCGCCGCATCGCACGGGAGTTGCACGACATCGTGGCCCACCACATCACCACCATGCAGCTGATGGCCGGCGGAGCGCGGGCCAACCTCGCAGAACCGGAGGTGGTCAAGGAAGCCCTGGTCACCCTGGAGTCCTCCGGGCGGCTCGCGTTGCGCGAGATGCGCCAGCTCCTGGACGTACTGCGGGACGGCGACGAACCCGAGGTCGCGCCGTCCCAGCCCCAGCCTGGTATCGACGACCTCGGCCGCCTGGTGGCCGAATCCCGCTTCGCCGGAGTGCCGACCGAGTTCAGCGTCCACGGGCAGCGGCGCCCGTTGCCGCCGACCGTCGGCCTCACGGTGTTCAGGATCGCTCAGGAGGCCCTCACCAACACCCGCAAGCACGCGGGGGCCGCCCACGCGTCTGTGGAGCTGATCTACCGTCAGGATCGAGTCATCGTCGAAGTACGCGACGACGGCGGGAACGGCCCGCCAGAGGAGGGGGCGCGCGCCGGCGGATACGGCCTGATCGGCATGCGCGAACGCGTCGCCCTGCACGGCGGCACCCTCACCGCGGGCCCGCAGGCCGACGGGGGGTTCGCCGTGGTGGCCGACCTGCCGCTGACCACGGACGAGGCCGTCCAGCACGAAGGGGCGCACCGATGACCGCGCCGCCGATCAGGGTGCTGATCGTGGACGATCAGTTGCTGGTACGGCGCGGCCTGTCGCTGATCCTTTCCCCCGACCCGTCCTTCGAGGTCGTGGGAGAGGCCGAGAACGGCGCGCAGGCCGTCACCCTTGCCCGCCAACTACACCCCGACGTCGTGGTGATGGACATCAGGATGCCCGTCCTCGACGGAGTCGGCGCGACCAGGGAACTCGCCTCCACCGTGCCCGGTAGCCGGGTCCTGGCCCTCAGCACCTTCGACATGGACGAGTACCTCGTGGGCGCCCTGCGCGCCGGAGCCTACGGGTTTCTGCCCAAGGACAGCTCACCTGAGGACCTGAGCGCGGCGATCCGCACCGTCCACGCCGGCGACGCCGCCGTCGCGCCACGCCTGCTCACCCGGCTGATCTCCACCTACGTACGGGCGCCTCACGGCACCCGGCCGACACCCACGGGCCTGGACGAACTCACACCCCGCGAGGTCGAGGTATGGCGGCTGATGGCCACGGGCCTCGACAACACCGAGATCTCCCGTGCCCTCGGCCTCAGCCTCTCTACCGTCAAGAACTACATCACCAGCATCTTCGACAAGCTCTCCGTGCGCGACCGCGCCCAGGCGGTCATCGCGGCCTACGAATCAGGCCTGGTCACCGCCCGCCAGGTAGCCGGGAACCCGCCCACCGGATAGCGCGGCCTGCCGGTGCGGATGCTTCCACACCACCGCGTCGCCACCGTCCACGATCAGGTCACCGCCCGTCACGCAGACCGACTCCGTTCCATTCCCAGATCAAGATCAAAAAGCGGTGGCGGAGGCCCGTCGGACCGCCGATCGGCTCTCAGAACCCGTTCTCACGTAGACGCCGGACGGCGTGGTTGTGAGAAATGTTTGTGAGAGCATCGGACGCATGACCGACTCCCCGGACTCCCGCAGCGACGCCGATGAAGTCGAGCGTCACCCCTGCCCGCGCTGCACGGCCGAACCCGGCTCGCCGTGCCGCTCACGCGGCGGTGCGGTCGCCGGGACGTACCACACCGGCCGCTTCACCAAGGTCGGCCGGCTGGCCAAGCTGCTGCGCGTGCCCACCCCGGCCGACCGCGGGCCCAGCCAGCCGTGGCGGCCCGGCACCCCCGTCCCGGCCGCCACCCGCCCCGATGCCCCCAGCGCCGACATCCGCATCGGCTACGCCCGCTGCTCCACCCTCACTCAGGAACTGCAATCCCAGCTCGACGCCCTGGCCGCGCACGGCATCAGCCGCGACAAGATCTTCTCTGAGAAGATCAGCACCCGCCTGCGGGTGCGCCCGCAGTTCGAGGCCGCCCTCACCCTGGCCCGCCAGATCAAAGCCCACGCCCCGCACTGCCGCGTCATCCTCACCGTGTACGAGATGAAGCGCCTGGGCCGCGACGCCGCCGAACTCACCGCCCTGGCCGACCACATCACCGCGCACGGCCTGGTCCTGGAGATGCTCGCCGGACCCCTGCCCGGCATCTACGACCCCACCGGACCCGGCCGCATCCTGTTCGCCTTCTTCGCCGCCATGGCCGAAACCGAACGCGAGAACGTCCGCGAAGCCACCCTGGAGGGCCTGGACGCCGCCGCGCGCAAAGGCAAGCACGGCGGCCGCCCGCCGGTCATCACCGACGACATGCTGCACACCGTGCTGCGCCGCCGCGCGAACGGCGAGTCCGTCGAGCAGATCCAGCCCGACCTGATCATCGCCACCGGCAAACGCAAAGGCCGCAGCCCCAGCGTGGCCAGCATCTACCGGGCCCTGGCCGAGCACGACAAACGCCAGACCTACCCCGAAGCCGTCCAAGCGGCCCACGACGACTTCGCCGCCCTCACCACCAGCCGGTGACCCACACCGTCACGAGGGCGGCCATGCCTGCAGCACCTGGTCGTCGACGGGGTCGAGCTCGACCCGGTACCCGGCCGTGAGCAGCGCGGCCTCATACCGGGGGCAGACCAAGTAAGCCGGAAAGGGGCAACGGCGGTGGGCACACAGGACAGAACTACAACTCTGTCCGGTTCCCGAAACGATGTCTGACCAGGTCAGCGCAGTGACACCGCCGCGAGAATCAATCCGGCCCCACGCCAGGTACGGCTATCCACAGCCGAAACCTCAACTTCCGCCTCCACCACCCGACCAGCCCTATTAGACCTTTCCGGCTTACTTGGTCTGCCCCCCATACCGCGCCAGCTCCGCGGCGGAGGCCCCGGCACCGCCGGTGCAGGCGATCACGAACGGCGCGCCGTCGCCCTCCACGACGAACCCGTCCCGCCGCTCGCCGAACTCCAGCCGGCGCGCCGTGCGCAGCACCGCCCGGATGGCCTCAGCGTTGCGATCCCGCACCGTCCACAACGGACGCCCGGCCGCCCCGAACCCGAGCTCCGGCTTGTCCTCGCCCATGGCCACACCGTAAGCCAGCCGTGATCTTCGGCCTAGAGCGATTCACCCCAGCAGGCCAGCGCCATTCCCCGAGGGACACGTTCTTCACCAGCGCGCGAGCGCGGCGAGCAGCCGCTCGCGCTGCGCTTCCCCCAGGTCACCGGCACGTCGCTTCACCTCGACCCCGCACGTCGCCATCACTGCGGCGACCCTGGCCGGGCCATAACCGGGCACCGCCCGCAGCACCAGAGAGACCCTCGTCCTCTTGACGAGATCATCGTCTGGCGCCATGGCGAACACCTCCGCCACGGTGACTGTCCCGGCTCGGACCTTGGCCAGCAGCTCGCTGCGCGCCGTCCGCGCCTGCGCGGCCTTGAGCAAGGCCATCGCCCTCTGTTCAGCGGTCAACACCTGTCCCGCCATCGATGGGCCTCCAACATCGGTTGTCCCCCTTCCGACATCGTCGGGTTCGGCGGGGCGTCGGCCTCCATCACGGAGCACTGTTCAACAAATGTGACAGTAAGCCCGGTTCGCCGTACCGCGCCTACTCGGGGGCCGTTTTCACGCCCGCCCTGGGGCACGTCATCCGCCCGCGGGGTCCTCGGCCTCCCAGCGCAGCAGGTCGCCCGGCTGGCACTTGAGCACCTCGCAGAGGGCGGCGAGCGTCGCGAAGCGCACCGCCTTGGCGCGGCCGTTCTTGAGTACGGCCAGGTTGGCGGGCGTGATCCCTACGCGGTCCGCGAGTTCGCCCACGGACATCTTCCGCCTGGCCAGCATCACGTCGATGTCGACGGCGATCGGCATCAGATCACTTCGTCCAACTCGGCCTGCATCTGCGCCGCTTCGACGTCGCGCGCGACGGCCTGGGCGAGCAGCGTCCGCAGCACGAGCACGATGAGCGCGACCCCCAGGATGGCCAGGCCAATCCCGCCCATGATGACGGTGACGCCCGGGTCGTCCCGCTGGCCCGGCGCGTTGAGGATCGTGACCGCGAACCACACGAGGGCAGCCGCCACGATCGCGCCGATCATGATGTCCACGTACCGGAAGGCGGCGTGGGAGAACACGGTTCCGCGTCGCACCATCGTCACCAGCCGCCATACGCAGACCAGGGCGACCTCGACCGACACCATGCCCAGGATCGTGATCACGCGCAGCGGGGTCAGCGGGAGCGACCCGTCCTCCGGGTCGCTCCCGCTGACCAACGTCCACACCATCAATGCCTGGACGAACACGGTGCCGGCGAGCACCACCACGAGCACGGCGCGCAGCGCACGCACTGTCAGCTTTCCCATGGCCTATCCTTCCATCGAGTTACGATGGGAATCTATCGAATATCGATAGGTAAAGCAAGGGCCGGGACGGAGGGCGGACGGCGTCTTCCGTGGGTTCCACAGCTGAACCGCTACGCCGCCAGGGAGCAAGGAATGTCACTATTAGGGCCTAGGGGGACGACAACTCGCGACAGTTGAATAGGCGACTCCACCAGTACCGACGCCGAAGAACCGTGCGCCCGGCCGCCAAATTGTTGATCATGTGAACGTGGCCTGAGACGGGTCCGGCCGCGTGCGCGCGCTCCATGGACTGCTTGCCGCGTTCCATGTGGGAGATCGTCGAAGCCGCGGCAGGGCTGGACGGACTTCGGCTGCGGCGGTCTGCTGGCGCTGTTGGTGTGGGTTGAAGGCGTACCAGCGGTTGGGGCGTTACCCGAAGTCGGCCGAGGCCGAGGCGGCGAGGCTTTCTGGCCGCGATTTGAGCGTGGCTCAGGTAGTGCTGTCCGAGGTCGTTTCGGGTTTCGTGTGGAGGATGTCGCGGGCCTGGTCCGCGGCGCGGGCGATGCTCTCGGAGACGACGCCGATGAAGCGGGCGGTGTTTTCCAGGCGGGCGGCGGCCGGGGTGTCGGGGCCTAGGATGCCGACGCCCTGCCGTGCGAGCTCGACGACCTGGGCGGTCGTGCGGGCGCTGGCCATCATCGATTGGTACCAGACGTCGTCGTCGACGACGTAGCGTTCGCGGCGGCGTTCGTCGCGTTCCCGGCGGACGTGGCGCAGGCTCTCCAGGAGCGTGATCGCTTTGGAGACGGACGCCGGGCTGATCTGGAGGCGCCCGGCGAGTTCGGCGGCGGTGAGGCTGCCGGTGTCGGTGGTGTAGAGGCAGGCCAGCACCCGGGAGGTCATCTTGGGCAGGCCTGATTGCATGAGGACGGTGGCGAACATCTCCTCGTATTCGCGTACGGCCTGGGCGTCGCGTCCGTGGGCCTGCGGGGGCGCCTCCGAGGGCACGGCCTTCCTGCGCCGGTGGGTGCGGCGTTGGGTGGCGTGGTGGGCCAGACCAGCACGGTAGGCGGTGGGGCCGCCGTTGCGCATCACCTCACGCGTGATCGTCGAGGTCGGCCGGTCGAGGCGTCTGGCGATCTCTGCGTAGGCCAGGCCGTCGGCCAGCCCCAGCTCGATCTGCTGGCGGTCCTGCTGGGTGAGCCTGCCTCCCGGCATCGCGACCTCCTCGCTGCTCCTTGAGGCCTCCATCATAGCGTTCATTTTCTCTCCATTGCAACGATCAAAACTAGCGTCATTGCATTGAATTCTGAACCATTGCAACGATATTGCTGTCTTTACCTGCATTAATGCTCGCTCTAGGCAACGATCGAGTTGCCATCGCTTTGAATGCTACGTAGCGTTTCCATCATCAGAAACATCGAGGACGGGAGAGCGCGGTGCAGACGATCGACACCCCCGCCCCGGTCTCGGCCGTCCTGGACATCCCCGCGGGAACCATCCGACTTCATCGCCGCCAGCCAGGCCGCACGGTCGAGGTTCTGCGAGGTTGCCACCGACGGCTCCATGGCCCCGGCCTCATCCGGTGTCGTATCAGTCAGGACGGCAACGGCTCGATATCAGAGCGGTCGGCAACGGCCATGAACGGTGCGGCGCTTGCGGCCTCAAGGCCGCGAAATGCAGACAAAGCATGACGAAGAACATCATTTCCGCGGCTCGGTCCACTCCTCCGACCGGAGGGTTCCAGGGGATCGAACACTGTAGACAGGAAGATTCATGATGGATAAAAGCAACAGCGGCTTCTCTGAAGCAGGGCTGCGCAGACTGCGCGACGTGCTGGCACGGCATGTCGAGTCCAAAAAGATTCCCGGGCTCGTCGCCCTGGTCAGCCGGGGAGGCCAGACGCACGTCGAAGCGCTTGGGACGATGCGTCATGACGGTGGCGCGCCGATGCGCCGGGACACGATTTTCCGGATGGCGTCCACGTCCAAGCCGGTCACGATGGCGGCGGCGATGATCCTGCTGGATGAGTGCCGGCTGCGGCTGGATGACCCGGTAGATCCGTGGCTGCCCGAACTCGCCGACCGTCGGGTGCTGAAGCGGCCCGACGGCCCGCTGGATGACACCGTGCCGGCACAGCGGCCGATCACCGTACGGGACCTGCTGACCTCCACGTTCGGGCTCGGAGTGGATTTCACGTTGATGGACTCCCCGATCAGGGCCGCGACGTTCGAGCGGACCGACTACAGCGTGGCATCCGGGCCGGCGCCCGACCCGGACGAGTGGATGCGCCGCCTCGGCGAGCTGCCGCTGTCGTACCAGCCCGGAGTGCGGTGGCAGTACGACCTCAGCAACGAAGTAGTCGGCGTGCTTGTCGCCAGGGTCACGGGCCAGCCGTTGGAGACGTTCCTGCGCGAACGCATCCTCGATCCGCTGGGGATGAAGGACACCGCCTTCCACGTGCCCGCCGACAAGATCGACCGGCTGCCGCCCCTGTACGGGCCCGACCCGCAGACCGGAGAGTTCCTGGTGTGGGACGAGGCGGCAGGCGGAAGGGTCAGCCGGCCTCCGGCCTTCCAGGGCGGCGGCGGTGGGCTGGTCTCCACCGTCGACGACTACCACGCCTACTTCCAGATGCTGCTGAATCACGGTATGCACGGCAGCGAACGGATCCTGTCCCGGCCCGCCGTCGAGCTGATGACCACCAATCGCCTCACGCCCGAGCAACAAGCTGCCCGGGACGCCATGTACAGGAACATCGCCCATATCACGGTCGGCCAGGGGCAGCAGGGCGGCTGGGGCTTCGGGATGGCGGTGCGCACCTACCGCGGCGACTATGCGCCTATCGGGCAGTTCGGCTGGGACGGCGGTACCGGCACCACGACCTACGCCGACCCGGACAACCAGCTCACCGGAATCCTGCTGACCCAGGTCGGGATGTCCACCGCGGATTCGCCGCGGCTTATCCACGACTTCTGGTCCACGCTCTACCAGGCCATCGACGACTGACAACAAGTTCGCTCAGCTCGGCGTGGCCGGTACACATGCGCAGACGCCGGGCCGAGCGGGCACAACCGATCGACGATCCCGTCAGGGACGAGGCCGGCCAGAGGACAAGAGCGGCTGGCGGCTTCTCCACCGCCTTCGTCCCGGTCGACACCATGCCCGCCTGGTGCCAGCCGAATACCCCCCAAAACCCACGGCACTCCAGCTCCCTGTGGGTCCGTCCGGCCGATTCGATGGACAACCAAGCGCCCCCTGATACCCACAGGACGGGGTGAGGGGGGCTTCGGGGCGCCGTCGGCCAATGCATCGGGCACGGCCTGTTCGGCTTTCGTGGGCGCCCGATACACCGAGGCGTACATCGTCAGGGGTCCGCTCGCGTCAGGACGCCCCAGGCGGCCAGCGGGACCAGCAGCATGGTCAGGAGGCCCGAGAGGACCAGGCTGGTGTGGATGCCCGTCAGGGCGATCAGCGGGCCGGCGGCGAGCAGGCCGAGCGGGGCGGCGACCGTCGAGCCCGTCGTCCAGAGCGTGACCACCGGCTGCTGCTCGCCGGGGCGGAGGCCTGACTGCAGGAAGCTGTACGCGACCGGGGTGAACGGGGCCCAGATCAGGCCGCCGAGACTGAACACGACCATGGCCGCGGTCTGATTCCCGATGCTGGCCAGCGCCATCGGGCACAGCGCCCACAGCGCGATGATCGCGATCAGCAGCGGGCGCTGGGGGAGGTTGCGGAGCCGGTCGACCAATCCGGCGCCCGCGAGCGCCCCGACGCCCAGCGCGGTCCAGAGCAGCCCCAGACCGGACGCACCGGTGTGCAGCGCCTCCCGCACGTACAGCGGCAGGGCCACCTCGATCGGCATGTAGAGGAAGTTGAAGAAGAAGACGACCACGAGCAGGCGCCGGGCCACCGGCCGCCGCCGCAGGATCCGCCACCCCGACTCGCGCTCCGGCTCGGGAGGCTCGAGTCCGCTCTCCGCGCGGACTGCCGCCGCCTGCGGCACGTACCGCAGCAGCGACGCCAGCAGGATCAGCGCCCCGCACGCGTCGGCGAGCAGCGCCCACCCGGCACCGGCCCCCGCCACCAGGAGCCCGCCGGCCACCGGCCCGAGGACGAGCAGCGCGAAGTTGCCGCCCAGCCCCAGCAGCCCGTTGACGGCGAACCGGTCCGTGTCACCCACCATCGAGGTGGCCAGGAGCCGGCGGCTGCTGGAGCCCGCCATCCGGAAGGTGCTGCCCAGCAGCAGCCCGCCGACCAGCAAGGGCAGCGTGAGCCGGCCTGCCACGGCCAGCGCGCCCAGGCCGGTGAACGTTACGGCGCGCAGCACACAGTCCGCGAGCAGCAGCCGCCGTGGCGTCGCGGATAACCGCCCCAGGCTGATGGCCAGGGCGAGCACCGTGGAGAGCAGGAACGGCGCCGCCTCCACCATCCCGATCGCGACCGCCGCATCCACGGTTCCGTGTACGGCGAGCGTCTGCACGGGCATCGCGACGATCAGCATGCCCGTGCCGGCGTTCGCCAGCAGATCGCCCAGCAGCAGGCCGGCCATCCGCCGGTTGCGCAGCAGGACGTCGCGGTACGAGCTGTTCACCGCGGCGGGCTCGGTTTCGGCTGCGGTTGACACGGGAGGCTCCTTCGATGGCTGTCGGGGTGCGGCGAAGCGAGCCTTATCCCCAGGCACCGGCGATCTGCCGGGTCGTGGCGTTGAGCCGGTTGAACATGTTGGTGACGCCGATCATCAGGACGATCGCCGCCAGCTGCTTCTCGTCGAAGTAGGTGGCGGCCGTGTCCCAGACCTCATCGCTCACCGCGTCGGCGCGGTCTGCCAGCCGCGTCGCGGCCTCGGCCAGCGCGAGCGCCGCCCGCTCCTCCTCGGTGAAGTACGGGGTCTCCCGCCAGGCGGCGACCGTGGCCAGCCGCTCGTCGCTCACTCCGGCCTTACGGGCCGTCTTGGCGCCACCGTCGACGCAGGCACTGCAGCCGTTGATCTGGCTGACCCGCAGATGCACCAGCTCCAGCGTCTGCCCGTCCACCCCACCGGAGTGCACGGCCTTGAAGATCGCCTGGATGGGCTCCATCGCGTCGGACAGGATGACGGCGGGGTTCTGCATACGAGACTTCATCTGGGGTTCTCTCCTCTTCCGGTTCGGCGCCCCGGTCCATCGGGGCGTGACTCCATAACAGCCGAGTGGCCTTACGATGACGACGGCGGTGGGACACCGTGGGACAGCTGGAACAGCCTTGAACAGTGGCGAAGCGGTTCGGGAAGTTTCCGCCGGGGCGGGACAGGGAGGCGGGGAACGGTGGTTGTGCGGAAGGCCGACCCACAGGACGAGCTGGCCGCCCGGCTGCGCCTGCTCCAGGAGGTGTCCGGGCGCGGCGTTCGGGCGCTCGCGCGGGACGCGGGTCTCAGCTCGTCGTCGCTGTCGCGCTACCTCGGCGGCCAGACGGTGCCGCCCTGGCCCGCGGTGATCGCTCTCTGCCGCCTCGTCAAGCGCGACCCCCGTCCGCTGCGGCCCTTGTGGGAACGAGCCTCGAACCCGCTGCCGGCGCCTCCGAAGACCAGCCGCCAAGGCCAGCCCCCGCCCCGCAACGATCTGCCGCGCGACGTGCCCGATTTCACCGGACGCGAGGCCCAGCTCGCCGCCGTACTCGCCGCGGTGGACAGCAGCCGGGTGGTCGCCGTCGACGGCATGGCGGGCGTCGGCAAGACCTGTCTGGCGGTGCACGCCGCGCACCGGCTCGCCGCCGACTACCCGGACGCCCAGCTCTACGTGGACCTGCACGGGTTCACCGAGGGGCGGGAGCCGCTCGATCCCGACCCCGCGCTGCGGATGTTGCTCGCCGCACTCGACGTCCCCTCCGAGAAGGTCCCGCAGGAGGGGGTCGAGCAGCTGGCCGCCTGCTGGCGGTCGGAACTGGCCCGCCGGCGGGCCGTCGTGGTCCTCGACAACGCCGCCGACGCCGACCAGGTACGCCCGCTGCTGCCCGGCGCCGGCCCCTCCGTAGCCCTGATCACCAGCCGCAATCGGATGCTGGGCCTGGACGAGGTGCCCCCGGTGTCGCTGGGCGTGCTGACCCCGCAGGAGAGCGCGGAGCTGCTGGCGCGCGCCAGCGGCGACCCCAGCGGCCCCGACGGTCGGCTGGCCCGCGACCCGGAGTCCGCGGCCGAGGTGCTGCGGCTGTGCGGTCATCTGCCGCTGGCCCTGCGGCTGGCCGCGGCCCGGCTGCGGCACCGGCCGGGCTGGACCGTGGGCATCCTCGTCGAGCGCATGGCGGAGGGCGCGAACGAGTTCGACACCGCGTTCGCCATGTCCGTACGGCAACTGGACTGGGCGCAGCGCCGCCTGTTCCGGTTACTGGGCCTGCTGCTCGGGTCGTCCTTCGACGAGTACGTGGCCGCGGCGCTGGCGGACGTACCGCTGCGCAGCGCCCGGGCGATGCTCGAGGACCTGCTCGACGCGCACCTCGTCCAGCAGCCGACGGCCGGCCGCTACCGGCTGCACGACCTGGTGCACCAGCACGCGCGCCGGGCCGCCGCGGAGCAGGACTCACCGGCGGAGCGGGAGCAGGCGCTGGGCCGGGTGCTCGACTACTACGTGCACGCGGCGGCCGCCGCCGACGCCGCGATGCCGTTCCTGGGCCCCAGCCGGGCCGCCTCCGCGGGCCGGCCCCCGGCCGATCTGCCACAGTTCACCGACAAGAGCGCGGCCTTCGCCTGGTTCGTTACGGAGTACCCGAACCTGATGGCCGCCTTCGAGGCGGCGGTCGCCGCCGGAGCCGACGCGCACGTGTGCGAGCTGCCGCGCTTCATGCGGGCGTTCTTCGCGCGGCGTTGCGGAACGACGCATCTCAACGTCCTCTTCGAGCGGTCGTTGGTCGCCGCGCAGCGCCTGGGCGATCCGCTGCAGCTGGCCGAGGCGCACAGCGACCTGGGCTTCGCCCGGTACAACGCGGGCCGGATGGCGGAGGCCGGCGCCGCGTACGAGGCGGCGGCACCGCTGGTGTCCCAGGCCGGGGACGCCCTGTCCGCGGCCGAGCTGACCATGCGCCGCGCCTACCTGAGGTGGGACGAGGGCCATGTCGAGGAGCCGCTCGACCTCTTCCGGCTGGCGGGGAAGCTGTACGAGGACGCCGGCTGCCCGATGGGCACGGCCCATGCGACCGCCTGCGAGGCCTGGGGGATGCTGCAGCTGGGACACCGCGAGGAGGCGGCGCGGCTGGCCCGCAAGGCGCTGGCCATCCCGCACACCGACCCCACGTGGCCGCCCACGCTGACGGCCCGGATCACCCTCGGCGTGGCCATCGCCCGCGAGGAACCCGAAGAGGCCGCCGAGCACCTGCATCAGGCGCTGGCGCTGGCCCGCGAGGACGGGCACAAGCACAACGAGGCGTGGTGCCTCAACTGCCTGGGCGTCGCGCTGCGGCAGATGGGCCGGTACGAGGAGGCGCTGGCCAGCCATCGGGAGGCGTTCGCGCTGCTGGACGAGCTGTTCGAGGAACACTGGAAGATCCATTTCCTCAACGGCTACGGCGAGACCTGCCGCCTGGCGGGCCTGCCCGAGGAAGCCCTGCGGCTGCACCGGCAGGCGCTGGAGCTGGCCCCGAAGCTGGGGTACCGGTACGCGGAGGCGCTGGCCCACGAGGGGATCGCGGCCGTACTCGACGAGACGGATCCACCTGCAGCCGCCGACCACCGCGCAGCGGGTCAGACCATCCTCCAGGAACTTAAACCAGGATGACGACCCTTCAAAAGCAGTTGTGTGCGGTGGTGGTGGGTTTGCATGATCGAGTATGGATGTGACACGCGAGCTGCTTGCCTACTACGAGCTGGACATGGAGGACGCCCGGATCCGGGAGGGCCGCGGTAGGTGGGAGTTCTGGCGGACGCAGGACGTGTTGCGCAGGATGTTGCCGCCGCCGCCCGCGAGGGTGCTGGACGTGGGCGGGGGCACCGGGGTGCACGCCGAGTGGCTGGCCGCCGACGGGTATGAGGTCGAGTTGCTTGATCCGGTTCCGCTGCACGTGGAGCGGGCGGCGCGCCTGGCAGGGGTGACGGCGCGGCTGGGCGATGCGCGGCAGTTGTCGGTCCCGGACGAGAGCGCGGACGCGGTCCTGCTGCTCGGCCCGCTCTACCACCTCGCCGAGCGGGCCGATCGGGTGCGCGCGCTGGCGGAGGCGCGGCGTGCCGTACGGCAGGGCGGACTGGTCGCCACGGCGACCATCAACCGCTACGCGGCCGTGCACGACATGGTCTACCTGGGGCTCTACCAGGACGAGCGGCAGCGCGAGGCGGGGCACGCGGCCCTGAGGGACGGGATCATGATGTCTCCCAGGCGGGGGTTCACCGCCTACTTCCACGATCCGGGCGAGGTGCCGGGAGAGTTCGCGGACGCCGGGTTCGCCCCGGTCGAGCAGTACGGCGTGGAGGGCGCGTTCTGGCTGTACGGAGATGTGAACGACTGGCTTGACGACCCCGAACGCAGGGAGCTCATGCTCGAGGCGCAGCGCTCGCTGGAGTCCGTGCCGTCGCTCCTGGGCGTCAGCGGCCACCTGCTCACCGTCAGCCGACGTTAGAGAGGCCGAAGACCCCTGGGTCGAAACTCATCACCCGTCTCGTGACATTTGCATCTGTTTGCTCCGAGCCCTCGAGTGGAGGATCAGTCCGCGTAACCCCACCTCAAGGGAGCATTCATCACCATCTCACCCGTGATCTAGTCGAACGCGATCAGCAAGGTGGGCGGGCGCAACCGCATCGACGCCATCCGCATATCTCGCGACGCCGGCTGGCTCTAGCGGGAGGTACGACTCCCGCCGGTCAGCGGTCGGACAGGATGTGGTCGAGTTGTTTACCGACGAGGCGTAGGTGCCCGCTCGGGTCATCGGCCGTCGGGACGTAGGCGGCTTTGAAGGCGAGCCCGTCGATCAGCGCGCACAGCCGCTCTACGTGATCATCGCGATCTCGGACCTGGGCGGCGTCCACGATGCGCCGAACCAGACTCCTGGGGCCCGAGAGCAGCTGCTCGGCCAGCGGTCGTAGGCTGCGGTTGGCAGCGGTCGCGACCGGCTTGGCCTTGGTCGGCGGGGTGTCGGGCTGGACGGGGGTCGCACCCACCCCGGATCTGCGGGCCGATGTCGACAGGGACGGCCGGGTCGAGCTCAGCGGGCCTGGCGACGAGGTGGGGGAAGAGGTGTGGACCCAGAACCGGGGTGCGATCTTCCTGCCCAACCTCGACGACAGCGAGCATCGGTGCACGGTCGGTCCCGCCGAGTTGGATGAGCCCGGGGTCCGGGTCGATCGTCGGCTGGCCGCCTGCAACGACGCCGCCGATTCCCGGGTGAACGGACAAGCCGATACCTCGGATCTCGCCCCGATGCGGGTGCGCCCGATGCCCGGGCTCAGCGACGCCGCCGGCGGGCGGCTGAGCGTCGATGCGGCCGCGGCGGCCAAGGTGCGGGTGTTCGCCCGGCACGGGGACGGGTTCCGGCCGGTTCTGCCCGAGGGGGAGGGGCGGCTGACGGTGGCCGAGCTGCGCGCCGGCGTGGAGCTCGCTCTGGAAGGACGCGACGTCGTCCGCGACCCCGCCCTCTGGAACGGCCTGGTCACGGTGAGGCTGACGGTGACCGACCACGGCCGGAGCGGGCAGGACCAGATCCAGCTGAGGGAGGCGCCCCTTTTGCTGCAGAACGACCTGCAGCCTGCCACCCGCGTGTTCGCGGGCCGGCCGGGAAAGGGGCCCGGCTGGCCCACGGACGGGAGCCTGCCTCCCCTGACGCCCGGCTTCCCGGCCGAGTGGTCGCGCTTCGCCGGGTCGCTGCGCCGGGCCGCACGGGCGGCCGGGGGTTCAGTCTCGCTGGGGTTCACCGCGGGCACCGCCGGATCGTGGAAAGACGTGTGGTGTTCGCCAAGAACGATCAGCTGCCGCTGCTTCGCGCCTACAGTCCCGACATTCCCAACGGGCTCTCGCTGACCGAGCGGGAGTTCGCCGTGCCCGACCCGCACGGGCCGGTGGTGGCCGGGCGGGACCTGTTCCGGCAGGTGACCGAGCGGGCACTGGCCGCCCACCAGGTGCGGGTGCGCTGGGTGGAGGACTACTCCTGGGCACACGCCGGCGGTGGCGAGGTGCACTGCACGACCAACGCCTGGAGGGCGACCGAGCCTGTTCAGGCGAATCGCCAGCGGGTCGCTCCGTACGGTTCGGCCGTGGCGATGCCGAACGCGACGCGCATCGAGAAGCGATAGACGTGCCATGGCGCCGGGCCAGCGGTGGGTGCGCTGTACGGTGCCGTGATCGTGTCGCCCTCGCCGGTCGCGGGCCAGCCGTTCTCGGCGTAGAGGGCGGCCACGCCCCGCACGGTGGCGGCGTCGGTGACCCGGTGCGCGGTGCCCTCGAGGTTCAGGTCGAGACCGTCGAGCCTGACGGAGATCGTGCAGTTCGGATCGGCCTGCAGATTGCGGGTCTTGCGGGCGCCGGGGCCGCTGGTGAAATGCAGGGCGCCGTCGTACCAGATGGCGCCGACCCCTGCGGCGTGCGGCCGGCCGTCAGGCCGTACGGTGCCGAGGAACCAGGTGATGTCCTCCCCCGACGAAGTGGCGAGCAAGAAGTGGGCGCGGTCCCACGGCAACGTGTCGTGGTCGTAGCGGTCGAGGTTGGTGACCTCGACGGGCGGGTGATCGGTCATGGGAACCCTCCGGGAGGTGTGCGGTCATGGAGGTAGACCGGCCGACGGGCCGAAACTCATCGCGAAGCGCCCGCGAGATAGGCGTCTTCCGCGGCGTAGTCGAAGAAGCCGTCGAAGTATGGATCTCCGGCCGCCGGATCCGCGCCACCGCGGGCGAGGGAGACGAGCCAGTCGAGGCCGGCCGCCACGGTTTCCGCATAGGACCCCGCGGGGCGGTACCCGAGCGCCAGGGCTGCCGACGTGTCCAGGACCACGGGGTGGGGCGAGTCCCACGGCGTCCTGCCGAGCGTGTCGTCCGGGATCAGGACCTCTTCCCAGGAATGCCCGAGGTGACGGGCGATGGTGCGGGTGATGGCGAGGGCGGTGGGCGCGTCAGGGTCGGCACTGTTGAGGACCCGCGAACCGGGGACGTGGGCGACCGTTTCGATGAGCGCGGCGATGTTGGCCGCCGCCGTGGGATGGACGACCCCGGATCCGCCGCCGGCCAGCAGGACCGCGCGGCGGCCGTCGAGGACCCGCTTGACGAGGACCCATTCGCGCGGCCGCGCCGCCCCCACCCCGTGGACGCGCGAGGGGCGCAGGATCGTGATCGGCAGCCCGCTGTCGAGGGCGACCAGTTCGGCGGCGACCTTGTTCGTCCCGTACCCCTCCCGCGAGTCGTAGTCGATGTCGAGCGGCGCCAGCGTCGGCTGCGTCTCCCGGATCGGCCCGTCAAAGCGTGGCGGCACGTCGGAGTTGGCGTGGTTGCCCAGGTCGTCGACGTACACGGCCTTGCTGGAGATCAGCACCGTGGAGGTGGCATCGGCGGCGAGCGGCAGCAACAGCCGGGCGTGGGCCGCGGTGTAGCAGACGCAGTCGACGACCAGGTCCGCCCCCTCGCCCAGGGCCGCCCCGAGCTGTCGCGCGTCGTCCCGCTCGGCCCGCACGAAGCGCACCCCCGCGAGCTCGCCCGGCATCCGCGCGGGATCGCGCCCGGTGACGTCCACCTCCCACCCCGCCGCCAGCAGCCGCGCAGCGGTCGCCCGGCCGATCAGGCCGGTTCCCCCAATGATCAATGCCTTGGACATCCGAGAAAAGTACCTCACCCATCAGCCTGTACGGCCGGCCACCGCCACCGGCCGCCCGCCGCACTTCGGCTGAGGGCCCCAGACCGGCGCTTCCGGCGAGTCGGGGCCGCGCCCCCGCCGCCACGGCGCTCCGTGACCGTGGCACCCCGGCTAATGGTGGGCGACGAGGTGGAAGCCGAGTTCCGACTCGAAATCGCGCACAGACTCGTCCTCTAGGTAGCGATACAGGTAAGGAACCCGGACAAAAGACGCCACGGTGAAGCGGCCGGAGATGGCCTCGAGCATCGACGCCCCCGTGTGGTACTCGCCGTGCTGTTCCCGCCATCTGCCAAGCGAACCCGGCTCCCCGTAGAAGCGATCCGCGATCGCGCCATCGGCACGTTCGTGGGCGAACTCGTCGACGAGCAGGACCCCGCCGGGCGACAGCAGCTCCCGAGCCCGCGACACCGCGAGCTCCAGGCTGTGCACGTGATGCAGCGACAACGAGAAGATCACCGCGTCGAAGGGCGAGTCCTCGTACGAGCAGATGTCCGCCACCCGCACCAGCGGGCTCGCGAGCGAGGGATCGATGTCGATCGCCGTGACGTCGTAGCCGTCCGACAGCAGGCAGGCCGCCAGAGAACCGGTGCCGCAGCCGGCGTCGAGTACGCGGGCGGGCACCGGAGGAAGGTGGGATGCGATGAAGGTCACGCATCCACGCTCGGCCATCACGAGGCATAACCACAACTGCAGGTCAGACAGGGCTGGCATAAGCTGTATGCATGCTTGATGCGTGGACTCTGAAGGTGCTGGTGGAGGTGGGGGAGCGGGGTTCGTTCTCCGCGGCGGCGCAGGCGCTGACCATGACCCAGCCGGCCGTGTCCCGCCAGATCGGCACGCTCGAGCGGAAGCTGGGCGTCGCCCTGTTCCGCCGGGTGCCGCGGGGCATCACGCCGACGGCCGCGGGCGAGGTCGCCATCGACGAGGCCAGGCAGATTCTCGACCGCATCCGTGGGCTGGAAGCGAGGATGAGCGCCTTCGCGGGCCTGAGCGGTGGCCATGTGCGCATCGCGGGCTTCCCGAGCGCGAACACGGCCTTCGTCCCCGAGGCGATCCGCCGCTTCCGCGAGGCGCATCCGGGGATCGAGGTCAGCCTGGTGCTGGCCGGGCCGGAGGCGATCAGGGCGGGCGGGCTGGATCTGGCGCTGGTGACCGACTGGGACGACGTCGGCGCCGGGCTGGAGCTGGTGCCGTTGCTGGAGGAGGAGCACCGGGTGGCGCTGCCGTCGCGGCATCCGCTGGCCCGCCGTACCAGAGTGCCGCTGAGCGAGCTGCGGGACGAGGTCTGGATCGAGGGCGCCCACCCCGACTGCCTGGGCCCGCTGCGTCCGCTGGCCGAGGCGCTGGGCGGGCCGCCGCGCATCGGCTTCACCTGCGACGACTGGAACGGCAAGCAGGCCCTGGTGGCCGGCGGGCTGGGCATCACGATCATGTCGACCCTGGCGATGTCGTCGGTGCGGCCGGACATCACGCTCCGGCCAACGACGCCGGAGCTGCCCCGGCGCCGGGTCATGGCGGCGGTGGCACCGCGCAGGACTCCGGCCGCCGGCGCGATGCTGGAGCTGCTGACCGCGCTCGCGGGTCAGGCCTGGGCGTAGCGGGCGGCCAGCGTGTGCAGGTGCTCGCGCAGCTCCGGCGGGTCGAGGACGGTGAAGGCCACGCCCAGGCTGCCCAGGAACGAGGCCAGGTCGTGCAGGTTCTCGCTGCCCGTCTCCAGCAGGCACGACTGCTCGTCCAGCTCCCGCAGCAGCCCGGCCGCTGGGGGCAGCCGCTCGGCGACCGCCTGGACGGGGCAGTGCAGCCGCACCTTGGCCGGATACCGGTACGCGGTCGACGCCGTGCCGCGCACCACGTGCGTCACCGCGTCGCCCTCCGGCGGCTCCCTCGGCGTGAAGCGGGGACCGTTGGGTGTGCGGAGGCGGATCCTGTCGGCGCGGAAGGTGCGCCAGTCGTCCCTGTCGTTGTCCCAGGCCAGCAGGTACCAGCGCCGCCCGGTGTGGACTAGGCGGTGCGGCTCGGCCCGTCGTGCGCCCGCCGTACCGTCATGGCCCTGGTAGTCGAAGCGCAGGCCCTCGCGGTCGCGGATGGCGGCGGCGATGCCGATGAGGGTGTCCGGTTCCACGGTCGGCGCCCGGCCGGGCACCGTAAGAGTGGCCGTGAGCAGGGCGTCCGTGCGGTGGCGCAGCCGGGACGGCAGCAGCCGGCGCAGCTTGGCCAGGGCGCGCAGCGAGGTCTCCTCGATCCCCGTGACCGTGCCGCTGGCGGCGGCGTGCAGGCTGATGGCCACCGCCACCGCCTCCTCGTCGTCCAGCAGCAGCGGCGGCATCGCGGCGCCGGGGGCGAGCCGGTAGCCGCCGGCCGTGCCCGTCGTGGAGTGGACCTGGTAGCCGAGGATGCGCAGCCGTTCGACGTCGTTGCGCACGGTCCTGGTGGTGACGCCGAGCCGGTCGGCCAGTTCGGCGCCCGACCAGTCGGGGCGGCTCTGCATCAACGACAGCAGCCGCAGCAGGCGGACCGAGGTTTCCAACATTTTCCCAGTCTGCCAGTCCTTGAGGAACCGGAGGTTCCACAAGGCCCCGTAACTTGGGTGACATAACCCCCGAAGGGAGCAGAAATGCTGCGAGGCATCGCCACCGTCGTGTTCACTGCCGAGGACGTCGAGGCCGCCAAGGAGTGGTACACCGAGCTGCTCGGCGTCGAGGCCTACTTCAGCCGGCCCGGACCCGATGGGCGAGCGGCCTACGTCGAGTTCCGCATCGGCGACTACCAGACCGAGCTGGGCCTGCTCGACCGGCGCTTCTCACCCCAGCCGCCGGGCGCCGCGCCCGGCGGCGTGAGCGCGCACTGGGCGGTCGACGACATCGAGGCCACCTTCCAGCGGCTGCTGGCCATGGGCGCCAAGGAGTACGAGCCGATCACCACGCGCGGCGAGGGCTTCGTCACCGCCTCCGTGGTCGACCCGTTCGGCAACGTGCTCGGCATCATGCACAACACGCACTACCTGGCAGTACTGGGCGCGTAGTCAGGCGAGGCGTGCGAGGACCGCGGGCAGGTCGTCGCCGCCTTCGCCGATGGCGGCGTTGAGCGCGAGGGGATCCGTCAGGACCGTGACGTCGGACCGGGCGGGCTCCCCGGCTGCCACCCGGATCTCGCCGCCGACGGCCTCGACCGCCCAGACCATCATCGAGTTGTTCTACGCGGGCGGCCCCGACATCGAGGCCGCGCTGCGCAAGGCGGAGAGCCTGGGCGGCACCCGGGTGATGGGCCGGTGCGCTCGCCCGGCACCGAACTGGTGGTCGCCCACTTCACCGACCCCGAGGGCAACCTGGTGGGCCTGGCTAGCCAGGCGTAGTCACGGGCCGCATCAGCGGCACGGCCGCCTCGCGGATCCCGTCGCTGAAGGGCGCGGGGCGCAGCGTGGCGGGATCGAGGTTGACGTTGACCCGGTGGCCGTCGGCGTGGGTGGTGGTCCGGTCGGCGGACATGACGCGGAAGCCGTACACACCGCTGGTGGTGCCCATGCGATCCAGCCAGAACTCCACCAGCACCTCGCCCGCGCCGACGATCGGAGCGTGATAGGTGATCTTGAACTCGCGCACGGCCAGGTAGACGTCGGGGAAGACGGAGACCGCCGGGTCGAAGTGCCAGCCCTGCTCGGTCCAGAAGGCCGAGATGGCCCGCTCGACCAGCAGCGCGTAGCGCGAGTTGTGCAGCAGGCCCATCGCGTCCAGGTCGTCGAAGTGCACCTGGACGGGCCGGATCTGGGTCACGTGTTCAGTCCTCCGGGAGGAGATTCGGGTTCGTCGACAGCGCGCGCAGGCGCTGCAGTACGGCACGGCGGGAGTGGACGAAGGCGAGTTCCTGGTTGACCAGCCGGGAGCAGGTGACGGCCGCCTCGCCCAGGGCGTCGATCTCGAAGGCCAACTGGGCCGGGTCAACCGAGTGGTCCAGCTCCCCGAGCCTGACGGCCCGCTCGACCTGGGCACGCAGGTAGTCCAGCCAGAAGGTCACGGCCTGGGACAGGTGCTCCTTGACCGGGCCGGGCCGGTCGTCGAACTCCACCTGGGCGGCGAAGAAGAAGCAGCCGCCGGGCAGCACCCGGTCGGTGTAGAAACGCAGGCGGGCCTCGTGCAGGGCGAACAGCCGCCGCACGCCGGGGGCGGCGGCACGCGCGGGCACGACGACGCGCTCGCGCCACTGCCGCGACGCCCAGTCGATCGCGTCCAGCTGCAGATGCTGCTTGTCCGTCCAGTGCGCGAAAAATCCGGACTTGCTGACTCCGGTGGCGGCCGCCAGCCGCCCCAGCGTGAGCCCTTCGAGCCCGTCCACCGAGGCCAGCGACACCGCCTGATCGAGGATCGCCTCCCGGCTGCGCTGCCCGCGGACCTTCCGCCCGTCTGTGGTCATGCCTCTCAGGCTATATGAACGATCGGTCGTTTAGATACTCGGGTGGCCAGACCGACCGCCACCAGCACGAGCGGCAGCGCCGTCCACGGCAACGCCCCGGCTCCCGCGCCGTCCAGCACGAGCCCGCCCAGGAACGACCCGCCCGCGATGCCCGCGTTGTAGACGGTGGTCTGCATCGAGGTGGCCACGTCCGCGTTCTCCGGGCCCGAGGCCTCCACCAGCGAGGCCTGCAGCAGCGTGGGCGCGCCGCCGAAGGCCGTTCCCCACATCGCCACGGCCACCAGCGGCGCGGCCCCGGCCAGCCCCAGCGCCAGCATCGCCACAGCGATCAGTGCGAGCGCGCCCAGCAGTAGCGCCCGCAGGTACCGGTCCACGAAGGCGCCCGTGAGCACCACCCCCGCCACCGTGGCGACCCCGAAGACGAGCAGGACCAGCCCGGTGTCGCCCCGGGAGAACGGCGCGACATAGGTGTACACCGCCTGGTGGCCGAGCAGCAGGAACGCGGTCGCGGTCAGCACCGTGCGGATCCCCGGCAGCGCCGCCACCTCACGCAGTGGAGCCCGCGACGCCGCCGGCTCGCCCGGCAGGTCGGGCACCGCCCAGCGGACCCAGCCCACCAGCAGCACGGCCACGGCCGACAGCGCGGCGAAAGCCGTACGCCAGCCCAGGACGCCCGCCAGCGCGGTACCGGCGGGGATGCCGAAGCACAGCGCGACCGTGATGCCCGCCGAGACGATCGCGATGGCTCGGCCGCGGCGCTCGGCCGGCACCATCCTGGCCGCGTAGCCGACGAGCATGGCCCACATCGTGCCGCCCATCGCGCCGGCCAGCAGCCGGGCGGCGAAGGTGAGCGGGTAGGAGTCCGAGATCGCGGTCACCGCGTTGAACAAAGCGAACCCCGCCAGCACCGCCATCAGCAGCGGCCGCCGCCGCAACCCGCGCACCAGCGCGGTCACCGGGATCGCCGCCGCGAAGGACGCCAGCGCGTAGGCCGTCACCAGGAACCCGACCTGGGCCTGCGACACTCGCAGGGAGGCGCTCAACTGGGGGAGCAGCCCGGCGGGCAGCAGTTCGGTCATCACGGCGATGAAGGCGGCGGTGAACAGGGCGAACAGCTTCATGAGCGCTATGCTGAAACCTTCACATCAGTGTGAGGGCAAACGGATGAGGATCGGCGAGCTGTCGCGGCGCACCGGGGTGCCGCCCCGGATGCTGCGCTACTACGAGGAGCAGGATCTGCTGCGCCCCGAGCGGTCCGTCAACGGCTACCGCTCCTACGGCGAGGACATGGTCCACCGCGTGCGGCAGATCCGCGGCCTGCTCGACTCCGGCCTCACCACCGAGATCATCAGGAGGATCCTGCCGTTCCTCGACGGCATGCTCGTCCACCCCGACTGCGTGACACCCGAGGTCACCGCGATGCTGAACGGCGAGGCGGAGCGGCTCACGCAGCGCATCGACTGCCTGAGCCGCAACCGCGACGCCATCCTGGCCTATCTGGCGGCCATCTCCGGGCGCCGCCCCGCGTAGCTCAGGGCCGCGCCCGCGATGGTCACCGCGGCCGCCACCAGGTACAGGCCGCGCCCGCCTTCGATGACCTGCCCGCCGAGCCAGCCGGCGAAGGCGGCGGCCAACTGGTAGGCCGAGGCGTTGACCGCCATCGCCAGCGTCGGCGCGTCGGCGGCGGCGCCCAGCACGCGGGCCTGCATGCCGGGCACGACGGCGAATCCCAGCGCACCGAGCACGAACACCATGACCGCGGTGGCCACCGTGCTGCCGCTCACCAGCCAGGTCAGAACCAGCGCCGCGGCGAGTACGGCGAGCAGCCCGACCTGCGCGGCCACCGGCGCCCGGTCCGACAGCCGGCCACCCACCAGGTTGCCTGCCGTGGCGCCCACGCCGTACACCAGCAGCAGCACCGCGACCGCGCCGGCGGCGAAACCGGTGACGCTCGTCAGCAGCGGCGCCAGGTAGGTGAAGACCATCAGCAGGCCGGCGTTGCCCACGGCGGTGACGGCGATCGCGAGCTGGACGTCCCTGCGGCGGAACACGCGCAACTCGGCCACCGCCGAGGTCGAGGCGTGCGCGACGTCGGGCACGAAGCGCAGCACAAGCAGCAGCCCGGCCGCCCCGCACGCCACGATCGCCCAGAACGTGGCCCGCCAGCCGAACCCGGTGCCGATGAACGTGCCGATCGGCGCGCCCAGGATCATCGCCAGGTTCATGCCGAAGACGAGCTTGGAGACGGTCGAGGCCTGCTTGTCCGGCGGCGCGGACGAGGCGGCGATCACGATGGCGTTGGCGAAGAACGTCGAGGTCACCAGTGCGGTCACCACCCGCGCGGCGAACAGCACCGCGTACCCGGGGGCCAGCGCCGAGGCCAGGTTGCCCGCCACGGCGACCGCCAGCAGGACCACGATCAGCGGTTTGCGCGGGAAGCGGGCGGTGACCGCGGTCAGCGTGGGGCCGCCGACGATCATCCCGATCGCGTAGGCGGTGACGAGCAGCCCGGCCGCCGGCACGGATACCCCGAGATCCTGGGATATGTCAGGCAGGATCCCGGCGATGACGAACTCGCCGGTGGTGATGCCGAAGACGCACAGCATGAGCGAGGGGAGCATCGAACTCCTAGTTGTTTATCAACCAGTACAAAACAAGGGCAGCCCTTTACAGGGAGGCGAGCGCGCCGTCGACCACGTCGAGCAGGGCCTGCCGGTCGTCGGTGACCTTGGCCAGCACGCGCAGGCCGTAGTAGGTGCTCTGCAACGTCCGCGCCACCTGCAGCGGAGGCCGGCCCGCGGCCAGCTCGCCGGTGCTCTGCCCGACCGTCACCAGATGGCACAGCGCCTGCTCCAGATCGTCGAACTGCCGCCGGACCAGCGCCTTCACCTCCCCGGTACGGCCGGCCTGCTCGGTGGCGGCGTTGAGCGCCAGGCAGCCGCGCCGGTCCGGATCGGCCAGGTCGGCCTCGATGACGCCGAGCATGAGGTCGCGGATGCGCAGGCGGACCGATGATCCGGGTTCGGACAGCATGTCCAGCTGGCGCTCGGCCCAGGTGGCGGCGTAGCGCCGTACCGCCTCCTCGTACAGGCGGCGCTTGCTGCCGAAGGCGTTGTAGAGGCTGCCGCGGCCCAGGCCCGTGCGCCGGCACAGGTCCTCGGTGCTGGTCGCCTCGTAGCCCTTCTCCCAGAACAGCGTCATCGCCGCCTCGATCGCGGCCTGCTCGTCGAACTCCCTGGGCCTTGCCATGCGGCAGACGCTAGCCGGTTCTGTACAGATCGGTCAAGAACTGCCCTTGAGGGTGCGGAGGATGGGCGCCGTCTCGATGCCGGTGATCGAGGGCAGCGCCAGCCGGGTGGTCAGGTACCGGTGCAGTGCCTGCGGGCTCGGCGACAGCGCCGTGGCCAGTAGGTTCGTCGGCCCCGTCGTCGCCGCCACGATGGCCAGCTCGCGGTGGGCCGCCAGGGTGGTGGCCACCTCGTCCAGGTGCGCGGGCATCACCGACATCCATAGCAGTGCCGACGCCGTGACACCGAGCAGCCGGTCGTCGATCCCGACGTCGAAGAAGAGCGCGCCCTTCCCGCGCAGTTCCTCCAGGCGTCTGCCCACGGTCGCGGCCGACCAACCGGTCGCCGCGGCCAGCGCGGTCAGGCTCGCGCGCCCGTCCTGGCGCAGCGCGTCCGCCATCCGTCGGTCCCGCTCGCTCCAGGCCACCTCTCCCTGATCGACCTCGAGCGCGAGAGCCCGCTGCTGGGCCTCGGTGAGGGCGTCGAGGTGGCCGCGCCAGGCGGTGGGCCCGCCGAGGTAGGTGTGCAGCAGGTAGTGCGCGGAGACCTTGGTGACGCTGGTCGTGCGGGGGATGTCGCGCAGCAGCAGGCCGTGGGAGTCGGGGCCGCCCGGCGCGGTCTGGATGATGGCGGCGATCTCGGTGCCGCCCGAGGTGAGCCGCACCCACGAGGTGTCGGGACGGCGGGCCAGCGCGCGGGCGATGTCCTGCGCGGCGGCCGCGGTGGCGGTCAGCCGGACGATCCACTGCTGGCGTCCGGCGCTGTACGGCTCGGCCAGGCCCGTCACGCGCAGCCCCGCCTCGGCGGTCAGCCGCCGGTAGCGGCGCACCGCGGTCTGGGTGGAGACGCCGAGCACCTGGGCGATGCGGCTGAACGGCGCGCGGGCGTCCAGGTGGAGCGCGTGGAGCAAACCGCGATCCACATCGTCCAGCACGGTCATTTTCGCCATGCTACCGGTACTCGATGGCAGATATCGCGAGGCAGTAGGTGATCGTTGGAATAGGTGCCTGCCCGTCTTCCACCCTGAGGAGGTGATGGTTTCCAAGAAGTGGGCGGCGCTGGCCGCCCTGTTGACCGCCGAGGCCCTGGACGTGCTGAACACCACGATCGTCCAGGTGGCCGGCCCCTCGATCCACGCCTCGCTGGGCGGGGCCACCTCCGACATCCAGTGGTTCGGCACCGCCTACACCCTGCCGTTCGCCCTGCTGCTGATCACTGGTGGCCGCCTGGGCGACATCTTCGGCCGCAGGCGGGTGTTCCGCGCCGGGGTGACGGTGTTCCTGCTGGCGGCGCTGGCCTGCGCGTTCTCTCCGTCGGTGGGACTGCTGATCGGGCTGCGCGCGGTGCAGGGCGCGGCGGCCGCGCTGACGATCCCGCAGACGATCGGGCTGATCAAGGCCATGTTCCGCGGGCCCGAGATGTCCAGGGCGCTGGGCTGCATCGGTCCGGTGATGGGCTTGGCCGCGGTGTGCGGGCCGGTACTTGGCGGGGTGCTCACCCACGGCTCGTCGTGGCGGGCGGCGTTCCTGGTCAACGTCCCACTGTGCGTGGCCGTGCTGGCGCTGTCGAGACTGCTGGTGGAGGACAAGGCGCCGCAGCGGCCACGGATCGACCTGCCGGGCACGGCGCTGGCCATGGGCGGCATCGGCCTGGTCGTCTACCCGCTGATCACGCTGTCGAGCTGGGTCCTGTTGATCGCGGGGGCCGTCCTACTCGGCGGCTTCGCGCTGCGGCAGCGCAGGCACCCGGTGGTCGAGCCGGAGCTGCTGGCCCGGCGCGGCCTTCCTACAGCGCTGGTCACCTCGACGCTGTTCTTCTCCGTGACGACCGGGCTGGCGCTGGTGGTCACCCTGCACCTGCAGTTCGACCTCGGCTACGACGTGCTCGCCGCCGGGCTCGGCCTGCTGCCCTGGTCCGTGGGGCTCGGGGTGGCCTCGTGGGTGGCGGGCTCGCGGCTCGTGCCGCGCTTCGGGCATCGGGTGATGTACGGCGGGCTGGCCGTCGTGCTGGCGGGCATCGCGGCCGGGGCGTGGTGGCTGCCCGCCGGGCTGGGCGTCATCGGGGTCGGCGCCGGGCTGTTCACGCCCGGGTTCTTCACCGGCGCGCTGAGCCAGGTCGAGCCGCAGGAGACAGGCTCGGCCGCCGGGCTGCTCAACGCGGTGCAGCAGCTCGGCGGCACGCTCGGGGTGGCCGTCCTGGGCAGCCTCTACCTCGCCTCCGGCTTCGGCGCCGCACTCGCGGCAGCCGCCGCCGTCATCGCCGTGACGCTCAGCACCATCCCTCGACCAGCAGGCACCCCCCGTCGCCCAGAACCGAGCCTCCCTACCGGAACCGCAGGGCGGCCACCGTCGGCTTGACCCCAGTCCCGCCCCCACCTCAAGATCCCGTACGGCGAGCACCCTCCTCCTACGGCGGGCACGCTGCCGGTGCGGCGGGGACTCTCCCGCGCCGGGGTCGGCGAGAAGGTGTACGGCGGTCGTCCGGCGCTTGTACGGCGAGCAAGCCAAGACCGGGGTGCCCGGATGACGAAGCGCCGTATCGGCGAGCAAGCGGCCCCGACTCGCCGGAAGCGCCGCGCGCGGGCCCGCAACCGGAGTGCGGCGGGCGGCCGTTGGCGGCGGCCCGCCGTACAACAGAAGTCACCCCCGCAGAGCCTCGGTGGGGGAGAGGCGAGACGCGCGGATGGCCGGGTAGAGCCCGGCCAGCGCGCCAATCGCGAGGGTGGCGCCGAGCCCGCCGCCCACGGCCCACACCGGCAGCACGATGGGCCAGCCCTGGTAGGAGGCATACCCGGCGGTGACCGCGGCGCCCAGCAGCACGCCGCCCGCGCCGCCGAGGGCCGACAGCAGCAGCGACTCCGCCAGGAACTGGGTGCGGATCTGGCCGCGGGTGGCCCCGAGGGAGCGGCGCAGTCCGATCTCCGCGCGCCGCTCGAGCACCGAGATGACCATCGTGTTGGCCACCCCCACCCCTCCCACCAGCAGCGCCACCACGCCGAGTCCGAGCAGCAGCCCGGTGAAGGCGGCCCCGGCGGCCTGCTTGGCGGCCAGCGCGTCGGAGGGCCTGGAGACCTGCACCTCGTTGGGCGCCTGCGGGTTGGCGGTCGAGCCGAGCACCTCGCGCACCGCCGTCACGCGGGTGTCGTCCGAGCGCGTGTAGACCATGGTCGCGTGCCCGTCGAAGCCGAGCACGGAGGCCGCCGCCGGCCAGCCGATCAGGGCGGCGCTGTCCAGCTCGGGCGCCAGCGGCGCGGCCTCGAGGACGCCGACCACGGTGAACCAGACGCCGCCCACCAGCACCTGCGTGTCGGGTCCCGCGTGACCGATGCCCAGGCGTTGGGCGGCGGCCGCCCCGAGCACGACCGCCGGGTAGCTGCCGGTGGCGTCGTTGAGCCAGGAGCCGTCGTGCAGGCGGGCCCCGGTGGCGGCCGGCAGGTTGACCCGCGCGGCGTAGGCGGAGATGCCGTTGGTCTCGATGACCGGGATCTTGGCGTTGCGGTAGACCTTGGCCTTCGGCAGGCGCCCGATCGCCGACACGGTCCGCACGCCGGAGATCCGCCCGATCATGGGTTCGGCCTCCGTCGGCAGCTGGGCCTGCTCGCCGGTCAGCGTCGTGCCGGGCGCGACGGTCAGCAGGTTGGTGCCCAGCGAGGCGAGCGTCCTGTCCAGCTCCGCCCCCGAGGAGGAGGAGATGCCGACGACCGCCACCATGGCGGCGATGCCGATCGCGATGCCCAGCGCCGACAGGAACGCCCGCATCGGCCGGGTGCGCATCCCGGTCGCGCCCACCTTGACCACGTCGCCGGGCCCGAGCCTGGCCGGGCGCAGCACGTCAGCCATGGTCGGTCACCTGGCCGTCGCGCATGCGCACCTGGCGGGGCAGCGCCGCGGCGATCTCCCGGTCGTGCGTGATGATCACGACCGTGGTGCCCGCGGCGTGCAGCTTGCGCAGCAGGTCCATCACGCCGGCGCCCGAGGCCGAGTCCAGCGCGCCGGTGGGCTCGTCGGCCAGCAGCAGCGGGGGGTCACCGGCGACGGCGCGGGCGATCGCTACCCGCTGGCGTTCGCCGCCGGACAGCTGGTGCGGCCGGTGGTCGATGCGGTGGCCCAGGCCGACGCGTTCGAGCGCGTCGGCGGCGCGGCACCGCCGTTCTCTGGGGCGCAGCCCGGTGTAGAGGAGGCCGTCGGCGACGTTGTCGAGGGCCTTGACGCCGGCGGCCAGGTGGAAGTGCTGGAAGACGAAGCCGATCCGGGTGGCACGCAGCGCCGACAGCCGCGAGTCCGACAGCCTGGCCACGTCGTGGCCGTCGATGTGGACGCTGCCCGAGGTGGGCCGGTCGAGCGTGCCGAGCACGTTCAGCATGGTCGACTTGCCCGACCCGGAGGGGCCGACGATGGCCACCAGTTCGCCCCTGTCGATGGTGAGCGAGACGCCGTCCAGCGCGGTGACGCCTGGGTAGACCTTGGTGACGTGCTTGAGCGAGATCATGCCGGCACCCCCACCTGGGTGCCCTCGCTGATCCCGGCGCCGGACACCTCGACCTGGCCGGAGGCGAACAGCCCGGTCTTCACGGGCACGTACCGCGAGGTGCCGGCGCTGACCACTTCCACGCCGAACCCGCCGCCGGGCAGGCTGACCAGCGCGGCGACCGGCACGGTGAGCACGCCCCTGCGGCGTTCGGCGGTGAAGGCGACCTGCACCGAGGCCAGCACGTAGGCGCCGGCCGCCTTCTGAGCCTTCCTGCCGGTGAGCGCCACCTCCACCTCGACCTTGGTCGTCGGGTCGTCGCCCGGGTTGGTGCCCGGATGGATGAGGGTGGTGACGTCGTGGATACGGCCGGCGACCGCGCTGTCGTCGGGCAGCGTGACCGAGACCTTGCCGCCCTTGCGGGCCAGGCGCTGGTCGATGGTGTCCAGCTCCACGGTGACGGCCTTGGTGGTGCCGGTGAAGGTGAGCACCTTCTGGCCGGGCGCGGTCGGGTCGCCCTGGCCCGTGTGCAGGCTGTCGACGCGGACCGGGCCGGGCGCGAACACCACCCGGCCCAGCTCGACCGTGCCCGTCTGGTCCAGGTCCAGGTCGTCCTGCCACTGCTCGACGGCGTCGGCAGTGGCCTGGGTGTAGTCGTCGTCGACGGTGAAGCCGTCGTAGCCGAGCGCCTTCAGGTTGCGTTCCAGCTGCTCGACGTCCGGACCCTGGCTGCCGACCCGCAGCGTCCGGTAGGCGGGCACCTTGCCGTACAGCAGGGTGACGGGCTTGCCGTCCACCTCGTACAGCGGCTTGCCGCGGCCGACCCGGTCGCCGGTCTCGGGCAGCTTGGTGAGCGTGCCGGGCAGGCGGCTGGTGGCGGTCGTGGTGGCGCCGTAGCCGAGCCTGCCGTCGACGCTCTTGGCGTCGGTCAGCGTCCGGCGCGACACCGTGGCGGTCTTGGGCGGCAGGTGGCCTGCCTTCTGCTCGCCGGAGGCGTTGCCGCCACGCAGTCCGAGCGTGGCGGCGGTGGCCCCGGCGGCGGCCAGGGTCACGAGGGCGACGGCCGCGATCTTGCCACGGCCCATCAGTTGCCCCCGGTCAGTACGCTCTGGCACTTTTCCTGAGCGGTCTTGAAGTCGGGGTCCTCGGCGACCTGGCCGGAGATCATGACGCCCTTCTGGCCCGGCTGCGGGTCGGGGAAGGCCTCCACGCCGTTCTGACGCATGCACGCGGCGAACTTGCGCTGCTTCTCCTCCGACTTGGCCGCGTCGGCGGGCGACTGGTCGTTCATCGGGCTGTACTGCCGGCAGGCCTCCATAGCCTTGTCGACGGTCTCCTTCGGGGTCTTGCCGTCGAGCTTGAGCTGGATGCCCTTGCCGGGCTGCGGGTCGTCCATCTGGACGCCGTGCTCGCGCATGCACTGGGCGTACTTGACGCCCTTGTCCTCGGCGCTGGGGCTGGTCTTCGGCGCGGCGTTGCCGGCGGCGCAGCCGGTCAGGGCGAGAGCGACGATCAGCGGCAGGGCCGCGAGAATTCTGCGTGTCATGGGGCCCGATCGAACGCCAGAGCGCGTTTCCGCGCCGTTTCCGCCTGCCCTTACGGGGAGGAAACAGGGCGATCGGCCACCATGTGCGCAGCGATCAGGAGGAACGGAGCTGACGGATGCGGGTGCTGGTGGCCGAGGACGAGCCGATCCTGGCCGGCGCGATCGCCGAGTGGCTGCGCGACGAGGCGCACGCGGTCGACGTCGCCCATGACGGAGCGGCCGCGCTGGAGCGGCTGAGTGTCCACGACTACGACGTGGTCGTGCTGGACCGGGATCTGCCGCTGGTGCACGGCGACGAGGTGTGCAGGGAGCTGGTGGCCGCCGGTTCGCAGGTGCGGGTGCTGATGCTGACCGCGGCGGCCGAGATCGGCGACCGGGTCACCGGGCTGTCGATGGGCGCCGACGACTACCTGACCAAGCCGTTCGCCTTCGCCGAGCTGGCCGCCAGGATCCAGGCGCTGGGCCGCAGGGCGCGCCCGGCCGTGCCTCCGGTGCTGCGGCGGGCGGGCATCACGCTCGATCCCGCCCGGCGCGAGGTGCTCCGCGACAACCGGTTCGTGCCGCTGTCGAAGAAGGAGTTCGCGGTGCTGACCGAACTGCTGCGCGCCGACGGCGCCGCCGTCTCGGCCGAGCAGCTGCTGGAGAAGGCCTGGGACGAGTACGCCGACCCCTTCACCGGCGCCGTACGGCTGGCCGTACTGAAGCTTCGGCGCAAGCTGGGGGAGCCGCCGATCGTGGAGACCGTGACGGGAGTGGGGTACCGGATCCCATGAGAATCACGCTGCAAGCCAGGCTGACGCTGATCTACGGGAGTTTGTTCCTGGTGGCCGGGCTGGTGCTGCTCGGCGTCACCTATGCGCTGTTCACCCAGCGGCTGACGGGCGGGGTCAAGATCCTGGCCACCACCGGCGTCCCGGCGAATGCCGGCGCGCTCAACGGCGACACGGCCGAGAAGATGATGCGCGACGAGCAGGCGCGCATGCGCGAAGCCGCGATGACCTCGCTGTTCACCCAGGGCGGTGTCGCGCTGGCAGTGGTGGGCGGGGCCGCGGCCGGGTTCGGCTGGCTGGTGGCCGGGCGGGTCCTGGCGCCGCTGCACCGGGTCACCGACACCGCGCGGCGCATCGCCACCGCGGCCGACAGGAGCCTGCACGAGCGCATCGCGCTTCAGGGGCCCAACGACGAGGTCAAGGACCTGGCCGAGGCGTTCGACGCGATGGTCGAGCAGCTCGACCGTTCCTTCGACGGGCAGCAGCGGTTCGTGGCCAACGCCTCGCACGAGCTGCGCACGCCGCTCACCCTCGGCCGGGCGCTGGTGGAGCTGGCGATGCACCGCAGGAGCGCCTCCGACGACGTCAAGCAGCTGGGCGAGAGTCTGCTGGAGATCAACTCGCGGCATGAGCGGCTGATCGGCGGGCTGTTGCTGCTGGCCAGCTCGGAGACCTCGCTCACCGACCGGGTGCCCGTCGACCTGGCCGACGTGGTGAGCCACGTGACCGGGCAGCTGGAGCTCGAGGCCGAAAAGGCGGGCATCAAGGTGAGCGAGTCGGCGCGGGAGGCGCCGGCGGAGGGCAACGCGCTGCTGCTCGAGCGGATGGTGCACAACCTGGTCGAGAACGGCATCCGCCACAACGTCGAGGGCGGCTGGGTGCAGGTGTCCAGCCGCACCCGGCAGGACGGGCGGGCCGAGGTCGAGGTGCGCAACAGCGGGCCCGTCGTGCCGCCGTACGAGGTGCAGGCGCTGTTCGAGCCGTTCAGGCGGCTCGGCGGCGATCGGCTGGTGACCGCCGCCGGCGCCGGGCTCGGGCTGTCGATCGTGCGCTCGGTGGCCCGCGCGCACGGCGGTGAGGCCGACGCCCATCCGCGCGACGGCGGCGGCCTCACGGTGACCGTTACCCTGCCAGGTTCTCGATGACGGTGGCGTTGGCCAGGCCGCCGGCCTCGCACATGGTCTGCAGGCCGTAGCGGGCGCCGCGCTCGCGCAGCGCGTTGACCAGGGTGGTCATGATGCGCGCCCCGCTGGCGCCCAGCGGGTGGCCCAGCGCGATGGCGCCGCCCTTGACGTTCACCTTGGCCGGGTCGGCGCCCGTCTCCTGCAGCCAGGCCAGCACCACGCTGGCGAAGGCCTCGTTGACCTCGAACAGGTCGATGTCGCCCAGGTCCAGCCCCGCCCGCCGCAGGACCTTCTCGGTGGCCGGGATGACCCCGGTCAGCATGAGCAGCGGGTCGGACCCGGTCACGGCGAAGGAGTGCAGCCGGGCCAGCGGCCGCAGCCCCAGCCTGGCCGCCACCTCGCGGGTGGTGACGAGGACGGCTGCCGCCCCGTCGTTG
Organism: Nonomuraea sp. NPDC050536; assembly: GCF_044457685.1. Taxonomy (NCBI): domain Bacteria; kingdom Bacillati; phylum Actinomycetota; class Actinomycetes; order Streptosporangiales; family Streptosporangiaceae; genus Nonomuraea; species Nonomuraea sp. NPDC050536. The sequence goes on from NZ_JBITHD010000004.1 coordinate 53,973, forward strand.
GTCGGGCTGGTGTTGCCCGCCGTGACCGACCAGTCGATCTGGGGGAACCGCTCGCCGTAACCGGGATCCTGGAAGGCGGGCCGCAGGCCCGACAGGACCTCCACCGTGGTCGTGGGCCGGATCGACTCGTCCACGGTGAGGCCCGCGATCGGAGCGAGCTCGGCGGAGAAGTCGGCCGCGGCCGCCTTGGCGTGCGAGCCGGCCGAGAAGGCGTCCATCTGCTCGCGCGACAGCGACCACTTGGCCGCGATCAGCTCGGCGCTGATGCCCTGCGGCACCAGCCCGTCGGGGAAGCGCGCGGCCATGCCAGGGCCGAACGGGTCGGCTCCCGCCGGGACGTTGGACCACATCGGCACCCGGCTCATCGACTCCACCCCGCAGGCCACGACCAGGTCGTAGGCACCGGAGATGACGCCCTGCGCGGCGAAGTGGATCGCCTGCTGCGACGAGCCGCACTGCCGGTCGACGGTGACGGCGGGCACCGAGTCGGGGAACCCGGCCGCCAGCCAGGCGTAGCGGGTGGTGTTCATGGCCTGCTCGGCGACCTGGTCGACGCAGCCGCCGATGACGTCGTCGACCAGCTCGGGCGCGACTCCGGAGCGCTCGATCAGCTGCCGCAGGGTGTGCGCGAGCAGGTCGACGGGGTGGACTCCGTGCAGGGCGCCGGTGGGCTTGCCCTTGCCGATGGGAGTGCGCACGGCTTCGACGATGACGGCGTCCCGCATTGCTACCCTCCAGTAAGTTTGAAATATGGACGTACTCTAGCACTAGGGTGAGATCATGACGACTCCACGTCTCTGCTCGATCGCGGACACGCTGGCCGTGGTGGGGGAGAAGTACTCGCTGCTGGTGCTGCGCGAGGTGTTCTTCGGCGTGCGCAGGTTCGATGACATGGCGCGCAACATCGGCGCGCCCAGGGACGTGCTCGCCGCCCGGCTCAAGCACCTGGTGGAGGCGGGGTTGCTGGAGAAGGTGCCCTACAGCGGGCGGCGCTTCGAGTATCACCCGACGCCGGCGGGCCAGGAGCTGCGCGACGTCCTGCACGTGCTGCGGCAGTGGGGTGACCGGCATCTGGTCGACCGGCCGCCGGTGGTCTTCGAGCACTCCTGCGGCTCGATCATGGACCCGGCGGTCGTCTGCCGCTCCTGCGGCCACACCGTCGCCGAGGGCTCCCTGCGCGTCGTCCACCCGCACGACCAGCAGCCGGACGCGTGGGACTCCGGACTGCGCGAGGTCACGGAGAGCCCCGCGGCGGGAGCGGAAGAGGTCAGTGCGACGTATCGGCGGTCGGCGGGGTCGGCGCGGGGCGAGGCCAGGCGGCGCGAGCTGCTCGAGCGCGTCACCGACGACCTGGCCGCCAACGGGCTGGTCGACTTCTCGCTGCGGCGGGCCGCCCGCGCCGCCGGAGCCACCCACAAGGTGCTCCTGTACCACTTCGACGGCGTCGACGACCTGCTCAGGCAGGCCATCGTCCGGCTGCGCGAGCGGCGCATCGGCAACGCGCTGGCCGCCGCGTCCGGGAGCACGCTGGCCGACAGGATCCGCGAGGTGTGGCGCGTGCTCGAGCGTCCCGAGTCGGGCCTGCGGGTGCTCGACCAGGCGATCGGCCTGGCGATGTACGACCCCGGCCGCTACGGCGAGCTCGGCCGCGAGGCCTCCCGCCAGTACCTGCCCACGCTGCTGTCCTTCTGCCCGCCCGGCTGGCCCGAGCACCGCAAGCTGGAGGTCTCCCAGCTCGTCCTGGCCACCCTGCGCGGCCTCCTGGTCGAGCTGAACACCAGCGGCGACGAGCAGTCCGTCGAGGCGGGCTTCCAGACTCTCGTCCGCGCGCTGGAACGCGAGGAGGCCGCCACCGCCTGAACGCGTGGACAGAACGCGAACCACGTGGTTCACTTCTGAGGTGAAGACGATCGAGCTGTCCGCCGGGACGATCGAGTACGAGGACACCGGCGAGGGTCCGGTGATCGTGCTGCTGCACGGCCTGATGATGGACTCCACACTCTGGCAGGACGTGATCGCCGACCTCACGGCCGACCACCGGTGCATCGCCCCCACACTGCCCATGGGCGCCCACCGGCGACCGGTGCGCCCGGACGCGGACCTGTCGCCTGCCGGGCTGGCCGCCCTGGTGGAGGAGTTCCTGGACGAACTCGACCTGCGCGAGGTGACCCTGGCCGGCAACGACACCGGTGGCGCCCTGGTCCAGCTCGTGATGCGGGGCCAGTCCGAGCGCGTGGCGCGCGTGGCGCTGGTCTCGTGCGACGCCTTCGACAACTTCCCGCCGGGGCTGACCGGCAAGACGCTGGTGCTGACCGGCAAGCTGCCGCCCGCGCTGTTCGGCGTGTTCATGCAGCAGATGCGGCTGCGCCCGGTGCGGCGGCTGCCGATCGCGTTCGGCTGGCTGACCAGGCGCGGTGACGCCGCCACCGCCCGGTGGGCGCGGCCCGTGCTGCGGCAGCCCGAGATCCGCCGCGACACGGTCCGGCTGCTGCGCGCCGCCGCCGCGGACAAGGACTTCCTGACCGGCTCGGCCGAGTGGCTGCCCGGCTTCGACCGCCCCGCCCTGATCGTGTGGGCGAGCCAGGACCGCGTCATGCCGCCCGCGCACGGCCGCCGCCTGGCCGAACTGCTCCCGCAGGCCAAGCTTGTCGAGGTCGACGACAGCTACACGCTCATCCCGCTGGACCAGCCCGCCCGCCTGTCCGGCCTGATCCGTGAGTTCACCGCGAACGGGATCGGGTAAAAGCCCGCGTTTACTACCGTACACTGTACGGCTGTGAAGGAGCACGCGGTCATCTTCGAACCAGGCGATCCCCCCAGGTCAGGCACGATGATCGTGCTGGATCCGGGAGGCGGCGAGACCGTGCACCTGCACGACGGGCCGGCCGGCGCCGTCCGCATCCCGGTCGCCGAGGCGGTGGCGGAGCTGGCCAGGGCCCGCGCCGCCGCCGACGCGCACCCGGCCGCGCGCTTCTGGGGCGGCGCGGCCCTGCTGGCGCTGCAACTGGTGGCGCGCGGCCGCATCCTGCCCGGGGTGTCGGCCGGTGACCACGACGCCTGGCGGGCGGGCCCGTTCGAGGCGGCAGACCTGGCCCGCATCAGGGAGCTGGCCGAGGCGATGCCCGCCGCGGCGCGAGCCGTACCCCTGGACAACGGGCGGCTGCCGGATGCGGAGAAGCTGCTGCGGGCCTTCCTGGACGCGGTGGCCGACGCGATGCCGCGCTCGCCGGGCGCGGTGCGCGCGACCGGCACCACGGCCTTCGCCTCGATGCGGCCGGTCAAGGTGCCGCGCCTGCGCGGCTGGGCGCAGCAGGTCTCGGCCGGCCTGGATTCTGGCGTACGGCTGTCGCTGCGGGTGGAGAGCGACGGCGCGGCGCACGAGGAGTTCCGCGCCGTGGTCCAGCTGCACAGCCTGGCCGACCCGGCCCTGGTAGTGGACGCGGCCGAGCTGTGGGCAGGGCGCGACGCCGGGCTGGGCGCCCGCGCCAAGATCGACGCGATGGTCGAGCTGCGGCGGGCCGCGCGGGCCTGGCCGCGGCTGGAGGTGCTGCTGGAGAGCGCGGTGCCGGATGAGCTGGTGCTGGCGGACGAGGACGTGGCGGAGCTGCTGTCGGGCGTCGGCCTGGAGGTGCACTGGCCGCGTTCGCTGGTGCGCGGGCTGAGCGCGCGGGCGGTGCTGGGCCAGCGCGACGAGCGGCCCTCCGATCTGCCGTCCTTCCTGGGCGGGCAGCAGGTGACCAGCTTCAACTGGCAGCTGGCGCTGGGCGGGCAGGAGCTGTCGGCGGCCGAGATGGACCGGCTGGCCGAGGCACACCGGCCGGTGGTGCGGCTGCGCGACGAGTGGGTACTCGTCGACCCGGACCTGGCCCGCAAGGCGCGCCAGCGCGACCTCAAGCCGCTGACCGGGCTCGAGGCGCTCGGCGCGGCGCTGACCGGCAGTGTCGAGGTCGAGGGCGAGCAGGTCGAGGTCTCACCCAGCGCGTGGCTGCAGGATCTGCGCGACCGGCTGGGCGAGCCCGAGCAGATCGACCAGCCGCCGGCGCTGGCCGCCACGCTGCGCGACTACCAGCTGCAGGGGCTGCGCTGGCTGGTCAGGATGACCTCGCTCGGCCTGGGCGCCTGCCTGGCCGACGACATGGGACTGGGCAAGACCATCACGCTGATCGCCCTGCACCTGCACCGTGGCGGCACCGGCCCCACGCTGGTGATCTGCCCCGCCTCGCTGATGGGCAACTGGGAGCGAGAGATCGCGAAATTCGCCCCGGGGGTGCCTTTCACGCGATATCACGGCACAAAGCGGGATCTGCCGGAAGAGGGTTTCGTGCTCACCACCTACGGCACGATGCGGCTGGACGCGGAGCGGCTGGGCGGCCACCCCTGGGGGATGCTGGTGGCCGACGAGGCCCAGCACGTCAAGAACCCGGCCTCGGGCACCGCCAAGGCGCTGCGCGAGATCCCGGCCGCCGCCCGCGTCGCGCTGACCGGCACGCCGGTGGAGAACAACCTGTCGGAGCTGTGGGCGATCCTCGACTGGACCACGCCGGGCCTGCTAGGGTCGCTGCCGCGCTTCCGCTCGCGCTGGGCCAGGCCGGTCGAGTCCGGCGACGGTCAGGCGGCCGAACGGCTGGCCCGGCTGGTGGGCCCATTCCTGCTGCGCCGCCGCAAGTCCGACCCGGGCATCGCGCCCGAGCTGCCACCCAAGATCGAGACCGACCGGCCGGTGGCGCTCACCACCGAGCAGGCCACCCTGTACGAGGCGGTCATCCGCGAGATCATGCGGCAGATCCGTGACGCGCGCGGCATGGCCAGGCGCGGCCTGATCGTCAAGCTGCTGACCGGGCTCAAGCAGATCTGCAACCATCCCGCCCAGTACCTGCACGAGGCCGAGCCCCGCCTGGCCGGCCGGTCGGGCAAGCTGGAACTGCTCGACGAGCTGGTCGACACCATCCTCGCTGAGGACGGCGCCGTGCTGGTCTTCACCCAGTACGTGACCATGGCCAGGCTCCTGGACAAACACCTGGCGGGCCGGGGCGTGGGCACCCAGCTGCTGCACGGCGGCACCCCGGTGGCCAGGCGCGAGGAGATGGTGGCCCGTTTCCAGGACGGCCGGGTGCCGGTGTTCCTGCTGTCGCTCAAGGCGGCGGGCACCGGCCTCAACCTGACCAGGGCCGACCACGTCATCCACTTCGACCGCTGGTGGAACCCGGCCGTGGAGGAGCAGGCCACCGACCGCGCTTACCGCATCGGCCAGACCAGACCCGTCCAGGTACACCGCCTGATCACCGAGGGGACCGTCGAGGACCGCATCGCCGAGATGCTGGCCGCCAAGCGCGGCCTGGCCGAGGCCGTGCTGGCCGGCGGCGAGGCCGCCCTCACCGAACTGACCGATGCCGAGCTGGCCGCGCTGGTGGAGCTGAGATGACCGACGCCAAGGGATTCGCCGCCTTCCCCGCCCAGCAGGCCGGCGCCCGCTTCGCCACCACCTGGTGGGGCCGCTCGTGGCTCAAGGCCCTCGAGGACACCTCGCTCGACCAGGGCCTGCTGCGCAAGGGCCGCGCCTACGCCAAGACCGGCCAGGTCGGCCCCATCACCGTCAGCCCGGGCCGGCTGGCCGCCGTCACCGAGAACGAGTACGACACCGTGGTGACCGTCGAGCAGCTCACCGACGCCGAATGGGACCGCTTCCTGGACCAGATCGCCTCCCAGGCCGGCCACCTGGCCGCGCTGCTGGAGGGCGAGGTGCCGCAGGCACTGGCCGACGCCGGGGTGCCGCTGCTGCCCGCGGTCGGCGACCTGGAGCCCGACTGCTCGTGCCCTGACTGGGGGCATCCGTGCAAGCACGCCGCCGCGCTGTGCTACCAGGCTTCGTGGCTGCTGGACGCCGACCCGTTCGTGCTGTTGCTGCTGCGCGGGCGCGGCCGCCGCGACCTGATCGAGGCGCTGCAGACGCGCGATGCTCCCGTCGAGGGCGTCCCTGTCGAGGAGGCCCGCGCGCTGGGCGTGCCACCGCTGCCTGAGCCGCCGCCGCTGGAGTTCGCCTTCCAGCCGCTGGACCTGGAACCGGCCGACGGGGTGCAGGTGGGCGCGCTGGCCGTGCTGGCCGCCGACGCCGCCGATCAGGCGCGGGAGCTGCTGGTGCACGGGCGGCTCGCCGTACTGACCGAGTATCAGGACCGGGTACGGCTGGCCGCCGCGCACGGCCTCGAGGTGGGTCTCGGGGCGGCCGTACAGGCGTGGCGCCATGGCGGCGCCGGTGGGCTGGAGGCGCTCGAGTCGGCGTGGACGCCGCCGCGGCAGGAGCTGGCCAGGGCGCGGGCGGGGCTGGTCGCGGCCTGGGAGGGCGAGGCGCCGCAGGTGCAGGAGTGGCGCAACCGGTGGACGATCGGCGCGCTGCAGCTGCGCTTCGGGCGTGACGGCAGGTGGTATCCGTTCACCGAGCGCGAGGGCGAGTGGTGGCCGTCTGGCCCGCCGGAGCGCGACCCGTGGGCCTTCAGACCGGGAGTCCCGTAGCCACCCTGTGGTTTTCCGCAGGGTGAGTGGGGGATGCGCCTCATTCCGGGACCATGGCGGCTCTTCCTAGCCTCATGGTCATGACGGACTGGGTAGTCGAACTCATGGACAAGCTGGGCGCTCCGGGCGCCGCCCTGGCGATCGCGCTGGAGAACCTGTTCCCGCCGCTGCCGAGCGAGGTGATCCTGCCGCTGTCAGGCTTCACCGCCGCTCGCGGCCGGATGGACCTGGTGCAGGCGCTGGTGTGGACCACGCTCGGCTCGGTGGTGGGCGCGCTGGCGCTGTACTGGGTGGGCGCGGTGCTGGGGCGCGAGCGGGTGCTGGCGATCGCGGCCCGCCTGCCGCTGGTCAAGGCCTCCGACATCGAGAAGACGGAGGCCTGGTTCCTGCGGCACGGCCGCAAAACGGTGTTCTTCGGGCGGATGATTCCCATCTTCCGCAGCCTGATCTCAGTGCCCGCCGGGGTGGAGCGGATGCCGCTGCCGACGTTCCTGCTGCTCACCACCGCGGGCAGCGCCCTGTGGAACACGGCATTCGTGCTGGCTGGATACTTTCTTGGCGAGAACTGGACATTGGTGGAGACATACGTGGGGGCGGGGACGAACGTGGTGATCGGTGTGGTGGTTCTGGCCGTGGCGGTCTTCATCGGCGTCCGGCTGTCCGAACGTCACCGTGGCCGCCACCGATGAGGGGGGCTCGGGTGCTCTGCGCGGTGGTGCTCGGCGCGCTGACGGCACTGGCCGAGCTGGCCTTCCTGCTGGTGACGCTGCCGTTCCTGGGGCAGGCCGGCGTGCGGGCGACAGCCGTACGGCTGGCCTCGCTCGAGGCGCGGCGACTGGGCATCCCGGCTCGCGAGCTGGAGCCGCGCGGGCGAGAGCTGCGCTACCTGGCACTGCGGGTGCCGGTCGGGATCCTGGGCGGGCTGGTGGTCGGCCTGCTCGCGGTCGGCGTGGTGACCGGGGTGCGGATCGTCTGGATGTGGAGCGCGGGGGAGACCTTCGACGGGATGGCCCCCACGGCCCCGATCGTGCTCTACCTCGGGCTGGCGGGCCTCGTGCTGCTGTTCCTCGACTTGTCGGGGGTGGCGGGGGTCTACGCGCTGGAGCGGCGCCTGGCCAGGCGGCTGCTGGGGCCCGATCCCACCGAGGCGCTGCGGCGCCGCATCGCCGAGCTGGCCGAGAGCAGGGCGGGGATCGTGACGGCGGTCGACGCCGAGCGCCGCCGCATCGAGCGCGACCTGCACGACGGGCTGCAGCAACGCCTGGTGGCCATGTCGATGCTGGTGGGCAGGGCCAGAAGGGGCCGTCCCGAGCTGCTCGAGCAGGCGCACGAGCAGGCCCAGCAGGCGCTGGCCGAGCTGCGGGAGGTGGCCTGGCGGGTGTATCCGAGCGCGCTGGACGCCCTCGGGCTCGGCGAGGCGCTGGCCGGGGTGGCCGAGCGCGCGAGCGTCCCCGTGCACGTCAGGGCGGTGCCGTGCGAGCGGCTGCCGATGGCGGTGGAGACGGTGGCCTACTTCGTCGTCAGCGAGGCCGTCACCAACGCCGCCAAGCACTCCGGCGCCGCCCGTATCACCGTCGACGTCTATCGAGAGGACAGCATGATCATCGTACGCGTGCGGGACGACGGTACGGGAGGCGCGGTGCCCACCGGCGGCGGCCTGTCGGGCCTGGCCCGCCGGGTGGCCGCGCTGGACGGCCGCTTCGAGGTGGACAGCCCCGCGGGCGGCCCCACCACGGTCACCGCCCGGCTGCCCGAGACGGAGCACGAGGTGGCGGCTCAGTGAGGGTGATGCTGGCCGAGGACTCCACGCTGCTACGCGAGGGGCTGGTACGGCTGCTGCAGGAGGAGGGCCACGAGGTGGCCGCCGCCGTGGGAGAGGCGGACGCGCTGGTGCACGCGGTGGCCGCCGACCAGCCGGACGTGGTGGTGGTCGACGTGCGGATGCCGCCCACGCACACCGACGAGGGACTGCGGGCCGCGCTGGAGATCCGGCGACGCTGGCCGCGGGTCAACGTGCTGGTGCTGTCGCAGTACGTGGAGAAGAAGTACGCCACCGAGCTGATGAGCGGCGACGTGGCGGGCGTCGGCTACCTGCTGAAGGACCGGGTGGCGCAGGTGGGCGACTTCCTGGACGCGCTGGAGCGGGTGGGCGCGGGCGGGGCTGCCTTCGATCCGGAGGTGGTGCGGCAGTTGCTGGCCCGCACCAGCCAGGTCGACCCGCTGGCCACGCTCACGCCGCGCGAGCGTGACGTGCTGGAGCGGATGGCGCAGGGGCTGACCAACGCCTCGATCGCCCAGGAGCTGCACGTGTCGCAGAGCGCGGTGGAAAAGCACGTCAACGCGCTGTTCGACAAGCTGCGCCTGTCGCACACCGCCGGTTACAGCCGCAGGGTGCTGGCGGTGCTGAGGTTCCTCGAGTCTTGACAAATAAATTTGTCGGTGAGAGATTGAGGGCACGGCAATCGAAGGAGCGTGCGCCATGACGAAGATCGTCGCCGGTCTGTTCGTGTCCCTGGACGGCGTGGTGGAAGCGCCGGAGAAGTGGCACTTCCCCTACTACAACGATGAGATGGGCCAGGTGGTGGCCGACCAGATGGCCGAAGCGGACGCGATGCTGCTCGGCCGCCGCACCTACGACGAGTTCGCCGGGTTCTGGCCGAACCAGCACGACGAGTTGGCCGCCAAGATGAACGGCGCCAAGAAGTGCGTCGTGTCCACGACACTGAGGGAGGCCTCCTGGCAGAACTCCACCGTGATCGGCCTGGACGACCTGCGCAAGGACAGCGACCAGACGCTGTCGATCACCGGCAGCGCCACGCTGATCAGGTCGCTGCTGAGCGAGGGCCTGCTGGACGAGCTGCGCCTGCTGGTACACCCGATCGTGGTCGGCGAGGGCAAGAAGCTGTTCGACGGCTACGGCCAGGTCCCGCTGCGGCTGATCGATTCCAGGACCTTCAGCACGGGCGTCCTCTACCTGACCTACGGAAGGGCCTGACGATGGGCAAGACCACCGCCGAGAAGCTGCTGATCAAGCCGGGCACCACGGCGTGGCTGTCGGACGAGGCACACCGCGACCGCCTCGGCCCGCTGCCCGACGGCGCTACCTACACCGGCGAGCCGGGCACGGCGGCGGTCGGCGTCGTCTTCGCCGACGACGCCGCCGCTGCCCGCGCGATCCTCGACAAGCATCGCGACCAGCTCACCGGGCCGGCGGTGGTGTGGGTGGCCTACCCCAAGGGCGGCAGGTCCGACATCAACCGCGACACGCTGTGGCCGATCGTGCTGGAGTACGGCCTGCGTCCCAACGGCCAGGTCGCCATCGACGAGGTGTGGTCGGCGCTGCGCTTCCGCCCGCTGAAGACCGGCGAGACCTTCCAGCTCTAGCCGAGGAACGCGGCCACCGCAGGCCCGGTCACCTCGGGCACCAGATCATGGTTCTGACCCTCGAGCAGCTGCAGCCGGGCCCCCGCCACGCCGTCGACCACCACCCGCGCGGCGTCGTGCAGCACGGGGGCGTTGTCGCCGCCCAGCAGCACGAGCGCGGGCACGTGCACCGCGCTCAGGTCGGTGTGGGTGCCGACGATGGCCACCTCGTACGGCAGTGTCCCGGCGATCGCTTCCAGCCCGGCGCGGAAGGGCGCGTGCCGTACCTGCTCGATCAGCTCGACCGGCAGGCCGATCCATTCGCGCTGGAAGGTCTCCACCGCCTCACCCCTCCGCCCGTCGGCGATCATCTCCTCCAACCGTTGCTTGAGCTCGGGCGGCTCGGTCCTGCCCTGGTGGTCGGGGGTGAGCGGCGGGTCGTACATCACCAGGCGGGTGATCGCCGAGCCGCGGCCCAGCGCCTTGAGCGCGACGTGGGCGCCGGAGGAGTGGGTGAAGACCATCGCCGAGCCGCCCGCCTCGGCGATGAGCGCGTCCAGGTCGTCGATCTCGTGCTCGGCCGGCGCCAGGCCGGTGTCCGGGCTGTCGGAGCTCTGGCCGCGCCCGCGCCGGTCGTAGGTGTAGACGGTGAAGCGGTCGGCCAGGTACTCGGCCAGGCCGGCACCGTGGTGGTGGTCGCAGAACGCGCCCGAGATCACGATGACGGCCGGTCCTGAGCCGGTCCTGTCGTAGGCGATGGTGACGCCGTCTTTCGAGGTAAGAGTGTTCATGTCTCCCCCTACGAATGGGCGGGTGCCAGACCGACACCCCTCATGCGGAAACTTCTGCCAGCCTTCTGGCCAGGTAACGGCGGTCGGCGTCGGCGGCCGCGAGCTCGAGCGCCTGCCGGTAGGCCGCGGCCGCTTCCGGCAGCCGTCCCAGCCGCCGCAGCAGGTCCGCCCGCGTGGCTGGCAGCAGGTAGTAGCCCCGCAGCTCATCCGACAGCCGGTCCACCAGTTCCAGTCCCGCCTCGGGGCCGTCGGCCATGGCCACGGCCACCGCCCGGTTGAGCTCGACCACCGGGGACGGCATCAGGTGCGACAGCCTGCCGTACAGCAGCGCGATCTGGGGCCAGTCGGTGTCGGCGGGGCCCGCCGCCTCGGCGTGGCAGGCGGCGATGGCGGCCTGAACCAGGTACGGGCCCGGCTCGCCGCGGGTCAGGCTGTCGTGCAGGATGGCCAGTCCCTCGGCGATCTGGGCGGCGTTCCAGCGGGAGCGGTCCTGGTCCTCCAGCGTGACCAGCACGCCGTCGGCGTCCAGGCGGGTGGCGCGGCGCGCGTCGTGCAGCAGCATCAGCGCCAGCAGCCCGCCCGCCTCCGGCTCGCCGGGCAGCAGCCGCACCAGCAGCCTGGCCAGCCCGATCGCCTCGTCGCAGAGCCGATGGGTGGTGTAGCCGGAGTTGAACAGCAGGTACAGCACGCCCAGCATCGAACGCAGCCGCTCGGGCAGCAGGTGCGGCGGCGGCACCCGGAACGGGATGCGGGCCTGGAGGATCTTGCGTTTGGCCCGGACCAGGCGCTGCGACATGGTCGGCTCGGGCACCAGGAAGGCGCGGGCGATCTCCTCGGTGCTCAGCCCGGCCACCGCGCGCAGCGTCAGCGCGATGCGTGCCTCGAACGACAGCGCCGGATGGCAGCATGTGAACATCAGCCGCAGCCGGTCGTCGGGGAAGTCGTCGACGTAGGGCTGTTCGGCGGGCTCGGCCAGCTCACGCAGCTTGGCCGCGCCCACCGCCCGGCGGCGCAGCCGGTCGGTCGCCCTGTTGCGGGCGGTCGTGGTCAGCCAGGCGCCCGGCCTGGGCGGCACGCCCTCACGCGGCCAGCGTTCCAGCGCGGCGGCGAAGGCGTCCTGGGCGCACTCCTCGGCCAGGTCCCAGTCGCCGGTCATCCGGATGAGCGTGGCGACGATCTGCGCCCGTTCGGCGCGGTAGGCGGCCTCGATATCGGCGGTCATGGCGAATACACGGGCCTGATCTCGATCATGCCGTAGCGGGCCGAGGGGTGGGCGGCGGCGATCCGCACCGCCTCCTCCAGGTTGGCTGCCTCGATCAGGTTGATGCCGCCGATCTGGTCCTTGGTCTCGGCGAACGGTCCGTCGGCGATCAGGACCTCGTCGCGTACCCGGACCATGGTGGCCTCACCGCTGGGGTCCAGGCCCACGCACTGCTCCAGCACGCCGCGGGCGGTCATCTCCTCCACCCAGCCGCCGCATCCCGCCTCGTTCTGGGCCCGCCGTACCTCCTGCGGAGCTTCGGAGTCGTAGCGGATCATCAGGACGTATTTCACGATCTGAGCCTACTGTTGGGAGGCGTGATCGATCTGATGGCGCTCAACCGTGCCACGCTGTCGCGCCAGCTGCTGCTGGAGCGGCATCGCATGCCGGCCGTACAGGCCGTCGAACATCTGGTGGGGCTGCAGGCGCAGGCGCCGATGCCGCCGTACTTCGGGCTGTGGTCGCGCCTGGCGGGCTTCTCCACCGGAGAGCTGTCGCGGCTGCTGCTGGAACGCGAGGTGGTGCGCATCGTGCTGATGCGCGGCACCGTGCACCTGGTCAGCGCCGCCGACTGCCTGGTGCTGCGGCCGCTGACCCAGCCTGCACTGACCCGCTACCTGGAAGCCGCGTACGGCCCGCGGCTGGACGGCGTGGACCGGCAGGAGATCCTGGCGGCAGGCAGGAAGGCGCTGGACGGCGTGCCGATGACCACGGCCAGGCTGGGCGCGGTGCTGGCCGAGCGGTTCCCCGGAGTCGCGGCGGCCGACCTGGCGCAGGTGATGCGGAGCCTGGCCGCGCTGGTGCAGGTGACGCCGCGCGGCGTCTGGGGCAGGTCGGGGCAGACCGCCTACGCCACCGCCGAATCGTGGCTGGGGCGCGAGCTGCATCCCGAACCGTCGATCGAGGAGCTGGTGATCCGCTACCTGCGCGCGTTCGGGCCCGCCACGGTGGCCGACGTGCAGACCTGGTCGGGGCTGACCGGGCTGCGCGAGGTCGTCGAGCGGCTGCGGCCGCGGCTGGTCGAGCTGGACGGCGGGCTGTACGACCTGCCGGAGGCGCCCAGGCCGGGCGCGGACGTGCCCGCACCGGTGCGGCTGCTGGCGCCGTTCGACAACCTGCTGCTCAGCCACGCCGACCGCACCCGGATCATCACCGACGAGCACCGCAAGCGCGTCATTACCATCAACGGGCAGGTCCTGGGCACGATCCTGGTCGACGGGTTCGTGCGCGGCACGTGGAAGCGCGACAAGCAGCGCCTCACCGTGGAGCTGTTCGAGTCCGTCACCGCTTCGCAGGCGGCCGAGATCGAGGCCGAGGCCACTGCGCTGCTGGCCTTCGCGGAACCCGGCCGCGAGCCGCACATCGAGGGGATCTAGATGGGCTACGTCTACACCGCCGCGCAGCAGATCGTGGCCGCGCCGCCGGAACGGGTGTTCGCGCTGGTCACCGACTGGCCGCGGCATCGCGAGTGGATGTTCATGACCGACGCCCGCCAGGTGGCGCCCGGGCGGGTCGAGGCCTACACGGGGCTGCGGCCGTTCGGGTTCCTCGACACGATGACGATCACTCGGTGGGAGCCGCCGCACGTGCTCGTGGTCGAGCACACCGGCCGGCTGGTGCGCGGCCTGGGCGTGATCCGCGTCCTGCCGCACCCGGCGGGGAGCCGCATCATCTGGGCCGAGCGGCTCGAACCGCCGCTCGGCCCGCTCGGGCACGCCCTGTGGCCGCTGGCGCGCGCCGTCGCGCGCCCCCTGGCCCGCCGGTCGCTGCGCACCCTGGCAGAACTCTTGTCGTAGCCAACCGGGTATTTCCCGATTCGGCCTGATGAGCCCGGACGCCGGCCAGCCACCAGCGGCGCCGCGCCCAGCCACAGTGGCAGGTGATCTTCGGCGGCACTCCGCGCGATCCTGCTCGGCTGGCTGGCGGTGTTCTGCTGCTACGCGGTGTACGGCTACCGCCGCGCCGGGCGCAGCGCCTAGCCTGGGCGCCGATGTCGGAACAGACCTACGAACCGCCCCAGCCCAGGGCGCTCATCCTGCTGATCGTCATGGGGATCACCGGGGTGCTCTGGGACACCTTGGACGGCACCTTCCAGCCCGCCTGGCTGTCGTGGACGGGCCTTACGCTGGCCTGCACCCTGTACGTGATGGCCGTGTTGAGCCGCTTCAGTCCCCACCCGGAGCGGGGCCGTCTGTTCCTGGCGGGCATGGCCGTGGTGGTCGTGCCGCTGGGCGTGTACTACGGCGACGGCTGGCACTACTGGTTCATCCTGCTGGGGGCCGTCGGCGGGATCGTGCTGACCGGGCCGCCGCTGCGGATCAGCCTGCCGGTGCTCGGCCTGCTGACGGCGGCGGTGACCTGGTGGCAAGGCGTCGGCATCGAGGGCGTCATGGCCTTCGCCTGGGCGGCCTTCAGCGTGGGCGCCGTACTGGCATTGGTGCTCAACCTGCACGCCGTCATCGCCGAGGTACGCCAGACCCGGCAGCGGCTGGCCGAGGCGGCCGTGGCGGAGGAGCGGCTGCGCTTCTCCCGCGACCTCCACGACCTGCTCGGGCACACCCTGTCGGTCATCGTGGTAAAGGCCGAGGCCGTGCGCCGCCTGGCCGGCCGCGACCCCGATCAGGCGGCGGCGCAGGCCGCCGACATCGAGGCGGTGGGACGCCAGGCGCTCACCGAGGTACGCGAGGCTGTCACCGGGTACAGATCCGGCGGGCTGGCCGTCGAGCTGGACCGGGCCCGGGGCGCGCTCGCCGCGGCCGGGGTGTCGGTGGTGGTGCGCCGCACGGGCGCGCCCCTGGCAGCGCAGGCCGAGGCGTTGCTGGGGTGGGTGGTGCGCGAGGGGGTCACCAACATCATCCGGCACTCGGGGGCCAGCTCGGCGGAGATCTCCCTGGCCGGATCTTCGGTGACGATCCGCGACAACGGTCTTACGGCGGCGCCCGCAGCGTCCGGGGGGAGCGGGTTGCGCGGGCTGTCGGAGCGGCTCGCGCAGGCGGGCGGCCACGTCTCCGCCGGACCGCTGCCGAGCGGGGGCTTCGAGCTCAGCGCCTCGCTCCCGAGTACCGACTGAGGTCTGGCGCGGTGTCCAGGCTTTCGAACAGACCCGCCGCTCGGGTGGCGGTGCGCGAGGCCCAGTGGCCGGTGCTGAGGAGCCCCAGGACCAGGACGCCGACGCCGAGCCCGAGCAGCATCCACCACACGCCGTGTGCCTCGTCGGTGAAAGCAGTCCCGCCGCGGGCCACGAGCGTGCCGGAGATCGCGACGCCCAACGTGGTGCCGGTCTGCCGGCCGGCGGAGACCAGCGAGGTGGCCACCCCGGCCATCGAGCGGGGCATGCCGGAGACCGCCGTGTTGGTGATCGGCGGGTTGACGGTGGCCAGAAACACGCCGAACAGCAGATAGATCGCGAGTACGGCCGGCAGCGGAGTGACCGGTCCGAGCCAGAGCGACGCGCCGCCGCCCAGCGCCAGCGCGGTCCCGGAGACCACCAGCGGCAGCCGGGGACCGCGCCCGCCGACCAGCCGGCCGGTGAACGGGGAGAGCACCACGATCAGCAGACCGACCGGCAGCAGACACAGCCCCGCCGTCAGCGCGGACATGCCGCGCACGTCCTGCAGGTACTGCGTGGTCACGAACAGGAAAGCACCGAACCCGCACAAGCCGAACAGCGCCATCAGGATCGCCGAGCTGAACGGCACGCTGCGGAACAGGCGCAGCTCCAGCAGCGGGTCGGCACGCCGCGATTCGTAACCGAGGACGCCAATCACGCCGAGCACGGCGACGGCGAGCAGACCGAGGATGACCGGCGAGGTCCAGCCCAGGGACCGGGACTCGATGATCGCGTAGACGACGCTGCCCAGCACCACGATCACCAGGGTCTGGCCCACCGGGTCGAACCGGCGCGCCCGGGCCGCGCGGGACTCGGGCACGAACAGCGCGGTGCACCCGATCGCGGCGGCCACGATCGGCACGTTCACCCAGAAGATGGAGTGCCAGCCGAAGCCGTCGACCAGGGCGCCGCCGAGGATCGGGCCCAGCGCCAGCGAAAGGCCGGACATCGAGCCGAACACGCCGATCGCCCTGGCCCGCTCGGACGGGTCGGGGAACGTGGTGGCCACGATCGCCATCGCCACCGGGTTGAGCATCGTGCCGCCGACGGCCTGCAGCGCACGCGCCGCGATCAGCCAGCCGATGCTCGGCGCCAGGCCGCACAGCAGCGAGCCGAGCCCGAAGGCGGCCAGACCGACCTGGAACACGCGCCGGCGGCCGACCCGGTCGGCGGTGGACCCGGCCAGCACCAGGAAACCGGCCAGCACCAGGGTGTACGCGTCGACGGTCCACTGCAGGCCGGACACCGAGGCATGCAGGTCGCGGCGGATCGCCGGCAGCGCGACGTTGACGATGGAGATGTCCATCACCACGACGATCACGCTGGCGCAGCAGATCGCGAGTACCAGGAACCGGCGGCGCCGGCCGGGGTCGGGGGCCGCGGCCTTCTGCGGCATTGAAGAACTCATGACCGCGACGCTAGGAATTAGAGCACGCTCGAAGTCAACCAGCCTTCGGCTTTCAGCGCGCCGCGCTGTTCGCGGGTACGGCCGGCCGTACAGCGTGGCGGGCGATGGCGGCGGCGAAGGCCGAGATGACCGGGTGGGGGCGGGTGCCGTCGCCCCACAGTTCGGGCTGGAACATCGTGGCCAGGAAGAAGGGGTGGCCGGGCAGTTCGGCGACCCGGACGGCGCCCTCGTCGGCCGCGTGCCCGCTGAAGACCAGGCCGTGGCGCCGCAGCAGCTGCTTGTAGTCCTCGTTGAGGCCGTAGGAGCAGATGTAGGCCTCGATGGTGGTCCGCCTGCCCATGATCTGCTCGATGCGCGTGCCCGGCTCGAGGTCGACGGCGCCCTCGTGGCCGGCCAGCGAGCAGGCCAGCGGCGTGAGCAGGAACTCGCGCAGGTCGTCGGGCTGGTTCTCGGCGTGGGCCACGTCCAGGCCGCACACGTTCCTGGCGTACTCCAGCAGCATGTGCTGGAAGCCGCCGCAGGTGCCCAGGAACGGGATGCCGTGCTCGCGGGCGGTGCGCGCCGCGTGCACCGCGCCGTCCTCGCTGGCGTAGGGGCTGCCGGGCACCATCCAGATGCCGTCGAAGCGCTCCAGGCCGTCGGTGTCGGTGGTGGGGATCCAGTACGGGTCGAGGGCGATGCCGTCGCGTTCGCGCAGCGCCTCCAGCAGTCCGGGGATGCGCACGTGCGAGCGGACACTGGGGGAACGGTCTCCGACCAGGGCGATTCTCATGCCCACCATCGTGGCCCGGCACCCTGGTTAAGCGCCAACGATGATGTCTGTACCTGGTATAAGCGTTACTGATGGATCCGCATCTGCTCCGCACGTTCGTGACCGTGGCCAGGCTGGGCTCGTTCTCCGCCGCGGCCGAGGAACTGGGCTACACCCAGTCGGCGATCTCCCAGCAGGTGGCCGCGCTGGAGGCCGACCTGGGCATGCCGCTGCTCGGGCGGCGTCCGGTGGCGCCGACCGAGGCGGGCGAGCGGCTGCTCGAGCATGCCGAGCCGCTGCTGCTGCGCATCAGCGCCGCCCGCGCCGACGTGCGCCGCACCGCCGGCACTCCGGCTCACCGTCTCACGCTCGTGGCCACGCCCCTGGCGCTCACGTCCCGGCTTGCCGTACGGCTGGCGCGGGCGCTCGAGGAGCAGCCGCGGCTGCGGGTGAGCGTGAGCACGGCGGGGCTGCCGGAGGTGGGGACCCTGGTGGCGGCGGGGGAGGCGGAGGTGGGGTTGGTCGACGGCATCGCCGCGCCCAACGATCCGCTGCGGCTGCCGGAGGTGGGGCCGCTGACCGCGATCGGGGTGGGCGAGGAGGACCTGGTGGTGGCGCTGCCCGCCGACCATCCGCTGGCGGGCCGTTCGGGGTTGCGGCTGCACGACCTGGTGGACGCCGGGTGGCTGCAGACCGCGCTGTGCCCGGTGGAGCGGCTGCGCGACCTGATGGGGGAGGGCTTCAGGGTGGCGATGGACTACGCGGGCCAGGACGTGCACACCGTGCTCAACCTGGTCGCCGCCGGCCTCGGCCTGACGCTCCTGCCGGCCTCGCTGGCCCGCGGGGTGCCGCTGGTGGCGCCCCGCCTGGTACACCGCGTCGAGGTCCTCCACGGCGGCCTCCCCCCGGGCCCGGCATCCCGGCTGGTGGCCACCCTGACGACCTGAGCCCCTCACCGCTTGCCGGCTGGTCCGCGGCATACTCCTTGACCACGACGTAGATCTCGCGATGCGAGACCGTAGCCGCGCAACCTACTTCCGTCGGGTCTGGCCTTACGGTCCGCCCCAAGGCCTTCGGCGGCTGATGTTGCAAAGTCGATGTGCTCGTAGGCGAGGGCCCTCTCTCGCGCCCGGTGAGCCGGAATCCGTCTGGGTAACAGTCGTGGGCCGCCACTTCTGCTGGGCACGTTCTTTTCCCGACTGTGAACGTGCTTGCGCGGCCCGGCCGACCTCCATTGCGCAGACCGACCGGTCGCGGTGTGTTCCTGTGTCTGTGGCCGGCGTCAGCCCCCGCTGAGCTGCCAAAGGTGGTCGTCGTAGCCGGGGACGGAGCCGCCATAGTAGTGGGGGTCGCTTGGGGGCACCGCGCAGTTGTACAGGGTCAAGGGCAGGTTGTTCGCCCGGTCACTGCCGTCGCTGGCCCAGCCGGACACGTCGAGGCACAGGTGGCTTTTCCAGTTGACGATCAAGTAACCAAACTGGGTGACCCTGGTCAGGTAGAACTCCTGGTTGTCGAGTTCTGGGTGGTCCTGGGCGCATTTGAAGATGGACACCCGGGTCCCTGCTGGGTTGTCGCCGAAGTTCGGCACGTCCATGCACAGGTCGCTCGCGAGGTTGACGAATTCCCAGAGGGGGAGGTCGTTCACGTCGCGCGTGTGGCGGAGATCCCAGGTCTGGTTGTCACCGGATCCCACAGTGCAGTTCCCGGGGATAACACTGTACTGGGTGACGGGGGTGTTGATCGGGTTGGAGCCGTAGTTGGGCAGGTCCGCGCACCGGCCGGTGGCCTCGTTGTAGAAGGCGAACCCCACTGTGGAGATCGTTGAGCTGGCCGCGTGGGCGCTGACGGCGCTGGTGATCGGGGTGAGGGCCGTGAGAACGCCGACAGCGAGGAACCGGGTGAGCAGGCGCCTCATCGGCGCCCAACTGCTCTTCATGCGCAACATCAACCTCTCGGGGATCTGGGTCTGTAGGGTGGTGCCGCCCCGTCACTGAGCAACTCTCGCGTGACGCTCTGTATGGGGCGCGGCACGGGCAGGCTGCCCGAGGCGGCTGGGCGAGTCCTGATTCGTGTACGAGTCCGTATACCTGCTCCGGGGGTTTTGCCGCACATGGCGGGCCTCGCCCGCGGCTACCCGCTCCTGTTTGGCAGTCTGGCCGCTGCCTGGGTTGTCGGTGTGCTGCCGAGAATGCCGGTTGTCGCCTGGGGCGAGCCGTCCAAGCGCGGCTCGGCCAGCGGCCTGATGCATGGTGTCGTGGCGGTCGGCGTGCAGAGCCGCTTCGCCGTCGGCGGCTGTTCACGCAGTTCTCCAGGCTGTGCTCATAGAAGGCGCCAGAGGTGGTCCGGGGTCCCGTTTGTCGGTCCTCTGGGTCACCTGGGCGCCGTCGATCAGGCTCTGGTCCTGCACGGCCAGCAGCTTGCCGCTGTGAGGCGGATCGGCTTGCCGCCGGGGCTGTACAGCCGGATGCCCTCGCCGAGCAGGATCGGTGCGATGTGCAGGTCGATCTCGTCGATCAGTCCCCGTTCGAGAAGCTGGCGACCGATGGTCGGCGAGAACACTTCGAGGTTCTTGCCGCCGGCCGCCTCCAGCCCGATCCGCACGGCCTCGGCCGGGTCGCAGTTCAGGAACGTGACACCGTCGGCCGGCATGGCGTCCTCGGAGTGGTGGGTGAGCACGAAGATCGGTCCGTGCCAGGCGCCGCCGTACAGACGGCTGTCACATATGAGGTCCCAGCCGTCTCGGCGTCCCAGCACGGCGTCTGTGGTCTCGATGTACTCGCTCTGCAGGTCAGGGCGGACGGAGAACCCGGTCATCCAGTCCATGGCGTGATTCGGCCCCGCCGCGAAACCGTCCAGCGACATTCCGTGCCAGGCGCCGCCGTACGGACGGTTGTCATTTATGACGTTCCAGCCGTCTCGGCGTCCCAGCACGGCGTCTGTGGTCTCGATGTACTCGCTTCGCAGGTCAGGGCGGACTGAGAACCCGGCCATCCAGTCCATGGAGTGGTTCAGCCCCGCCACGAAACCGTCCAGCGACATCAGGAAGTGCCAGAGCACCTTTCCGCCTGCGGTCTGCGGCTCTGTGTCACTCATGCGTCGCCTCCAGCGATCAGCTTGCGGCTTGCCATCGGTGGATCCCCGTCAGGCCTGTCAGTGGCCACCGGCCGGTGCTCGGCAGCGGCATGGCGACGAACGTCGCCGGGAGGCCGGGCAGCGTCCAGTGATGCCGTGTCGCGTGGTCTTGACAAGCTGATTTTGCGCGGCTGCCGAGACGCGTAGCCAGCATCCCGTACAGTTCCGGACACTCCGTACAGCGCTGGGCATGCACGAGTGGCTCACGGTTCTGCAAACAAGTAGTCGAGCAGCGTGGCGACGCCGTTGGCATGCATGGTGTAGGGCGCGGTGGAGATCACTTATTGCCCGTGTACAAACTGACCCGTGAGTCCGCTGCGTGGGGGCGGTGAATCGGCGAAAAGCGTGACGTGGCGCGAATCGTCGATCACCGAGGAGGAGGTGCAGCGGGCCCTGCACAACGAGTTCGGTCCGGGGGTTCGGCTCACGGGCGTCCGATGGGCCTCCCGGTTCACCGACGCCTCGCGTCAGGTCGAGCGGTACCGTCACGGGCGGATCCTGCTCGCCGGAGACGCCGCACATCCACTCGCCCGCGGGCGGGCAGGGACTCAACCTCGGTCTGCAGGACGCGTTCAACCTGGGGTGGAAGCTCGCGGGGGAGATCGGCGGGTGGGCGCACGATGGACTGCTCGACACCTACCACTCCGAACGGCATCCGGTCGCCGCACGCGTCCTCGCCAGCACCCGCGCCCAAGCCGTCCTGCTCGTCCACGACGAGGAGAACCTGGCCCTGCGCGACATCGTCGAGGAGCTCGTACGGGTACCGGAGGGCAACCGGATCGTCGCCGGAATAATCTCAGGGCTGGACATCCGCTACGACCTGCCCGGCCGTCGCCACCACCTGCTGGGGTGCCGCGTCCCCGACCTCGACCTGGTGACGCCGTCCGGGCCCGACCGCGTGGCGCGGCTGCTGCGTGACGGCCGCGGCCTGCTGCTGCTGACGACCGCCGACGAGGCCGCGTTCGCCGAGGCCGCCGAGCCGTGGTCGGCCAGGATCGGCCGGGCGCACGTGGAGGCCGAGCTCGGTGCGGAAGCCGTGCTGGTACGGCCCGACGGCTATGTCGGCTGGGCTGGTTCCGCCGACGACGTCTCCGGCCTCGCCGACGCCCTGGCGCGGTGGGCGGGTGCACCCGCGCGGTCGTCTTCGCCGTGAACATCCCTGAATAATCCAGGTGGGCCAGCTGTGGGAGGCAATCCGGCCCCACGCTGGGCACGGTCATCCACAGCCGAAATCCCGGCGCTCGGCCGTTTCGTCTGACCTGCGGTTTTCGGTGGACGCGGCCCTTTTCAGCCGTATTCCGGTGGCACCCGTTGATCACCGTTTGGGTTCGTCGTAGAGGTGGGCCTGACCGAGCCGGGCGGGTGGCTAGTTCAAGCCAGTGAGGAACTCGCTGAACAGCCGGTTCGCTGTGGTCGACGCATACAGGCGCTCGAACTCTGCGCGGGCGATCTGGTGCTGGAAGTCGCCTCGGTAGGAGGCGTCACCGCTGTCGTGCATCAGGTCGGTGAACCACGCCGCGAATGCCTGGTAGTTCCACACGTGTCGCATGCACGTCGCGGAATAGTCCGTGAGCAGGCTTGCGTCGTTGTCCTTGACCTGGCGCACCACGGCCTTGGCCAGAACGTCGGCGTCATGCAGGGCGAGATTCATGCCCTTGGCGCTCATGGGCGGCACGATGTGGGCGGCATCGCCCAGCAGGTAGAGGTGTCCGTAACTCATCGGGTCGTAGACCACGCTGCGCAGCGGGACCAGCTGCTTGCTGGAGATCGGCCCCCTGGTAGCCACCGGTTCACCGAAACGGGCCTCGATCTCATCCCAAATCCGCTCGTCGGACCACTGCTGCGTGGTGTCGTCGAGCGGGCACTGCAGGTAGAAACGGCTCGCCTGCGGGCCGCGCGCGAACTGGCCGGCAAATCCACGGGAATGGATCGCCATCATCGACTGATGGTTGGCCGGGACCTCCGCCAGCACGGTCAGCCACGCGTAGCCGTACTCGCGGGTGTAGCGCGTGAGATGGCCGTCGGGAATGGCCGCCCGGCTCACCCCGTGGTCTCCGTCGCAGCCGGCCACAAGGTCGCAGGTGAGCGTCCTTGTGGCGCCGGTTGCGTCCCGGTAGCGCACGAGGGGCCGCTCACCGCGGATGTTCTCCAGCGCGACGTTCTCGGCCTCGAAGCGCAGGTCTCCGCCGTCGCTCACGAAGGTGTCGATGAGGTTGCGCACCAGGACCTGCTGCGGACAAAAGCGCCCGTCCCCGTTGTCGTCACCCAGGAACCGGTAGGGGCGCGTCTGACCTTCGATCCGGAAGTTCATGACCGGCTCGAAGGGCACGCCGCCCAGGACCCGCTCCTCCAGGCCCCACTCGCGGAACGTCCGGGCTGCGCGGGTGTCGATGACACCCGCCCGTTGCCGCTGTTCCACATATTCACGACTGCGGCGTTCCAGGATGACGCAGCCGACCCCGCTGTGCAGCAGAAAGTTACCCAGAGCGAGACCGGCGACTCCCGATCCCACGATCACGACCGTTGTGTTCTCGTCCAGTACGGACATTGATGAACTCCTTGACTGTCCAGGCGCTGAAAGGGCACTCGGTACGCGCGCCAACCCGCAATGGGGGGCATGAGCGCGTGCGTGCGCCGAGGGGGGTGACGCCGCCCACGTGAAGTCGGCCGCGGCCCAGCAGGCGTCTGTCGGGGCATTGGCTGGCGAGAGGGAATTCCCATACCCTTAAGCGAAGTCGCCACTACGCATCATACGTAGCATGCACTACGGATAGCAAGGAGAGTCGTCATGCGCCGAGACGGTGCCGCCAACCGAGAGAGCGTCCTGCTCGCGGCCGAGGAGGTCTTCGGCGAGAAGGGCGCGGCGGCTTCCACGGAAGAGATCGCCCGTCGGGCGCAGGTCAGCATCGCCACCGTCTTCCGGAACTTCCCCACCAAGCAGGACCTGGTCGAGGCCACGGCCGCTCGCTATCTCGACGGGCTCACCGGCCAGGCGCGTGATCTAGCCGACAGCATCAGCGATCCCGCGGAGGCGTTCACCACCTTGCTCCGCACCCTGGTGTCCGTCGGTGCCGCGAAGATGGCGCTCATGGACCTGCTGCCGCCCCACAGCGACGACGGGCAGGGCCTGTCCCCGCATGTGATCTCGGCGGCCGACACCTTCCTAGGCGCGGTCGGACGCGCTCTTGAACGCGCCCAGAAGGCCGGAGCGGCCCGAGCGGACGTCACCGTGGACGACGTGTCCCTGCTCCTGCGGGCCCTTGCCCACGTAACAACCCCTGGCGGAGACGAGGCCATCGAACGGGCCCTGCGCATCGTGCTGGACGGTCTCAAGGTTCCGAGCTAACACGGCCCGTCGCTCGATCGGTCGCCCCGCCCCTCTCCACGACGGACTCCGTCTCACCTGGATGTTCCCGCCCTACGGGTCCTACGCGCATCAACATGGGCGCCCTGACAGGTCTACGCCAGCTCCCTCCACGGGTCCTCGCCCACTTGAGAGGTTGTTGAAGAAGGCTCCCGGGTCGGTGAAGAGCTGGTGGAGGCCGTCCCATAGGCCGCTGATGAAGTCGTTGCATTGGGGGCCGAGGTGGAACATGCACGAGCTGAGGGCGACGCCGAGATCCCACAGTCCCTTCAGCAGATCGCCGATGCCTTAAACGACACCTGTGAAGAAGCCGGCGACCCGCTTCCTCCAAACACGAACCCAGCACGCTGACTCCGGCGTCCTCGAGCACCTCGAAAATCGACCGAGCGGCCGGGACCGTCACCGTGATCCCCGAGCGCTGGCAGATCACCTCGAGGCTCTCGACGGCTCCCGACGCGGAGCGGTCCGCCGGAGGCTTGGCGGCACATGGCTCCAGGTGCACCGGCCGTCCAGGACGCGCAAGCGCCGTCGACGCGTTGAGAAGCGGCTCGGGCCCGCAGCGGTGGGCCTGGGTGTCGTCGTGCGCGGAACCCAGAATGTGGATCCGGTGTTGTCCGAGCGACACGGTTGGTATCGACATCAAGCGGATCGGCCCATCAATTAGCGGTTGGCCGCACAGGTAGTCCCAGCGCTTCGACGATGCGCTGCGCAACCGACCCGACCACACCGAACTGATCACCTGCAGGCTCAAGGACCAGACGACGAACCAGGGCGGTGTGTTCCGGCGTCGCCCCCGCCAGCTGCGCGCGACCGGCCTCGGTCAGAGAGGCGACCGTGAAACGCCGGCCTTGGCCGCGCCCGCTGATGACGGTCCGGCGTACCCATCCCCGATCCTCCAGTCGTCCGACCGCCTGCGAGGTCCGGGGCAGAGATCCGTTCGCCATCGTGGCGATCTGGCTCATCTGCAAAGTCTCATCGGGGGTGTCGGCCAGCCGCGCCAAGATCATGTAGCCGAGCAGCGTCAGGTCGGAGTCACGAAGGAGCTGTGCTTCCAACGCGCCGGGCAGCACCAGCAGAACCTTCACCAGCGCGATCCAGTCCTGTAGGTGTTCCTCATCGAGCGGTTCTGCCGGGCTGCCACCGGTTTCGGCCAGGCTCACGATCGCCTCCTTCCTCGTTGACTTTCGTGTGCAAGTCAGCGTAGCTTCTGAGTTGCATGGGCAACTCAATCAGGCTTCGCGGCCACCCGCAACCGGGCCCAGCCAGAGAAATGAGGTAGCGAGATGCCTACCGTGGACCGTTACGACGTCGCGGTGATCGGCGGCGGCCCCACCGGGATGACCGCCGCGGGTGATCTGGCCCGTGCGGGCCGCCATGTGGTGGTGCTGGAACGCCGGCAGTCGCCCAACCCGGCCAGCCGAGCGTTCACCATCCAACCGCGCACCCTGGAGCTGCTGGCGAGTCGAACCGTCGGTGGTCGGAGCATCACCGAGCAGCTACTCGAACTCGGCGAACGCGCGACTCGCGTCGCCTTGTGGCCGGGTGCGGCCCTGCGGCTCGACCGGGACGACTCGCCCTACCCCTTCACCCTGGTGACTCCGCAGACCAACGTGGACCGCCTGCTGGCGGACTACGACCGCGAACACGGCGTCGACGTGCGCCGCGGAGTCGAACTCGTGGGCCTGTCGGAGGACGAGGACGGCGTCACCCTGGTCGTGCGGGCGACGAGCACCAGGGACACCTCGCAGGTGCGGGCCACCTGGGTGATCGCGGCCGACGGCGCGCACAGCACCACGCGCGGCCTACTCGGCGTGGCGTTCCCCGGCGAAACGGTGCTGTCCTCGGTCGTCCTGGCCGACGTGCGGCCGACGCGGCCGCCGACCGGAGGACAACTGACCGTGGGAGCGTGCGCCCGGGACGCGTTCGGCTTTCTTGCCCCGTACGGCAACGGCTGGTACCGCTCGATGACCTGGGACCGCCGCCGTCAGGTGCCGGAAACCGCCGGGATCGATGCGGCCGATGTGCGTGAGGTGCTCGACCGTGCGATGGGACGTGCGGTCGGGGTACAGGAAATCGGCTGGGCATCGCGGTTTCACTGCGACGAGCGCCAGATCGAGCAGTACCGTCACGGCCGGACCTTCTTCGCCGGCGACGCCGCCCACGTCCACTCGCCCGTCGGCGGTCAGGGGATGAACACCGGGATCCAGGACGCGATCAACCTGGCATGGAAGCTTGACGCCGTCCTCGGCGGCGCGCCCGAGCAGATACTCGACACCTATCACCAGGAACGTCACCCCGTTGGTCGCCGAGCGCTGCGAACCAGCGGCGCGATGATGCGCAGCATCACACTCGGCGGACGCGTTTCCCGCGCGATCCGCGACCGTGTAGGCACCTGGTTGCTCAGCCTGCCCATGGTCACCCGCTTCATGGTCGGTGGTCTGTCCGGTACCGCCCTGCGCTACCCGCGAACCCGCGGCCAGCACCCCTTGGTTGGTACCCGCGCCACGACGATCATGCTGTCCGACGGCACGACCGTCGGACAGCTGCGGTCATCCGGGTTCCTGCTCCTCCGCCCGCCCGGCACCCCGCCAGCCCAAACCGAACTCGTCCAGGCCGAGCGCCACGACGACGGTCCCGCTGCGCTGATCCGCCCCGACGGCTACATCGCCTGGGCAGGCACCGACGACGGCTGGCGCACAGCCCTGCATGCGTGGACAGGATCGAACCGGCTCTCCGAGATCTCCACGGAACGGCTGGAGCGTTCCACCCGTACGACAAGGCCGAACCCTGGCCGGGTGATACACGATCACGATGAGGAACAGGCGTTACACCACAACATCCCGACCGTCGAATGATCGCTGATCCGCGCCGCCAAAAGCCACGGTCGGGCCCTTCTTGGCCGACCAGTATGAACCGCACCGCCGCAATCCCGCGTACCGCCGCACCACAAATCCCGATCATTGCACAGATTCAAATTTCCGAAATTCCCGCACCACCTGGGCCGCATGTTTTCGTGGCTAACCGCCATTTCCTGCGATGCATCAGACGAGGTAAGGTCGCTATGCGAAAGACACCACACGAATTACCTCCCGGAAAAGCGCGATTCACGCTCTGGCGTGAGGTTTTGGTGGCCTATGTGGCGCCAACACTGCTCGCCGGGGTCGGAGGGCTGATCAGCGGGCAGGCGAGTCTCCTGGTCTCGTCCTTCACGTCGATCGGCATCAGTTCCGCCGTCGTGGCTACACTGACCGGCGCCTGGTTGCAGCGACGCGGCCTCCGCCACCCGTGGCTGAAGTCGGGCCCCCGACTCGTGGCAATCGCCCGGATCGCCGTCACAACGGCCCTGCTCGGTGGCCTCGCCGGCTGG
This sequence comes from Nonomuraea sp. NPDC050536, assembly GCF_044457685.1. Lineage (NCBI taxonomy): Bacteria > Bacillati > Actinomycetota > Actinomycetes > Streptosporangiales > Streptosporangiaceae > Nonomuraea > Nonomuraea sp. NPDC050536. Next base: position 81,029 of record NZ_JBITHD010000004.1, read on the forward strand.
CTCGTCAACCTCGGCGCGTCCCTATGGTTCGGCGCGCATCAGTGGCCATGGCCCGACGACCTCGGCATAAACCTGCCCGTATCGGCGACCATCGCAGCCATGATCATCACCTGGCGCTGGCGCGGTGCACAACAGACACCCACATCGTTGGACACGCCAGACACCTGAAAAGCACCAAACAGGCGCTGAGCTTGGCCCCGTAGCCCGGACACCTGACCTGAGGTGACCGCCGGCCACCAGGGAGGATGTCCCGGTGCCTGCACCACACCCACCTGAGTTCCGTCAGCCTGGGCTATTCAGCCGGGAGTTCGTCATGAAGATCGATAAGTGAAGAAGGTGCCTCCGACCCTGCGATGATCGGATTGCTGAGATCACAACATCGCACAGAACGGACGCACCTTCCGGGTGAACGCTACGGCATGGAAGGTCCACCTCCACGTTCGCCGAGGGCAATCGCGAAGAAGAGCGAGGTGGAAAGAATGCCCCGAGCCGGGGGCGGGAGAAGTAGATCATCTCGTCGCACCGCACGCTGACCTCCACTCGAAACTCTGGCTGTAGCTCCGCCTACCGCCGAACCCGCTGAGCTGCGACTACAGCAGCCAACGGCCCCTTTCTGGCGTATTCCGGCCGCCCCCGTGTAACCGAGGTCGGCCAGACCCCGCAGGATCGACGTCTTACCGGCGCCCGGCGTACCGGTGAGGATGTACCGCCTCATGTACGAAGCCTTCTCTCTTCTCGGCAGGGCAGGCCCGCGGCCTCTGGCCCGCGCGCCTGCGTCTACGCCGTGCCGCTTGGGGAACGCTCCTCAAGCGGCGCGAAGCCCTCAGGCAGGGGGATCCCAAACCGCTGGCACAGCAAGGGCACGTCGTGGCGGTCGACATCACGAGCCGGATAGCCGGTATGCCAGCGCACCGCCCACTCGGCCGACTCGCACCGCACCGAAGTCCCGGCAATCGAACCACGTCCGGCGAGTGCTTCAGCCGGAAAGGGACCGCCATCCACCACGGATCCGTAGTGCAGTGATCCGTCCGCGAGCTGCTCGTAGAGGTGCAAGTCGACCCGCAGCCGAACACCGTCATGCAAGACGAAGTTCCACGGCCTGTCACCAGGCCACGGGAAGATCCGGTCGACACGAGCCTCCGCGAACGCGACGAACAACTGCTCAAGATGTGCTGCCGGCGCCCATACGTCAAGGTCGGAATGTTCCCGTGTCTGCTTCCCGAGCAGCGCATCCACGCCCCACCCGCCCCCAACACACGCATCCACGCCGTGGGCGTCGAGCCGCTTCACAAGCGCGACTACATCCTTGGCTGACATCGAATAATCGCTCGCTGCATCAGTGCTCATCAATTCACCCTACGAGACCCGACCACTCTGCCCACCGCCCGAAGGGGCACACTTGCGCCGCTTCGGGCAAGGGCACGCGGGGTCTGCCGTGGCTGCACTCTGCGGGGTGCGCGGGCCGGGCAGCGTCGCGCGGATCGACAGGTTCAGATGGAGTCGGTCCACCGGGTACAACGAACGGCCCAACGTGTCGGGTGCGCCCCCGTGCCCTCCTGATCGCTCCTGCGCCAGGCCGAGAAGACGGTTCAAGCGGCCGGGACCCGTTCGTCCTCCAGCGTGCTGAAGTCGACGTCGAGGCGGGTGTCGTAATCCTCCGGGGCAATCCCCAGCTCGTGAGTGGAGTAGACCCCGAACCTGTTGACGTGCTCGGTCAGGTACGGCGAGATCTCGGCCAGGTCCAGCGGGTCGATCTCCCAGCCCTCGGCTTGCAGCTGCCGCACCACGTCCGCGATGTCCAGGGTGTTGTGGAAGATCAGCAGGTTGGCCAGCAGCGAGGTGAACTTCACGTCCTTCTCCTGCTCGACGGGGTCGGTGTGCGCCACCGTGCCGCGCTGCCCGAACCGCACCCAGTCGCTGAAGCCGTTAAACGCCTCCACCTTGTTGGTCGCAGCCGTCACCCGGCCCCGAAGCGGCCCGTCCGAGAGATACCGCAGCAGCTGGACGGTCCGGATCACCCGCCCGACCTCGCGGAAGGCGGTGTAGGTGGCGTTCTTGTGAGAGCCGGAGCGCAGCCGCTTGAGCAGCAGCGTCGAGGAGATCGTGCCCTCGCGGACCGAGACCGTGACCCGCATCAGGTCCTTGAAGTGGGTCTCGATCAGATCCCAGTCGATCACGTTGCGTCCCGCCTCGCCGAACAGGGCGTCAATGTGCTCGTAGACGGCGTTGCGCGACGGGCGGAAGAACAGGCAGTCCTTCCAGTTCCGGATCCTGGGCATGAGATCGATTCCCAGCAGGTGCGCGAGCGCGAACACCGGATAGCTCTGGCCCTGGGTGTCTGCGTGGATCGTGCCCGGCTGGACCTCGCTTGCGTTCTTCAGCAGGCCCTCGATGATGTAGACCGCCTCCCACACCCCGCACGGCACGAAGTGCGTGAACAGTGATAGGCGATGCCGCCCACGGCCCCGTACCGCACCGAGGTCTCGGCGAGGAGGTTGTCCAGGTAGGTGTCCATGTGGGTGCCGTCGGCCGCCGCAGTGGTGCCGTTGCGCCACGCGCGGGACATGTCCAGCTTGGCGTGCGCGTTCACCACGTCCGTGAGCGCCTCGTTCAGCTTGGCGGTGGTCGTGTGCCGGCGGGCCGCCACCGACAGCTCGTGCGCGCTGACCCCGGCGATGTGCCGGGCAGCCTCGGCGAACGTCATGTTGGTGCCCTTGACGAACGTGGTGATCACGTAGCGGCCGAAGGGATCCTTCAGCTTCGGGTCGTTGCCGGAGGCCGGCCCGAACCGGTGCCACCACTCGATCCAGTAGGCGGTGCGGGCCACGATGCCCAGCAGCGACCGCTCCGGCATCCGCGCCTTGATCGCCTGCTCCAGCCGCTCGGCGCCCTTGCGGGGCCCCTTCGCCCGCCGCGCCTTGAGCTTGGGCACCCCGCTGTCCGGGTCGATGAACAGCTCGTCGTTGTCGGGATACCCCCCGTCCGCCTCCGCCGCCACCCCGGCCAACCGCCCACGCAACAGGGCCACCAGCGCCCGGCCGTCGAACGGCACGCTCTCGCCGGGCGCGCAGAAACCGACCTCCACCAGGTACTCCGGTAGCTTCGCCTCCACCTGCTCCCAGGACAGCAGCTGCTCGGACCAGTCGGCGTACTCCTCCGACCCGATCACCGCCACATCCCCGGTGCGCAGTTCATCGGCGAGGTAGTAGAAGACCATCGCCTCGAAGTGACGGCGCACGAAGTAGCCGGGCCTGCGGCGATCCCGGATGACCTTCTGCCAGTTCTGCGTCGCGAAGGAGACATCGACCCTCCGACCGTCCGCCCCGCGGTCGGGGATGTAGTCGCGAGCCGGGGTGCGGTGCGTCTTGGCGTGCAGCAGGGCGTCCAGGACGCCGGTGTCCTCGCTGGTGCCCTTCAGCTCGATGACATCGGTCAGGTCGAACATCACCGGCCGGTCGGCCTTCAGATGCCCGTGCAGCAGCACCTCCCAGTTGTCGCCGTGATGGGCGGACACCTTCTCGATCTGCGCGTACTGGGCCTCGAACCCGCCGACCCCTCCACCGCCGACACCTTCCCGCCCAGCCGCTCGGCGACCTCGGCCGGGCCCGCGTCCTCCTCCAAGCCCTCCAGCGCGTCCAGGGCGTCCTTCGTCAACGCCGCCGCCCTCGACCGAGCCCGCTGCGCGGGCCCTTCCGTATCGACCTGCTGGAGCAGGGTGCGGTAGTTGCCGATCAGCGCCTCCACGATCTCCTGCTGCTGGCGATGGATCTCTGCCAACTCCTCGCGGGCCTTCTTCGCCTTCGCCGCCATCCGTTTGCAGAACATCGTGGCCACATCGTCCCGGGCCCGCATCCGCGCCTTGGCCGCCAGACATGCGATCAACGCCACCCGCTTGCCCTCGGTGTAGTCCTTCAAGGTCCCGGCGTCCTAGGCCTCCGCCTCGCCCGCGAAGTCCGCGGCCTTCGACGATGCGACGCCCTCAAGCCACTTCCCCGGATCGCCGAGCCCGTCCACCCACTCCAGATGGCCCTTGAGCCGCTTGAAGTGCGACCAGGTCGCCCGGCGCGGGTTCTGCTTGAGCGCGTTGAACAGCGTCTTGCCGTCCAGCCCGGTCACATCGGGCAGCCCCAGCAGCCGGCGGCGCTCTTCTCCGGTTATCCGGCCCCGGATCCCCGCCAGGATCTCCTCGTTGACCTGCCCACGCACCGCGGACGCCATCGCGTCCAGCGTCGAGAACCGCGGGATCTCCAGCCCGGCCTCGACCAGCTTCTCCAGCGCGATGTTGATCAGGTCCGCCGGATTGTTCTTCGACGCCGCCTCGACGCGCATCGTCTCCTCGGCCAGAGCGCGGGCCGCCGGGCCGTCGTAACGCACCTGGCACCGCTCACGCACCCACGACCGGTACCGCTCGGCCGTCCGGCCCGACGCGTACACCGGCAATGTACTCTCCGCCAGCTCCACTGCCCGGCGCACGAACTCCACCACCTGGTCCGGCACGTCGTACGCCTTCGGGAAACACCCCATCCGCTGATACGACTTCAACGCGATCAACAGCGCGAGCTGGTGCTCGTCGGAATCCGTGACCTCCTCGGCCCAGACCCGCTCCTCCTCGCTCGGAGTGAAGAACACATGAAGCTCACGCGCGGTGATCAGCCGCTTGAACCGCGGATACGCGGTCCTCTCGATCGAGGCCATGCCCACCCCACTCGACGCCCAGCTTCCAAGGCGCCTCACGCCTCGCCCGCGTGATCATCCCCAGCCCAAGGCCTGAGAAGATCAGAAACCCGGAACCCCGGACACAAGCAGTTCGCCGGTGCTAAAGGGACCGCAGGGGATCAGCACACCAAGATCATCGCGTGGCGGCTTTTGGGTTCACCTTGGCTGGACCCCAACTCCGCTCGCGCTGGACATCACCGCGCCCGAGGCCGAGGAGGTGCTGCGCGCGGCTGTCGACGTCGCCGGCGGGCTCGACGTGCTGGTCAACAACGCCGGGTACGGGCTGTTCGGCTCGGTCGAGCAGACCCCGGCGGCCGAGGAGCGGGCCGTCATCGACACAACGTGTTGGCCAACCTGGCCGTGCTGCGGGCCACCCTGCCCGCCCTGCGCCTCGCATGACCGGATCGTGCAGGTCAGCTCGCTGACCGGGCAGTTCGCGTGGGCGTCGTCGGGCTCTATGCCGTCCGCGTTCGGGATTCGCCGACGTGGCCGACGCGATCGTCGCGGTCGTCGGCATCCGGGTCGGCCGCGCTGGGGAAGTCAGTCCAGCGCGGCCGCCTTGCGCAGCAGCACTGAGCGTTCGCGCTGGTTGGCGCACAGCCGGGCGGCCAGCTCCAGCTCGGCGCGCGCTTCCGGTCGCCGGCCGAGCCGGGCCAGCAGCTCACCGCGTACGGTCGGGAGCAGATGCGAACCGGGGAGCCGGTCCGAGGCGATCAGCTCGTCCACGATGGCCAGGGCTTGCGCCGGACCCGAGGCCATGGCCACGGCGACGGCCCGGTTGAGCTCGACCACCGGCGAGGGCGCGACCCGGCCGAGCGCCTCGTAGAGCAGCACGATCCGGTCCCAGTCGGTCGCCTCGACCGAGGGCGCCGACGCGTGGGCGGCGGCGATCGCGGCCTGCAGGCCGTAGGGACCGAGGCCGCGGGTCGATGCCTTGGCCAGCGCGGCCAGCCCACGGCGGATCGCCGAGAAGTCCCACCGCCGCCGGTCCTGGTCCTCGAGCAGGATCGGCGTGCCGTCCGGGCCGGTCCGGGCCGGGAAGCGCGCGGCCGTCAGCTCGCACAACGCGAGCAGGCCGTGCACCTCGGGCTCGTCCGGCTGCAGCGCGGCCAGCGTGCGGGCCAGCCGGATCGCCTCGTACGCGACGTCGGGGCGCAGCAGCCGGTCGCCCGACGTGGCCGTCGACCCCTCGGTGAAGATCACGTAGAGGACGCTGAGCACGCCGCCCAGCCGCTCCCGGCGCTCGGCGGCCGGTGGCAGCTCGAACGGCACCCCGGCCGCCGCGATCGTCTTCTTGCCTCGGGTGATGCGGGCCTGCACGGTCGGCACGGGTACGAGGAACGCGCGGGCGATCTCCTCGCTGGACAGGCCGCCGACCACGCGCAGGGTCAGCGCCACCCGGGCCTCGGGGGAGAGCACCGGGTGGCAGCTGACGAACATCAGCGCCAGCACGTCGTCGTCGATCTTGTCGGGATCGATTTCTTCGTCGACCGCCGAGTCGACCGCGGGGTCGGCCGCCAGCAGGGCGTATCGGTCCTGGAGGGCGGTCCGGCGGCGGATCGCGTCGATCGCCCGCCGCCGGGCCGTGGCCATCAGCCAGCCGGCCGGATTGGCCGGAGAGGCGAGCGGCCACGACACCAGCGCCTCAGCCACCGCCTCCTGGGCCGCGTCCTCGGCCAGCCCGAAATCGCCGGTGAACCGGGTCAGCGCGGCGACGATCCGCGCCGACTCGATCCGCCAGACGGCCTCGACATCGGCCGTACCCATCAGATCTGGCCGTTGCTCTCGCTGCCCTGCGGGACCTCGTCGGCCTCGGCCACCCGCCGGACCTCGATCTTGGACCCGCGGACCGCCGGGACCCGCTTGGCCCACTCGACCGCCTCCTGTCTCGAGGCGACATCGAGCAGGAAGTAGCCACCGAACAGTTCCTTGGTCTCTCCGTACGGCCCATCAGTGACCACCGGGGCCTCACCGCTGAAGTCGACCACGACGCCCCGGCCCGGATCGTCCAGCCCTTCGGCCGCGAGGAGAACGCCGGCCTTGACCATCTCCTCGATGAACTGGCGGCTCGTGGCCATCATCTCGTCGATGTTGGCCATCATGGCCGCGTTCGACTCGTCGGTGCCCCGCATGATCAGCATGTACTTCGGCATCGCGTTCTCCTCATCCGGCGGGGCCGCCTCTCGACCTCGCATCCACATCGTCGAACGAGCGGCCCGCAGATCGACACGGCCTCGGAGAAATCTCTCGCCGCGCCGCAGCCGATCCCAGCCTCGGGGAACAATGGAACAGCCAATACCAGCCGGTAACATGCGCGGACCCGACAGAGCCTCAGTACAGTGCCGTGTCCAGAGCCGCGAATTCCCAGGTCACAGCAGGGTCATCGTCTCTGGGCCTCCTCCGGATACGGCTGTCAACAGCCGATGGTCCCGCAAGCCACCGGCTGGTAAGCCGCCTCAAACGACCTTGAAAGTGGAACCCCCCGGCGGACACCAGGGGGTTCGAGGCGGCCGCGCTCGCGCAGTTCCACCGAGCGCGATCAGGTGCAGACGCTCAGCAGGGGGTCTCGTGGAACTCCGGATACGACCCGCGCCTGCCCACCCACGTCTCGTCCCCGACGCAGTTCTCGTACTTGATCCCCACCAGCGTGGTGTGGTCGGAATCGCTGTAGTAGTACGTTTCGCAGTGGTAGTCGATCATGCAGGCACGGGCGTGCGCGGGCGAGCTGATGACGGTGAGGGCGCCGACGGCGAGCAGGACGGCTAGCGATGCGCGGCGAATCATGAAGATCCTCCCAGAGGCGAGAAAGCGCTACTGCCCCCGATGATCGATTGCCGAAGCGAACGGATCAATAGGGTCAATGCCGGTACCCGAAGGGTCAAAACGACTGTCAGAGGCTGATCTTCATTGCGGCGCATCAAGATGTCCGAACGTGCGCGGGGCGACCCGCCGGTAGATGGACGACGCGGTACCTCGACGCCGCTGTCGCGCAGCTCCGAGCCGAGGGCCACGAGATCCGGGACGAGGACGTCGCCCGGCTGTCGCCGCTCAAGCACCGCAACCTCAACGTGCTGGGCCGCTACAGCTTCGCGGCCATCTCGTGCGGGCGCTGACCGGTACTTCGACTACTTGGATTCGACCCGTCCGAGCGGGTCGGTGCCGGTCGCCAGCGCGTCACGCGCCGTCTGCCAGGCGGAGTCCCCGGGGTAGAGCTCGCTGCGCAGGTAGGCCCAGGTGAGCCGTGCGACTGAGGCGACCCGCTCGGGGTTCTCGTCCGTGGTCTCGGCGACGTCGTATCCGGAGACCCCGCCGAGCCCGTGCTCCGCGTCGAACAGGGTGAGCAGGGACTTGGGGCCCGGGGCGAGGACGTACGGGTCGGCGTGCCAGTCCGGGCCCCGGACCGTCAGGAAGGCGGAGTCGTCCTTGTCGCCGGCGACCACGAGCGTAGGCGTCGTCATCCTGGAGAAGTCCGTGGTCAGGAAGAAGGAGTAGTTCTCGACGGTGAACTCGGTGAGGGCGTCACCGCCCCGGCCGGGCGCGGCGAGCAGTACGCCCGCCTTGATCCGGGGATCGGCCAGGTTCACTTCCGTTCCGTCGTGGGGATCGGTGAGCCGGGCGCCCAGCAGCAGGCTCGCGGTGTGCCCGCCCATCGAGTGCCCGGCGACGGCGACCCGACTGGGGTCGAGGCGGCCGGCGAGCTGCGGGACGGCGGCCTCGATCGCGTCGAGCTGGTCGAGGATGCGCGTCATGTCCTCGGCCCGGGTGCGCCAGTGCGCGGCAGCCCCGGGGGCGTCGGGATCCAGGCTCAGCGTCCTGGAGTCCAGATGGGTCGGCTGGATCACGACGAAGCCGTGTGCCGCCCAGAAGTTCGCGAGCGGGGCGTAGCCGTTCAGCGAGGAGAGGTTGTTGGAGAAGCCGAGACCGTGCGAGAGGAGGATGACCGGCAGCTCGCTCCCGGTCACCGGGGTGGAGATGCGCACCTGCAGGTCCACTGCGCGGCCGGGAGCCGGTAGCACCACCGGGCTGACGGAGAGGACCGGAGCGGGTGTACGGGGGGTGTCGGCTGTGTAAGCAGGTTCAGTCATGATGAGCACGCCCTTCGATGGCCTCAGCCGCCGGTCGCGTGCGACCGGCGGCAGGTATGGCGGAGTGCCCGCATTCAGCTACGCTGAAAGCGGATCGTTGTTCCACTTAAGATACGGATCAGCGATCCGTTTCGTCAAACGGCCGGTTGGAAGGAGAGCGCGGTGCCCACTGCAGGCCAGTCCAAAGGGGCGTCCGCCCGCAGCAAGCGAGCAGACGCGGTGCGCAACCAGCAGACGCTGCTCGACGCCGCCGCGGAGGTGTTCGTGACCTCGGGGATCGACGCACCGATCCGGGAGATCGCGGCCCGGGCGGGCGTCGGGCTGGGGACGCTCTACCGCCACTTCCCGACCCGGGCGGAACTCGTCACCGCCGTCTACCGCCACCAGATCGAGGCGTGCGCCGAGGCCGGTCCGAAACTGCTGGCCGACGCCGCCTCCCCGTTCGAGGCGCTGCGCCAGTGGGTCGACCTCTTCGTCGACTTCCTGGTCACCAAGCACGGACTCGCCGACGCCTTGCAGTCCGACAGTGACCGCTTCGCCGCGCTGCACACCCACTTCCTCGATCGCCTGATGCCCGTCTGTGCCGAACTGCTCGACGCCGCGGGCGACACCGGCGACATCAGGCCCGGCATACAGTCGTACGAGCTGATGCGCGGCATCGGCAACCTCTGCATCGGACAGGACGGCGACCCCCGCTACGACCCCCGCCGGCTGATCGAACTGCTCCTCCAGGGACTGCGGCAACCGCACACACATGACGGTGACGACGACACCCAATAACCCCCTCCCGTCCTTACGCGGACATGGTGACCGGCACCTCATGACGCAAACACCGGGTAGCCCACGTCATCCCTGACGAGCCTCATCCCGGCAAACGCTGCTCTCACAAACGGCCCATTGCGCGAGCAAGAAGAACATGGAGGCGTCGAAGGCTGGAGCCTGGTCGAGGTTTTCTGCCGGACCGGCCTCGACCAGGTAGGCGGGTCAGTCGTCGATGGCCTGGTAGAGGGTGGTCCAGAAGTCGTGGATGGCCCGCGCCGAATCCGGGGTGGACATCCCGGTCTGGGTGAGCAGGATGCCGACGAGCTGGTTGTCCGGGTCGGCGTAGGTGGTGGTGCCGGTGCCGCCGTCCCAGCCGAACTGGCCGATGGGAGCGTAGTCGCCGCGGTAGGTGCGCACCGTCATCCCGAAGCCCCAGCCGCCGTGCTGTCCTTGGCCGTGCGACAGATGGACGACACTGCGGGCCCAGGCCTGGAGGGCGGCTGTCTGCTCGGGCGTGAGGCGGTTGGTGGTCATCAGCTCAACGGCGGGCCGGGACAGGATCCGCTGGGTCCCGTGCATCCCGTGGTTGAGCAGCATCCGGAAGTAGGCGTGATAGTCGTCGACGGTTGAGTCGAGTCCGCCGCCGCCTGACTGGAACGCCGGAGGCTTGCTGTGGTGTCCCCCTTCGACCTCGTCCTCCACGAGGAACTCTCCGGTCTGCCAATCGGGGGCGTACAGGGGCGGCAGCCGGTCGATCTTGTCGGCGGGCACGTGGAAACCGGTGTCCTTCATACCCAGCGGATCGAAGATGCGCTCACGCAGGAACTCCTCGAACGACTGGCCGGTGACCCTGGCCACCAGCACACCGAGCACGTCGTCACCGACGTTGTACAGCCACCGCTCGCCGGGCTGATACATCAGCGGGAGCGTGCCCAGGCGGCGCATCCACTCATCCGGGTCCGGTGCCGGCAACATCCATCCGTCCTCCTGGCCGTAAACCCCCTGCTCGAAGAACGCGCTCATCATCGGAGCGGTCCGCGCCGTCATATCCAGCCCGAGCCCCAACGTGTTAGTGAGCAGGTCCCGCACGGTGATCGGCCGCCGCGCCGGCACGGTGTCGTCCAGCGGGCCGTCGGGCCGCTTGAGCACCTGCCGGTCAGCGAGCTCGGGCAGCCACCGATCTACCGGGTCGTCCAGCCGCAGCCGGCACTCATCCAGCAGCACCATTGTCGCCGCGGCTGCGACCGGCTTGGTCGTCGAGGCCATCCGGAAGATCGTGTCCCGGCGCATCGGCGCGCCACCGTCATGGAGCATCGTTCCCATCGCTTCGACGTGCGTCTCGTCACCCCGGCTGACCAGGGCGACGAGTCCGGGGATCTTCCCGGACTCGACATGCCCTGCCAGCACCTCGCGCAGTCTGTTCAGTCCGGCCTTGGAGAAGCCGCTGTTGCCTTGTCCCATCATGAATTTCCTTACCTACAGTGTTTGATCTTGCGAGACCCGTCCCGGCGTGGCGCTCATGGGCTTTTCGTGGGCGACGCACGAGGGTCGGGGGTGCACCTCGCGTACCGCGACAGGGCGTTCATGCATCGCTGAACGTCTGCGACAGTACATTGCATTCATTGATCGGTCAACATGAAGAGAAGGCTTGCTATGCCTGCTCAGACGCAACGAATGGTCGATATTGCAATGAACGTGGCACTGAATGCAATGGGTGATCAAGGTTTGTATTGCAATGGAGTTCGAGTGAATGCATACTGTGCGGCGGGAGTGCGGGCGCCGAGGCCCAGCGCACGCCGGCAGATGGGGGACGAGCACCGATGCCCGGAGACAGACTCACCAATGAGGACCGCCGGCAGATCGCTGCGGGACTGGCCGCGGGGCTCGGATTCACAGAGATCGGCCGGCGTCTCGGGCGGCCCGCCTCGACCATCATGCGGGAGGTCACCCGCAACGGCGGACCCGACGATTACGGGGCGCAGCGGGCGCAGGAGGCCACCAAGCAGCGTGCGCGCCGGCACAGGCAGGCCAAGTCTCCGGCGCCGCCGGTCGGCGACAGCAGCCATGGGCGTGACCCCCAGGCGGTCCAGAACCTCACGGAATCCTTCGCCACGCTCCTCGAGCAGCAGGGGATGCCCCGGATGGCGGCCAGGATGCTGGCCTGCCTGTATGTCGATGACTCCGGTACCCTCACCGCCGCTGATCTGGTCCAGCGGCTTCGCGTCAGTCCCGCGTCGATCTCGCAGACCGTCGCCTTCCTCGAACCGCAGGGACTACTCAAGCGGGAACGAGTTCCCGGCGGGCGCCGCGAACGCTATGTCGTCGACGACGAGCTCTGGGTCCGGTCCACCCTTGCGGCTCTGCAAATGAACGACGCCCTGATCGCCGCATCGCAGCGTGCGGCGGAGATCCTCGGGGCCGCGACCCCGGCCGGCGCCCGCTTCGGCGTCGCTGCCGAGTTCCTGCTCCTCGTGAACGCGCCCCTCCGGCAGGTCATGGAGCAGTGGCAGCAGAACCAGGCCGACCGGAACGCGAGACACCCAGCTGACCTGGTCTAAGTCAAACGCTTGTACCTGGCTGCACCAGTCTTACCGACACGGCCCTGCGCTCGTATAGCTGCGACGAAGTGGCGAGTAGCTCTCCGTAGCCGATCCGGGTCGCTCTTGTCCTGTTCTTTCGGTTTCTTGTCATCGAATTGGTGTCCCTGCGTCACCTTGGTCGAGATCGTGCCGATTGGGAGGAGACCGGGGTGTTGCAGGAGTGGGAGCCCGAGGACCTGATCGAGGTCTGGACGCTGCTCGAAGACGACATGAAGCGGTTGCGCAACAAGTCCGGGGCGAATCGGCTGGGGTTCGCCCTGATGCTGAAGTATTTCGAGGTGGAGGCCCGGTTTCCGGAGACGGCGCGGGAGGTCCCGGACGCCGCGGTAACGTATGTGGCCCAGCAGGTGAAGGTGGAGGCCGGTGCATGGGGCTCGTACGACTGGCAGGGCGACCGGATCAAGGCCCACCGCACGGAGATTCGGAAGATCTACGGGTTTCGGGCGAACACCCGGGCCGATCAGGTGGGGTTGGCCGAGTGGCTGGCGGCGGAGCTGTGCCCGGTTGAGCTGTCGCGCGAGCGCCTGGCGGCCGCGGTGGTGGCGCGCTGTCGCCACGAGCACATCGAGCCGCCCGCGCCGAGGCAGGTCGCGCGGTTGGTCGGCAGGGCGGTCACCGAGTTCGACAGGCGGTTCTGCCGCACGACGTGTGATCGACTGTCGGCCACGACGCGCGAGCGCCTGGAGGAGTTGATCGCGGACGAGGCGGCCGGCGGCCCGGACCCGGTGGCGGTGGCGGGTGGTGGTCGGGCGTTTTTCGCGGAGTTGAAGACCGACCCGGGCGCCCCGGGGTTGGAGAGTCTGCTCGCGGAGGTGGACAAGCTCGCGCGGGTGCGGCGGCTGGAGTTGCCGGCGGATCTGTTCGCGGACGTGTCGGAGAAGCTGGTCGACGCTTGGCGGGCGCGGGCGGCCAAGGAGTACCCGGCGAACCTGGCGCGGATGAAGCCGGCGATGCGCCTGACATTGTTGGCCGCGCTGTGCCACGTGCGGCAGACGGAGATCGCCGACGCGTTGGTGGAGTTGTTCATCCAGCTCGTGCAGAAGATCAACACCCGCGCGGAGCGCAGGGTCGACAAGGAGTTGGCCGGCGAGGCGAAGAAGGTGCGGGCAAGGAGGCGATGCTGCTGCGGGTGGCGGAGGCGGCCCTCGCGCAGCCGGCCGGGACGGTCAAGCGGGTGATCTACCCCGTGGTCGGCGGGGAGCGGACGCTGAAGGCGTTGGCCGCGGAGGCGGCGGCGAACGAGGCCGGTACAAGGCGCGGGTGCGCACGGTGTTGCGTTCGGCCTACTCGGCGCACTGGCGGCGGATGCTCAAGCCGTTGCTGAAGTCGCTGGACCTGAAGTGCAACAACACCGCGTATCGGCCGGTGATGGACGCGATCGACCTGCTCCAGCGGTATCTGGACCAGCCGTTGAAGGAGGGGGCGTTCTTCGAGGCGGCGGAGTCGGTCCCGCTGGAGGGCGTGGTGCCGGACCAGTGGCGGGCCGCGGTGGTGGACGACAAGGGCCGGGTGGAGCGGGTCCCCTACGAGTTGTGCGTGGTGGTCGCGCTGCGGGACGCGTTGCGGCGCCGGGAGATCTGGGTCGCGGGGGCGAACCGGTGGCGCAACCCGGAGGACGACCTGCCGGCCGACTTCGAGGACAACCGCGACGTGCACTACGACGCGATCCGACACCCCCAGGACCCGGACGCGTTCGTCGAGGCCCTTCAAACGCAACTACGGGACTGCCTGGACAGGTTCGAGAAGGCGCTGGTCGAGGACACCACCGGTGGGGTGGCGATCGTGCGGCGGCACGGCGAGCCGTGGATCAAGGTCTCGCCTCGGCCGAAGCAGGAGGAGCCCGAGCACCTGACCGCGATCAAGACCGAGATCGAGCGTCGTTGGGGGACGATCGATCTCCTGGACATCCTCAAACACGCCGAGTTCGACACCGAGTTCCTGTCCGAGTTCACCTCGGTGGCCACCCGGGAGAACCTGCCCTGGCCGGTGTTGCGCCGGCGGTTGCTGCTGGTGCTGTTCGGGCTCGGGACGAACATGGGCATCAAGCGGGTCGCGGTGACCGGCAAGCACGGCGAGTCGGAGTCGACGCTGCGGCGGGTGCGGCACCTGTTCGTCAACCGGGCCAACCTGCGCGCGGGGCTGGTGAAGCTGGTCAACGCCACGTTCGCCGCGCGGGACGAGTCGTGGTGGGGCACGGGGACCGCGTGCGCGTCCGACAGCCGCAAGTTCGGGTCCTGGTCCTCGAACCTGATGACCGAGTGGCACCAGCGGTACCGCGGACCCGGGGTAATGATCTACTGGCACGTGGAGCGCAAGTCGGTGTGCGTGTACTCGCAGCTCAAGTCGTGTTCGGCGTCCGAGGTCGCGGCGATGATCGAGGGTGTGTTGCGGCACTGCACGGACATGGTGGTCGATCGGCAGTACACCGACACCCACGGCGCCTCGATCGTCGGGTTCGCCTTCGCCCACATGCTGGACTTCAGGTTGCTGCCCAGGCTCAAGAACATCGGGTCGGCGAAGCTGTACCGGCCGGCTGCCGGCGAGGACGAGAGGTGGCCCACGCTGGCCCCGGTGCTGTCCACCCGCACGATCGACTGGGACCTCATCCGGCAGCAGTACGACCAGATCGTGAAGTACACCACCGCGCTGCGGTTGGGCACGGCGGAGGCCGAACAGGTGTTGCGGCGCTTCACCCGGGGCGGGCCCAAGCACCCCACCTATCGGGCGATCGAGGAGTTGGGCCGCGCGGTGCGTACCTCGTTCGTGTGCGACTACCTCGCCGACGTCGAACTGAGGCAGGAGATCCACGAGGGGTTGCAGGTCGTGGAGAACTGGAACTCCGCGAACCAGGACCTGTTCTACGGCAAGGACGGCGACCTCACCGGCTCCGACAAGGAGAGCCAGGAAGTCTCCATGCTCGCGCTCCACCTCATCCAGGCCGCATTGGTCCATGTAAATACCCTGCTGATTCAGCGGGTCCTGTCCGAGCCGAAGTGGGCGGACACCCTGGACGACGCCGACCGGCGGGGCCTATCGCCCCTGTTTTGGACCCATGTGAACCCGTACGGGAGGTTCGAGCTCGACATGAACACCCGCCTGGACCTCGCCGACGAACCGCCGGCCGCGGTGCCCCATCCGCGCGCATCGCAGGAGACGGCGCCGACGCCGGGCTGACACACGGCCCCGATCGAAAGGGCGAACGGGGGTCCGGACCACCGGTGCCGGGGCACAGCCCGCACGGCTGACGACGTGCCACACCCCCTTGAGGCAGTCTCTGAAAGGGTCACCTTCGCGGGCGGGACGAAAGCCGTCGCGCACGTGGGCGGCGGTAAAGTCGATCTGCATGACACATGACGACGAACGGCTCGGTTCCTTTCTGCGCAGTCGCCGGGAGAAGATCGACGCCGCCTCCGCCGGTGTCGTCGACAACACGAGACGGCGGGTCAAAGGGCTGCGCCGTGAGGAACTGGCCCTGCTCGCCGGGCTCAGCCCGTCCTACTACGCCCGGATCGAGCAGGGCCGCGACCGGCATCCCTCCCGCGAGATCCTTGCAGCTCTCGCCCGTGTGCTGCGTCTGGACGACACCGAGCGGGCCTACTTGTGGTCCCTGGCGATGCCGCCGCTGGCACCGGCGGACAACGACACCGCACCGGCCCCTCCTGTGCGGCCCGGGGTACTGCACCTGCTGGAGCGATGGGCCGACCTGCCCGCGTTCGTCGTCGGCCCCGGGCGCGACGTACTGGCCGGGACCGCGCTCGCCGCCCGGGTGAACCCTGCCTGGAGCACGGGGCACAACCTGATCGAGTTCACGTTTCTCGATCCGCGTGCGCGAACGATCTATCCCGACTGGGAAGCGATCAGCCTGCAGGCCGTCGCAGGTCTGCGCGCCACCGCCGCCACGCGCCGCGCGGAACTCGACGGCTTCGTGGCGCACATGCGCGAGCGCAGCGAGACGTTCCGTGCTCTGTGGGACTCACACGACGTCTACGAGCGGGTGATGGGCGAGAAACGGCTGCATGTCGACGGGGTCGGCATCCTCCGCCTCAGCTTCGAGACCTTCGGGCTCGCCGGCCCCGAGGGCCACGTCCTGTACGTGTACTTCCCCCAGCCCGGCAGCACAGAGGACCAAGCGCTGCGCGGCCTCGCCTGACAGACCGGCCGTGCGGATGACCTTGCCGATCTCGCGGAACGCCGTGTAGGTGGCGTTGCGACGCGAGCCGGACAGCCGACGCAGCAGCGGGACGGAGGAGATGATGCCCTCGCGCATCGAGACGATCACCCGCATCAGGTGCCGGAAGTGGGCTCGATCAGGAGCCAGTCGATGACGTTGCGCCTCGCCTCGCCGAACAGCGCGTCGATGTGCTCGTAAGCCGCTGTGCGCGAGCGTGTGGGATATCCCGTGAGTTCCCGTGAGGGTTACTGAGCTCTCGTGCCTGTGGTCAGGGCCTTCTTCCTCGCTCGTGTGGTGTAGGCCCGTCTGACGTAACTTCGGAATTCCTGAAGCGTTCTCATCTCGTCCGACCGATCCGCGGTCCAGGTGAAGGCGAGGGGGCTCGGGTTGGCGCTGGCAGCGGTGCGGGACCTGCGCGAGCGTCGCGCGCCCGCCACGGCGGAGGAACTGGACCGGTTCGAGACCGACGTGCTCGCCGGGTTCGTCCTGGCGCGTGCGTCGGCCGGTCTGGCGGATGCCACGATCCGGGGTGACGTCGGGCATCCGAACAGGTGCGGGCGTGGTTCGGCCGCCCGTTGTGGGAGATGGAACCGAAGGATGCCGACGGCTACTTCGGACGTGTGCTGCGCGAGTCGCCAAGCGGCACAAGGTGACAGCGGCCAGTCCGCATTCCCCACGTATGGCCAGTTACAAGGTCACCCTTCGTGACGCTGTTGCCTGCGAAAACTGAATCTTTCTCGGCCGTGATACCGGAACTCCCGCCGACACGGCAGAGCCGGCCTGGACGGCTCCGACCGAACCGACCGGCAAACGCCTCGCCGCAGCGTCCGGGCGGACAGCATCATGATGTGATGCCCATGCACATCACGGCCTGCCGACAAGAAGATCTGGATGCGCTGGAGGAACGCCTGCCATCCTCCAGCGCCGTCTCCTACCACGCTCAGCGTTTCGCCCGACAGGTCACGGGAACGAGCACGTTCCTGGTGGCCTGGCCGGACGACCTGCCGGCCGGAATCTGCGAGGTCCGTTGGGACGGCTGCGCGGCGTCGGAAGTGAGGGCCGTCGTGGCGGGCTGCCCGGAGATCAACGGTTTGCACGTCGTCGATGCGCTGCACTCCCGCGGGATAGGCAGCGCCCTGATCCTCCACGCCGAACGGCTTGCCTCCGAACGAGGCGCGCACCTCATCGGACTCGGAGTCGACGATCGCGGGAATCCGCGAGCCGCAGCACTCTACGCCCGCTTGGGATACCGGCCCACCGTCCGCTATCTGGATCGCTACTTCTACACCGACGACACGGGCGTCGAGCACCCGGTCGAAGACCCCGCCATCTTCCTGGTCAAGCAGCTCGCTCCCAAGCCCCAGCCGTGACAGGCAGACGCCCTCCCGCCATCAACGCAGAGTGACGAATCGCGGTCAGATAGCCCCCACCAACTGGCCGCCAGCGGGGAATCGCAACTGGCCACCAATAACAAGGCTCGCCCGCGCGCAGTCGATGACCAGGCCGTCGTCCACCGCGTCGAGCGCGGCGGCCTCCTCGGCGTCGGCGAGTGCCCGGTGGAGCGAGGCGACCGACGGGTTCCTCCCGGTGTTCTTGCCGGTCTTGATGAAGAGCTTCGTGTACCGACGCACGATACGTGTCACCGTCGCGGCCCGCCGAACTGCGGCTGAACGCGAAACGAAGCAGGACAGTTGACACCAACGAGGCAGCGTTGTTGTCACCGACGTCGAGTTTGCAGCTTGTTGTCACCATCTGCGGTTGCCGTCGGAGTTCTGGCCTGCGATGGACTCCAACGGTGACCGCCATCAGCACGCGCCGGGGATCTTGGTGCAACAATCCTGCCTTTGTGACGCCTATCGTGCTTTGGCTCACTTCGTCGCGATCTCGGGCACCAGGACGCCGCGCGATCAGTTACAGAGAGCTACTCGCCACTTCGTCGCAGCTATACGAGCGCAGGGCCGACACGCCGAGTTCCGCACCATCGACTGGGTCATGTCGTCATGCAGGAGGCGTTCAGCGACAAGCCGGCCCAGGCCCCAAGCTGCGCCTACCGTGGACGGCGACCTGGCCGGCCCTGCCACCCGGAGGCGGCAGCGCGGCGCCCTCCAGTTCGGACTGACCGTCTTTTTCGCCGTACGGGATCCAGAGCTAGCGATGACCACGGAGCAGTCCGGCGTCGATGAGTACGACGCGAACGTCGTGTGCGAAGCCGACGGTGCACCTCAATCTCGGCGCCAACGGCTGTACCGATGTTCCCCAAGGCCGAAATCGCGCCCAGGGCAAGCCGGGGGAGCGCGGTCACGCCCAGCGCCACCATCGGCAAGCTCCTGCTCACCCCTATACCCGTCGATGGCGATGGCGAGGTCTTGATGCGCCTTGTCCAGGTAGGCGTGTGCGGCGGTCAGGTCGAACGGTGAGCGTAGCGGGAGGGTCGTCGAACAGCTCGACCATCACAGGCAGGTCGTCAGCGGTCCACTCCCGCAGGACGAGTCCGGAATCGGATGTCGGCGGGGGAGCTGGTCGGTGTGATATTTGCGGTCATGAGGGGATGCCGGTCGGATTGTTGGCAAGCACACAGGCAACGGGCGGGTCGAGCTCGAGGGTCTCGACCCGGAGATGGGTGAAGCCGGCCTGGGTGAGCATGTTCTGGAGCTCTTGGGCGGCTTGGGCCGTGGTGTCCCGGGTGGCACCGGGGCAGCGGGGCTGGCTGACGAGCGCAATGCGTCCTGCGGGGCGGAGCAGGCGGCGCAGCTCGCGAAGCCGCTCCACCGGGTCGAGCCAGAACCCCACGGAGTTGACGGCGAGGATGGCATCGAGCGGATCGCCGAAGCTCGGCAACCGCTCCACGGAGGCGTGCGTGAGGTGTACGCGGTGGGCGCGGACGGCGGCGGCGTTGCGACGGGCGGCCCGCCGGACCATGGCATGCGAGTGGTCGATGCCGAAGACGTGGCCCCGGGTGGCGCGGCCGGCGAACTCGGCGATGGCGATGCCAGGACCGAAGCCGATCTCGAGCACCCGGTCGGTGGGCTGCACGTCCAGCAACGACACCGCCCAGATGTTGCGCTTCCGGTTGGAGGGGCGATGAGCGAACATCCAGCCGTTCGCCCACCCGACGATGCCCCGGGGGTGATGGGCCTGGCGCACCAAGTATCTGATCACGCGTTGCTTGAGAGATTTGCCTGCTGTCTGCATGATCGCCAGTCAACGGCTTCAAGTACGCTTGAAGTCAAATGAGTGAGCTGTTGACGATCGGCGAGCTGGCGAGCCGCACCGGTGTCGCCACCTCCGCTCTGCGCTACTGGGAGGAGCTCGGCCTGCTACCGGTGCCGGCCCGGGTCTCAGGCCAACGGCGTTATCCGCCATCGGCGGTCGGGCTGGTCGGTGTGGTGGTGTTGCTGCGAGATGTCGGTTTCACGTTGCGGGAGGTCAAAGCGTTCATCGCGTCTCGTTCGCCGGCCGGCGACGGTTGGCGGGAGCTGTGCCAACGCAAGCTCACCGAGCTGGATCAACGGATTGCCCAGGCTCAGGTGGCACGCACCGCCGTCGCCCATGGCTTGGCCTGCCCGCACAAGGACATCTTCGAGTGCTCCAACTTCGCCAGCGGGATCGCGGCGCTCCTGGCGGGACGTTCACTCGAAGAGGCTCACGAAGAGGCTCATTCGCACTGACCTTGCCGTCGAGTTAGGCAGCCTTACTGCCGGCTCAGGCCGTTTTCCGGACGTGCGACGCCTCGGCGGAGAGCGGCGCGCCGTCTTGGCCGAGCGGGTGGAGTTCGGGAAGCTCCCGTCCTTGGTCGTCGACGAGAATGGAGTGCGGCTCGTCTGGGGCGAAGGCGTGGCGCTCGCCCCATTGGCGCAGGGCGACGACGGCCGTGAAGAGGTCCTGCCCGGCTTCGGTGAGCCGGTACGTGTGTCGCCTGCCGTCGGTGGCGGCGTTCTTGTCAAGGATGCCGTGCTCGACGAGTTTGCGGAGCCGGTCGGTGAGGATGTTGCGGGCGATCCCCAGCCGCTGATGAAACTCGGTGAAGCTCGTCGCCCCGTCCATCGCGTCGCGGATGATCAGCAGGCTCCACCGGTCGCCTATCAGGTCGACGGTCCGTGCGACCGGGCAGGCCGGGTCGGTCCAAGCGCTTCCTGCAGCGAGTGTGACGTCCACTGGCCCCCTCCGTGATGAGTTGCAATCTGCAACCAGTATGCCCTAGCTTCGAATGAGTTGCATTTTGAAACTTATCGGAGGGTGGTATGACCAGGAGGCAGCGGGCCGTGCTCGCGCTGGTGTGTGCAGTGGCGGTGTCGACCATCTACGGCATCCAGCCGGTCCTCGAGGCCGCGGGCGAGGACCTCGGGCTGAGGCGAGGAGCGCTGGGGTGGCTGGTCGCCGCCGGTCAGATCGGCTATCTCGCGGGTCTGGTGCTGCTGGTCCCGCTCGGTGACCTGTTCGACCGCCGCAGACTCATCACCGTGCACTTGCTGCTCACCGCAGTCGGTGCGGGGGTGGCCGCCGCCGCACCCAGCGGTGGCATCGCGATCACGGGTCTGGCCCTGGCCGGACTGTTCGCCGTGGTCGTCCAGATCACGGTGGCCTACGTCGCCGCCGTCTCACCGGCCGGCGAGCGCGGCCGTAACATCGGAGCGGTCACCTCGGGCGTGGTCATCGGGATCCTCGCAGTGCGGGTGGTCGCGGGCGCACTGGGCGAGCTGACCGACTGGCGTATGGTCTACCTCGTCATCGCCGGGATTTGCGCGATGCTCGCGCTCGCCGCCCGATTCACTCTCGAGGCCGACATCCGCCGCCCCAGAGTCCGGTACGGCCAGCTGCTGTCATCGCTGGGTCGTTTGGTCGTCGGCGACCGGCTCTTCCTCAGCCGGGGACTGGTCGCGTTCTTCCTGTTCGCCTCCTTCGGCACGCTGTGGAGCGGACTGGCGCTCCCGCTCGGCGACGCGCCGTGGCACTTCGGCACTACCGAGATCGGATTGTTCGGACTCGCCGGTCTCACCGGGACGCTGGGCGCGGCCCGGGCCGGCCGATGGGCCGATCGGGGCCTGGCCCCCTCGGTCACCGGCTGGTCGCTGGCCCTGCTCACAGCCTCGTGGCTGCTGATCGCTCAAGCGGGGTCATCGCTGTGGCTGTTGATCATCGGCGTCATCGTCCTGGACTTCGCTGTGCAAGCCGTTCACGTCAGCAGCCAGCACCTGCTCACCACCGCCCGCCCCGACCAGAACAGCAGCGTCATCGGCGCCTACATGGCCTTCTACTCCCTCGGCTCCGCGCTCGGTGCGATCACCACCACCTGGGCCTACAGCGCCGCGGGCTGGTCGGCCGCCAGCCTGCTCGGCGCGGCCTACGCCGCGCTCGGACTCCTCGTCGCCACCTCAACCCGACGTTTCGCCGCCCTACCGCGGGCGCGACATCGGCCCGGGACTCCTACAGCTCCGGCGAGCCGCACAGGTAGCGATCGGTCACCTTCCAAGTCCGGCACGTAGCGACTCAAGTGGACGTACCCGACGAACGCGACCGCATCTTCACGGCGGAGCAGGCCCGCACGTACAACCTCAGCTACGCCGGCCCGGCGGCTGTGGCCTAGGAGGCGCAGTTAGCCGGGACCAGCTTGCGTAGCGTGCTGAGCTGTTTGGCGAAGGGGGCGGTGGGCGGCAGCCGCCAGGTCTGGATGAGCTTTTCCGCGGCGTCGAGGTGGGCGACCTCCTCGCAGCCAGCGACCTGGAGCTCGAGCTGGCCCCATTTGAGCTGGGTGTCGATGAGGATGCCGGTGTGCTGGACCGGCGCGTTCTCCCGGTTGAAGTCGGGCCTGGCGGTGAAGACGTCCAGGGCGCGCTGCATCTGGGCACGCCCTTCGGGATACTGCTGGAGGCCGAAGAGGATCAGGGCGCGCTGCCTGACGGCCGCGGTGTACTCCTGGACGTTCCTGGCGTTCTCCTCGGCGTGCGCGGTCATCCGCAGCGCCCTGGTGGTCTCGCCCGACTGCCACAGCTCCTGGGCCACGGCGTAGAACTCCACGGAGGTGACCAGGCGGGGGATCGTCTCGGCCAGGTCGGCGGCCTGGCGCGCGAGCATGACCCGGTCGGTGTTCAGGCTGCTCGCCATGTTGGCGTAGTAGTCGACGGATTCGGTGCCTGTGGCCTTGGCGCTGTCGCGTACGGTGGCCAGCATCTCGCGCTGGATCGCGGTGAGCCGCTGCACCAGCGTGGTGAGCTTCTCCCGCTTGGCCTGGTCGTCGGCCTGAGACAGGTCCAGGCGCGACAGCACCGAGAACACGGCCGACACCGCGAGGGCGACCAGCGCGATGATCGTGGCGGGCTCGCGCCACCAGGGCTTGGCCCTGCGGGCGGCCTCCACCTGGAGCGCGTCGATCTCCCGGCCGCGCAACGCGAGCTGCTGCTCCAGTTGCTCGACGTGTACTTGGAGCGCTCCAAGAGCTCTGGCCTGCCGGAAGTTCTGGGTGGCGGCCGAGTCCTCTGTCCCTGCAGCGGTCACGATCGGATTGACTCATGACCGGATAACGCCAACAACCCTTTGACCGAGCTTGTAAAGATTTGCGCACTAAGTAGAGGGAATGGGTCGGGGCGGTAACCGCCAGGACCTGGGCGACACAGACCCCTCTTGCGGGCGGGGCCCTCCGCTCAGGTTCGCACGTTTTCGCAGGCCACAGCGGGTGACGCAGGCCTCGCTGGAGTACGGGTTTCGGTCCGGGCGTTCGGGGATGAGTCCGACACCAGAGCGGTTGACCGAGGACGAACCGGTCCGGACGGTCTCAACCGGCCTGCAGCTTGGTGAGGGTCAGGCCGGAGGCCGACGACGCCACCACGGCGCCCTCGGCGAGGGCGGGTTCGATCTCGGCGTACAGCTGGGTGACATGGTCGGCTCCCTTGAGGCCGAGCCGCTCCCGGGCCTGTGCCGGGGTGGCGACCTCATGCCCGAGCGCCTCCACGATGGCGCGGATCTTGCGTACCTGGCCGGCGTTCGACGTCGTGAGCTCGCCAGGCCCGATGAACAGGCTGTCCTCCATGCCCACCCGCAGGTTGCCGCCGAGCATGGCGGCCTGCGTCGCGAACGGCATCTGGTGGCGTCCGGCGGCCGGCACCGACCACTCGTAGCTGTCGCCGAACAGCCTGTCCGCCACCGTGTGCATGTGCTGGAGGTTGTCGAGGTCGGCACCGACACCGCCGAGCACACCGAAGACCATCTGCACGAAGAAGGGCGGCTCGAGCCAGCCCTGGTCGATGAGCCAGGCCAGGTTGTAGAGGTGGCCGAGGCCGTAGCACTCGAACTCGAACCTGGTCCCGTGGCCGTGTCCGAGTTCCTTCACGACGTACTCCAGGTCGGCGAAGGTGTTCTTGAAGATGAAGTCGCGCGTCATCTCCAGGAAGGCCGGCTCCCAGTCGTGCTTCCACTGCGAGTACTTCTGCAGCATCGGGAAGATCCCGAAGTTCATCGAGCCGACGTTCAGTGAGGCCATTTCCGGAGAGGCCGCGACGGCGGCCCGGAGCCGCTCCTCGCGGGTCATGCCGAGGCCTCCGCCGGTCGAGACGTTCAGGCGGTGAGAGTGGGGATGGCGTCCCCGTGATCGCGTTCGGCGGCGGCGCCTTCCACCCACGACCGGTAGGCGTCCAGGACGAGGCCGTGGAAGTGATGCACGCCGTGCTCGGACAGTCCTGAGCCGGACGGGTCGTAGACGATGCGGCCCTGGTCGAAGGCAGGGGTGCTCATGCCACGCTGGACGCTCTCCACCAGCGCGATGTCCTGCTGCTGCAGCACCTCGTCGACGTACCGCACCGACTGCACCTCGGCGTCCTGGAGCTCGGCCGTCTCGAAGTAGAAGTCCCAGGTCTCCAGGGTCCGGTCGGGACCGGCCGGAACGACCTGGAAGACCATGAAGTTGCCGCGACCAGGATAGCGCAGCAGGCAGGTGTTGGGCCACAGCCACCACACCGCGTGCTGCGTGACCGACGCGCCCGAGACGTCGTACGCGGCGTTCTCGTGCTTGCCGGCCTCGGCGAAGTGGCTCGACCAGATGCCGTGGGTCTTCACCTCGTAGGTGTCCATGTCGACGAGGTCGACGAACTCCTTGTGGGCGATGTGGCAGTGGTAGCACTCCAGGAAGTTGTCGATGACGTTCTTCCAGTTGGTGGTGACGTCGTACGTCAGCCTCTTGGCGTGGGTCAGCCGGGCGACGTCGGGGGCCCATCTGGCGATGTCGGCCGCCAGATCGCCGGCCTGCTCGCCCAGGGGGGTGGCGCCCGGGTCCAGGTTCACGTAGACGAACCCGCCGAACTCCTCCACCTGCACCTGGTCCAGACAGATCTCGCTCTTGTCGAAGGTCGCCATCCTGTCGGCGCGGCGGGCCGCCTTCAGCTGCCCGTCCAGGCCGTAGGTCCACGCGTGGTAGGGGCAGACGATGTTGCGTGTGGTGCCGGAGCCCGTGAGCAGCACATGGGCGCGGTGCTTGCAGACGTTGTAGAAGGCGCGCAGCGCTCCGCCGCGATCTCGGACGATCGCGATCGGCATGCCGGCCACGGTGGCCGACACGTAGCTGCCCGGCGACTCGAGCTTCTCCACGTGGCAGATCCACTGCCAGGTGCGGGCGAAGATCGCCCGGAGGTCGACCTCGAGCCACTGGGGGTCGGTGTACGCCTCCGACCGCAGCGACATCGATCGTTGGGGGTGCTCGTGGAACCCGGCGCCGACGCGGCGCACGTCGGCCGCCGTGACTGGTGCCATGAGGAGAGCGTACGAAGGTTTGAACGATCGTTCAATACTTTTCTGGACGTTCGTTCAAAGTCGTCGGTCAGTCTGCGAGCGCGATCTCCTCGCAGCGGGCGACGCTCCTGCTGATCGAGGCGTGGTCGAGCCCCAGCAGGGCGGTGAGCCACAAGCCGTTCTGGACGACGTCGATGTCGGCGGCCCGCTCACCGCACTCGTCGCTCGACAGCCCGGGGCGGGCCGCGCTGATGAGGGCGGCGAGCCCGGCGCGGTAGCGTTTCTGGGCCCCCGTGTTGATGCGCTCGAAGTCCTCGTGGGCCTGGGCCAGCGCCCAGAGCTGGAGCCGCAGGGACAGGTACTCCGTCGTCAGGAACTTCGGGTCGGCCACCCGCTTGAGCGCCGCGCGCAGCCGTTCCTCCGGTTCCAGGGTGAGGTCCGGCTCGACGATCGCGATGTCCTGCTCCTCGATGCGGTGCAGGGCCGCGCGGATCAGGCTGGTCTTGTCCTCGTAGTAGTAGTTCACCAGCCCCAGCGAGACCCCGGCCTCGCGCGCGACGGCCCGCATGCTGACCCCGGAGATGCCCTGCAGGGACAGGAGCCGAAGCGCCGCCTCCAGGATCCGCGCCTGCCGGTCAACCTTCTCATCGGCGTTCACCGCGCGCACGGACCTCGCACTCACATCCACAACCTTAGTGACGGCGAGAG
This sequence comes from Nonomuraea sp. NPDC050536, assembly GCF_044457685.1. Classification (NCBI taxonomy): domain Bacteria; kingdom Bacillati; phylum Actinomycetota; class Actinomycetes; order Streptosporangiales; family Streptosporangiaceae; genus Nonomuraea; species Nonomuraea sp. NPDC050536. Next base: position 106,786 of record NZ_JBITHD010000004.1, read on the forward strand.
GGTCATGCGAGCGGCCGCCCTGGAGGTGGTCAGCGGGATTTGGGGAAGGCGGCGCGCAGCTGGGATCCGTTGGCGACGAAAGCGGCTGCGGCGATGGCGAGGGCGCAGGCGGCCTGCAACATGATGAACCACACGGGAAGGGTGCCGGGGATCACGTCGATGGCGATGATCGCGAACGGCATGATGATCGAGATGATGCGCACGCGCAGGTAGGCCCAACGTGCTCCCCGTGAGGCGAGCACGGTCAGCCAGTAGGTCACCGCGGCGCTCGCGAGCACTCCGCCTGATCGGCCCCACATGAACGGGGTCACCGTGTGGTCGGTGACGGCGAGGATGACGACCGTGATGAGGACCCCGGCGCTGAGCGCCCCGTAAGCCGCGACTAGGGTCTTTGCCCTGGCGAAGGCTCGTTGCGTGCCGGGGTGGTCGGTGTGAGCGGCCCCGGACTTGGTGGTTTTCATAGGTGTTTCTCCCCTTGGGTCGTCTGGCGTGGTGTCGACGTTAGGGAGCGCCTGAGGGGTGCGGTATGGGCCTGGCCGTACGGGTGGGTGGGGCTGGACCCACTTCGGAGCCGATCCGGGAGGTATCGGGCTCCGTGCGGTGCACAGTGGGAACGCCGGACGACGGGTCGAGGAGAGAAGGAAGGACCATGCGACAGCTGGTGTCGTGGGTGGCGAGTGCCTGCGTGGGGTTCGTGCGAGCGTGCGTTGTGCTGGTCGTCAGCATGCTGGTCCCGGCCGTGTGGGCCGCCGCGGCGGGGCTGTGGATCTGGTGGTGGGGAGGAAACCCGTGGGCGGGGATAGCGCCGTTGGTGTGGGCGTGTATCGGCACGTTCGCCCTGACCCGCCCGGTGTGCTGGATGGTCCGCGCCCTCGTCGCGAAGTGGACGGGCACCGTCATCCCCGCCGGATATCGGCAGGCCCCGCCGGTGACACAGATGGCGACCGGGTACTGGTGGAACGGCTACTCCTACGAGCGCAGCCGTCGGGACGCCCTCATGGACCAGCGGTTGCGAACCCGGTGGCGCGATCCCGCCATCTGGCGTGACCTGCGGTTCACGGCGATCGCACCGATCACCGCGGGAGTGATCTGCGCGATCCCGCCGGCCGGAGTTGCGGCGGCGGTCCTCGAGTTCAGCCAGTCAGCGCTGCCCGGGCGCCTTGCCGGAGTGCTCGGCCTGGTGGTGGCGATCGCCAGCGCCCCGTATTGCTGGCGGTCCGTCGAGCCGGTAGCCGTCCGCTTCCTGGGCGCGTCATCCGCGATGGCGCTGGCGGAGCGGGTGGATGAGCTGACGGCCCAGCGTGCGGATACCACGGTCGCGCAGGCCGCCGAGATCCGCCGGATCGAGCGGGACCTGCACGACGGAGCGCAGGCACGCCTGGTCGCGCTGGGGCTCTCGCTGGCGACCGCGGAGAAGCTCATGGAAACCAACCCGGCCCAGGCCAAGGCGCTGATGCGGGACGCGCGGGTCGGCGCCGCCACGTCGCTGACCGAGCTGCGCGACCTGGTCAGAGGCATCAGTCCGCCGGTGCTGAACGAGCGAGGGCTCGTCGATGCCGTTCGCGCTCTCGCCATGGACAGCCCGCTCGAAGCGGATGTCAGCGCCGACGTCCAGCTGCGCCTGGACCCGCCGATCGAGTCCGCCGTGTACTTCGGAGTCGCCGAACTGGTGACCAACGCGGCCAAGCACGCCTATGCGACCCGGGCGCGGATCTCCATCGCCTGGGACGAAACCGGGATCGTGGTCGACGTCGAGGACAACGGGCGAGGCGGGGCCACCGTACGAGCGGGCGGTGGACTCGACGGGCTGCGCCGCCGCCTCGCGGTCTTCGACGGCACCCTTGCGGTCACCAGTCCGGCAGGGGGTCCAACACGTGTGAGGATTGTGGTGCCATGCGAATCGTTGTAGCCGAAGACCTCTACCTCCTGCGCGACGGGATGGTCCGCCTCATCGAGGCGTACGGGCACCAGGTGGTGGCGACTGCGACCACCGGACCCGAGACGCTCGACGCGCTGCTGAAGTGGCGGCCGGACGCTTCCGTCGTCGACGTCCGCATGCCGCCGACCCAGTCGGACGAGGGACTGCGGGCGGCCCTCGCCGCCCGCGCCGAGCTGCCGGGGCTGCCGATCCTGATCCTTTCGCAGCACGTCGAACAGCTGTACGCCCGCGAGCTCCTGGCCGACGGCGCCGGTGGCATCGGCTACTTCCTCAAGGACAGTGTGTTCGACGCCGACCAGTTCATCGACGCCCTGGAACGCGTCGCCGAGGGCGGGACCGCCATGGACCCGGCCGTCATCGCCAAGCTGCTGTCCAGCGGGTCCTCGAACCGGCGACTCGGACGGCTCACCGAACGCGAACACTCCGTGCTCGCCCTCATGGCGGAAGGATTGTCCAATCAGGCCATCGGCCAGCGGCTCTTCCTCAGTGAAAGCGCCATCAGCAAGTACACGACCTCCCTGTTCGGCAAGCTCGGCATCACCGACGACGACAACAACAACCGCCGCGTCCTGGCCGTCCTCGCCTACCTGAACAACCCCTGACGGGCACGCTATTCGTGGCCGCTGACCGGGTGCGGCCGATAGGGCGCCTCGAGGCGCTCGATCTCCTTCTCGTCCAGCGTGATCCCCACCGCGGCGACCGCGTCCTCCAGGTGCGAAAGCTTGGTGGCCCCCACGATCGGCGCGGTGACGCCGGGCTTGCCCAGCAGCCACGCCAGCGCGATCTGTGCCGGAGATACGTCGTGCTCGCCCGCCACCGCCCGTACGGCGTCCACGACATCGAAGTCGTCGTCGGAGTAGAGAGCCTCGGCGTAGGCGTCGGTGTTGGCCCGGGTCGTGGATCGGACGCCGCCGCGTTCCCAGGTCCCGGCCAGCATCCCCCGGGCGAGCGGGCTCCACGGCACCAGGCCCACCCCCTGGTCGAGGCAGAGCGGGATCATTTCCCGCTCCTCCTCCCGGTAGACCAGGTTGTAGTGGTTCTGCATGGACACGAAACGCGTCGGAGCGACGTGCTGCGCCTTGGCGAACTGCCAGGCGTACATGCTCGAGGCTCCGATGTACCGCGCCTTGCCGGACTTCACCACGTCGTGCAGCGCCTCCATCGTCTCCTCGATCGGCGTCTGGTAGTCCCACCGGTGGATCTGGTAAAGGTCCACGTAGTCGGTCCCGAGCCGCCTCAGCGAGGCATCGATCGAGTCGAAGATGTGCTTGCGCGACAGCCCGGCGTCGTTGGGGCCGTCCCCCATCGGGAAGTACACCTTCGTGGCGAGCACGTAGTCCTCGCGGCGCGGGAACAGCTCCGTCAGCAGCCGCCCGGTGATCTCCTCGCTGACCCCTTTCGAATACATGTCCGCGGTGTCGAAGTAGTTCACCCCCGCCTCGACCGCGGCCCGCACGATCGGCCGCCCGCCATCCTCGTCCAGGAACCACGCGCGCTGCGCCGGGTCCCCGTAGCTCATCATCCCCAGACAGATCCGCGAAACCTTCAGCCCTGACGTTCCCAGCCGCACGTAATCCATGACCCGACCTTATCCCCGGGCAGACCGACGACTGAGGTTACGGGTTGCGCCTGCCGGCCTCGGTGATGTGGACCAGGACGGCGCTGGGATGACTGTTCGTGTTGGTATCAATGGTTTCGGACGGATCGGGCGGAACTTCTTCCGGGCGGCCGCGGCACGCGGAGCGGACCTGGAGATCGTCGCGGTCAACGATCTCGGCGAGGTGGCGACCATGGCCCACCTGCTGGCCTACGACTCGATCCTGGGCCGCTTCCCGGGACAGGTCGCCGCCGAGCCGGGCGCGATCCGCGTCGGACATGCGACGGTGCGGGTGCTGGCCGGGCGCGATCCGGCCGGCCTGCCGTGGGGTGAGCTGGGCGTGGACGTGGTCATCGAGTCCACCGGGGTGTTCACCCAGGCGGACAGGGCCCGCGCGCACGTCGACGGCGGCGCCAAGAAGGTCGTCATCGCCGCCCCGGCCAGCGGCGAGGACGTCACGATCGTGCTGGGCGTCAACCAGGACTCAACATCGCGCCGACCTCCAGCGGCGCGGCCAAGGCGATCGGGCTGGTGCTGCCGGAGCTGCGCGGCCGGCTCGACGCCTTCGCGCTGCGGGTGCCGGTCCCGACGGGCTCGGTCACCGATCTCACGGTGACCACGCTGCGTCCCACCACGGTGGAGGAGGTCAACCGGGCCTACGCCGAGGCGGCGGCCGGGCCGTACCAGGGGCTGCTGTCGTACACCGAGGCGCCGATCGTCAGCCAGGACATCGTCACCGATCCCGCATCCTGCGTCTTCGACGCCCAGCTCACGCGGGTGCTCGGGTCGCAGGTCAAGGTCGTCGGCTGGTACGACAACGAGTGGGGGTACGCCAACCGCCTCATCGACCTCACCCTCATGATCGGCCAGACCCTCTGACCGGTCACGAGGCCCGCCACGTGCCGGGTGGGCCCCGGCACGTGGCGGCGGGTCAGGCGGCCGCTTCCTCGCGCAGCGGGAAGTGGCAGGCGACCTGGTGGAGGCCGCCCCGCAGCGGGGGCTCGGTGGCGCAGATGTCCCGCGCCACGGGGCAGCGGGTGCGGAATCGGCACCCGGTGGGCGGGTTGATCGCGCTCGGGAGCTCGCCGCGGATGGCCGTGGCCGGGCTGGGCGTGCGGGACGGGTCGGGGGAGGGGACGGCGTCGATGAGCGCCTGGGTGTAGGGGTGGCGCGCGGCACGGACCACCTCGCGGGCCGGCCCGACCTCGACCAGCTTGCCCAGGTACATCACGCCGATCCGGTCGGCCATGTAGTCGACCACAGACAGGTCGTGGCTGATGAACACGTACGACAGGCCGAGCTCGCGCTGCAGGTCGCGCATGAGATTGAGCACCTGCGCCTGGATGGAGACGTCCAGTGCGCTGACCGGCTCGTCGGCCACGATCAGCCGCGGTTCCAGCGCCAGCGACCTGGCCAGTCCGATGCGCTGCAGCTGCCCGCCGGAGAACTCGTGCGGGTAGCGCTCCAGCGCCCGCCGCGACAGCCCGACCTGGTCGAGCAGCTGGTTGATGCGGTTACGGCGGGCCGCGGAGTCGCCGACCTGCTGGATCTCCAGCGGCTCTGACAGGATGGCGTCGATGCGCATGCGCGGGTTCATGGCCGCGTAGCTGTCCTGGAACATCAGCTGCACCTGCCGGTGCATGCGGTGGCGGGCGCGCCGGTCCAGGGTGGCGATGTCGGTGCCGTCGACGATGATCTGTCCGCCGGTGGGCGTTTCGAGCCCGGCCACGAGGCGGCCGACGGTGGACTTGCCGCAGCCGGACTCGCCCACGATGCCGAGCGTCTCGCCGGCCTTGACCTCGAAGGACACCTCGGCCACGGCCGAGACCCTGCCGGGGCTCCTGCCGAAGCCGTCGCCGCTGGCCTCGTACTCCTTGACCAGCTCCCGCACCGACAGGATCGTGTCCGCGCTCTCCGGCGCCTCATGGGGCGTGGCGGCCGAGCCCACGATCGTGAGAGCCTCGGTGACGGGGTGCAGGCAGGCGAACTGGTGCAGGTCGGCGGTCTCGCCGGCCGTACGGCCCGCGTCCGCGGAGTGCGGGTCGGCGATGAGGCGGACGTCGGTGGTGCGGCACTCGTCGGTGGCGAAGCGGCAGCGCGGCGCGAAGCGGCACCCGGTCAGCGGCCGTGACAGGTCCGGCGGCAGGCCGGGGATGCTGTAGAGCCGCCCGTCGGCCGCCGACTCCGGCAGCGAGTTCATCAGCGCCTGGGTGTAGCGGTGGCGCGGCGAGCGGAACAGCTCGGCCGTGGTGGCGGTCTCCACCACCCGCCCGGCGTACATGACGGCGACCCGGTCGGCGCGGTTGGCGATCACTCCGAGGTCGTGGGTGACCAGGATGACCGCCATCTTGAACTCTTCGCGCAGGTCGTCGATGAGCTCGAGGATCTGGCGCTGGGTGGTGACGTCCAGCGCCGTGGTGGGCTCGTCGGCGATGAGCAGGCGCGGGGAGCGGATGAGCGCCATGGCGATGACCACGCGCTGGCGCATGCCGCCCGACAGCTGATGCGGATAGTCGTCGACGATCTTGTCGGGGCGGGGCATGCCGACCCGGCGCAGGATCTCGATGGCCCGCTCGCGCGCCTCGGCCTTGCTCAGGCCCTGGTGGACGCGCAGGGGTTCGGCGACCTGAGCGCCGATGCGCATGGTGGGGTTGAGCGAGGTGAGCGGGTCCTGGAAGACCATGCCCATCTCCACGCCCCGCACCCGGCGCAGCTCCTCGGCGGGCAGGGACTGCAGGTCCCGCCCGTCGAAGAGGATCTGCCCGCCGGCGACCTGGCCGCCGGGCGGCAGCAGCCCCATGATCGACAGTACGGTCATGGTCTTGCCGCTGCCCGACTCGCCCACGATGCCGAGCGTCTCGCCCTGCCGTACCTCCAGGTTGACCTGGTCGAGGGCGTGCACGGTGCCGCGCCGCAGCGCGATGTCGGTACTGAGGTCGACAAGCCTCAACAAGCTCACGGCTATCTCCTCCTGAGGCGGACCTCGAAGACGTCCCTCAGCCCGTCGCCGATGAAGTTGAAGGCGAGCACGATGAGGATGATGGCGATTCCCGGCGGATACAGCAGCCACCAGTGGCCGCTGAAGGTGTCGGACAGCCCGTCGGAGAGCATGCCGCCCCAGTTGGCCGCGGGCGGCGGCACGCCCAGGCCGAGGAAGGACAGGTAGGCCACGTACAGGATCGCGTCGGCGATCTGGAAGGTGGCGTTGACGATCACGGTGCCGATCGCGTTGGGGATGATGTGCCTGCGTACGGCGCGGCCGCCGGTGCCGCCCATGCCGCGCATGGCCATGACGTACTCGCGGGTGCGCAGCGTGAGAGCCTCGCCGCGGACCAGGCGGGCGGGCCCGAGCCAGGCGAAGGCGCCGATGATGACGATCAGCATCGGCACGGTCGGGGTGACGATCGAGGCCATGAGCATGAACAGGAACAGCGCCGGGATCGACATCATGGCGTCGACCACGCGCATCATGACCGCGTCCAGCCAGCCGCCGGCGAATCCGGCGATCGCGCCCCACACGGTGCCGACCACGGTGGCCAGCAGGCCTGCCGCCAGGCCGACCACGATGGAGGTCTGCCCGCCCAGCATCAGGCGGCCCAGCTGGTCGTAGCCGACGCCGTCGGCGCCCAGCGGGTGGCCGGCCGTACCGGGGGACAGGAAGACCTTGGCCAGGTCGGTGTGGACCTGGTCGGTGTGGTAGAAGATCGGCCCGAGGAAGCAGAAGGCCGACAGCAGGACGAAGATCGCCACGCCGACCAGGGCCAGCCTGTTCTCCGAGAAGACTTCCAGGCCCTGCCGCCACATCGAGCGGACCGGCGCCTCGTCCTCCTGGGGGTTTGCAACAACGGTCATGAGCGGCCTGCCTTGAGTCGCACGCGCGGGTCGACCGCGGCGTAGAGCACGTCGGCCACCAGCGCGCCGAGCACGGTGGCCACCGAGATCAGCAGCGTGACGCCGAGCAGGATCGGGTAGTCGCGTTTGAGCGCCGACTGCCAGAACAGCAGCCCCATGCCCGGGTAGTTGAACAGCCGCTCGACCACCAGGGCGCCGGAGAACAGCGCGGGCAGATACATGCCGAGCAGGGTGATGACAGGGAACAGGCCGTTGCGCAGCGTGTGCCCGACGATCACCCGGCTCTCCGACAGGCCCTTGCTGCGGGCGGTGCGCACGTAGTTCTCGTTCAGGTTGTCGACCATGGACGAGCGCACGTACCGGGAGTAGACCGCGACGGTGAGGATGGCCAGCGTGACGGTGGGCAGCACCAGCCCCGCCGGGTCGGCCAGCACCTCGGCCATGGTGAACCCTTGCGGAGCCTCGGGCGGCAGGACCGGCCACACCTGCGAGAACAGGATGATCATCATGAGGCCCATGAAGAAGATCGGTGTGGCGTAGGCGAGCAGGGAGGCGGCGTTGATGGTGTAGTCGGGCCACTTGTTGCGGCGCACGGCCTGCACCACACCCAGCGGGATGGCGACCACGATCGCCAGCAGGGTCGAGGCCAGCGACAGCAGCATGGTCTTGGGCAGGCGCTGGCCGATGGCCTCGGCCACCGACTGGTTGAGCTGGAAGGAGTAGCCCAGATCGCCGCGGACCAGCCGCTGCAGGTACAGCGCGTACTGCTCCCACAGCGGCCGGTCGTATCCCATCTCGTGGTTGAAGGCGGCGATCTGTTCCAGCGTCGCTTCCTTGCCCAAGATGGCCCGCGCCGCGCCGCCTGGCAGGAAGTGCAGGATCACGAACGTGATCAGCGTCACCAGGATCACGATGACCAGGGCCTGGCCCAGGCGCATCAGGAGGTAGCGGGCCATCGGGTCAGCTCTTCCAGGACCAGTCTTGGAAGTACATCAGGTTCATCGGGTCCTGTGGGTCGACGCCCTGCAGGTCGGACTTGTAGGCCGAGACCTGGTAGACGGGGTTGGGCATCCACAGCACCGGCAGATCCTTGGCCAGGAAGTCGTTGTAGGCGGTCAGCGCGCCGGCGTCGGCGGAGAACTGAGCCTTGTCGATGAGCTGGTCGGCCTCGGGGTTGGAGTAGCTGCCGAGGTTGACCGGGGCGTCGGTCTGGAACAGCCGCTCGCCGGAGGCGAAGGCCGGGTAGTACCAGCTGCCCTGGGAGCCGAAGAACGACATGTCCCACGAGCACTTGGCGTCCGACGGCTTGCAGGCCGGGGTGACCGCGACGGAGTCGGGCACCTCCTTGATGGCCAGCTGGATGCCGAGCTTGGACATCTGGGACTTGATCTCGGCGAACATCTTGGAGGTGGCGGTGAAGCCGGACTGGCTGGTGACGGTGAAGCTCAGCGGGGTGCCGGCGGCGATGCCGTCACCGCACTTGGCGGCGTCCTGGCAGGTGGTCTGGCCGTCGGGCGTGACCTTCCAGCCGTTGGCCTCGAGCAGCTGCTTGGCCTTGGCGGGGTCGAAGGCGTAGGCGCAGCCCTGGCCGGCGGGGGCGCCGGGCTTGGCCGGGACCGGTCCGCAGGTGGGGGCGGCCATGTCGGACCAGATGACCTTGCTGATGGTCGGCTGGTCGATGAGCATCTGCAGCGACTGGCGCAGGTAGGGCTGCTTGAACAGCGCGCCGGTCTTGGGGTTGTTGAAGTTGAGCTGCAGGTAGGTGATCGACCACCCGTACCAGGGGGAGATCTTGTAGCTCTTGGACTCCAGGTAGGACTTCTGCGACAGGTTGGCCGGCGGGATGTAGCCGTAGTCGATCTGGCCGGCGCGCAGGACGTTGAACTCGGCGTCGTCGCCGGTGAACGGCCGCAGCACGATCTTGTTGAGCTTGGGCTTGTCGCTGCCGGAGTAGGTGTCCTGCTTGGCCAGGACGACCTCGCCGCTGGGGACGTAGCTGGCCAGCTTCCACGGGCCGCTGTTGGTCTTCCACAGCGGGTTGGTGGCGTAGGACTTGGGGTCCTTGGCGGCGTCGGTCAGCTGGGTGAAGGTCTGCTTGGCGTCGCCCTTGTCCCAGGCGTGCTGGGGGATCGGGACGATGCGGTTGAGCTGGTTGTCGACGAACCAGGCGGTGTTGTAGGCCTTCTTGGTGGTCAGGGAGAAGGTCTTGTCGTCCTTGACCTGGAAGCTGGCGATGTTGTCGGGGAAACCGCCGGGCTTGTAGGAGGCCCACTTGTCCTTGTTGGTGGTGACCAGGTCCCACCAGAACTTGATGTCCTTGGTGGTGATGGGCTTGCCGTCGGACCAGGTGTTGTCCTTGAGCGTGATGGTCAGCGTCTTGCCGCCGTCGCTGACGGCCGGCGGCTGGGCCAGCGACCGCTCGGTGTCGATGTTGTCCTGGCTGGCCCCGTCGAGCTTGTAGGCGTACAGCTTGCGGTACAGGGCGGTGGAGAAGATCTCGTTCTCGCCCTGGGTGAAGCCGGGGGCCGAGATCGGCAGGATCCAGTTGGGCGTGCGGAAGGCCACCGTGACGGTGTCCTTGCCTTGGGCGCTGCCCTGTTGCGAACTGCTACCGGCGCCGCCACCACTACAGGCGGTCAAGCCGAGCCCGAGGGCGGCCAGGCCGCTCACGATGCGGATTCTCGTCCCCATGGTTCTCCTCGTCGAACGTGCGCGTGCCCTTCTGGGGTCGCTCAGCGGGAGAATGTATTGACTGGTTTGCAGGAAGTCAATCCGAAAAATGCACTTTGTTCACCGGACTTATTTCGGGGTAGAGTCCGCGTCCTAGACATCTTTCGATGATCGTCGTCGTGCTCGATGATGGGCACATTCAGTGGCTCATCAGGAGGAGAGGCATGTCGGATCCTGCCAACCTGCGCGAGCAGGCGCTCAGCCTTCTGGCGAGCGGCAAGGCCACCTCCCGCGCGGATTTGGTGGAGATCCTGCAGGTCGCCCCCTCGACGGTGTCCACCGTGGTGCGCCGGCTGCTGGAGGACGGCGCGATCTTGGAGGAGGGCGTCGGCCAGTCCACCGGCGGGCGCCGGCCCAAGATCCTGCGCCTGCGCGACTCGGGCGGCGTGTACGCCGTGGCCGAGCTCGGCGCCAGACACGCCCGGGTCGGCCTGTGCTCGCCCAGCGGGCGCCTGCTTGCGGCCGAGGAGACCGCCATCGATATAGGAGCTGGCCCCGCGAAGATCTTCCATGAAGTGAGCGAGGCCTTCGACCGCATCAGGGCCGCCAAGGCGCCCGGCCAGAGCCTGCTGGCCGTCGGCATGGCGCTGCCGGGCCCGGTGGACTTCCCGCACGGCCGGCTCATCGGCCCGGCCCGCATGCCCGGCTGGAGCGGCTACGACGCGCAAAACGACCTGCGCGACCGCTTCCAGGTCAGCGTGGTCGTCGACAACGACGCCAAGGCCGCCGCGATCGGCGAGGACGCCGTCCGCCGCGAGCCAGGCGACATGATCTACGTCAAGGCCGGCACCGGCATCGGCGGCTGCCTGGTCTCCGGTGGCCAGGTCTACCGCGGCGGCCGCGGCCTGAGCGGCGACGTCACCCACGTGCGGGTGGCCGACAGCGGCGAACGCGAGTGTTCCTGCGGCAGCCGCGGCTGCCTGGAGACCGTCGCCAGCGGCGCCGCGCTGGTGCGCGAGCTGGCCGAGCGCGGCCTTTCCGTGGCCAGCACCCGCGACGTCATCGCCGCCACCGAGAACGCCGACCCCGCCGTGGTCACCCTGGTACGCCAGGCCGGCCGGCTGCTCGGCGTGGCCCTGTCGGGCCTGGTCAACTTCCTCAACCCCGACAGCGTCGTCATCGGCGGCTCCCTGTCGAGCCTGGACGTCTACGTGGCGGCAGCCAAGGGCATGCTCTACGAACGCTGCCTGCCCTCGCTGACCCAGTCCCTGTCCATCGAGGCCAGCCTGGCCGGCCCGGATGCGGCCCTGATCGGGCTCGGCCATCTGGTGCGCGAATACACCGCCTGAAGGAGCTCTGCCATCGTGCCCCGCCCCCTCCGCGTCGCCATCGGCGGCATCCACATCGAGTCCAGCACCTTCTCGCCGCACCTTTCCGGCACCGCCGACTTCGACGTCACCCGCGGCCAGGCCCTGCTCGACAGGTACGGCTGGCTGACCGACGCCTGGGCGGCCGAGGTGGAGTGGGTGCCGCTGGTGCACGCCCGCGCGCTGCCCGGCGGCGCGGTCGAGCCGGCCGCCTACGACGCCTGGAAGGCCGAGATCGTCGACGGCCTGGCACAGGGCTCCTTCGACGGGATGCTGCTGGACATCCACGGCGCGATGAGCGTGGTGGGCCGCCAGGACGCCGAGGGTGACCTGATCACCGCCATCCGCCAGGTGATCGGATCCGAGCCGCTGGTGTCGACCGCGATGGACCTGCACGGCAACGTCTCCCAGACCCTGTTCGACGGCTGCGACCTGCTGACCTGCTACCGCACTGCGCCGCACGTGGACGTGTGGGAGACGCGCGAGCGCGCCGCCCGCAACCTCATCGAGGCGCTGCGCCGTGCTGAAACCGGTGGCGACCGGCCGCACAAGGCGCTGGTGCACGTGCCGATCCTGCTGCCCGGCGAGATGACCAGCACCCGCATCGAACCGGCCAAGAGCCTGTACGCCCGCATCCCGGCGATCGAGGCCAGGCCGGGCGTGATCGACGTGGCGATCTGGATCGGCTTCGCCTGGGCCGACGAGCCGCGCTGCATGGGCGCGGTCGTGGCGACCGGCACCGACGCCGCCGCCACCGACCAGGCCGCACGCGAGCTGGGGCAGGCGTTCTGGCAGGCGCGCGAGGACTTCGCGTTCGTGGCGCCGACGGGCTCGATGGACGACTGCCTGGACGCGGCGCTGAAGGAGGGCGCGGGCCGGCCGTACTTCATCAGCGACTCCGGCGACAACCCGGGCGCGGGCGGCGCCGACGACGTCACCTACGCGCTGGAGCGGATGCTGGCCAGGCCCGAGATCCGCGACGGGTCGGTGCGCGCGGTGTTCGCCTCGCTGTTCGACCCCGAGGCGGTGGCGCGCATCGGCCACCTGCCGGTCGGCTCGCCGGTCAGCGTGCGCGCCGGCGGCCGCATCGACACCCGCGAGCCCGGGCCGCTGCTGCTGGAGGGCACGCTGGAGGCGCTGGCCGACGACCCCAACGGCGGCCGGGTGGCCTCCGTCCGCGTCGGCGGGCTGAGCGTGTTCATCACCTCGCGCCGCATGCAGTACCGGCTGCTGGAGTCCTACCGCCTGCTGGGCGTGGACGTCGCCGAGGTCGGCGTGGTCACCGTCAAGATCGGCTACCTGGAGCCGGAGCTGTTCGAGGCCGCCGCCGATTGGATGCTGGCGCTCACGCCCGGCGGCGTCGACCAGGACCTGCAGCGCCTGCCGTACCGCAACCTCACGCGGCCGATCTTCCCCCTGGATCGGGACTTCACCATCTGACAGCGTTCTGTGCGCGATATGTCAGCGGCGCCGCTCACGATGTATCGCATGAACGCATTCGAAGCCGAAGGCCTGGTCAAACGCTTCGGCAAGACCACCGCACTGGACGGCATCGACCTGGCCGCGCGCCAGGGCACGGTGCTGGGTGTGCTGGGACCCAACGGCGCGGGCAAGACCACCGCCGTACGCATCCTGGCCACGCTGCTGCGCGCCGACGCCGGCCGCGCCAGCGTGGCCGGCCTGGACGTGGCGCGCCAGCCCGCCAAGGTGCGCAGCCGCATCGGCCTGACGGGCCAGTACGCCTCGGTCGATGAGGACCTGACCGGCCGCGAGAACCTGGTGCTGATCGGCAAGCTGCTTGACCTGCGCTCCAGCGACGCCCAGGTGCGCGCCGCCCAGCTGCTGGCCGACTTCGGCCTGGCCGAGGCCGGGGACCGCCGGGTCTCCACCTATTCCGGCGGCATGCGCCGCCGCCTTGACCTGGCCGCCTCCCTGGTCGGCCGACCTGAGGTCATCTTCCTGGACGAGCCGACCACCGGGCTGGACCCGGCCAAGCGCGAGGACGTGTGGGCCATCGTGCGCAAACTGGTGGCCGACGGCGTCACCGTGCTGCTGACCACGCAGTACCTGGAGGAGGCCGACGCGCTGGCCGACGACATCTCCGTCATCGACCACGGCAAGGTCATCGCGCACGGCACCCCCGCCGACCTCAAGCGCGTCGTGGGCGGCCAGACCGTGCTGGTACGGCCCGCCGACCCGGCTCGCCTGGCCGAGGCGGCCGCCCTCATCGCCGCCGTCGCGGGCCGCGAGACCGAATCTCCCGGCCGCGACGTGGTGACCGTCCCCGTCGACGGCGACGCCGCCTTCACCGAGATCGTCGCCCGGCTGGCGGGCGCCGGGATCGCCGTGACCGAGCTGTCGCTGCGCCTGCCCAGCCTGGACGAGGTGTTCTTCACCCTGACGGGCCACCACACCGAGGAGGCCGCGTGACCACCACGTTGTCCCGCTCCACCGCGGCCCCGGCCCGGATCGAGCGCAGGCCGTTCGGGCTGGTCCGCCACAGCCTGGCGCTGGCCCAGCGCAGCGTCGTCAAGACACTGCGCTCCCCCGAGCAGCTGCTCGACGTCACCCTGCAGCCGATCATGTTCGTGGTCATCTACGTGTTCCTGCTGGGCGGCGCCGTATCCGGCAACACCCACGACTACCTGCAGTTCCTGCTCCCGGCGATCATGGTGCAGACGGTGATGTTCGGCGGCATGGCCACCGGCGTCAACCTCAACACCGACATCAAGAAGGGCGTCTTCGACCGCTTCCGCAGCCTGCCCATCGCCCGCTCGGCGCCGCTGATCGGCTCGGTCCTCGGCGACCTCATCCGCTACCTGGTGGCCATCGTGGTGCTGCTCGGCTTCGGCTACGCGCTGGGCTTCCGCATCGGCACCGACCCGTTGTCGGCGCTGGCGGCCTGCCTGCTGACGGTGTTCTTCTCCTTCTGCGTCAGCTGGACCTTCGTACTGCTCGGGGTGCTGATGCGCGAGCCGGGCGGGGTGCAGGGCACGGCGTTCATCGTGCTGTTCCCGCTGACGTTCGGCACCAGCATGATCACCCCGAAGAGCACGCTGCCGGGCTGGCTGCAGGCCTGGACCGACATCAACCCGGTCAACCACGCCATGAACGCCTCCCGCGCGCTGATGCTCGGCGGCCCGGTGGGCTCCTCGGTGGTCTGGACCCTGGCCTCGGGGCTGGTGCTCCTGGCGGTGTTCGCGCCCCTGGCGGTACGCGCCTACCGGCGCCGCACCTGACCCGCTGCCAGGTGGTCGCAGACCAGGGCCAGGGCGTCGGCGCGGCGCAGGGCGCGGCCACGGGCGTAGGCGGTGTCGTACTCCTGGCCGAGCCGGTCACGCAGGAGCGCGGCGATGCGGGCCACGTCCTGGTCGCCCGCGTCGGGGGCGCCGCGCAACTGTTCGGCGGCGCCCAACGTCTCGGCCGCCGCCACCGGCCGGCCCTGGCAGGCGCGCAGCTCTGCCACCGCCACGCCGACCCTGGCCAGCACCGGCATGTCCTTGACCAGCAACGTCAGCTCCACCGCGCGCTCGAGCGAGGCCGCTGCCTCGTCCAGCTCGCCGCAGGCCACCGCCAGATGGGCGATACCGGCCAGCACCAGCGCGCGGAACTGCGGCGCGACCGTGCGCGCCCCCACCAGCAGCGCCTCGGCCGCCTCGTACTCCTTGCGCGCCCGCTCCAGATCACCCTCGGCGCGCGCCAGGTCGCCCAGTACGGAGCGGGCGAAGGAAGCCTCGTGCCCCGGCGTCTCCGGCCCGCCGCTGGTGATCTTGTCCAGCTCCGCCCTGGCCCGCTCCAGCTGGCCCTGCCGGATGCGGATGGTGGCCTGCGAGACGCGCTGGTGAGCCGGATCGTCGTCGGGATTGAGCTCCAGCATCAGCCGCATGGCCTCCTGCATGGCGGGAATGGCCAGGTCGTAGTCGCCGAAGACGGTGTGCGCCTCGGCCAGCGCGGTCATCGCCAGCGACAGAGCCCACCGCTCCCCGGTGGGCTCGAGCATCTCGGTGGCGGCCACCAGGTCCGCACGCGAGGCCGCCATGTCGCCGTCGTTCTCCCGGATCGCGGCCCTGATCAGCAGCAGCATGCCGCGCGCCCACGGATCCGGATGAGAAAGCCGCCGCTCCACCGCGGCCATGCCCAGCTCGTAGTCGTCGGAGAACAACGCCACCGCCGGCTCCAGCAGCGCCAGGATCGGGTGACCCAGCTCCGGCTCGCCGCCGTTGAACATCCCGCTCAGCTCGCGCACCACGGCCTCGGTGCTGACGCCGACGTCGCCCAGCGCCCCGTTGATCAGGTAGACGGCCGAGGCGACCACCCTGGCCACCCGCGGCGCCGGGCCCGGCACCTCCAGCGCCCTGCGCAGCCAGGAGGCCGAGTCGTGCAGGCTGCCGCGGATCGTCCAGAACACCCCCAACGCCGCGGCCAGCCGTACCGCTGTGTCGGCGTCGCGTGAGTCGACGGCGAAGTGCAGCGCGGCCAGCAGGTTGTCGTGCTCGGCCAGCAGCTGCTCGATGGCCTCCAGCTGCCCGTGACCGCGCAGCTGCGGCTCGCGGCGCTCGGCCAGGGCCACGAAGTAGGCGGCGTGACCGGCGCGGGCCGCGGCGATCCGCCCGGATTCGGCCAGGCGTTCCAGCCCGTACTCGCGGATGGTCTCCAGCATCCGGTAGCGGCCCTCGCCGGCCGGCTGCAGCAGCGACTTGTCCACCAGCGCTGCCAGCAGGTCGAGCGTGCCGCCCAGGTGCTCGGCCGCCGGCAGGTCGAAGCCGCCGGAGAAGACCGACAGCTGCTCGATCAGCCGCCGCTCGTCGGCCTCCAGCAGGTCCCAGCTCCAGGCCACGACCGCGCGCAGCGTCTGGTGCCTTGGCAGCGCGGTACGGCTGCCGCCGCTCAGCAGCAGGAAGCGGTCGTCGAGCCGGTCGGCCAGTTGGCGCAGCGTGAGGGCGCGCAGCCGGGCCGCGGCCAGTTCGATGGCCAGCGGCAGCCCGTCCAGGCGGCGGCAGATCTCGCGTACGGTCTCGGCGTTGCCGTCGTCGAGGCCGAAGCCGGGCCGCACGGCTGCCACCCGGTCGGTGAACAGCCGCACCGCCGGCTCGACCGGCAGCGGCGGTACCGGGCACAAACTCTCGCCGCCGATGGCCAGCGGCTCGCGGCTGGTGGCCAGCACCCGCAGCCCGGGGCAGCGGCCGAGCAGCTCCTCTGCCAGGTGCGCGACCGCCTCCAGCAGGTGCTCGCAGTTGTCGAGCACGAGCAGCACCGGCGGCCCGGCCAGCGCCTCCACCAGCCTGCCCACGGTGTCGCGCGGCCCGATCGCGGCCGGCACGGGACGCTGGCCCAGCACGCCGAGCACGGCTTGGGCGACGTCGTCGGGATCGGTGACCGGCGCCAGCTCGGCCAGCCACACCGACTGATCCAGCGTGGCCGCGACCGTGGTGGCCAGCCGGGTCTTGCCGGCGCCGCCCGGCCCGACCAGCGTCACCAGCCGCTGTTCTCGCAGTAACCTGCGCAGGCGCTCCACCTCGGCGGCGCGGCCGACGAAGCTGGTCAGCGGCAGCCGCAGGTTCGTGCGCACTGGCCGGATCGGCTCGGGGCGGGCCAGCAGCAGGGCGTGCAGCTCACGCAGGCGCGGGCCGGGATCGGCGCCCAGCTCCTCGGCCAGCCGGGCGCGGATCTCCTCGTAGGCGGCCAGCGCCTCGGCGTGCCGTCCTGCGGCGCGCAGCGCCTCGATGCGCAGGGCGTGCACGTGTTCGCGCAGCGGGTGGCGGGCGGCCAGCTCGCCCAGCTCGGCCACCAGCTCCTCGACACCTTTCCGCGCGCCCGGAGCCGGCCGTGCGGCTTGTGCCATGTTGCCGTCGGCTGTTGGCGGGGCGGCTTGTGCTGGGTGGCGGTCGTTTGTTGGCGGGGCGGCTTGTGTCGGGTGGGTGTCGGTGCCTGGCTGGGTGGCGAGCTTCAGGTGGGCTTCGGCGCGCTGCTCGAGTGCGGTGAGGTGGCTTTC
Source organism: Nonomuraea sp. NPDC050536 (assembly GCF_044457685.1). NCBI lineage: Bacteria > Bacillati > Actinomycetota > Actinomycetes > Streptosporangiales > Streptosporangiaceae > Nonomuraea > Nonomuraea sp. NPDC050536. Next base: position 124,203 of record NZ_JBITHD010000004.1, read on the forward strand.
CTCCAGGCGCACGACGTGTCCCTGCGCGAAGGGGGCCGTGGACACCTCGCCGAGCGCCGGTCCGCGCCACAGGGCCAGAGCCTGGTCCAGCAGGTCGGCGGCGGTGGCGGGGGTGGCTTGGGCGGCCTGCCGTACCAAGTCGTGGAACTCGCGCTCGTCGGTGTCGGCCTGCAACCGGTAGCCGCCGGGCACCGAGGCCAGCGCGGCAGGCTCGGGTAGGGCGCGGCGCAGCCGCGACACCAGCGACTGCACGGCGTTGGCCGGGTCGGCGGGCCTGGCCTCGGGCCACAGCGCCTCGGCCAGCTCCTCCACCGTCACCGGCCGGCCCGCGGCCAGAGCCAGCCGCACCAGCAGCCAGCGCAGCCGCGCCCCGCCGATCTCGGCCCCCTCCACCTGCAGCGGCCCCAGAATCCCCACACGCACAGCCCCCATGCTGCCACCCCGACCTTCCTCCCAGGACGTGCGTCGCTCTATCTAGCCCAGGACGCTCAATCCCGTTACGGCATGCCGCCGCGACCGGCCGCCCGCTGCCACCCCGACCTTCCTCTCAGGACGTGCGTCGCTCTATCTCGTTACGGCATGCCGCCGCGACCGGCCGCCCGCCATACTTCGGCCGGGGGCCTATGACCGGCGCTTCCGGCGAGTCGGGGATGCTTGCCCGCCGCCACGGCTGGCGTGCCGCATTCTCACATGCTAGGCGGGCCGGCTGGCGGGAACATTTGTCCAAGCCACCGGCGCGTACGGACGGCGACAGTGGGCTCATGACTATTCCTTCGGGGTTGGACGTCGCCGATCCGCGGTCTCCTGACGGGGAGCCGGACGTGAGACGCGCGGGACGCCGCCGCAAGCGCTACATCATCGCCTCGGCCATCATCGTCGCGATCGTCGGGCTGCTCTTGGCGAACACGATGGTGGTGTCACGGCAGGACGCCGAGGCCACGGGAGATTCGATCCTGCCTCTTGAGGGCGGGAGCATCCACGTGAGCCAGGACGGCCCCAGCGATGCCCCGGCACTCGTACTGATCCACGGGCTCGGCGGGTCGACCCGCTGGTGGGACCCGCTGATTCCGATGCTGGCGCGGTCCTATCGCGTCATCCGGGTCGACCTGCTCGGGCACGGCCGGTCCGCCAAACCGGCCGGCGGGGGCTATGCGATCCCGGAGCAGGGACGCCGGGTCGGCGCGGCACTGGACCGGCTCGGCGTGAAGCACGCCATCGTGGTCGGCCATTCCACCGGCGGCTCGGTCGCCACCGCTCTGGCCGAGCAACGACGCGACCTGGTGACCGCGCTCGCGCTCATCGACTCCGGGCCCCGAATGGACGCCTTCATCTCAGACGGGTTCGTCGGTCAACTGTTGTTCGTCCCCGTCGTCGGGCAACTGCTGTGGCGGGTTCGGACCGACGACATTGTTCGCCAGGGTATGGGCACCGCGTTCAGCAGCCGCGGCTACAAGATCCCGCAACAGCTCGTCGACGATGTGCGCGGCATGACCTACCACGCGCTCACCTCGACATCGCTGGCAGCCGACGACTACCTGACGAAGCGCGCGCTTCCCGATCGGCTGACGGCCCTCGGCAAGCCGCTGCTGGTCATCTTCGGCAAGGAAGACCGGAGATGGCGATCCTCCTCCTCCGCCGCCGACTACCGCGCCGTTCCGGGCGCGAGGGTCGAGTTGCTGTCCGATGTCGGACATTCACCCATGCTCGAGGACCCGCCGCGGACAGCCGCAACCCTCCTGGCCTTCACCGCAACCCACACCACCCAGGCAAACTGAACAAGACGACAAGCCGCTCGCGCGACCTCACCGGATCCGATTACCTCGGCCGTACCGGGACGATAACCCTGCGGGATCAGGCCCAGGGTTGGGTGCCGCCGGGGATAGGGGCGTCGGGCTGGTAGGGGGTGCGGGTGAAGATGAAGGTGTTGAGGTCGAGGTGGTCGGCGGCTACGCGCAGCGTCTCGCCCGCGTAGTAGCCGTCCAGGCCGAGCCAGGTGCCGTCGTCCTGCGGGACGAAGCGGGAGGCCCGGCCGCGGCCGTTGAGCGGCGCGAGCGCGAGGCCCCGGTCGGGCAGCAGGCTGAGCGTGTAGGCGGCCGGACCCCAGTGCCACAGCCCGGTGAGGGCGAGCAGGTCGGGGTCGGCGGGGGCGGGCTGCCACTCCTCGGGCAGGCGGGGCTCGTGCTCGGCCATGATGGACAGCAGCTCCACCGCCAGGGTGCGGCTGATGCCGGAGGTGGTGTTGGCCATGAACAGCACGCCGAGCTTGTCGGCCGGGTCGGCCCACACGGTGGACAGGAAGCCGGGCATGGACCCGGTGTGCCCGGCCAGGCGGCGCCCGCCGGCGCGGGCCAGTTGCAGGCCCAGCCCGTAGCCGGAGGTCCAGGCGTCGCCGTCTTCGACGGTGGCGGGTTCGCGCATCTCGGACAGGGTGTCGGCTGACAGCACGCCGCCGGTGTCGCCGGCCACGAAGGCCGCCCATCTGGCCAGGTCGCGCGGCGTGGACCACAGCTGCCCGGCGGGCGCCATGGCCTGGGCGTCGTGTTCGGGCTCGGGCAGCAGCACGTCGGCGAAGGGGTGCACGGCGTAGCCGGTGGCGTGCGGCGCGCGCGGGCGGTCGGTCGTGCCGTCCATGCCGAGCGGCTGCAGGATCTCCTGCTGTACGGCCTGCAGCCAGCCGTGGCCGCGCAGGCGCCCGATCACCTCGCCGAGCAGGCCGAAGCCGAGGTTGGTGTAGTGGAACATACGGCCGGGCCGGTGCTTGCGCTCCTGGTCGCCGAGGCGGTCCAGCAGTTGGTCGGCGGGCAGGCCGGGGGTGCGTTCCCACCAGGCGGTAGGAGGTTCGGCGGTCAGGCCGCCGGTGTGCGACAGCAGCTGGGCGATGGTGACCTCGCCGAAGGGGGTGCCGGGCAGGTGCTTGCCGAGCGGGTCGAGCAGGTCGAGGCGGCCCTCGTCGCGCAACCGCATGATGACCACGGCCACCATGGACTTGGTGATGGAGCCCAGCCGGTACTGCGTGTCCTGCGTCGGCGCGGCACCGCCTACCCGGCCGCGCGCGCCGAACCAGGCCAGCCCGCCGTCGCGGACGATGGCCGCGCACAGCGACGGGATCCTGGACTCGGCCTGCTCGACGGCCAGCCTGCGCAGCAGCGCCCGCGCCGTCGTCTCACCCACCTCGATCATGCTGACCAGCGTATCGGCGCCGGCTTCCCACCCCGGCCACACATCGACCCGGTGACGGGCGGGTGGGTGGAGAGCTACCTTCAGGGGCGGGGGTTCGGGCGAGAGGGCGACATCAGCGGGCAGGTATGAGACTTCCACGCGCGATCGGCGGGCTGCTCGCCGTACTGCTGGGGGCGGGGTGCACCGCCGTCCAGCCCGAGCCGCGCCAGCAGCCCCAGCAGGAGGCCCAGCAGGAGGCCCGTCACAGCGCCGACGGATGCAAGGGTGCCAAGCTGGAGTCCGGCAGGCACACGATGCGCTTCGGCGGGCTGGAGCGCGTCTACCTGCTGCGGGTCCCCAAGGGCCGCGGCCCGCACCCGGTGCTGCTCGACCTGCACGGGCTGGGCTCGACGGCCGCGCGGCAGGCCGCCTACAGCCGGCTGCCCGAGGTGGGCGCGGCGCGCGGCTACATCGTGGCCACGCCGCAGGCGGCCGAGGGCAGGCTGGGCTGGACGCTGCCGCACACCTACGGCCCCGACGACACCGCTTTCCTGGCCGCGCTGCTGGATCACTTGGAGGGCGGGCTGTGCGCGGACAGGGGCAGGGAGTTCGCCGCCGGGATGTCGTACGGCGCGGGGATGGCGGCGGCGCTGGTGTGCGGGCTGGCCGGGCGGCTGGCCGGGGTGGCGCCGGTGGCCGGGATCAACATCGTCGAGCCGTGCAAGGAGGCCAAGCCGACCGTGATCGTGGCCTTCCATGGTGATGCGGACCGCATTGTGCCCTATCGCGGCGGCCATCCCTTCCGGGACGCCTCGGGCCGGTTGCGCGGCCTGGCCGACATGATCGTGCTGCCGCCGGTCGCGCGGGTGGTGGACGGCTGGGCGACCGTCCTCGGCTGCACAAAGTCCCGAAATATCTCACTTTCTTCGGATGTACGGCGGAGCAGCTGGCGGAACTGCGCACCCGGCGCCGCCCTGACCCTGTACACGATCAGGGGCGGCGGCCACACCTGGCCGGGCCCGATCGCGGTGTCGAGCCTGGGCGCGACCACGCGGGATCTGGACGCCACCCGGGTCATCCTGGACGCCTTCGACGCCGCCCCACCCCGCTGAATATCTGGGCCTACCCGACATGTCGGTGTCCCTGTAAGACAAGCACAGAAGGGGGCCCATTCACGGTCACGGGGAGTACCACCATGGGCGAGGGCGTCCGCATCATCATCGAAGCCGTGCCGCGCGCAGGTCTGAGCGCCGAGCGCCTGCGGCAGGCGCTGGCCGGGCATCCGGAGGCGCTGGCGGCTCTGGAGGTCACCGACCCGCGGCACCTGCACGTCCCCTTCGCCGCCGCGCTCGGCCACGATCCCGGGCCGGGTGCCGCCTTCCGAGCCACGGTGTTCGACCCGGCGGCCAACCGGGCCGTCGAGCTGCGCGGCAGCCTGGACCAACCGGAGCAGGCCGAGGTGCGTCACAGCGCCGACCGTCCCCAGCCCGGCAGGCGAGAGCTCGCCGAGGCCGCGCAGATCCTGCGGGCCGATCCGGCCTTCCCCGAGGGCGAGGGCGTGGTGGTCTACCGGCCGATGCCGCCGCTGGCCGACCTGGAGAACCCCGACGGCACCACCGTGCGCCGCCCCACGCTGGGCATCTACACCCCCTCCGACCCGACGGGGGTGCGGCACCGGATCGTGGCGGTCGATGTGGCCGGCCGTACCGTGGACTGGACGCCGCGCGGGATCGACGTGCGGGCACATCACGACTGCGAGCACAGCGTGCCGGAGGGCGTGGAGTCGCTGGCCGACCGGGGCGGCCCGGACCAGGTGCGGGTGCGCGTGCTGCGCGGGGATACGGAGCTGTGGAACCTGCTGGTGGTGCGCCCGCGAGCCTCGGCGCCGCAGAACCCGGGCGTCGGCTCCGGGGTGGAGCTGCGCGAGGTGCGCTACCGCGGCCGGCTGGTGCTGCGGCAGGCGCACGTGCCGATCCTGAACGTGGAGTACGAGGAGGGCACCACCTTCCGCGACGACGCCAGTTTCGAAACCCGCTTCTCGGCCACCGGCCAGGATCCGGTCGGGTGGGGGTGGCGGCTGTGCGCGGAGTCGCCGCGCACGATCCTGGAGCGGCCCGACAGCGACGCGGGCAACTTCCAGGGGGTGGCCTTCCACCATGACGGGCAGGAGCTGCGCATCGTCAGCGAGATCGCGGCCGGCTGGTACCGCTACGCCAGCGACTGGCGGCTGGCCGACGACGGCACCATCAAGCCGCGCTTCGGCTTCGCCGCCACGGCCAACCCGATGACGTGCAAGGTGCACCGCCACCACGCCTACTGGCGCTTCGACTTCGACATCGACGGCGCGGCCGCCGACGTGGTGGAGGAGATCGACGAGACGGGCTCGATCATCCCGGAGCCGGTGACCATCGTGCGCGAGACCTCGCGCCGGCGCCGCCCGCCGGCCAAGTACTGGCAGGTGCGCGACAAGGCCACCGGCCACGGCTACCAGATCCACCCCGGCGAGTTCGACTCCACCGCCGACGCCTACGGCGTGTCGGACCTGTGGTTCCTGCGCCACCACCCGGCCGAGCTGGAGGACGGCAACCCCGGGCCGCGCGACCGCGCCGCCCTCAACCGCTTCCTGAACGGCGAACCGATCAACGGCGCCAACGTGGTGGTCTGGTACGCCGGCCACTACTACCACGACCAGGCCCACCCCCAACCCCACCAGGGCGAGCTCATCGGACCGGACCTGATCCACATCGACTGAGCCTGTCGCCCGGCCCGGGCATAATGCTGGCCATGGCTGACGACCGCCCCCCGGGCAGCGTGCTCGAGGCGGTCCTCGAGCGGATCACCTACGCCAACGAGGAGACCGGCTACACCATCGCCCGGGTGGCCACCGACCGCTCCGGCAGCGACCTGCTGACCGTGGTCGGCCCGCTGCTGGGGGCGCAGGTGGGGGAGTCGCTGCGGCTGACGGGCCGGTGGGGCTCCCACCCGCGCTACGGCCGCCAGTTCGAGGTGTGGTCCTACACCACCGTGCTGCCGGCCACGATCCAGGGCATCCAGCGCTACCTCGGCTCGGGCCTGATCAAGGGGATCGGCCCGAAGATGGCCGAGCGCATCGTCGCCCACTTCGGCACCGACACCCTCGAGGTGATCGAGAAGAGCCCCGAACGCCTGGTCGAGGTGCCGGGCCTGGGCCCCAAGCGGACCAAGATGATCGGCGCCGCGTGGGAGGAACAGAAGATCATCAAAGAGGTGATGATCTTCCTGCAGGGCGTGGGCGTGTCCACCTCCATCGCCGTGCGCATCTTCAAGCAGTACGGCGAGCGCTCGATCGACGTGGTGCGCGGCGAGCCGTACCGGCTGGCCGACGAGGTGTGGGGGATCGGCTTCAAGACCGCCGACACCATCGCCCAGGCCGTCGGCATCCCGCACGACAGCCCGCAGCGGGTCAAGGCGGGCCTGCGCTACACGCTGTCGCAGGCCGCCGACGACGGCCACTGCTACCTGCCCGCGCCCAACCTGGTCGCCGACGCCGTCAAGATCCTCGACGTGCCGCCCGAGCTGGTCACCACCTGCCTGGAGGAGTCGGTCAGGGACGAGGAGGTCGTGCGCGAGGACGTCCCCGCCGCCGAGGGCACCGTCCCTGCCGTCTATCTGGTGCCCTTCCAACGCGCCGAGCTGTCGCTGGCCTCCGGCCTGCTGTCGCTGCTGCACGCCAAGGGTGACCGCCTGAACGCCTTCGCCGACGTCGACTGGACCCGCGCCGAGGAGTGGCTGCACGGCAAGACCGGCGCCGAGCTGGCCGCCGAGCAGCGCCAGGCGGTACGGCTGGCGCTGACGCAGAAGGTGGCGGTGCTGACCGGCGGACCCGGCTGCGGCAAGAGCTTCACGGTGCGCTCCATCGTGCTGCTGGCCCGCGCCAAGCGCGCCCGCGTCATCCTGGCCGCCCCCACCGGCCGCGCCGCCAAACGGCTGGCCGAGCTGACCGGCCACGAGGCCACCACCGTGCACCGCCTGCTGCAGCTGCGGCCGGGCGGCGAGGCCACCTTCGACCGCGACAACCCCCTGGACGCCGACCTGGTCGTGGTCGACGAGGCCTCGATGCTGGACCTGCTGCTGGCCAACAAGCTGGTCAAGGCCGTGGCGCCCGGCGCGCACCTGCTGTTCGTGGGCGACGTCGACCAGCTGCCCTCGGTCGGCGCCGGCGAGGTGCTCAAGGACCTGCTGGCCGCCGAGGACATCCCCCGGGTACGGCTGACGCAGATCTTCCGCCAGGCCCAGGAGTCAGGCGTCGTGGTCAACGCCCACCGCGTCAACACCGGCCACCACCCGATCCTGCAGGGCATGAGCGACTTCTTCCTGTTCCCCGCAGAAGAGCCGGAGGAGATCGCCGAGCTGACCGTGGACGTGGTGGCCCGGCGCATCCCGCGCAAGTTCCGCCTCGACCCGCGCCGCGACATCCAGGTGCTGGCCCCCATGCACCGCGGCGCGGCCGGCGCCGGCGCCCTCAACCTGGCGCTGCAGGAGGCTCTCACCCCCGCCCGCGAGGGCATGCCCGAGCGCCGCTACGGCGGGCGGGTCTTCCGCGTCGGCGACAAGGTCACCCAGCTGCGCAACAACTACGACAAGGGCGCCGCGGGCGTGTTCAACGGCACCGTCGGCATCGTCACCGCGCTGCAGCCCGACGAGCACAAGCTGACCGTGCTGACCGACGAGGACGAAAGCGTCGACTACGCCTTCGACGAGCTGGACGAGCTGGCCCACGCCTACGCGGTGTCCATCCACCGCTCCCAGGGCAGCGAATACCCGTGTGTGGTCGTGCCGCTGGCCACGAGCGCGTGGATGATGCTGCAGCGCAACCTGCTCTACACCGCCATCACCCGGGCCAAGAAGCTGGTGGTCATCGTCGGCTCGCGCCGCGCGCTCGCGCAGGCCATCCGCACCAAGGGCGCCGGCCGCCGCCACACGGGCCTGACCCACCGCCTCACCCCGCCCACCCGCTGACTGCCTCGGGTACGGCGCGCGCCGTCAGCCGCGACTTCCTTCCGGTACGGCGCGCAGTCCCCCGTCAGTCGCGTCCGGGGGGCAGGCGTTTGCGCAGGCGGGCGCCCAGGCGCTGGCCGGGTAGCTCCACCCAGCGCCAGGTCAGCGCCGACAGCCCGAGCAGCGCCGCCAGCGCGGCGGCCAGGATCGCCAGCCGCCACCCGAGCGCCACCCCGGTGTCGGGCAGCAGCGCGTCCACGCTGTGCAGCAGCAGCGGATGCAGCAGGTACACCGAGTACGACACCAGCCCCAGCCAGGCCAGCACACCCGGCACGCGGCGGTGCCGAAGCAGCATCCCGGCGGCGAAGGTGGCCCAGGCCGCCAGCGTGGCGACCCGGGTGGGGCCCGAGGCGTCCAGCGCCCAGGCGGCGAACGGCACCAGCACCACCCACGCCGCCGAAAACCAGGTCAGCTCGCCGCGTTCGGCCCGGTACAGCACGGTGCCGGAGAACATGGTGGCCAGGATGATCAGGCTCTGCCAGGCGGGGAAGTGGCCGTTGCAGGCCAGCAGCACCACCACGGTCACCGCCAGCGCCGCCGCCGCCACCCGGCGCGCGTGCGGCCCGCCGTACAGGACCCCGGCCAGCCCGGCCGCCACCAACGCCAGCGCCACCGCCAACGTCAGGGGCACGTTGCCGGCGAACAGCGAGGTCGGCAGCAGCCCCGCCCCGGCGACGGCGACGGCGGTGAAGGCGAGCGCGGCGCTCAGGCTGCGCCGGTGCCAGCCGAGCCTGAACAGCGCCGTCAGCAGCAGGTAGAAGGCCATCTCGTAGGACAGCGTCCACAGCACGTTCAGCACCCGCGGCACGCCCAGCAGGTCCTGCAGCATCGTCAGGTGGGCCAGCGCCGAGGTGACGGGCCCGGCCGAGGGCACCTGGAGCACCCCGGCGGCCGAAAGCGCCAGCACGCCCACCATGCACGCCGCCCACAGCGGATACAGCCGGAACCCGCGCGAGATCCAGAAGCCGCGCAGATCGCCGCGCCGCTCCAGTGAGGCGGGCACCACGTAGCCGCTGACCAGGAAGAACACCAGCACCCCGTACCAGCCGGGCGCGAAGTAGGGCCCGCCGGCCTGGCGCGCCTCCGGCAGCAGCGGCCCCAGGGCGTGCTCGTAGACCACCGCCAGCGCCGCGATCCCGCGCAGCGCGTCCAGCCAGGCCAGCCTCGCACCCGCGGCGGTGTGGGGGACGGACGCCTGGGGCGTGAGCACGGCCATCGGCCCAGAATAGGACACCTTGACCTGCGCTTGACTGCGCCAAGTGATCGAAATGTGACCGAACTCTCCTAAATGATTCCGCGTCTTCCATGTAGGAGCATTAAGGTGCTCTAGGTGCGCTTTGCTGTTATGGGGGAGAGATCTGAGTTGAACGTTGCGCCCGCTTGGCGGAAACCTGCCGCCGGTATCGCGCTGCTCGCCGCGGCGGCACTGACGGCATCGTGCACGAGCGGCAACGCCGCCACCCGAACGCCCGGCGCACCCGACGATGCGACCGCCTCGGCCAGCCCGCAGGCGCCGGCGATCACCATCACGCCCGCCGAGGGCACTGCCAAGGTGGATCCGGCCAAGAAGATCGTCGTGACGGCCTCCGGTGGCACGCTGGACGAGGTCAGCGCCGAAAGCGGCGGCAAGACCGTGCAGGGCCGCTTCAACGCCGACAAGACCAGGTGGGTCTCCACCGGCACGCTGCGCGTGGCCAGCTCCTACACCGTCTCGGCCAAGTCCGGCGTCACCACCACCACCAGCAAGTTCAAGACGCTCAAGCCCGAGCGGGAGCTGGCCGTGGCCGACGTCACCCCGGCCGCCAAGGGTGAGACGGTCGGCGTGGGGGCGCCGATCATCGTCACCTTCAACCAGCCCGTCGACCAGAAGGCCGCCGTCGAGCGCGCCCTGCAGATCAAGGCGGAGAAGCCGGCCACCGGCGCCTGGCGCTGGATCAGCGACACCGTCGTCATCTACCGCACCGCCAAGTACTGGCCGGCCCACCAGAAGGTCCGCTTCAACGCCAACCTCAACGGCGTCAAGGCCGGCAAGGGCCTGTACGGGGTCAGCAACAGCACCGCCACGCTGAAGATCGGCGCCCAGATGATCAGCAAGGTGGACGTCAAGAAGCACATGATGTACGTGTACAAGGACGGCAAGAAGATCCAGACCATGCGCATCAGCGCCGGTATGGCCACCACCCGCGAGTACACCACCACCAACGGCGTCCACCTGACGATGGAGCGCGGCAATCCGGTCCGGATGATCTCGCCCGGCCGCAAGAAGGGCGACCCCGGCTACTACGACGTCATGATCGACCACGCCGTGCGCATCTCCAGCTCCGGCGAGTACGTCCACGCCAAGGACAACGTCTGGGCCCAGGGCCGCTCCAACGTCTCCCACGGCTGCATCAACGCACGCCCCGACCAGGCCAAGTGGTTCTACGACCACTTCCAGCGCGCCGACGTCGTCATCATCACCGGCACCACTCGCGAGCTGGAATGGAACAACGGCTGGGGCTTCTGGCAGCTGCCCTTCAAGCAGTGGAAGAAGGGCAGCGCCCTGTACAAGAAGTCCTGATCAGGCGATCCGGCGCTGCAGGAGCTGCCCCGGCCACTGGCCGACGGTGAAGGTGGCTTCGCGGACGAAGCCGCAGCTTTCGTAGTAGCCGACGAGCTTGCCGTCGTCGCCGGCGTAGCAGTCGACCCTTAGCAGGGCGACGCCGCGTCGGCGCGCCTCTTCGGCGGCCCAGTCCAGCAGCGCCCGGCCCACCCCGTGCCCGGCGAAACGCTGGTCGGTGACCAGGCCCTGCACGTACAGCTCCGGCTCGGGCGCGGGCTCGACGTAGGCCAGCGGCGCTCCCACGGTCACGCAGCCGGCGGGCCGGCCGTCGAGCTCGGCGATCCGCATCCCGCCGCTGCCGGCCCACTCCTCGACCTGGGCGGTGCGCTTGGCGTTGCCGGTGAACGGCTCGCTGCCCCACTGCCCGGTCCGGCCCTGCGAGACCAGCCACGCCACCGCGCTGTCGAACATGCCCAGCACCGCCGCCACGTCCGCCGGCCCGCCCGCCCGAATCTTCATGATCTCTACCTTAGGGGCATATTCCCGGCACCTCGCACCGGGTGTCCCTCATGCACGCCCCACCCCAGGAGGCCGGTGCCGGGGCAGGAGCAAGGTGAGCGCCGCGATGGCCAGGGCGAGCCCGGCCGCCATGAGGAAGACCAGGTCGTAGCCGGCGGCGAGGGCGGCCGGGGAAGTCCCGCCGGCCTCCATCGCGGCTCTGGCGCCGGCGGCCGGCGCGAGCACCGCCAGGCCCAGCGACCCGCCTACCTGGCTGGCGGTGTTGGCCAGGCCGCCGACGGTCCCCGCGTCGCCCTCGGGAGCGCCGGCGGTCGCCGCGGCCATGAGGGTGGGGAAGGTCAGCCCGATGCCCACCGCGATGAGCAGCGTGGGCCCGAGCACGCTGGTGACGTAGCCGCTGTCGGCGTGGGCCTGGGCGAGCCAGCCGAAACCGGCCACGAAACAGGCGCAGCCGGCCAGCACCAGAGGGCGCACCCCGGTTCGCGGCAGCAGGGCGGCGGCCGATCGCGCGATCACCACGAACGTCACCGCCGCGGGTGTCTGCCCGAGCCCGGCTTGCAGCGCGCTGTATCCGAGGACGTTCTGCAGCAACAGCGACGTGAAGTACCACATCGCGATGCCGATCCCGCCGAACAGCAGCAGCATGCCGTTGCCGACGGCCACCCCCCGGAGTCCGAACAGCCGCAGGGGCATCATCGGCTGGGCGGCGAACCGCGCCTCCACCACGGTGAAGACGACGAGCAGGAGCAGGCCCACCACGACCGGCCCGGCGACCAGTACGGAGGTCCAGTCGTGATCGGCGCTCTGCATGACCCCGTAGATCAGCGCGGCCAGCCCGGCCGTCCCGGTGATCGCGCCGGTGAGGTCGAGCGATTCCCGCCGGCCGGTTCGCGTGGCGGCCAGCGACGTCATGGCCACGACGATCAGCACCGCGCCGATCGGCACGTTGATGAGGAAGACCCACCGCCACGACAGGCCGGTGGTGAAGGCGCCGCCCACGACCGCGCCGGCCATGCCGCCCACTCCGCCCGCGGCAGACCATGCGCCGAAGGCCCGGGCACGGGCGTTGGCCTCGGTGAAGCTGGTGTTGATGACGGCCAGCGTCGCCGGGGCCAGCATGGCGGCTCCCATGCCCTGCGCGAGGCGGGCCGCCACCAGGATCTCAGGAGTGGTCGCCAGGCCGCCGGCCAGGCTCGAGGCGGAGAACAACAACAGCCCGGCGGCCAGCATCCGGCGATGGCCGAACAGGTCGGCGGCGCGGCCACCCAGCAGCATGAAGCCGGCGAAGGTGAGCAGGTAGCCGTTCACCACCCAGGGCAGGCCGGTGGGCGTGAAGCCGAGTTCCTGGCGGATCGAGGGGAGGGCGACGTTGACGATGGAGGCGTCCAGGATCACCATGAACTGGCTGGTACACACCAGCGCCATGATCATCCAGGTGGAGCCGGCCCGCCGAGTCGCGGTGCTGGTGCCGGCCCGCTGGGGGAGGGCGCTGTTCACGCTGTCTGGAAGGTCGTCGCGGCGGGATCGGTGACGCGGCTGCCCTCCAGCAGCCGGATCGTGATCTCGGCCAGCCGCCGTCCCTGGTACCTGGCCGCTTCCAGCGCCGCGGCATCGGGACCGTCTCCGTTGGACGGGCCGGTCGCGAACGACGTGCCGTAGGGGTTGCCGCCGGCGGCGTACACGACCGGATCGGTGAATCCGGGCGGGACGATCAGCGACCCCCAGTGGTAGAAGACATTGCCCAGCGACAAGATCGTGGCCTCGCTGCCGCCGTGCCGGTTGTACGCCGAGGTGAAGGCCGTCACCGGCTTGTCGGCCAGCCCGCCTTCCCGCCACAGCCCGCCGGCCTGGTCGATGAACTGCTTGAGCTGCGCGGCCGGCGCGCCGAACCGGGTCGGCGTTCCGAACGCGAACGCGTCGGCCCACGCCAGGTCCTCCACCGAAGCCTGGTCGATCGACGTGGTGGCGTCGGCGTGCCGCCGCCACTGCGGGTTCTCATCGATCGCGCTGTCGGGTGCCAATTCGGCGACCCGGCGCAGCCGCACCTGGCTTCCGGTCGAGGCGGCGCCCTCGGCGATCGCCTGCGCGAGTGCGTGCACGGTGCCTGTCGCGCTGTAGTAGATGACAGCGACCTTCACGGTCATGGCGGTTCCCTCGATGTCATGTAGAATTAGTTACGCGCATAATGTTATGCACATAACTAATCTGTCAAGGAGAGCCCGTGGACTTCGAGCAAGCCGACGCCCTCAACCAGGCCATCCGCCTGCTGAGCCTGCGTCATCGGGCCAGGGCCGCGGCGCTGCTGGCCCCGCTGGGCCTGCATCCCGGGCAGGAGGCGCTGCTGCTCGAGCTGGCCCGGACCGGCCCGAGGATCCAGGCCCAGCTCAGCGAGGCGCTCGGCTGCGAGCCGCCCAGCGTCACGCTCATGACCCGCAAGCTCGAAGCCACCGGCCACATCCGCCGCACACCCGCCCCCACCGACAAGCGCGCCACCATCGTCGAACTCACCGACAGTGGCAAGGCTCTGGCCGAGCAGATCAAGCAGCTGTGGTGCGCGCTGGCGGAGGAGACCGTGACCGGCCTGCCCGACGAAACCGTGGCAGAGCTACCCGGCCTGCTCAACGCCTTGACCGGCAACGTGGACACCAGGCGCCCCCGCACCCACACCGCCGCCGGCCCGGCCTAGTCTTCCCGGCGGCTCAGGCCGGTCACCTGCTTGGCCGTCAGGTCGAAGGCCGGCAGCGCCAGGCCGTCGGCGCTCAGGGTGATCACGCCGGTTGCGTCGATGCTGCCGACCCTGGCCGCCGACAGGCCACGGGAGGTGAAGGCGTGCACACATGAGCCGGTCTGGCCGGGCTCGCAGGTCAGCAGAAAGCCGTAACACGGGAAACACGTGCACCACCGCGCCAGCGGCACGTCCCGGGGCGCGGGGAGATCGCCCAGGGCGATGTCCGCGCCGAACGTGCCCCATTCCAGGAGCATGGCCAGGGAGCCGACCAGGCCGGCCATGCTGATGTCCTTGGCCGCCACCGCCAGGTCCTTTCCGGCGATCTCGGCCAGCAGGCGGATGTCGTCGGCGAGATCCTGGCCGCGCTCGTCGAAGGAGGGGAAGAACGGGAAGTCCGCACGCATGGAGCCTTCGGTGCAGGCGGCCACGACCAGGTCCTGTCCGGGGCGCACGTGCGTGGTGGACAGCAGGGCATCCGCGGACCCGACGGCGAAAGCGGAGATCGACGGAGTGGCGTCGCAGATCGTGAGGTGGCCGCCGATGATCGGCACGTCATACAGCTGCGAGGCGTAACGCATGCCCTCCAGGGCGGTGCGCGCGGTGGGCTCGTCGGCGACGACCGTGTCCACGATTCCCAGGGGCAGGCCGCCCATCGCGGCCACGTCGTTGACGTTGGTCAGCACGGCTGCCACGCCCGCACCGAAGGGGTCGGCGCGCACGAACGGGGGCCACAGTGCCTCACCGCAGGCGATGACCGTGCTGCCGTGCACGTCCAGGGCGGCGCCGTCATCGCCGGGCCCTTCGACCCATCCGGAGGGGCCGAGCACCTCCGACACCAGCCCGATCGAGCGTTTCGCTGTGATCGCCGGGCTGTTCGTCACTGCTGCGATGACGTCGTCGAGTTCGGCCATAAGGCCACCTCTTGTCGCAAAGTAAACACACATCGTAACATAGAAGACGTGGGGCCTGGTTTCCTCTCACTGCCCACCATGCCCGGCAAGCCGCGCGGGTGGGGCCGCACCCACGTCCTTGACAAGGGCCTGACTCCCGACGCCGTCGCCGGCGCCCTCGAGCTGACCGGTGAGCACATCGACGTCTGGAAGTTCGGCTGGGGCATCGCCTACCTCGATCGCGGCCTGCACCGCAAGCTTCGCCTGCTGCGCGCCCATCAGGTCAGCAGCTGCCTGGGTGGCACGTTGCTCGAAATCGCCTGGTCACAGGGCAGAGCAGACGAATGCCTTGCCTGGGCGGAGCGCACCGGATTCGACGCCGTCGAGGTGTCCCGGGGGGTCGTGGAGATGGCCCTGGACGACAAGCGGGAGCTCATCAAGAAAGCCGGCCACGCTTTCACCGTGTACGCCGAGACCGGGGTCAAGAACCCGGCAGCCGCGCTGTCGGCGGCCCAGTGGCAGGACGAGATCGCTGAAGACCTGGCCGCCGGTGCCACCTGGATCGTCACGGAAGGCCGCGAGAGCGGGACGGTCGGCATCTACGACGGGTCGGGCCTTCCCCGGCAGGACATCATCGAAGCCGCTGTCAGCGCGGCCGGTGCCGGGCGGGTGATGTTCGAGGCTCCCCGCACGGCTCAGCAGGCCTGGCTGATCAACCGGTTCGGCCCCGCGGTCAACCTCGCCAACATCGCGCCCGACGACGTGCTCCCGCTGGCCACCCTCCGGCTGGGACTGAGAGCCGACACCGCCGCGCTGTCGCTCAACGAGCCTCCATGACCTCGAACCTGGTCCCGAGCGCCTACCGCGGCGTGTCCGTGGCACACGTCGGCAGGCCCGGCGATCTGCGGCGGTTGTTCGTGGGGCGGGAGGCCTACCGGCGCACCCGGTTCCTCGTGGTCCGCGACGACCAGGGCGGTACGGCACTGCTGCGGGTGGAGAAGGAGTCGGACGAGCCGCTGTTCTCGCCGATCGCCTCGGTCGAGGTCATCGCGCCGCCGGGGGAGTGCGCGTACGTCGTGGCGCCGGAGGCCGACACGGCGGTGCCCTCCACGCTGGCCAGGATCGCGCTGTCGCTGGCTCCGGGGGTGCGGGCCGTGGTGGTCGAGGGCAGGTACGGGCATGTCAGCTTCATCGTCGATCCCGACCCGCTGCTGCTGGCCGTACAGGAGATCGTGCCGCCGCAGCCGCCCAAGCTGGTCGACCAGGTGCGGCGCGTGCTGGACGTGGCAGAGGACCTGCCGCCGATCGTGCCGGTGGCCGACACGGTCACCTTCCAGCAGCTCGCCTCGCAGGCGCCGGCCTCCCGCTACCTGCTGCCGTGCGGCGGTTCAGGCGTGAGTGTCGCCGGGGTTCCCACCCTCTACCTGGACCAGCGACCGCCGTTTCAGCAGTGGACGCTGCTCGGCTGTGCCAGGTCGCGTGAGATTCACGACTGGTTCTACGGCGAGCGTCCGGCGACGGTGGAGATCTGCCCGAGGTTGCGCACCCGCGATCCCGGCGTTGCGACGCTCACCAAGTGCTGCATGCTCGAGGACCGCATCGAGCATGCCGACGGGGCGGTCGTCGTGCCCTGGGGCGCCACACTGGGCCAGGTACGTCAGGCGCTGGAGGTTGTGGCGCGCAGATGGGAGCCATCATGGCGACCCGTCTGACCGAATCGGCCGAGTACGCCCATCTGTGGACGACGCCGCAGCTCAGGGCAGTCTTCGACGGGCGGCTGCAGACCTGGCTGGACATCCTGGCCGCGCTGGCCGCGGCGCAGGCAGAGCTCGGGCTGATCCCGGAAAAGGCGGCCGGGCAGATCGCCGAGCATGCCCGGGCAGAGCGCCTCGACCTGGAGTTCGTGGCCGCTGAGACCCGGCGAACCTCGCATTCCACGCTGGGGCTCATCCGCGGGCTGCAACGGCTGCTGCCCGAGCCCGCACGGGAGTACGTCTACTACGGCGCCACCGTCCAGGATCTGACCGACACCTGGTTCGGGCTGGTGATGCGAGACACCGGCCGGCTCGTCGCGGACGACCTGGTCAGGACGCACGGGTCATTGCTGCGGCTGGCCGCCCGGCACCGCGACACGGTCATGGCGGGACGCACCCACGGCCAGCCGGGCGCCCCGATCACCTTCGGCTTCAAGGTCGCGACCTGGGCCGACGAGGTCGGACGCCATATCGTCCGCCTTGGTGAGGGCGGCCGGCGCTGGTCGGTGGGCCAGCTCGCCGGCGCGGTCGGCGCGCTGGGCTTCTTCGAGCCGCATGGCCTGCAGCTGCGGAAACTGTTCTGCGCCCGGCTCGGGCTGCACGATCCGCTCATGTCATGGACCTCGGCGCGCGACCGCGTGGCCGAATTCGGCACGACTCTGAGCATGGCCGCCGCCACGCTCGCCCGTATCGGCAACGAGGTCTACGAGCTGCAACGACCGGAGATCGCAGAGCTACGCGAGCGTACGGCGCAGGCCACCGTGGGCAGCATCACCATGCCGCACAAGCGCAATCCCGAGATCAGCGAGCACCTGGACACCCTGGCCCGGCTGGCGCGGGCGGCATCCGGCGTCCTGGTCGAAGGCATGGTCAGCGGGCACGAACGGGACGGGCGCGCCTGGAAGGCCGAATGGGCGGCCCTGCCCGATGTCGCGCTCGCGGCGGGCACGGCCGCGGCCCTGGCCGCCGACCTCGTCGACGGCCTGGTCGTCGACACCGGCCGCATGGCGGAAAACCTCCACAGAAGCGGCTGGGCGTCGGAACGCGTCCTGGCGGAGCTGTCGCGGCACCTGGGCAAGCACCGTGCACAGGACCTGCTGCACGAGGCGCTGCGCGCGGACGCCGACCTGGTGACCGCGCTCGCCTCCCGAGGCGTGGCCGACCCTGCCGACCTGGCACGCTGGACCGCGCACCCGGAACTGGCCACCGCACTGGCCACCGCGGCGGCCATGGTCGACGCGGTGGTCGCCCGCGGCACTCCGGAGGCCCCGCGATGAGCCCTCCGCGCCGCCCCCTGGCCCTGCTGCCCACGCCGCTGCAGCAGTTCGCCGGCATGTACCTCAAACGCGATGATCTCACCGGGTTCGGGCTGGCCGGGGCGAAGGCGCGGGCCCTGGAGTACCTGCTGGGCGATGCCCTGGCGCGCGGGGCGGACGTGCTGGTCACGGGAGGTTCTCCGGGCTCCAACTTCATCGCGGGGGCGGCGCTGGCGGCCTCGGTGTGCGGCATGGAATGCGAGGTTCTGGTTTCCGGCGCGGCCGGGCAACAGGCGCCCGCCACCTTGCAGATGGTGAGCTGTTCGGAAGCCAAGGTGCTCTACACCGGCGTCGACAGGGCCGAGCTCGACAAGCTGATCGACGAGCGCGCCGCGTACCTGCGTGATCACGGGCGCACTCCCTATGCGGTCCCCCGCGGCGGTGCCACGCCCGTCGGCGCGCTCGGCTTCGCGCACGCCGCGCGGGAGCTGGCCGCGCAACTGGCCTTCGACGAGGCGGTCGTCGTGCTGCCGGTGGGGTCAGGGGCCTCGATCGCCGGTTTGCTGGCCGGGCGGGCCGTCATCGCGGCCAGGTGGCGCGTCTACGGCGTGTCGGTCAGCCGGCCGCTGCCGCAGATCCGAAGCGAGATCCTCGGCCTGGTCGCGCGTATGGGCCACGAAGCGGTCACCGACTGGGAGCTGATCGACGCCACCGAACCGGCCGGCGATCGGGACGTGCAGATCATGCTGGCCGCGTTGCGTGCCGACGGCGTCCTGTTCGACGCCAAGTACGGCACCAAGGCGCTGGCCGCGGTCGCGGGGCTGCGGGCGCGACGGGAGCAGGCCCCCATCGTGCTGTGGCACACCGGCGGCCTTCCCGGCGCGCTTGACCTGCTGGCCGAGGCGGCGACATGACCGGCGGGCCCGCGGAGGAACTGGTGGCGGCGGGCCACAGCTGGGAGATGGCCGACGCGCCGTGGCTTCACCATGCGCTGGGCCTGGCCGACCTGGCGCACGGTGTCGAGCTCTCCGACCGGGGTATCCTCCCCGACCGGGTACGCGGCCCGCTGCTGGGCGCGCTGCTCGACCTGGCCGCCATGCCCGCCGACGCCGTCGGCTACGACCCCCGCCACGGCGAGCCGTACGCGTCACGCGAACTGCACCTGCTGGCGCGGATCGGTGAGGACGCGGGGTGGCTGCGGGCAGGACGCACCCGCCGCGAGGCGGTGCGCACCGCCTTCCGCATCCGGGTGCGCACCCAGATCCTGGACCTGGTCGAAGCCGCCTCCACCCTGGCCTCGACCCTCGCCGGCCAGGCGGAGCGGCATCTGGGCACGCTCATGCCCGACTACACCTACCTGCAGCAGGCCCAGCCGACCACCTTCGGGCACTATCTGCTGTCCTTCGCCGATCCCGTCCTGCGCGACGCGGTACGCCTGATCGCCGAATACGGCCACGTCAACGCCGGCCTTGCCGGGGCAGGGGCGGCCAACGGCTCGCCGATCCTCGACGATCGGGAGGCGACGGCCCGGGCACTCGGATTCGACCGCGCGATCACGCACACCCGCGATGCCATGTGGCAGACCGACCCGTTCATGCACGTCCTGGCCGCGGCCACGAGCCTGCTGCTCACCCAGGACAAGCTCGCCGAAGACCTGGAGATCTTCGCCAGCGCCGAGTTCGGCTTCGTCGGCCTGGCCGAGGCCTACGGCCGCCCCAGCATCGCGATGCCGCACAAGCGCAACCCGTACGCCCTGACGGTCATCCGCGGATCCGCGGGCATCATGCTGGGCCGCCTGACCGGCCTGACCGCCGTCATCAAGACACCGTCGGCGCGCAGCGACAACCTCGTCTACCTGTACGGCGAGCTGCCACGAGCCCTGGACCTCACCCACCGGGCCACACGCCTGACGAGCGGGGTGATCCGCACGCTGGAGGCCGACGCGGCACGCATGCGCCAGGCCCTGGACACGGGCTTCACCCAGGCCGCCGACCTGGCGGAGCTGCTCATGCGACGCTTCGACACCGACTACCGCACCGCGCACCGGGTCGTCCAGCACGCCGTACGGCACAGCGCCGCACTGGACGCGCAGGCGATCGCGCACGCCGCCGGCGAGGTCACCGGAAACCGCTGGCAGCTCGACGACGCGCAGCTGCAGGCGACGCTCACGCCGGAGGCTCTGGTCGGCTCGCGCACCGGCCTGGGCGGAGCCGCGCCGTCAGCCATGACCCCCATGATCGAACGCGTCCGTGAGCAGGCCGCCGAGCTGAGCGCGGATGCGGCAACCCGCCGCGCGGCCGTCCACGCGGCGGAAGAGGCGATCCGCGCCCGCGCCCGCAGCCTGGCCGGGCGCTGAGGAGTGGCCATGATCGAAGTGCCACGCGTGATCAATCTGGGGCTCCAGGCGTTCGCCGACGCGGTCGCGGCGCAGGGCGCGGCAGTGGTGCACGTCGAGGCCAGGCCGCCGGCACGCGGCGATCCGGTGCTGGTGCGAGCGCTGACCGACCTCTATTCGGCCGATCTGGAGGCTGCCAACGCCGAGGTGGTGCGCAGGCTCGACCGGGAGGTCTCCTACGTGGTCGGCGTCCGCCCGGCCAAGGACGTGATCCCCGGGATCGGTGAGCGCATGATCCTGCATGCCGGGCCGCCGATCGCATGGGCCGCGGTGTGCGATCCGCTGCGGCGGTCGATGCGGGCCGCGGTCGTGGCCGAGGGCTGGGCGGACGACCTGGCCGGGGCGGACAGGATGCTGGCCGGCGGCAAGGTCGCCCTGGCCGCGGCCAACGAGCACGACACCGTGGTGCCGCTGGCGACGGCGCTGGGGCCCGGCATGCCGGTCTGGGTGGTGGACAATCCCCTCGGCGGGACGCGCGCCTTCGCGCCGCTGGGTCAGGGGCCGGGTGATGTGGCCTGGCTGGGCCGGGAGTCGGCCGCGGCCATCGAGCGGCTGGTCTTCCTGCGCGAGGTGGCCGGTCCGAAGCTCAACACGATCGTGGAACGGATGGGGCCGATCGACGTGTTCGCGATCGCCGCCCAGGGCGTGCAGATGGGCGACGACGTGCACATGCGCGTGCAGGCCTCGACCAACCTGCTGCTGCGTTCGATGCTGCCCGAGATCGCGGCGGTGGATGACGCGGTGCCCTTGTGCGCCTACCTGTCGGCCAACCACCTGTTCTTCCTCACCGTGGCGATGGCCGGCGCGAAGGCGCTCACGCTGTCGGCCGAGCGCGTCCCGGGCTCCAGCATCGTCACGACCATGGCGCGCAACGGCACCACCTACGGCGTGAAGCTGGCAGGCGAGCGGCGATGGTTCGTCGCCGACAGCCCCGCGGTGGAGGCGGCGCTGTTCTACGCCGGCTACGGTCCGCAGGACGCCGCACCCGACATCGGCGACAGCGCCGTCCTGGAGCTGGTCGGGCTCGGCGGCTCGGCGACCGCGGGATCGCCCGCGGTGGCCGCGTTCCTGGGCGGATCCATGGCCGACGCCGCCCGCGTCACCGGCGAGATGCGCCGGATCTGCGCAGCCGAGAGCACCAGGTTCAAGCTGCCCACGATGGATTTCCGCGGCACGCCCCTCGGCGTGGACGTGCGCAAGGCCGTCGAGACCGAGGTCACGCCGCGGGTGAACACCGGCATCCTGCACGCCCGCGACGGAACCGGCCAGATCGGCGCGGGCGTGGCCACCGCACCCCTGCGGGTGTTCCAGGCCGCGCTGCTGGCCCTGGCGGAGGTCCGATGACAACGCGTACGGTCGATGCGGAATGGCGTGGCGGATACCAGGTCGAGGTCGTGACCGAGGGCCGCTTCCGGCTGCGGGTCGACGAGCCGGAGAGCGTGGGCGGCACCGACACCGGCGCCCAGCCCACGGACTACCTGCTGGCCGCCATCGCATCCTGCTTCGCGCTCGCGCTGGTACACAGCGCACGCAAACGTGGCCAGGAACCGGCCTCGGTGCGGGTGAGTGTCACCGGCACCTATGAAGGGCCGCGCTTCAGCGACATCGCGATCGAGATCGCCTCCCCGCTGTCCGACGGGCAGGCGGAACAGCTCATCGAGGCCGCGCAGCGCGTCTGCTACGTCACCAACACGCTGCGGACGCCGCCGCGGATCACGGTCCGCCACACCCGGGGCTAGCCGTTGCGCAGCGCGATCCAGACCGCTGTGGCCGGCCGGTCGGTCTCGTTGGCCCAATGGTGCGGCACGTCACCGGCGAAATGCAGGGAGTCGCCCTGCGCCAGCGGGTAGGTCTGATCACCCACCCGGAAGGTCAGCACGCCCTCGGTGACGTGGACCAGTTCCTCGCCGGGATGCTGCATGAGCTTGTCACCGCTGGAGGCGCCCGGCATGACCGTCGCCACGGCCGCCGCCGTCTGGAACTGCCGGTAGGAACCGGTGATCCCGGCCAGGGCCAGGCCCTCGTGCGGGGTGTAGACGGTCGGGCGCCGATCACGCGGCGTGAAGTGCACCGGCTCGGGCGGCTGCTCGTCCTCTTCGACGAAGTACCGCACCGGGACGCCGAGCGCCGCCCCGAGCTTGAGCAGGGTGGTGATCGTCGGGACCATCCCATTGCGTTCGATCTTGTGGATGGCGGCGGCGGACACGTCGCTGATGGCAGCCAGTTGCTGCAACGAGTGCCGCTGCGCTCTGCGAAGACCGCGCAGCTTCGGGCCGATCTGGCTGACGATCTCGTCGACCTGATGACCCTGTACGTCCGCCTCGGTCATGCGATCCCCTACTCATCGACGTCACGAAGCGTCACGCAGGATAGTCAACGTGAAGTCCTCTATAATGTATGGATATTGTGCCGCACGGGCGGGAGCTGAGTCCATGGCACGGAGGGTGGTCATCATCGGCGGGGGCGCCGCCGGCATCGGTGCCGGGGGTGCGGCCAGGGCCGCCGACCCTTCGGCGGACGTGATCGTCTACACCCAGTTCGAGGACGTGGGATACAGCCCGTGCGGCATCCCGTACGTGCACGGCAAGGAGATCCCGGACTTCCAGGCGCTGTTCCTGGCCGACAAACAGGCTTACGCCGACGCCCGGATCGACATCAGGTACGAAACCACGGTTGCCGCCTTCGACCCGGCGGCACGGACCGTCCGGGTGGAGGGCGAAGGCGAGGTCGGCTACGACGCCCTGGTCATCGCCACCGGCTTCGATTACAAGCCCCCCGGCGTACCCGGCCAGGAGCTCGCCGGCCTCTACTACGTCAAGAACATCCGCAGAGCCATGGAGTGGGACAAAACCCTCGACAGCGTACGGCACGCGGTCGTCATCGAGGCCTCGCCCCTCGGCCTGGAGATGGTGACCGCCCTGGCTCATCGCGGCATCGACACGCACGTCGTCGATCCGCACCCGTGGGCGCTGGGCGAACTGTGCGATCCCGACACCGTCGAACCGGTACAGCAGTCGTGGGCCGAGCTGGGCGTGAGCATGCACTGGGACACCAAGCTGCAGGGCTTCATCGGCGACCGCGACGGGCACGTGCGCGCCGTGGCCACCTCCGACGGCGAACTGCCCGCGGAACTGGTCGTGGTGGCCACCCACAAGGTGGCCAACACCGCGCTGGCCGTCGCCGCCGGCCTCACGACAGGATCGACCGGAGGACTGGTCGTCGACGACCACATGGCCACCTCGGCGCCGCACGTCTGGGCGGCCGGCGACGTCTGCGAGATCCCGCACGGCCTCGGCGGGCTGCCGCTGCAGGGCCTCACCGGCAGCCACGCCTACGCCCAGGGCAAGGTGGCCGGCACCAACGCCGCAGGCGGAAACCGCGCATACCAGCCGGTCTACGTCCCGTGGGGGATGGTCGCGGGCACGTGGATGATCGGCGGGGCCGCGCTGGGCGAGGTGGCGGCCACCGCGCTGGGCATCCCGCATGTGATCGGCAAGGCGACCGGCATCTCCCGAGCGCGCTACTACCCGGGCGTCAGGCCCGTCACGGTCAAGCTCCTGGCAGAACCCGGCACGCTACGCCTGATCGGGGCGCAACTGGTCGGCGGAGAAGGGATCAAGGAACGGGCCGACTTCCTGGCGCTGGCGGTCAAGAAGGGCATCACGCTCCACGACCTGGCGGCGATGGAGAACGTCTACTCACCGCCGATCGGCGCGCTCAACGAGCCCATCGTCACCGCCGCGCAAGCCGGAGTAGCGACATGATCACCCAATGGGTGAGAGACAACGCCCAGCACTACCTGCTCAGGGACGCACAGGCGCGGGTGGCGCGCGCCCAGGGCAGGACACCGCCGCCGATGCGCGGCTCCTTCTTCTGGCGCCGGATCTTCGTCCCGATCTACCGGCTCACGCCCTGGCCGCTGCGCCGGCGGTTGATGGCGGCGATGCCCGGTAGCCACCGCAAGCACTGGTCCAAGCAGACGACGCCGGTCGGCCCGGCTGTCTAGTCCGAGGAGCTGACATGCCGAAGACTGTCTCCACCACCCTGCCAGCTGAGGGCGAGACCCTCTACAACCCAGAAGAGAAGGTGTTCCCGGACATCCAAGCCGAACCGGGCCAGAAGGCCTTCATCTTCATCCACACCGTCCCGTACGAGGGCTCGGTGGCCCTGGTCAACCTGCTCACCTCGACCCGCCTGGTACGCAAGGGCTTCGACGTGAACATCATCCTGTACGGCCCCGGCGTGCTGCTCGCATCGGGCACGCGCGGATACCCGGGCGTCGGCCAGGAGGCGTTCCCCGGGCACCTGGCGATCAACAACCAGATCAAGACCCTCCTGAAAGAGGGCGCGAGCATCTACGCCTGCCGGTTCGCCATGGGCGCGCTGTACGGCTTCCGCGAGGACGACCTGATCCCCGGCGTGACCCCGTTCAACCCGCTGGACGTGCTCGACTCGGCACTCACCGCGTGGAAGGAAGGCGCGTTCCAGCTGAACACCTGGACGGTCTGAGCGGCCGCCGGATGCCAGGTGAAGGCCATCTGGGGAGGCGACGATGAGCAAAGCCAGCGGGATTCACGACATGGGGGGCACGAAAGGCTGGGGTCCCGCGCCGGTCCCCAGAGCCGATGAACCGGTCTTCGCGCAACCCTGGCAGGCCCGGGCCTTCGCGCTGGCCCTGCTGTCGATGCGGCTGTCCGGCACCAACCTCGACGCCTTCCGGCACGCGATGAACCGGCTCGAGCGCCAGGACTACCTGGACGACGGCTACTACGGCCGGTGGCTGCACGGCGCGGAGAACCTGCTGTACGACAGCTCGATCATCGCGCCGGGCACGGTGGAAGCGCGCGCCGCCAACCTGTCGGGAGGCTCGGCCGAGGAGCCGGCGCCGCCCGTGCCGGACAAGCCGGACTACGCCCCGACCGCCGCGGGCTCCCTGCGGGTCATGTCGCGGCCACCCCGGTTCGCCGTGGGCGCCGCCGTACGCGCCAAAACCTTCGACCCACCCGGGCACACACGCCTGCCGCGGTACGTGATGGGGCACGCGGGCACAGTCACGATCATCCAGCCCGCGCAGGTCCTGCCCGACACCCACGCCCACTTCCAGGGCGAGAACGCCCAGTGGGTGTACGCGGTGAGCTTCGACTCCGCCGAGCTGTTCGGCCCGGGCGCCGAGCCGTTCACGCTCAACATCGACCTGTACGAGGACTACCTGGAGGAGGCGCCATGACGCACGAGCGGGTGCCGATCGAGCTGCGCGTCGAGGCGCTCGAGCAGCTGCTGGTCGAGCGTGGCCTGGTCGATTCCGCGGTCATGGACAAGTACATCGCGATATACGAGACCGACGTCGGGCCGCTCAACGGCGCGCACGTCGTGGCCAGGGCGTGGACGGACCCGGACTATCGGCGGCGGCTGCTCGCCGACGGCACCGCCGCCGTCGCCGAACTCGGCTTCAAGGGGCCGCAGGGGGAGCACATCGTGGTCCTGGAGAACACGCCCGGCGTCCACAACGTGGTCGTCTGCACGCTGTGCTCCTGCTATCCCTGGCCCCTGCTCGGCCTGCCGCCCTCCTGGTACAAGGATCCGGCCTACCGCTCCAGGATGGTCCGCGAGCCGCGCACGGTGCTGGCCGAGATGGGCCTGTCCTTGCCGGACGACGTCGAGGTCCGGGTGTGGGACAGCAGCTCCGAGGTGCGCTATTTCGTGCTCCCGCAAAGGCCCGCCGAATCGGACGGGCTGTCGGAAGAGCAACTCGTGCCGCTGGTCACGCGGGACGCGATGGTGGGCGTCGCCCAGGTGCGGACATGACACTGCCCATCCGCCTGGACGTCGACAGCCCCGTCGCGCCGCCACGCTCCAACGGCGAGCTGGTGTTCGCCGAGCCGTGGGAGGGCCGGGCGTTCGCCATGGCGGTGGCGGCCTGCCAGGCGGGCGCCTTCGACTGGGAGGACTTCCGCCAGGCGCTGATCCTGCGGATCGCGGCCGAGCCGGACGCCCGCTACTACGCCTGCTGGTTCGGCGCGCTCGAACAGGTGCTCACCGTCGAGGGTGAGGTGCGCGAGCGCGCGGCGCTGCTCGCCGCACGGCCGACCGGGCACGATCACCGGATCGACCGGTAGATCTCGGCGTGCCTGGCCGCGCAGGCGGCCCAGGTGAACCGGGGCACGACCAGGCGCCCGCCGGCCACGAGCGTGGCGCGCAGCGCCGGGTCGGTCATGACCTGCTCCAGCGCCGCGGCCAGCGCCACCGGGTCGCCCACCGCGGGAAGCAGCGCGTCACGGCCATGGGTGAGGAATTCCCGGAACACCGGCAGATCGCTGGCCACCACCGGCAGGTCGGCGACCTGCGCCTCCAGCACGGCCAGGCCGAAGCCCTCCTCGATCGAGGGGTAGGCCAGGGCGTCCGCGCTGCGGTACCACGCCGCCAGCTGCTCCTCCGAGACCGTTCCCAGCTGCACCACGTCCTGCGCCCCGTCCTGGGCAGCGTTCAGGCCGAGACCGGGCAGCAACGCCAGCGCCTGGCGACGGTAGGGCTCGTGGTCGCGGAAGGAGTGGCCACCGACGATGGCCAGCACCGGTTTGTCGCCCCGCAGCAGACCCAGGGCGCGAAACAGCGTCTTGCTGCCCTTGCGCGGCTCGATACCGCCGACGGCCAGCAGCAGGAACCGATCGCCGGCACCCACGGAGGCGCGCAAGCGGGCTCTGCGCCGGGCGCTGACCGGCCCGATCCTGGCCGGGTCGACGCCGTTGCGGACGACCTGGGCGGCCACGCCGTACTCCTGCAGCAGCACGCGCCGCCAATGCTCGCTGACGACCAGGACGTGACCCGGCTCCACGATCGACCTGCGCTGGCAGTCGACGAGGGCCGGCGTGGTGAAGTCGTCGACGTGATGCACCGTGCGCACCACCCGTGGGTGCACCTGCGTCGCCGCCCGCGCCGAGATGCAGTCCTGGGCGTGCAGAATGTCGAACTCGCCGGCGACCTTCGCCAGTCCGGCGGTCATGGCGCCGATGCAGGCGAAGACCTTCTCCTCCAGGCTGTCGCCCTCGACGGTGAAGGGGAACAGGGTGAAGGGCACCTTCAGCGGGCGGAAGAAGCCCTCGCTGCCGAGGGCGAAGACGTGGACCTCGGCCCCCTGGTCCGCCAGCGCCTCGGCCAGGGCAAGGGTGTGGACGACCCCGCCGCGTGGTTTGGTGGAGTACGTCAGCAGCGCGACGCGACTCATCAGGCAGCCTTCCTGGTGGCGATCGCCGCCGCGGTGAGTGCCGCGCGCGCGGCGCTCTCGGTGACGATGCATCCGGCCTCGGCCAGCTTATGTACCTGGTCCTGATATCCCTGCGGATCCAGCTCGGTGCCCAGGACATAGGCCACCACCTGCGGGCCGTCCAGGCCGGCCAGCTCCGGCGCCAGGATCCCGGCCGGGTCCGGATGCGCGCCCAGGCCGAGCACGACGTCGACCAGCACCACCGCCACGTCCGGCCCGCTCTGGCGCAGCAGCTCGAGGCGCGCCTCCGGGTCGATCATCGGATGCGGCCTGCCTCTGGTGTACTCCTCCTCGCCCAGATCCAGGCACACATGGGAACGCGGCGGTGCCGGCAGGCGGTAGCGCGGGTCGAGCGGGGTGTTGGACCAGACGGGTCCAAGGGCGCGGCTGAGCAGGACGAGGGCCTCGTAGCAGAGCGTCCCGCCGCTGAACAGCCCGCGCACCGTGGTCCGCGCCGGCGCCAGCCGGGCCACGGCCAGCTCCATGCTCGGACCGTAGCGCCGATCGAAGCACGGCGCCGGCCTGCCCAGCAGCTCAACCGCCCTGACCACGCCACCTTCGAGCGTGTCGCCGTCCGCCCCAACCAGTACCGCGACGAGAGGGGTCCGGTGCGCGGCCGCCACCACCCGCCGCGCCACCTGCTCATCGGGCGGTTTGGACACCAGCAGGATCAGTTCGGTCGCGGGGTCGTCGTCGAGCATCCGGACGGCCTGGCAGGCCATGCGCCCGCCGACCGCGCGCGTCAGGTCGCGGCCGCCCACGCCGATGACCTGCGACACGCCGACGCCGCAGCGCTCCAGCAGGCACATGACCTCCTGAGCCCCGGTGCCCGCCGCCGCGACGACCCCCACCGGGCCGCCGCGCACCACGTTGGCGAATCCCAGCCCGACACCCGCGAGCACCGCCGTGCCCGCACCCGGGCCCATCAGCAGGCGGCCCCGCCGTACGGCGTGCTCCTTGAGCGCGATCTCGTCGGCAACGGAGACGTTGTCGCTGAACAGCAGCACGTCAAGGTCGTGGCTGAGCGCCTTGTGCGCTTCCAGGGCGGCATACTCGCCCGGGACGGAGATCGCGGCGATGGTGCTGCCCGGCTGACGCGCCAGCGCCTCTTCCAGACAGCGCGGATGCTGCTCGACCGGCCCATCGACCGGCCCGGCCTCGTGGGCGCCGAACATCGCCCGCTCACCCTGCGCGAACGCCTCCACCGGGTCGTCGGCTCGCACCGCCAGGACCAGATCGTACGGCGAGGCCTGCGGAGCCTCGAAACCTTCCTGCCGCAGGGCTTCGAGGTTGGCCGGGGTCGCCATCACCGCCGTCGCCCATTCCACGCCCTCCGCCTTGAGCATCGCCCGGGCGCCGAGCAGCTGCCGTACGGAGTCCAGGTAGGTGTCGCGCAGCACGCGCACGGCCGTTTTCACGCCGCCCCCCGACCGACCCCTGTCCATCCTGTTCACGGGATCACCCTTCGCCGTTGTGGCGAATCACCCGAATGCCGTCTAGGATCCGACTTGTCTTACTGACGATAGTGAACGAGTGAAGCGTTGCCAAGCAGTCCGATCCCTCCGGAGTACGCCGAGCTGGCCCGGCGGTTGCGAGCTGCCGAAGACAGGCTCTTCCCGCTGGCGATGGTCGACACCGAGCGCTACCAGCGGGCGCTGCAACTGGTGGGCGCGCTGGCCCGGCGCCTGTCCGACATCGGCGACTTCGCCGCCCTGGCCGCAGTGGAAGCCGAGATGAGCGGCTGGCTCGACGACCTGGACATCCCGCTGGACGGGCTCGACACCCGCCTGGTGATCGAGGCCGCGATGTCGCACCGGTTCCGCGAGTTGCTCACCTCGCTCGGCGCGCAGACGGTCGAACGCACCCGGGCCGCCGGCCTGGAATGGGCGGTCCTGGAGGAGCCCGACGACGCGGCCTGGCGCGGCGGAGCGGCGCGGTGGGTGGAGCTGCACATCCCGACCGGCACCATCATGGTCCGCTCGGTGGTCGCCGAGCCGGTCATCACCTACCGGCTGGAGGTCACCGGCGACGCGGTCCGCGTGGAGGAGTTCACCTCGCGGCAGGCATGGCTCGAGGCGATCGCGCAGGTACGGCAGGCGCTCACGTCGGAAAGTCAATAGCCATCCCATCTTGGTAGAATTGCTGGTCACGGGAGGTGTCTGTCGTGACGGCTACCCAGATCAGCGAGCTCATCCTCGACCTGCAGGCCCGGGGTCTGCGGCTGGAGGCGCCGATGGAGCGGCGCACGGGCGGCGCCGGACCCACCGACTGCGGGATGCTCTGGGTGGCGGGCCATCCCGTCACGGCGCCCACCGAGGGGATCGCCAAGGACTCGCCGTACGCGCTGCGCGCCGAAGACGACGGTTACGGCATCTACCGCGACGGAGTACGGCTGGCCGACGCATCCGCCCAACGCCGGCCGCGCTTCTACGACCTGACCACCGCCGACGGCGTGCCGTACTGGCAGATCGCCCTGCTGCACCTGGACTCGGTGGCCAGCACCGTCGTGCAGCACTGCGCCTACTGGGGCAACCACGACCAGTGCCGCTTCTGCGGGATCGGCCTTTCGCTGTCGGCCGGCCGTACCGTCGCGCGCAAGACGCCCGAGCAACTGGCCGAAGTCGCGGTGGCGGCCCGCGATCTCGACGGCGCCGTCGACGCCACCCTGACCACCGGCAGCACCCGCGGCATCGACCGCGGCGCCCTGTACGTGGGGCGCTGCGGTCAGGCCGTCAAGCAGGCCAGCGGACTGCCCGTCGAAGCACAGTTCGAACCCCCCGCCGATCTGGACGTGATCGACCAGGTGGGCGCCATGGGCGTCGACTCGGTCGGCATCCACATCGAGACCTTCGACCCCGCCGTCCTGGCCCGCGTCGCACCCGCCAAAGCACGCACCGGCATCGAGGGCTACTTCACGGCCTGGCAACGGGCGGTGTCCGTCTTCGGCGCCGGCCAGGTCTCGACCTACGTGATCCTCGGCATGGGGGAGGACCCCCAGATGACGATCGACGGCTGCAAACGGGCCGTCGACGCCGGCGTCTACCCCTTCCTGGTACCGCTGCGCCCGGTCATCGGCACCCCCATGGCCGACTGGAAACCGCCGCCGAGCACCTACACCAGGCCGATCTACGCCAAGGTCCTGGCCTACATGCTCCAGCGCGGCATGACCTCCGCCACCACCAAGGCAGGCTGCGCCCGCTGCCAGGCCTGCTCCGGCCTGAGCTCGATGGAACCTGTGCTGCTCCAGATCGGCTCACGTCCGAAAGCCTGAGGCGGCCATGCGTCAAACGCTCGGAACAGACTGCCACCCGGCCGCCACCCCGGACGAGCTCGCGGCCCACTACGCGGTACGGCACCGCGTCTTCGTCCAGGAGCAGCACATCTTCGACGGCTGCGACCGCGACGCCCGCGACGACGACCCGCTGACCATCCACGTGATCGCATACGCGGGCCAGGCGATCGGCGGCGCCGTCCGGCTCTACCCCCTGGACCAGGCCGGCCGGCTGTGGCAGGGCGACCGCCTGGCCGTCCTGCCCGAGCACCGCGCACGCGGCCTCGGAGCCCCCCTGGTGCGATACGCGGTCAAGACCGCGACCGAACACGGCGGCCAGGTGATGGTCGCCCACATCCAGCTCCGCAACGTCGGCTACTTTCAGCGGCTGGGCTGGCACTGCGACGGCGACGTGGAGACCTACGCCAACCTCCCGCACCAGCCCATGGCGATCGACCTGCACACGTGATGTGGGCCCCGGCTCCCGGGCGGGTCAGACCAGGGCCAGCTGCGGGTAGCGCGGCTCGTGCCGGAAGGGCGCGGCGGGACCGTAACGCAGGCCGTACATCCGGCACAGCTGGGCGATCTGCCCGGTGATGCGGCCCTCGTAGGTGGGGGAGGGCAGCCCGGCGTCGTAGAGCTCGTCGTAGCGCTCGAGCAGCTGCGGATGGGCCTCGGCCAGCCAGGCCAGATACCACTCACGGGTGCCGGGCGGCAGGCGCAGCACGATCGCCTCCACCCCGCTCGCGCCGGCCGCGGCGATGCGGCGCACGGTGGCATCCAGCTGGTCGGCCGCGTCGCTGAGCAGCGGCAGCACCGGCGCCATCAGCACCCGGCAGTCCACCCCGGCCTCCACCAGCGCCGAGACCAGCTCCAGCCGGGCCCGCCCGTTGAGCGCGCCGGGCTCCACGGCGCGGCGGATGCGCTCGTCGACGAACGCGATCGACACCGCCACCTGCGCGCCGGCCGCGGCCAGCAGACCGGCATCGCGCAGGATCAGCGGGCTCTTGGTGTAGACGGTGAACGGCACGGCCGCCCCGGCCAGCGCGTCGATCACGCCCGGCATCAGCCGGTAGGTCTCCTCGGCGGCCTGGTAGCAGTCGCCGCCGACGCCGATGGCGACCGGCTCGCCGCCCCAGCGGGCCAGCTCGGCGCGCAGCCGGGTCACGGTGTTGGGTTTGACCACGATGCGCTCGTCGAAGTCGCGCCCGGCGTCCAGCCCCAGCCGCAGGTGGCCGGCGCGGGCACCGCAACCGCGGCAGGCATGGGCGCAGCCGCGGTAGGGGGAGATCGCCCACCGCTGCGCGATGCCCACGGTCTGCGGCACCCGCTCGATCACCGTCTTGGCCTGCATCTCGTAGAACCCGCCGCGCTCGATCGCCCGCCGCTCGATCAGCGGACGATCGTCGGCGGTCTCGACAAGAGGAAGCGCGTCCCAACCCACACCTCCAAAGGGAACACGTATTCGACTCCGTTTTCAAGCGAATCCCGCTAGACTGGTACGCCCGTACCAGTTTTGGAGTGCTCCACCCATGGCCTGGATCCTGCTCGCCTTCGCCATCGCCACCGAAATCCTGGCGACCTCCGCACTCAAGCTCAGCGACGGCCTGACCAACCTCACCTGGACCATCGTGACCAGCGCCGGCTACATCGCCTCCTTCGTACTGCTGGCCCGCGCACTGAAACTCCAGCTCGACATGGGCACCGCCTAC
Organism: Nonomuraea sp. NPDC050536; assembly: GCF_044457685.1. Classification (NCBI taxonomy): domain Bacteria; kingdom Bacillati; phylum Actinomycetota; class Actinomycetes; order Streptosporangiales; family Streptosporangiaceae; genus Nonomuraea; species Nonomuraea sp. NPDC050536. The sequence goes on from NZ_JBITHD010000004.1 coordinate 156,727, forward strand.
GCCGTCTGGTCAGGCGTCGGCACCGCCGCCATCGCCCTGATCGGCTTCCTGTTCATGGGGGAGAGCCTGACCCCGCTCAAAATCGGCGGCATCCTGCTCATCATCGGCGGCGTCATCGTCCTGAACCTGGCAGGTGCCCATTGACCCACCCGACGCCCACGCCTCCCGACAACGCGCCCACGCCACCACAGGAACGCCCAGCACAGGAACGAGGCAGGAGACGCCGCGCCGCGCTGCTGCAGGCGGCCGTGCACCTGCTGACCGAAGGCGGATTCGCCGCCGTCAGCCACCGCGCCGTCGCCCAGCGCGCCGACCTGCCACTGGCGGCCACCACCTACTACTTCGCCTCCCGCGACCAACTACTCACCGAGGCCTTCGCCCAGCTGGTCGACGACGAACTGGCCGAAACCCGCGCCGCGATCGCCCGCCACGGCCTGACCCACCTGGCCACCCACATCGCCGCCGACCGCAACCGCCAGCTCGGCCTGTGGGAGCTGTACGTACACGCCGGCCGCGACCCCGCCCTGCAGCAGATCGCCCGCCGCTGGACCGACGGCTGCGTGGCCACCGTCGCCGACGCCCTCGGCCTGCCCCCCGACGACACACGCACCCGCCTGCTCTACACCACCATCAGCGCCCTGTGGCTGGAACACGTCGTCGAACAACGCCCCCTGCACGAATCCCAGACACTGCTGGAGGCCGCCGTGAAAATGTGTTCACACCCCCAATAGCCACTCACTACACTGCGGACGTGCTCAAACCCACCTTCCCGATCATCACCGAGCGGCTCGTCCTGCGCCCGTTCACCCCCGACGATCTGCACCCCCTGCACGCCTACGAATCCCGCCCCGACGTCACCCGCTACCTGTACTGGGAACCCCGCGACCTCGACACCGTCCGCACCCACCTGGACAAGAAGATCACCCGCGTCGCGCTGCTCAACGAGTTCGACGCCATCGACCTGGCCATCACCCTGCGCGACACCGGCCACCTCATCGGCAACACCCTGCTCATCTGGACCAGCAAACAAAACCGCCAGGGCGAGGTCGGCTACATCCTGCACCCCGACCACCACGGCCACGGCTACGCCGCCGAAGCCGCCCGCGAGATGCTCCGCCTCGGCTTCGAAGGCCTGGACCTGCACCGCATCATCGGCCGCCTGGACGCCCGCAACGCCGCCTCGGCCCGCGTGCTGGAAAAACTCGGCATGCGCCGCGAAGCCCACCTCGTGGACAACGAGTTCATCAAGGGAGAGTGGGCCTCCGAACTCGACTACGCCATCCTGCGCAGCGAATGGGACGCCATCACATGAGCATCCTGCACCTGGCCCTGGCCGCCGACTGGCAGGCGGCCCGGCCCACGGGCGAATACCGCATCTCCACCCTCGGCCACACCCTGCAACAGGTCGGCTTCATCCACTGCAGCCGCGACCGCGCCCAGCTCGACCAGGTCGCCGCCACCTTCTACGCCCACGTACACGACCCCCTACTGATCCTGGAGATCGACCCCACCGGGCTCGACGTCCGCATCGAAGACGGCTTCCCCCACCTGTACGGCCCGCTACCCATCACCGCTGTCACCGCCGTGCACCCCTACGCGCACAGCACCCGCTGAATCCGGCCCGCCGCGAACCACAACCCGGCCACCATCATCACCGCCAGATACACCACGTGACCCACCAGCGCCCACGACGGCTGCCCCAACGCCAGCCCCCGCACCAACTCCACCGCGTGATACAGCGGCGTGGCCACCACCACCGCCTCCAGCACCGGCGGATAGTCACGCACCGGCGCGAACGTACCGGAGAACAGAAACAGCGAAAACTGCGCCGCGTTCATCAGATCGAAATCCTGCCAGCCGCGCAGCAGCGTCGACATCGCCATCCCCGCCGCACCGAAGGCCAACCCCACCAGCATCGTCGCGGGAAAGGCCGCCACCGCCCACAGCGGCTCGGCCAGCCCCAGCACCACCATCACCACCAGGAACGCCGCGGTGTAGAACGAACTGCGGATCATCGCCCAGCTCAGCTCACCCAGCGCCACCTCCACCGGCCGCACCGGCGTGGCCAGGATCGCCTCGAACGTCTTGGCGTACTTCATCTTGAAGAAGAAGTTGAACGTCGTCTCGGCCAGCGCCCCGTTCATCGCCGAGGCCGCCAGCATCGCCGGCGCCACGAACACCGCATACGACACCACCCGCCCATCGCCCAGCGGGATGCGCCCCACCAGAGCACCCACCCCCACCCCGATCGACAGCAGGTACAGCAGCGGCTCGAAGAACCCCGACACCAGCACCAGCCAGTAGGACGCCCCCGAACGCAACGCCCCCAGATTGCGGCCCACCACCGCACCCACCCGGCCCGCCGAAACGTGCCGCACCACCAGAGCAGTCACCATCGCCTAGTCCTGAAGTCGCCTACGGAACGCCCACCCGGCCCACCACATCCCGGCCAGCGCGAACACCACCAGATACCCCACGTGCACCCACCACGGCCACGGCGGAGCCGCCCCCATCGTCGCCGCCCGGCACAACGCCACCCCATGCCACAACGGCGAGGCGTACGCCAGCGGCCGCACCAACGCCGGCAACTGCTCCACCGGGAAGAACACCCCCGCGAACAACGCCGAGGGGATCATCACGAACCGAAACAGCAGCGCGAAATAGCTGTCATGGTCGATCGTCGCCGAGAACGCCGTCACCGGAGCCGCCACCGCCAGCGCCAGCAACCCCGCCACCAGCGGCGTCACCAGCGCCCACGGCGAACCCAGCACCCCGAAGGCCGCCACGATCGCCAGGAACACCACCACCGCCACCTCGATGCGGAACACGATGTACAGCAACCAGCCGCCGATCATGTCCCGCACCGACACCCGCGTGGCGAACATCGCGTGCGCCCCCCGCGTCCACTTGAACTCGCCCAGCACGCTGTAGGTGCACTCACCCACCGCCATCTGGAACGCCGTCGAGGCCAGCACCCCCGGCACGATCCAGGCCACGTACGGCACGCCCTGCACCGTGCCCACATAACCGCCCAGCCCCAGCCCGATGCTGGCCAGAAACAACACCGGCAGCACGAACGAGGAGAACAGCGAAGCCCGCCACAGCCGCTTGTACAGCGTCAGGTGCCGCTCCAGCACCGCGACAGTCGGATGCGCCATCAGTCCACCAACGTCCGCCCGGTCAGGTGCAGGAACACATCCTCCAGCGACGAACGGCGCACCAGCACACTCGAAGGCGCCAGCTCCCGCCGATGCACCTCCGACACCGCCGCGTCGCCGTCCTTGGCATACAGCAGGATCCGATCCGGCAGCACGTCCACCCGATCGCCGGCCCCGGCCAGCTTGTCGACGAACCCCTCCAGCGCCTCATCACCGAAACGCAACTCCACCACCTCGGGGGAGGAGTAATGGGTGATCAGATCGCGCGGCGAGCCCTCGGCCACGATCCGCCCGCCGTCCATCACCACCAGCCGATCACACAGCTGCTCGGCCTCGTCCATGTAGTGCGTGGTCAGCACCAGCGTCTTGCCCCGCTGCTTGAGCCGGAACAACCGCTCCCACAACAGGTGACGCGCCTGCGGATCCAGCCCCGTCGTCGGCTCGTCCAGCAGCACCAGATCAGGGTCGTTGATCATCGCCCGCGCGATCGTCAGCCGCCGCTTCATCCCGCCCGACAGCGGCTCGACCTTGCTGGAGGCCTTGTCGCTCAGCTGCGCGAACTCCAGCATCTCCTGCGCCTTGTCCCGCGCATCCGCCCGGGAGATCCCGAAATACCGCGCATACGTGGTGAGGTTCTCCCGCACCGTCAGATCGGGATCCAGATTGTCCAGCTGCGGGCACACCCCCAGCCGCGCCCGGATCCGCGGCCCGTCCTTGACCGGATCCAACCCCAGGATCCGCAGCTCACCCGCCGACGGCAGCGACACACACGCCACCATCCGCATCGTGGAGGACTTGCCCGCCCCGTTGGGCCCCAGAAAGCCGAACGCCTCGCCTGGAGCCACCTCCAGGTCGATCCCGTCGACCGCGGTGAAGTCGCCGAAACGCTTCACCAACCCGCGCGCATAGATAAGAGGTTGCTCACCAGACACGACGTCAGACCATAACCAACGCCACCGACACTCTGGCAACCGATTAAATGGCGGTCATGGACCCGCGCTCAGCCGCCCGCCGCTTCGCCGACACCTGGCAACACGGCTGGACCCACCACGACGTCGACGCCATCCTCACCCTCTACGCCGACGACGCCGTCCACACCTCCATGCCCTTCCGGCCACCCCACCGCGGCAAACAGGCCATCGCCGACTACATCCGCTGGTCCTTCGACGACGAGACCGCCCCCACGGTCACCTTCGCCACACCGCTCGTCGACGGCGACCGCGCCGCCATCGAATTCCGCGTCACCACCGCCACCGGCACCCTGGCCGGCTGCGTCTTCGTCCGCTTCGACATCGACGGCCAAGCCCTGGAAACCCGCGACTACTGGCACACCGACCAGACTTGACCCGCCACAACTAGCGGCTGGAGGGCACCCGCACCGGCAACTGCGACGCCTGCTGAACAGGCTGAGGCGCCGAAACAGGGGGAGTGGCCACCTGCTGCACCTGCTGCACGCGCTCCACCGGTGCCGCGCACCTGCAGTAGCCGTTCGTCACGATCAGCCGCCCCCGCAAGGGCGTGTACGCGTCACGCCCGGAGCCCGGCAGGACCCCCTGGCACACCGGACATAACACCGACTGGTTCCCCACGTCCCGCTCCTCTCGCGGTGGTACAGCAGAATCCCACCCTAAATCCCCACATCGCGCCGCGGTCACGGAATCAACAGGGCGTCAAAACACCCGTCAAACGCCGTGCCCCCCGCACCACGATCCGGCCCTAGCACGGTACACGGGCCCCCGCAGCCCGCCGCGCCCGGGGTGGCGCCGGCCCGCCGTACCTGGGAAAACACCTCAAACAGACAGTCCAAACTGAACAATCTGAGTTGCACAGCCTGGACTGAAGGAAGCCCTGGCCGACGCCTTCCGCGCCCGCAACGCCCCCGTCGTCCTCGTCCGCGTCAACGGCGCCGCCCCCGGCCGCACAGAAACCCCACCCAGAACCACCGCCATGCCCGACGGCTGGGACACCATCGTCGACGACCTCACAGGCCACCCCGACGACCTCGTCATCACCAAACGAACCTGGGGCGCCTTCCACGACACCGCCCTCCACCAGCGACTACACGAACGCGGCATCACCCAGATCGTCCTGGCCGGCGTCGCCACCAGCGCCGGCGTCGAATCCACCGCCCGCGCCGCCCACGAACACGGCTACCACGTCACCCTCGCCACCGACGCCATGACCGACCTCGACCTCGACGCCCACCATCACACCGTCGAACGCGTCTTCCCCCGCATCGGCCAGCGCGCCACCACCTCCGACCTCCTCACCAACCTCAACCACTAAACTCCCGGTACGGCGAGCCACACAGAGCCCGGGGGAGTAGCCCGCCCTGCCATACCCGCTTCCGGCCCTCATTGACACCCACCTGGAGCCCCAGCCCAGCGATCATGCCTGCGACCAGCTACGACATCCGCGCGTCTCCGTACCACGGCGCCGACCAGCGTGGGCACGCCGCGGTCATGCGGATAGCCGGGAGACGATCATGCCGTCAGCGGGGGAGAGCTGCCGATCCGGGAGCTCCCTGCCGCGTTGCCTGCCTCGCACGTTGCGGTACTCGTGTCGCATGTCCACACCCGACCTGGTGCGCATCCCTTCGGAGACGACTCGGCGGCGCCGGATGCCGTGGCGCCCGCCGTACAAGAGCGCCGACGACCGCCGCGCCACATCCCGCCGACCCGGCGCCAGGCAAGACCCGGGATCCGGCGCGACCGCAACGCAGCCCGACCGAGCGCCTCGAGGTGTCGGCGATCTCGATCGGGCCACCACGATGCGTTCCCTGGTCACCTCACCGGCGCCTTGGGGGGCAACTTCCGTTCTCACCCACACCAGCTCGACGCCGGTCGCGGCCATCTCGCGACCGCTAGCTCGGCCGGGCCGTCAAAGTCATCGGGTCCCGCAGGGTCTCTCAGTGGTCGGGGGGTAAAGCCTTGCCCCTCTCCGGCCGGTCTACTTGACATAATGTCCATTATCAAGCAACTGGAGATGCCCAAGAATGCGCAGATAGATCCACAACGCGAGCTGTAACATCCCACGCATGGCTGTCGCAGCAGAGAGCGCAAGCATCGGCCTCGGCCTCACCGAGATCATCGCCATCGCGTTCGCGCTCATCGCCCTCGCCGCAGTGATCACCATCACCGTTTACCTCGCCACCCGGCGCAAACCCGCACCACCCAGCCAACCCATCCAGCTGCCATCCGAACTCGAACACCACCTACGCCAGCTCATCGCCCAACGCCAGCCCATCCACGCCATCAAGATCCTGCGCGACCACACCGGCCTTGACCTCAGAACCGCCAAGAACATCGTCGACGCCATGGTCGCCGGACGCGACCTGCCCGGCCACCCGCCCACCAGGCCACCCATGCAACCCGACCTGGCCACCCGCGTACGCGAACTCCTCCAGGCCGGCCGTACAGAACAAGCGACCTTCCTGGTCCGCGGCGAAACCGGCATGGACGCCCAGGCAGCCGAACGCTTCATCGCCAGCCTGTAACGGCCCTCACTCCCCACCCCCGCACACCAGCTCGATCCTTGAACGACTGCCCAAATCGGCCTATCGCGCGATTTAAGCAGTCGCTCAAACAAGGAGTGCGGCGCGCCTGACCTGGACAGATCATCCGCTACGCGGCATCGCAGCCACATTGCTCGGCCAGCGACACTCGCAACGGACAGTCCTACAGGCGAACGCACCCCCACTCGGAGGCCGACAGGCGATCCCACGACTGCTCGGACACCGGCGCCGGGTGTGTTGGTAAGACCGGGCCTAGGCGCAGGTCTTACCAACACACCCGTTCCCGCTGACATCTGGCCAGGCGATCACTCGGCCTCCAGAGCCAGGGCGGGCTCCACCTCAGCGGCGACGTCAGGCTGCATGCGGGGCTTGCCAGGAGCGAGCCAGGCGGCGATCACACCCGCCGCCGCGACAGCGGCGGCCACCCACTCGGCCGGAACGAATCCGTCGAGGAACCCCTGCGGCGATCCGTAGTGCCCGCTGCCGGCAAAGACCGCGGCCACGATGGCGACGCCGAACACGCCGCCGACCTCGCGCAGCGCGTTGTTCACCCCTGCGGCAGTACCCACGTCCTCGGCAGGTACGGCCGAGACCACGGCGCCCGCCACGGTGGGAAAGCACATGGCGATACCCACTCCGGCGACGATCAGCGGCAGGACGACGCTCCCATACCCGATGCCCGGCGAGGCGACAGCCGCGAGCCAGCCAAGGCCCGCAGCCTGCAAGACCAGCCCACCGAGCATGAAGGGCCGAAACCCCACACGATCGGCCAGCGCCCCGGCGACGGGCGCCACCAGCATCGGCATCGCCGTCCAAGGCAGAATCCGCAGCCCCGCCTGCAGCGGCGAGTATCCGAGGGCGATCTGGAACAACTGCGTGATGAGGAACAGCGAGCCGAGCAGGGAGATCAGCTGACAGAAGATCACAACGTTCGCCGTGGCGAAAGCCCGGTTACGAAAGTAGGCCAACGGCACCATCGGATGCGCAGCCCGCCGCTCCCACGCCACGAACGCACTCAGCAGCACCACTCCGGCGATCAGAGCCACCACCACCTGCACACTTCCCCAGCCCGCCTCGGGCGCGCGCACCGGACCCCAAGTCAGCGCGAACAGCCCGGAACCGGCCAACAGCAGACCCACCACATCCAGATGGGGACGCGGACCACGCGACTCGCGCACGAGCAGTGTCGTCAGCGCCATCACCACAAGGCCGACCGGCACGTTCACCCAGAAGATCCACTGCCAGGAGATGCCCTGCAGGATCGCCCCGCCCACCAACGGCCCGGCCGCCACGCCGAGCCCCGAGACTCCGCCCCAGATCCCGATCGCCGCGCCCTTCTTGTCCGCAGGGAACGCGGCACTGATCAGCGTCAGTGTCAACGGCAGGACCAGCGCGGCCCCCACGCCCTGCGCGACCCGCGCGGCTATCAGCTCTCCCGCGCTCTGCGACAGCGCGGCGGCGGCCGACGCCGCAGTGAACACCCCGAGCCCCGCGACATAGACGCGGCGGCGTCCCAACCGGTCGCCGAGCGCGGCTCCGGTGGGGATCAGGCAGGCGAACGCCAGGTTGTAGGCGTTGATCGTCCATTCCAGGTCGGCCAGGCTCGCGCCCAACCGCCCTCTCAGCACCGGCAGCGCCGTCGCCACCACGACGACGTCCAGGGAGGTCAGAAAGACCCCCAGCGACGCGAGCGCCAGCGTCCAGCCCGTCCGGGCGGATCGTGTCATCACGTGTGAACCCCTCAATCGAACGTCACGCTGAGTTATTCAGCGACTTGGCTAAACATAGGTGCGGCGGCTAATGTTTCGCAACATGGCTGAACGTTTGGGGGTGTTGGACCTCACCTACGCGGCGCTCGCACACCCGACCCGGCGCGAGATCCTGCGGCGGCTCCAGCACGAGCGGCTGCGCGTCACCGAACTGGCCGGCGAGTTCCCCATGGCGCTGGCCACGGTGTCCAAGCACATCCAGGTCCTGGAGCGCGCGGGCCTGGTCCGTCGTGACGTTCATGGACGCGACCACTACCTGACCGTGGACCCAGAACACTTGTCCGAGGCCGAGAGGTGGATCTCCGACTACACCGGCTTCTGGGAGCGGAGCGCCGACGCGCTGGTGCGCCATCTGAAAGAATCCAGCGACCGGAGCGATCGATGACCGTCCGAGCCGAAGAGTCCGTCCACGTCACGCGTGTCCTCAACGCTTCCGCCGAAGAGGCGTTCGACGCCTGGACCAACCCCGACCGGATGAGCCAGTGGCTGTTCCCCGGCTCGGGCACCGTCGCCGAGGCCTCGGCCGACCCCGTCGTCGGCGGGCGGTTCCGTATCGCCAAGCTCTTTCCGACGGGCGTCGATGAGGTGACCGGCGAATACCTGGTCGTCGAGCCGCCCACCCGCCTCGTGTTCACCTGGCAGTCTCCGGGCAGCACCGGCGCCCGTCCGACCAGGGTCACCGTGACTCTCACCCCCGACGGCGACACCACCCAGATGACGATCCTGCACGAGCGACTGCCCGCCCCACGCTTCCGAGCCGGCGCCGAGGCCGCCTGGTCCGACATCCTCAGCAAACTCCAGGCCCATCTCGCCGCTCATCCCTCGTAGGGATAGCCGACATTTGCCCCTCTCGTATTCATACCGGACAGAAGGTGGATTCTGTCCGGTATGGGATTTACGGGTCGAGCTGACCGGCATGGTGGATCTGGCCACGCGGACCATCACCGCGGCGGTGCTGAGCCCGACCACCAAGTCCGTTGACGCCTCCCTGCTGCCGGCCCGGACGGTCACGCTGGAGCCGATGCGGCCGGGCTGGGCACAGGCGTTGCGGATGTCTTGGTCGGTACTCCCCCATCAGCGGCTGCTGACCTTGGATGAGCGGCCGGCGAATGCGGCGGTGATCGTTCCCGAGACCATCGTGTGTGATCGATGTTCGCCCAGTTCGTGTCCGGGCACCTCGGACGCTCTCCGGAGCACCGCGGCCGGGATGCCGGCGGGCAGCGGCTGGATGAGTGGGTGGTCGTGCGCTTTACCGACCGCGGGAGTCCATAGATGGCCGTCGACCTGCGGCGATACGTAGTGCACAGCTAATCGACGGAAGATCAAGAGAGGTCGGGAAGTCTGGCCCTCGGGCAGAGGCCTGGCCGGATGGACAGGGCCGCATTGATCGGAACGGCCTCCCTTTGGAAGGATGTCGTCTATGACGAACCGACGAAAGGCCTATGGCGCGTAGACGGCCAGGCCAGGTGCGCGCCAAGCTGTCGCGCAGGCTCCGCCCGGAGCCTGGCAGGAAGATCGTTTCTGGGGTCTCGGCGCGCACACAAAGCGAGATTGCCGCGTTCGAGGATTCACATTTGTGGCCAGGGGCCATCGCCGACGCGATGGCGCGGTGGGTCGGCACCGTTCACGGACCGGCCCGTGGGCTGACAGATCCACAGCTCCGTGGCTGCGGAGTTGAAGCGTGCTGTCCCTCTGACGCTCATCCACGAGAGACGCTGGAGCAGGCTCTGTGCGGGCTTCCGGCAGGCGCGTCGCGGGAGCTTCGGCGGCGGGTGCATCCGCTTGACGAGTTCTACTGTTCTCGCACGATCGTGGACTCCTATGGTGATCCGTCTCAGCCATGGTGGATGCGGAGATGCTGAACCTCGCACAGGGGGATGCCTCGTAAGCGCCCCTCCGCCATCCGCCCGGAGTCTGGATCATGCCTGCGGTGCGGCACCAGGCAGGACTACTGCGAACGGTATGACGCAGTGCTGTGTGTGGTGTGCGACCAGTGGCGTGAAAGCGTCTGCGGTGATCCTGGTTGCACGTATTGCCGACGACGGCCCGAACGACCGAGCCTTGCCTGGGAACACGCCCCTGCAGAAGCCGTCTTGCGTCGGGCGGCCCGGCTGGCCAACCGTCGATCGCTCTGGTCCTGGCCGAGGGACCCTGTCACCTGATAGGTGATCGGACCCCTCGGCCGGGGTGTTGCCGGGCTACTTTCCGGCGGGTGGATCGAGGAGTTGGGCTTCGAGGTCGGCGACGCTGCCACGTTCGTCCAGGCCGGCATCAATCTGGAATCCGAAGGCCTGTTCTCCGGCACCCGGGGCCAGCAGATCGCCAGCCGTTTCGTGGAACAGGCCTCCTGACGGGCTCAGGCGAGATCGAGAATCGGCACAAGCTGCTCCTCTTCATACGTCAGGTGCGCTTCGAGCTCGTCGATGAGCCGCTCGATCTCCGCGCGTACCTTCAGCGGGTCGTCGCCTGACAGGGCCTGCTTCAGCTCTTCCAGGAGTACGGCGATGTGCTCGTGTTCCCGCCCGAGCCGCTCCAGGGTCGGGGCGAGCGAGGGATGCTGCTCGGCCAGGCCGGGGAACATCATCATGTCCTCGCCCGTGTGATGGTGGTGCAGTCCCTGGCACATGGTCATGCAGTTGATCCGCAGTTGCGCGCCCAGGCCGGGGCGGCCGGAGTCGGCCAGTTCCTTGCGGATCAGCGCGAGTTCCCGGCGGAAGCCGTCGTGCACCAGCTTGAGGTAGGCACCGGCCGACGGTGCGCTGTTCCGGGGCGGACCGACCACGCGAAGTGCGACGACTGGGATGGTGCGCGCTGTCTTGGCCTGGTACTCGGCCCAGCCGGGATCGCCTTCCACTGCGCGGGCGAACGCCGCGTCACGTTCGGCGCCTGCCAGGATCTCCGCCTCGACGTCGAAGATGAGGACGCCGGTCTCCACGGTGGCGCGTGGGTTGGCCTTCAGGTTGTGGTACCAGGCCGGGTTGTTCGGTGCTCCCCCGGCGGAGGCGATGACCAGCATGCGTCCAACGCTGTCAGGCAGATGGCCGAGCGGGGTCGTGTGCGGTTGGGCTGAGCGGGCGCCCGTGGTGGTGAGCAGGAGCAGTCTCGCTCCCTCGAAATAGCCGCCGACCTGGCCGTTGTTGGCGCGGAAGTCGTCGATGACCTGCTTGTTGAAATCCATTCTTCTCCATTGGTGGTTTCTGCTGTGCCGTGCTGAATGGAGAAGAGGAATGGCGGGCCGCGCGCCCGCCTGGCGATCAACCGTCAGCCGGGCTGCTCTCTGGTTTGTGGCCCAAGGCCGACCCGGCAGTCACGCGGGTCACGCTACTTCACCAAGATATTTTCCGCAAAATGTCACATGCGTGATGGCTACCCGCTGCCGTCGCAGCACGTAGGCACAGGTCTGCCGCCGCTTCCCCGGGTCGCTCCGGTACGGCGGGCCCAGGGTACGGCCTCGGGCCCGCCTCCACCTGGGCTTATGCGTTGGGTGTGTGTGGCAGGACGTCGTCGTAGGTGATGAGCAGGTGGCGCGGGCCGCGCAGGGTCGCGCTGGATCGGTATGGCGGTGGGTCGGTGACCAGGTGCGGGTTGACCAGGCGGTTGGCCAGTTCGCGCAGTGCCAGTTGGGCTTCGAGGCGGGCCAGTGGCGCGCCGAAGCAGGCGTGGATGCCGCCGCCGAAGCCGAGGTGCTGGATGTAGGGCCGGTCGGGGTCGAAGCTGTCGGGGTTGTGGACGTGGGCGGGGTCGCGGCTGCCCGAGGCCAGGGCCAGGACGATGTTGGAGCCTTTGGGGATGGTGACGCCGGCGATGGTGATGTCGTCGAGGGCGACGCGTTGTGGCACGAAGTGGACGGGTGGTTCGAAGCGTAGGAGTTCTTCGACGATGTGGATGGCCAGGTCGGGTTGCTTGCGCAGGCGTTGTAGGAGTTCGGGGTTGCGCAGGAGGGTGAGCATGCCGTTGGCGATGAGGTTGACGGTGGTTTCGTGGCCGGCGATGAGGAGCAGGGAGGCGGTGGTGACGACCTCGATGTCGGTCATGGGCTTTTCTGGGCCGTCGTAGGTGACCAGTCCTGACAGGATGTCGGGGCCGGGGTCTCTGCGGTGGGCTTCGGCGAGGTCGCCCAGGTAGCCGGCCAGGCCGAGCAGGGCGTTCTGGCGTCGTTTGTTGCGTTCTTCCTGGTCGCCCTCCCCCGGGCCGAGGACTTCGACGATTTCTTCTGCCCAGACGTGGAATTTGGGTTCGTCTTCGCGTGGGACGCCGAGCAGGCGGCAGATGACGGTGACGGGGAAGGGGTAGGCGATGTCGTCGACGATGTCGGCTTGGGTGCGGTCGGTGATGTCGTCGACGAGGTTGATGATGATTTTTTGGAGTTCGTCGCGCAGGTTTTCGACGGTGCGGGGTGAGTGGGGTGGGCCGAAGCGGGTCATGGCGATGCGGCGGAGGCGGTCGTGGTCGGGTGGGTCGATGCCGATGAAGGAGGAGGGGATGGCTTCGGGGGGTGGGGTGTTGAGGTTGCGGCGGTCGCTGCTGACGCGTGGGTCGTGCAGGAGCGCGACGATTTCTTGGTAGGTGCTGACGACGTAGCTGCCGTCTTCTTGGCGGGCTACGGGTGTTTTGCGGAGTTCTTTGTACAGGGTGTATGGGTCGGCGCGGTTGGCGTATTGGAGTATTTGTTCGTAGATGCTTGCCGGTGCCACGAGGGTGTCCCCCCTTGTGTGTTGTGCGTGGTTTATTGCGGGGGGCGGACGAGTGTGACGCGGCGTTCGCCCGGGTCGTGGCCGGTGACGACGACGGTGGCGCCTTCTGCGGGTGCGATGTGTTGTGGGACGTCTGCGGGGATGGGCCGGAGGTGGTCGGGTTTGTTGACCATGCGGTGTTCGGGTGGGAAGGGTGCGGCTTGTTCGATTTGGTCGCGGTAGAAGTCGAGCCACATGCCTTGGTCGAAGGTGACGGCGGCGGTGATGCGGCCTTTGTAGCCGTAGGCGGCGACGAAGCGGCGTTGTTCGATGGAGCCTTGGGTGATGACGATCTGGTCGGCGACGGTGGGGACGCCGACGGATTTGATGTTGGTGTGGAACTGGTTGGACCAGAAGACGGGTAGTGAGAGGTGGGGCCAGCGGTGGGCTTGGTCGCTGAGCATGTTGTGTGCGGCGATTTCGGCTTGGGCGACGGCGTTGCCCCAGTGTTCGAGTGCGAGGAATTGGTAGTGGTAGACGGGGTGGGGGAAGCGGGCGACGTCGCCTGCGACGAAGATGTCGTCGGTGACGAGGCCGTTGATGTCGACGGCGCGGCATCCGGCGTCGGTTGCGACTCCCCAGGGTCCTGCGGCCAGTCCTGAGCCTTGGAGCCATTCGACGTTGCGGATGGCGCCGAGGGCGATGACGGCCATGTCGGCGTCGATGGTGGTGCCGTCGGAGAGTGTGGCTCCGGTGAGTGTGCCGTTGGTGTGGTTGAGCTGGGTGACGGTGGTGTTGCAGCGGAGGTCGATGCCGGCTTGGCGTTGCATGTCGGCGGCGATGTCGCCGATGAATTTGCCGAGTGAGCCGGCTAGTGGTGCGGGTCCTGCTTCGATGACGGTGACGGGGAGGCCTAGGTCGCGGCAGACGGAGGCGACTTCTGATCCGGTGAATCCGGCGCCGATGACCAGGACGCGGTTGACGCCGTTGGTGAGTTGGCGGTGCATGCGGTCGGCTTCGTCGAGGGTGCGCAGGACGTGGACGCCGTTGAGGGTGGCTTGGTCTGGGTGTGGCCAGGGGCGGGCGCGGGCGCCGGTGGCGATGAGGACTTTGTCGAAGGGGATGGTGCGGCCGTCGGCGAGGTGGACGGTTTTGGTGGCGATGTCGAGTTGGGTGGCGGGGGTGCCGGGGAGCCATTCGACTTCGATGTTGCGTAGGTGGGGCAGCATGGTGTGTTGGGCGGGGACGGCGCCGGTGAGGACTTGTTTGGACAGGGGTGGGCGGTCGTAGGGCTGGTGGGGTTCGTCGCCGATGAGGGTGATGGTGCCTTGGAAGCCGTCTCGGCGTAGGACGCCGGCGGCGCGGCCGCCTGCGAGGGAGGCGCCGACGATGACGATGTGGCCGGTGGTTTTGAAGTGGGTGTCGTGGTCGCTGGTGGGGTGGGCGAGTTCGGGGTCTCTGGTGCGGTGTTGGGTGGCCATGTGGTCGACGTGGATGGCTTGGACGGGGCATGCGGCGGCGGCTTGGAGGATGTGCTCGCGTTGGGTGTCGTCGGGGTCGGTGTCGTACATGAGTGCTTCTTGGCCTGGCATGGTGAAGGCGTCGGGTGCCAGGAATGCGCACTGTCCGTAGCCTTGACAGCGCGTGAGGTCGACGACAACTCTCACTGCTTCTCCCCCGGGTTGGGTGTGTGTCTGGCGGTGTACCCGGGGGTTCGTCGGCGCTAAGTGTCGGTTTCTTCTCGATTGTCTAGATCATCGGGTTTGTGGACGGTGAGGAGGAAGCAGCCGACGATCAGGACCCAGAGCGGGAAGACGAGCTCGGTCCAGGGCAGGGGGTTGACCAGCAGCAGCAGGATGAGGCCGGCGAGGTAGCCGAGCAGGGTCAGCCAGCGTGGCACGATGCGCAGGCGGGTGCCGATGGTGGTGGTGGTGAGGGCGAACACGCCGGCCATGCGGGGGGCGTATTCGGCCAGCAGGGCGATGGTCAGGTAGCGGCCGTAGTGGAGCAGGTCGGCCGAGGGCGGGTTGGGGCCGGCGTGGTCGAGGGTGAGCTGGAAGCCTCTGGCGGTGGCGCCGAAGACGAACAGGCTGGCCACGTACAGGAAGCCGGAGCCGAGGTAGACGGTGGCGAAGAACCTGTCTTCGCGGGCGCCGATGGAGTCGCGCATGGCGCCCATGAACCACAGGAACAGGATGCCGCCGAAGGGCAGCAGGATCAGGGCCAGGTTGAGGGTGTGGCGGCTGGTGGTGTCGGCCAGGTAGGCGGCTACGTCCAGCGGGCGTGACGGTATGGCCCGGCGTACAGCGATCATGGCGCCGCCGAGCAGGAGGGCGGCGGCGATGCCGGCTGCTCCCGCGGCGCGGGGTGTGCGCAGTGAGTGGGCCGGTGGTCGCCGCATGTGACTCTATGTATCCGGCTGTTGCGGCGGGTAATCGGCGGGTGGCCGAAATGGGGTTCCGGGTGGCTTGCCGTACGGGAGAAGTTGGGCCTTTTTGCTGTGTTTTGTCAGTGCGGCTTGCACTCTCATGTCAGTATCGGGTCGGATGGGGCTCACACGAACGCCTGTGGCATTCCGGGCTCGTGGGGCGAATCCCTGTGTGAGTGATTGAGGAAGTTTCCGTTGCGTATTCTGCTGCTCTGCTCCTCCTTCAACGGCCTGTCCCAGCGTGCGTGGCTGGAGCTGCGCAGGTCCGGGCACGACGTCAGCGTGGAGCTGGCCGTCTCTGAGCAGGTGATGCTGGAGGCGGTGGCGCTGGCCAAGCCTGACCTGGTGATCTGCCCGTTTCTGAAGGAGAAGGTGCCCTCGCGGCTGTGGCAGAGCCATCGCACGATCATCATCCATCCCGGGCCGCCCGGTGATCGGGGGCCGTCGTCGCTGGACTGGGCGATCCTGGACGGCGAGCGCGAGTGGGGCGTCACCGCGCTGCAGGCGGTCGAGGAGATGGACGCCGGCCCCATCTGGGGTTTCCGGACCTTCCCGTTGCCGGACGAGCCGGTGCGCAAGTCCGCCCTGTACAACGGGGCGGTGGCCGATGCGGCGGTGGAGTTGGTGGTCGAGGTGGCGGCCAAGGCGGGCGATCCGGCGTTCTCGCCGGCGCCGCTGGACTACCGGCGGCCGGAGGTGCGGGGCCGGCTGCGGCGCGCGATGCGCAACGACGACAGGCAGCTGTCGTGGGAGGAGCCGACGGAGGCGATCCTGCGGCGGGTGCGGGCGGCCGACGGCTCGCCGGGCGGGCGGGCGGTGCTGGGCGAGCAGCCGGTAAGGGTGTTCGACACCTACCGCGGGCCGGCGCTGGGCGGTGAGCCGGGCACGATAGCGGCCAGGCGCGAGGGCGCGGTGCTGGTCAACACCGGCGACGCCTCGGTGTGGGTGGGCCATCTGCGGCTGGAGCGGCCGGGCGCGGTCAAGCTGCCGTCCGCGATGGTGCTGGGCGAGCGCGTGTCGCAGCTGGATGAGCGCTCCGGCTACAGCGAGATCACCTACGACCGCTCCGAGAGTGTCGGCGTGGTCAGTTTCGACTTCTACAACGGCGCGATGTCGACCGATCAGTGCCGGCGGCTGGCCGCGGCGCTGAAGTACGCGGTGGCGCAGGACACGCGGGTGCTGGTGGTGCGCGGCGGCGAGACGTTCTCCAACGGCATCCATCTGAACGTGATCGAGGCGGCGCGGCATCCTGAGCTGGAGGCGTGGATGAACATCAACGCCATCAACCAGGTCTGCCGCGAGATCGTCACGTGCACCTCGCAGCTGGTGGTGACCTCGGTGGGCGGCAACGCCGGCGCGGGCGGTGTGATGATGGGGCTGGGCGCCGACCGGGTGCTGATGCGCGAGCCGGTGGTGCTGAACCCGCACTACCGCACGATGGGCCTGTTCGGGTCGGAGCTGTGGACCTACAGCCTGCCCAAGCGGGTCGGCGCCGAGACGGCCAGGCGGCTCACCCAGGAGGCGTTGCCGATCGGGGCGGCCGAGGCGGCCGGGCTGGGGCTGGCCGATCACGTGCTGGCGGGCTCGCGGCTGGAGTTCGAACGGCAGGTGCTGGACTACGCCGAGCGCCTGGCCGCCGGCGGCGACTACGCGCGGCTGCTGGCGGCCAAGGCCGAGGCGCGTGAGGCCGACGATGCGCGCAAGCCGTTGTCGGCCTACCGGGCCGAGGAGCTGGCGGAGATGAGCAGGGACATGTTCGACGACCGGTCGGGCTTCCGCGCGGCGCGGCAGGCGTTCGTGCACAAGGGCAAGCCGTCGGCCACGCCGGAGCATCTGGCGGCGCACCGGGATTTGGAATCTCATATGTGAGATATGTTGTCGTGCTGTGGCAGACGACTACCTTGCGCGGATCGGCCGGCTGATTCGGGACGCGCGTCAGCATCGTGGATGGACGCAGCTTCAGCTGGCCGATGCTCTGGCGACCAGTCAGAGCGCGGTCAACCGGATCGAGCGCGGCAACCAGAACATCAGTCTTGAGATGATCGCCCGGATCGGGGAAGCCCTCGACAGCGAGATCGTGTCGCTGGGATATGCCGGGCCGATGCATCTACGGGTGGTGGGCGGCCGCCGGTTGTCGGGCAGCATCGCGGTCAAGACGTCCAAGAACGCGTGCGTGGCGCTGCTGTGCGCCTCGCTGCTGAACGACGGCCGGACGATCTTGCGGAAGGTGGCGCGGATCGAGGAGGTGTACCGGATCCTGGAGGTGCTGGCCTCGATCGGGGTCCGGACCCGGTGGATCAACGAGGGCAACGACCTGGAGATCGTGCCGCCGGCCCGGCTGGATCTGGAGGCGATGGACACCGAGGCGGCCCGCCGTACCAGGAGCGTGATCATGTTCCTGGGGCCGCTGATGCACCGCACCGACCAATTCCGCATCCCCTACGCCGGCGGGTGCGATCTGGGCACCCGTACGGTGCAGCCGCACTGGTCGGCGCTCAAGCCGTTCGGGCTGGACATCACCGCCACCGGCGGCTTCTACCACGCGCGGGTCGATCGCGACGTGTCGCCCAGGCGGGCGATCGTGCTGACCGAGCGGGGCGACACCGTGACCGAGAACGCGCTGCTGGCCGCGGCGCGGCACGACGGGGTGACGGTGATCCGCAACGCCTCCTCCAACTACATGGTCCAGGACCTGTGCTTCTTCCTGGAGCAGCTGGGCGTGCGGGTGGAGGGCATCGGCACCACCACGCTGACGGTGCACGGGCTGGCCCACATCGAGGCCGACGTCGACTACTCCCCCAGCGAGGACCCGGTCGAGGCGATGTCGCTGCTGGCGGCGGCGGTGGTGACGTCCTCGGAGCTGACGATCTGCCGGGTGCCGGTGGAGTTCCTGGAGATCGAGCTGGCGGTGCTGGAGGAGATGGGGCTCGAGCACGACCGCAGCGCCGAGTACGCCGCCGCCAACGGCCGCACCCGGCTGGTGGACCTGACGGTGCGGCCCTCCAAGCTGGTCTCCCCCATCGACAAGATCCATCCGATGCCGTTTCCCGGGCTGAACATCGACAACGTGCCGTTCTTCGCCGCGATCGCCGCCGTGGCGCAGGGCTCGACGCTGATCCACGACTGGGTCTACGACAACCGGGCCATCTACCTGACGGAGCTGACGCGGCTGGGCGCCTCGGTCAAGCTGCTGGACCCGCACCGGGTACTGGTGGAGGGGCCGACACGGTGGCGCTCGGCGGAGATGATGTGCCCGCCGGCGCTGCGGCCCGCGGTGGTGGTGCTGCTGGCGATGCTGGCGGCCGAGGGCACCTCGGTGCTGCGCAACGTGTACGTGATCAACCGCGGGTACGAGGGGCTGGCCGAGCGGCTCAACGCCCTGGGGGCGCGCATCGAGACCTTCCGCGACATCTAGCTCTGTTCTGTACGGCCTTGCACGGCGGCTTTGCGTGTACGGCGGGCCTGCCGTTCTATGGCGAGCTTGTGTACGGCGGGCCGCTGGCTTGTCGTGGCCGCGTTTTTGTCGGTGGGGGCCGCTACCTTCGCTGGTGGATCTTCATCGGTGGATCTTCGTCGTGGAGAGGGGCGGGGTTGCGGCCTGCGGAGCTGGAGCGGTTGTCGGTGGCCGAGGCGGCCGACCGGTATGTGGAGCTGGTGCGGGCCAGGACGTTGACGGGCGCGCTGGCCACCTCGACCGCGGAGGTGTACGCGCGGGACGTGGCGACGCTGGTGGAGCTGGCCGGTGAGGCCACGGTGCTGGACGACCTGACCGGTGAGGACGTGGATGCGATCCTGCTGGCGTTCGCGCGCCGGCCGGACGGGCGGCGTTCCCGGGTCGAGGGCGGGCAGAGCCCGGCCTCGCAGGCGCGCTTTCGCCGGTCGATCTCGGCGCTGTTCAAGCATGCCGCGCTGGCCGGCTGGGTGCAGCTGAACCCGATGGCGGCCGCCACGGTGACGGCCAGGCAGCGGGGTGGCCTGCGTGCCGAACGGCGGGCGCTGACCCGCGAGCAGGCGCAGGGCCTGATCGGCGCGGCCAGGACTCTGTCCGACGAGCCCGGCCAGGGTCGGCGTGACCAGCGGACGGAGCTGCGGGACGCGCTGATCGTGCTGCTGCTGTCGACGCTGGGGCCGCGGGTGTCGGAGCTGGTGCGGGCCAACGTGGAGGACTTCTTCACCAACGACGGGGTGCGCTACTGGCGCATCTTCGGCAAGGGCGGCCGCACCCGCGACGTGCCACTCCCCCGCGACGTCGCCCTCGCCCTGGACGCCTACCTCGAGCGTGAACGCCCGTCGTCGCCCGGTGCCCAGGACAAGGCGCTGCTGCTGTCGTGGCGGGGCCGCCGCCTGGCCCGCGGCGACGTCCAGGGCGTCATCGAACGCGTCCAGCGCCGCGTCGACCCCACGCAGCTCCGCACGGTCACCCCGCACGGCCTGCGCCACACCACCGCCACGCACCTGCTGGCCGACGCGGTCGACATGGACGCCGTCCGCCGCGTCCTGGGCCACAGCGACCTGTCCACCCTGGGCCGCTACCGCGACGACCTCCCGGGCGAACTGGAGGTCGCCATGCGCACCCACCCCCTCCTCCGCCCACCCCGAGAACGCTGACCCCATCCCCCCGACAACACCTGGCCCGGGCTACGAGCACATCAATTTCCTGGGCCGTGATCGTTTCGGACGGGTGAATGCGGCTGGTTGGGTGTGGTTACCGCTCGATGTGCTGGATCCAATCTGCTGGCGCGGGCGGGCGAGGCCGGGCAGTTGCGCACCTTCCCGAAGCTGCGTTCGGCGGTGCGCCCGATGGGCTCGGCGGTGGAGGTGCTGATGGGCGCGCCGGAGGCGACGGCTTCGCGGATGACCTTGATGGCGGTGTCTGTGGGGGTGCGCCGACTGCGGCGGTGGGGTGCATGGCGGGATCGGCTGGTGTCGATGCCGGTGCTGGTGCTCTCGCGCTTGGCAGTCAGGCTGGCTGGACTTCGTCGAAGACGGCGAGGGCTTCGGCGGGGTCCGGGCTCACGAGGCGTTCCAGACCGGCCGCCGTGATCTCCGCCCACCTGCCGGCCCGTACCCACATCTGTTCCTCGAAGGCGCGGACGGCCTCGTCCAGATCGCCAGGACCGGGGGCGGCGGCGACGGACTCGGCGAGTTCGGCGCCTTCCAGCATCGCGAGGTTCGCGCCCACCCCCAAGGGGGGCATCAGGTGGGCGGCGTCGCCCAGTAGCGTCACCCCGGGGACGTGGGCCCAGGTGTGGGACACAGGCAGGACGTAGAGGGGGCGGTGGACGAAAGCGGTGCCGTGGCGGAGGAGGTCGAGGACGGGAGCGGCCCAGCCGTCGAACAGAGCCAGCAGGCTTGATCGCACGGCCTCGACGTCGGCCATATCCAGGCCCGCGTCCAGGCCTGTGTCCATGCCTGCGCGCCGGTTCAGGCCCATATGCCGGCCCGGGTTCGTGTGCCAGTCCAGCGGCGCGCGGAACCGGGCGTACACCTTGACGTGGCCGCCGCTGTTGCGCTGGGCGACAAGGCTGCGGTTCGCGCCGTACACAGCCATGGAACCGTCGCCGATCAGCCGGGCGAGGTCGGGGTGGCGGATGTCGACGTCGTCCAGGGAGGTCTCGACCGAGGTGACGCCGGTGTAGTGCGGCGTCACCGACGAGACTGCCGGGCGGACCCGGGACCAGGCGCCGTCCGCGCCGACCACGAGGTCGAACGTCTCCTGTCGCCCGTCCGCGAAATGGACCAGCACGCCATCCCGGGTCCCCGGCACTACCTCCGTCACGCCCCGCCCCCACTGAACGTTCAGGGGGCCGAGCAGCAGGTCACGGAGTTGCCCGCGGTCGATCTCGGGATTGGCCCGGTCATCCGGGCGGGGTTGCCAGTCGCGAAGCACGGTCCCGTCCGTGTCCAGGATGCGCATGGCCTGCCCCTCGGGACGGGACAGCGCCTGGTACTCCGCCAGCAGCCCCGCCTTGTCCAGCGCGAGCTGGCCCAGCTTTTCGTGCAGGTCCAGCGTGCCGCCCGGGGGACGGGCGTCGGGGGCGGGATCACGTTCGAGGACGGTGACGGGGTGATCGTGGCGGTGCAGGACGCGGGCGAAGGTAAGGCCGGCGGGGCCGCCTCCAATTACGGCGATACGATGTCTCATGTAGATACACTGTATTTTGCCGATACGGCGTATCGCAACTGTACGATGTATCCATGACTGTGTGGGACCGACCGGAGCCGCCGACTCGCCCCGCGCCGCTCGACCGGGAGCGAATCGTTGCCGCCGCCATCGCGCTGGCCGACGAGGGCGGGCTGGAGGCGGTGTCGTTGCGCAAGGTCGCCGCCCGGCTGGACGTCGGCCCGATGCGGCTGTACGGATACATCTCCACCAAGGAGGAGCTGTTCGACCTCATGGTGGACGAGGTCCACGCCGAGATCCTCCCCGAGGAGCAGCCCGGCGACTGGCGGGAGGTGCTGCGCATCCGCGCCGACCGCACCAGGCAGGCCGCTCTCCGTCACGAATGGTTGGCCGACCTGCTCGGCGGCCGTCCGACCCTGGGCCCGAACGCCCTCGCCGTGACTGAGGCCACGCTGGCCGCCCTCGATGGCCTCGCCGACCTCGACACCGTCATGCGCGCCGTGGAGACCGTCGGCGCCTACTTCACCGGCGCGATCAGGCGCGAGATCGCGAACCTGCGGGCCGAGCGCGCCACGGGCCTGTCCAAGCGCGACTGGCAGCGCGCCTTCGGCCCGCATGTGGAAAGGATGCTGGCCACGGGCCGCTTCCCGGCGCTGGCCAGGTTCGTGCACGACGGCACGGAGGTGGACGCCGAGGAGTCCTTCGCG
Source organism: Nonomuraea sp. NPDC050536 (assembly GCF_044457685.1). Classification (NCBI taxonomy): domain Bacteria; kingdom Bacillati; phylum Actinomycetota; class Actinomycetes; order Streptosporangiales; family Streptosporangiaceae; genus Nonomuraea; species Nonomuraea sp. NPDC050536. Next base: position 179,100 of record NZ_JBITHD010000004.1, read on the forward strand.
ACCGGCCTGGACTGGGTCCTCGACGCCGTGGCCGCCAAACTCGCCCGGCCGCCGGCGTGACGCTACTGCATGACGCCGCCAGACTGCGCACCCACCTGCTCGACTGGTTCAGAGGCAAGCTCTGACGCCGGACGGCCGGGCGGCGCTGGAAGGGCCGCGCCATCTGCAGCGGTACGCGGGCTCTTCGTCCACGACATCCGTACGTTCTTCGCAGACAGGACCCCCGGACCGCTCGGAACTCTTCCAGCTTCGGCAAGCCTCCTCGCAGGCCTGTCGGCGCGACCCGACAGACACAGCACCGCGACCGCGATGACCGGCGATCGCCAACCTAACCCATCACACGGAGCTAGGGTGCGTCCTCACCGAGCATGGTGCGGAACCCGTCGATGCCTGCCGGGTCGGGTGTAGGGCGATGTACTCTGCGACGGCCCGGCGACACCAGGCGGTCACCCCGGGAGCACGCTGTTTCTCGATCTCGCTGTCGAGCTGTTCGTCGGCGATGCGCTCGGCCTCCGCGGAGAGGTGATGGCGGTAGGTGAGGTCGTCGAGGGCGTGGCGGACGGCCGTGCGCTCGGGGCCTTCGGGCAGGGCACGGCGGACGGTGTGCAGCGCGCGGGAGATGGTGGCGTGGCGGGTGCAGGCCGCGGCCAGGTGTTCCCGCCACGTCTCCGCGGCGTAGGCGGGCAATCTGCGCTGCAGTGTGCGGTCACCAACCGAATGTTCGCCGGGGTAGTCCCCACGACCGTGGTGAGGCGGGCAGGGGTGCCGTCAGGCTTGGGATGTTGGCAGACCGTGGACGAAGTGGTCGACCAGCTCGTCGGTGAATTCACCGTCGACGGGGTCGCCCGTGACCAGCACCCGGTGGTAAACGGGTCCCACGAGTCGGTCGACCGCGGTGGTGATGTCGAGGTCGGGGGGGAGTTGGCCGCGGCCGATGGCGCGCTCCAGTGGGAGGCGGTCGCGGCGGCGTTGTTCGTCGAGGTATCTGGCCCGGAAGACGGCGGCGAACGCCGGATCGTGTTGGGCGTGTCCGAGCAGCGCTTTGAAGACCGCGCCAGCGTCGGAGCGGGTCAGGAATTCGGCGACCTGCTGCAGATGGCTGCGCAGGTCGCGGGACAGGTCGCCGTGGTCGGGCGGCTCCAGGGCTTCGGCTGCGTCCAGAAGGAAGGCGTCAAGGAGGATGTCGGTCTTGGAGGTCCACCACCGGTAGATGGTCTGCTTGGCGACGCCCGCCGCCGCGGCGATGCCCTCGATGGTGACACCGGCGAAGCCCTTGTCTACGAGGAGGTCGTCGGCGGCCTCCAGCACGGCATGTCTGGCCTGCTCGCTGCGCCCGTGACGGTTGCCGTGATGACGCGTGCGTCCTGGTTCCACCTTCGCCTCCTGGCGCTCAGGATAAGACCATCTCTAGACTGGACGCAACGGAGTGTCTAGCCTAAGGGTTATGGAACGCACCTGCACACTCCACGACCGCCGAGTCGAATCCACCCTCGACCGCCTGTTCCAAGCCGCCGCACACGACGAGCTCGCCCGCCGACACCTGCAGGAAGCGGGCACGGCCTGGGCTACGGCGCAGGAACAGGCCGACGCCAAGGCGGAGGTATACATGCCGATCTCCGCCCCAGGCGGGCAACTCCTGTACACGTTGGTCCGGGCGGCACGCCCGGTCACCATCGTCGAGTTCGGCACGTCGTTCGGCATCTCCACGCTCTATCTGGCGGCAGCCGTACGCGACAACGGCGTAGGCCGGGTGATCACCACGGAGCTGAGCGCACGCAAGGCCGCCGCCGCGCGCCGTACCTTCGTCGAGACCGGACTCGACGACGTGGTCACCGTCCTGGAGGGAGACGCCCGAGCCACCCTCGCCGACATCGACGGGGAGGTGGGCTTCGTCCTGCTCGACGGGTGGAAGGACCTGTGCCTGCCGGTGCTCCGACTCCTGGAGGCCCGGCTGCCATCAGGCGCCGTCGTGGTGGCCGACGACGTGGTGCTCGATGATTTGCGGCCCTATCTGGACTATGTCCGCGACCCGCGCAACGGGTACCAGAGCGTCACCTTCCCCGTGGAGGACGGCATGGAGATCAGCTGCCGTCTCTGAGCTGGTGAAGCAGCGCTCCTAGAGGGTGTCGCCGGCCGCCTGAACCTCCTGGGCTAGGCCGAGCACGAAGCAGACGAGCCCTCGCGTGTACTTGGTGACAGCTTCCTTAACGACAGGCCAAGCTGGACGGCGCGCGGGTGGCGGCGGGTGTGGCCGCCGTGCTGGCGGGTGGAGGCGGGCGCGGACGGATGGCAGACGCTGCGCCTGGCGGGGCCGGAGGCGGGCGACGGGGCGGCGGAGCCCGGACCGGCCGGGGAGACAGGGGGTTGACATAAAAACACTTAGCGAGCAACGCGACCTGCGAGAACGCCCGATCCAGCGTTCGAACCGCAGGGCACCTGACTCATCCCCGAATGCCCGGACCGAAACCGGCCCTTGGCGGGGTCGCACAGTCGCACACCGTGACCTGCGGCGAGGTCGCTCGGTTGGGCCGTGTGGCGCGATTCTTACCGGCGGGCCTACTTCCGTGGTCGATCAGGACTGCTGCTGGGTGATGTTGACCATCCAAGTGATACCGAACTGGTCCACGAGCGAGCCGGCCTCGTCACCCCACGACTGCTTCTCCAAGAGCAACGTCACGGTGCCGCCAGCGGACAGCCTCTCGAAGTAGCCGCGGAGTTCGGGGTCGTCGCCGCCGAGGAAGACCGCAACGTTGTTGCCCGGGGTGTGGGGCATCCCTTCCCGGACGTCCCAACCCATCAGCGTGTAGCCGTCTGGGGTGCGGAGCGTGGCATGCATGATCGTGTCGGCGGGTGCGTCCGGCGAGCCGAACTCGGCGTACGTGCCCATCTCCAGCTTGCCGCCCAAGACGTCCCGGTAGAACTCCATCGCCTGCCGTGCGTTCCCGTTGAAAGCGAGGCACGGGTTGAGTTGAGACCCCATCTGAGGCTCCTTCGTGTGAGTGAATTGCGAACGGCCAGGACCGCAGCAGCGGGGCACCGACGGTTATCCGAACCTGGCAGTGCTCGACCGCCGAGGTTCGGGCCCCGCGGGAACCGCTTGCGCGCCTAGACCCGTATGGAGTGACCGCTCAGGGTGTCTGAGGGGTCACTCCGTTAAGCCTCCCAACGAATCACGACATCCTGTGTCGTGTATCCCCGTAAAGCTCCTATGAGCGCCGACCGCCCGGCTACGGCGCGGACGGCCTGCCGGGTGCGCTGGTGGCCCGGATGAAGCGGGCGCCCCACTCCTGGATGTGCGCGGCGAACTCCGGCGGCCCCAGCACCTCGAACTCGGCGCCCACATTGCCCAGCGCCTGGGTCGGCCAATCGAGAGAGGTCGAGGTCATGGTGATCCGGCAGCTGTCGTGGTCGAGCGGTTCGATCGTGCCCCACTGGCCGACCGCCTGCCGTACCTGGGCCGCGGGGGCGTGGACGAGCGCCTGGACCGTGTAGGGCGCCGGGGCTCCGCTGGCTGCCTGGACGAAGGCCGCGGCGTCCTCGGCCGGAAGTGGACGCGGCCGGAATCGCGTGCCGGTCCCGGCCGGCTCGGTCAGCCGGTCGAGGCGGAAGCTTCGCCAGTCATGCCGGGTCAGGTCGTAGGCGACCAGGTACCAGCGTCCGCCGAGGGCGACCACGCGGTGCGGCTCGACCTCCCGCTCGGTGGGGGCGGAGCCTCTGGCGGTGTAGCCGAAGCGCAGCCGCTCCTGGTCCCGGCAGGCCTGGGCGACCGCGGTGAGCACCTCCGCCGCGACGACCGGCCCGGACGCGGCGACGGAGAGGGTCACCTCCCGCAGGGCGTCCACCCTGGCCCGCAGCCGGGGCGGTAGGACCCGGATCACCTTGGTGAGCGCACGCAGCGACGCCTCCTGCGTCCCGGCGATCCCGCTCTGCGCCGCGTCGCCGATGCCCACCGCCAGAGCCACCGCCTCCTCATCGTCCAGCAGCAGCGGCGGCAGTACTGCGCCGGGCGCGAGTTGGTAGCCGCCGTCGGTCCCCCGGGCCGCGCTGACCGGATAGCCGAGCTCGCGCAGCCGGTCAACGTCGCGGCGCAGGGTCCGCTCGGATACCCCGAGCCGCTCGGCCAGTTCCATGCCGGGCCAGTGGCGGTGGGTCTGCAGCAGCGAGAGCAGTCGGAGGGTCCGTGAGCTGGTGTTCGCCATACCGCCATCCTCGCCCGACTTCCGGTCAAAAAGTGACCGGAAGCCTCTATAGAGTCGATTTCGAAGGCCGTACCGAGATAAGGACCAAGAAATGATCACCCGTGAGATCCAGCTGGCCGCACAGATCGCCGGTATCCCCACGCTCGACCACTTCACTGTCGCCACGACCGAGGTGGACGGCGAGGTTGTGGTGCGGACTGACCAGGTAGGGCTCGCCGCGACCTACCTGGAGTTGATGCGCGCGGACTGCAGCATCCCGGTACCTGCCTGGCAGCCGGGCCAGCGGGTGGGAGTGGCCGCCATCGGCACCGTCGTCCGGTCCGACAGCCCCGAGCTCGCGGTTGGCGACCTGGTCCAGTCGATGACCGGCTGGAGCGAGTACTCGGCTGGCCCGGCCGCCCAGTACACCAAGCTTGACCCCATCGCCGACCCCGGCTACTACCTCGGTCAGGGGCCGACGGCCTACTACGGGATGGCCGACGTGGCGGGCGTCGGCGAGGGCGACGTGGTGTTCGTCTCCGGCGCGGCGGGTGGGGTCGGCTCACTGGCCGGGCAGATCGCCAAGTGCCTAGGCGCGGCGCGGGTGATCGGCAGCGCCGGCAGCCCGGCCAAGGTCGACTATCTGGTGAACGAGCTCCGCTACGACGCCGCGTTCGACTATCACGACGGCTCGCCGGCCGACCGGCTCCGCGAGCTCGCACCCGAGGGCATTTCGGTGTTCTTCGACGTCGTGGGCGGCGAGCAGTATCAGGCCGCGTTGCAGGCGGCCAGGCCCGGCGCCCGCTTCGCGCTGTGCGGCTCGCTGTCCAGCCAGCTCGGCGACACGGCCGAGCGCTTCCCCAAGCCCGACCATGCCGCGGCCCAGGCCAGGGGTGTCGAGCTGCTGCCGTTCTCCTGCTACCACACTCCCGACCAGATCGCCGCCTGGCGGGAGCACTTCAGCACCTGGCTGGGCGAGGGCCGCTTCGTCTACCCGCAGACGGTCATCAAGGGCGCGGTCGAAGACGTGCCGCAGGCGTTCCTGTCCCTGCTCCAGGGCTCCTACCGGGGCAATGTCTCGGTGCGGCTGTCGTGACGACTCTCTCGAGCAGGGCCCTGAACCGGGCCCTGCTGGGCCGCCAGTTCCTGCTGGCCCGCACCGATCACACCCCGCTGGAGGTGATCGGGCGCCTGGTCGCGCTGCAGGCGCAAGAGCCCAACTGGCCCTACGTCGGGCTGTGGAGCAGGATCCACGGCTTCACCCACTCCGAGCTCACCACGCTGCTGCAGGATCGGAAGGTGGTCCGTTCCGGCCTGCTTCGCAGCACCCAGCACCTCGCCGCGGCCGACGACTTCCGCCGGCTGCGGCCGCTGCTGCAGCCCGTCCTCGACCGCACCGCCCGCTCGGCGTACTTCGCCCGCAACAGCGCGGGCCTGGACACCGCCTCGCTGGTCGCCACCGGGCTTGAGCTGCTGGCGGGCGGGACGACAACGCGAAAGGAGCTGGCCCGGTGGCTGGCCGAATGCCACCCAGGCCGCGACGGGCGGGTCCTTGCCGGGGAGGTCGAACTCAGAACCCCCCTCATCCACAACCCGGCCACCGGCACATGGGGCTCCTGGGGCACCCGGTCGGCGGTCTCCGTCACGCCCGCCGAGGTCTGGCTCGGCCGGCCCATGGTTCCGGCGACCGCCAAGGACCTCATCCGCCGCTATCTGGCAGCGTTCGGCCCAGCCGGGATCATGGACGTGCAGGCCTGGTCCGGGTTGACCCGCCTCGGCGAGATCGTCTCCGACATGCGCGCCGAACTGCGCCACTACCGCGACCCCGACGGCAGGGAACTGATCGACTTGGCCGACGCGGAACTGCCCGACCCCGACACGCCCGCCCCCGTGCGACTGCTGCCCGCCTTTGACAACGCCCTGCTCGGCCACGCCGACCGGACCCGCATCATCAGCCACGAGGACCGAAAACGCGTGATGCCCGGCCAGGCTCAAGTACGGCCCACCTTCCTCGTGAACGGCCACGTGCATGGAAGCTGGTCCCTCAAAGGCGAAACCCTGCACCTCACTCCGTTCCGCCCCCTGACCGCGACCGATCAGGCCGCCTTGGAGCAGGAAACGGAGCGCCTGCTGCCGTTCGTGGGAGGCAAGAACGTGTCCTACAGCGGCCCGATCGCGACCCGGTCGTCGTCCTGACCACCCACCCGGCATCGACCGCTGGAACCAAGCCAGACGCGGTAAGCACGGGGTCACTACGGGCATCAAGATCGGCTCTTAGCCGGTTTTACCCGTATCTCGGCTGGACCCGTACTCAGAGAGCGGAACGCGTCCGGTCATCTTTCTTCTGCTCGGCGATAGCCGAGCAGGTCACCTGGCTGGCAGTCGAGTACGTCGCAAATCTTGGTCAGCGTCGTGAACCGGCAAAGACCCATCCTGGGCGCCGAACTCCTCGGCCATGGTTCCCTTGAACCACGCACCGCTACGCCCTGCCCGCCGAAGCCGACAAAGCAGCCGCCCTGGAAGCGCCTCCGGGGAGCCGCGGCCTGTGCCCGGGCCCGGGCCGGTCCGGGCAGGGTCCTGGCGGGGGTGGTCTGTGCCTGGGTGCCTCGCTGGCGGTGCCCCGGGGAGCCGCGGCCTGAGTGCCTCGCTGGCTGCCCGCCGGGGTTGCCGCCTTCTGGCCCGGGCGGGTCTTGGCGCCGGGTCGGCGGGATGGGAGTGCGGTGGGAGGCGGCGCCGTGTACGGCGAGTTCGCCGGGGCCTGTGCGGCGAGTTGGTGGGGCCGTGGTGCCCGGGTGTGGAGGGGCGTTGCGGTGGGGTGTGGGAGTGCTGGAGGAGCGTCTCCCTGGACGGAGGCCAGCCGGAGTGCGGCGGGTGGCGGGGGCGGCGGCCTGCCGTACAGGAACATCTGCCGTCAGAAGAACCTGCCGTCGGGAGAACCAGGAGAACCTGCCGGATAGGAGGACCTGCCAGGTAGGCGTGCCGGTCGCGTTCGTGGCGTTCGGGAGGACCTGTTGGGGGGCGTGTGGCTGTGCGGCGGCACAGCTCGGGGAAGGGGGCCGGGGGCGGCGATGAGTCAGGTGGGGACGGCGGGGGTGAGGCGGATGGCGAGGTAGTCCAGGGGGACGCCGAGGACGTCGGCCAGGGCGGCGATGGTGAAGAAGGCGGGGGTGGCGATGCGGCCGGTTTCGATCTTGCGGAGGGTTTCCGCGGACATGCCCGCGGCGGCGGCCACCTCGACGATGCTGCGTTCGCCCCGGGCGTGGCGCAGCAGGGTGCCGAGCTGCTCGCCGCGCAGACGTTCCTCGGGGCTCAGGGGTGGTCGGACCATGGCACGAGTCTATACCGGGATAGAAATACCGGTATAGTTATCGGCATGGTGGAGATCAAGACTGCCGGTGAGCTCGACGCGATGCGTGAGGCGGGCCGGATTGTGGGCAGGGCGCTGCAGGAGGTCGTCAAGCACGCGGCCGTCGGCGTGCGGCTGGCGGAGTTGGACGAGGTGGCCGCGGCCGTCATCGCCGAGGCGGGTGCGACGCCGGCGTTCCTGCACTATCACCCGTCCTTCGCGCCGACACCGTATCCGAAGGTGATCTGCGCGTCGGTCAACGACGTGATCGTGCACGGTATCCCCGGCCGCTCCCGGCTCAGGGACGGCGATCTGGTCAGCATCGACTGTGGCGCCTACCTGGACGGGTGGGCGGGCGATTCGGCGGTGTCGTTCACGGTGGGCATGCCGCGGGCGCGTGACGTGGAGCTGATCTCGGTCACCGAGCAGGCCCTGCAGGCCGGGATCGCCGCGATGACGCCGGGCAACCGCATCGGCGACATCGGCCACGCCATCGCCCAGCACGCGGTCGCCGGTGGGTACGGCGTGATGGTCGACTTCGGCGGGCATGGCATCGGGCGGCGCATGCACGAGGACCCGCACGTAGCCAACTACGGGCGGGCCGGGCGCGGCATGGTGCTGCGGGCGGGGATGACGCTGGCCATCGAGCCGATGTTCGTGGCCGGCGGGGACGGGGCCTACCAGGTCGATCGTGACGGGTGGGCGCTGCGCAGCGTGGATGGCACGCGTGCCGCCCACGTCGAGCACAGCGTCGCCGTCACCGATGACGGGCCCCGCATCCTCACCCTCCCCTGATGCAGCAGGCCATGGGCAGGCGGTGGAAGCCGACCGTCACCCCCGGAGCCCCGGTCACGAAGCAGGCACCTGGTTGGTCATCCGATCACCCCACCATGGGCAGGCTGCGGTCCAGACCTGTGATGTGCAGGAGCCGGGACATGAACGGGCGCGGCCCGGTCAGGACGAAGGTGATGCCCTGGGCTCGGGCGCGGTGCTGGATGCCGACCATGACGGCCAGGCCGCCGGCGTCGCAGAACGTCACCTCGGACAGGTCGACGATGAGCAGGCTCGTGCACTGGTGCAGCGTGTGCAGCAGTTGCCGGCGAAGCGCCGGACAGGTGAAGATGTCGATCTCGCCGGACAGGTGGACGGTGGTGGGTATCGAAGATCCGACCCTCCCGGGCGGGGCTGTGTCAATGACGGTCATCAGGTTCTCCCATCGGAGAAGAGCAGCGATAAGTCGGGATGAGGCGCCTGCCGGCCAGAGATCGGCCAGCCGACTTTTCAGGACCGCTCGATCCGGCCGGCAGGCAGCGCGAAGCCGCGTACGGCCACTTGGCCAGTACGGCGAGCGTCCGTGTGATCAGCGCTGGGCCGGCCCTCGTTCTCCCCTTTGGCCGCGGTGTCTGCGTCTGCCGGGCTGGGAGCTGGGAAAGGCGGGATGGTGATGATGTCGGCCGGACTCAGGCCCGTGGTGTCCTGGGCGGTGAGCGCGGCGGCGCCGCTCGTGGTGTTCGGTTCGATGATGAGCAGGACGATCGGCTTGCCGACCGAGGGGATCAAGGTGATCACGCGTGGGTCGGTGCGGTGGAAGCAGCTGACCTGGATCCGGCGCCCTCGGGCCGGGATACGGTGCGGAAGGTCGTACCAGGCGTCCCGGTAGATGCCGACACCTACCGTGATCTGGTCGAGCCGCTGGTCGACGGCGGCGATGAGGCTGGGTAGTTCGGCGGCGGCATCACGGGAACGGGGCCACCACGCCCCGTCCACGACGGCTCGCCGGTCCAGCACCGGATTGAGGCAGAGCCTGACCGCGGAGTCGGTGGTGGGAGCTGCGCGGGCGATGGCGCTCAGCGGCTTCAGGTGAGACAGAAGCGTGGGCTTCATGGCTGGCCGGCCTGACCGGGCCCGTGCTGGGCCCGCAGATATTGGATCGCCGTGGGCGACGCCGACGTGATTGCCAACGCACGAAAAGTCCTCGGTGGGTTCAGTTTACCTCTATAGGGCTCGCCGTACTCCGTGACATGGGCCGCGGCGATCTGATCCGGTACTTCACCCCGACGTCGCCTTCATCGACCCGGGCCGGGGCGCCGGCGATCGCCTCGGGCTCAACGTCCAGCTCGCCACGGTTGCGCCCGGTCACATCGACCGGGCGCAAGGATCCGTCCTCACGGGCCGCCCCGGCGTTCGTCAGGGAGGCGGTCTCGTCGTGACCCGTTACAGCAGGGTTCCTCCCGAGGCGTCCAGCCAGTGGCCGGTCACCCAGCGGCTGTCGTCGGAGGCCAGGAAGGCCACCGCGTCGGCGACGTCCTCGGGGGTGCCCACGCGGCCCATGGGCGACAGCGACGACACCCAGGCCAGCGCGTCCCCGACGAGCCTGCCCTCGTGCATGTCGGTGTCGATGACGCCAGGCGCCACGGTGTTGACGGTGATCGCGCGGGGGCCGAGTTGCTTGGCGAGCGTCGAGGTGAGCACGTCGAGCGCGCCCTTGGACATGGCGTAGCTGATGGATTGGGGCATGGCCGAGCCGCGGGTCAGCATCGTGGAGATGTTGATGATCCGGCCGCCGTCGCGCAGCCGCGGCAGCGCAAGCTGGGTGACGAAGAACGGGGCGGTGGCGTTGACCGCGAAGATCCGCTCGAACTGCCGCCTGGTCACGTGCTCGATGCCGGGCTCGTCGTTGAGGATGCCCGCGTTGTTGACCAGGATGTCCAGCCCGTCGGCGCGCTCGTCATAGGCGGACCAGAGGCGTTCGGCGTCGCCGGGCGTGCCCAGTTCGGCCTGCAGGCAGAAGGCCTGTCCCCCCTCCGCCTCGATCGCGGCGACGGTTTCCTTCGCGGCTTGCTCGTTGCCGCCGTAGTGGACGGCGACGCGGGCGCCGTCACGGGCCAGGCGCTGGGCGATGGCCCGGCCGATGCCCCTGCTCGCGCCGGTGATGAGGGCGGTCTTGCCGTGGAGAGTGTGCATGGCGCCTTCCTGCTGTGTCAGGTGGAGATGAGGTGTACGGGGGTCACCCGCCGGTGGTGTGCGACGACGTCGAACCAGCCGCCGAAGGATCCGCCGGACAGGTGTTCTGCGGGGTCTCGGCCGCCGGGGCCTGCAGCCAGGCGCGTACGGGGTCAGGGCCGGCCGTACGCAGGTCGAGCAGGAACGCCTCCAGGCTGGCGGCGCCCAGCGGTGTCTCGGCGAAGTCCGCCGGCGGGCTGGGTATTGATGCAGGCAGCGCGCCGCAGGTGAAGGTCAGGCCGACCGACAGGTAGCCGGGCCCGAGGCGGGAAAGCTGTGGTTGTACTCGGGGGTGAGCACGACGAACGCCTCGGCCCTTTCCGAGCGTCTGCAGAGCCTGGGCCGCGGCGGGCGTGGGTGTGCTGCCGAAGTCCGGCGGTGCCAGGGACAGGTCGATCCCGGCCAGGTCGATGACGTGGATGTTCCAGTCGCCGCGACAGCGAGCCTGGTCGGCGATCCAGGCCGCGATGGTCGGGCCGAGCCAGCCGTCCCGTACGCTGCCGACGATCACTGCAAGCTGGAGCGGCTCTGCGGGCACGGCGGTCTCTCCACTGGTCACAAGGCAAGTCCGGCGTCCTTTGGACGTCCCGGCTGAGCCAGCCTCGTTGTTAAACCAAGGTTCAAGTCAAGCTAGGTTGGCCGTATGCCGGATTCCGACGCGATCGTCACGGAGTTGACCATCGGAGAGCTGTCCGAGCGCAGCGGCGTGCCCGCCTCAGCGCTGCGTTTCTACGAGCGCAAGGGGCTCATCGCCAGCCGCCGCACCGCGGGCAACCAGCGCCGCTACCACCGCAGTACGCTGCGCAGGCTCGCGTTCATCCGCGCCTCGCAAAGCGTCGGCATCCCCCTGTCGGTGATCGAGGGCGTCCTGGACTACCTGCCGCACCATGTCGCTCCCACCCGGGAGCTGTGGCTGAAGGCGTCGGAGTGCTGGAGCGAGACCATCAACACCCGCATCGCCACGCTGGAGCGCATGCGCGACCGGTTCACCGAATGCATCGGCTGTGGCTGCCTGTCCTTCGACCAGTGCCAGCTGGTCAACCCGGGTGACAAACTCGCCGGACAAGGTGCGCACGTACTCCTGCCCCCTGATCAGGGAGCGGAGTTGTCTCAATCGCGGTAGCCGTCCGCTATCACACCGGCCCTCGGGAGCGCAGACGCCGAGCTCACCGAGCCGATGGGCGGCCCCGGGCGCCCGGACCTGCTGGGGACGACGCTGCCACGCTCGCGCCAGTCCTGCACGCGCTCGGCGATCCGGTGCGCTTGGAGTTGGTACGGCGGGCCTGGGGTAATCCCGAGTCGACCTGTTCCGCTCTCGCCGACGGTATGGATGTGCCGATATCGACGCTGTCCAATCACTGGCGGATCCTGCGCGAGGCGGGGCTGATCAGCATGGCCGTCGATGGCCGGCACCGGCGGATCCGGCTACGCGCCGCCGATCTACGCGACCGCTTCCCGGGCCTGCTCGACCCGATCCTCCGCCTCACCGCGGCCGAGTCGCCGAACACCGGCCCGTTGTGACTCAACGTCCGGGCGAGCCGTGATCGCTGTCCTCATGGGCGGCGGCAGCGCCAGGCCACCGTGACAGGTCGTCCGAGGCCCGGCGAGGCGGATTCCGTTCGAGCCTTCAGGTGGCAAGAGCCGACACCTGCCGCCGCCACGTGGGGCTTGCTCAGTGTTACTATGTACTAGTAGTCAGCAACACTGGGTAGCTGAAGGGGGGTGGTCCATGGGCAAGCAGGTGACGGAGATGCTCAAGGGCACGCTGGAGGGCATCGTGCTGGCGATCTTGTCCGGCCGGTCCGCGTACGGCTACGAGATCACGGCGTGGCTGCGGGATCAGGGCTTCTCCGACATCGCCGAGGGCACCGTGTACGCGTTGCTGGTCAGGGTCGAGCAGCGTGGCCTGGTCGATGTGGAGAAGGTCGCGTCTGACAAGGGGCCGCCGCGCAAGGTGTATTCCCTCAACGTCCGGGGCCGGGAGCATCTGGAGGAGTTCTGGAGGACCTGGAGCTTCCTGTCGGAGAGGCTTCAGCAGCTGCGCGAAGGAGGCATGTAAGGCATGGCCGCAGAGTCGAACGAGCACAAGAGCCGCTACCGGCAGTACCTGGAGCTGGTCACCGGGCCGCTGGAGGACAAGAGGCGCTACCGGCAGTACAAGGCCCGCACCGAGCGGCTTCCCGCGGATTATCACACCGCGATCGATGCGCTGCAGCGCTACCTGGAGCACTTCGGGCCGGGCAAGGCCGACAGCCTGCTGGCGATGCTGGACGACCTCGCCGACCTGTTCGAGCAGAGCGCGGCGGACGCAACCCCGATCCGCGACGTCGTCGGCGAAGACCCGGTGGAGTTCGCCGAGGCGTTCCTCCGCAACTACCCCGAGGGCCAATGGATCAGCCGTGAGCGGGAACGGCTGACCGACGCCATCGATCGCGCCACCGGCGACAAACCGTAACAACAGAACGGATACCGGGATGACCAGGGGCCCGCGATCCACGTGCAGGACCTGGAGAAGTCGTCCAAGACGCGACCAGCTGGAACACCGTCTCAGTGGTGTCAGGCCGATCACCACGGACATGACCCCGTACGGGACAGGCGAGCGCCGCCTGGAGCTGAGCGGGCCGCCTTCCCCGCCACAGGCGCAAAGCGCGCCGCTCCGGTGGTAGCCAGACCTGCCGCCGACTAGGTTCCCGACAGCCCTCTAACCGCGATACCCGCATCTTTGGGGACTCCTCGGTTTGTCGGCGCCGTCAAGCGGGCCGGCGACGAGCCCCTACGGCAGCAATCGCCTGGCGATCCCGGGCGGCGCCATGGATGTTGATTGATGCGCGTGCGTGCCCAACCTGACACGCACGCGCCTGTCAACCCAGCTTTTCCAGCCTGACAGCCTGCTTGAGGAAGACGACGCCGTCGATCATGTCGAGCTGGGCCGGGTCCAGCGGGAAATAAGCGAAATCGTGGGAGATGCGCGGGGCGGGCTTCGTGATGGCCTCGGCCAGGCGGCGGGCATCGATGAGAGAGTGGTCCCACGGGAGCGTGGACAGGATGCCCTCGACGGTGTCCGGGGGCGGGGTGTTGTCGCCGGCCGTGCCGAGGGCCGAGGCCAGGAAGGCGTACCGGTCGCCCAGGTACGTCTCGGTGATCGCCCCCGCGCTCCACCACTCCAGCGTCTGGTCGCCGAACGACATGAGGCTCTTGTTCCGCTGCAGGTGCAGGTTGGAGGCGAAGACCAGGGCCGGGCCGTCCTCGGCGACGGCACACAGGTTGGCGGCCATCATTGCGTCCCGCAGGGCCGACAGCCGGGTCCACCGTGCCGGGGAGGCGTCGGCCATCCAGTAGTGGTAGCGAAGCAGGCCGGTGGCGGTGCGCCCGTACAGTTTCGCCCGCTCTCTGTCCTGCGCGCTCAGCTGCGGCGCCTGCGTGTCGAACAGCGCCACCAGGTCGTCGGCGATCAGCCGCAGCCGCTGGGCCTCGGCGGACCGGCCGATCGACTGGGACGGATCCATGGCCGCGGCCTCGTTCGCCCACCGGTCGTCCGGGCCCAGCAGCGTGTCGAGGGTTTCCCTGGTTACCACAGTGCTGAGGAGCGGGCCGTCGAGGAGGGCGTAGAGGGCGGTGAGCGCCTGGCGCGGGCTCGCCGCCCAATACTCCAGCGGGCCGTCGAATCCGAAGAACCGGAGCTTTTCGTCATGCTCCTCGTTGTACGCGCGCATCCAGCGTACGAGGTCGCGGTTGGCCGGTGAGGTGCCGAAATTGTGGCTGAAACCGCGTTCCATGACGTCGTCGAGCGTGCCCTCGCCCGTCGTGATGTAGTCGTCCACCACGAGGCCCATGAGGCAGTCGCTCTCGATGGCGAACGACCGGTAGCCCTCGTGCTCGACCAGATGCCGGAAGATCTCGTTGCGCAGTTCGCCCAGCTCCTGCACGAAGTGCCTGGCCTCGCCCAGGCCGAGCAGCAGGGGCTTGGCGGGCAGCGACCGGAGGAACGCCGAGACGCTCGCGCCGTCCAGCGGACGGGCTGTGTCCTTGATATCCATGCCTTTAACGGTATCGTTGAACACTCGGTGTAAACTTTTTCCCGAAATACCCGCTTCCATCGCGACGGACCTTCAATCGGTGATGCATTCATGAGGCCAGTGGACCTGGCGCGCGAGCACGGCCTGTCCACCCAGGCGATCAGGAACTACGAGGACGCCGGCATCCTGCCCGCCGCCGAACGCACCGTCCACGGCTATCGCACCTATACGCCGCTGCACGCGCATGCCCTGCGCGCGTTCCTCGCCCTCGTGCCCGGGCACGGTCACCAGACAGCCACGTCGATCATGGAGGCGGTCAACCGGGGTGCCACCGAGGACGCGCTGCGGCTCATCGACGAGAGCCACGGCCAGCTCCTGGACGACCGCCGCACCCTCCAGGCCGTCGACGCCGCGCTCCGCGATCTGGCGCCCGTGCCGCAGGAGCGCGGCGACACGTTCATCGGCCCTCTGGCCAGGAGGCTCGGCATCCGCTCTGCCACCCTGCGCAAATGGGAGAACGCCGGGCTGGTCCGGCCGCGCCGCGATCCGCAGACGGGCTACCGGATCTACAGCGCGGCCGACGTACGGGACGTCCGGCTGGCCCACCAGCTCAGGCGGGGCGGCTACCTGCTGGAGCAGATCGCCCCATTGATCGCTCAGGTCCGCTCCGCCGGAGGTGTCGCCCCGCTGGAGTCGACGCTGCGCGACTGGCAGGCCCGCCTGTCCGCCCGGGGCCGCGCCATGCTCAAGGGCGCCGCCGACCTGGACGCGTACCTCCGCGCCCGCGAACCCTGAGGCCGAGTGCGCGCCGCTGGCCGAGCAGTTCTGCGGCCAGGCCGGGATCCACTACCGGGCGGCTTTGGGCGACATCGCCGCGGCGGTGGACGGCTCAAGGCATGTCCGTCCTCAGCGAACGTTCTTGGTTTGGCTGATGCAGAGCGGCGATTGTGAGGTGATGAGAGCCAAACGTGGGCTCCGTGTGCTTGCCGGGAGGCTTGTGTGGGTGTGGCGTCCTTCGCTCGGTATGACGGGCTGGCTGACTGGTACGAGGAGTACAACGCGCCCGCGGCTGCGGCCAACCAGGCGGCGATTCGCGAGTTGCTGGGGCCGGGCGAGGGCCCGTGCCTGGATCTGGGCTGCGGCGGCGGTCAGTACTTCGAGACGATCCGGTCGACGGGCCGCAGCATCATCGGATTGGACTACTCAGCCGATCAGCTACGGATCGCCCAGGGCAGAGACGCCGACCTATTGGTCAGAGCAGATGCCGCCGCACTTCCGTTCGAAGATGCGATCTTCCCGACCGTCACGGCGCTGTGGGTCTCCAGCGACGTCGACGACTTCACCACCGTCGTGAAGGAAGCGGCTCGGGTAGACGCACTGAAGAAGTCCTCACGGCACTTCAAGATCACTAGTGTGTTGACGGCATCCCCCACACAGGCCACGCGATCAAGTGAGTGGCAGGGCTAACACCACTCGCGTGTACTTGGTGACAGCGTCCTTAACGACCGGTCGCGTCGGATGAGGCCACCGATCAAGCACCGAGGGCCCACGAGAGCGTGACAGTGGTGGTCACCGCGATGGCACTATCGAAGAAGGCTCGGGTTGCGCTATCGACACAGCGGTGGGGTGATCCCAAGCCAGGTTGTCAGTGGCGTCTGCGACCGTGTGCTGCATGGGTGAGCTGATCGAGCGGGTGGATGAACAGGATCGCGTGCTGGAAGTCGTGGAGCGCGCAGAGGCGGAGCGTCGGCGGTGGATGCATCGGATCGCGACGACGATCTGCCGCGATCCGATGGGGCGGATCCTCGTGCTGCGCCGAGCCGAGGGGCATGTTCGCTTTCCCGGCCGCTATGACGTGATGGTCGGCGGCGCCGTGGGCGTAGGCGAACCGTATGAGGACGCGGCGGCCCGCGAACTGGTCGAGGAACTGGGCGCCGGCGTCCCGGTCCGCTTTTTGTTCAAGTTCCTGTGCCAGGACGGGTTCAGCCCTGTCTGGTTCGGGGTGCACGAGGCCTTGATCGCCGAGCCATTGGCTCCAGATCCGTCCGAGATCGCTTGGCATGCCTGGCTCACGGAGCTCGAACTGCGGAAGGTGGTCAATCGAGGGCCCTTCGTTCCAGGTGGGCGAGAAGCCCTGCGCCGATATCTTGGCCGCTCAGCTCAGTGACGAACAGCCGCTCCCTGGCTGATGCTTCCTCAGTTACAGGACGGGGCAGCGGCTTCAGCACATTCGTGACCAACTCCGCCACGGGCCGCTGCCTCAACCCCCGCAAATACCGTACAAAACCACCACACGTCCCTCACGTGCCAGCAGAGATCAACTGATGGCCCTCTCCGCTCAGCTTCAAGGCGGCGGGGTACAGCTGGAGCTACTGACCGGGCCCGTGACCGGGACCCACGACCCGCGGCATGTCCACAGGATCCTCCAGGAACGTGTCGAGCATCCGCGCTTAGCCCCGATGCCCCAAGACACAGAACTCGTTGCCGTCGGGGTCGGCCATCAGCACCCGGCTGTGCCCGCGCTGGCCGAGGTCGATTTGAGTCGCGCCCAGGGAGGCGAGACGGTCGATCTCTGCTTGCTGGTCATCGTGCGTGGGTGGGGCGAGGTCGAAGTGCAGCCTGTTCTTCCCTGTCTTCGGCATCAGCGGCGGACCGCCCCACGTGATCTTCGGACCGCCGTGTGGCGAGCGGATCGCGGTCTCTTGGTTCTGGTCCCAGACCAGTGGCCAGGCCAGGGCTTCGCTCCAGAAGTATCCGACCTCCTGCGAACCGTCACATGCGAGCGCTCCGATGAATCCGCAGTCAGCGAGGAAGTTGTTGCCCGGCTCGATGACGCAGAACTCATTGCCTTCGGGGTCGGCGAGCACCACATGACCCTCCTCCGGGAGTTGCCCGATGTCGATGTGCTGCGCACCGAGTCCGAGCGACCTCGCCACCGTCTGCTGCTGGTCATCGACGGACGTGCTCGTCAGATCGAAGTGCATCTGGTTCTGGCCGGTCTTCTTCTCCTGGGACGGAAGAAACCGGATCCCGAACCCGGTGTCATCGCTCGGCAGGAGTGTGATGCCATCGTGGGGGTCGTCGGCTATCTCCCAGCC
This sequence comes from Nonomuraea sp. NPDC050536, assembly GCF_044457685.1. Taxonomy (NCBI): domain Bacteria; kingdom Bacillati; phylum Actinomycetota; class Actinomycetes; order Streptosporangiales; family Streptosporangiaceae; genus Nonomuraea; species Nonomuraea sp. NPDC050536. Next base: position 196,741 of record NZ_JBITHD010000004.1, read on the forward strand.
CAGAACTCCGGCCCAGAAGCGCGCGAGATGGAGCGGGTCGTTCGCATCGAAGCAGAGCGCGACGAGCTGAGAAGTCATCCCGCATCTCCAATCTGCTGACTCACATGCGCAGACAGGGCACGCCCTGCCGACGCATGGCGCAAGCAACGCTAGCCTGCTCGAGGACTGCGACGCCAACGCTTATGAGCCAGCGGGCGACGCTTCCGGCGCCAGACGATCGCCGCCGTCCGGACCCGCCGACCCGCCGCCAAGGGAGGAGTTAGGGCTTGGCCCGGGAGCGGGTGATGAGGGTGGCGATGAGGATGGTCATGCCGAGCGTCACCGCGAACACGATGGGGGCCAGGATGACGATCTCGGTGACGGCCAGCCGGAAGGCCAGGCTGAGCAGCACCCACAGCACCAGTGCGATCCCCGCCGCGATGAGGCCGCTCTTCACGTTCTTCGACATGACCCCACGCTAGGAGCGGCGGGCGGGCGCGTCTGTCCCCCGAGCGGTGGAGTTGTCAGGCCACCGCCTCGACGGGCTGGCGCAGCAGGGTGCGCGGGTTGGGGTCGTCGTGGGCGGTCAGGTACACCTCGTGGTGCAGCCCGCTGGGCCGCAGCCCCTGCTCGGCCATGAAGTCGGCCATCACCTTCAGCGAGGCAGGCTCCTCGCTGTAGGGGCCCTCGTGCAGCAGCTCGACGCACCGGCCTTCGGTGAAGGTGACCACCTGTACCCGCTCGACCGGCGCCCCGGAGCCGCGCACGGCCTGCTGGGCGCGCTCGAGCGCCCCGGCTTCCGGTACGGCGGGCAGGGCGAGCAGCAGGTGCCAGCGCCACTGGTCACGGGGCACCTCCAGCGGCGGGCGGGTGGCGTCCTCGGCCCACCAGCGGCCCTGCAGCGGCCCGATGGGCACGCCGAGCGCGCCGGCCACCGTGTACAGCGCCCGGATGGCGGAGACATGTTCGGCGCCGCCGGGTTCGCCCTGGCCGGTGACGTTGAGGCAGGTGACGGTGTCGTGGGTGACGATGGTCGGGTTCATGCGTTCTCCTCCAAGGGGATCAACAGGTGGGTGATGAGTTGGTCGGGTGGTGTGGTGGCGGGGTCTGAGACGTAGACCTCGCGGATGGGCCCGGTGACGGGGTGGCGTCCTGCGCACCAGGCCAGCAGGGCGTGCGCGGTCAGCCCGATCTGGTCGTAGGGGCCCACATGGGTGGCGGCGGCGAACCGCCCGCCGGGCAGCACGTCGGGGCGGGTGCCTGGCACCGGCTGGTCGGTGGTCATGGCGACGGCCACTTCGATGACGGCGTTCAGGTCCAGCGGGAACAGCCCGGTCAGCTGCCCGTACGCCCCGCCGGCCAGCAGGCGCGCCACGCAGGCGGAGGTGGCGCGGGCGATGTCGGACGGGTCGGCGATGCTCTCGCGGGCCACGGCCACGTGCTGGGGCGGCTGGTCGACCAGGCGGACCTCGACACTGGGCAGGCCGCCGGTCATGATGCGCTCCAGCGAGGCCAGGGTGCGCCTGCGCCGGGCCAGCTCGGCCTCCAGCTGGTCGCGCACGCCTTCCAGGACGCCGGCCGTACCTCTCAGGACCTTGTCGATGTCGGGCAGCGGCACGTCGAGCGAGCGCAGCAGGCCGATGGCCATCGCGTCGCGGGCCTGTTCGGGCCGGTAGTAGCGGTAGCCGGTGTCGGGGTCGACGTGGGCGGGCGGCAGCAGGCCGAGCTCGTCGTAGCGGCGCAGCTGCTTGATGCTGAGCCGGCCGAGCCTGGCGAACTGCCCGATCGGCAGCAGGTCCTCGCTCATGGGCTCAAGCATGGTGTCTCCCTCGCCGGGAGAGTCAACGCGGGCCACGGGGTTGCGCCTGACGTAACGTGAGGGTTCATGGTGGAGGCATGAGCATGGCGGTGGGGCAGGTGACGCGGCTCGCCGGGGTGACGGTGCGCACGCTGCACCACTACGACGAGATCGGCCTGCTGTGCCCCAGCGAGCGCACCCGGGCCGGCTACCGGCGTTACACCGATGCGGATCTGCTGCGGCTGCAGCAGGTGCTGCTGTACCGGGAGCTGGGGTTCGGGCTGGAGGAGATCGCGGTCATCCTGGACGATCCGCAGGTCGACGAGATGACGCATCTGCGGCGCCAGCACGAGTTGCTGCGCGGGCGGGCCGAACGGCTGTCGCGGATGATGGCTGCGGTGGAGCGGGCGATGGAGGCGGTCACCTCGGGGGTGGCGTTGACGGCCGAGGAGCGGCTGGAGGTGTTCGGGGAGTTCCGGCCGCAGGACCACCAGGCGGAGATGGAGCGGCGTTGGGGCCACGCCGAGCAGTACGCCCAGTCCCGCCGCCGGACGGCCTCCTACACCAAGGCCGACTGGCTGGAGATCAAAGCCGAGGCCGCCACCATCTCCCAGGACCTGGTGGACGTCCACAAGGCGGGCCTGCCCCCGGCAAGCCGGGAGGCGATGGACGTGGCCGAGCGGCACCGCGCCCACATCTGCCGCTGGTTCTACGACTGCGACTACGACATCCACCGCTGCCTGGGCGAGCTGTATGTGACCGATCCGCGTTTCACCCGCAACTACGACGACCTGGTGCCCGGGCTGGCGGCGTACTTCCGGCTCGCGATCGACGCCAACGCCGCCCACAGGGATCGTCTCCAGGCGGTCTTTCTGGCGCCGTGACGGCGGGCCACCGTCCTCGACTCGCCGCCCGCGCCGGGCGCGGGCCATCGGCCGGAGTACGGCGGGCGGCCGGTGGCGCGGCCTGCCGTACCTTCGACACTTCCCAAAATATACTCGCGTACGTATACTCGTAAGCGAGTAAGGAGGGTGGATGGCGAAGAAACGGCCGGTGGGCAACCTGCTCGCGCTGGCGGTGCTGTCGGCGCTGGCGCAGCGGCCGATGCATCCCTACGAGATGGCCTCGGTGCTGCGCGGGCGCGGCAAGGACGCCGACATGCCGATCAAGTGGGGCTCGCTCTACACCGTGGTGGGCAACCTGGTGCGGCACGGCCTGATCGCCGAGGCCGGCAGCGGGCGCGAGGGCGGCAGGCCCGAGCGCACCATCTACCGCATCACCGATGCGGGCACCGCCGAGATGCGCGACTGGGTTCGGGAGCTGGTGGCCACGCCCGAGCCGGAGCTGCCGCGCTTCAAGGCGGCGCTGTCGGTGCTGGGCGCGCTGCGCCCGGACGAGGTGATCCCGCTGCTCCGTACCCGGCTTGAGGCGTTGCGCGGCCGGCTGGAGGAGCGGCGGCGCGAGCTGGAGCGGCAAGCCGAGCAGCTGCCGCGGCTGTTCCTGGTGGAGGAGGAGTACGAGCTGGCCCTCTGGCAGGCCGAGGCCGACTGGGTGGCGGCCCTGCTCCAGGAGCTGACCGACGGCACCTTCCCCGGCCTGGACGGCTGGGTCGCCTACCACGCCACCGGGCACGTCCCGCCCGAGCTGACCGACCTGTGACAAGGCCCCGGCGGCGGTGCTGCAACACCGCCGCCAGGGCGAACACTCTCGACAACCGAAAACCGCGAACGGGGATCCGGCGTTCAAGGAGTGGCAACCGCAAGGATAGCCGGGCACCCCTTTCGCTCCACGCGAAGGGAACCATGATCGTGACACACCACGTGATCTCCAAGGACGACACCACGATCGGCTACCGCCGGCTCGGCCGCGGGCCCGCGCTGATCATCCTGCACGGCGCCATGTCGGCCGGCCACAGCCACCTGCAGCTGGCCAAGGCGCTGTCGGACCGCTACACCTGCTACCTGCCCGACCGGCGCGGCCGCGGCGCCAGCGGCCCCTCCGGCCTGCGCTACGGCGTCCAGCGCGAAGTGGAGGACCTGTCGGCGCTGATGGAGGCCAGCGGGGCGCGCATGGTGCTGGGGGTCAGCTCGGGCGCCATCATCACGCTCAAGACCGCGCTGGTGCGGCCCGAACTGGACAAGGCCGTCATCTTCGAGCCGCCGCTGTCGGTGAACGGCTCCAACGACCCCGGCTGGCTGCCGCTCTTCGACGCCCGCATCGCCTCAGGCGACATCAGTGGCGCGCTGGTGATGGGCATGAAGCGCACCCAGATGGGCCCGCCGCTGCTCAACGCCATGCCCGAATGGCTGCTGCGGCCCATGACCAACGCGATGATGAAGCGCCAGGACGCCGACTCCCAGCCGGGCGAGCCGACCTTCCGCCAGCTGGCGCCCACCCTGCACAACGACGCGTGGATCGTCCAGGAGACCGCCGACGACCTGGCCGGCTTCGCCGCAGTCGAGGCCGAGGTGCTGCTGCTGGGCGGCAGCAAGAGCCCCGCCTACCTCAAGCAGGCCCTCACCGCGCTGGAAGGGGTCCTGCCGCACGCCTGCCGGGTGGAACTGCCCGGCCTCGGCCACGGCGCCACCGGCCCCACCGACCAGGGCGGAGACCCCGGCGCGGTCGCCAAAGAGCTTCATGCCTTCCTAGGTATATAGCCGTCGGGGTATGTTAGGGGTGTGACATTCGATGTGCTCGCCGAACCGGCACGCCGCAAGATCCTCGATCTGCTCCTGCAGCGGCCCCGCCTGGTCGGCGAGCTCAGCGCCGAACTCGGCCTGACCCAGCCCGGCACCTCCAAGCACCTGCGAGTGCTCCGCGAGGCCGGGCTGGTCACCGTCAGGAAGGACGCCCAGCGCCGCTGGTACGAGCTGCGCCCGCAGCCCCTGGCCGACATCGACGCCTGGCTGGCCCCCTACCGACGGCTGCTCGACTCCCTCGAGCGCCACCTGGACTCCATGGAGGACTCGTGAACGAGCACATCACCACCGAAGCCGGCCGCACCACGCTACGCATGGAACGCCGCCTGGCCCACCCCCCGCACAAAGTGTGGCGGGCACTGACCGACCCCACCGAGTCCCGCCAGTGGTTCCCCGCCGAGATGCACATCACCGGCGACCACGTCAGCTACGGCTTCGGCCCCGACGGCAAGATCCTGGAGCTCGACGAGCCGCGTGTGTTCGCCCACACCTGGGGCCAGGACGTGCTGCGCTGGGAGATCCACCCCGACGGCGACGGCAGCCTGCTCATCTTCACCCACACCTTCACCGACCACTACGGCGCCGCCAGCTTCGCCGCGGGCTGGCACACCTGCATCGCCACCATGGCCGTACGGCTGGACGGCCGCACCCCCGAAGCCGGCGCGGACATGGCACGCCGGCACGAGGACTACATCGCCATCCTCGGCCTGATCTCCGGCACCTACACCGACGGCACCATCCGCCTGGAACGCCAGCTCCCCCGGCACGCCCCGCAGGTCTGGCAGGCCCTGTCCGGCCCCTCGATCAGCCTCGGCTCGCCGCCGCCGCCCGGATTCACCATCCCCGGCGTGACCGGGCCGGTCTCCCGCGTGGAGGAGGCCAAACTGGTGGAGTTCGGCCCCGTCCGCTTCGAACTCACCGAAGGCACCGGCCAGGGCGCCCGCCTGGTCATCACCCACACCGGCGCCACACCCGACCACCTGCCGGCCTGGCGCTCTCACGTCGAAGCATTCAGCGGCCACCTGGCCACCCTCCCACCCGCCTCCTGACGTTTCGACGCACGCCGTGTTGTACGGCGGGCAACCACCCGAGCGCCCGGACGTGTTGCAGGCAGGCCCGCCGGCCCGGGCCCCGGGTGTCAGGCGGCGGCTTGGTGCAGCCCGAGCGCGGCCACCGTGGCCGCCCGGGCACGGTCGGGGTGCGTGAGGAGATCAACCGAGTCCGACACCTGGTCCGCGCACCCCACCAGCGGCAACGCCAGCACCGCCGGATCGTTCACCTCCGCCAGCAGCGCCCGCGCGAACCGCTCCCCGCCGATCACGCGGAACGGCCGCTCGTAGAAGGGCCGCACCTGGACGTCCTGCTCGGCCGCCAGCCCCATCCGGTTCTGCAGCCCGGCCAGCCGCACATACGCCGCAGACAGCCCCTCCTCCCGTTCCCGCCACGACCGGGCCGTCAGCGTCTGCCGCAACGACTCCGCCAGCTCCGCCGACCCCGGCAGCCGGGCCAGCGCGCTCCCCAGCCATTTCCCATACGGCGGATAGCGGCGCCGCAGCAGCAGCGCCAGCCGCATCACCTCCCGCGCCAGCCGCGCACCCTCCACCGCCGACCCGATCTCGTCGCCCACCTCGGCACACCGGCCGGGGAACGGCTCCTCCTGCGAGATGCGCTGCCACTGGCAGGCCAGCACATACCGCCACACGTCACGCGGATACCAGTGCAGCGCCTGCCGTACCTCCTCCAGCTCGCCCAGCCCGTCGTGGAACACCTCGCCGCACGTCACCTCGGCCAGGCTCTGCCATGGCAGCACCAGCCAGTCGACCAGCCCCATCCCCCGACGCGGGTCGAAGCCGAGCCGTTCCTCCAGCCAGGAGCCCAGATCGGTCACCACCACGCCGGGCCCGAGCACGCCGTGGTAGTCGAACACCGTCGGATACCCGCCGAAACGCTCAGGCAACCCCGCCGCCACCCGGGCCCGCACCTCGGCCACCACCTCAGGCGCGACGAACACCAGCACGCGCGGCCCCCAGTCATGATCGGCCGAACGCTGCGTGTCGAAGGCCAGCACCTCCGAGCCGGGCCCGATCAACGCGGCACTGTGCGGCACCCCGGCCAGCAGCGGCGCCACCACTTCTGCATAAAACGCTCGGGAAAGCTCAATTCCCGGCACAAAATCGGACATCACCCTGTCAACTGTGCCTGACCCAAGGTTCCGGCACACCCGAATTATGAACCCCCAGCTCAGAGCCCCTTCGTCCAAGCTTTCGGCCGCCGCCATCGGTTGCTGTCGGTGGTGGTGACTCCTGTCGCGAGCGGGCGCTCCTGGTGGGCGTTTCTGGTGGGCGCTCCTGTACGGCAGGCCGCCGCCACCGGCCGCCCGCCGTCCCCCGGCTGAGGACCCGCGCCCGGCGCGGGCGGCGAGTCGAGGACACTCACCCGCCGTCACGACACCCGGGACCCCGCTCCCACGGCCCCTGTCCCCCGCCGTGCTGCCGGCGCTCTCCAGGTTCGGCATGGCCGGGAAGATGTCCGCCGAGCAGCATGCGGTTCGCGAGCTCATCCGGCCTCGCGCTCGCGAGACCGGATGAGCAGGTGATATCGAGCGGTTACCGGGAACTCGGCGGGCACATCTCGGCCTCCAGCACCTTGGTGAAGATGCTGATCGGGTTGCCCCAGTCGCCGTTGACGTTGGTTACGACCGTGTGCTTGCCGTCCCGGCTGCCCATCGCGTACGTCCAGGAACCGTGGATCATGCCGCCTCCACCCCAGGCCGTCACTCCGCAGGACAGCTTCTGGGAGAAGACGCCGAGCCCGTACCTGGCGTTCGGGACCGGCCACCCCGCGCCCTCGGTCGAGACAGTGGTGAACATCTCCTTCTGCTGCGCGGGCGGCAGAAGGCGGCCACCCAGCAGCGCCCGGTAGAAGGTGTGCAGGTCCCCGGCGGTCGAGACCATGCCGCCGGCCGCCCAGGCCCAGGAGGCGTTCATGTCGGTGACGTCGTAGACCTTGGCGTCGGGCTCGGTAACCCACAGCGTGGAGTACTGCCGTCCGTGCGGTCCGCGCAGCTTCGTTTCGCGGTAACTGGGCACGTAGGTCGCGGTCATGCCCAGCGGGCGAGTGATCCGCCGCGCGACCTCCTCGGCGTACGACCTGCCAGTGACCTTCTCGATGATCATTCCGGCGAGCGCGTAGTTGGTGTTGGAGTAGCCCCAGGCCGTGCCGGGGGCGAAGGCGGGCGGGTTGGCCATGGCGGCCTTCACCATTTCCTCGGGGCGCATGGTGTCGAAGCGGTGCTCGAGGAAGGCGGGCGTGAAGTACTTGGGCACCATGCTCTTGTCCGAGGTGTAGGGGAACACGCCGCTGGTCTGGCTGAGCAGCTGCCGGATGGTGATCTTGCTGCCGTCGTGGCCGTTGCCGCGGACCACGCCGGGCAGCCACTTGTCCACGGTGTCGTCGAGACTCAGCCGGCCTTCGGCCGCGAGCTTCAGCACCACGGTCGAGGTGAACGTCTTGGTGGCGCTGCCGGCGCGGAAGCTGTCCTGCTGGCGGCGCTTGCGTCCAGTCTCGGTGTCGGCCACGCCCGCCGTACCGAACCACACCCCGCCGGTGTCGCGGACCTCAGCGAGGATGCCGGGCATGCCGCCGTCGGTTACGGCCTCGTCAAGCACCCGCTGGACTTCGGCGTGGTCGTCGGCCACCGCCGACGACGCGCTTGCGGTCACGGCCAGTGCGGCGGCGAGCAGGCAGGCGGCAGTGTGGAGGATCTTAGTCATGGGTTGATCGCCCTTCATTCGAGTGGAGTGTTCGTGCAGAGGAAAGGCGCGGGCTAGCGGCCGCTGGTGAGACGGTGGAGCAGGATGTCGCCGTGGGCGAGGTGGGCGTGGAGCTCGACGGTGTTGCCGTCGGCCACCTCGGGGTCGTCGCCCAGGTTGTCGCGGACCCTGCCGAGCGTGGTGTTGGCGTCCAGCAATACGGGGGTGCCGACCGGGATCCCGACGGTGATCGTCCCGGTGCCGACGTCCAGATCGGCGCGCCCGCGCGCCATCGCGCCGACCTTGACGGCGCCTTGTTCGACGGACACGCGCAGGCCGTCGGCGGCCCGGTCCACCGTGACGTTCCCGGCGCCGTTGCCGATCACTGTGGTGTCGGTACTCTCGCCGACCTTGATCTGGCCGTGGGCGGTGGTGAGGGCGGCCGGGCCGCCGGAGGTGGCCACGGAGATGTCGCCGTCGTCGGTGGTCAGGCGCGACTCGCCGGTGCGGTCGAGGTGGATGTGGCCTCGGGAGACGTGGGCCCGCACCGCGCCCAGGCGGCCCTGGCCGTTGAGGAGCCCGTCGTGGATGCTGATGTCGAGCGCCGAGCCGCTGGGCAGCTCGACCGTCACCGCGACGCGGCCGGGCAGGGATCGGATGCTCGAGCGGTCCTTGACCGTCAGGCGGGCGCCTGCGTAGGTGACGCGGGCGCGTTCGGCGGCTGCGACGTCGGTGGCGTCGGCCGGATCGGCCGGCCGTATCTCGACGGTGGTGTCGGTGCGCTGGGTCGCGCTGATGCGGATGTCGGCCGCGGTGAACGAGATGGCGGCGGTGATCGGTTCCGGTGTGTCAAAGGTATTCACTGATGTTCCTCTTTCAGCGGGAGTCGGTGGCGGGCGGCGTGTTTACGCACCGATGGAAATGCCGAACTCCGCTTCGATGACCTTGAACATGGGGTCCCAGGTCTTCCATTCGGTGTTGGTGTGGACGGCGACGGTGTGCCGGCCGTCGGGGGTGCCGACCGCGAAGAACCAGGATCCCCAGAGGCTGCCGCCGATGCCGCGCAGCGTCCGGCCGCCGGTCGCCTGCTTGTCGAACTCGAACAGGCCCAGGCCATAGCGGGTGTGCGGCATCCAGTAGCTGCCCTCGGTGGAGACGGTGGTCCACATCTGCCGGTGCTGGGCGGGCGGCAGCAGGCTGCCGGTGGTCATCGCGTTGAAGAAGCGGATCATGTCCGCCGTGGTGGAGACGACGTTGCCGGCCGCGTAGCCCAGGGAGGAGTTGAGCTCGGTGACGTCCAGGGGCGGCAGGCCGGGCTCCTCCATCAGCGATTCCCAGTTCTCCGGGGTGACCGCTGCCGGGTCGGCGCCGTCCTTGAGGAACTGGTGGGAGTAGCCTCGCGGGTGCGGAGCGGGGTATCCGGTCTCGGTGGTGGGGCGCACCCGGGTGTGGGTCAGGTCGAGGGGCTGGACGACCCGGCGGTCGACCTCGTCGGCGTAGCTGTTACCGGTGATCTTCTCGATGATCGCGCCGGCGATGTAGAAGCCGCCGTTGGCGTACTCGAAACGTTCGCCGGGCGCACCGACCGGCGGCTGGGACACCGCCAGCCGCAGCAGTTCCTCGGTGCTGAAGGTGTCGAAGCGATGCTGGTCGAACCCGGAGCGGGTGGCGTAGCGGTAGCTGACCTCCGGGGCCAGGCCGGTGGCGAACAGGCCGCTGGTGTTGCTGAGCAGGTGCCTGATGGTGATCTTGTCGCCGTCGTAGCCGTTGACGTCCAGCACGCCGGGCAGGTGGGCGTTGACCGTGTCATCGAGGCTGAGGCCGCCCTCGGCCTCCAGGGCCAGGATGGTCGCGGCGGTGAAGGCCTTGCCGCTGCTGCCGGTGTGGAAGTACTCGCCCGGCACGCGCGGGGAACCGGTCTCGATGTCGGCCACGCCGGCGGTGCCGAACCAGGTCCGGTCACCGTCCTTGACCTCGGCGACGATGCCGGGGACGCCGACCTCCGCCACCGACCAGTCGAGCACCTGCTGCACGTTCTCGTTCGCTGCCATCGCACTGCCTTCCGTGTGGTTCTTCCGATGTCCGCAACGATGTCCGGCAGCTCTGACAGGCGGCTTATATCCCGCTTCCAGCCACACCGGCCCGGGCTGTAAGCCAGTGCTTGATCGGTAGCCTGGAACGCATGCGGATTGAGGTGTTGGGGCCGGTTCTGGCGTATGCCGACGATGGCGCGCCGATCGACCTGGGCGGCACCAGGGTGCGTGCGCTGCTGGCCAGGCTGGCACTGGCCGGGGGCGAAGTGGTGTCGGTCGATGCGCTGCTCGACGCGCTGTGGGGCGACCGCGCGTCCGGGGACACCGTCAACGCCTTGCACGCGCTGGTGCATCGGCTGCGCAAGGCCCTGGGCGAGGCCGGGGTGGTGGAGTATGCGGCCGGCGGGTATCGCCTGCACGTACGCGCCGAACAGGTCAACGCGGTCCGCTTCGAGGAGTTGGCGAAGCGAGGCAGCCGCGAACTGGCCGCGGGCGGCGTACAGCGGGCGGCCTCGCTGCTGGACGAGGCGCTGGCGCTGTGGCGGGGAGACGCGTTGGCCGACGTGCGCGACATCCCCTTTGCCGGTACGGCTGGCGCGCGCCTGGACGAACTGCGCGTCGGGGCCACCGAAGACCGCTTCGAGGCGAAGCTACGGCTCGGCCACCACGGCGAGGTCCTGGCCGATGTGGAGGCGGCGGCCGCGGCCCATCCGCTGCGGGAACGGCTGGCCGGGCTGCGGATGCGGGCCTTGCATGCGGCGGGCCGCCAGTCCGATGCGCTGGCCGTGTTCGAGAAGGTCCGCGAAACGCTCGCCGAGGAATTGGGGGTCGACCCCTCCGAGGAGCTGCGTGAGACGCACCTCGCCGTGCTACGGGGCGAACTGGATGTCCCCGAGACGGAGCAGGTTCGGCCGGAGGCGGTGCCAGGGCGGCTGCCGGCCCAGCTGACCAGCTTCGTCGGCAGGCAGGACGAGCTGAGGGTGCTGGCCGGATTACTGGAGACCTCCCGGCTGGTCACCGTCGTGGGGCCAGGAGGAGTGGGCAAAACCCGGCTGGCCGTGCAGGCGACGAGCCGGCATCGGGCCCATCAGCGCGGCCGGGCCTGGCTCGTCTCCCTGGCCGCGGTGAACACGGCCGACGGGCTGGTGGAGGCAGTGCTGGGCACGCTCAGCCTCGCCGAAGCTCAGCCGGTCGGCACGCCACTGGAGCGGGTGGTCAACCTGCTCGCCGGTGGTGAAGGCGTGCTGGTACTGGACAACTGCGAACAGATCTCCGGCACCGTCACGGAGTTCGCCGGGCACCTGCTGGAGCGCCAGCCGGACCTGACCATCCTGGCCACGAGCCGGGAACCGCTGGAAGTCATGGGTGAGGCGCTGTGCCGCCTGGGACCGCTCGGCCTTCCCCCGGCGGGCTCGAATCCCGATCGTGCCTCCGCATCGGCCGCGGTGCGGTTGTTCCTCGACCGGGCGGCAGCCGTACGACCCGGCTTCGCGCTGGACGCGTCGACCGCGGGGCCGGTCGTGGACATCGTGCGCCGGCTGGACGGACTGCCGCTGGCCCTGGAGCTGGCCGCGGCACGACTGCGGACCATGAGCGCCGACCAGGTCGCCCGGCGGCTGGATGACCGCTTCCGGCTGCTCAGCACCGGCAACCGGAGCGCCCAGCCACGCCAGCAGACGCTGCATGCGGTCATCGAGTGGAGCTGGGATCTCCTCACCGATCAAGAACGTACGCTAGCCCGCCGAATGTCGATATTTTCGTCGAAAACCGGCATTGCGGCGATCGAGGCGGTCTGTGGAGATGAGACGCTCCCCGCAGACGAGGTCATCTATCTGCTGGACTCCCTGGTCGACAAGTCCATCGTGGAGCAGTCCGACGACGCGTACCGGATGCTGGAGACCATCCGGACCTACGCGGCGGACAAGCTCCGGCTCGCGGGGGAAGCCGAGGCCGTCCTGCGCGGGCTCACCCGGCACTTCGCCGAAGTGGCCGATGAGCACGAGCCGCTGCTGCGCTCGGACAAGCAGGCGGCGTCGCTGCGGCTGTTCCATGCCGAGTACGACAACCTGATGTTCGCCCTGCAAACGGCCATCGACGGCGGCGACGCCGAGACCGCGGCCCGGATTCTCGGACCGCTGTACTGGTACTGGGTCATGCTCCGCTATGACGCTCGGGCCGACGCCTACGTCGCCAAGGTCGCCGAGTTCGGCGACGCGCTGCCCGCGGACGCCCGGGCCGCGTTCACCGCGATCCACCTGGTGGGCGTCGAGGGCGTGCCGATCACCGACCCCGAGTGGCTGCGCGCGCTCATCGACGACTGCGCGCGCACGGGCGCGCTGCGCCGCTATCCGATGCTGCTGACGATAGTGCTGGTGATGGCGGTGACACTCGGGCTGGATGGGCTGCTCGATCAGGAGATCGCCCGGGTGCGCGGCGGCCCGGACCGCTGGGCGATCGCCTGCACCTTCATGATCGAAGCCATGCGGCATCGCGAACGGGGCGACAGGGAAGGCTCCGCGACCGCGATGGCGGCGGCGCTGCACGCGTTCGAGGAGGTGGGCGATCGGTGGTGGACGGCGAAGGCGTTGTACGGCCTGGCGCAGATCCACGCCATCGCCGGCGACCACGACCAGGCGATCACCGCCTACGAGCACAGCCTCGCGATCGCCACCGACCTCGGCTCGCAAGATGAGGTCTCCACCCGGCTCGGTCTCGCCACCGAGCGCATGCGCGCCGGCGACCTGACCGGCGCCAGGCACGACATCGCAACCGCCGAACGAGGGGCCAGGCGGCGTGGCCAGCCGGTGCTGGAGATCGAAGTGCTCAACGCCTCGGCTGAGCTGTACCGCCGCAGCGGAGAGGTCGAACGCGCCGATCAAGAGCTCGATCGGATGGAGACGCTCGCCCGCGAGTTGCCCCTGTCGGCCGGGATCACCGCCGATCGGGTGCTCCCTGCTCGGATGGCCAACCTTCTCGCCGCCGGGGACGCTGTACGCGCCCGCGAACTGCTGCCCCGCGCCATCCAAGCAGCGCAGAAGAACATGGACGCCCCATCGGCCGCTCAGCTCCTGGCCAGGCTGCTGTTCCTGGAGGGTGACCCGGCCAGCGCGGCCACCGCGCTCGGCTTGAGCCAGGCCATCCGCGGCGCCTTCGACGACGGCGACACCGAACTGCGCCGCCTCGCGGAGGTGCTCGCGGAACTGCTCGGCCGTACCGACTACGACACCGCCTACCAGCGAGGCGCCGACATGACACCGCACGAGGCCACCGACCGCCTGACACAGCTGCGGGTATGAGTCCCAGAGTGGCAGACGTAGCCGGCGGTGCTGTTGAGGCATTCGGGCCGATTAATCGCACATCGCACAGATGAGCGCGGCGAGGGCGTCGCACTTCGCGTCCTCGCCCGCGGCCGACGATCTGCTCGAACCCGGCCGCCAAGGAACTCTTGATCCCCATCGCGTAGTACTCGGTCGTCCAGGTGATCACCGCGTTGGTCAGGATCGTGAGGCACCAGGCCTGTTCGGTCTGATCCTGCAGGGTGTGAGCGGACGATCGCGCCTTGCTGGGCCCAGTGCAGATCGCGACGCGGCGTCAGGACCTTGCCGACCAGGTCGAACACGCCGAAGTTGAGCAGCGTGGCGCCGTGAGTATGGGCCGCGGGACGGGGGTTCCGGGGGCCGTGGCGGTGGGGCAGGGGGTGCTGGAGGAGCGTCTCCCTGGAGGCGCCCGCCACGGGCGGCAGGTGGCGGTGGGGTGGCTTGCCGTACAAGCGCGAGTGAGCAGGAGGTGAGGCCAGCGGCTGAAGGGAGAAGTGGGCGCTAAAGTGGCGCTGATGCCGACGAGCCAGGAACCCCCGCCCACGGTCACCGTGGTGATCCCGACCTACAACGAGGCCGGCAACCTGCCGCTGATAGCCGAGCAGTTGCTGGCGTTGCCGGTCGAGGGGTTACGGCTGCTCGTGGTCGACGACAACTCCCCCGACGGCACCGGCAAGATCGCCGACGAACTGGCAGAAACGCACCCGGGCCGGGTCGAGGTCGTGCACCGGCCGGGACGCCAGGGTATCGGCCGCGCCTACGTCGAGGGGCTGACCACGGCACTGGCTCACGGCGCCGACTACGTGGTCCAGATGGACGCCGACCTGTCCCACCCGGTCGAGGCCGTACCCCGGCTGCTGGGCACGGCCGAGGCCACCGGCGCGGCCTGCGTGATAGGCAGCCGCTACGTGCCCGGCGGGACACTGGCGGCCGAATGGAGCTGGCACCGGCGGGCGCTGTCGGCCTGGGCGGGCTTCTACGTGCGGGCGATCCTGCGGATGCGGCTGCGGGACGTGACGGCCGGCTTCAAGATCTGGCGCGCCACCTGTCTGGCCGAGCTCGACCTGGCAGACATCTCCTCCGGCGGCTACAGCTTCCAGGTCGAGATGCACTACCGCGCCACCAAAGCCGGGATGACGATCGTGGAAATCCCCATCCACTTCTCCGACCGCCACGCAGGCGCGTCCAAGATGAGCCTGCGGGTCCAGCTGGAATCCGCCCTGATGCCCTGGCGCCTGCTCTTCAAACGCTGACCCGGTACGGCAAGCCCCGCACGCCGTACACGGAGTTCGCCAGGAACGAGACGCGGTGACAAGCCCCACCGGCTTGCTAGGGCGGATCCGGAGAGGCGGGGGCAGCCTGGAGGTAGGCGAGGACGGCCATGACGCGGCGGTTGTGGTCGTCGGAAGGCGGCAGGCCGAGCTTGGCGAAGATGTTGTTGGTGTGCTTGCCGATCGCCTTGTCCGTGACCCCGAAGCGGGCCGCTATCGCCAGGTTGGACAGGCCCTCCGCCATCAGGGCGAGGACCTCGCGCTCCCTGGTGGTCAGCTCCGCCAGGGGTTCGTCCCTCGACCGACGGGTCAGGAGCTGTGAGATCACCTCCGCGTCCATGGCGGTGCCGCCGCCGGCGACCCGGCGCACCGACTCGACGAATTCCGCCACGTCGCCGATGCGGTCCTTCAGGAGGTACCCGATGCCGCCCGACCGGTCCGACAGGAGCTCGCGGGCATAGAGCTGCTCGACGTACTGCGACAGGATCAGCACCGGGAGCCCCGGCCGGCGCCGCCGGGCCTCCAGCGCGGTGCGCAGGCCCTCATCGGTGAAGGTGGGCGGCAGTCGCACGTCGATGACGGCCACGTCGGGCGTTTGCTCCATCAGGGCGGTCAGGAGCATGGGGCCGTTGTCCACCGCCTCGACCACCTCGAAGCCGTGCGCCGACAGCAGCCGGATCAGGCCGTCGCGAAGCAGGGCGAGATCCTCGGCGATCACAACGCGCACGCCAGCTCCATGGTGAGAATGGTCGGACCGCCCGGCGGGCTCTGCACGGTCAGCCTGCCGTCGAAAGCGGACAGGCGTTCTGCGATCCCGCGCAGGCCGCTGCCCGCCGCTGTATCCGCGCCGCCGTGCCCGTCGTCGCCGACGACCAGGCGGAGGCCGTCGCCGGTGTGGCGCAGCCGTACCCATGCCCGGGTGGCCTGGCTGTGCTTGGTGACGTTGGACATGGCCTCGGCGGCGGCGAAGTAGAGCGCGGACTCGACCGGCGGCTCGGGGCGGCCGGTCAGGACGAGGTCGGTGGCGACCGGGATGGGGCAGAGCAGGGCGGCCGCTTCGATCGCGCCCGCCAGGCCGCGGTCGGCGAGCACGGGCGGGTGGATGCCGCGCACCAGATCGCGCAGGTCGGTGAGGGCCTGCCCGGCCGACTCCCATGCCTCCTCGATCAGCTCGCGGGCCTGCTCAGGGTCGTTGGCGCTCCTGGCCAGGCCGAGGTTCATCCGTACCGAGATGAGCCTGGCCTGGGCGCCGTCGTGCAGGTCGCGCTCGATCCGGCGCAGCTCGGCCGCCCGCGCGTCCACGGCGGCAGCCCTGGAGGCGGTCAGCTCCCGCACCCGCTGGGCCAGCGAGCCACCACCGCCGAGCAGCAGTTCGGCGAGCCGAGCCTCGGCCAGTCCCATGAGCGCGGCGATGACCAGAGCGAGAGCCGAGAGGGTGAGCAGCGCCAGGCTGAGCGTGAAGGTCACGCTCGGGCTGTTCACCGCGGGCTGCAGGGAGAAGATGACACCCACGGTGTTCACCATGGCGGCCACCGCCATCAGCAGAGCCGGGCCGACGACGGCGTTGATCGCCAGCCAGACCGGCACGCGCAGGCCGGGCTCACGGGCGGGGATGGCGACGGTCCTGCAGGCCAACGGGGGCGTCGTGCGGACGGAGGACGGGCTGGCGGTGACCGGGCTCGAGGCCGAGCGCATCGGGGAGCTGGCCTTCGCCCACGGCATCGCGCTGTACGAGCTCACGCCGCGCGAGGCCTCCCTGGAGGAGGCGTTCATGGAGCTGACCGACGACAGCAGGGAGTACGTGGCCCGATGAAGGACGCGATCGCGGCGGAGTGGCTGAAGTTCAGAACGCTACGCTCCAACCTCTACCTGCTGATCTCCGCGCTGGTCGCGGTGGGCCTCAGCGCGGGCGTGGCCTTCCTGGTCGCGCGCGGTTTCGACGCCCAGCAGGGCGCGGACCTGAGGCGCTTCGACAGCCTGGGCGACGGGCTGGGCACCGGGCTTCCCTTCGCCCACCTCGTGGTGGGCGCGCTCGGCGCGCTTTCCATCACCACCGAGTACGGCACCGGCCACATCAGCACGAGCCTGACGGCCGTCCCGGCTCGGCAGACCTTTCTCCTCGCGAAGATCCCGGTCCTGGTGGCCGTGAGCCTGGTCGCGGGGCAGGTGCTGGTCTTCGGCATGTACGCCGCCACCATGGCGGTCCTTGGCACCAGAGCGGACACGGTACTGCTGGACGGGGAGACGCTCGCTGCCTCCCTGTCCGAGCCGGGCGTCCTGGCGGGGCTGCTGATCACCGGCGCCTCGATGCCATTGGTCGCGCTCATCGGGCTGGGACTCGGCACGGCGATCCGTTCCACGGCGGGCACGCTGGTCGCGCTGATCGTCTTGCTGCTGATCCTGCCCGTCGCCGCGCAGACCCTGCCGCGCCCGCTCGGCTACCAGATCGGCGCGCACCTCATCGGGGCGCTGCCCGGCCAGATCGCCGCTGACGGCCTGCTCACCCCGATCGCCGCGGGCGCATTGCTGGCCGCCTACACCGTCGCCGCCCTGGCCGCCGCAGCGGCCGCCATCGCGTTGCGCGGACACCGCCTCCGGCCGCTGCTCGCCGGTTCGGCCGCCACCATCCTCCTGGTGGCCGCCGCGCCAGTATCCGCCGCCGCCACTCCCGACTCCACATTGACGTGGAAACTCTGCGACAAGATGCTCTGCAGTGAGATCCGCGTCCCCGTCGACTGGGCCGAACCCCAGGGCCGCACGATCATGCTCCCCCTCGCGATGCTGCCCCACACCGGCAGGCGCCACCGCATCGGCGTGCTGTTCTCCATCCCCGGCGGGCCCGGCGGGTCCGGAGTGCAGGACCTCAAGATGCACGCGGGCAGCTTCGGCCAGATCCGGGACCGCTTCGACGTCGTCAGCCTCCTGCCGCGCAACGGCCTCGAGCTGGGCGTCCTCGACCAGGACTGCCTCAGCACCGGCCCGTGGATCACCACGCCGGACAACGAACGCGAGTGGGCCGCGCTGGCCCGCACGAACCGGGCGGCCGCAGAACGCTGTCGCGCCGCCGACCCTGAGCTGTTCGGTCACCTCGACTCCGCCTCGTTCGCACGCGACATCGACGCGATCCGTTCGGCGATGGGCGAGCGGCAGTTCACCTTCATGGCCACCTCCTACGGCGGCGTTCCCGGGCTCGCCTATGCCAGGCTCTTCCCCAGCCGGGTACGAGCGATGTACCTGGACGGGGCAGTCAACACACTCCGAGACGAGAGCGAGCAGGAGCGAGCGCGATACGCCCTCATGGAGGCGCAGTTCACCCGCTTCTCCCAGTGGTGCTCGAACGACTCCGCCTGCGCGCTGCATGGACGCGACGTCGCCACGGCCTGGAACGAACTCCTCTCCACCGCCAACCGCTCCCCCGTACCCGCCGAGAAGGGGGTCGCGTACAGCGGCTTCGACATCGCAGTGGCCGCCATGCCCCACCTCGTGTCGCCCGGCGCGGACAACGCCCGGTGGAAGGAACTGGCCCAGGCGATCAGGCGGGCCGAAAAGGGGGACGCCACCGGATTCTCCGACTACGTCAAGGCGGGAACGCTGGGCAGCCTGAAGCCGCCCTCGTTCGTCGGGATGAACATGACGCATTGCCTGGACGGAATGCGCTATCGCGACTACGCGGAGTACCGTCGCCTGCGAGCCCTGGGCGACCGGATCGCGCCGCACCTGTCCGGCACCGAGCTGTGGCACCCGGTGGGCTGCGTGGGCTGGCCGGAACCGGTCCGCAAACTTACCGCTCCTCTTCCCGTGGACCAGTTGCCGCCGTTCGTCGGCGCGGGAACGTGGACGGACTATGCGGACACCGCCGACCTCGCCCTCCGGGTGCCGGGATCGGGCACGATCCGCTTCGAGGGGCAGGGGCACGGGCTGTACCACACGGGTGACCCGTGCACGATCGCGCACGCCAACCGGTACTTCATCAACCTCCGCGTCCCGCCCAGGAACACCGTCTGTCACGCGGAAAGTTGACGCGGATCGCCTCCTCTACAGGATGGCGCCGGGGCGGTAGGCGGCCGCCTCCGGGTAGGCCGCCACGACCTGACCCACCTGCTGCGACACGGCCTCCACCTGGTCGGCGGCCGCGCCCGTGAACGACACCCGGTCGGCCAGCAGCTCATCCAGCCGCGCCCGGTCCAGCGGGAAACGCTCGTCGGCCGCCAGCAGCTCCAGCAGCCGGTTGCCGACACCGCTGGCGCGCATCGCCAGCGCCGCCGCGACAGCGTGCTCCTTGATCAGCTCGTGCGCCTGCTCGCGCCCCATCCCGGCCCGCACCGCGGCCATCAGCATCTTCGTCGTGGCCAGGAACGGCAGATACCGATCCAGCTCCGCCGAGATCACCGCAGGGAACGCGCCGAACTCGTCCAGCACCGTCAGCATCGTCTCCACCAGCCCGTCGAAGGCGAAGAACGCATCCGGCAACGCCACCCGCCGCACCACCGAGCACGACACGTCGCCCTCGTTCCACTGGTCGCCGGCCAGCTCCCCCACCATCGAGGCGTAACCCCGCAACACCACCGTCAGGCCGTTGACCCGCTCGCAGGAACGGGTGTTCATCTTGTGCGGCATTGCCGACGAACCGACCTGCCCCTCCTTGAACCCCTCGGTGACCAGCTCATGCCCGGCCATCAGCCGGATCGTCTTGGCCAGCGACGACGGCGCGGCCGCCAGCTGCACCAGCGCCGTCACCACCTCGAAGTCCAGCGAACGCGGATACACCTGACCCACGCTCACCAACCGCCGGGAAAACCCCAGATGCCCCGACACGCGCTCCTCCAGCGCGGCCAGCTTGGCCCGGTCGCCGCCCAGCAGGTCCAGCATGTCCTGCGCCGTGCCCACCGGCCCCTTGATCCCGCGCAGCGGATAACGCCCGACCAGCTCCTCCAGCCGCTGGAAGGCCACCAGCAGCTCATCGGCCGCCGTCGCGAACCGCTTGCCGAGCGTGGTCGCCTGCGCCGCGACATTGTGCGAACGGCCGGCCACCACGGTCGCCTCGTGCTGCTCGGCCAGGCTGGCCAGCCGTGCCAGCAGCGCCACCACCCGGTCGCGCACCAGTAGCAGGCTGTCGCGGATCTGCAGCTGCTCCACGTTCTCGGTCAGGTCGCGCGAGGTCATGCCCTTGTGCACCTGCTCGTGCCCGGCCAGCGCGTTGAACTCCTCGATCCGCGCCTTCACATCGTGCCGGGTCACCCGCTCCCGCTCGGCGATCGAGGCCAGATCGACCTGCTCGACCACCTTGTCGTACGCGGCGATCGCCCCCTCGGGCACCGCCACCCCCAGCTCGGCCTGCGCCCGCAGCACCGCCAGCCACAGCCGGCGCTCGGCCACCACCTTGTACTCGGGCGACCACAGGCGAGCCAGCTCCGGCGAGGCGTACCGGGCGGCCAGGACATCAGGGATATGCGGCTTCAACGTCACATCGCCCCAGTGTATTAGCGACCCCCACCCCACCACGCACCCGGTCCGGCCGGCATGCGGCACAACGGAGCACGGGACCCAACCCCACAAGATCCCGTGCTCCGTCGCGGCGGGCCACCGGCATCGACTCGCCAGCAGCGCCGGTCACAGGCCCGCAACCGCAGTACGGCGGGCGGCCGCAAGGGCTGCCCGCCGTACAAGCCCTCTACAAGAAGATCAACCCGTCGGCGTGAGAGTGCGCGCCTCGTGCTTGGGCTCGGCAGGCGTACGGCGCAGCCGCTCCTTGGCCCGCTCGACCATCGTGTACAGCGTCGGCACCAGCACCAGCGTCAGCAGCGTCGACGAGATCAACCCGCCGATCACCACGATCGCCAGCGGCTGCGAGATGAACCCGCCCTTGCCCGTGATGCCCAGCGCCATCGGCGTCAGCGCGCAGATCGTGGCCACCGCCGTCATCAGGATCGGCCGCAACCTGCGCCGCCCACCCTCGATGACCGCCTCGACCACGCCCATGCCCTGCTCCCGATACTGGTTGATCAGGTCGATCAGCACGATCGCGTTGGTCACCACGATCCCGATCAGCATCAGCATGCCGATCAGCGCCGGCACGCCCATGGCCGTATCGGTCGCCACCAGCAAGCCCACCGCGCCGGTCGCCGCGAACGGGATCGACACCAGCAGGATCAGCGGCTGCACGAACGACCGGAACGTCGCCACCATGATCATGAACACGATCGCGATCGCCGCCAGCATCGCCAGCCCCAGATCGGAGAACGCCTTCTGCTGGTCGGCCGACGCGCCGCCCATCTCATACGACACGCCCGTGGCGTCCAGCTTCTTCTTCAGCTCCTGCGTCACCGCGCCCAGGTCGCTGCCGGTCGTCTTCGCCGACACCGTCGCAGAACGGTCACCATCGATCCTTGTCACCTGCGTCGGACCCGCCACCTGCTTGACCGTGGCCACCGACGACAGCTTCACCAGCCCGCCCGCGGTCGGCAGCTTCAGCTTCTCCACCGCCTTGACGTCCGACGGCGCGTCACCACCGCGCAGCACCAGGTCCGAAGCGCGCCCGTCCAGCGTGATCTGGCCCAGCGGCGCACCCCTGAACGCCTGCGCCACCGCCTGGCCGACCTGCGCCTCCGACACGCCCTTGGCCGCGGCCTTCTCCCGATCGACCTGCACCTCGATCCGCGGCGCACTCGCCTCCAGATCGGACGACACATCCCGCAACCCCGACACCTGCGTCATCGCGGTCTTCACCGTGTCGGCCGCCGTGTTGAGCGCCGCGCTGTCAGCGCCACGCACGACCACCTGGATCGAGTCGGAGGAGAGGCCGCCGGCTTCGGCGCCGCCGACCTTCACCTCGCCCACTCCCGGCAAGCCCGCCAGCCTGTCGCGCAGCGTCTGCTCCAGCTTCGGCGTGTCCAGGCCGTCCTTGACGGTCACGTTGTAGGAGGCCCGGTCGGCGCCGCCGCCCACGCCGCCCCGCATCTGGTTACCGCCGCCCACGTTGACCTGGTAGCTCTCCACGCCGTCAACCTGCGACAGCACCGACTCGACCTTCTTGGCCGCCGCGTCCGTCGTGGCCAGATCCGTGCCCACCGGCATCTTCTGACTGATCGAGATCGTGTTCTGCCCCGAAGAATCCAGGAAGTTGGTCTGCAACCGGCCCGCCAACCCCATCGTGCCGACGAACACGGCCAACCCGATCAGCACCGTCACCAGCTTGAACCGCGTCGCGAACCGCAACACCGGCAGATACGCACGCTGCAACGGGCTGCGCAGCTCGCGCGCCTCGGCCGCCTCACGCTGCACCCGCGCCTGCTCGGGAGTCAGCTTCGGCGCCTTCAGGAACCAGTACGCCATCACCGGCACCACCGTCAGCGACACCAGCAGCGAAGCCAGCAACGCCACCGACACCGTGATCGCGAACGGGCCGAACAACTCGCCCACCATGCCGCCCACCACCGCGATCGGCGCGAACACCGCCACGGTCGTCAGCGTCGAAGCCGTCACCGCGCCCGACACCTCACGCACCGCCGCCAGGATCGCCGACAGCTTGGGCTCGCCGTACCCGAGATGGCGTTTGATGTTCTCCAACACCACGATCGAGTCGTCGACCACCCGGCCCACCGCGATCGTCAGCGCGCCCAGCGTCAGCATGTTCAGCGAATAGTCGCCCGCCCACAGCGCGATCAGCGCGATCACCACCGACAGCGGGATCGACACCGCCGTCACCAGCGTCGACCGCACCGACAGCAGGAACACCAGGATCACGAGCACCGCGAACGCCAGCCCGAGCAGGCCCTCGGTGGTCAGCGACTCGATCGACTGGGTCACATACGGCGCCTGATCGAACACCACCGCCACCGCCGTGTCGGAGGAGTCGCCCAGCGACTTGGTCAGCTCCGGCAGTTTGTCACGCACCGTATCCGAGATCGACACCGCGTTCCCGTCGGGCGTCATCGTGACCGACACACCCAGGCTCGTCTTGCCGTCCGTCCTGGTGATGGTCGTGGCGTCGGCCAGACCCTGCTTGATCTCGGCGACATCACCCAGCTTGACCGGCTTGAGCGGCTTCGGCTGCTGCACCGGCACCTGCTGCTGCGACTGCGGCCGGCCCGCCTGAGGCTGACCGGTCTGCGGCCGGCCCTGAGCGGTCTGCTGCTGAGCCTGCTGCGGTACGGCCTGCGGCTGTGCCGGCGTCAGGTACAGATCCTTCAGCTCCGCCAGCGAATCCACCCGCGAACCGACCTGCACCGTCAGCGACTTGTTGTCCGCCGTCAGCGTCCCCGCCGGGATAGGCGTCCCGTTGGCCTTCAACACGTCGGGAATCTGCGCCGCCGAAACCCCGTGCGACGCCATCTTCTTGGCATCCGGCGTGATCGTCACGACCTCGTCACGGGTGCCGGTGACCTGCGCCTCCCGCACCCCCTCGATGCCCTGCAGCTCCGGCACCATGACCTTGCGCAGCTTGTCGGCCATCGCCCGCTCGTCGCCGCCGTCGCCCACCGCCAGCACCATCACCGGGATGTCGTCGGTGTTACCGGCCACCACCTGCGGATCGACACCGTTGGGCAGCTGCGTCTGGATCCGGCTCACCGCCTGCTGCATCTTGCTGACCGACGCCTCGATGTCGGTGCCGAACGCGAAGGCGACCTGGACCTGAGCCATGCCCTCCTTCGACACCGAGGTGATCTTCTCCAGGCCGGGGATGCCCTGGAAGGAATCCTCGATCGGCTTGGTCACCTGATCCTCGACGATCTCCGGCGACGCCCCCGCGTACGGGGCCACCACGAACGCGCCAGGGAACGAGAGCGAGGGCAGCAACTGCTGCTTGAGCTGTGGAATCGCGAAAGCGCCGAACGCGCTGAGCACCAACGCCAGCAAGATCACAAGGCTGCGGTTGGCAAGACTCAACCTGGCGAGAGCGGTCATCGGGGGTCCCTTCAAGAGTTCGCCCCACATTAACACTTCGCCTTAGACAAATATTTAGCGAGCCTTGGCTTTCCTGATAACCTTCTCAGGAAGCGAGAGGTGAGTGTGGACGTCGAACGTGAAGACCTGATCCAAAGGATCACCCAAACCCAGCGTGACCTCGGGCGATTCTTCGCCCAGCACCAATCCCCGCTGTTCTCCTCCAACCTCACCATGCGCCAGCTCAAGGTCGTCATGCTCCTGTCGGTCACCGGCTCCGCCTCCGGCCAGGACCTCGCTCACGGCCTCGGTGTCGGCCTGGCCACCGTCACCGGCATCGTCGACCGCCTCGTCGGCCACGGCCTGGTCACCCGCCGCGAAGACCCCCACGACCGCCGCGTCCGCCGCGTCGAACTCACCCCGGCCGGCCAGCGCCTCATGACCGACATCAGCGAAGCCGGCCTCGAGCACTACCGCCGCATCATGCAACACCTCGACACCGACACGTTGCGCGCCCTCGACCACGCCATCAAGCGAATCCATGAAGTGGCGGAAAAGCTCTTCCCATGAGCCAGTGCCTCTCTGAGCCAATGCTGGCCCTCGCGGAGTATCCGAACGGAAACTGGCGTAACCACGGACCGGATCATGGTTCGGCTGCGGCCGCAACGACGGTGACGCGTTCTCGTACTCGCGACGGGCCTTGCGCTGGGCCGGGACTACTGGGGCGCCCTGGGGCCGTCGAGGGATTGGCAGCGGGCGAGGAGTCCGCGGTGCTCGGAGGGGATGGCGCTGACGCGGAGGGTGTAGCTCTGGCCTCGCCGTACGGTCACGCCGTGGTCGAGCGCGGCCCGCTCGGCGGGCTCCAGCTCGGCGGCGCGGAGGAAGTCGGCGACCTTGCCCGGCATGACGAGGGTGACCGGTAGCTCCAGGGCCGGGACATCCTCGCGGCCGACGGCGGTGTGCTCGGGCATGAGGTCGGCCACGGTCGTGCGGATGGCGCCGCGGCTGACGCCGTGTTCGCGAGCGAGGGCGGCGATGGGCCGGCCTTCCAGGTACGCCGTGCGGACGGCGTCGGTCTTCCCAGCGGGGCGGCGGAACATCTCGGAGATGTGCACGGTGTCACCCGGCCGCGCGTACGTCAGTAGCTCGCCGAACTTCGGGCGCCGGAGCGGCTGGAGGTGCCCGGGTCCTCCTCGAAGATGACCGGGTTCTCGATCCCGGCTTCATCCAGGACGTGGTTCTGCCGGGCGGTCGACACCCGCTTGTAGACCAGGTTCGCCACCGAGGCCCCTTCCGTGTGGAGGAATGGCCCCTATCTGTCGTCAAACCCTGTCATCAATCGCCATCGGATCTGATTGGATCGGCGCCGCCCCCGCGTCCTGGAATGTCCGGGTTCATGGGATGCGCCTGGCGCCTGTCGTCAAACGTTCGTTTGCCGACGGAGAAGCGGCCCGCATTGCGGTGCGGTGCACCAGGCCGTCAAAGATGAGGGCCAGGCCGGCCTCGAATGCCGACTCGTAGTCGATCACAGGCATGTCCGCCGGTGGATCCGAGCCGTCGCCGGAGCCGGCGTCCGCCTGTTCCTCCAGGACACTGCCGACCGCGAAACGGCCGGCGGCCAGCATCGCCATCTGCGCGTCCCGCTCAGGCACTCCGGAGGTGACCAGGAAGTCCATCTTGCGGCGGATCCGGTCGAGGTCGTTGGCAGGGGTGCTACCTGCGTGGAGGCGTGCGCCGTCCCGGCGCATCAGCAGGGTGCGCCGGAAGCTTCGCGTGTTGTCCAGGAACCAGTCGCGCCAGTCGTCGTCGGGCATCGGCAGCGGGGCGGCCGCATGCGGTGCCATTGCCGCCTCCGCCATGGCGGCGAGGAGGTCCTTCTTGGTGCGGAAGTACCAGTAGAGCGAGGACTGTTCGACGCCCAGCCGCTTCGCCAGCCGCCGCGTACTGACCATGTCCAGCCCGACCTCGTCGAGGAGGTCGAGCGCTTCGGAGACGACGATCTCACGGTTCACCTTGGTCACGTTGACAAATCTATCACTGACAGGTGAATCTGGAGAAGAATCATTCACTGATAGATTTTTGGGGTGATGGGCATGGCAAACGGATCGGGGGCGCACCCCCTGCGGGTCCTTGTTGCCGGCGGCGGGATAGCAGGCCAGGCGCTGGCTTTCTGGCTCACGCGGGGCGGCCACAGGGTGACCGTCGTCGAACGCTTT
This sequence comes from Nonomuraea sp. NPDC050536, assembly GCF_044457685.1. Lineage (NCBI taxonomy): Bacteria > Bacillati > Actinomycetota > Actinomycetes > Streptosporangiales > Streptosporangiaceae > Nonomuraea > Nonomuraea sp. NPDC050536. The sequence goes on from NZ_JBITHD010000004.1 coordinate 222,689, forward strand.
CCGGCGCTGCGGGCCACCGGGGCGCAGGTCGACCTCCGGGGGCAGGGCATCGAGGCCGTCGAGCGGATGGGGCTTCTTGACGCCGTCCGCGGCAAGCTGGTGGACGAGGCGGGTGTCGCCTTCGTCGACGCGCGCGGCAGGACCAAGGCGACGATCATGGCCAACACCTCCGGCCAGGGCCGGCAGACCCTCACGTCCGAGTACGAGATCATGCGCGGCGACCTGGTACGCATCCTGCACGACGCGTCGAAGGACGACACCGAGTACGTCTTCGGCGTGAGCGTGGACGGCTTCGAGCAGGACGAACAGAAGGTCATCGCGCACTTCTCCGACGGCTCCTCCGGCGCGTTCGACCTCCTGGTCGGCGCGGACGGGCAGGGATCGCGCATCCGGCAGACGATCCTCCCGGAGGGCTTCGACCCGTACTGGCGGGTCGGCATCCACATGGCCTACTGGTTCATCCCGCGCATCGCGTCCGACAGCAACATCCGGGACACCTACATGGTCCCGGGTGGCCGTCAGATCATGCGCCGCAGCCACAACCCGACCGAGACCCAGGTGTACTTCGTGATGCGGGAGGAGTCCGAGGAGGCCTCGGCGATCCACCGGGAACCCGTCGAGCGCCAGCAGAAGTTCTGGGCGAGCAGGTTCCGCGACGCGGGCTGGCAGACCGAGCGTTTCATCGACGGCATGCAGACGAGCCCTTTCTTCTACTCCCAGGAGATCGTCCAGGTCCGCACCGACACCTGGTCCAAGGGCCGCGTGGTCCTTGCCGGCGACGCCGCCCACTGTGCCTCCCCTTACAGCGGCATGGGCATCTCCGGCGGCCTGGTGGGCGCCTACGTCCTGGCCGGCGAGATCAACCGGCACCCGGGCGACCTGCCGACCGCACTGGCGAACTACGACAGCGTGCTGCGGCCCTTCGTCGACGAGATCCAGGGCGAAGTGAATCCGCGCCTCCTGCGCCTGGGCATGCCGATGACCCAGCGTGCGATCAACGCCTTCCAGGCCGCCACCGCGCTGGCCTGCTTCCTGCACGTCCCCGATCTCGCCGCGCGCTTTTCGAAGGAGGACCGCGGCGGCAGCTGGCAGCTCCCCGAGAACCCGGCTCCGATCAGCACCGTCTGAAAGCGGCCGGACATCGGGGGCTGATGACCGTCGTGACCAAGGCTTGGCCTGTGGCGCTGCTGTGGGACAGGGTGAATCCGGCCAGGACGGCGGCGTGGTCGCGGTGGATGCCCTGGATGAAGGATTGCAGGTGCGGCACGTCGTCGTTGTCGGCGCCGGCGAGCCGGTCGCCGTAGCGGCCGGTGAGCATCTCGGCGAAGGCGGTGACGTGGGTGCTGAGCCGCTCCAGGAGCGGACTGTGCTTTTGACCTGGGTGAGGCAGTCGGGATGGCTGGTGATCCACCTGGTCACTTCGCGGACCTTGGGCGGCGGTGGTGGCAGTTGCGGCTTGATGAGGCCGGCACGCAGGCCCGTGACTAACGATCTTGCGAAAACTGGCGCTAAGGATGATCTTGGGGTTCAGGGCGGTTCGTCGTTCTCATAAACGATCCATTCTGAGAGCAAGATCAACCGATCCGCCGACGAGCCGGATCCGGGCCGAATCTGTTCTCACAACCCGTTCTCACTCACCGCCCAAGCGGTGGGCTTCTGAGCATTTCGGCATGTGCACACCGGACCGTTCGTGAGCAGGTTCTCTGCGCATACGGCGACTGAGCTGGTCACGGTCGGCGGTGTCCGCGGCGGCGGGCTTCACGCCGTAGGACTTTCCGAGGCGCGTTTACACGGATACCTACTGTCGAAGGTCGGTCGTCGCGGGAGCGGCTGGGACGGCGGGGGTTCGAGGCCATGTCCAGGCGGAGCGCAGGATGAAGGCCAGGAGCAGCACCTCGACTCCGATGGAGAGGCCGTAGAAAGAGGCCCACTCCCAGGTCCCCCCTGCCGCGTTGAACATCGAATAGGGGATGTAGAGCGATGCCACGACGAGGTTCGTGGCGCGGTTCACCCGGGCGGGCAGCGTCATGGAGAGCACCACCATAAGGGCCGGGATCGACACGGACACGAGGAAAATGGTCAACAGCGTCGAGCTGATGTCGAACTTAAAGACGACGCCAGCCAGGATGTCGTCGATGACGCCGGGCTTGAAGAAGTTGAAGATGTCGACGTAGGCGTAGAGAAACATGAAGCTGGTCCATGCGGCGGCGAGCTTGGCCTGCACGGGGATCGGCGGGTTGTCGAGCAGGTTCGGGGTGTTCGTTCGGTTGGTCATCGGTTCTTCTTTCGAGAGGAGCGGTCCGTCCGCCGGAGTGGCGGCAGGTCTGGGCGTGCATACGCACGGGTTGGGTCGTTCTCGTCGGTCCGGTCGTCAGACGGTGACGACGACCTTTCCTCGGGTGTGGCCGGCCGCGACGTAGCGGAGGGCGTCGGCTGCTTCGTCGAGGGGGTAGGTGCGGTCGATGACGGGCGTGACCTGCCCGGTCGTGAGCAGTTCGGCCAGGGTGAGCAGGTCCTGGCGCTTCCCGACCGACGTGAAGGGCCTCAGCTGCTGACGGGTGAACCCGGACAGCACGCGCGCTTTGACGATCCGGCCGAGGGGGCCGATCCAGCGGCCGCCGCGTCCGCTGTTCGGGATGAGGGTGCCGGTGGGCGTCAGCACTCGGCGGACAGCAGCCAGGGGCTGGGCTTCCACGTTGTCGAGGATGACGTCGTAGCGCTTCTCGGTGCGGGTGAAGTCGGTTCTCGTGTAGTCAACGACATGGTCGGCACCGAGCGACCGGACCAAGTCGACGTTGGGGGTGCTGCATACACCCGTCACCTCGGCGCCGAAAGCCTTGGCGATCTGCACGGCGAAGGAGCCCACGCCGCCCGACGCGCCCGTGACCAGCACCGTCTGGCCCGGTTGAACGTTCGCGATCTTGCGCAATGCCTGCAACGCCGTCATGGCCGACGTGGGCACCGCTGCCGCGTTCACGACCGACAGGTTTGCAGGCGTGGACACGAGGTTGTCCGCCGGGACGCAGGCGTACTCCGCGAGCGTTCCGGCGGTGCTCCAGCCGAACACCTCGTCGCCGGGGCGGAGAGCGGTGACATCCTTCCCGACCGCTGCCACCACGCCGGCGAGGTCCCTGCCAGGGATGCCGTGGCGCGGCCGGCGGAGCCCGAACGCCAGGCGCACCACATACGGCACACCGGTCATCACGAAGTAGTCGCCAGGGTGTACCGAGGCCGCGCCCACCTGGACGAGCACATCGCCTCGACCGGGCAGCGGTAGCCCGACGGCGGACGACTCGAGCACTGATGGCGGCCCGTAGCGGTACTGGACGGCGGCCCGCATCGTCGCCGCCCCGGCCGGACTCGCCCCCGGCACCAGGCGTGCTCCGGCATTCGATCGCTGTTCGATTCCCACCGAAGCCTCCTCACGTCCGAGCTGCGACTCTCGCAGGCTCGTACACCGTACGTCGTACGCCGTACTATGATAGTACGCTGTACGATTGTCAAGCCGTTCGAGAGCGAGGAGAACCGTGTCTGCGAGGGAACAACGCCAGGTCGCGTCAGACGCGGGGCTGAGCAAGCGGCGGGTGGTGGCCGAGGCGGTCCGGCTCGCTGACCGCGAGGGGGTCGGCGGGCTGAGCATGCGCCGGCTGGCTGGCGCGCTCGGCGCGGGCGCGATGTCGCTCTACTACTACGTGGCGAGCAAGGAGGAGTTGCTGGACGCCATGATCGACGTCGTGTTCGAGGAGATCGAGCTCCCGCCCGAAGAGGCCGACTGGCAGTCGGCGATGCGACGGCGGGCGGTATCCGCCCGACAGGTTCTCGCACGCCACCGGTGGGCGATCGGCCTGATGGAGTCGCGGACATCGCCGGGGCCCGCGAACCTCCGCCACCACGAAGCGGTCACCGCCTGCCTGCGGAGGGCTGGCTTCGGGGTCTTGATGGCGACGCACGCCAACTGGTTGCTCGACAGCTATGTCTACGGTTTCGCCCTGCAGGAAGCCAGCCTGCCGTTCGACACCGCCGATGAGCTCGCGGACATGGCCGAGGACGTCTACCTGCCCCAGCTTCCTCCCGACGAGTTCCCCTACCTCAACGAGTCCGCCGCGGCGCTCGTCGCTGCCGGCTACGACCCGGCGGAGGAGTTCATCTTCGGCCTCGACCTCGTCCTAGCCGCCCTCGAGCCCCTGAGAGCCTCCGCATAGCGACGCTCACGGACCGTCGCGCGGCCCCCTGCACCGCAGTTCCGATCCATAAGGGGGTTTCCTGACGATCTTGCGACCAGGGGCCAAAAAGTTGAACTTGGTTGAGGAGTAGACGGCGCTTGATACTGGCGCTAAGGATGATCTAGGTGCGGGCTTCGGCTGGCGTGGCGCGTAGGTAGCTGTACACGGTTTCGCGGCTGATGCCGAATTCCTTTGCCAGCGCCGATTTCTGCTGTTTTTTGCTGGTTACTACGGGGAGGCCGGCAGCCGGCCGAACACACCCCTACCGAACACCAAGATCATCCTTAGCGCCAGCTTTCGCAAGATCGTTAGTCACGGGCCACGTAGCGGCTGAAGACAGCGGCGGACCGAGCGGATGCCCCGGTGCTGGTCCCGGTGCTGGTGTGCTCCTTCCGTCGCATGTCAACGATTGTTGACCTAGCCGCGCTCGATGTCAACATCTGTTGGCCTACACCCGTTGACATGGGAAGATTTTAAAAGAGTTATTCCGCTACTGGACAAATCCCGCTCGCTATGGCCATGCATCGATGAGCATGAGACATCTATCTCATTGTGCGGAGCGCCATTTTATGGCCTCCCCATCGATAACCCCTCTGACCTGGGACGGGACATCTCGGAAGCAGTTTTTTCGGCTTTTCGAGCGCCTGTGGCAGGCCATTAGGGTGCACATTCATGGAATCGACTTTTCGATCGGCTGAAGAACTCGCGGCCGCCATGGGTGCCGGTGAAGTGACCTCGGCGGAACTGACCGACGAGGCGATCGCCCGCATCGAGCGGGACGACAAGGTGATCAACGCGATCTGTGTGCGGGTGTCCGTTGCGGGCGATCACTTCCAGCGGCCCGTAGCTGCCAGGGGTGCAGGTCGGTGCGCCAGAACCGCTGGTCGCCCAGGTCGGCGAAGCGGGCGCGAACCAGTGGCCGAGCATGGAGAAGATCCCGCACACCATTGACCGCGTTCAAAGCGTGAGACCAGTAATTAACTGCTTTAGGAGGGATTTGCGTGAGAGCGCTGCTCACCCTGACCTGCGCAGGTCAGTTCATGGTGCTGCTCGACAACACGATCGTCGGCGCCGCCCTGCCCGACATGCAGCAGCGGCTCCACACCGGGCTGACCGGCCTGCAGTGGATTGTCGACGCCTACGTGCTGCTGGTGGCCATGCTGTTGCTGTCGGGCGGCGTCTTCGCCGACCGGTTCGGCCGCAGGCGGGTGTTCCTGGCCGGGGTGGTGGTGTTCACGGCCGCGTCGGTGGTGTGTTCGCTCGCGCCTTCGATCGGCTGGCTGATCGCCGGGCGGGTGGTGCAGGGCGTTGGGGCCGCGGCGCTGAGCCCCGCCTCGCTGGCGCTGCTCGCCGCCGCGTATCCCGCCCCGAGGGAGCGCGTCAGAGCGATCGGGTTGTGGGCCGGGTTCAGCGGCATCGGCCTGGCCGCCGGACCGTTGGCGGGCGGGATTCTGGTGGAGGCCTTCGGCTGGCCCGCCATCTTCCTGGTCAATGTGCCCATCGGGGTGGTCCTGCTGCTGGCCGGTCTGCGCGTGCTGGGGGAATCCCGCAACCCTGGCGCGCCGGCGATCGACGTCCCCGGCACGGTCCTGTCCGTCGCGGGCGTGGGCGCTGTGACCTACGGCCTGATCGAGGGCGGTTCCCGTGGCTGGACCTCGCCGGTGATCCTGGGCGGATTCGCCGCCGGGCTGGTACTCCTGGCCGCGTTCGTCGTGGTCGAGGGTCGTGGTTCGACGCCGATGCTGCCGCTGCGGCTGTTCCGTCAGCGGCTGTTCACGGTGTGCAACACGGCGATGGTCGTGGTGGGTTTCGCGCTGATGGGTTCGTCGTTCTTCTTCTCTCAGTTCTTCGTCTACGTCCAGGGCACTTCGATCCTGGTCGCCGGGCTGCGGACCCTGCCCGTCTCGCTGGCCATGGTGGTCGTCAGCCCGTACGCGGGCCGGTTGGCCGCCAGGTACGGCTTCCGGATCGTGGTCGGCATCGGCTTGGCGCTGGCCGGGCTGGGGCTGCTGGCGCTGGGCTTCGTGCACGCCGATACCGGTTACGGAAATGTGTGGTGGAGGCTGGCCATCGTCGGCATCGGTTTCGCTGTGACCATGTCCCCGCTGACCGGGGCCGCCATCCAGGCGGTCAGCCCGCAGGAGGGCGGCCTCGCCTCGGGTGTCAGCAGCACCACCCGGCAGATCGGCGCGGTGCTCGGCGTGGCGGTGCTCGGAGCCATCGTCCACACGCGGGAATCCGGCGGCGCCTCCTTCGAATCCGGCCTCAACAGCGCCTTCCTCGCGGCCGGCGCCGTCACCCTGGCCGGCGCCGTATTCACCAGCCTGTGGCTGACCGCGGCCCGGACGCCGAGGGGCCTCCGGGCCGAACAGTCAGGAGGCCGAGCAGCCAGTGAGCCGGCGCTGACAGTTCCTCCCGGTCGGCCCGCGTCTTGAGCCGCTCGGCGTAGGCCTGCTGGGTCATCCGCGGCCCGGCGGCACCGAAGAACACCCGCAGGAGTCTGCCACCTCGGAGCAGCGCCCCGGCCCGCCGCGGCCGGGTCCCCGACGTCGAGCCCCTGCCTGCACTTCCGGCGATGATCATCGCTGTCACGGAATGGACGATGCGAGCAACGGCCGTTCCTGGCCGGCGCCGAGCCGCGAACTGTCCTTAGTCATGATCCAACACCGTGATCAAGCCGAGACCTCAGGCGAGGGCTCCGGCGTTATCGCAGGTCAGCGGCATATCCGGTGAAAGTTTCTGCATTGCTACTGGGACCCCTCTTACGCGGTCACCTGGGGGTGTCGGTCTTCGGGAGTTTTCTCCTCGTCCGCCGACGCGGAGAGCTTGTTTTGCGGGCCGCGGACGACGGTGTAGACGAACAAGACGCCCATGACGACGACACCTGCCCACATGGCCTGCTGCCAGCCGTCGACGAAGGACTGACGGGCGGCATCAACTAGCGTCTGCGCGTGGGAGCCGGCAGTGCCCGCGGCCTCGATGGCGTTGGCGACGCCCTGGCGCGCAGCGTCCGCCGCGCCTTGAGGGATGCCGCCGAGCCTGTCATCGATGGCACTGCGGTAGCCACTCGCCAGGAGGGCGCCGAGCAGGGCGACGCCGAGTGCGGTGCCGAACTCGCGCGTGATGTCGTTGAGCGCGGAGGCGACACCCTGCTTCTCCCGCGGCAGGGAACTGGTGATGGCCTCGGTGGAGGGGGTCATCGCCAGGCCCATGCCGATGCCCATGGCGAGCATGCCGGGCAGGATGGACAGGTAGCCGCCGTCGACGGAGACGATGCTGGCTATGAGGGCCAGACCGGCGCCGAACAACGCGATTCCCGCTGCCATGGTCGAGCGTGCGCCGATACGCGCGGCCAGCTTGGGCGCCAGGCCGGAGGTCATCATCATCAGCAGGGCCATGGGCATCATCGCCAGGGTGGACAGCAGTCCCGACCAGCCGAGGACGGCTTGCAGGAATGGGAAGAGGACCACGAAGACACCCGCCTGGACACCGAAGACCACCAGCAGTGTGATGGAGCCGCCGGCCAGGCCGCGCTCGTGGAAGAGGCGCACATCCAGCAAGGATGCGTCCCTGCGGCGCAGCTCCCAGGCCACGAAGAAGATCAGGGCCACCAGACCGACGACGAGACTGGTCAGCGTGACAGGGTCGCTCCAGCCGCGCTCCGGGCCTTCCTGCAGGACGAAGATGAGGCCTACCACGGCGACGACGGAGGCCAGCGCGCCCATGGTGTCGAAGGAGTGCCCGGAGTGCTCGCGAGAGTTGGGTACGGACCGCATCATGCCGAGTGAGACGACGACCAGGACGACGGGCAGCAGGAACAGCCACCGCCAGTCCGCCACGTCCACAAGCAAGGCGGAGAGGAACATGCCGATGATGCCGCCGCCTCCGGCGACGCCGGTCCACACGCCGATCGCCTTTCCACGCTGCTCGTCGGGGAAGGTCGAGGTGATCACAGCGAGGGTGATCGGCATGATCATCGCTGCGCCCACACCGCTGAGCACACGGGCGGCGATCATGACTTCGGATGACGGGGCCAGGCCCCCCAACGCGCTGGCGGCTCCGAAGATGATCAGGCCGGTGATCAGCATGGACTTGCGGCCCAGCCGGTCACCGATCGCGCCGAGCGGAAGCAGCAGCGCGGCCAGAGTGAGGGTGTAGATGTTGATGATCCACAGGATGGTGGTCTGTGAGGCGCCGAATTCGACGGCCATGTCGGGCTGGGCGACGTTCAACCCGGTCACCGAGGCGATGACCGCCATCAACGCGACACAGACGGCGATCAGGATGGTGCGCAGTTGGCGCGCGTCCGGCGCGCCCCTGCCACTTGCTTCGGCGGTTGCCCCTTGGGCGGGCTGGTTCGTGCTCATGAATTCCTCTCGAAAAGGCAGGCCAAACAGGCTGGTGAGGTCCGCGCCACGATGATGAGCCGGGGAAGGTGCCTGCGTCGCCGGATGCGCCAGGAGGATGGCGCCTCTGGCGCCGCAGGCCGATCGAGGTGCGGACGTCAGCTGGTGGCGGGAACGCCCTCGGCCACGTCGGTGTCCGCGGTGGCCAGCAGGGCGTTGATGTAGGAGCCGGCCAGAGCGCCGGCCGCGGTGGAGGCGCCCACCTGGGCGGTCAGGTCGGTGGCGTTGCCGGCCACCCACACCCCCGGCACGTCGGTGGTGCCGGCCATACCGGAAGCGAAGCGGCGGCCCATGTTGCCGGGCAGCTCCTCCGTCGGCAGTTTCAGACCGTCCATGCCCTCGGTGCGGGCCTGCATCCCGGCGACGACGGCGAGGACGCGACGGGGCACGAGGGTGCCGTCGGCCAGGCGTACCCCCGCGCTGGCGCCGTCCTGGCTGTCCACGACTTCCTGCGCCGGGGTGTCGATGATGCCGATGTCGCGGGCGGCGAAGCGCGCGCGGGCACGATGAAGCCGTGCATGGCCTCGGCAGGCGCGTTCCGGGTGGTGCCACTGTCGATCACGACGACCGAGCATCAACGCACCGTTCAGGCCTGCTGCGCCGCCGCCGATGACCACCACGTCGACGGTGTCAGCCGGCAGCGTGTCGGTCGCATATGCGGAAGTCTGCACAGACATGTCCTCACCTCTCCTCGGTGCATTGCCCCAGCGAATCAGGGCCCTCTACGTGCGACGATATCCCCGGCTTGCATCAAGGGCATAGGATGTTGCCTATGAAGCAAGATGATGAGGGTCTGGACGGCCTCGTGCGCAAGCGCATCCGCGCCCTGCGGGTCGCGCAGGGTTGGTCCCTGGAAGAGCTGGCCACCCGTGCCCGGCTCAGCCAGTCCTCGCTGAGCCGCATCGAGAACGGCCAGCGCCGCCTCGCGCTGGATCAGCTCGTCACCCTCGCCCGCGCTCTGGACACAACCCTCGACCAACTGGTCGAGACCGCCACCGACGACGTCGTCACCAGCCCGATGATCGATGGCGCCCACGGCGTGATGCGCTGGCCCATCAAGGGCGACCCCGGCATGACCGTGATGCGTCAGCGCATGACCGAGCCGCCGCCTGACAATCCCGCCCGTATGCGCGCCCACCCAGGACGGGAATGGCTTGTCGTCCTGTCGGGCACGGCGATCCTCATGCTGGGCACCCGCCGCTTCCGCCTTGAGGCCAACCAGGCCGCCGAATTCCCCACGATGATGCCGCACGCCATCGGCGCCGAAGGCGGGCCGTGCGAGATTCTGGGCATCTTCGACCGCGACGCCCGACGCGGACACCAGCGTGAGGACGGCGACCGCGATGCCTAAGAGGGCTGTGACTGATGGCGCGAAAAGTGCCTGGCGCTGCTGGACGTGCGAGGGTGCGTCTTGCGCGTCCGGCAGTACCGGCGGCCATTGTCTTGCGCGACACGAAAGGAGCTATGCCGAGCGCGCATGGCCTCCGTAATGTGACGTCATGACCCGAACGCACCTGCACACCGGCCACGACCACGGCGCCGGCAGCCAAGAGGAGATCCTCGACCTGGACGCGGAAGTCCTCGCCGAGCACCTCACCGCCATCACCGAGTGGCTGCCCCTGACCACCAGCCCGCGTCATATCGTGGATGTGGGCTGCGGCACCGGAGCGGGCACCTTTGCCCTCCTCGACCGCTTCCCCAAGGCACACGTCACAGCCGTCGACACCTCACCCGGGCACCTGCAGCGCCTGCACGAGAAGGCATGCGCCCGTGACATGGATGACCGCGTGCACATCGTGCAGGCCGACCTCGACGACGCCGACTGGCCCGACCTCGGCACGCCCGACCTCGTATGGGCGTCGGCCTCGATGCACCACATGGCCGACCCCGACCGCGTCATACGCAACGTCCACGACATGCTCGCGCCCGGCGGCCTGTTCGCCGTCGTCGAGCTGGCCGGCTTCCCTCGCTTCCTGCCCGACAGCGCACCCGAAGACCGGCCCGGCCTGGAAGACCGCTGCCACGCCGCGACCGGCCACCTCCACGCCGACCACGTGCCCCACCGCGGCGCCGACTGGGGACCGATGCTGACCGGCGCTGGATTCGCTCTCGACGGCGAACGCACCATCACCGTGCACATCGAGGGCTCCCGCAGCGAGGCGATCGCCCGCTACGCCCTCAGTGCCCTGCAGCGCATCCGTGGCACCGCCGTCCAGGCGCTCTCGCCCGAAGACCTCGCCGCGCTCGACCAGCTGCTCGACACTGGCAGCCCGCACAGCATCCTGCGCCGCCGCGACCTCGCAGTACGCACCGAACGCACTGTCTGGGCCGCCCGCCGCAACTGATCTCACCAACTGCGCAGACTTGCTCGCCCGGCAGCCCCAGCACCTACACCTTGCCTTATACGCAACACCGGCTGCACCGCACAGCGCCTCGGCACGAATGCGGCAGGCAACAGCGCCGCAAGCGTCATGCCCGCCGCATACCAAGCGTGGCGCAAGGGCCGCTGTGAAAAGATCGCCGGAGCGAACGGAAAGGCCAAGGTCGTCGCCAACGGGAAGATCATCGGCCGTGACACCCACACCCTTTCCGGTGTCCCGGGAGCGTGGAGCACCAACGAAGCCGGCGCCCTGACCGTGACGGCCGCGGCCGCTGACGGCGTGCACATCGACGGCAGCACACGGTTAGCTGTCGGGCATGGCGGCTCGGCGCCGCTCGGCGCGGCGGACGAGCGTATCGAGGATTCGACGCCATGCCGGTGATTCCCTGAGGATCAGGGAAAAGACCGGCGTCGGGTTCTCGGGCCGGCTGCTGTTACCTTCGTGTTTGATCTCCCATGTTTCCAGGTCGTTGATGAGCCGATCCACGCGTGGATCGTGCGGATCCCAGTCGACTGATTGATCACATGCGAGATACAGGCGCATCTTCTCGGGGTCGTCGAAGCCGGCGTTCTTGTCCCGTATCCACTGCGGCACCGCGTGCGGGTCCGATGCCTGCATCAGGATCGACCAGTCGCGCTCGAGTTGGACCGTCCGTTCGCTGACTCCGAGGCTGCGCAGCCGGTTCAGTATGGCGACCATCTCGGGGGGCAGGACAAGCTCTTCGCCGCTTGCCAATCCGGCGATGCGGCGGCGATGCTCGGTAAGCTGGTCGATCTTGGCCTGCAATGCGGTGTCGATGTCGGTGATGGCAGCTGCGAATTCAGTTGGTTGTGCGTGCAGCAGCGCGTCGATGCGGGCCAGTGGCACTCCGGCATCGGCAAGAGTCCTGATCCGGACGAGATCTACCGCCGCCTGCGCGTTGTAACGGCGGTAGCCGGAGGCCATCACGCTCAGGCTCGGGCAACAGGCCGACCTGGTGGTAATGGCGGACGGTGCGCACGGTCACGCGGGCGGTCGCCGCGAGCTGGCCGATCGTGAGCACTGTCTGCCTCCGCTCTTCGGTAAACGTGGCCAAGCCGAGTTTAGGTGCGAGCCACCCGGTCGACGACGTCGCGGATCGCCTGGACCACGACATCGGGGCGCGTGAAGCACAGCTGGTGGTGGCCGACGTCGGAGACGATGCGATGTTCCCCGAACGACACCGTGCTCACCACGGCCGCGGCCATCCTCCTCATGCCCTCGTGTATCGCACGTATCGTCTGCTCCGGCATCAGCGCCTGCGGGCCGGGGTCGGTGCCCTCGGCGGTGAGCGCGACCACCGGTACGTCGGGAATGTCCGGACCGGCACGCAGTTCGTCGGCGAGTGCAACCACATTGCCCCGCTCGGCGATGCCAACCCGGAGCCATTCGTCGCTGACATGGGCTTCGATCAGCGGCTGCCGCATGTGTTGCGGGTAGTCCGCCACCAGTTCGGCGAACATCTCGTGTAGGGCTGGGCGCATCTGCCGGATCTGCTCGGGACCGGGTGCCGTCTGCTGGTCGGCAGCGGGGCTCGCCGCAGCGGGCATGAAGTCCTCCCAGTCGCGGTGGAAGCCATCCAACCAGACCAGCCCGGCCACCTCCTGCGGGTACAACTGGGTGAACCGATGCGCGTAGGCGCCGCCGAGGGAGTGCGCGACCAGGACGTACGGGGCGGCGAGGTCCTGGGCGTGCAGCAACTCGTGCAGTTCCGTCGCGACCGCGGCGGCGGTGCGCGGCAGCGGTACCGGATCGCTGTACCCGGTGCCGCGACGGTCGTAGACCACCGCGGTGCGGAACTGCGAAACCCCTTGCTGAACAGCGAAATAGTCCAGACCGACCGCGCCCGCGCCCGGCAGGAACACGACGGCCGGTCCGCCACTGCCCAACCGATGCACGAAAACCCGGCGGCCGTCGACCTCCTGGAACCCTCCGATCGGCGGAGCAGGCGGAGCAGGCGGAGCTGCGGAAGCGATGTTCTTCGTCATAAAGCAAGGTTGCAACCCCGACGCAGCGTCAGGGTCAAGCCTTCCCCGTCACCCTCAGACACACACGGCCGTTCGATGGCTGTCATGGCTTCTTGACATTGAGTCTGAGCAGGTGGCCCGCTCATCGTGGAGCCGGCCTATCTGCTGGCAACCACGAACGGTAGTTGCAGAGTCAACTACTGTTCGTCGGTGTCTGCTTGCTTGCTGTGCTGGTCTGTGCAGCGGTGAGCAGGCTCAGCGCGGAGGCGCGGCGTGTGGGGTCGGGTAGTGCGAGTGCGGCGGGGACGCGGATCGGTGGGTTGGGCTGGATGAGGGCGACGGCGGTGCAGTCTTGCGAGACGACGCCGGCGGGGAGCAGGGTCCAGCACCCTCCGGAGGCAACGGGTCCGGCAAGGAGGTCTTGGACTCGGGTCAGAGTCGGCCCCACGCGGGGGGTGAACCCGGCCGCTTGGCAGGCGACCGTAATCAGGTCGTAGATGCCGGGGTTATCTGCGCGGGCGGATCGGGACAGGGGAAGCTCGGCGAGCGTGGCGAGGTTGCCGGCGGTGCGGGCGTACGCGGCGGGGACCGCCAGGACCAGCGGCTCGTCCCAGAGGTGATGAACCCGCACGCCCGGGGTGTCCGGTGGCGCCGCCACGAACGCGGCATCGAGGTCGTCAGCGGCGAGGGCGGCGAGCTGACCGGTCGTTGAGGCGGAGCTTGTCACCTGGAGCGTGATGCCGGGGTAGGCGTCGCGGACAGCGGCAAGAGCAGCTTCGATACGAGGGCCGAATACGATGCTGCTGCCGATGCGCAGTAAACCGGTGTTGCCGGCGGCGATGTCGGCGGCCGCGGCGGCGGCACGGTCGATGCCGCGTAGCGCGCGGCGCGCGTGGACAAGGAATGCCTGGCCGTCAGGGGTGAGCCGGGCCCGACGGTGGGACCGGTCGAACAAGGTCAGTCCGAGTTCGCGTTCCAGCCGCGCGACCTGCTTGCTTACCGCGGATTGAACGAGGTGCAGGGCCTCCGCGGCCTGACCGAAGTGTTCACACTCGGCGACGGCGACGAAATAGCGCAGCTGCCGGACCTCCATCGCCACCCCCCTCCCTCGCCTCGATCGATTCCTCTTGGTGATTGTTCCATGGCTGGGTTGGTCGTTGATCGGCCCTGGTGAGACCGGCTGAATAGAGCGTGCGAGGTCGAGGACCTCCGGTTGGGTGAACCTCTTCTGTCCAGGTTTTTCAAGATCCCTTGGGGGACGTCGTGGCCGCGGCAACAACGATCGTGAACGCGAAGGTATTCGACGGGACGCAGTCGCAGGACTGGACTTCGGTACGGTTCGCTGACGGGCTGATCACCAAGTGCTCGGCCACCTCGGCCGCCCAAGAAGGCGACGAAGTGATCGACGCGGGTGGCGGGACCGTGCTTCCCGGTCTGATCGACGCGCACGTGCACCTCGCTCCCGGCGCCCTCGCGCAATCGTTGACCTTCGGCGTTACCACCGTTCTCGACATGTTCAGCCAACCCGACCTGGTGGCCGGGGCCAAGGAGCAGGCCGGCTCCCGTCCGGACGTGGCCGATGTGCGTTCCTCGGGTGTCGGTGCCACCGCGCCCGGCGGGCACCCGTCGATGATGTACCCCCCGTTCCCGACGTTGACCGCCGCCGGCCAGGCCGAGCAGTTCGTCGCGGAACGGATCGCGGAGGGCTCGGACTATCTGAAGATCATCTCCGGCACCGGGGGTCTATGGCCGTCGCTGGACTCCGAAACCATCAAGGCACTGGTCACTGCCGCGCACGCCAGCGGCTTGGTCGTCGTCGCTCACGTGAGTTCGACGGCCGGTGTCGAGGAGGTCGTGTCCGCTGGTGTCGATGTGCTGGCCCACGTCCCCGCGGACGCCGAGCTGGACAAGGCCCTGGTCGAACGCATGGCCGAGGCCGGAATCGTGGTCGGTCCGACGCTGGCCACCATCGAGAACACCCTCGGTGAACCGGGTGGCGCAGCAGTGGCAGGAGACCCGCGGCTCGCTGAGGCGCTCGGGGACGCCTGGGCACGCCGGTTGACCTCGGGTGCCTCGGGATGGCGTGGCCGGGAAATGCCGCCCTACTCGCGGGCCGAGGACAACGTGCGGCGACTGGCCGAAAGGTCCCCTGAACGCGGGTCCCGTAGCTCATGGACCGCCCAGATGTGGCCGCCGGAGGCAACGCCTTGGCGTACCCGCCAGCGCCCCCGAGACCGGGTCGGGGACGACGATGCCAGTTGCGCGTGGCCCATGCCTGTACTTCGGCGGTGGGCGGCGATCCGGTGGCGGGTGCGGCCCGCCTGCGCCCGGACATCTGGCAAGCCTGGCGCGACGCCCACCCGTAGCAACAGTCGGGACCGACGGAAGCTGGCGCGGTGGAACCGCGACGAGGTGAGGCGTTTGCGGGCCAGTGTTGAGCACGACTCCCGGCAGACGCGCCAGCACCGGTCCCGGGGCGCCGGGTGTTTCATAGGCGGACACCTATGAAACAGAGACGATGTCGGCTTGCTGTGTTGGGCGACTCGGGGCGCTCGTGCCAGGGCTGACCGGTCAGGACGTGGGGCCGGACCGCGCCGCAGGACCATGGATGATCTGTTGCAGGCAATCGCGGAACAGATCGTCGACGGTGATGCCAGGCTGGAAGTACTCTGTCACGCCGGCCATCACGGTGGGGTACGCCGCGGCGTACGCGGCCATGTCGAAGCCGTCCAGGGCGTCCGCGTCGGGGCGGCCGGCCTGTTCCTCCAGGACGTAGCCGACGGTGAAGCGCAACACCGTCAACACGATCAGGCGAGCCTGCCGCAAGGGAATGCCTCGCCCGACCAGTGTGCTCATCGCCAGTTCGGAGATGGCGGCCATCTTGAGGGACAGTTGGGAGGCCGAGATGATCCGGGCCCCGTCCGGGTGGGCCAGCAACGCGCGCCGCAGCCGCTCGGCCAGGCCGCTCAGCCAGTCCTGCCAGCACTCCTCCGGCGCGGGCGACACCATCTCGGGGAACTGCTGCTCAAGAATCGCCTCGGCGATCGCGGTGACCAGCGCCGCCTTGTTCGGGATGTGCCAGTAAAGGGTCGGCGACTGTACGCCGAGCCGGGCGGCCAATTTGCGGGTGGTCACGCCGTCGAGACCCTCGGCGTCCAGTAGCGCGACGGCCTCGGTGACGATCCGCTGCTTGTCCAGAGCCAATTCCGGCACCTCCCTTCCGCACTCTATCACCGATAGAGTACTCTATCGGTGATAGAGACCTTATGTGCCAGAGGAGGCACCGATGAGACACCGGCACTCGCTTCGCGACCTGCTGCACTGGGCGACCCATCGCATTCCGGGGGTTCCCGCGCACACCGAACGGCCGATCGGGCACCAGGGCCAGGACCGCCACGGCCATGGGTGGCGGCACTCGCTCACGCACCACCGTTCGCACCACCACGGGTTCAACCACTCTCCGGCCCGTCCGCCTCGCGTCCTGGCGGCGTGGCAGGCGCGGATCGCCCGCGTGTTCGGTCAGGAGCTGGGATGAAGGCAGCGGTGCTCCACGAGGCCGGCGGCATCCCGCGCTATGAGGACTTCCCCGATCCGGTGGCCGGCGACGGCGAGGTGATCATCGACGTCAAGGCGGTCGCCGTCGAGAACGTCGACAAGGCGATCGCGGCCGGCACGCACTACGCCAGCGAGAAGTACATCGGCCAGTTTCCGGTGATCCCCGCCTTCGACGGCATCGGCGCCCTCCCAGACGGCACGCTCGTCGGGTTCGGCAACATCCGCCTGCCCTACGGCGCGCTCGCCGAGAAGGCCGTGGTGCCCCAGGGCTCCTACGTGCCGATCCCCGACGGCATCGACCCGGCCGTGGCGACCGTGATGGCCTCGGCCATCACCGCAATGTCGATGAAAGCGGCCGCGGGGTTCGTTCCCGGGGAGACAGTGCTGGTGCAGGGCGCCACCGGGGTCGCGGGGCGGCTCGCGGTCAAGGTGGCCCGGCTGCTGGGCGCCGGCCGGATCGTCGCCACCGGCCGCGACGACAACCAGTTGCGCGAGGTACAGGCCATCGGGGCCGACACGGTGATCAACACCGCGGTCTCCGACGAGGCACTGGCGCAGGCGTACCTCGACGCCAGGGCGGACGGCTACGACGTCGTCGTGGACTACCTGTGGGGCAGGCCCAGCGAGATCCTGCTGCGCGCGCTGGTGCCGCGGTCGTTCGCGTTCGGCAAGCCGACCCGGGTGGTCCAGATCGGCGAGTCGGCCGGCACCGAGCTCGCCCTCGCCGGGTCGAGCCTGCGTACCTCCGGCGTGGAGATCTACGGCGCGGCCAAGGGCCTCGACCCGCAGACCATGGACGAGGTGTACCAGCAGATCGTGACGTGGACGCGGTCCGGCGAGCTCACCTTCGACGTGGAGAAGGTCCCGCTGAGCGACATCGAGACCGCCTGGCAGCGAACCGACCTCAAAGGCAGGCGACTCGTCGTGATGCCATGACCGGCCCGCGCCCACGACACACCAGCGATGATCAGCCGTCTCAAGAACGGCTCGGATGCTCACTGGTGGGGTTCTGACGGTGCCTTGCGGGGCATCAGGGCGACGACCGGGAGGCTGAGGGCGGTGACGGCCAGAACGACGATGAGACTGACTTTCATCGCGTGGCCCAGTCCGGAGGTTGCGGCTTGGAAGAAGATCGAGGTGACCGCGGCCGAGCCGAGCGCTGAAGCGAGTTGCTGGATCGAGCTGAGCGAGCCGCTGGCGCTGCCGGCTTCCTCAGGGCTCGCGTCGCCGAGAGCAACGGTGGGGATCGTGGTGAAGCAGAGACCGATGCCGATGCCGATGACGAACAACGCCGGGGCAAGCGCCCAGAGGCTGACGTTCGTCCCGGAGTGATCGACGAGGGCCAGGACCCAACCGCAACCGGCGAGGGTGACGGTGAGGCCGAGGAAGACGAGGGTGCGACCGAGCTTGGCAACCAGGCCCCCCATGGCGGCGAACGCGGCGGCGATGAGCCCCAGGGTGAGCGGTACCAGGCCGAGCGAGGCGTCCCGCGGGCTGGCGTGCAGCCCCTCCTGCATGAACAGCGACAGCACGAAGATCAGGCCGGTGCCGGCGGCGAAGACGGACAGGCCCACGAGCATTCCGGAGGTGAAACCCCGGTTTCGCAAGAGCGCGGGCGTGATGAGCGGGTGGGCTGCGGTCCGCTGACGGTAGGCGAAGGCAGCGAAGAACAGGACGCCGACGATGATCGAGACGACGGGGACGGCGCTCCAGCCATTGGTCGAGCCCTCGATCAGGCCGTACAGCAGCCCGATCATGGTTACGGCAAGCAGGCCGGAGCCCCACCCGTCGACGACGGTGGACCGGTCGCTGTCGTCGTCCCGCGGCAGGATCTTGGCGGCTATGACCAGCCCAACGCAGCCAAGGATGACGTTTGCCAGGAAGATCGGGCGCCAGGACAGACCGAACAGATCGGCGCTGATGACGAATCCAGCCAGAACAGGGCCGCCGACACTGGAGAGGCCGAGAACCGGGCCGAACAGCCCGAACGCCTTGGCGAGCATGTCGCGGCTGAACGCTTTCGTCATGATCGCCATGCCCTGCGGGATGAGCAGAGCCCCGAACGCTCCCTGAGCGACCCGGGCGACGATGAGCAGGGCCGGGTTGGGTGAGAACCCGGCGACCGCCGAGGCCAGGGTGAACCCGCTGATGCCGATCAGGAAAAGCCTGCGTTGGCCGAACTTGTCACCCAGCCGCCCGCCGACCACGAGCAGGACACCCATAGCGAGCATGTACGCCGTTCCCAACCACTTGATCAGGCTTTCACCGCCGTGGAGCTCGCGGGCGATGGTGGGGGCGGCGATGTTCGTGACGGTCGCATCGATCACGTCGAGCGCGTCGGCAAGCAGCACCAGCCCCAGGATCGCCCACATCAGGGGGCTGGAGCGGCGTGGGGTGACTGTGCTCGGCTCCGTCAAGTCGGTCACGAGGAACGTCCTTCGCTTACCCGGGGCGCCCCTCCTGGGCGGCCTCTCACCCCCACTACGAACACCCCCGACCCGATCCGACACCGCCCACAAAAAGATTTCGTGGAGATCTTCCGGCGCGTGTGTCGTCAGCGAACCGACCACGGTGGTGTGCAGGCACCTACGCACGCTTCTCAGCCGCGTGCGACAGCTGGAGATGTCGCGGCGCTCTCCGGATCGCCCACGTCAGGCCCGATATGACGATCGCCGCTGCCAGTACATGACCACCTGCGAGCAGGAGCCTGGCCGATGTAGTCGTGTGGCTCGGAGCAAGCGGGAGCGCGAACGAGACCGTGGTCAGCGCGAATGCGACCCGGACGAAGATCTGTTGCGGCCGGGCGGCTCGACGCACGACACCTACCGCAAGGACGGATCGGCCTTCGAGGAGGTTGAGTGCAGAAATTAGCGGTAGAGAGTTGATCTTCGTACCGGTTCGGTGACAGCGCCTGTTTAGGCAGGTCGCGGGGCCTACGTTCCTGGGCCATGCCTTTCGAATTTCTCTCTGATGAGCAGATCGCCCGCTATGGCCGCTTCCCCGAGGAGCCCTCGGCCGCGGAGCTGGAGCAGTTCTTCCGGTTGGATCGACGTGCGTTGGATGCGCTGGCGTCGAAACGGCGTCCGGTCACGAAGCTCGGCTGGGCCGTGCAGTGGGGTACGGTGCGCCTGCTGGGGGTGTTCCTGACCGACGATCCGTTGGCGGTTCCGCCGGGCGTGGTCGCGTTCGTCGCCGAGCAGCTCGGCCTGGATCCGGCACACTTCGCCGACTATGGGCAGCGGCAGCAGACGGTGTACGAGCACGCCTGGGAGATCCGGGAGCTGCTGGGTTATCGCGACTTCGGCTCGTGCGAGAGCGAGGTGCGCCAGTACGTGTCGGCCCGGGTGTGGGCCTCGGCAGAGGGGCCGCGGGCGCTGTTCGACCGGGCCCGGGTGCACATGCTCAAGGAGCGCATCCTGCTCCCGGGCATGACCGTGCTGGTGCGGTTGGTCGGCGAGGTGCGGCGGGCGGAGAACGAGCGGCTGCACGCACTGTTGTCTGGCCGGTTGTCGGCCGAGATGCGCGCCGCGCTGATGGGACTGCTGGCGGTGCCGGACGGCAAGCGCCGCTCGGAGCTGGAGCGGTTGCGGACGGCACCGACCAAGGCCTCGGGCCGGGTGCTTGCCGAGGAACTGCGCCGGGTGGCCGAGATCGCCGAGCTCGGCGCCGGGCAGGTGGCTACCGATCCGGTGCCGGCGGTCAAGCTCGGGGCGCTGCCCGTTATGGGCTGGCGGCCAAGGCGCGCACGTTGCGGGATCTGGCAGCCGATCGGCAGGGCGCGACGCTGCTGGCTACGGTGCGGCACCTGGAGACCGCCTCGGTCGATGACGCCCTGGACGTGCTGGATCTGCTGATCTCCTCCAATCTGCTGGCTCGTGCGGAGCGGGCGGGCAAGGCCGAGCAACTGCGTACCTTTCCCCGGCTGCGCAAGGCGGCGCGAACGATGGCCTCGGCGATGGAGGTGCTGATGGCGGTGCCGGAGGCGACCGAGGAGCGGCTGGTGTCGCTGGTGGAGGTGTGGAAGGCGATCGAGGAGGTGGTGCCGCGCGAGAAGCTGGCCTCGGCGGTGGAGACGGTCGCCGCGTTCGTGCCCACGACCGACGATGATGCGGCCGCGCAGTGGCGGGCCGAGCTGGTCAAGCGCTACCGCACCGTGCAGGGCTTCATCGAGCCGCTGCTTTCCACAATCCGGTTCCGCGCGGTCGAGGCCGGCACAGTGGTGCTGGCCATGGTGCGCACCGCCGCGGCGATGGCCAAGAGCCGGCGCCGCTACGCGCCGGGTGACATCGCCGCACATGCTGAATTGATCACGGGGTCTTGGCGGCCGCTGGTGTACCGCAATCCCGATCTTCCCGAAGGGCAGATCGACAAGGCCGCGTTCGTGCTGTGCGCGCTCATGCACCTGCACACCGCGCTGCGCCGGCGCGATGTGTTCGCCGAGGGTTCCGAGCGGTGGAGCGATCCGCGGGCCCGGCTGCTGGATGGCCAGGCGTGGGAGCAGGCGCGGCCGCGGGTGCTGACCTCGCTGGAACTCGAGCTGGAGCCGGCCGGGCACCTGGCCGAGCTCGCCAGCGCGCTGAAGGGCGCCTACGTCCGCGTGCTGGACGGGCTCGGCAGCAACACCGCGGTGCAGTTCGTCGGCGGCCGGCTACAGCTGGAGAAGCTCGGTCCGCTGGCCGAGCCGCCGCTGATGAAGGAACTGCGCAGCCTGATCGATGGCATGCTGCCCCGGCTGGACTTCCCCGAACTGCTGCTGGAGGTCTTCGACCGCACCGGCCTGCCCGCGGACTTCACCCACGTCTCCGGCACCGATGCGACGATGGAGGACTTCCCGATGAGCCTGGCCGCCCTCATCGTGGCCGAGGCGTGCAATGTCGGCCTGGTCCCGATCGAGAAGCCGAACGTGCCCGCCCTGACGCGGGCCCGGCTGCAGCAGGTCGACCAGGGCTATCTGCGCGCCGAGACGATCGCGGCGGCCAACGCCCGGCTGATCGGCGCTCAGGTCGGCATCGGCATCGTCCGGCATTGGGGCAGCGGGCACATCGCTTCGGCCGACGGGCTGCGCTTCGTGGTGCCGGTGGCCAGCCTGCATGCAGGCCATAATCCGGTCTATTTTGCGAGGCAGCGCGGCGCGACCTGGCTGAACGTGGTCAATGACCAGGTGATGGGCATCGGTGGGCTGGTGGTGCCGGGCACGCTGCGCGACTCGCTGTTCATCCTGGACGCCATCCACAACCTGGACGGCGGCCCCCGACCGGAGACGATCATCACCGACACGGCCAGCTACTCCGACCTGGTGTTCGGGCTGTTCGCGATCTGTGGCTACCAGTTCTCCCCGCGCATCGCCGACTTGGCCGACATGCGGCTGTGGCGGACCAACACCCGCGCCAGCTACGGCCCGCTGGAGGATATGTCCCGCCACGTGATCCGCCTGGACCGCATCCGCGCCCACTGGGGCGACATGCTGCGCGTGGCCGGATCGCTGACCATGGGCACCGTGCGCGCCTACGACCTGATCCGGATGCTGTCGGCCGACGGCCGCCCCACCGGGCTGGGGGAGGCATTCGTCCACTACGGCCGCATCTTCAAGACTCTCCATCTGCTGCAATTTCTGCACGATGCCGGCTACCGCAGGATGATCGGCGCGCAGTTGAACGTGCAGGAGGCCCGGCACCGGCTGGCCCGGAAGATCGCCTTCGGCAACCGCGGGCAGCTGCGCCAACGCTACCGCGAGGGCATGGAAGACCAGCTCGGCAGCCTCGGCCTGGCGCTGAACGCGGTCATCTGGTGGAACAGCCTCTACCTGGACGCCGCCGTCCAGCAGTTGCGCGAGCAGGGCTTCCCGGTCACCGACGAGATGTGCGCACGCCTGTCACCGATCCAGTACGAGCACATCAACTTCCTGGGCCGCTACGCCTTCACCCGTGCCGACGTCGCCACGGGGCTGCGCCCCTTCCACCAACCGACTGAGCTCTCTGGATGACCTGGGCCAGTACCGCCGGGGCGGGGGACGTGCCGCTATCCCGGTGCCGGCACATCCATTTGGCGGAGTCGTTTATATGGCCGCCCTCGCCGGACTGTCATATTAATATCACCCAATGCGCCCGGCGCGGATACGGTTCATATAAATGACAGCAGCATTTGCTGGTCTTTCAACGTGTCGCCAAATGAACCCCTTGCGGAATGCAGGATCCATCTGTAACAGTTGACCTTCCTGTTGCGGAGAAAGGTGACTCTTGTGGCCTCTGCGGGAGATAGAGTTGTTCTGTTGCGCACGCTGCGGCGCGCAGGTCATGGTCTGGCGTATGCGGTCACAGCGTTAGAGGCAGCCAACGCTCTCATTCCGGCCACTACTGCGCTGGCCACCGGTTTTCTCGTGGATCGGCTGATGGCGGCGGCTCAGGCTCCTGTTCTCGAGGGCACATTCTCGGCACTTCTGCTGGTTGGCGGCGCCTTTCTTGTCGGTCGTGCGGCTGAGGAGCTGATAGGCCCTCTTAAGTATTTGGCCATGCAGCGCATCGATGGTGAGCATCGTGCTGATGTGGTCCGTCTGGTGTCCGGCAGCGCCACGATCGATTCGCTGGAGCGGCCTCGTGTGCGGGAGCTTTTGCGGCTCGCGCGAGGGGAGCGGGAATTCTGGGGCGAGCGCACTCCGGGCGAAGGCGCCCTTTCTCAATTGAACTTGACGGTGCGCTACGTCGGCATGCTGGCATCGTGCCTGGTGCTCGCCGGCCACGGATGGTGGCTTGTAGCCCTGGTCGTACTTCCTTCCATGCTGTGCCGCCGGATGTGGCGCCGGGAGTTCACCGCCGGGTTGGCCCTGGATCGCACTGGCCTGGCGCATGAGATCCGTGCGCGGCACTGGACACAACTGGCCACCGAGTGGACCGGAGGGAAGGAAGTGCGTACCTTCGGCCTCGCCACGTGGGCCGTGAACCAAGCCCAGAAGGCGACCCTGGCTCAATGTGCACCGGCTTGGGCAGCCGGTGAGCGCAGTGCTCGGAGGCAGTGGTTGCCGGCGGTCCTCATCGGTCCATCGCTGATGGCCGCGTACGTCCTGGTCGTGCTGGATACCGTTCAAGGTCGCGGCACCGTAGCCGAGATGACGGCGCTCTTCGCAGCGGCCTGGTCTGTGCTCACGGCACTCGGCTACGCAGACGCCCAGGAGATCGAGGGCGCGCTGCCGGGGCTGGCCGCCGTCGGGAAACTCACGCAAGAACTCGAGGTGCGCGATCACACGTCACCGCTGCCCGGCGGAGGCGAGCTTAGCGAGGGCCGTCCTGTGGTCAGGTTCGAGAACGTCTCGTTCCACTATCCGGGGACCGACCGCCCAGTCCTCAAGAATCTCGACCTGACTCTGCACCCCGGCGAACTGCTCGCCGTGGTCGGGCTCAACGGCGCGGGGAAGTCGACACTGATCAAGCTTCTCGCCGGCCTGTACCGGCCCACCTCAGGCCGCATCACGGCCAATGGCACCGACATCGCCACCCTGGAGCCGGCCGAATGGCGACGTCATCTCGCCATCGTCTTCCAAGACTTCGTGCGTTACCCGCTCTCCGTGAAGGACAACATAGCGCTGGGCCGAGCGGACACCGCCCCTGAGCAGGCACGTCTCGAGAGCGCGGCTCATGACGCGGGGCTCGCAGAGCTCGTTTCGATACTGCCGTCGGGCTGGGAGACGCCCTTGTCACGCTCACGTACCGGAGGTGTCGACCTGTCGGGAGGGCAATGGCAGCAAGTCGTGCTGGCGCGGGCCTTTTACGGTGTGCGTAGCGGGGTCGACTTCCTCGTTCTGGACGAGCCGACCGCGCACTTGGACGTCCGCACCGAGTTCGACGTCTTCCAGGAAATCACCGACCGCCGCGGCGACACCGGCGTCGTCCTGATCTCGCACCGGCTATCCACCGTACGAGCCGCCGACCGCATCATCCTCCTCGAAGACGGACGTGTCACCGAGAGCGGCACCCATGACGAGCTGATGGCGCGAAGAGGCACTTACGCACGCCTGTTCACCATTCAGGCCCGACGCTTCCGCGCCGGCTACGACGACCGGATGGAAGAAGAGGCCTCCTGATGATCCGACTCCGCTACCTGCGCTTCTGGTGGGGCATCTTGCGCACGACCCACGCGCGTGCTCCCGTCCTGACGGGCGCCAACCTCGTCGTTGAGATCGTTGCTCTGCTGGCCGGCGTGGGGATGGCCCTTTCACTGCGGGCGATAGCTAACGGCGCCACCGCAGGAGATACACCTGAGGCGCTGGGCGGAGCCGTCTGGGCAGCATGCGCCGCCACGGCAGCACTGGTGACCACGCGACTGCGCGATCTGATCGGGAACTTCCTCGTGGTCGACAAGATCGGGCCGGGCTGGCTGGCCGACCGCATCACCTACGAAGTCGCCGCGATCGAAGGCATCGAGCACATGGAGCGAGGTGACTATCTCGACCGCATCGGTCTTCTCCGCACCTCCTCCTGGGAATTGGTCGCCGGGGCGTGGACCGCAGTGCGCACGATTTTCTCCGCCCTCCGACTCGCTGTCGTCCTCTCGCTCCTCGGCGAGGTTTCACCATGGCTGCTCACGCTGTTCGCACTTGCCGCGGTGCCGATCTGGTGCGATGCCCGCGCGCGCGGGCAGCTCAACCGCGCCCAAATCTCCACCGCCGAGCAGTTCCGCCTCCAGCGGCACCTGTTCGAATTGGCCACCGACGTCGCCGCGGCCAAGGAGATCCGCGTCAGCGGAGCAACAGATCAGTTGTTGGAGCACCAAGAGCGCGCCTGGCACGCCGTCGTCCATGAACGCTTCCGAGCACGGATGCGCAGCTTCGCGTGGCGACTGCTGGGCTGGTCGGTCTTCACCATCGCATTCACGGTAGCGCTCGCCGTCGTCATGGTCCAGGCCGCGGAAGACCGATCCACCGTGGGCGACGTGGTGATGGTGATCACCCTTGCCGCGTCGCTGCAGCCGACGATTCAGGCCGCCGTGGGCCAACTCACCGGCACGATGAGCGCCGGCTTGCACATCGAGCCCTACCTGTGGCTGCGAGACTACGCGGCAGCCGATCGGGCGCGGGGACACGGCAGGCTCCAGCCTCCCCAAGTCCTGCGCGACGGCATCGAGTTCAAAGGAGTCAGCTACACCTATCCAGGCACGCTGCGCCCTGCCCTGGACGACGTCAGCATTCTTCTGCCTGCAGGGTCGGTCGTCGCGATCGTCGGGGAGTTCGGATCGGGAAAGTCCACACTCATCAAGCTGCTGGGCAAGTTCTATCAACCGGACGGCGGCCGCATTCTCGTCGACGGGACAGACCTCGCCGATCTGGACACCGAGGCATGGCGAGCGCGCACCAGCGCCGCTTACCAGGACTTCGGCCGCTACCCCCACCTCACCTTCGGTGAGACAGTCGGACTCGGCGATCTCGCCCACCTCACAAGCCCGTCACACGTCGCTGACGCGATCGCGGCAGCGGACGCCGACGGCATCGTGGAGAGCCTCCCAGCCGGCCTCGACACGAGGCTCGGCCGGGCCTTCGGCGGCGTCGACCTCTCGGAGGGACAGTGGCAGAAGACCGCGCTGGCCCGGGCGTCGATGCGGCACGCGCCGTTGCTGTTCGTCCTCGACGAGCCCACCGCTTCGCTGGACGCGCCCAGTGAACACGCCATCTTCACGCGTTACATGGAACGAGCCCGCCATCTGGCGGCCCATAGCGGAGCGGTCACGGTGATCGTGTCACACCGCTTCTCCACCCTCGCCGGAGCCGACCTGATCCTCGTCCTCGACAAGGGAGCCCTCATCGAACACGGCTCACATCGACAGTTGCTGAAAGCCCAGGGCCGTTACGCCGAGCTGTATGGGCTGCAGACGGCGGCATACACATCTGCTTGATGTTCTAGATGAGCAGCTGTTTTGCGTCGACAGGCAGCTGCGGCCCGCTGTGCTTCAGACGGTCCGATCAACATTTCGATGCCATCCCGGGCGATGACGGAACGCCCAAAGCGACACTCCTTCTCTGCTTCCGGAATCAGGCAATTCCGGAAGTAGACTCCGGGAGTGACTTCCGGAAACACAACCCCAGAGCTCGCACAAGCCCCCAGAACAGCTTCCGGAAACACAACCCGATCCCGAGCCGCCGCACTCCCCGACCCGTACGCGGCGATCCTCAGCGAGTACGCGATCGCGCTCGAGCGCTCACCGCTGGCCGATTCCAGCAGAACCAAGTACCACTCCCGGCTGCGCGCCTACCTGGCCTGGCTCGCCGACCAAGCCGACGCCGGCGTCGGCGGCCTCGACGGCGACCCGCTCACCGACCCCATCGCCGCCACCGGCGCCGTGCGCGACTTTCGCCGGCACCTGAAGAACGGCCGCCGCGCCCCCAACACCATCGACACCTACCTGTCGGCCATCGACGACTTCTACGCCCGCCGCGGTTTCGGCAAGCCTCAGGCCCGCCGCGAACGCGACTCCCGCCGCACCGCACCCCGCGCCCTCGACGAACGCCGGGCCCGCCGCTACGTCCGCTACGTCCGCCACGTCCAGCTCACCGCCACCCCGCGCGACAAGGCACTCGCGCTGCTTCCCTACTTCGCCGGCCTGTGCATCGCCGAAGTCGTCAGCCTCGACCTGCCCGACGTACGCCTGTCAGCCCGCAAGGGCGAGCTGCGTATCCGAGGCAAGGGACGGGACGGCGGCAAGATCCGCCACCTGCCCGTCCACCCCGACCTTCGCCAAGCCCTCACCGGCTGGCTGGAAGCCCGCGCTGGCTGGAAGGGCGCCACCAGCGCCGCGGTGTTCCTCAACCAGCGCGGCGGCCGCCTGACCGACCGCGCCGCCCGCGACATCATCACCGGCCTCGGCGAGGCCTGCGGCATCAACGACGACCCTGCCGAACCCTTCAGCCCGCACGTCCTGCGCCACACCTTCGCCACCCAGCTCATCCGCGACGGCAAAGACCCCATCCTGGTCGCCGAACTCCTCGGCCACGGCTCTTTGGACACCACCCGCCGGTACGCCCTGCCGACCGAAGCCGACAAGGCCGCTGCCCTGGAAGCCCTCATCACAGACCACTAACAGGCGAAGAAGCCGCAGGTCGCTACCGCTAATTTCTGCACTCAGACTCCTCGGAGGCCGATCCAACTGCGGCACGTAGCAGAGGAGGAAGCTGGCACCGACGGCTCCGGCCAACAGCCCGCCGAGCAGTACCGCGCGAGTCGCGGCCGGTCGACAACAGGCCGCGTCTCTACGGCCGCCGCAACCCGGCGCCCCCGAATCCTGCGTTGCTCGGCGAGAAGGGTTGGCGTCTGAACATGTCAATAGTGCAGCGTTCCGCGTCGCCTTTCATCGCTGGGCGCTACTGCAGTTGGTCGCGGCGGCGGGTGAGGTAGGCGGTCTCGCCGGTGTTGCCTGCCAGCTCGATGGCCCGGTCGTAGGCCGCGCGTGACTGCTGACTGTGGCCCAGCCGGCGCAGCAGGTCGGCGCGGGTGGCGTGGTAGGCGTGATAGCCGGCCAACGCCTCGGCGAGGCCGTCAACGATGGCCAGCGCCACCTCCGGCCCGTCGAGCTCGGCCACGGCGACGGCCCGGTTGAGGGCGATGATCGGCGAGGGGTCGAGGCGGACGAGCTGGTCGTAGAGGGCCAGGACCTGCGACCAGTCGGTGTCGCGGATGTCGCGGGCCGAGGTGTGCACCGCGTTGATCGCCGCGAGGATCTGATAGCGACCCGGAGCCACCCCCGCGGCGGCAGCGGCCAGGCGCTCGCGCACCAGCCGATGGCCTTCGGCGATCAGCGCCGTGTCCCAGGCCCCGCGGTCCTGCTCGTCGAGAGTGACCAGTTCGCCGCTGCCCGAAACTCGGGCGGTACGGCGGGCCTCGATCATCAGCATCAGCGCCAGCAATCCGGCCACCTCACCGTCGTCCGGTAGCAGGGCACGGATCAGGCGGGTGAGCCGGATCGCCTCGGTGGTCAAGTCATGACGTACAGGATCGGTGTCGGGGCCGGTCGCCAGGTAGCCCTCGTTGAACACGAGGTACAGGACGGCGAGTACACCGGTGACACGGGAAGGGAGATCGTCGGCGGACGGCATCCGGTAGGGGATGCGAGCCGCCTTGATCTTGGCCTTCGCGCGGGTGATGCGCTGCTCCATGGTGGTCCCCTGCACCAGGAAGGCACGGGCGATCTCGGGCACGGTCAGACCGCCGACCATGCGCAGCGTCAACGCCACGCGCGCTTCCACCGCCAGCGCCGGGTGACAGCAGGTGAAGATCAGCCGGAGCCGGTCGTCGTCGATGGCGCCCAGCGGCTCGGGTGGGGTGTTGTCGTGCAGCATCTGAGCCTCCTTGTGCTTGTCGTCGCGCTTGTTCTCGCGCCGGATCCGGTCGATGGCCTTGCGGTTGGCGGTGGTGGTCAGCCACGCGCCCGGGTTGGGGGGCAGGCCGTCGGCCCGCCACCGCTCGACGGCGGTCGTGAACGCCTCGGCCGCTGCCTCCTCGGCGATGTCGAGGTCACCGAAGCGTCTGGTCAGGGTGGCCACCACCCGCGCCCATTCGTCGTGGTGGGCCCGGGTGATCGCCTCCTCGACGTCGCTCACTGGAACGGCCGCACCTCGATCTTCCGATCGCAGACCTTCGACGCCTCGGCGGCGAGCTTGAGCGCCACATCCAGATCGGGGGCCTCCCACACCCAGACGCCGGCGAGGTACTCCTTCGACTCCACGAAAGGCCCGTCGCTGAACACCGCCTGCTCGCCCCGGTTGTCGATGACGGTGGCCGCATCGGTGTCCGCGAGTCCGCCCGCGAAAACCCAGTAGCCCTCGGCGATCAATCGTTCGTTGAACGCGCTGATGGCAGGCTGCCTGTCCGTGCTGCCGGGACTGCTCTTGTCATCGATCACGGAAACCAGGTACCGCATCTGAAGATCATCTCCTGTGGTGTCAAGACAGCGTGGTTCGGTGGTCAGGGACTTCAGGCCGTTGCATACAGCGGGCGCCCGGCCGGCCGGTAGACCTGGATCGTCACGCCCTTCGAGTCGACCCGCGACTCGACCAGGTCGAGCGCAAGATCCGGACCGGTCTCCGGGAACAGTCTCGCGCCCTGGCCGAGGATCACCGGGAACACGATCAGAATCATCTCGTCGACCAGGTCGTGCTCCAGCAGCCACCGGGTCAGGATGCCACTGCCGTGCACCTGCAGCTCACCCCCGGGCTTGGCCTTCAGCTCGCTGATGGCCGCCGCGAGGTCACCGCGGAGAACGGTCGTGTCCTTCCAACGCGGCGCGGTGAGCGTGGTCGAGGCAACGTACTTGGGGGCCTCGTTCAAGGCCACGCCGATGGGATGCGTGCTTGATTCCCAGGAGGTGAACAACTCGTAGGTACGCCGGCCGAACAGGAACGCCTCGGCGCGCTGGAAGGTCTGCGTGATGAACGTCCTGGTCTCGTCGTCACCCGCCCCCCGGGCCCATCCGCCGCGCTCGAATCCGTTCCTGCGGTCCTCATCCGACGGACCGCCGTTTCCCTGCATCACTCCATCGATGGTGACCTGAGTCATGGTCGTCAGCTTCATGATCGCGGTTCCTTTGCCTTGGCGCCGCCCCTTGCGGGCGGCCTCACCCCTGCTACGAACACCACCGCCCCGATCCGACACCTCCTCCCGGACTTCTTTGAAGAACTTTCCGGGACGCCGGTCGTCATCGATCCGAGGCTTCGATGGAGATGCCGTTGTTGATGAGTTCGGTGGCGTGGGTGTGGCCGAGTTGGGTGAGCAACAGTTCCTCAGTTGAGTTCGCTGGAGCTCTCCTAACTTCCCCTCCCCTGGCCTGCGAGCTGGTGATCAAGCGGCCAGCTCGACGTCGGTGAAGTCGACCTCCTTCAGCAGGGGGTCGAACGGATCTGGCCGATGACATAGTTCGTCGGTGGCGTACGCGCCGAAGCGGCTGATGTGGGCCCGCAGATAGGCGGCGATCTGGCCGAGGGCCAACTGGGCCCTGGACGTGCTACTCGACGGCATCCTCGCCGCCGGCTGAGCCGAGCCTGTATCACGCGCGCGATGGCAGCGCCGGGCCCTGCCGCGTCACCGGCGCGGCGCCTGCCACCGGGTGGCGAGCCGGCCGTGCCGTATTCGGCCTACCAACCGGACGTGCAGCGTCTTCGGCGTGTTGTCGGCCGCGTCCCTGCTGATCGCCAGCGTGCTGTGCCGTACCGACAGTTCGTTGGCGTCCACCACCATGCCCGGCGCGAGGACCAGCTCTACGTTGCCGCCGTTCACCCGCAGTTCGATGACCAGCTCAGGCGCGCTGCGCACCGCGCTGGTCAGGTCCAGCAGCACGTCGCACCACGCGGTGCGCAGCGCCAGCCGGTGCGGCAGCGTCCACCGGCCGTCGCGACGCACCGTGCCGTGCCGCTCGTTGATGGTGAGCAGTTCGGCCGCCGGCTCGCCCGGCGTCTCAGCGAGCGGCAGCGTGAGTGCGCCGTCGCTGCCTGGCACCGCGATCAGATCGGTGATGAGCGGGGTCAGCGCGTCGATGGTGCGCGCGGTCAGCGCCGCGTCCAGCCGCTCGTCGAACTCGACCGGGTCGAGCCGGCCGTCGGCGACGGCGGCGCGCAGCACTTCGATGATCCGGTCGCGGTCCGCGTCGGACGCGCGCATCGCGGGCGAGCTCGCCTGGCCGATCGTGATGCCGTCCGTCACGGCTTAGCCGACCGTGTGGCCGCGGGTGGCGGCGAGCTCACGTACGGCCTGGGCGACGGCCGGGGAGTCGTTGCGCAGGATCTTGCTGTGGTTGCTCGCGACCTTCGCGCTGATCTTGACGTTCGGGTTGCGGGCGAGCACCGGATCGAGCACGGCCCGCCCCTGTTCCATCTCCCCTTCCTGGCTCCCGAGGCTGTCCCCCGTGGCCAGGACGAACCGCACCGGGCGGGTCAGGCGTTCGAGGACCGGCACGCTGGCGGCGGCGATCTCGTTGAGTTCGATGTTGACCTCGGCGTGCTCGTCAGCGCTCATCCGCGCAGCCAGGCCCAGCCGGGAGGCGATCGGAAGGAACAACCGCATGCGGCGGAACAGCTTGCGGATCCGCTCCGCGCCGGCCTCGCCGGTGAGACCGACCGGAAAGGCGTCGACCGTGACCAGGCCGGCGACGCGGTCCGGATTCCGGTCGGCCCAATGCCACCCCAGCACCCCACCGTAGGACCAGCCCACCAGGATCGGCCGGTCCACACCCCTCGCCTTGAGGACGGCATCGACGTCACGGATGCACGCCTCGAACGAGTAGTCCGCCGAGCGCTTCGATTTGCCACGGGCGCGCTCGTCGTAGGTGATGTGCCGGTAGCCGCTGCCGAGGTCGGCGATGACGCGCCGCCAGTGTGACTGGTCGGCATAGGCGCCGTTGAGGTAGACGACAGGGATACCGGGGCCGCCGGTGTCGGTCACGGCCAGCGCCGTGTCGTCGACCGGCATCATGCCGGTCCACTTCGCATTGGTCATGGTTCCTCGTCTCTGTCTTCGTTGTCTTGTGGGTTCGTCTAGTCGTCGGAGTCACCCGGCAGAGACCCGGTCTTGACCGATCTGCTCGGCCTTCTCTGGAGCCCTCGCGGTGCCCAGCTCGTTGCGCACGTTGCCGGTATGGCGTTCACGTCGAGCCAGCCGGGGGTGCCCTCGCGGATGCCGACCTCGCGGTTTCCGGCGTAGGTGTGCTCCGACCCGGACGGCGCCCGAGGCGGTCTTCGCGGTGAGCGCGCCGTGCGCACGCTCGACGACGGTGTCGCCGCTGGGCGAATTCACCCGGCAGGTCGCTGGCGGCCACGCCGACTCGGGGTATCCGCCGGTGTTCATTGATGGCCCCGCAAGCGGGGATCGCGCGGACGCGGAGCTCGCCACTGCCGGTGGAGACGTCGACTGGGCCGCGCTGGTGAGAGGGCTAGCGTTCAGATTCAAGATGACCGAGGCCGCGCTGGAGGCACCGACCGAGACGGTCGAGGACGTCATCTATCCCGCGGTGCCCGGCGGCTACAAGACTTCGGTGACGCTGCTGCACGAGTAAAGGCCAACAATCAGCGCGTACAAGGCCTCCTACACCAACCACTACCGCACGGGCTTGATTCAGATCATCGAGGCGCTGGAGTCCGGGTCGACCAACGCCGTGCATGCGCCGATGATGCAGGCGCTGGCGCTGATCAAGCGGTAAAGGCCGGGTCGACGGGTGTTACTTCTCGGCCGTGCCGGTTTTCCCTCTGATGGACTCCTGATAGATGTCCGCGTAAGTGCGCGAGTCCTTGATCAGGTTGTCGCTGAAGGCAGCGACGTCGTTGCCGATGAGTTCCAGGACCCCCTTGCCGGCCGCGATGCCCTCCTCGAAGAAATCGAGGAGGCCTGAGAGCAGGGACTCGTCAAGCAAGTCGATCGGTCCAACCTTGAAGAGGTACCTCCGAATCTCCTTGTAGACGATCTGGTAGTCCGGCGGGAGCGCCTTGATCCGCGCCATGTGCGCCCGCCACTGCTTCTTGCCCTCGATGATGTCTTGGATGCCCACGTCAGCCTCCTAGCCGGCCCAATTTCCTTGCGACGTTCCTGTTCAACTGCTCGCGCCATCGGTCGCGATAGCTCCGAGCCCCTTCTCCGCCGGCCAGCGCCGCGCAGAAGCCCTCGATGTCGTCACCCAGCACCTCGTGAATGCTCTGCCCATCGGACGCTGTCTCTTCGAGCAGCCCCAGAGCATTGTCGAGAATCGGCATCAGGTTTCGACCTGTGAAGTCCGAGTAGGGAGAAATATGACCCTTGATCTCTTCCCACGCCGCCCGGTAGTCGGCCGGCAATGCCTCGGCCCGGGCTTCGAACGCCTTCCATTCCCTGGTGAGATCGCTGCCTGTCATGGTCTCCCAGAAGTTCATCTCCCGCCCTCCTTGAGCTTGTTGATCCGTGATGTGATGTACTCCCATTTAGCCCAGAACGTTGCGAGTTCTTCGCGCCCCGCGTCGTTGAGCGCATAGAACTTGCGCGGCGGGCCCAGCCCGGACGGTCGTTTCGTCGCCTGGACGAGCCCGTTCTTCTCCAGCCGCAGCAGGATGGTGTAAACCGTCCCCTCGACGACGTCGGCGAAGCCGAGTTCGTTCAGCCGACGCGTGATGGCGTACCCGTAGGTCTCCTCGCTGCCGATGATTTCAAGCACGCAGCCCTCAAGCGTGCCCTTCAGCATCTCCGTCAGGTCGTCCATCGTGGGTCCTCTTCGGTCTCCTGGTACCTCGTAGTACCGAGTACCACTAAACGGTACCACAGAGTAGTGACCAATGCCCAGCGAGCGGCGAGCGCAGACCACGGAAGCGATTCGAATCACCGGCCCGCGACCGGATGCTCGACACCACCACCTGGCCCGGCGACGTCGACTCCTTCGTTGACGCCATGGTCTGGCTGGTCGGCCGCATGCTGGCCGACCCCAAGCACCGCCGAACTGGAAAGGATCATGACCGCACGCCCGCGCAGCTCCACGGGCGTGCGCGCCCGCGAGATGAACCTCTCCCGCCGCTACTTCGACCTGGTCGCCGCCGGCCGCAAAACCATCGAGCTCCGGGTGCAGCATCCGAACCGCGCAGCCTCTAGGCCGGCGACCACATCCCGTTCGTGTGCGGCCGCGACAACGCCCTCGCTCGCGTCAAGCGGATGAGCCGGTACGGCAGGCTTCGAGGAGATGCTCGACGCCGAGGGCCCGGCCAACGTCAACCCCGACAGCCCGCGGGAGCAGCAACCGGCCAACATCCGCCGCATCTACGGCCCGAGAAGGAAGCACTTGGCGTGCTGGCCATCGAGATTGAACTCCTCCAGCCCGCCACCGCCTGAGATACAACCGACCCGCCACGACGACGAAGGCCCGCGCACCGCAGCATGGCCCGCGATCACATCGTCGCTGGGATCGCCACCGCCCTGCGGGTCGGCGCGCTCTCCGCGGACGTGGTCGCGATCGAAACTCGCAACGCCGCCCAAGCCGACCCCGATACCCAGCCCGCACCCGCCGATCCCAGCGCACGGCTCGCCCAGAGCAAGAACAGAACACCGACTGAGCCTCACCGAGGACACCGCGCCTATGGCTATGCAGCTCGACCGCGGATCGCTTCGAGCGGTGGATGAAGTGCCGGGCGAGGGCCAGGTGGATCTTGGCTGCCTCCGACATCTGCAGAAGACGACCGATCACTGTGAGCGCCGCCGATCCGCCCTCGCGCGGTGTCGGTGGCCATGTCAGCTCCGCGTCAGTGCCACAACTGGGGACCGGGCGAGTATTTCCGGCATGAACACACAGAGGCCCACGGCCACACCGCAGGCCATTCGTCCGAACCGAATCGCTGAAGTGCTGCTTGCCGACCGGCACTCCGTGCCTTTGTCGATCGCGCTGCACCTCATCCCCGGGGCCCTGATCGTCGCCGTCTACATGTTCTTCGCCGAACCGCTCGTCCTGAAGCTCGGCTACCCACCATTCCTGGCCTGGGCGATCGCCATGGGCGTGGCCCTCGCGCCGCCCGAACTCGGCCTGCTGCTGTGGCTGGGCCGCCGGCGCAACGGCCGGTTCTCGCTGCGCGGCGTGCTGCACAACACAGGCAAGCCGATCTCACGAGGGAAGATCACCGCCCTCATCGCCGCCCTCATCGTCTGGATGACGGTCGTGTCGCTCGCACTCGTCCCCATGGACAACTTCTTCTACAACCACTTCTTCACGTGGATCCAGTACAGGGGTGCCGGCGGCAGCGCCACCACCTACCTCGACGGGTACTCGCACAACGCCACCCTCATCTCGCTGGCGCTGTGCCTGCCGTTCACCGGATTCCTCTTCCCGCTCATCGAGGAGCTCTACTTCCGCGGTTTCCTCCTGCCCCGCCTCCCTCAGCTGGGCCGGTGGGCGCCGCTGTTCAACACAGTCCTGTTCACGGTTTACCACTTCTGGACGCCCTGGACGTACCTGTCCAAAGTGATCTTCCTTTACCCGGCGGTCTGGCTCGTCTGGCGCAAGAAGGACATTCGAATCTCGATCGGCATGCATCCCGGCACGACGCTGCTCATGGCGACGGTCGGCACCCTCGCCGTGCTGTTCGGGGTCATGCCATAACCCCCTACGACGAGGGGCGTCGACCGGTGTGGAGTAGTTGCGGCAGGTGCCGGTCGAACTGCCGCTGCCGCACTCGCCCAACCGGCCGACGCACCCAAACCCGCCAGGACCGGCCCCGGACGTCCACCTGGCATCCCCAACCGCCGCCCGCTACGACGACGGCAAAACTGGCTTGTAAGTGGGGCCACTGCTTCCTGCTGGAATCATCCGACGGTCAGTCGCTAGTGACCGTTCCGATCCTCCCCACGGGCCTTTTCGGTTGCTCAGTCGAAATCAGTTGGCGGGCTTGCCGAACCAGCGGAAGAGGTGGTCGTCCAGGTCCTGCTGATCGTCGCCGATCCAGGCGACGTGGCCGTCGGGGCGTAGCAGGACGCACGGAACATCCAGTACCGCAGTGGGATCCGCGAGGTAATCGACCCGGTCCGACCAGCCGCCGACGGTCAGGCGCTCGGTGCGGTCCAGCAGCAGGCCGCGGCCGCGATGCAGCAGATCGTAGAGGTGGCCCTGTTTCACGTCGATGTCGCGCAGACGGCGGCCGAGCAGGTCGGGGCCTTCGCCGAAGTCGTAGCGGATGCCGATCGCGGTGATCTTCTCGATCAGATAGCGGTTCACCTCGTCGAAGTCCATCAGTTCGGTGAGCAGCCTGCGCACGGCCTGCGGGCCCGGTTCGGTGGAATGCAGTTCCATCTGGGCACGGGTGTTGTCCAGCACGTCCTCGGCGACCGGATGACGTTCGGCCTGGTAGGTGTCCAGCAGTGTTTCCGGCGCCCAGCCGCGGATCTGTCCGGCCAGTTTCCAGCCGAGGTTGAATGCGTCCTGAACGCCCAGGTTCAGGCCCTGTCCGCCGGTGGGTGGATGGATGTGTGCCGCGTCGCCGGCCAGCAGCACCCGCCCGACCCGATAACGTTCGGCCAGCCGGGTGGCATCCCCGAAGCGGGACAACCAGCGCGGAGAGTGCACGCCGAAATCGGTTCCGGCGATGGTGCGCAACTGTTCTTTGAAATCCTCGAGGGTGGGCGGTTCCGCGCGATCGCTGACTCCCGCGGCGGGGACGACGACGCTGTAGACGCCTTCGCCGAAGGGCCTGAGCCAGAATCGCTGATGGGTCTCGCCGATTTCGGTCACCTTGGCGGCGATCTCCTCCTGCGGCACACCCACTTTCATCTCGCCCATCAGCGTCTCGGTCCGCGAGGGCTCGCCGGGGAAGCCGACGCCGAGCAGTTTACGCACCGTACTGCGCCCGCCGTCACAGCCGACGAGATAGCGCGCACGCAGCTGTTCCCCGTCGGCCAGCTCGACAGTCACACCCTCGTCGTCCTGTTCGAAATCGGCCACCGCGCAACCGCGTCGGACCTGCGCACCGAGTTCGATCGCATGTTCTTCGAGCAGGCGTTCGATAACCGGCTGCCGGATGCCCAGCAGGTAGGCGTGCGCGGAATCCAGGCCCTTGGGCGCGGGTTTGGGGATGGCCGCGAAGAATCCGCCGGCCGGACGCTGTCTTCCGTGTTCGAGCATGCGATCCAGCAGTCCGCGCATTGCCATCAGCTCGAGACTGCGAATATGCAGACCGACTATGCGGACGAACGACTTGGGCTCAGTTTCCTTCTCCAGAACGAGTACCCGCACATTGTGCAGCCGCAGTTCGGCGGCCAGCATCGCACCAGTCGGCCCGCACCCGGCAATGATGACGTCGAACGTGGGCGTGCGATCGGCGTCTGAGGCCGACGACCGGAGTCCGGGGACGTCGCGCTCGACCGTGTCTTTCGACGACGGCTCGGCGGGGAACTGCGGAGAGTGCATAGGTGTTGCCTTTCGGGAGTGCCTTGTTGGCGAGGCGCTCCCGGCGACACCTACGTCAATCGCCCGGCCGTGACGGGAAGGGGGAGCACCCACATCGATACAGCATTCATGGGTCTCACCTCCTCGGGCGGTGTCACGGTCAACCGCAAGCTACAAGCCCGAACATCATCCCGTCCAATCCTTTTCCAGCCACGTGATCACGACTCCGAACGGGCCCGCGCGGTTACAGGGCGAATCCGGCGTGCCGGCCCGGCTGGTCACGGTCGACGGTCTGATCCTGGCCGCTCCTGAATGATCAAGGTTGGACACCACGCGGCCGATGCTGTTCACCGAGCCGCGGAACCTACATCCCTACCGTGACTTTCTGTTCCGCTGCTGCATCAACCCCGCTACCGACACAGTCCGTTCCGATCCTCCTCGCGGGCCCACTTCGGCTGAGGGTCCGTGCACGGTGACCCGCCGCAACGCCATCCAGAACCGTGGCCGCGCCGACCCTCTCGGGGTCGCCGTAGCAAACAGCGGAAATCCAACGGATTCAGGCCTGGCCTGCGGCTAATTATGTTCCGGTGAGCCGGGGCACTCCGGCTACGCGCTGCAGCACCTTGACGCCGACCTGCGCTGGATCGAGACCGCGCTCGCGCGGATGAAGGAGGACAGCAATGCTTGAGGCAAGGGGCCTGGGCAAGTCGTTCGGCCAGACCAGGGCGCTGACCGGTGTCTGTCTGGAGATCGCGGAGGGTGAGATCGTCGCCGTCACGGGGCCGAGCGGCGCGGGCAAGTCAACGTTGCTGCACCGCGCTGGTTGAGGAACACCGCGGCGCTGGTGGCGCCCTTCCAGCCAGCGCGGGCTTCCAGCCAGCCGGTGGGCGGAGATCGCATCCCGGATGCCCGAGCGCACGCTGATCGAGATCGCCTCACGCACCGCCTACTGGCTGGGCTGGCACCGCCACTTCGGGCCCGCCTCCGGCCACGACAACAAGCTAAGCAAGCCCCAGGAACGCTACGTGCTGACCACCTTCGCGTGCGGGTCGAACATGGGCCCGGCCGAAGCCGCTCGCCATATCGAGGGGATCACCGCGCACGAGATCTCCCTAGCCAAGAACCGGCACATCACCCTGGCCAAGCTGAACAAGGCGATCACCGATGTGGTCAACGCCTTCGCCCAGCTCGACGTGGTCAAGGCGTGGGGTGATGGCAGCAGCGTGGGCACCGATGGCACGCAGGTCGACACCTACATCGACAACCTGCTGGCCGAGACTTCGATCCGATATGGGGGCTTTGGCGGTATTGCCTACCATTACGTATCGGATAACTATATTGCCTTGTT
Organism: Nonomuraea sp. NPDC050536; assembly: GCF_044457685.1. Taxonomy (NCBI): domain Bacteria; kingdom Bacillati; phylum Actinomycetota; class Actinomycetes; order Streptosporangiales; family Streptosporangiaceae; genus Nonomuraea; species Nonomuraea sp. NPDC050536. Next base: position 261,434 of record NZ_JBITHD010000004.1, read on the forward strand.
TTCCCGTTTTGTGCCCTGTGGGGCATGGGAGGCGATCTACATCATCGAGGGGCTGCTCGCCAACGCCTCCGAGGTCCAGCCCAAGACCGTGCACGCCGATACTCAGGGCCAGTCGTTCCCTGTCTTCACTTTGGCGCATTTGTTCGGGTTCGATCTGATGCCGCGTATCCGTAACTGGAAGGGCCTGACCTTCTTCCAGCACGCCGATCAGGTCGCCTACCGGCACATCGACTCCTTGTTCTGTGGTGAGGGCGGCAACCGCAACGTGATCGACTGGGACCTGGTGGAGAAGATGTGGCCCGACCTCATGCGGGTGGCGATCTCCATCCGGGAGGGCAGGCTCAACTCCGTCACGCTGCTGCGCCGGCTCGGCTCCCATTCACGCAAGAACGAGATCTACCGGGCGTTTCGCGAGGTCGGCCGCAGCGTGCGCACCGTTGCGCTGCTTCGCTTCCTGGCCGATCCGGCCCTGCGGCGGCGCATCACCGCGGTCACCAACAAGGTCGAGGGGTTCAACGGGTTCTCCGCCTGGCTGCGGTTCGGCAACGACGGTGTCATCGCCGACAACGACCCGGCCGAGCAGGAGAAGATGATCAAGTTCAACTCCCTGCTGGCCAACTGCGTGATCTTCCACACCGCGCTGGACATGACGGACGTGCTCCGCCAACTGCTGGCCGAGGGCTGGCAGCCTGAGCAGGGCAAGGACATCACCGCGGCCGACATCGCGCAGCTGTCGCCCTACCTGACTGCGCACATCAGCCGGTTCGGGCTGTATGCCACCGACGTGCTGCGCCTGCGTCCCGACGACTTCGACCCCGACCTATTCCAGAGGGACTGCCTCGGAGTCGATCAACGGCGTGTCGTAGATCGACTTTGAAAGGCTCTAGACGAGATTCGCCTCGTAGGCGGCGATGACCAGATGAACCCTGGTGCGGGCGTCAAGCTTCAGCAGCAGGCTGCTGACGTGCGTCTTGACTGTGCTCAGCGTGACGTACAGGGTCTGCGCGATCTCCGCGTTGGACAGGCCGCGCGCCACCAGGACCAGCACCTGTCGCTCGCGTTCGCTGATGTCCAGGCGACGGGCCGGTCGGCTCACGTAACGCTCGATCAGCCGCCGCGTGGCGCTGGGCCCGAGTAGGGAGTCGCCGGACGCGATCGCCTGCACGCTCCTGATCAGCTCGGTCGGCGGGGTGTCCTTGAGCAGGAAGCCCGCGGCGCCGGCCTGGAGCGCTCCGTAGACGTACTCGTCCAGGTCGAAGGTGGTCACGATGAGCACGCGCGCCTGCGGATTCGCGGCGCAGATGCGGCGCGTGGCCTCGATGCCATCCATCTCGGGCATCCGCACGTCCATCAGCACCAGGTCGGGCGGTTCGCTCGCGGCGACGGCGACTGCCTGCGCGCCCGTCGCGGCCTCGCCGTACACCTGGAATCCCGGCACGCTGTCGATCAGCCGGCGGAAGCTCGCCCTGATGAGTGGCTGGTCGTCGGCTACCAGCACCTTGATCACAGCGGCAACCTCGCCATCACCCGGAAACCACGCACCGGGTGGACGCCCGCCTCGAATTCGCCGCCGAAGATGCGCACGCGCTCGCGCAGCCCTGTCAGCCCGTCTCCGTAGGGCTGCTCCCGCGCGTTTCTCCCGTCATCGGTGATCTCCACGACCAGCCCCTCTTCCTGCCGTTCGATCAGCACCGTGGCCCGCTGGGCCCCGGCGTGCTTGAGCACGTTGGTCAGCGCTTCCTGCACGATCCGGTAGACCGTGAGCTCCATCTCCCCCCGGACATCGCCGTCGAGGCGTAACTGCACCTCCAGGCCCGCGGCCCTGATCCTGGCCAGGAGATCGTCGAGGTCGCCGAGCCCGGGAGCGGGGACCAGGTCTGCCGGGCTGTCCTCGCGCAGCACGCCGAGCAGGCGCCTGGTCTCGCGCAGCGCCGACCTGCTGGTCTCTTCGATCGAGCCCAGCGCGCGGCTCATCTCCTCGACGCCGCCGACGTGCCGTTCGATACCGGCTTGCACGGCGATCGTGCTGAGGCTGTGACCGATGACGTCATGCAGCTCTCGGGCGATGCGTAGGCGTTCGTTGGCCACCTCGGCACGGGCCCGCTCTTCAGCCTTGGCGGCCAGCTGCTCGGTGTAGAGCCTGCGCTGCCGTACCGCGGTGCCGGCGGTCCAGGCCGCCACCACGATCGCCAGCACCAGCCCGAGCTGATCGAGGACCTGGCCCCGCAGCGGAAACTCCACCACCCCCTGCATCGTGACCGCCACCGCCACGAGCAGCGCGGGCACCGCCTTGCTCCGGGTGGCCAGCGTGTACAGCACGAGCGGCAGGCCGAACGGATCTGCCTGCGGGATGAGGAACTCCCGCATCCCCAGCCCGCCGATCAGCACGACCACGAACACCGCCCGCGGCCACAGGCGCCTGACCGCGAGGGGCAAGCTGGTGGCCAGGGCCACCGTGTAGTCGAGCATGTCGGGCGGCGCGGGATTACGCGAGTTGATGAGCCCGAGGAAGCCGGCTGCCAGCAGCAGCGCCACCACAGTGTCGAGGGACACCCAGGCCCAGTCCGGTATCCGGCTCAGCAGGGGAAGCCGGGGCTGATCACGCACATCCTCGACCCTAGCCACCGGGCTCGGTGGCGCGTATCGGTCTCAGGACCGATGCGCGGTCCGGCCAACGACGCGGATCGTGATGGACATGATCGAAGTCATCGGATTGACCAGACGCTTCGGGCAGAGCGCCGCCGTCGACGACCTGTCCTTCACCGTCACCCCCGGAAAGATCACCGGATTCCTCGGGCCGAACGGCGCGGGCAAGACCACGACCATGCGCATCATCCTCGGACTCGACCGACCGACCTCCGGACGGGCCACCGTGAACGGCGTGCCGTACCGGACATTGGATCGCCCCCTCACCCATGTCGGCGCCCTGCTCGACGCAAGCGCCGTGCAGGGCGGACGTCGTGCCGAGCAGCACTTGCAGTGGCTGGCCAGAGCTAACGGGATCTCCCGCACGCGCATCGGCGGGCTGCTGGAGCTGGTCGGGCTCGGCGAAGCGGGGCGCAAGCGAGTTGGCGGCTTCTCCCTCGGCATGAAGCAGCGGCTGGGGCTGGCTGCCGCCCTGCTCGGCGATCCCGAGGTACTGCTGCTCGACGAGCCGCTCAACGGGCTCGACCCCGAAGGCATCCGGTGGATGCGCGGGCTGCTGAAGTCGCTGGCAGCCGAGGGGCGGACCGTGCTGGTCTCCAGCCATCTCATGCACGAGATGGCGGTCACCGCCGATCACCTGATCGTCATCGGGCGGGGCCGGCTGCTGGCCGACACGGAGATCACGCAGTTCGTGCGGCCCGGGATGTCGCTGGAGGACACGTTCATGAAGGTCATCGAAGGGAGCGCGTCGTGAATGCCGTCGCCGCCGAGTGGATCAAGTTGCGTACGTTGCGTTCAACCTGGTGGGCCCTGGGCGTGGGGGTGCTGACGGCGCTCGCGCTCACCGCGCTCGGCGCATCCACCGTGATCTCACGCTGGGAACCGGGACAGACGGGCGAGCAGGCCGCGATGGGGATCGTCGTGGCCGTCTATGTCGGGGTCGTGCTGGCTCAGCTGCCGCTCGGCATGCTCGGCACCATGTCGATCAGCGGCGAGTACACCTCCGGCATGATCCACACGACCTTCATCGCCACGCCGTCGCGCTCACGGGTGCTGCTCGCCAAGGCGTCCGTGCTGGGTGGGATCGCCATCGCCGCTTCACTGCTCATCGCGATCCCCGGATACCTGTACGGGCACGCGGTGGCCTCCGGATTCAACCCCACGCTGCCACCCGCCGGAGCATGGGCGGTGATCGGCGGCGGCACGCTCATGATCGTGATGACCACGATGCTCGGGCTTTCACTCGGCGCGATCTTCCGCAACGGCGTCGTGGCGATCTCCGTGCTCGTGGTGCTGATGGTGCTGGTTCCCTTCGCCGGGCGGATGTTGCCGGGTGGTGAGGTGGTCAACCGGATCCTGCCGGGCTATCCGGCGCTTCAGCTCATCGAGCAGATGCCGAACATCATGCCGGACGCGGCCGCCTTCGCTGTCCTGGGCGCCTGGGCTGTTGTACCGCTGCTGATCGCGGTCCTCGCCAACAAGCGGGTGTCCTAGCGCTGTGTTCCTCTATGTGAGCGATGACCACTGACCCAACCTTTGAGCGGGATGTCCCACCCACATTCAGCGCACGCTGTCGCCGGGCGCGAGCAAGCTGGTGAGCTCGGCGATGGCTTCCGGAGAGGGCTTGAAATAGCGGCGCAGGTTCTCCGGCTTCTTATGCCGCGACTTGGCCATCAGCATCAGCAGGCTCGCTCCGGCCTGCCCGAGGTGCGTCAGGGCCGAGTGGCGGAACTCGTGCAGATCCCAGCCCGTGCCCGGCCCGCCGACGGCGGTGTGCTCATCCAGCAGGGCACGGGCTTGCCCATACGACAGCCGGGCCAAGCCGGTGTCGGGGCACACGTCCCGGGCGCTGACCACCTTCCCGGGCCCGGGGCGGCGGTGGGTGACGAACACCGGGCCGCGGGTGCGGCCCTTGAGCAGGCGGGGCAGCAGCCGGGCGGTGCCGGCGTCCCAGTAGAGGTTTTCCAGCACGAAGTCCTCACGCACCTGGCCCCGACGGCGGGCCTTGGTCTGCGCGCCCTTGGCCTTGACCTGGCAGCGGCGCCCCGCAAGGTCCAGGTCCTCGATGTTCACGCCCAAGATCTCTTCCGCCCGCCCGGCGCTCTCATACAGCATCCGATACAGCGTCTTCTCCCGCAGACGCACCTCCCGGCGGGCGATCAGCCGGTCGATGGCCGCACGCGAGCGGACCGGGGTGTCGGAGTCCGGCACCGTCAGCCGCTTGGTCCACGCCGGAACCTCTGGCGCCTCATGGCCGCGCTCGCGGCACCACCCCAGCCAGGACAGCACCGACGCGCGGCGGGCGTTCCAGGTGTTCACCGCGGCGGTGCCCCACAGCAGCTCCAGGGCCTCGCCGACCTCATCGTCGGCGATGGAGGCCAGCGGCCGGTCCTCGCCGAGCCGCAGCGCGGTCTTGCCCACCCCGATTCTGTAGGCGCGGATCGTGTTCGGGTTGCCGAGCGAGTCGAGGAAGACGTCGGCGGAGGTCCGGACGGTGAGCGTCTTGCCGACCGGTAGATGGACGACGGTGGGCACCGCTCCCCCCTTGCCGCAGATAACAGGACCGGTTCGTGTCGCGGACGGGAGATGTCACCGCAGGTCGCGCTTCCTGATGGCGCAGATAATAGAGCATTATCCGTGGCAGCACCCGACCTCAACCAGCGCGAACGCCCGCCGCTCGCTGCTTCAAGATCATCCCAATGTGGGTTTTGGGCTTATGTGGGCTGACCCCGTTAATCCGTTGGATTTCCACCGTTTGCTACGGGGACCCCCTCTCCCTCGGAGATGAGGGTTTTGGTGGGTGGATCTCGGATTTCGCATCTACCCACGCCCTTTACAAAGTAGATTTCTAAGCCAGCCGAGACAGTACCTCGGGAAGCTCACCCTCGTGCACCACCGTCAAGCGCCGGGTGGCCCTGGTGACCGCCACGTACAGGTCCCTGCCGCCCATCGGTGACTGCGCCAGGATGGACCCGGGCTCCACCACCACGACCGCGTCGAACTCCAGCCCCTTGGCCTGCGTCACCACCTGGGCGTCCAGGTCCCCCGCCGGCAGCAGCCCGCAGACGGCCTCGTGCAGGGCGTCGGGCACGATCACGCCCACCTGCCCCTCCTCGATCGTCTCGAGCTCCTCGGCCACCACCCGTGGCAGCCCGTCCAGGCCCGTGCGGACCGCCCGCGGCTCGGCCTCCCCTTCGCGCACCGACTCCGGCACCTGCCCGCCGGGGTCGAAGGAGCGCAGCACGTCGGCAGCCAGTCGCATGATCTCCGCCGGCGTACGGTAGTTGACCAGCAGCCGCTCCTCTCGCCAGCGCCCGGCCAGGTGCGGATCCAGCACCTGGCCCCACGAGCGCGCCCCGGCCGAGGACCCGGTCTGCGCCAGGTCGCCCACCGCGGTCAGCGACTTGGCGGGCACCCGGCGCATCACCATCCGCCAGGCCATCGCCGACAGCTCCTGCGCCTCGTCCACGATCACGTGCCCGTAGGCCCACGAGCGATCGGCCGCCGCCCGGTCGGCGATGGTCAGCTCCGCGCCGGCGTCGGCCTGCCGTTCGGCCAGCACCTCGGCCTGCACGAAGATGCCCTCCTCGATCAGCCCGGTGACGTCGAGCACCTCGCGCGCGTACAGCTCCTGCTCCTGCCAGTCGTCGCCGTCCTGGCGGTCGGCGAGGCGGCGGGCGGTGTCGTCCTGGCCGAGCAGCTCGGCCGCCTCGTCCAGCAGTGGCACGTCGCCCACCGTCCACTGCGCGTCCGCCGGGCGCACCAGCGCCTCCCAGTCCAGCCCGGACGGGCAGACCGCCCACAGGGTGTCCTGATCGGCAAGCAGCTCGCCGATCAGGCGCTGTGGGGTGAGCTCCGGCCACAGCTCGTCGGCCGCCCGCCGTACCGCGGGCTCGGCCCACAGCCGCTCGCCGGCCAGGGCCAGGTCGACCTCGTCGAGGTCCTTGTCCAGCTCGATCGGCTCGTTCAGCTCAGGCTCGCCGAAGTCGATCTCGTCCAGGCGCAGCGCCGCCTCCACCGCGCGCGCCTCGGCCAGCGCCAGCTGTTTCAGCAGCTCGGTCACGAACAGCTTGCGTGCCATGTTGTGCGGCAGCCGCACCGCCCTGGCCCGCTCGCGCAGCCGCACGCACGCCTCGTGCGGCACGACCATCCGCACTCCGTCCACCTCGACCTCAAGGTCGCCCTTGGGGACACGCTGGCGATCGCGTACGGCTCGCGCCACCAGCTCGGCCATGCGCGCATCGCCCTTGACGACGGCGGCGCGCGGCTCGTCGGGCAGGCTCGTGCGCACGCCGGGGAACAGCTCGCCCAGCGTGGCCATGACCACCTGCGTCTCGCCGAGCGCGGGCAGGACCTGGCTGATGTAGCGCAGGAACATCGGGTTCGGCCCGACCACCAGCACGCCGCGCCGCTCGAGCGTGTCGCGGTGGGTGTAGAGCAGGAAGGCGGCGCGGTGCAGCGCCGCGACCGTCTTGCCGGTGCCCGGCCCGCCCTGCACGACCAGGGCGCCCTGCAGGGCTGAGCGGATGACGCGGTCCTGCTCGATCTGGATGGTGGCCACCACGTCGCTCATCCGGCCGGTGCGGCCCCTGCGCAGCGCGGCCAGCAGGGCCGCCTCGCCGACCAGCGTGTCGCGGTCGCCGTCGCTCATCCGCTCCAGGTCGAAGGCCTCGTCGTCGATGCCGACCACCGTGCGGTCACGCAGGTGCAGGTGGCGGCGGCGCACCAGCTCGCCGGGGTCACCGGCGGTGGCCACGTAGAAGGGGCGGGCGGCCGGGGCGCGCCAGTCGATCAGGACCGACTCGTGCTCCTCGTCGCGCAGCCCGATACGGCCGATGTAGGTGCTCTGTCCTGAGGTGTCGTCGATGCGGCCGAAGCACAGGCCCCGCTCGACCGCGTTCAGCTGCGCCAGCCGGCGCGCCTGCTCGCCCGCGACGGCCTCCCGCTCGACCATCGCCTGCCGGGTCCCGCCCGCGGCTCCCCTGGCGTAGACCTCGCTCAGTGTCGTGCGCGCCCGCCGCCTGGCCGCATCGAGCCTGCCGTACAGCATCGAGACCTTGACCTGCTCGGTGGCCATGGCCTCGGTAAGAGCATCTTGACGATTCGCCATTCCGTGCTATACTCCTAACCGGAGGTCTGTCAGGGCGTGAAGTGAATCCGTCCGACAGAGCAGCATAGCACTCCGCCTTGATCTCAGCGCCGCGTGGCCTCGGGTGTGGTCAGGGCGTCGAGCAGGCCGGGGAAGGCCTGGTTCATGTCTTCGCGACGCAGCGCGTTCATCCGCGAGGTCCCCACGTAGTACTGCCGGATCAGGCCCGCCTCGCGCAGCACCTTGAAGTGGTGGGTGGCGGTCGACTTGCTGACCGGGATGTCGAACCCGCCGCAGGCCACGTCCCGGCCCGCGGCCTCCAGTTGCACGACGATGCTGCGCCGTACCGGGTCTACCACGGCCTCGAGCACCTGCTGCAGGTCGAAGCGGGAGACCTCTGGATGCGCCGGCGTACGTCCCATGAGCCCCATGGTACGACAATCATCAAAGTTTGACAGCGGTCGTACTTCGGGGCCAGAGTGTTCCGCATGACGAAGACTGTGCGCTTTCATGAGACCGGCGGGCCCGAGGTGTTGCGGCTGGAAGAGGTGGACACCGGCGAGCCGGGGCCCGGCGAGGTGCTGATCCGCGTGGACGCGATCGGGATCAACAGGGCCGAGGCGTTGTTCCGCAGCGACGTGTACATCGAACCGGTCAAACAGCTGCCCGCCCGGCTCGGCACCGAGGCCGCCGGCGTGATCGAGGCCGTCGGCCCCCAGGTGACCGGGTTCGAGGCGGGGCAGGCGGTGAGCGTCGTGCCGAGCTTCTCGCAGAACGACTACGGCGTCTACGGCCGTAAGGCGATCGTGCCCGCCTCCGCGCTGCTGCACCGCCCCGACGGGGTGGACGCCGTGTCCGGCGCGGCGGTGTGGATGCCCTACGTGACCGCCTACGGCGGGCTGGTCGAGGTCGGCGGGATGCGGGCGGGCGACGTGGTGGTGCTGACCGCGGCCTCCAGCGGCGTCGGCCTGGCCGCCATCCACACCGCCAACCGCGTGGGCGCCACCCCGATCGCCGTCACTCGCACCCGCGACAAGGCGCGACGCCTGATCGAGGAGGGCGCGGCCGAGGTCATCGTCTCCGACGAGCAGGACGTGGCCGCCCAGGTGCTGACGCTGACCGGCGGCCGCGGCGCCGAGTACGTCTTCGACGCCGTCGCCGGGCCCGGCGTCACCCGGCTGGCCTCCGCGGTGGCGCCCGGCGGGACGCTGTTCCTGTACGGCGCGCTCAGCGGGCAGCCCACCCCGTATCCCGGGTTCGAGCTGGGCATGCCCGCGCTCAACATGCGCACCTACACCATGCACGAGACCACCAGGGACCCCGAGCGGCTGCGCCGCGCCGCCGCGTTCGTCACCGCCGGCCTGCGCGAGGGCGCCTTCCGTCCCGTGGTGGACCGGCTGTTCCCGCTGGAGGACATCGTGGATGCCCACCGGCACATGGACTCCGGCACCCAGTTCGGCAAGATCGTCGTCACCGTCGACCAGGAGGAGTAGGGCAGCCCGCCGTACCAGCTCAGGTCAGGATCAGGCCCTGTGCCAGGTCGTCGGCGATCGCCTCCAGCGAGCGCAGCTGGGGCGGGCCGTAGCCGCCGCCACCGCCGGACTCGCAGCGCAGCACGTCGCCCGCCTTGACCGGCAGCGCGTTGATCTTCAGCATCTCGCGCTCGCCGGCCGTGCCGGGGTTGAGCACCACCCGCGGCGGCACGCCCGCCCGGCCGCCTGCCAGCCCCCACGCGGGGGTGACCGAACGCTCGAACCACAGCGACAGCGACGTGTCGCCGCAGAACTCGTACTCGCGCACCACGCCGTTGCCGCCGCGCCACTGCCCGTCGCCGCCGGTGCCCGCGCGCATCTCGTAGCGGGTCACCCGCACCGGGAACAGCGTCTCCAGCACCTCGATCGGCATGTCACGCAACGACCCGTTGACGTTGTTGATCAGGCAGTCCTCGCCGTCGCCGCCGTCCCAGGCGCCCCAGCCGCCGACGGTGGCCTCCTGCGAGACGTACAGCTTGCCGGTGCGCGGGTCGGTGCCGGTGAACTGCACGATCATCGAGTCGCCGTAGGAGGCCGCGGCCACCTTGTCCGGCAGCGCCGGCGCCAGCGCCTTGACCACCAGGTCGATCAGCAGCCCCAGGTGGGAGTAGTAGTACTGGCAGGCCGCCGGCGACTGCGCGGCCAGCATCGAGCCCGGTCGCGTCTCCACCGACAGCGGCCGGAACGAGCCGCCGTTGAGCGGCACCTCCCCCGACACCAGCAGCTTGTAGGCCACCCGCACCGCCGCGACCGCCTGGGCGGCGCCGCAGTTGACCGGCCCGGTGGCCTGGTCGGCGCAGTCGGTCAGGTCCACATGGATCGACTCCCCCGACACCGCCACCGTCACGTTGACCGGCAGCGGCCGCGACAGGTCGATGCCGTCGTTGTCCAGGAATCCCGAAGCCTCGTAGATGCCGTCGGGAATGGCGGCGATCGCCGCCCGCTCCATCCGCTCGGTCTGGGCGAAGATCTCATCCCGCGCGGCCATCACGGTGTCGATCCCCCACCGCGACACGATCTCCTGCAGCCGCCGCTGCCCGGTCATCGCGCAGCTGACCTGCGCCCGCATGTCTCCCAGCGTCGCGGCGGGAAAGCGCACGTTGCGCGCTATCACCTCCTGCAGGTCCCGGCACGGCTCGCCGTTCTGGTAGACCTTGACGGGGCCCAGCCGCAGCCCCTCCTGGAAGATCGAGGTGGAGTCCATCGACCCGCCCGGATCCTTCGACCCCACATCCAGCCAGTGCGCCCGCGAGGCCGCGAACCCCACCAGCTCACCTCCGGCGAAGATCGGGCCGTAGACGGTGACGTCATTGAGGTGGGTGCCGCCGATGTAGGAGTCGTTGAGCACCCACACATCGCCCTCCTGCCACACCTCGCGCCCGAAGCGGGCCTCGGTCTCGCGGGTGACCACCTCCAGGTTGCCCAGGAAGATCGGCAGCCCCGACGACTGGCCCAGCACGTTGTGGTCGCGGTCGAGCAGCGCCACCGCGCAGTCTCTGCCCTCGTAGATGACCGGGGTGTAGGACGAGCGGATGAGGGTGGTGTTCATGTCCTCGGCGGCCTGCAGCAGCGCGCAGCGGATGATCTCGGTCGTCACGGGGTCGATCACTGCTTGCCATCCACCTTCACGATGAGGAATCCGTTGTCGTCCACCCAGGCCAGGCACCCGGGCGGGATCACCGTCGTCGCGGTCTCCTCCACCACGATCGCCGGCCCGGACAGCTCGCCCCGCAGCCCGTCGCGGCGCAGCACCGGCGTCTGGTGCACGTCGCCGTCGAAGATCACATCCCGTACGGCCGGCGGCACGCCATCCGTCTCGGCCACCTGAGCGGCGGCCGTACGCGGGAAGGAGCCGAACCCGGTGCTGCGCAGCATCACGAACTCCACCGGCGCCTCGGGCGTGGCGTGACCGTAGCGGCCGGTGTGCGCCTCGGCGTAGCGGGCGGCGATCTCGTCGAGGAACTCCGGCTCGGCCGGCTCGTCGGCATCGCGCAGCGGGATGGTCAGCGTGTAGTCCTGGCCCTCGTAGCGCATGTCGACCGCGTGCTCCACCCGCCGCCGATCCTCCGGCACGCCCTGCCCTGCCAGCGCCTGCAGCGCCTGCTCCTCCAGGCTCGCCAGGCGCGCGGCCATGTCGTGGCCCTTCAGCGCGTCCTGCGGCCGGAAGTAGGGGTGGGTAAGGTCGCGCCGTACGTCGGCCTCCAGCATTCCCCAGGCGGAGAACGCGCCGGGGAATCGCGGGATGACCACCTCGGAGATGCCCAGCTCGCGGGCGATGAACACCGCGTGCATCGCGCCGGCCCCGCCGAAGGCCACCAGCGCGAACTCGCGCGGCTCGACCCCGTGCTCGACGGTCAGCGTGCGGATGGCCTGGGCCATCTTGGCATTGGCCACGTCGCAGATGCCCTCGGCCAGCTGCAGCGGATCCAGGTCCAGCTCCTCGGCCAGGGTGGCGATCGCGGTGCCCGCGGCCTCGGTGTCCAGGCTCATCAGCCCGCCGGCGAACCAGGCCGGATCCACCCGACCGAGCACCACGTTGGCGTCGGTCACCGTCGCCTGCTCCCCACCCCTGCCGTAGCAGGCCGGCCCCGGCACGGCCCCGGCCGACTCGGGTCCCACGCGCAGCGCGCCGGCCTCGGAGTAGGCGATCGAGCCGCCGCCGGCGCCGATGGTGTGCAGGTTGACCACCGGCATCAGCACCGGGTAGCCCTCGATGCGGGCCTCGGCGCTGATGTCGGGACGGCCGTTGACCACCAGGGAGACGTCGAAGGAGGTGCCGCCCATGTCCACGCAGATCACGTTGTCTTTGTTGATGAGGCGCGCGGCGGCAACGCCGCCCATCGTGCCGCCGACCGGGCCCGACAGCAGCGTCTGCAGCGGGCGGCGCATCGCGTAGCCGGCGTGGACCAGCCCGCCGGAGGACTGCATGACGTGCACCGGCACCGTCAGGCCGCGCTCGGCGAAACGCTGCTCGATCCTGGCCAGATAGCGGCGCACGACGGGGCCGGTGTAGGCCTCGAGCACAGCCGAGGAGGTGCGCTCGTACTCGCGCCACTCGCGGGCCACCTCGTGCGACAGCACCACCAGCACCTCCTCGCCGAGCTCCTCGCGCAGGATCCGGCCGGCCCTGATCTCGTGGTCGGGGTTGGCGTAGGCGAACAGCAGGCACACCGCCACCGCGTCGAAGCCCTCCTGGCGGGCTCTGCGGGCGGCCTGCCGTACGGCCTGCTCATCCAGCGGCGCGAGTTCCTGGCCGCGCCAGTCGAGGCGACCGCCGACCTCCATGACGTCCTGGCGGGGAACCAGCGGGGTGGGCTTGCGGTAGCGAAGATCGAACATGCGGTCACGGTTGCCGCGGGCGATCTGGTAGACGTCGCGGCCGCCCTCGTTGGCCAGCAGCAGCACGCGGGCGCCCTTGCGTTCCAGCAGCGCGTTCAGTCCCTGCGTGGTGCCGTGAACGAAGAAGGAGATGTCCTTGGGCGAGTCGACCACGCGGCCCAGGGCGGCGAACACGCCCTCGGCCAGGTCTCCGGGGGTGGTGGGGGCCTTCGAGGCCACGACGGCCCCTGTCCGCTCGTCGTAACACACGACGTCGGTGAAGGTGCCGCCGATGTCCATGGCGACGCGATAGCTCATACCCTGAACCGTATGTCGCGAAGGTTCGGCTTTCATGTGCGGGGTGCACAGCCGCGCCTTCGCGGCTGTGCACTCTTCACTTGCGCTGCGTCCTGAGTTGTACGGCGAGCCCCGCCTTGCCCAGCATGGTGGCGACGTCGTCGGGCCGGCACCTGCCGTGGCGGTAACGTTCGGCGTAGTCGTCGGCGATCGTGTTGTGGGAGGCGCGCATGGTGCGAAGGAAAGCGGCTCCGGTCACGAGTGAGCGTCCCAGGGATGTCACATTCCCGGCCGCTCCGCCCTCTCTATAGGCATGTCGGAATTCGACGACCACCGGGAACTGCTGTTCTCCATGGTCTACAACATGCTCGGCAGCGTGGCCGACACCGAGGACGTGCTGCAGGAGACGTGGCTGGCCTGGGATCGGCGCTCGCGCGGCACCCCCATCGAGCACCCGCGCGCCTACCTGGTGCGCATCGCGGTCAATCAGGCGCTGGCACGGCAAAACGACATCAGCCGCCGCCGCGAGACCTACGTCGGGCCCTGGCTGCCCGAGCCGCTGATCTCCGACGCCTCCGAGCAGGCGATGCGGACCGAGTCGGTCTCGATGGCTCTCATGGTCGTGCTGGAAACGCTCACGCCGCTCGAACGCGCCGTCTTCGTCCTGCACGAGGTGTTCGGCTATGCCCACACCGAGATCAGCCGCATCCTCGGCCGAACTCCCGTCTCGGTGCGGCAGGTCGCCCACCGGGCCCGCGAGCACGTCCAGGCCCGCCGCCCCCGCTACAACGTCGATCCCGGCCTGCGGCGCCAGGTCACCGAACGCTTCGTCCGCACCGCCTTCGAAGGCGGCAGCCTCGCCTCCCTCATGGAACTCCTGGCCCCTGACGTCACCATGTGGGCCGACGGCGGCGGCAAGGCACCCGCGGCGGGACGCCACCCGGTGCACGGGCGCGAGCGCGTGGCCAAGGTCCTCATCGCCCGCCGCTACCAGCCCCTGGAGGGCCTCGACATCCAGTGGCGCCAGGTGAACGGCGACCCCAGCGCCCTCATCTTCGCCGCCGGCGCCCCCTACGCCGTCCTCGTCCTCGAACTAACCCCCGACGGCACCCAGATCAGCGGCATCTACGCCGTCACCAACCCCGACAAACTCACCCACGCCACCTAGCCCTCCGCCGCGGCTGGCCGGCCTGCCGTTCACCGGCCGGCGCCGGCTTCAGTCGCGCCACCAGGCCTGGCTGACTGGCGGAGTCGTGTAATCAACTGTCGCGTATTCGTCCGACTGTCGGGTGCAGATGTGGCCGAGAGTGATCGCACGGAAGCTCGGCTGTTCTGAGGCATGCTGGAGTCATGATTGATGATCAGGTAGCCGCTGCTGTCAGTTGATCAATCGATACGACCCCGAAGTGGGTGAGCTCACTGGTCTCGTGTGCGGTAGGGAAGAGATCACCGCCGACGCTGCCGGCTCCATCTGGAACCGATGGTTCAACGATGTCTCCGATAAACGGTGGCATGGGCAGAGTCGCCTGGACGGTGTCCGAGCAGGCGCTCAGCGTTTCGGTGCTTACGATTGGCACAAGCCAGGCGGCAGAACACCCGAGAATCGATGAAGCCGACGCCTTGTCCGGCTTCTCAGCGTAGATCCCGGCTCGCCCAGCCCAGTGCGGCGAGTATGGGCGGCAGCATGGCCAGCCACCCATGGTGCACGATCTCCCAGTTCTCCTCTTCCGGATAGAGCCACGGCCAGTAGGGTCCCCGCAGAACCAGGCTCACCGAGACGATCACTAGCAAACCGCCCATGGCCGCGAGGGCGGCCGCCTTCCCTTGGTGCATGCGCCCGGCTATCGATGCCGTCAGCAGGCCGATCGCGATGCACACCGCTGCCTCCGCCGCCATCCCCGCAACCTTGAGCTGTCCGCCCTCGGGCAGCCGGGCTACAGCGATGGCGCACGCGATCCCCCACATCAGCCCCGTGGTAAGGCCTCCGAGGCCGCAGCGCAGCCACTGGCGGAGCCAGCGGGGCACCGGGGTCGCGCCCGTACTGACGGTCATCTCGTCGATCACGGCGAATCCGGCGGCGGCGCCCAGCATCACTCCCATCATCCTGAGCAGGGTGAAAGCGGTCCCGACGCCTAACGCAGAACCGGCCTCCATCACCGAGGCCATGACCACGGCAAGCATTCCGGTGACCGCGAGAGGAATCCAGTCGATCGCCCGCGCGACCGGTCTGATGAGCTGGATCACGAGCATGGCTGCCCCTTCACCGGCTCGGCGGCGAACTCGGGACGCAGGCCCAGCAGCGGAAGCGCCTGCTCGACCGTCGTGCCGGGCTTCAGCAGCGTGTCCCAGTGCGTCCAAATCCGTTGCTGGGCACCGGGCGTGGCGAGCAGCCTGCGGGCGTACCCCAGCTCGGCCGTGCCGTACCGGACCATGCCCAGCGGTGACTGCACCGGCAGGAAGGCGGAGGAACCAATCTGGATCTCTCGGCCCTCAGGCGGAGCCAGCGCAACGGCTTGGCCGAGCAGCCACAGACCCACCAGTGCCCTGCTCTGGCCCTGGAGGTCGCAGCCCGCACTCGGCGGTCGCAGTCCCAGCACAGAGCGGATGAGCTGAGAGGCGAGCACGGCCCGGTAGGTGTCCTCGGCTCCGGCCCGTCCCCACATCATGAACGTGCGGATGGACGGCTCCTCATCGTCCTCCGCGCTGAACCATGTGTCGGTGAATTGCCGCACGACCGGCAGCCGGTCACGCGCCGCCGGGGGCAGCGCCTGCGCCACGGGGTTCACCGCCGATACCCAAGACGCGATCCAGGCGACGTAGTCCGGGAAGGCGCAGTAGGTGACCGCGCTGTGCTTCTCGCATCGCCGCGCGTCCCGCCCGAAATAGCGTTCGCGGACCTGGGCGTCCATGTCGTTGAGCAACTCGGCCGGATTTTTTTGCATGGTCTCGAACCGGTGGTTGATCTCCTCCCCCGGAGCGGCGGCGGTCGCGACCGCCCCCGTGGGCACCGCAACCGCCGCAGCAGTCAGGGCCGCGACCAGCCGCACCGGCCTGGCCCCGTGCCGCAGCAGGGCCAGGGCCGCGAAGAGAGCGACGGAAGCGAGGAGGTAGATGGCGTGCAACGCCGATGGGCGTTGTGGCCAGTCGGGCCCATGGAAGAGCACGACGGGCAGGAACCAGCTCCCGTAACCGCTCTGCTGACTGTTTATCCAGGTGAACGCGCCGATCAGGAAGGCTATTACGGGAACGGCGACCAGCCAGGGAGTCCACCTGCCGAGCATCGCGCCGAGGGTCGCGGCGAAGGGCACGGCCAGCACTCCGCCCAGCGCCTCGAAGGGGTCGAATACGCCTGCTACCGGGCCCATCGCGAAACGCGCCAGCAAGTAGCCGATCATTAACGGCAGCGCGATCCCGGCTCCGACCATCACGGCCGCCAAAGTCGCGGCTTTGGTCCGCTCCGCGGCGTGGCCGGACAGCGCGCCGAGCGTCTCGGGCATGCCGCCCCGGGTGTCCCGGGACGTCGCAAGGTTGGCTGTGAGCATCATGGCCACCGCCAGGAGCAGCATCGCGCCCGACGTGCTCGTCGGATCGACGCTCATGTCGGGCAACCACTGCCAGGTCGCGATGAGCCGCAACCCCAGGCAGAGCGCGGCGGCACCCCATGGGATGGGGCTGCGTATGAGCCTGAGAACCTCGAACAGGAACAATGATCGGAAGATCATGTCGCCGCCCCGACCGGCTCACCGAGCAGCAGCAGGTAACCGTCCTCGACGGTCGGCGCGGCGGGCGCCGCGTCCGGCGGCCTGGCTCCCAGGCTTCGGTAGCGGCCGTCCGCGGTCCGCCAGAACAGGCGAGAGTCCAGGGGAGACACGTCGGAGACCCACACCTGGCCGGACGCGACAGTGGCGAGCTCACCGGGGGTCCCCTGAAACACCACGCGCCCCCGATTCATCACGATCACGCGCTCGCACAGGGCCGCGACGTCCTCGGTCTGGTGGGTGGACAGCAGCACCGTACGGTTCTCGCCGAGCCGGGAGACCAGCGCCCGGAACCGCATGCGCTGCTCGGGGTCCAAGCCGACCGTGGGCTCATCGAGGATGAGCAGGTCGGGCTGGCCGAGCAGCGCCTGGGCCAGGGCCAGCCGTTGTTTCATGCCACCGGACAGCTTGCGCACCTTCGTCCTGGCGCGGTCGCCCAGGTCGACCTCCGCAAGGACCCGGCGCACCTCCCGGTGGCGTTCACGCCGGTCCGTCAGCTCCTTCAGGATCGCCACGTAGTCGACCAGGTCGAAGAGCGTGAAGTGAGGGTAGAAGCCCGGGTCCTGCGGGAGGTAACCGAGGCGGCGGCGCAGTTCGGTCCGCTGGCCCTGGTCCGCGGGATCCAGATCGAGAGCGCGCACCTGGCCGCCGTCGGGAGCCAGCGTGGTCGCCAGGCTCCGCAACAGCGTGGTCTTGCCGGCACCGTTGGGGCCGAGCAGCCCAGTCACCCCTCGGCCGAACTCCAGGGTGAGGCCGTCGAGCACGACGCACCGGCCGTATTTCTTGGTCAGGCCGCGAACGGTCACGGTCGGGTCCATTTGGGTTCTCCTGAGTCGAAGCGGGCACGCCGCAGGTAGATGAGAGGGATGAGGATCAGCGCGGCCGCGCCGTACAGAGCCTGGGCCGCAGGTGAGAAGGGCGCCAGCACGTCACCGGTGAGCTTGGTGGAGGTCACCACGGCGCAGAACCAGGTGGCGGTCAGCGCGGCAGCTGAGATCAGCGGCGGGAATCGGGTCGACATGGCCAGGGTGGCCGCGGTGAGTGCGAGAGCGGGCAGTAGCCACGCCGCCGTCAGCCCCGGCGGGCCGGGCAGCAGGGGCGTCGCTATTCCCGTCAGCACGATCGCGGTTACCAGCACAGCGACGGCGCGCAACAACAGGACCCTGGCACCTCCCATGGGAGTTGCGGCTTGCAGTTCGTGGACGGGATCAACCCGGGGCCCGTAGGCGACGGCGATGCCCGCCAGCGGCAGCACGGGCGCGAGCACGAGGAAGGGCACCAGTCCGTCGAAAACGGCCTGGGTATCACGGCTGACCAAGTGGGCGGCAGCCACGGCGAAGGCCGTCACCGCAGTGACCGCCAGCAGCCATCCCCGGGCAAGAGCAGGGGTGGCCGCGAGAAACGTGGCCACGTGCTCGGGGACACCGAACCGGCGCAGAAGCCGCGCCACAGGTCGCGGCCGGGGCCGGTCCACCAGGTCCTCGATCCTCGCCCAGCTCTCGGCGAGCCACCCCCGCTCGTACGGCACCGCCGCACGGCAGTGTTCACATCGGGCGAGGTGGCTCTCCACCGACATCACCTGAACCGGTTCGAGATAGCCGCTCACGTAGTGCTCGATCAGCTCTTCGGGCAGGTGCCATGGCGCGTTCATGCGAGATACCCCCTGAGCTGGGCCTTGGCCCGCATTACGCGGGTCTTCACGGTTCCCTCGGGGACGCCGAGGAGCAGGGCGGCCTCACGTACGGTGAGGCCGTCGAGGACGGTGGCCTGGATGGCCGCCCGCAGGTCCGGCGACAGCCTGGCCAGTGCGGCGCCCAGGTTGCCGTGCTCCACGCCGACCAAGACCGCGTCCTCGGCCGACTCGGTGATCAGGTGTGCGGCGGCCGGGCGTGCGCCTGATCGGTGGCTCCCCGCTGCATGCGGGTCATCGAGCGCGGCGATGGGCTGGGTGGCGCCGCTGCGGCGCAGCGCGGAAATCAGCCTGCGGATCGCGATCGTCCAGATCCACGCCGCCGCCTCGCCTTCCGACACGCGGTAGCGATGCGCGTCGCGCCAGACGGCAACGAAGGTGTCCTGAATCGCGTCGTCCACGAGATCGAAGTCGGCGCACCGGCGGGCCAGCCGTACCCGCAGCCAGGGCGCGTGCCGCTGGTGCAGGAGCTTCAGCGCCTCCACCTGGTCGGCCGCAACGGCCGCGAGAAGCTCGGCATCGTTACTGCGGGGACCGACCGCGGGCGGTTCGCGGCGGCGTGTAAAGAATGGGCGCACATTCCGATCTATCGCAAGATCCGGCGTGTCTGGTTCCGTGATGGCAGAAATATCTCGACTTCGGGACGCACCCGCCACGGGTCGCGAGCGGCTTCCAGGTCTGGCTGCCCGCTGTAGCAGGGTCTTCAAGCGTCGTTTCTTGCCGGCACCCACGAGGGCCTGGCCCCCGCCCGCGCCCGCGCCCGCACCGGCGGGCGGCCCACCGTGGCCACCCCTGACCTCATCCGCGCCGCCCGTGATCTGCTGCCCGACCCCGGACGGTCGGTCACCTCGATTGCCAAACTGCTGGGCGTGTCGGTCGGCACTCTCTACAACCACATCCCCGACCTGCATCAGCTGCGGGCGGCCGAACTGGCTGCATCCCCGGAGGACCGCCCAGCGCCCAGGCTCCCCGTATGGTGGTCTATGTCGCCTCGGCCAGGGTGGTGAAGTCGATCTCAGGCAGGTCCGGGTCGAAGGCGTCGGGGCGCATCCGCAGCACGTCGGTGGCGTATACGCCGAACCGGCTAATATGTGCGCTCGGGCATCCGCGCCTTGATCTCCGCCCCCAGCTTGACCGCGGCCGCACTGGTGCCGACCCCGGCCAGCCGCTTGAGCGTCAGGGTGCCGTCTTTGGCGAAACTCAGGTCCTCGTTGTCGGCGTAGCCGGCGTCCAGGTGCTCGGTGGCCTGGCGTGGCGCTCCTTCAACTCGGCTACGAACTCGGCCGCGCTCGCCGGCAGGCCCGCCTCGGCGCAGTAGGCCGCCAGCAGGGACCGGCACTGATCGAAGCTCAGCAGGTGCGCACGCCAGTCTCCGTACTCGGCGGCCCCGGCCACCGCGATGTCGCAGGTGCGTAACTCCTCGGCCAGGTAGGCGAACACCATCGCCTCGAAGTACCGTTTGACCAGCATGCCCGGATGCTTGTGATCCCGGATCGCGCGCAGCCAGTTGGCCGAGGCGAACCCCAGATCCAACCGGCGGCCATCGGCGCCGCGAGCGGGGATGAAGTCGCGGGTCTTGCCCCAGTAGGTGAGGGCGTGCTCCAGCGCGTCCAACACGCTGCGGTCGGCCGAGGTCGCCTTGAACCTCAGCACGGCGCTCAGGGCGAGCATGGTGGAGCGGTCGGCCTTGAAGAACTGCTGGATGAGCAGCTCGTGGTTGTCGTGCTGGTAGGCCGTGACCTCCTCGATGTCGGCCAGTTGCGCGGCGGCGCCGCCGGCCCGCTCCACCACCTGCCGGACCGACCCCACCCCGGCAGCCTGCATCCGCACCGCCTTGACCAGCGCCTCGACCGCCGCCTCCAGGCCGGCCCGCTGAGCTGACTCCCCGATACCCCCGCCGGCCTCGTTGTCGGCTTTTCACCACCGGGGCCCCACAGCGCGGCCAGCGCCATCATCACCACCTGCACGGCCGCGGCGTCGGCTTCAGCCAGGGCGCGGTACACCGAGGCGACCGAAGGGCGCTTGCCCGCGTTCTTTCCGTGGTGATGGTCAGCTTGGCGGCGATCTCGGGGATCGGGACGCCCTTGGTGCGCAGTGCCAGAGCGAAGGTGAGCATGTCCTCGTCGATCACTTTGGGGCGGCCGCCGTGGTTGCCATGCGCGGCCGCGATCTGCTACCCCTCCAGGGCCCAGTAGCAATGGAGCAGAATCCACCGACCTGCCCCTGACCTGCGGTGACGTGGTGTTCCGCACTGAGGTGGATAAGGGTTCCGGACTGGCGGAATGTCCAACGACGATGCCGCTCGCCTACGACGATCTACGGTCACTGTGGCGTCATGGACGATCGAGATCGACCGTCGGCTCACCTGAGGTTCGAGCTTGGATCGCGGCCGGTCAGGCTGGCGGTGGCGGTCCACAGGCGCGCCGCGAGTACGGTGTCGGCCAGGTGACCTTGGATGGGTTCGAGGGTGGGCAGGCCGCGGATCCCGAATACCCGGGGTCCCCAAAGCTGGCCGCCGCACACGGACGGGTCGAGGACGGCCCGGACGGCGGGCCAGGCGGCGGCCTCCTTGCTCTGCAAGAGGAGGCCGGTGGGCAGGCCGCGCAGTCGTTCGCCGGTGGTTCGGAGGTGGACCGGCGGGCGTGAGGGGGTGAGGGAGTCGAGTGCGCCGCCGGGGTGGGTGATCACGCTCAGCATCGTGCTGCCGGCGGCGCGCAGGCGGCGGTCGAGTTCGAAGCCGAAGAGCATCTGTGCGAGTTTGGATCGTGCGTAGGTGCGCTTCGGCCGGTAGTCGCGCATGCTCTGGAGATCGTCGAGGTCCAGGCTTTCGGACTTTGCCGTGAAGCTGCCGGTGGTGACGATGCGGCTCGCGGGTGTGGCCGTCAGCAGGGGTGCGAGCCACGAGATCAGCGCGAAGTGTCCCAGATGATTGGTGGCGAACATCAGCTCGTTGCCGTCCCTGGTCTCGCGCCGTGGTGGCTGGTCGAGCAGGACTCCGGCGTTGCAGACGACCGCGTCCAGTCTTTCCAGTCTCAGGGCGTCGGCGGAGGCTTTGAGCGAGGAGAGGTCGGCGAGGTCCAGGCGGATGTGACGGACGTGCGCGCCGGGGACGCGGGTGCGGATCGAGACCTGGGCGGCTTCGGCTTTGGCGCTGTCACGGCTGGCGAGGATGACGGTGGCGCCGGTGCCGGCGAGTTGTTCGGCGACGAAGTATCCGATGCCCGCATTACCGCCGGTGACGAGGAAGTTCTTGCCCTCGGCGCGCGGCAGGCGTCGTACGTCCCAGGGGGCGGGGTTGTGGAGGGAGGACATGGTCCGGCTCCTTACGTTGGTGGTCGGTCGTGGCTGCGTCAGTGCTGGAGTTCTTCCGGTGCTCGTCTGGGCATCAGGATCACGGCCGGGACGGTGCTGGCGGTGAGGGCTGCGACGACGATGAGGCTGGTCGTCATGGCGTGGCCGAGGCCGGAGGCGGTTGACTGGAAGAAGACCGAGGTGACGGCGGCCGAGCCGATGCCGGCCGCGAGTTGCTGGATCGCTGACAGGGATCCGCTGGCGCTGCCGGCCTCGTCGGGATCGATGTCGCCGATCGCGATGTCGAAGATGGTGCCGTAGCAGGCGCCCATGCCCAGGCCGGTGAGGAAGACGGCTGGTGCGAGGGCCCACAGGTCCAGGTCCGTGCCGGAGGCTGCGACCAGGACGAGCAGCCAGCCGCAACCGATCAGGATGATGGCCAGGCCGAGGAAGATGAGGGTGCGGCCCAGCTTCTTGATCAGTGCCATGCACGCTCCGGCGGCCACGATGATGCCGACGGTCATCGGCAGGAGACCCAGGGCGGTGTCCCTTGCCGAGGCGTGCAGTCCTTGCTGCATGAACAGGGAGAGGACGTAGACCAGCCCGGTGGTGGCGGCGAAGACGATCAGTCCGACGAGCAGTCCGGAGCTGAAACCGCGGTTGCGCAGCAGGGACGGCTTGAGCAGCGGGTCGGCTGCCGTGGCCTGACGGCGGGCGAAGGCCGCCAGGAACACCAGGCCGGCGGCGATCGAGAGGATCGGGACGGCGCTCCAGCCGTTGCTGGACCCCTCGACAAGCCCCAGGAGCAGGCCGAACATGGCAGCGGCGAGCAGCCCTGAGCCCACCCCGTCCACGCCGGTGGACGCGTCGCCGTCGTCGTGCGGCAGCAGCCGGACGGCCAGGACCAGGCCGAGGCCGCCGAGCACCACGTTGACCAGGAAGATCGGGCGCCACGACAGCCCGGCGATGTCGGCGTCGATGACGAACCCGGCCAGGATCGGACCGCCGACCGAGGCGATGCCGAGGAGGGGGCCGAACATTCCGAAGGCCTTGGTGAGCATGTCACGCGAGAACGTCTTGGTCATGATCGCCATGCCTTGCGGGATCAGGAGCGCGCCGAACGCGCCCTGCGCGGCGCGAGCCAGGATCAGCAGAGTGGGGTTGGGTGCGAGTCCCGCCACGGCCGAGGCGATCGTGAAGCCGCTCATGCCGATGAGGAACAGCCTGCGCTGGCCGTACTTGTCGCCCAGCCGCCCGCCGACCACGAGCAGGATGCCCATGGCGAGCATGTAGGCCGACCCGAGCCACTTGATCAGGCCCTCGCCGCCGTGCAGTTCGGCGGTGATCGTGGGCGCGGCGATGTTGGTGACCGTGGCGTCGATCATGTCGAGGGCGTCGGCGAGCAGCACCAACCCCAAGATCGCCCACATGCGCCGGCTGGACGCGCCGACCGT
Source organism: Nonomuraea sp. NPDC050536 (assembly GCF_044457685.1). NCBI lineage: Bacteria > Bacillati > Actinomycetota > Actinomycetes > Streptosporangiales > Streptosporangiaceae > Nonomuraea > Nonomuraea sp. NPDC050536. The sequence goes on from NZ_JBITHD010000004.1 coordinate 284,509, forward strand.
CGCGGACATTGTCATGGACATCTCTCCATCGGAACGAAACTGAACTGACTCTGAAACTATAACCACTATAGATTCAGAAGAGTTCTGGATCGGTACGATGAGAACATGGCGACGACGATGGGGCGCCGCGAGCGCAAGAAGGCACAGACCCGCCAGGCGTTGTCGGGAGCTGCGTTGCGGCTGTTCTGCGAGCACGGGTACGACGGTGTCACCGTCGCTCAGATCGCCGACGAGGCGGACGTCTCCATCGCCACCCTGTTCGCGCACGTGCCGGACGGCAAGGAAGCGCTGATCTTCGACGACGGCGCCGAACGACGCGTCTGGCTGGTCGCCGCCGTCCGCGACCGGCCCTCCGGCCAGTCGGTGCTGGAAGCGCTGCGCCGCTGCTTGGCAGCCCGGGGACCCTTCACCGACGATCTCCCGCCCGAACTGCGGCGCAAGCGCGACCTGATCGTCAGCACGCCCGCCCTTCGGGAGTACTCACGCAAGCTCTGGATAGCCGGCGAGGGAGCGCTGGCCGAGGCGATCGCCGCCGAGAGCGGCCGCGACCCCTCCGACATGACCGTCCGCGCTCTCGCCCGCTACGTCCTGGAGATCCCCGAACTCGCGGGCACGGAATCCGACCCCCTGGCCGCGCTGAACGCCATCTTCGACCTCCTCGAATCCGGCTGGCCCGAGTCGCCCGAAGAAGCCTGACCAGGCCCCCGCCTGACCGGCTCGCCCGCCGCGCCGAAGCCAGTCATGCGGTCGACGGCGCCTCGACGAATCCGTGTCGGCAACCCGAACCGAGCCGCAGCGATGACTTTCGCGGTGAGCTCGCCTCTGTATAGGCATGAGCTCATCGCGCCAGTCACAGACCACGGCGGTGGTCACCGGAGCGGGCCGCGGCTTCGGATCGGCGATCGCCGCCGCGCTGATCGACCAAGGTCACCAGGTCGTCGGCGTTGCGCGCACCGCCGACGCATTGGCGGACGTGCACCGACGATTGGGTGCGGCGTTCGTCCCGGTTGTCGCCGACGCGACCGACGCGGTGACCGCCCGCACCCTGATCGAGCAACACCAACCGACGTTGCTCGTGCTCAACGCGGGCGCGACACCCGCCATCGGCCCGGTACACGAACAGTCCTGGGAATCGTTCAGCCGCAACTGGCAGGTCGACACCCAACACGCTTTCCATTGGATCCGCGCGGCACTGCGCCACCCGCTGACGCCAGGCAGCCTGGTGGTGGCGATATCCAGCGGGGCAGCCCTGCGCGGCTCACCGCTCAGCGGCGGATACTCGGGCGCAAAGGCGATGATCCGATTTCTCGCCGGATACGCCGCCGATGAATCCCGCCGCGCCCAGCTCGGCATCGGCTTCGCCACCGTGCTGCCGCAACTGACGCCTGCCACCGAACTCGGCGCCGCCGGGGTCGCCGCATACGCCCAGCGGCAGGGAATCGACACCGACACATTCGCGGCGGCACTGCAACCGCTTCTCACGCCGGCCATCGTCGGCGCCGAGATCGCGCGGCTTTGCCAGGACACCGACAACCAGGACGAGCACCGGGAGTACCAGCTCACCGGCCACGGACTTCACGCGATGGCGTGAACAACCAGAAAGAGAAGGTCATGTTGCTGGAGAACAAGAATGTCGTCGTCTACGGCGCGGGCGGCGCGGTCGGTAGTGCGGTGGCCCGCGGTTTCGCTCACGAAGGTGCCAGGGTGTTCCTGACCGGGCGAAATCTCGACGTCATCGACACGGTCGCGAAGGAGATCTCCGCTGCGGGTGGAGCGGTCGAGACGGCCGTGGTGGACGCCGGGGACGAGAAATCCGTGGCCGAGCACCTGGACGCGGTCGTCGCCGACGCCGGCAGCATCGACGTGTCGTTCAACGCGATCGGAATCTCGCCCGTGGGATTGCAGGGAATACCGCTCACCGAACTGCCGGTCGAGAATTTCCTGCGCCCGATCACCGCGTATGCCCAGGCTCATTTCATCACCGCGAAATCCGCCGCACGGCACATGATCGCTCGGCGGTCGGGGGTGATCATGATGCACACACCCGAACCGGCCCGCATGCCGCTGCCCCTGGTGGGCGGCATGAGCGTCGGCTGGGCGGCGATGGAAGGTCTCAACCGCGCACTGTCGGCCGAATGGGCCCAGCACGGTGTTCGCGCGATCTGCCTACGCACCACGGGCATGGTGGAGACACCGGTCATCGACGTCGTGTACGGGCTGCAGGCCGACGCGCTGGGGACCACCAAGGAGCAGTTGATTGCGTTAGCGAGTGGTATGAGCCACCGCAAGCGCCCGACCACGCTGGCCGAACTCACGGAAGCGGCGGTGTTCCTCGCCTCCGACCGGGCATCCGCGATGACCGGCACCGTCGCCAATCTGACCGGCGGAATCATCGTCGACTGACCCGACTCGCCCCGACCGCCGTTCCGGCGGCCGGGGCATCCCTACAGAGGAGCAAGAGCAATGAACGATCTACTCGCGAGCGCCGTCGCCGCGCACGGTGGCATGGACCGGTGGAACCAGATCCACACGATCGCTGTCGACGCCGCCATCACCGGGGCCTTCTGGCAGATCAAGGGACAAGGCGACGCGCTGACGAAGGTCCGCTTCGAGGTGGACACCACGCGGGAACGGCTGACCATGGACTTCGTCGGCCAGGACCGACGGTCGGTCTTCGAACCCGACCGGGTCGTCCTGCAACGACCGATCGGCACGGTGGTCGAGGCACGCGACGACCCGGAACGGTCGTTCGACGACCACGAGTTCGGGACGCCGTGGGACGACCTGCATCTCGCGTACTTCGCCGGGGAAGCACTGTGGACGTACCTGAATACGCCGTTCCTGTTCACCTGGCCGGGGTTCGCCTGCGAGGAGATCGCCCCGATTGAGGCCGACGGTGAAACATGGCGGCGGCTGAAAGTGACCTTCCCCGACCACATCAAGAGCCACACCCGCACGCAGGTGTTCTGCTTCGGCCCGGACGGGTTGCTGCGCCGCCACGACTTCACCATCGACATCGTCGGCCGGACGGTCGAGTCGCAGCTTTACGCCGCCGACTACCGCGACGTCGACGGCATCGTCATCCCCGCCACGCGACGGGCCTACGCCCCAATGGGCGACGACCAGATCGTCTTCGTCGCCATCGACATGGCTGACATCGCCGTCCACTGATCCGAATTCCTTCGCAAGGGACATCACGATGAACAACACCTACCGGGCCCAGGTCGTCACGCCGGCGGAATGGGAGGCCGCCCGCCTGCGCCTGTTGGCGAAGGAGCAGGAGCTGACCCGCGCCCGGGACGCGTTGGCCGCTCAGCGAAGGCTGATGCCGTGGCTGAAGGTGGACCAGGAATACGCCTTCGACGGTCCGAACGGCGTCGCCCGGCTGCTCGACCTCTTCGAGGGCCGTCGTCAACTGCTGCTCTACCGCGCCTTCTTCGAGCCAGGCGTGGACGGCTGGCCCGACCACGCCTGCGTCGGCTGCTCGCTGATGGCCGACCAGGTCGCCCATCTCGCGCATCTCCACGCCCGCGACACCACGCTCGCATTCGCCTCACGCGCACCGCAACCCGACATCGAACGGATGAAGGCGCGCATGGGCTGGGCCGGGCCCTGGTACACGATCACCGACAGCTTCGACGCCGACTTCGACGTGGCCGAGTGGTACGGCACCAATGCATTCATCCGTGACGGCGACGACGTCTACCGCACGTACTTCATCAACGATCGCGAGCACGAGCCGATGGGAGCAACGTTGGGTTCCCTCGACTTCACCGCACTCGGACGCCAAGAGGACTGGGAGGACTCCCCCGACGGATACCCCCAGGTGCCGCGATATTCGTGGCTGAAGCGACACGACGAATACGGTGCGACCGGGCGAGCCGCGCACCCCGCCACCACAGGATCGGTGGATCATGCACACCATGACTGAAGCCAAGGCCGGCGACAAGGATTTCGGAAGGCTGAGCGAACCGTTCCGGCGTGAGCTGCTCGCCTACTGCTACCGCATGCTCGGCTCGGTCGACGAGGCCGAAGAGGTGGTGCAAGACGTCTACCTCGACGCCTGGCGTGCCTACGACGCGTTCGAGGGACGGTCGTCGCTGCGTACCTGGCTGTACCGTATCGCGACCCGGGCGTGTTTCAAGGCGCTGGAAAAGAGTAGACGCAGGCCTCTGCCCGCGGATCTCGGCGCCCCCCAGACAGACCTGGATGCGGCGCTCGGCGCACAAGCTCGGGAGGTGCCGTGGCTCCAGCCGATACCCGACTTCCTGTTCAGCACCGCACCGGCCGATCCGGCGACGGTCGTGGTGGAACGACAGACTTTGCGGCTCGCGCTGGTGGGAGCGCTTCAGCAGCTGCCGCCGCGACAGCGAGCCGTGCTGATTCTTCGCGACGTGCTGCAATGGCGTACCGCCGAGGTGGCGCAACTGCTGGAGATGACGACAGCGGCCGTCAACAGCGCGCTCCAGCGCGCCCGTGCCCAGGTTCCGCTCAGCCAAGACGACCTGACCGAACCCGCCGAGCCACGACAGCGGGCCCTGCTCGACCGATACGTCACCGCCTTCGAAACCGCGGACGTCGATCAACTCGTCGCGGTATTGACCGAGGACGCCAGATGGGAAATGCCGCCGATCGTGACCTGGTTCGAAGGCCGCGACACCATCCTCGCCTTCCTGGCCGAACAGATGCGAGTGATCGGACCGGCCGCACTGGTCCCCACCTCCGCCAACGGACAACCCGCCTTCGCCGTGTACGCCCGCGGCCGCGACGGCGCACACCACCCACATGCGCTGCACGTACTGACACTCACAACCGAGGGTGTCTGCCGGATCGTCGCGTTCCACGGCTCAGGGCTGTTTCCACTGTTCGGGCTCTGACATGGCCAACGGCATGTCCGAACGAGAAAACATCACCCAGCACAACGAGGAGCTTCACGCACAGTTGCGACTGTTCTGCCGCCTCATGCTCGGTTCGGCCGACGCCGACGACCGCGTCATGCGGCAGATCTACCATCGCGCACTCGATCACCAAGACGATCAACAGCATCGGCAATCAGAACGCGTCCGACTATTCAGTATCGCCGCCGACCTCTGCGGGGCCCGCGGTCGTTCATCCCACGAATAAGCTACGCGACGAACTCCAACGCCTGCATCTAGGCATCTTCACCGGCCCCGCCGGGTCCTTCCGCCAGCGCACCGAGCTGACCCGGGCTGGGCACATGGGCCACACGAGCTACATCCGGGTCCGCGCGTACGCTCGCAGTGCGTCGCGGACGAACGTCGCCCCCGCGGCGTCGTCGTACATGCCGGCGAAGCGGGGGTCGTCGACGTACATGTCCCCCAGGCCTTCCACCATCTCGATCGAGCGATCCCGGTCGCCGTCGGCCGTGGGGGTACCCGGGATCTGGCTCAGCCACTGGACGTGCCGGGCAGCCAGTGACTGAGCGTGTTCCGATGTCGGAGAAACCCCGGCCTTCGCTGCGGTGACCCATGCGGCGACGAGGTCCTCGGTGTCCTGCTTCCAGGCCTGCTGCTGGTCAATGGTCTTGCCGTGCCACCAGTCGTTGCTCACTTGGAACGCGCGCTCGCCCCAGCGTGAGATCACCTCGTCCTTGTAGCGGTCGTTGAACCCCGCCAACATGACGTCCATCCGCGGTTCCGCCCCCGCCTGCAGGGCCTCGAGCGTGTGACGCACAGACCTGATCTGCTGTTCGATGCGGTCCCGTTCCTCTTCCAGTGCGGCGATGTGGGTACGGAGCCCGTCACACGTGTCCACCTCGTCGGCCAGGACCTTGGCGATGGCCGGCAAGCCCATGCCGAGCTGGCGCATGAGCAGGATCCGCTGTAGCCGGGCGACCGCGGCGGGGTTGTAGTAGCGGTAGCCGTTCTCGCCGACCCGGGACGGAGCCAGGAGCCCGAAGCGGTCGTAGTGACGCAGGGTGCGGCTGGTGATGCCGGCCCTTGTCGCGAGTTCCTGGATCGTCCACTCCATCGTTCCAGTGTTACCCGCGGCGGAGCGTGGTTGCGATGATCTCCGAGCTTTCGGCGTGCAGGGCCTGCGCCGCCGTCTGCCCGCTCGCCGCCAGGTAGGTGTCGACCAGCCGGTTGCCCGCGGCGTACCCGGCGCCCATCGGCAGTCCCACCGGGGTGAGGCCGAAGCGCTCGGCGCTGGGGTCGCCGTGCACCCAGGCGGTGAAGTTCTGCATGCCTGTCACGTCGACCCCGGTGAGTACCTTGCCGAAGATCTCGTCGTCGTGCAGGTGCGGCACTCCGATGCGGGTGGGGCCGAGCTCGTCACCGTAGAGCTGCCGGGCGAAGGCGTCGGCCAGGCCCTCGGAGACGATCTGATCGCCGACCGTGACGGTCATCGGGTCCCACACAACCCCGCCCGGGCCGAACCGCAGGTTGTGGTTGAGTTCGTGCACGGCGGTGGCCTCCAGCCGCTCCACGTTCTCGGGGAAGGGCCAGAGCGTGATCACGATGTGGCCCGAGATGCCGCCGAACCCGGTCACTCCTTGGCAGGGACCCATGAAGTGCTCGTCACCTGGATCGCCGAGCACGAGCAGCACGGTGATGTCCGGGGCCTCCAGCCCCGGCGTCGCCTCCAGCAGTACGGTGAGAGCGTCGTCGAGGGCGCGTTGCATCCGCTCCCAGGCTCCGGCCGCCGCCAGGGTTTCGAGCGCGTCGAGGCAACGCTCCTCGTCGCGGTCGATGGGGAACCCGGACGCTTGGAGGTGCATGGCCACCAGGTCGACCTCGCCGGGGTAGTAGCGGTACATGCCCCTGGTGGGCTCCAGCATCGAACGCAGCAGGTCAACGCGGTCCGCGACCGGGGCCAGCAGGATCCGCTTCATGGCGGAGTAGGTTTCAAGAACAGTGATCGACATGGCCCCGATGCTAGAAGTTGACGCAGCGTCAAGGTCAAACCAGCGGCGCTCTTCTTCGCTGCGATGGACTCACTCAACTTGGTCAGCCGCACTTCCGGTGTGCGCAGCTCCTCGCTCTTGCAGTCCGCGGTGTCCCGCCCCGCTTTTCTCCGTCAGCTCGGTGTGGCCGCCGCACCGTCGAGGACCAGGTCGATGATCTGCCGGCTGGCCCGTTCCGGGTCGAGTTGGCCCGTGTTGCTCGATGCCATACGGGCGAGGAGGGGCGAGACGAGGAGCTCGGAGATCAAGTCGGGGTCGATGTCTGGGCGAATCTCTCCTCGTTCCACGCCGCGTCGCAGGACCTGGTTCATGGCTTCCCGGCGGGGGGCGACGATCTGCTCGAAGTAGCGCCTGTGCAACTGGGGGAAGGTCACAGCCTCGGCGTTGAGGGCTCGCAGCATGCTGCTGGCCCGTTTGTCGACGACGCGCTCGGCCAGGGCCCGCAGGAGGACGGCCAGGTCGTCGCGAGTGCCGGCGCCGGTCGGCGAGGGCCGCGATTTGTTGATCGTCTCCAGCACGTCGAGGTAGAGCTCGTCCTTGGTCTTCCAGCGCCGGTAGACGCTGTTGCGTGAGACTCCGGCCTGCTTGGCGATGGTCACCAGTGACAGGCCGCTGAGGGTGGCGCCGGCGGCGACCATGTCGAGGACCGCGTCGATGATGGCCGCGTCGGTGGCAGGGTCGCGCTGCCGCCCGCCGCGACGGCCCGGGAGTTCCTCGTTCACGCCAGTAACGATACAGGGCTGTTTCGTTTGGTTCTTCGATGCAGTAATAATGGAACAGACCTGTTCTGATTCGTTTGCTGGAGGTCCTCATGTCCGATCCCGCCCCTGAGGCCGCCACGGCCGCTGCCGATCCGCCGCCCGAACGCGTTCCCGTTCTGATCGTGGGCGGCAGCATCGTGGGGGCTTCGGCCGCGCTCTTCCTCGCCGCCCGCGGCGTCACCCCCGTCCTGGTCGAAAAGCACGCGGCGGTCTCGACCAGGCTGCGCGCCAAGCTGTTCTATCCACGCACCATGGAGGCATACCGCTCTGTTGGGGCCGACCAGGATGTCTATGCCGTCCAGCACCGCCTCCCGCCTGCCGACCACGCCGCGGTGGTCGCCTCGCTTGCCGGCCCGGAGTTGCGGCGCTGGCGGCTGCCGGCCGCGGAGGACTTCAGCAGTGTCTCGCCTTGCCCCAGCGCCTTCGTCAAACAGGCCGACCTGGAGAAGGTCGTCCGCGCGCACGCCCACGCCGCCGGCGCCGACCTGCGATTCGGCCACCGTCTGGTCGAACTGCGCCGCCACGACGAACACGTCGTGGCGCGGATACGCGGCGCCGACGGCAGCACGTACACCGTCGCGGCCGACTATCTGCTGGCCGCGGACGGAAACGGCAGCGCTGTCCGCGAGAGCCTGGGCATCGGCCGCAGCGGCACCGAGGTCATCGCGCACGTCATGGAGATCGGCTTCGAAGCCGACATCCGCAAGATGCTCGACGGCCGCCGGCTCGCCCTGGCCTTCACCGGCCCGCCCGAGCACGCGCACCTGTCCTGGAACACCGCACAGGACCACGGGACGGTGTCGGTGACCTACGATCCCGCACTCGACGATCCGGCGACGTTCGATGTCCAGCGGTGCCGCGGGATCGTCTCACGCGCGCTCGGGCTGCCTCCATCTCATTTCACGCTCACCGGACGCCGCCCCTGGCAGATGGGCGGCTGGGTGGCTGACTCCTACCGCGTCGGCCGGGTCTTCCTGCTCGGCGACGCGGTGCACGTCACCCCGCCGACCGGCGGCTTCGGCGCCAACACCGGCATCCAGGACGCCTGGAACCTCACCACCAAACTGGTCTCGGTACGGCGCGGCCACGCCGACCCGCGGCTACTGGAGGACTACGGGCCCGAGCGCCGCGCGGTGGGCCGGATCACCGTGGAGCAGGCGCTGGTGCGCGCCCGCGACCGCGCCCGGGTCCCGATCGAGGACCGTCCGCTGCTCAGTGAGGCGGCGGTGGCCATCGGCTACCGCTACCCCATGCCCGGTGACGACCCGGCAGCCGCCGATCTACCGGTGGCCGGGGAGCCGGACCGCTGGCGTGGCGAGCCCGGCACCCGGTTGCCGCACCTGCCCCTCGGCGGCCAGGACGGGCCCGGCTCCACGCTCGACCTGGTCCGCGACGGCCGCTACCTGCTTCTTGCCGGACCCGAAGGACGCCCCTGGGTACAAGCCGCACGCCGGCTGGATCCGCACGGCACCTTCCTCGACGCAACGCTCCTGCCCGGCCAGATCGCCTCGGCAGCGACACGGCCCGCCGACGCCTGCGGCATCGGCGACCACGGCGCCCTGCTGGTCCGTCCCGACCATGTGATCGCCTGGCGCGCTCCCGACGCCGCCCCCGACACCCTCAGCGCCCTCGGCGCCGCCGTAAGACGGGCGCTGGGAGCCGACCACCCGACAGCACGCTGAGACAGCCGAGCTCACACCGGAAACACTGCGCTGAATGCCGGCGCTTATCGTGCGTTGCGTATCCCGAGAATGTATGCCGCAGTAAGCGCAACGGCACGGTCTTCGTCATGCGACAGCTCTGCGAGGGCACGTGACGCTGTGATTCCCGGGATGTCCGCGAGCGCCTGCGTCAACCGTCGACGTGCAGACGCTTCAACGGTGCCATGGGCAAGGCAATTAACGAGCCTGTCAGCGATCTGATCCGCCAACGCGGGACGACTCGCCAGCGCGCTCAACGCATCGGCTGCATCGACGTCATTCGTCCCCTCGACGACCATATCGATAAGCGTCGGGACCGCATCGGCCACTCCACGTACCCCGAGCGCCAGAGCTGCATACCTGCGGACCACGATGTCGGGGTTCGCGAGGGCGTCCTGCAGCACTGCGGTCGCCTCACCGTTCGGGATCTCAGCGATGGACTGGACGGCACGCTTCCGCACCTCGGCTACGGGTGAGCCGAGTCCCTCCGCCAGCAGCGCCAATCCGCCATCGCCCGATTGCGCCAAAGCCCATCGAAGGGCTCCGGCGACGTTCGGGTCCGTCTCGCTCAGCGCTGCCTCGACCAGTGCTTCCACTGGTACCGGAACCTCTTCAACCGAGGACAAGGCCGCGCGCTGGCGCTTCCCAGCGCTCTTTGACCCCAACGCCTGGAGGAGTGCAACGATCTGGAGGACGTTCTCCCAGCCGGCGGGTTCTGCGGCACCGATCCGACGGAGTCGCGTGAGCAACTCCGTCTCACTTGCAATGCGTTCTCGCGTCTGGCGGATGAGGTCCTCGACGAGCTCTGAGGGCGTAAAGCCGGGATCATCGAGCGCGCGCCTGACTTCACGCAGCGACAGCCCCAATGATCGCAGGCTCTCGATATGGAAGATCCGCCGTATGTCCTCGCTGGAGTACTCTCGATAGCCGGCGTCGGTACGACCCGTCGGCCGCACCAGGCCGAGCGAGTCGTAATGCCTGAGCATGCGGGCGCTGACCCCGGACCGTCGTGCCACATCACCGATCAACACTGCCTATCACCCCTCCTGGCTGGTGCTCCCGAGGGCTACGACGCGCTTCGCCTCCTCGATCGCGAACCCGAACCCGGCATCCGGGTCCCGCAACAGCCGTTCCGTGGCGATCGCGTGCGCGCGCACGCGAGGGTCGAGATCCATCATCGCAGCGCGCAGCGTGGGCTCAATCACCTCACCGAGCGCGACAAGCGCCCGGCTGAGGCTCAGCTGCATCTCGCGTTCGCCGCGCCCGAGCTGTGTCGACAACGCCGCGGCCAACTCGGGCTCTTCACCTTCGGGCACGAGCACGACCGCTGCCCGCCAAGCGCTCCGCGCCACCTCATCGTCGGCGTCGGACAGAAGCGCCCGTGTGATCGCCGGCCACGCCTGCCGATCCCCGATCTTGGACAGCGTGTGCAACGCCTGGCTTCGTGCCTGCGCACGCTCCGAGCGGACTTCATTGAGAAGCTCTGGGATCGTCAGTGATGCCGAGTGGCGGGTGAGTGCCCACGTCAGCATGTCGCGCACATGGAATTCGGGCTCGATCGCGCATCGTTCGATGAGCTTGTCGATGAACCGCGGGTCAGGGGTCGTGCCGACCGCTAGGGCTGCCCGCAGCCGCACTGACGAGCTGCTGTCCTCCAGCCCCTGGAAAGCTCGAATCGTATCCGTGTCCTGTTTCGGCATGGTCATCGGTACCACCTCCTTGGCACAGTGAAGGCCTTGTCACTGTGTCAAGGTCAAGCGGGGTCACGCCGCGAGATCACCAAGCGTTCGGTGCTTGTCAAGTCAGATGAGACGTGCGTGACGTTATGAGGCACTTCGGCGGATAGGCGACCCCAGCGCCCCCTACGCAGTCCTCGTCCTCGAAGTCACCCACGCCACCTAGCTCCCGCGCAGGTCCTGCCGTTCGCCGGTCGGCGCCGGCTTCAGTCGCGCCACCAGGCCGTCGAGGACGCATTCGAGCCCCTGGTCGAACTCCCGGTCGCGGGCGTCGCGCAGGTGCTGGCCGCGCTGCGCCGCGTACAGCCTGCTGAGCCGCGGGTAGGCCCGCACGGCCTGTTCGGCGGCGGGCCACAGGCGGGCGGCCCATTCCTGCTCGTCCTGGCCGCTGCGGGCCAGCTTCGTCAGCCACGCGGCCTCGCTGGTCGACCTGCCGATGACGTAGGCCATGACCGTGTTCAGCGCCTGGTCGGCCGCCTCCAGGGAGAAGCCGCCCTCCTCGAACACGGCGAGCATGGCCTCCGACATCCGCAACACGTTCGGTCCCAGGTAGGCCACCCCGGTCTCACCGAGCATGGACACGATCCAGGGATGGCGCAGGAGCGCCGAGCGCACGCTGTGGGCGCACCGGGTGATGGCCGCCCGCCACCCCGCGCCCGTGGCGGGCACCTCGACCTCGCCGTGGACCTCGTCCACGACCAGCTCGAGCAGTTCCTCCTTGCTGGCCACGTGCGTGTACATCGAGGCGGCCGCGACATTGAGCCGAGTGCCGAGCTTGCGCATGCTCAGGGCGTCGATGCCCTCGGCATCCAGCAGCTCCATCGCCGCGGAGACGATGTGCGCGCGGCTCAGCGCCGGCTGCTCCCGCCGCTGCGGCCGCGGGCGTGTCCACACCGATGCGAACGGTTCCTCGTCGCCGGGCATGCGGCCTCCTCGTCTCGCGCCTCTTTCTCGCACAGTGTACGGGTTGCTAACACTGTTCAGCTATCCATACAGTGTTCGGAAGACGCACACTGTACGGAGGTTTCCATGGCATCGCCCCATTTCGACGCCGACCGGTGGCAGTCCAGGCTCGACGAGCTCCGCGCCGCCCACCACGTGCCCGGAGCCGCCCTGGCGGTGCTGACAGGCGGCACGATCCACGAACTGGCCGGCGGCGTGCTGCACCGCGGCACGGGCGTGACGGCCACGACCGACTCGGTGTTCCTGGCCGGCTCCCTGGCCAAGGCCTACACCGCCACGCTCGTGATGCAACTGGTCGGCTCCGGCGAGCTGGACCTGGACGCGCCGGTGGTGAGCGTGCTGCCCGAGTTCGGCACCCCGGACCCGGAAGCCACCAGGACGATCACCATCCGGCAGCTGCTGTCGCACACCGGCGGCATGACCAACGACTTCACCTACGACGCAGGACGGGGAGACGACTGCCTGGCCGCATACGTCCAGGCCGCCCGGAACGTGCCCCTGGACTGCCCGCCGGGCATGACGCTGTCCTACGGCAGCTCCGGTTACGTGGTGCTGGGCCGCCTCGTGGAGGTGTTGACCGGCCAGACCTGGGACCAGGCGCTGAAGGACCGGCTGTTCGGGCCGCTTGGGCTGCGGCACTCGATGACGCTGCCGGAGGAGGCGCTGCGGTTCCGCGCGGCCATGGGCCACCTGGGCGAGCCCGGCCGGGACCCGGAACCGGCCCCGGTTTGGGACGTGATGCCGCGCTCGGCGGGCCCGTACGGCAGGGTCATCGTCTCGGCCGGGGACGTCGTCCGCTTCGCCAGGATGCACCTGGACGGCGGGCTCGCCCCCGACGGCACCCGCGTGGTGCCCGCCGACGCCGTCGCCGCCATGCAACGCCGCCAGGTGGACAGCCTGGACAAGTGGACCTTCTCGGCCGACGGCTGGGGCCTGGGCTGGACCCTGCACGACTGGAACGGGGTCCTCGGCTTCGGCCACGACGGCAGCGCGCTCTCCCAGCACTCCTACCTGCGCGTGATCCCGCACGCGGGCGTGGCAGTCGCCCTGCTGGCCAACGGCGGCGCGGTCAGCCACCTGTACGCCGACCTGTTCCGGGAGCTGCTGGACGAACTGGCCGGGGTACGCATGCCGCCGCCCTTCGCCCCGCCGGCGAACCCGCCCGAGCTGGACCTGGCGCCGCTGGTGGGGACCTACCGGCGGGAAGGGGTCGTCACGACCATCAGCCAGGACGCGGACGGCGCCGGGCACATGCGCTACGAGTTCGTCGACGGCATGAAGCACTTCTCCCCGCCGCTGGAGGCCGACCTGGTGCCGGTGTCGCAGTCGTCGACCAGCACGGTGTTCGCCGCCTCGGGCATCCCCTTCGGGGAGGAATTCTGGCCGGTGGTCTTCGCCACGCTGCCCGACGGCACGCCGTACATGCTGTTCAGCATGCGCGCCGCCCCCAAGATCGCCTAGCGCCTACAAGTCCTGACCGTGCGCTCATCGAGGCCGGCCGGCGCACGCGGGCCGGGGCCGGTCTGGTCGGCACCTTGCGTATCGGTGGGTGGCTTCCGCCCTCAGCGAGTCCCTGCTGAGCACCCCCTCGCGGCCGACACCCTGCGCATCGCGACGGCCCGCCCGCGGCGGATGCCGTGAACGCTACCCTCTCCCCCGTCGGCGCGTCGCGAGGAATGACGTCAGTAGAACTTGTGTTGACGCCACGATGGCGTCATAGTGGTGTCATGGATTTGACGCCGTATGTCGACAGCCTCAGGCGCGAGCTCGCGGGCGCTGCCGCGGCCGGGGGCGAGGAGGCCCGTGCGCTGGCCGAGCGCCTGGTCTCGCCGCTGGAATCAGCCACCAGGCTGGCGCTGCTCGAGGCATTGTCGGCCGCCGCGGAGGAGATCACCCGCGAGCTCGCCCCCGGCTCGGTCGACGTACGGCTGCGCGGCCGCGATCCCGACTTCGTGGTCACGCCCCCACCAGCCACGCCGTCCTACGACGAGGCGTCCACGTCCTCGTCGCCTCCACCGCCCCCGCCGGTCGACGCCGATGAGGGCGGCACCTCGCGCATCACCTTGCGCGTGCCCGACCATCTCAAGCCGCGCATCGAGGAGGCCGCCGCCCGCGAGGGCATCTCGGTCAACTCCTGGCTGGTGCGCGCCGTGTCCGCCGCCCTCGAACAGGGAGGCCCTTCCCGTCGTGCCAGCCGGCGCGAGAGTTCCGACATCGGCCGCCGCTACACCGGCTGGGTGCGCTGACCGCCCGCCGTACCAGAAGGCAGGCCTCCGCGCACACGAGCACACCAGCACGGGACGCCCGCCAGAAAGGCAGGCTCGTGGCGCATGGGCGCGGGACGCTCGGCCAGAGAAGGCAGCCCTGAACGTGCCTGGGACGCCTGCCATATATCGAGAGCACCATCGCGTGTCCCGGCGGGCCGGGACGCCTACCTAGCCATGACCAGGGGACAGCCATGCCAACCTTCGACACCCCAGAACCCATCACCGCCGTCATCGAGCTTGCCACGGGCAACGTCCGTGTCAGCGCGAGCGATCGCGCCGACACGGTCGTGCAGGTGCACCCCAGCGATCCGACGGACTCGACCGACGTGGAGGCCGCCGAGAACACCAGGATCGACTTCGCCGCCGGCCGGCTCGTGGTCAAGGGCCCCCAGCACAAGACCTGGTCGTGGACGTCCTGGATGAGCTGGGGCGGCTCGATCGAGGTGCACGTGGAGCTGCCCAGCGGCTCGCGCGTGGAGGCCACGGGCACCGGCGAGTTCCGCAGCGACGGCAGGCTCGGCGAGGCCCGGCTGACCTCCACGATGGGCGACATCTGGCTGCAGGAGACGGGCAAGCTGCAGCTGAAAACCTCCCACGGCAACATCAGCGTGACGCGCTGCGGCGGCCACACCGACGTCACCACCTCCAACGGCGAGATCGACATCCGCGAGATCGAGGGCACCGCCGTCGTCAAGACCGCCAACGGCAACATCACGCTGGGCCGCATCACCGGCGACGCCCGCCTCAACACCGCCTACGGCGAAATCACCGTCGACAGCGCCCAGGCAGGCGTCGGTGCCAAGACCGCCGCGGGCAACGTGCGCATCCGCGAGGTCGTGCGCGGCTCGGTCCTGCTCGAAACCGGCTACGGCAACCTGGACCTGGGCGTCCGCCGCGGCACGGCCGCCTGGCTCGACGTCAGCTCCCAGTACGGCGACGTCCAGGTCGCACTCGACGAGGCCGAGGGCCCCGGCGACCTCTCCGACACGGTCGAGGTCCGCGCCCGCACCAGCTACGGCGACATCGTCATCCACCGCGCCTGACCCCGCCGAACCCAAAGTCCGGCTCGGCGCGTAACCCTCATCCACCGCGCCCGGCCCCGGCCAAACCCACCGCGCCCCACCACCGGGCCCAGAATCCGGCTCGGCACGTAAGGGAACGAGTCACAACAGCACACACCCTCCGGCTGGCGCACCACGTCCGGCTCGCCCGTTAGGGAGCGAGCAAGCCGGTCAGCGCGTTCCGCGTCCCCGCCGGATCAACGTCCCAGCACCAGATAGCGCCGAGCAGGGAGGGGCCGCCGAACCAGACAACGCGTCCCCGCGTCCCCGCTGGAGCAGCGTCCCAGCATCCCCGAGCAGGGAGGGGCTGCCAAAGCCAGTCAGCGCGTCCCGCACCCTCTGCCGGAGAAGCGTCTCAGCACCAGGTAGCACCGGTCCTTTCCCGAGGAGGAGGGGCCGCCCTCGACACCGCGTCCTCCCATCACCCGGGATGCAGTGTCGCCCCAGCATCACGTTGCGACCTCCATCCCAGCCGGAAGTGGTGGTCAACCTGACATCACCTGGGATGCAGCGTCCCAGCACAGGTTCTCCAGCCGGAAGCGGTGATCGACCCGACATCACCCGGGATGCAGTGTCGTCCCAGCACCAGGTTCCCCAGCTGGAAGGGGTGCCCGAAACCGCGTCCCACTAGCCCTCACGCAGCATCACGTTGCGACCTTCCTCTCCGAGCCGAGAGGCGCGGTTGCGCTACCAACGCACCACGTGACCGACGTCCGAACCCAACGTGGGGGGACGGTCGCTTCAACACCGTGACCTGCACTCACGCGCCGCGCCCAACCTCGAGGTGGAGCGGCCGTGACCCACAGCCATACGCCGCACCCGGCCCCGAGGGGGGCGCCGGGCGGGCAACCACCGCTCACGTACCAAGGGCGCCTGGGCAAGGCCGGGCGTCATCGGCATCCGCCTCCGGGAAGGCAGGCGGCTGTGCCGTACCACTTGTGATCCTTACAGGAAAGGAGAGTGATCATGCCTGACGCCATCGTGGCCGAAGGACTGGTCAAGAAATACGGCCAGGTGACCGCGCTCGACGGGCTGGACTTAGTCGTACCGGAAGGCACCGTGTTCGGGCTGCTCGGCCCCAACGGCGCCGGAAAGACGACGACCGTCCGGATCCTGACCACGCTGCTCAAGCCCGACGCCGGGCGCGCCACCGTGGCCGGTTTCGACGTGGTGGCCGACGCGCCGCGGCTGCGGGCGCACATCGGCGCCTCGGGGCAGTACGCGGCGGTCGAGGAGAGCCTCACCGGCGCCGAGAACCTCGAGATGGTGGGACGCCTCTACCACCTGGGCGCCAAGCGCGCCCGTGCCCGCGCCAGGGAACTGCTCGAGCGTTTCGACCTGGTCGAGGCCGGCGACCGGCCGGTCAAGGGATACTCCGGCGGGATGCGCCGCCGCCTGGACCTGGCCGGCGCCCTGGTCGCCGCCCCGCCGGTGCTGTTCCTGGACGAGCCGACCACCGGGCTGGACCCGCGGGCCCGCATCGAGCTGTGGGACATCATCGCCGAGCTGGTCGCGGGCGGCAGCACGCTGCTGCTGACCACGCAGTACATGGAGGAGGCCGACCGGCTGGCCGACCGGATCGCCGTCGTCGACCACGGCATGGTCATCGCGCTGGGCACCGCCGACGAGCTCAAGGGCATGATCGGCGGCGACCGGGTGGAGGTGACGCTCGCCGTACCGTCCGATGTGGAGACCGCACGGCAGGTGCTGGCGCCGCTGGCGGCAGGTGAGATGCGAATCGACGCCGCGACCCACCGCCTGACGGTGCCCGTCTCGGCGGGCGCGGCCTCGCTCACCGACGCGCTGGGCAGGCTCAGCTACGAGCGCGTCGCCGTCGTCGACGCCGGGCTGCGCCGGCCGACGCTGGATGAGGTGTTCCTCGTCCTGACCGGGCACACCACCGAGGCCGACAAGGAGCCGATCCGATGAACTCCCTGCAGTTGGCCGTCGCCGACGGGCTGACGATCACCCGGCGCAACGTGCTGAAGATCCGGCGCACGCCCGACATGCTGGGCGCGGTCGTGCTGCTGCCGATCGTGTTCGTGCTCATGTTCGCCTACGTGTTCGGCAGCGTGATCGACATTCCTGGCATGTCGTACCGCGAGTTCATGATCCCCGGCGTGTTCGCGCAGACCGTCGTGCTGAGCGGCCAACTCACCGGCTACACGCTCACGCTCGACCTGCAGAAGGGCATCATCGATCGCTTCCGCACGCTGCCGATGTCACCCTCGGCCGTCCTGGTCGGCCAGACCACCGGCGACCTGCTCATGAACCTCAGCAGTGTCATGGTGATGGCGCTGGTCGGGCTGCTGGTCGGCTGGCGGGTGCACACCTCGCCGCTGGAGGCGGTCGGCGGGTTCGTCGTGCTGGTGCTGTTCGCCTACGCCTTCTCGTGGGTGACGGCCGCGGTCGCGCTGGCGCTGCGCACGCCGGAGGTGTTCAACAACATCGCGACGCTGGTGTCGTTCCCGCTGTCGTTCATCGCCAACACCTTCATCGACAGCACCCGCCTGCCCGGCCCGCTCAAGGCCTTCGCCGACTGGAACCCGGTCTCGGCCGTCACCCTGGCGACCCGGCAACTGTTCGGCAACACCAACCCGGCGATGCCGGTCTCCGGCGCCTGGCCGATGCAGCACCCGGTCGCCGCCTCTCTCCTCTGGACGGCCCTCATCCTGGTCATCTTCGTCCCCCTGGCCACCCGCCTCTACCAGAAGGCCGTCAGCCGCTGACCCATCCCCCAGATCCACCTGTACGGCCGGCCGCCACGACACCGTGGCCCCACCCAGCCGCAGGAAACCCCTATCCCCGACCGTGCCCCGACACGAGAAGAAGCGAGCCCGCCCAAGCCGCGTGCCCGGCACAGCGAGAAGCGGGCCCCACGCCGAGCCACGTGCCCGGCACAGAGAGACGCGAGCCCCCTGAGCCGCGTGCCCTGCACGGGGAAAGACGGGGCCTGCGCCGAGCCACGTGCACGGCGTAAGGAAAGCGTCCCGAGCCTGCCCGGCGCGAGGAGAAGCGGGACCCAATCTGAGGAACCTGCACGGTGCGGGGAGAAGCGGGGCCCGTCGCCGAGAGGTGGCGGACTGCTCCCCAGGACGGGGCAACAGCGGGGGCGCCCTTCTCCCTGCGCGGGAATCTCCTGCGTGGGGAGAAGGGCTTGCTCATGTCCCCCGTGCCATGGTGAGCCGCCAGGCGGCCGGAGCCAGATATCGGGGGCGACTTTGCATGATGACCGCCGGGGGCTCCGGATGACGACCGTGGGTGGCTGAGGACGGATCGGCCGCCAGGCGGTCAGCCTCTGTTGTCCCTGACGAACGCCGGGGGCACGCCGTGGGGCGCCGTAAGCCGGTCGTGGGTGAGGCCAGGTCGTGGGTGAGGCGGGTCGTGGGGTGTTAGGTGAGGAGGCGGGAGCGGGTTAGGGCGACCGCATCGACCCATCGGCCGATTCCCCGGGCACGCCTCCTGCCTCGGCATCACGAATAACACCCACATCGTGCTGTCCACCCCCTACCAGAACCGCGCCGTCCAACCTCCAGACCCGCAGGCCCGTACGGTCACCGCCGCCGAGGGCTGGACCCGCTAGCGGTCAGCAGGACGCGCCCCGCCAGATGCAGGGCCAGGCGCGTGGCCGGATCATCGAGGTCGTAACCGATCGCCCTGATGCGCTCCACGCGGGTGGCGACCGTGTTGCGATGCACGCCCAGCCGCTCGGCCGCCTTCAGAGCCCCACCCTCGTCCAGGAAAGCCACCAGAGTCTCCAGCAACGTCCCGTCCCTGTCGGCCGCCAGCAACGGCCGCAGCACCACCGTGGCCGGCGCCCGCAGCACCCCGGCAGGCAGCGCCGCCAGCAGCTCGGCAGGCCCCATCCGATCCGCCCGCGCCACCGAACCCGGCCCCGCCACCAGCGCACCCGCCTCCGCCCCGAGCAACGACTCCCCCAGACCCGCCGGCCCGGCCGCCGCCGTGCCCACCCCCGCCGACGCCACCCACGGCAACGTCGCCACACACCTCTCCAGCCGTACGGCGAGCTCATCCGCGGCCAGCGCCGACCACCCGGCCACCCCCTCGCGCCGCCGCACCACAGGGACCTCACCCACCGTGGCACCGAGCACCGCCTGAACCTGCAGCACGTCCTCGGCATCCACCGGCCGCACCACGAATCCGGTCACCGGCCCCTCGACCGTCCAGCCCAGCGAGACCGCTTCCCGCAGCGCCTCCTGCTCCACGACCGCCCGCATCCCAGTAGAGAGACCCGCCTCGGAGTCCGCCGCCGACGCGAGCAGCCGCTGCGCCACCGCCTCCTGACGGGCGAAGTCCCGCGACGCGGCCAGCCGCTCGGCCGCCGCCCACGCCGTCAACGGCGCCACCGCCAACCCCAGCACCGCCGACACCACGGACGGCCACCCGGGCGACCGCGCAGGCCCGCCCGCCACCAGCCGCCCCAGCAACGCGCCGCCCAGGTCGGCCACCTCCACCGAGGCCAGCACCCGCCCCTCCCCCGCGGACTGCCGCCCCGCCAGCAACCTGCCGTACGGATCGACAAAGGCCACCGACACCCCGGGCAGCTCCGCGTTGAGCACCCCCAGCACCCGCCGAGCAGACGAACCCGCACCCACCAGCCGCGTCGCGCAGCGCGCCACCAACTGTGTGCGCGCGCCCTCGGGCCGCGAGGCCGCCGACGCCACCCGGACCGCCGTGATCAGCGGATCCTCCTCCACGAAGATCAACGTCACACCGAGCCGCTCGGCCAGCGCCCCGCCCGAGCCCTCGCTCAACCCACCGGCCGGCGCGATCACGCACGCCGCCGCCTGCTCCCACGCCCGGCGCATCGCCATCTCCACCGCCCACCCGCCGCCGGCCGCCGCGCCGATCAGCACCACCGCCGTGTGCGGCGCCACCGAGGCGAACACCGACAGCTCATCCACGATCCGCACCTGATGCACCGGGCCCTCACCCGTCCCGTACATCCGGGCGCCCGCCAGCGGCCCGGCGTCGACCAGCTCGGCCACCGTCACAGGCGCCTCCCACCCGGGCGGCCTCACAGCGGGATCCCGAACGCCCGCACCCCGCCCAGCGCCTGTCCCCGCTCGGTGTGCCACACCGGGGCCGCCCGCACCACCATGACCTCGACCTCCATGCCGGGCCCCGCCTTGTCCACGTCCACCACCACCCCGTCGGCGGCCGAGATCATGCAGATCTGGTCCGGCGCCATCGCCACCGCCGCCCCGTCGGCCAGCGCCAGCACGATCTCGTTGTGCGCCTCGAGCCGCACCAGCCGCCGCAACCCCTCCGACTCGCGCACCACGATGCTCGACGGCAGCGACGGCAGCGCCACGTCCAGCCCGTGCCCGGTGCTGCCCTCCACCGCTGTGATCTGTCCCCTGCACAGCATCCGCACGCCGTACGGCGCGGCCACCGACCGATCCGCGCCCGCCACCCCCGCCTCGAGCAACCGGCTCACCGTCCCCGGCACCTGCACCCGCGCCAGATCCCGCGCCGCCATCGGATAACAGGCCGCCGCCGCCCACCCGCCCATCGACAGCACCAGCGGCCGCACCAGGTCCTCCACCCGATCCGGCGCCGTCTCCAGCAACGCCAGCTCACCCGACGGACCGGCCATCGCCAGCGGCGCCGCCGACACCCCGCCCAGCGTGTACGTCGTCTGCTCCACCAGCGGAAACACCCGCCCGGTCCCGTCGCCGTCCACCAGCGGCACCCCGGCCGTCGCCGCGGCCACCAGCGGCAGCAGCGCGTTCTCCGCGGCCAGGTTCAGCGCCACGACCGCGCCCACCCGCACCCCCAGCCACCGCTCGAGCGCCCGTACGGCTCGCGCCGGCTCCTCACCCGCCGGCAGTTGCTCGCCCAGCGCCGTGGTCGAGCCGACCAGCGAGATCGCCACGCACAGGGTGTCCGCAGGCAGGTCCTCGGCCCGCACCAGCGCCACACCCTCGCCGATCACCGCGCCCGCCCAGTCCAGCGCCACCCGGAACGACGCCTCGGCCGCCCCCGTCGCGAACAGCCGAGACCCGGCCGCCAGCGCCGCCAACGCGACAGAATCGATCACGGGGTCGCCCCGTCGGCCGTCACCCGCACCCGATACAACCCGTCCGGCAGGTACGACAACGGGTTGACCGTGGAGGAGGAGATATGCGCGGACCCGGGCACCGCCCCGGCGCTCACCACCCGCGTCAGCGCCTCCTCCCGCGCCTCCCGCAAAGCCCTGTCCAGCTCGGCCCGCCCACGCGCCAGCACGATCCGCTCCACCTCGGCCGCCGGCCCGGCCAGCGCCGCGCCGTACGCCGCCGCCACCATCGGCCCCTGCGCCTCATCACCGCGGGCGGCGCCGGCACTCAGCCCCCGATAGCAGACCAGCGGATAGCGCCGGAAATAGTGCGCCGACACCAGCCCGCCCGCCGACCGCGCGAAGTACAGCGGCAGCCCGGGCAACTCGCGCTCGATCTCGTCGGCCAGCCGCCACGCCTCCGGCCCCAGCGCCGCGTTCAGCACCGCGGTGTCCTCCCGCTCACGCAGCCCCGCCCGCGAGAACT
This sequence comes from Nonomuraea sp. NPDC050536, assembly GCF_044457685.1. Lineage (NCBI taxonomy): Bacteria > Bacillati > Actinomycetota > Actinomycetes > Streptosporangiales > Streptosporangiaceae > Nonomuraea > Nonomuraea sp. NPDC050536. The sequence goes on from NZ_JBITHD010000004.1 coordinate 306,470, forward strand.
CATACGACAGGGTGATCCGCGCCCCGGGCACCGCCGCGGCGACCACCTCGGCCGCGGCCAGCTCGTGATCGGAGGTCACCGGCGAGCCCACCGCCGTCACCGCGAAACGGGCAAGGCCGCACCCGGCGGCGAAGCTCCGCACCGCCTCGGTGTCCAGCGGCGCCAGCTGCCGCCCCGTCAGGCTGTGCCCGCCCCGCACGATCGTCGCCACCCCGGACCCGCCCGGCGGCCCCAGCGACGGCGGGCAGGGCCCACCGATCCTGATCACCGCCACCCGCGCCCGCGGCGCCTGCTCCAGGTCCATCGCAACGCACGCGGCCCTGGCCGAGCGCCACACCCGCGCAGGGACGCCGAACGCCGCGCCCGCCGTACCGGAAGAGCCTTGCCAGGTGCGCAGCAGGACGCCCGCGCGCACAGCCGCCACCACCGGTGACGGCCCGCCGTAGGCGACGCCCAGGATCACTCCAGCTCGCGACCTTCCGTCTCGGGCAGCGGCACCGCCAGCAGCGCCGTGGCCACCATGAACGCGTTGATGACCAGCATGGTCGTGGTGAACCCGGTGGCGTGCGCCAGCAGCGCCCCCACCGCCGAAGGCGCCACCGTCGTGGCCACCAGCTGCGCCGCCGTCGCCCACGAGTAGCCGGTGCCGCGCAGCGCGGTCGGGTAGAACTCACCGTTCCAGGTGTTCCACACGCCCCAGGCGCCCAGGCTGAAGAACGACAGCACGAAGTTGCCCGCATACAGCTGCCAGGTCGAGCCCGCCGTGGCGAACCACAGCCCGCCCAGCACCGCCGCCACCACGTAGACCAGGAAGACCTTCTTGCGCCCGAACCTCGCCGTCAGCAGCGACGCCGACACGTAACCCGGGATCATCATCAGCGCGCTCAGCGCCGCGAAGCCCAGCGAGGCCGACAGCGAAAGCCCCTTCTCCTGCAGCAGCGTCGGCAGCCAGGTCTGCAGACCCCAGTAACCCCAGTTGAAGGCGAAGTTCAGCACCAGCATCACGACCGTGATCTTGGCGAGCCTGCCGCGGAACAGGTCGAGCGGATTGCCCACCCGCTCGTGCGCGATCGTGAACCTGGCCTCGGCGTCCGGGCTGCCCAGCTCCCGCAGCACCGCGCCGGCCTCGTCCTGCCGCCCGCGCGCCACCAGCCAGTACGGCGACTCAGGCACCCACGCCTTGATCGCGAACGCCCACAGCCCGGCGGCGGCGCTGGCCAGGACCACCACGTGCCAGCCCAGCCCACCCAGCAGCACCGAGGCGGCGATCGCGGCCAGCATGCCGATCGGCCAGCCGATCGACAGGTAGACGGCGGCCTTGCCGCGCTGCCTGGTAGGCAGCAGTTCGAGGAAGTACGGGAACGTGATCGTGTAGATGCCAGCCAGCGCCAGCCCCGACAGCACCCGCAACGTCACCAGCGTGGCCATGTTCGGCGCGAACGCCGACGCGAACGCGATCACCCCGTAGGCCAGCAGCGACCAGAAACTGGCGGGCTTGCGCCCGATGCGGTCGGCCACCGGGCCCCACACCAGGACGCCGGGGATCATGCCGAACGCCACGGCCGACAGCACCACGCCGACCCCGGCCTCGTCGATGCCGAAGGCGCTGCTCAGGTCGCCGGAGACGTAGATGAGCGCGAGCTGCTCCCACGACTCGATGACGAACGCGATGAACAGCGCCAGCGCGATGAGCACGTGCCGGCGGGTGAAGGGCATCCGGTCGAACGCAGCCCCGATGGGGAGCGTGCGGGTTTCGACGGCGGTCATGGGACCTCCTCGGAGGGGGGTGCGAGATATCGCCGCACCATAAAGCCGCCCCCTCCCGGATCCCCTGTGCCCGGCGCCCTGCCCTCGTCGCTGAGGTTGTGCAGGTCGCCCTTATCGCTCAGGGTAAGTGAGGCTTACTGATAGTCAAAAGTCCGAGGCCCTTTACAATGTAGATTCACTGTCACGCGCGCGCCTCGGTCCAGACGGGCGAGTCGACGAAGTGGTTGTCGAAGCGCTCCTGCGACTCCAGCAGCTCCTCCAGGCTCGCCTCTCCCTTCTGCAGCCGCGCCAGCAGCCGGAAGTAGTCGAAGCGCTCGATCCCCGGCGTGACCACGATCAGCAGATCGGCCGGCGCGCCCGGCGCCGCGGCGAAGGCGTGGTCCATGTTGGGCGGCACCACCGCCAGATCTCCGGCCTCCAGGGTGAGCACGTCCTGCCCGGCCAGCACCTGGAGCGTGCCGTCGATCAGGAAGAACAGCTCGCTGGCGGTGGTGTGCCGGTGGGGCACCGCGCCGTTGGCGCCCTCGGTCAGCGTCATCCGCACGGCGCTCAGCGCGCCGCCGGTCGAGCTGGAGTCCAGCAGCAGCCTGCCGGTGTTGGCCGGGCCCTGCAGCACTTCGGCGTCGGGCAGGCGGATGACCGCCGCCTTGGGGTCCACGATCGACATGGAGTCGGTTCCTTTCAGATGTGCGCCAGCGCCGAGGCGACCAGCTTCTCGGCGTAGGTCCTGTTCACGGGATCACCGGTGATCAGCACGCGGTAGTACAGCGCTCCCGCCAGTTGTTCGAGCAGGGTGTGCGGGTCGAGGCCGGCCGGCAGGTCGCCCCTGGCCATCGCGCGCTCGATCAGCCCCACGGCCAGCGCGTTGCGCCGCGCGTAGACCTCGCGGCCCAGCCGGGCGATGTCACGATGCCGGCCCGCCGCCCCGACCAGCTCGGCCGCCGCGCCCGGATACCAGGGGTCGTCGTCGGTACGGCCGGCCAGCCGCATCCGGTTCAGCCCGGCCGCGATCTGCTCCATGTAGTCGGTCAGGTCGCGCCGGATGTCGCCGGTCTCGCTGATGAGGTCGCCGTCCTGCAGCCGGGCCACCACGGCCACGGCCAGGTGGTCCTTGGTCGGCCAGCGCCGGTACAGCGTGGTCTTGGCCACGCCGGCGCGCTCGGCCACCGCCTCGCACGACAGCCCGCCGTACCCCTCGGCCAGCAGCATCAGGGCGGCCTCGCGCAGCACGCGCTCGTCCACCCCGGCATCGCGTGGCCTGCCCCGCACCGGTGCCTCCCAATTTCGATACCTGCGTTTCGAAATTAGGCTAGCACCATCGGACCCGTTGCAGCGCCTTTACAATGTAGATCTCATTCGCGGTCGAGCTCGTGCGCCAGCTCCTCCAGTTCGGCCCCGCCGGCCATGAGGGTCGTGAGCTCCTCGCGGGTGATGTCCGCCTTGCCGTACTCGCCGAGGCTGGTGCCCCTGTTGAGCAGCAGGAACCGGTCGCCCACCGGGTAGGCGTGGTGCGGGTTGTGGGTGATGAAGACCACCCCGAGGCCGCGGTCGCGGGCCCTGGCGATGTAGCGCAGGACCACCCCTGCCTGCTTGACGCCGAGCGCCGAGGTGGGCTCGTCCAGGATGAGCACCCGGGCGCCGAAGTAGACGGCGCGGGCGATGGCCACTGACTGCCGCTCGCCGCCAGACAGCGTGCCGACGGGCTGGTCGACGTCGCGGATGTCAATGCCCATCGCGCGCAGCTCCTCGCGGGCCACCCTGCGCGCCTTGGCCACGTCGAAGGCCAGCCCCTTGCGCGGCTCGGAGCCGAGGAAGAAGTTCCGCCACACCGACATCAGCGGGATCATCGCCAGGTCCTGGTAGACGGTGGCGATGCCGCGATCCAGCGCCTCGCGCGGGCTGGCGAAGCGCACCTCGGCGCCGTCGACGAGGAAGGCGCCCGTGTCGTGCTGGTGCACCCCTGCGAGGATCTTGATGAGGGTGGACTTGCCGGCGCCGTTGTCGCCCAGGACGCAGGTCACCCTGCCGGCCTCCACCCCCATCGACACCTCGCGAAGGGCAAGCACCGAGCCGAAGGTCTTGCCGATCGACCGGGTCTCGATGATCAATGTCTCACCTCCTCGGCATACCGCCTGACCAGGCGGTTGGCCAGGGTCGCCAGCAGCAGCATGGCGCCCAGGAAGAACTTGAACCAGTCGGCGTCCCAGCCGAGGAACACGATGCCCTTGTCGGCCATCCCGAAGATCACCGCGCCGATGGCCGCCCCGATGGCCGAGCCGTACCCGCCGGTGAGCAGGCAGCCGCCGATGACGGCGGCGATGATGTAGATGAACTCCTGCCCGATGCCGATGTTGGCCTGCACCGAGGTGTAGCGCAGCGCCATGATCGACCCGACCAGCCACGCCGCGCCCGACGTCGTCATGAACAGCGCGATCTTCGTACGGCTGGCCGGCACGCCCACCGCCCGCGCGGCCTGCTCATTGCCGCCCACCGCGAAGATCCAGTTGCCGGCCCTGGAGCGCATCAGCACCCAGGTGGCCAGCGCCGTGATCGCCAGCCACCACAGGATCGCCACCCGGTAGGAGGTGCCGCCGATCTCGATCGTGCCCGCGAGCAGCGCCCGCGCGCTGTCGAACCCGGAGGCCCTGGCCAGCCCGCTGACCTGCACCGTGCCGGTCAGCACCTTGGTCACACCCAGGTTGATGCCCTGCAGCATCAGGAAGGTGCCCAGCGTGACGATGAAGCTGGGCAGCCTGGTCCTGGTCACCATCAGCCCGTTGGCGTATCCGACGGCCAGCGCCACGACCAGGCCGGCCAGCATGGCCAGCCAGACGTTGAAGCCGTAGCGGGTGGCCAGCGTCACCAGGATCAGCCCGGTGGTGCCGGTCATCACGCCGGCCGACAGGTCGAACTCGCCGCCGATCATCAGCAGCGCGATGGCCACCGCCATGATGCCGAGCGTGGCCGCCGGGTCCAGCCAGTTGGCGATGCCGCTGGGCGAGCGGAACACCTCCGACTGGCCGGCGAAGAAGGCGAACACCACGATCGCGCCGACGACCGCGCCCAGCTCGGGCCGGATCAGCAGCCGCCGCAGCAGCCCGACCCTGGCCAGACGCTCGTCTGCCGTCGCAGTGGTCATCTGGTACCCGCTTCTGCGAGCTTGGCGACCTGCTCGGCGTTGTCCTTGGTCACGAAGCCTGGGCCGGTGTTGACGGGCAGGCCGCCGCCGACGGTGTTGAGGTTGTTCTTGTACAGCAGCAGGAACGTGATCGGCAGGTAGCCCTGCAGGTACTGCTGCTGGTCGACGGCGAACAGGATCTCACCGGCCTTGATGGCCGTCACCACGTCGCCCGACAGGTCGAAGGTGGCGAGCTTGGCCTGCGAGCCGGCGTCCTTGATGGCGTCGCGGGCGGCGATGGCCACCGCCGGGTTCAGCGCCAGCACGCCGTTGATGGACTTGTCGGACTGCAGCTTGGCCGTCACCTTGGAGCTCACGTCGGCCAGGTTGCCGACGTCGACCTGCAGGCGCTCGACCGTGCCGCCGAGTGTTTCCTGCGCGCCCTTGCAGCGCTGGTCGAGCCCGACATTGCCGGCCTCGTGGATGACGCACAGCAGCTTGGTGACCCCGGCGGCCTTGAGCTGCTCGCCCGCGCCGCGGCCGGCCACGTCCTCGGACTGTCCGACGTGGGTGATGGCGCCGAACTCCTTGGACTTGTCGAGGCCGGAGTTGATGGTGATCACCGGGATCTTGGCGGCGACCGCCTTGCCGATGGCCTCCTTGAGCGCGTCGGGGTTGGCCATCGAAACCACGATGCCGTCCACCTTCTCCGACACGGCCTGGTCGATGAGCTGCGACTGCTTGCCGGGGTCGCCGTCGCCCTGGTAGGTGACCTTGACGCCGTACTGCTTGCCCGCGGCCTCGGCGCCGTTCTTGACCACGTCCCAGAACGAGTCGCCCGGTCCGCCGTGGGTGATGACGGCGAAGGTGGCGCTGTTGCCGCCTGCCGCCGGTGCGGAGCCGGCCGAGGCCGGCTGGCTGGCGGTCGCGCCGCCGCCTCCGGAGGAGGAGCAGCCGCTCAGGGCCAGCGCCCCGAGCAGGACCAGCGCGATCGAGGTTCGTTTCATCCGGTACCTCCGTGACCTACGGGCTTGGCCTGGTTCTACATCAATGTCAACACTTTGTATAGACATGAGGACTAAGTACCCACTAGAACGGAATTATTCGTTCCCCTATACTGGGATCATGACTACCACACCGATGAGCGGCCGCAAGGCTCAGGCCGCGCGCAACGACGAGCTGATTCTCACGGCTGCCAGGGAGGTCTTCACCGCCGACCCCGGAGCCCCCATCGCTGCCGTCGCCGAGCGTGCCGGCGTGGGCATCAGCGCCCTCTACCGACGCTACGCCAGCAAGGACGCCCTGTTGCAGAAGCTGTGCGGCGACGGGCTCAAGCGCTACATCGCCTGTGCCGAGAAGGCGCTGGCCGACCACGGCGACCCGTGGGAGTCGTTCGCCACCTTCATGCGCGACCTGGTCGACGCCGACACCAGCTCGCTGACGATCGCGCTGGCGGGCACGTTCACGCCGACCGCGGAGCTCTACGGCGACGCCCGCCGGGCCGAGGAGCTGGGCACGCGGGTGCACGAGCGCACGATCGAGGCGGGCGTGCTGCGCGCCGACGTCACGGCTGCCGACATCTCGCTGATCTTCGAGGAGCTGGCCTCGATCAAGCTGGGCGACCACGAGCGGACCATGCAGATCCGCCACCGGCACCTGGCGATGATCCTGGACGGGCTGCGGCTGCCGCCCAACACCAGCCCCCTGCCGGGACCCGCGCCGGACGCGGGCGAACTGGCGGCCCGCTGGACACCCTGAGTTCACCCGCCGTGCCTAGCCTGGCGCGATGACTGTCTTCCAAGCGGGCACCGACGGCTACCACACCTTCCGCATCCCGGCGCTCGTGCTGACACGCGCGGGGACGCTGCTGGCCTTCGCCGAGGGCAGGCACGACTCGGCCGGCGACTCCGGCCACATCGACCTGGTGCTCAAGCGCTCCCCCGACCTGGGCGCCACGTGGGGGCCGCTGGAGGTCGTGGCCACCGAGCCCGCCGGCGGCACCGCGGGCAACCCCGCCCCCGTCGTCACCGGCGACGGCCGCATCGTGCTGGTGTTCGTCACCAACGCGGCCACCGCCACCGAGAAGCGCATCCGGCGCGGCCTGGACGTGCGGCGCGTGTTCGTCCAGGACAGCGCCGACGACGGGCTCAGCTGGTCGGCGGCCAGGGAGATCACCGCGAGTGTGAAGGACCCGGCCTGGGGCTGGTACGCCACCACGCCCGGCCACGCCATCCAGCTGTCCGACGCCCGTATCGTGGTGCCGGGCAACCACTCGGCGCCGCCCGACCACCACGACGGCGGCCACGCGCTGCTCAGCGACGACGGCGGCGCGACCTGGCGGCTGGGCTACGTCGACGACGGCCCCTCCCACGTCAACGAGAGCACCGCCGCCGAGCTGGCCGACGGCCGGGTCTACGTCAACGCCCGCTCCGACTCCCCGCTGCCCGGCACGCGCGCCGACGCCTACTCCGCAGACGGCGGCCAGAGCCTGGAGCGGCCCTTCCTGCCCCAGCCCGACCTGGTGGGCCCGGTCGTCGAGGGCAGCGTGCTCGCCTGGGACGCCGACCTGCTGCTGTACTCGGGCCCGGCCGATCCCGCCGCGCGCAGGGTGATGACGATCCGCGCCAGCAGGGACGCCGGCCAGAGCTGGAAGCCCGTCCACACCGTCTCGCAGCGGCCCGCCGCCTACTCCGACCTGGCCCGCCTGGACGACCACACCCTCGGCCTGCTCTACGAGACCGGCGAGCGCGGCCCCTACGAGCAGATCGCCTTCGAACGCATCCCGCTAGCCGAGCTGCCGGTGTAGTTCGACGGTACGGCGGGCCCTGGCCAGCACCGGCGCGTCCACGAAACGGCCGTCCGCCAGCGCGAAGGCCGCCCGGCCCGACTCCTCTGCGGCCTGGACGATCTCCAGCGCGCGGGCGGCCTCCTCGTCGGTGGGACGGAAGGCCTGCCGGATGAGCGGGACCTGGCGGGGATGGATGGCGCTCCTGCCGAACAGGCCGAGCGCGCGGCCCGCCGTACAGGAGGCCAGCAGGCCCGCGTCGTCGCGGACGTTCGGGTAGACCGACATCGCCACCGGCGGCAGGCCGGCCGCGGCGGCGGCGAGCACGACCTGCAGCCGCAGGTGGTCCATGGCCCGCCCGTCGGTGATCGACAGCTCGGCCGCCAGGTCCTGCTCGCCCAGCGCCAGGCCCGCCACGCCGGGATGGGCGGCGATCTCGGCGGCGTTGACGATGCCGGCGGCCGACTCCAACAGCGCGTGCACCGGCATCGGCGCCACGTCGAGCACCCGCACGGACTCGACCTTGGGCACCCTGATCCCGGCCAGGCCGGGCGCGCCGGCCAGCGCGGCCACGTCGGCGCGGCCGCGGGCGGTGGTCAGGTCGTTGACGCGCACATGGATCTTTCCCTCCCCCGGCAGGTAGGCAAGGACATTGGCCAGTGCCTCGTCCTTGCGTTCGGGGGCGACGGCGTCCTCCAGGTCGATGATGACCACGTCGGCGCCGGAGGCGACCGCCTTGGCGAACCGCTCGGGCCGGTCACCCGGCACATACAGCCAGGTCACGGGGATGGTCATGCGATCACCCCGGCCTCGCGCAGCTTCGCGATCTCCTCCGCCGCCAGCCCGAGCCCGCCCAGCACCTCGTCGGTGTCGTGGCCCAGGCTGCGGCCCGGCCAGCGGACCTCGCCCGGCGTGTCCGACATGCGGAACAGCACGTTCTGCATGGTGATCTGGCCGAGCTCCTCGTCGGGGAGCTCGACGAAGGTGTTCAGCGCCACGTACTGCGGATCCACGGCGATGTCCTTTACATTGTAGATCGGCGCGATGGCGGCCTGAGCAGCCTCGAAGGCCGCGATCACCTCGTCGGCGTCGCGCTCGCCGATCCAGCTCGCCACCGCCTCGTCCAGCTCGTCGACGTGCTCGACCCGGCCCGCGCCGGTCGCGAACCACGGCTGCCGGACCAGGTCGGGGCGGCCGACCAGGGTGACCACGCGCTCGGCGACGGGCTGGGCGCTGGTGGAGATCGCCAGCCAGCGGCCGTCGCGGGTGCGGTAGGTGTTGCGTGGCGCGTTGCTGCTCGAACGGTTGCCGGTGCGCTGCGGGACCACGCCGAGCGCCTTGTAGGCCGTCATCTGGGGGCCGAGCAGGCCCAGGATCGGCTCGATGATGGCCAGGTCGATCACCTGGCCGCGGCCGGTGCTCTCGCGGGCGTGCAGGGCGACCATGACGGCGTAGGCCATGGCCAGCCCGGCGATGCCGTCGGCCAGCGCCAGCGGCGGCAGCGTGGGCGGCCCGTCGGGCTGGCCGGTCATCGCGGCGAACCCGCTCATCGCCTCGGCCAGCGTGCCGAACCCCGGCTGCCTGGCCATCGGCCCGAACTGCCCGAACCCGGTCATCCGCGCCACGATCAGCCGCGGGTTCCTGTCGAGCAGATCCTGCGGGTCCAGGCCCCAGCGCTCCAGCGTGCCGGGACGGAAGTTCTCGATCAGCACGTCGGCGCCCTCGGCCAGCCGGCGCAGGATCTCCTGCCCCTGCTCCTGCGACAGGTCGAGCGCCACGGCCCGCTTGTTGCGCGACAGCGTCTTCCACCACAGCCCCACGCCGTCGACCGCAGCGCCGTGCCCGCGTGAGGGGTCACCCCTGCGCGGGTGCTCGATCTTGATCACGTCGGCGCCGAAGTCGCCCAGCATCATCGCGGCAGAAGGACCCGCGAACAGCGTCGCGGCGTCGATCACCGTCAGGCCCGCCAAACTCGTCATAGTGCTATAACTTATAAGATGTGGCTGAGTAAGGCGGACTACGTCTACAGCGTCCTGCTGGAGGAGATCCGCACCGCGCGCATCCCCGGCGGCACCGCCCTGCGCGCGGCGGCCGTCGCCGAGCGGCTCGGGGTCTCCGTCACGCCCGTGCGGGAAGCGCTGCGGCGGCTGGAGAAGGACCGGCTGATCAGCTACGAGCCGCACCACGGAGCCACGGTCGTCGACCTCGGGCCCGAGGCCCTGGAGGAGTTCTACGGCGTGCGGGCGGTCGTCGAGGGGCTCGGCGCCCGGCTCGCCGCCTCCCGCATCACCGCCCCGCAGCTGGAGTCCCTGCGCGCGCTGCACGCGTCGATGGCCGCGGACCTGGCCGGCGGCGCCCTGGAAGGGCTGGGCGACAAGTCCCGCGATTTCCACCTGGCCATCGCCGACATCGGCGGGCCCGCCTTCCTCGGCCAGCATGCCCGCGCGGTGCGCAACAGCTTCCCCGTGCCGGCCTCCGCCTCACTCTGGCTCGATCCGGAGCAGGCGCGCCGCCAGCTCGACGCGCACGAACGCATCCTCGCCGCCCTGCAGGCCGGTGACGGAGCCGAGGCCGAGCAGGTCATGATCGCCCATGTACGGCAGGCTGGCCTAGCCCGCGGGTAAGCGGCCGACCCCGCAGAGCCAGGCCGAGCATTCGGGGGCCATGGCCACCTCGGTGCCGTCGGGGCGCCACTGCGTGGCCCACACCAGCCCCGGCTCCAGCAGGTCCAGGCCGTCGAAGAGCTCCACCACCTGTCCTGAGGTGCGGAAGTGGATCGTGAAGCCGAGCCTCTCGTGGCTGCGCAGCACCTCCTCGCGCACCGTGGGGCCGTACCCGTCCAGGCTCAGCGCGGTGATCCACAGGTGACTGCCAGGCGCCATGGCCGCGCGTAACCGCGTCAGCTGCCCGATGTCGTCCGGCGGGATCGAGTGGACGGCCAGCAGGCCGACGACGACCGGCTGCCGCCAGTCCACGAACGTGCGCACCATCGGGTCGTCGAGCAGGTCCGCCGGGGCGGCCAGGTCGCAGGAGACGATCCTGACCAGATCGCTGGTCCTGCCGACGGTCGCCTCGGCGTGCGCGAGCATGAACGTGTCCTGCTCGGCGTAGACCACGCGCGCCGTCGGGCAGGCCGCGTGGATGCTCTGGTGGGCCAGGCCGGTGCTGGGCAGGCCCGTGCCGTACAGCACGAACTGGTCGAGACCAGTCAGGGCCAGGTGACGGACCACGCGGTGGACGTGCTGGTGGTGGGCGATGAGCGCGTTGCCGGCGTCGGTGCTGATCTCCTCGGACAGCCGCAGCGCCTCGCGGTCGGCGCTGAAGTTCTGCTTGCCACCCTGGGCGGCGTCGTACATGCGCGCCTGGCTGACCCGATCCAACTCCACATGCGGCATCCTGTCCGATCCTGCGCCGTCATGTCTCGCGGATCGCGTTCACCACGTCGAAGGTCTCCTTGACGCGGAAGGCCGCCAGGCTCAGCCGGGCGAACACCAGATGGTGCGACTCCACCTGCCCGGGATCCGCCACCAGGACCGGACCGGCGGGCAGGTGCAGGACCAGCTCGTCCGGCCGGTCCCGCTCGGCGAAGCGCAGCAGCGTGAACGGCGGGCCCGTGTGCAGCAGGCCCGTCTGCGCGCTCGGGCGGGCGATCTGGACCGCGATGTGCGGCTGCTTGGCCGCGGCCTGGACGGCCTCCAGCAGCTCGCGACGGTCGTCGGCGCCAGTCAGCGGCGGATCGGCCAGGGCCGCGTGGTCGAGGATCGCCCACAGGTGCCTGCCGTCCAGCTCCTCCTGCCTGCGCTGCGTGAGGGTCTCCGCGCCGGGGTGCACGGCGGCGGTGTAGGCGGGGGTCTGCAGCCACGGCGGGACGTAGTGCGTGCCGTAGGTGTAGAGGACCTGGGCCTGCTGCTCCAGGGCGAGTTCCTCGACGAGGTGGAGCGGGACGTCGGGGGCGTCGTACCAGGCCGGGGCGCGCTCGCCGCGCAGGAGCCGCAGCAGCGGTGTCGCGTCCGGCACGCCGTACCTGGCCAGCAGGGCGCGGACGGTGGCCTCGCGCGGCGCGACCAGGCCGTGCTCGATGCGGTAGATCGTCGACAGGTTCACCCCCGCGGCGCTCGCGGCCGCCCTGACGGACAGGCCCGCTGTCCGGCGCAGTTCCGCCAGCCGCTCCCCCACCACATGCATACGCCCCCCAGATGCGCAAATCCAGTAAGTTGCCATGATGGCGGGGTTGCTGCACTATTGCCACCCTGCGGATTGGTGATGAATGCATACGCCGGAAACCCGTGCCTCGCAGGGGCGGGCACTGGTCCCGGTGGAGCGACCGCCAGACTGTTGGGGTGATCAAAGGCCTCCTTTTCGACCTCGACGGAACCCTGCTGGACCACCGTGCCGCCGCCAACGCGGCGATCTCGGCCTGGCTGGAGGCGCGGGCGCCCGGCCATCCGCGGCTCGCCGAGGCCCCAGCCTCGTGGGAGGCGCTGGAGGAGCCGCATCTGGCGGCCTGGCACGCGGGCGAGTGCACGTGGCAGGCGCAGCGCCGGCGGCGGGTGACGGCGTTCTGCCGTGAGTTCGGGCTGGACGTGCCCGCCGACGTGGACACCGCCTTCGCCTCCTACGCCGTCCACTATCGGCGCAACTGGGTGCCCTACCCCGACGCGGCGGCGGGCGTCGCTTCGGTGCGGGGGCTGCGGCTCGGCGTGCTGACCAACGGCGGGCAGTCGATGCAGGAGGACAAGGTCCGCGCCATCGGGCTGGAGGGGCGGGTCGGGCCGGTGCTGACGGGTGAGCTGCTGGGCGGGCACTACAAGCCGTCTCCGGAGGCCTACGCGGGCGCGGCCGAGGCGCTGGGGCTGGCTCCTGAGGAGGTCGTGCTGGTGGGGGACGACATCGCCAAGGACGTCATCGGGCCCGCCGCCGTGGGGATGGGGTCGGTCTGGCTGGACCGGCATTCCGTCCTTGCGGGGCCTGACGGGTTTGCTCGCATCACGTCCCTGACGGAGCTCCCTGGAGTCCTGTGAGCCGCGCCCAGGGCGGAGTCGTCGCGGCGGGCCACCGTCACCGACTCGCCGGTCGCGCCGGGCGCGGGTCCTCAGCCGGAGTGTGGCGGGCGGCCGGTGGGGCGGCCTGCCGTACGGGATGGTCAGACAAGTGGGCTGTGCGAGATATTTGTCAGGACATTCTGACCTCGGTTAATCTGATCAGCATGACCGCGAACTTGGCGATCGAGCTGGACCGCTCCAGCCCCGTGCCGCTCTACTTCCAGGTGGCCGAGCAGATCGCCGAGGCGATCAGGCGAGGCGATCTGGCGCCGGGATCCCGGCTCGACAACGAGATCCTGCTCGCCGACAAGCTCGGCCTGTCGCGGCCGACCATCCGTCAGGCGATTCAGTATCTCGTGGACAAGGGACTGCTCGTGCGCAAGCGCGGCGTCGGCACCCAGGTCGTGCACGGGCAGGTCAAGCGCTCGGTCGAGCTGACCAGCCTCTACGACGACCTGCGCCGCACCGGGCAGGAGCCTGCCACCCGGGTGCTGACGCTCGAGCCGCGCCCCGCCGAGGAGGAGATCGCCGCCGTCCTGGGCGTCGAGACCGGCAGCCAGATCCTGCACCTGGAGCGGCTGCGCTTCGCCGGCGGGGAGCCGCTGGCCGTCATGCACAACTGGCTGCCGATCGGCCTGGCCACCTTCACCGCCGAGGATCTGGAGCGCCGCGGGCTGTACGACCTGCTGCGCGGGGCGGGCGTGCGCATGCGGGTCGCCAACCAGCGCATCGGCGCCCGCGCCGCCAGCCCGGCCGAGGCCAAGCTGCTCGAGGAGCGGCGGGGCGCGCCGCTGCTGACGATGATCCGCACCACCTACGACGACCAGGGACGCGCCGTCGAGCACGGCTCACACGTCTATCGGGCCTCGCACTACTCCCTCGAGGTCACCCTCATCGAGCGCTGAGGCGGCCCGCCGCTTGAGGAACCAGGTGGTGCCGATGCCGAACAGCACCGCCACCGCCAGCCCCACCCACGAGAAGCCCTTCAGCCACCGGTCGGCCGCCTGCCCCAGGTAGAACAGCGCCGCCGTGGTGCCCGACGCCCAGACGATGCCGCCCAGGACGTTCGCGATCAGGAACTTCCAGTACGGCATGCGCAGCGCGCCCGCCAGCGGCCCGGCCAGGATCCGCAGCAGCGCGATGAAGCGGCCCACGAACACCGCCCACACGCCGAACCGGTGGAAGTAGTGCTCGCCCTTGGCGATGTGCTTGGGTCCGAAGTGCTTCGGGAAGCGCCTGCCCAGCCGCTCGAACAGCGGCTTGCCCCCCTTGCGGCCGATCATGTAGCCGATCGAGTCGCCGATGATCGCCCCCGCACTCGCGCACACGGCCACCCAGACGGGGCTCACCACGCCCTTGGCGGACAGCAGCGCGGCGCTGACGAGCACGATCTCGCCGGGCAGCGGGATGCCGAGGCTCTCGAGCCCGATCACCAGCCCGACCAGAGCGCACAGCCACCCAGCCGGGATCGTCTGCAGCCACTCCTCGATGTGCACCCTTGCAGCCTACCGAGCCCCGCCCCACCCCACACCCATGCGAGTTCCCGGACGCCACGCCCCCGGCCGGGCGGGTCGTAGACGCTAGAGGGCGGCGCGGACCGCGGACTGGGCAGTGTCGCGGAGCTGGGCGTGGACGGCGGCGTTCGCCTCGCGGTCCGTCCGGACCTCCACCACGCGCGGCCCCTCCCCCCGCATCGCCTTGGGCAGCTCGCTCGCGTCCGTCACCAGCGTGTACGGCGTGCCGGTCGCGGCGGCCACGTACCCCAGGTCCACCCCGTGCGGCGTGCCGAAGACCCGCTCGAACGGGTCACGCAGGGACGCCTGCGGCAGCAGGGAGAAGATGCCGCCCCCGTCGTTGTTGACCACCACCAGGCACAGGTCGGGACGCGGCTCCCTGGGCCCGAGGATGAGCCCGTTCTGGTCGTGCAGGAACGACAGGTCGCCGACCAGCGCGAACGAGGGCCCGTTGTGCGCCAGCGCCGCCCCCATCGCCGTCGACACCAGCCCGTCGATCCCGGACGCGCCCCGGTTCGCGAGCAGCCGGATACCGCGCCGCGGGCGCATCGCCTGGTCCAGGTCGCGGATCGGCATGGAGGACCCGCAGAACAGCAGCGCCCCGTTGGGCAGCGCGTCGACCAGGTCACGCGCCAGGCGTGGCTCGCTCAGCCCGGAGGCGTCCAGCACCTCGTCGATGGCTGTGCGCGCCGCCGCGTCGGCCGTGCGCCAGGCGTGCAGCCAGCCGTCGTCACCGGAGGCCACCGGGATCTCCACCGCCTGCGCCACCTGCGTGGCCGAGCGGGTGGGATCCGGCCAGCGGGCCAGATCGGTCGAGACCACGATGTGCTCGTCTGCCCGCTTCAGCCACGACAGCAGCGGCCGCGACAGGCCGGGACGGCCGAGCGTGACCACGACCTCGGGCCGGTGCGCGTCTGCGAACTCGGGGGTGCCCAGCAGGTAGTGGTAGGTGGAGACGGCGTGGTCACCGTAGCGGCCGCCGCCGTTGGGCTCCGACAGCACCGGCCATCCGGCCATCCCGGCGGCGGCGATGTAGCGGCGCACGTTGGCGGCGCCGTCGCCGACGACCAGCACGCCCCGGCGGGTGGGCGGCAGGTGCAGCGCGACGGGCGGCGGAGCGACCCGGGCCCGTACCCACGGGCCGTCGGCATCCAGAGGTTCGCACCAGGTGGTGTCACCATCGGGAATCAGCGGCTCGCGGAAGGCCAGGTTGAGGTGCACAGGGCCCGGGTCGGACGGCCCGAGGGCGCGCTGGTAGGCCCGGCACGCCAGCGAACGCCAGTACGCCACCTGGCCGGGCCGCTCCTCGGGCACGCCCAGCTCGGCGAACCACCGCACGGCCGTGCCGTACAGCTTGAGCTGGTCGATCGTCTGGTTGGCGCCGGTGCCGCGCAGCTCGGGCGGCCGGTCGGCGGTCAGCACAAGCAGCGGCACGCCCGACTCGCTCGCCTCGATGACCGCGGGGTGGAAGTTGGCGGTGGCGGTGCCGGAGGAGCAGATCAGCACGACCGGCCGTTCGGACCGCTTGGCCAGCCCGAGCGCCAGGTAGGAGGCCGAGCGCTCGTCGATGCGCACGTGCAGCCGCACCCGGGAGTCGGCGTGCAGCGCGAGTGCGAGGGGGGCCGAACGCGAGCCCGGCGACACCACCACGTCGGTGAGACCACAGCGCACCAACTCGTCGACCAGCACCGTGGCCAGCGCGGTAGCGGGATTCACAGCGAGGCCTCCTGCATCCGGCGAAGCCACGAGGGAGATTCAATCTCAAACGATGAATTATCCGACAAATCCTGATAAGGCTGCGCGGGTACGGCTAGCCGCCCGGAAACCGGCACCAGCGACTCCCCCACCACATCCCCCGTCAGCAGCGACATCGTGCCCAACCCGCACGCGTACGGCAGCGACGGCAGCGCCCCCGCCAGCGCGAGCCCGGCGGCCAGCCCGACCGACGTCTCGACCGCGCTGGAGACCACCGCCGGCAGCCCGCAGGCCTCGACCACCCGCATCGCGTTGCGCACCCCGCCCAGCGGCTGCACCTTCACCACGGCGATGTCGGCCGCCTCGGCCGCCCGTACCCGCAGCGGATCCTCGGCCCGCCTGATCGACTCGTCGGCCGCGATCGGCACGTCGCACAGCAGCCGCACCTGCGCCAGCTCCTCCAGCGTGGCGCACGGCTGCTCGGCGTACTCCAGGTCGAAACGGTCCAATTCCTTCAGCCGCCGCACGGCCTGCTCGACGCTCCACGCCCCGTTGGCGTCCACGCGCAGCTTGCCGGCGGGCCCGAGCGCGTCCCTGACGGCCTCCACGCGCGCCACGTCCTCGGCGAAGCTCTGGCCGCGCTCGGCGACCTTGACCTTGGCGGTCTCGCAGGCGGCCTGCCGTACCAGCTCAAAGGCCTGTTCGGGGCCCACGGCCGGGATCGTCGCGTTGACCGGCACCCACTCCCGCACCGGCGCGGGCCAGCCCTCGAAGGCGGCCTCGCGGGCGGCGGCCAGCCAGCGCGCGCACTCGCGCGGACCGTACTCGGGGAACGGCGAGAACTCGCCCCACCCGGCGGGACCGCGCAGCAGCACCCCTTCTCTGGCGGTCTGTCCCCTGAACCGGGTGCGCATCGGAATCCGGAAGACCACGGGAGAATGCGTCACGACCCTCCCCGCACTCATGTCCGAACTGTCGCCACTAACCTTACGAGCATGAGGAGGAACCCGTCGCACCCGGATCGACCGTTGCAGGCCCTCGTCGGGCGGCCCGGTCCCGAGCTGTTCGCCGCGATCCGAGACGCCCTCGCCGGCGACGGACCCGCGATCCTTCCCCTCCCCTCCGACCACGCGGACGCGGCGCTGGCGGCGCTGCGCCCGACGCATGTCAACGGCGTACGGCAGGCCGACGGGATCGGCGTCCCCGCAGACGTCGCCGTCGTGATCGCGACCAGCGGCAGCACCGGCGCGCCCAAGGGGGTGCAGTTGTCCGCCACCGCGCTGCGCGCCTCGGCGGCGGCCTCGCTGCGCCGACTGGAGGCCTCCAAGGGCGAGCGGTGGCTGTGCTGCCTGCCGCCCTCGCACGTGTCGGGGCTCCAGGTGCTGGTCAGGTCGCTGCTGAGCGAGACCGAGCCGATCATCCACGAGCGCTTCGACCCGTCGCAGGTGCTGGAGTCGGGCGCGGAGCACCTGTCGATGGTGCCCACGCAGCTGCACCGGCTGGTCGAGCTGGGAGCCGATCTGTCGGTGTTCCGCACGATCCTGCTCGGCGGGGCGGCGCCCCGGCCGGGGCTGGTCGATGAGGCCCGCGACCTCGGCGCCCGGGTGGTGACCTCGTACGGCATGAGCGAGACCAGCGGCGGGTGCGTGTACAACGGCCAGCCCCTTTACAATGTAGATCTCAAGATTGCGGAGGACGGGCGGATCCTGATCGCCGGGCCCGTGCTGTTCTCCGGCTACCGCTTCGCGTCCGCGCCGCTGGAGGGCGGCTGGTTCACCACCTCCGACCTGGGCGAGCTGACCGGCGGCCGGCTGCGGGTGCTCGGTCGGGTGGACGACGTCATCAACACCGGCGGTGAGAAGGTCGTCGCCGCCGCAGTGGCCGCCGTCCTGGCCCGCCACCCGGAGGTCTCCGACGTCGCCGTCGTCGGCCACCCCGACCCCGAGTGGGGCGAACTCGTCACCGCGGTCGTCGTCCCCGCCGACGCGACGCGCCCGCCGACGCTCGCCCAGCTCCGCGCCTACTGCCACGACCGCCTGCCGCCCTACGCGGCCCCCCGCGCCCTGCGCCTGCTCCCCCGCCTTCCCCTCCTCCCGAACGGCAAGCCCGACTACCTCACCCTCCGCACCACCCTCTGACCACCCCTCGCGCGGGGTAGAAGCCGAATCAATGCTGTATCGGGAGCCATAACGCCAGCGTCTGGGCAGGAACCTGATGTCACCCGGATGCGTCATATTGGGGACGGCAAGGAGGGAGCCTTCATGAACCAGACCCGCAAGTTGTGGGCATCCGCGGCGGTGATCGGCGTCGTCGTCGTCGGCGGCACCACGGTCGCGGCCGCCGCCACGGCGGGCAGGCTCGAGAAGGGACAGGAGACCAGAGCAGTGGTGGACAACCGCCAGCCGCAGCAGGTCCCGCCGGCGCTGCCCGAGACCGTGGCCCCGAGGACCGAGACGCCGCAGACCGACCCGCCCACGATCGCCAAGAAGGATGACGACATCGTCGTGTCGCATGAGGTGAACGACGACCCGCAGAAGGTCATCCAGTACTGGACCGACAAGCGGATGGAAGACGCCCAGCCCATGCCGATGCCAGAGGTGCGTCAGGGCAACTAGGAACTCCAGGGGCGCATCGCCGCTTTGGGCGGTCCGCCCCTTTTTCATGCCCGCGGGAACAAATGGCGGCGATTGACGTTATTGATACTGGTGCGCTGCGCGGCCACAGCCGCCCCACCACAACCTGCCTGATCGCTTCGACTCCGTTTGGAGGAGGTGTCCTCATGCCCCGAACCGCCGTGGCGACCCCACCCGCGACCCTCGAACAGCTGCTCGCCCGAGGGCGATCCCAGGGTCACCTGTCTTTGGCGGAGCTTCGCGAGGCATTCGCCGAGGCCGGAATCAGTCCTGCGGACGGCCGGTCCATGCTGCGTGAGCTGACCGAGGCCGGCGTAAGCCTGGCCGCAGAGAACGAGCCCAGTCTCGCCAAGCAGAGGGCCGCTGCCCCCCGCAAGAAGGCGACCGCCGCCACGAAGACTACCGCCAAGCGCACGGCGAAGCCAAAGAAGGAGCCGGAGCCCGAGGCCGGGGCCGAGGTCGAGGAGCCGGACGCGATCGTGCTCCAGGACGCCGACGACCTGGAGGAGGAGCCGCTCGACCTGGACGACAACCAGTCCGTCATGGGCGACTCCGTCCACACCTACCTGAAGTCGATCGGGCGCCGGACGCTGCTGACCGCCGCCCAGGAGGTCGACCTGGCCCGCAGGATCGAGGCCGGCCTGTACGCGGAGTACAAGCTGGAGTCCGAGACCGACCCGGCCGTGCGCGAGGGCCTGGAGATGGTGGTCCAGGACGGCAAGGACGCCAAGGACCACATGCTGGAGGCCAACCTCCGGCTGGTGGTGTCGGTGGCCAAGAAGTACACCGACCGGGGCATGTCGCTGCTGGACGTGGTCCAGGAGGGCAACCTGGGCCTGATCCGCGCCGTCGAGAAGTTCGACTACACCAAGGGTTTCAAGTTCTCCACCTACGCCATGTGGTGGATCAGGCAGGCCATCCAGCGCGGCTTCGCCGACTCGGCCCGCACGATCCGGCTCCCGGTGCACGTGCTGGAGATGCTGTCCAAGCTGTCGCGGATCGAGCGTGACATGCACCAGCGGCTGGGTCGCGAGCCCACGCCGGAGGAGCTGGCGTTCGAGCTGGACAAGACACCGGACCAGATCGAGGAGCTGCTGCGCACCAGCCGCCAGCCGATCTCGCTGAACGCCACGATCGGCGAGGACGGCGAGACCACGATCGGCGACCTCATCGAGGACGTCGACTCGCCCGAGGCCTCGGAGATCGTCGACCGTCAGCTGCTGGGCGACCAGCTGCGCGGCGTGCTCAACAACCTCTCTCCGCGGGAATCGAAGATCATGGCGCTGCGCTTCGGCCTGGTGGACGGCAAGCCGCACACGCTCGACGAGATCGGCAAGCACCTCGGCCTGACCCGCGAGCGCATCAGGCAGCTGGAGAAGGAATCGCTGTCCAAGCTGCGCCACCCCAGCAACACCCGCCCGCTGCTGGACTGGGCGAGCTAGACCGCCGGGCCGGCATCCCGCGAGGGAGGCGGTGTGCCGGCCAGACAGAAAAGTACGGCGAGCCGGTTTTGTACCGGCTCGCCGTACTGCTGTCTATCGGACCGCGGGCACCGGGCGCGGGACGCGCGGGATCCCCCAGAGGCGGTTCTCCTCGCGCGCCGTGCGCAGCCGATCGACCTCCCTGGTCCAGGCCGCGCCGGGCGGGGTCGCCTTGGCCTTGCGGCGGGCGATGCGGTCGTCGTAGGCCTTGACGCCGAACGTGGCCCGCTGACCGGACTCGGCCGCCCGCAGCGCCTCGGTGAGGGCCTTGTCGAAGACCAGCCCCGCCGCCCGCAGCTCCAGCTCGTCGGCCTCGCCCGCGCGCAGCTCGCCGAGCACGTGCTCGGCCTCGCGGGCCTTGTCGAGCAGCGCCGGGAAGCTCTTGGAGATCTCCAGGTCCGCGTGGTAGCGGACCTCGGCCTCGCGGCTCACCCGCGGACGGAAAAACGCCATCGACACTCTGCCTTTCACTCGTAGCCAGGGCTAAGCGTACGACACACGCCGGATGGCGCCGTCCCCAGGCCCTTTACATAGTAGATTCGTAAGCATGCCAGCCAAGCGACCCCCCGTACCTCTGACCAGGGAGCGCATCATCGAGGCCGCGCTGCACATCGCCGACAGCCAGGGCCTGCGCCGCCTGACCATGCGCAGGCTCGGCGACGCGCTGCAGGTGGAGGCGATGGCCATCTACCATCACCTGCCCCGCGGCAAGGAGGCGCTGATGGACGCGCTGGCCGAGCACGTCACCGCGGTCCACGCCGAGCAGGCCGCCACCTGGCAGGACACGGCCAAGGCGTGGGCGCGGACCTCCCGCGAACTGCTCAGGGAGCATCCGGGCGTGCTGGCGCTGGCGCTGACCAAGCCGCCGAAGGGCGGCACGGCCATCGCGATCGGCGAGCAGATCGAGCAGCTGAGCGACGGCGGCCTGGCCGGCGCGACGGAGGCCGTGCGGGCGCTGCGGGCGTTCGTCTTCGGCAGCGTCGCGGTGGAGGTGCAGCAGTCGGGCTGGGCGGATCCGGAGGTGGACGAGTGGACCAGGCGCGACGCGCGGGCGGACGCGGACTTCGAGCGGGGCCTGGAAGCTTTGCTCAAGGGCTTGCAAACCTAGTGGGCGTGTCGAGCTTGGACCGTTATCCTGCATAAGGCACTCTGTGTCGTGAGTCACATGCCTCCGGCATCCTCCTCTAACAGTCCTAATGGACTATGTCGGAACGTGTGACATACGTCGCACACTTGCTGAAACGACAACCCGAGCGCACTCACGAGATATCGGAGGCACGCCGATGTGCCCGCACGACCCGGTCTGTCCGTCTGCGGAGGCCCCTGACCGCGAGGCTGCACGTACCCTCGCCAGCCACCCTGAGCAGGGGTGGAGCCTTCTCTGCAACGGCGTCGTCCTCTTCGAGGACACCGGGGAGCTCCTGCCCAGCGGCACGGTGATCGCACCGCACCGTCCCGACCCGCTGGTCGGCGCGGCCTGATCGGCCGAAATCGGGGGCTTCCTCACAGCGCGTAGTGGAAGATCCACTCCGCCACCACCTCGCCCACTCGGGCGGGATCCTTTTTCAGGTCATGGCCTTCCCCTGGCATGATCACGAGCCGCGCCGCGTCCACAGGATCCGGCACGCCGAACGGGTCTCGATCCCCGTTCACCACCAGCACGTCCACCCCGGCGCCGCGCAGCTCGTCTGCTCTGGAACGTTCCGGTTTGCCCGGCGGGTGCAGGGGAAACGCGAGCGCGACCACGGCCGCCGCACCGACCCTCTTGGCCGTACGGCAGGCCACCCGAGCCCCGTTGCTCCGCCCGCCCTGCACCAGAGGCAGGTCCGGCCAGCGCGGCCGCAGCTCCGACAGCACGGCGGCCCACGCCTCGTCCTGCCGATCGGGCGAGCCGGGCGCACGGGCCCCGGCGATCCTGAACGCCTGCATGACCCTGGCCACCACGGCCCCCCGCTCGAGCGCGGCGTCGCGCACGGCCAGCAGGTCCGGCGCGTCGACCCCACCAGCCGAGCCGTGGGTCAGCACGAGCAGCAGGCGGGCCCGCTCCGGCTCGTCCACCTCGACCACGGCGGGACCCCGCGGCGTCATGACCTCCATGGCAGCACCGTACCTGGGGAGGAGTCGCGCATGGCTCTCAGGTCGGATGACGGCGGGCCATCTGCCGGGGAGGATTAGCGTCATGGCAGACATGCGCCCCCTACGGGAGGATCTTCAGGCGACGCTGCACGCACGCCGTGATCTGGGGCCCGACTACGAAGCCGCACTCGTCGAGTCGTTCGTCGAGCGCCTGGACGCGACGATCGCCGCCCGCGTCCAGAGCGAGCTGCACGGCCACGCCCCCAGCCCCTACGCCCCCTACTCCCCTCCCCCGCCACCTGCCAAGGCCAGGAGCGGCGCGGGCCACATGGTGGTGCTGGCGCTGGGTTCGATGGCCCTGGGCGTGCCGCTGGTCGGCATCGCCGCCGCCAACGCCGGGTTCATCGGCCTGCTGGTGGCGCTGGTGGCGATCGTGGCCATCAACGTGGCAGGCGCCGCGGCCATCGCGCACCGGTGAGTCACCCCCGACGACCGAGCGGGCCCTGGAATCCCTTGCCCCGAGGCACTTCCGCCTGGAAAGCCTCCCCACACCCATCCCCGGTCCCGGGCGGGTCCTGGTGTCGCCGGGCTTCACGCTGACGGACGTGAGCGACTTGCTCGACCAGGAGGTGCCTGCCTCCTTCGCCGATCCGGTCAGCGCACCTGCGGGCGGGCGGTGGACCGGGCGCGCGAGCGACTCAAGGTGCATCGGGTCGGCCGCGGAGCTGCGTGAACGGCTGGCGGCCAGGGTGGGAGTCGATTCCTTGTAGGATCGCGGATCATGCAACGCATGACTGGTTTGTTGATCGGCGCCGTCTTCGGGGCGATTTTCGTTTTTGTGAATGCTCATGCCCCGTTGGGAGCTACCGCCGGGATTGTGCTGCGGGTGCTGGCCGGGATCGCGCTGGCAGTCGTGATCGGGCTGTGGTTCCGCGCGGCCAGGCCGGGTGCCGCCGCGGCGCCCGACAATGTCCCTTCGGCGCCGTTCTTCGGGGTGGGCTACCGGTGGGTGGTGGCCGGTGAGGTCGTGCTGCTGTTCGGCGGGATGTGGCTGATGCGTGCGCTCGGGGTGCCCGAGCAGGTGAACGTGGCCTGGATCGCCTTCGTGGTCGGCGTCCACTTCATGGCGCTCGCCCCGGTCTGGCGGCAGCGCAGCATCCTCGTCACCGGCGTCACGCTCACCGTCCTCGGCGTCGCGGGCTTCGCCATGGCCGCCGCCTCAGCCCTCACCTGGATCCCCTTCGTCAGCGGCGTCATCTCCGGCGCCGTCCTCCTCGCCGGCTCGCTAACCTTCGCCCTCCAGCCCCGCACCTAACCCGCATATCAGCCCCCTGCGCGGCACAAGCGGCTCCTCCACGGGTGCATTCCCGCGCCGGGGTCGGCGAGGCGTGGTGCGGCGCTCGTCCGGCGCAATGTACGGCGGGCCAGGTGGGCCGTGGCGCCCGGATCACCGGGGGACGCGGTGGCGGAAGCAGCAGGGACCGTGGTGACCAGATCACCGGGGACGCGGTGGCGGAGGTAGTGGGGACCGTGGTGCCTGGATTACGAGGCGCCGTGACGGTGGGTGAGTGTCACCGACTCGCCGGAAGCGCCGCCCGCGGGCCCGCGGCCGAAGTACGGCAGGCGGCCGTTAGCGGCGGCTCAGCCGTACAAAACGTGAAGAGTGGCCCAGCCGTACAAGAGCGGCCCAGCCGGACAGGCGGCGCTAGCGGGCGTAGCGGAGGCGGACCTCGTCGGCGACGGAAGGGTCTGGGTGGTTGAGGCCGTAGGACCACACGTGGTCGGCGTCGTCCGCGCGCCCGCGCAGGGGCAGCGTGCGGGCCAGCAGCTCGATCGCCAGCGCCGTGGTCCCCGGGTCGCCGCCCTCCTCGACCGCGGTGGCCAGCTCGGCGCAGGCCAGCTCCAGGTGCGCGATGCCGAGCTGCACCCGCAGCCGCGGCGCCTCCTCCTCCGGCGCCGTCTCCAGGGCCGCGAGCAGGACCTCGGCCGCGTCAGCGGGATCGCCCCGGTCGAGCGCCAGGTCGGCCAGGTGCTGGGCGGCGCGGGCGGCCAGCACCGGGTCGTCGCCGGTGACGACCTCGCCGAGCTCGCGTTCCGCCTCGTCGGCGTCGTCGGCCTGCATGGCGAGCCTGGCCAGCGCGAGGTGCGCGAGCGGCAGGTAGGCGTCGGTGCCGACGCCGATCACGGCCTGCCAGGCGGCCCTGGCCTGCTCGGCGCGGCCCTCGCGTTCGAAGCCGCGAGCCAGGTGGCAGGCGGCCTGGGAGGCGTACTCGGGGTGGCCGGTGGCCAGCGCGGTGCGGGCCGCGGCCCTGGCGCCCTCCAGGTCGCCCCGCTCCTCCAGCACCACGGCCAGACCCACCGCCGCCTGCGCCCTGTCGGGGCCGTCGGGGTCGGCGGCCAGCTCGATCAGTATGGCCGCCGCGCCCTCGAGGTCGCCCTGCTCGGCGAGATGGCGGGCGGTGTCGAGGGGTGGAGACTCCAGCTCTGAGGACGTCATCGGCCCGACTCTAACGACTTCCCGCGATCATGTCTGCCGACTTGGCCGTGAAGGGCTGGGCGGTTTGTCGCGGATCCACAGCCGGCGCACCGTCCTGATCATCACCAGGCCGAAGGCGGCCTGGAACACCGCCTGGCTGAGCACCAGGTGTCCCGAGTCGGACAGCACGTAGAGGCCGGACACGACGCCGCTGAGGAACTGCAGCGACACCAGGACGACCGCGAGGAACTCGCCCGCGTCCCACACGACCAGCCGGATGGCCAGGATCAGCTGGAACAGGAACAGCGCGGCGCCGAACGTGCGGTGCACCCAGTGGACGCCCTCCCCCAGCGTGTAGGGGGTGAGCAGGACGCCCACCAGCAGCAGCGCGAAGGAGTCTCCCGCCAGGCGGACGAGTCGCGGCGCGGGCAGCACGGGCGCGGCGGCTCGCAGCCCCCGCCGGGTGAACAGACCGGCGCCCACCAGGCCGATCGCGTAGGGCACGATCGTGCGCCAGTGGACGCCGAAGTCACTCATCCCGCAGTTGCCGGTCACGCACGAGGGCAGGACGACCATGCACACCAGTAGGCCGCCTAACAGGCAGACCTGCCCTTTGATCAGGTCGCCCACCACGTCGTCGCGCGCCAACCCGGGAGACCTCCCTGCAAAGTCAACCCGTCGTCACAACCACGGTACTGGTCAGTCCTCGTAGGCCTCCAGTGTTGTAGGACACAGTGCACGCGCAGACCTTTCTGGTCCTAGTCTTCGTAGGCCTCCAGTGTTGTAGGACACAGTGCACGCGCAGACGTTTCTGGTCCTAGTCTTCGTAGGCCTCCAGTGTTGTAGGACACAGTGCACGCGCAGACCTTTCTGGTCCTAGTCTTCGTAGGCCTCCAGAGGAGGGCACGCGCAGACCAGGTTGCGGTCGCCGTAGGCCTGGTCGATGCGGCGGACCGGGACCCAGTACTTGCCGTCGCGCAGCGACGCCACCGGGTAGGCGGCCTCGGTGCGGGTGTAGGGGTGGGTCCACTCGTCGGCGGTGACCGACTCGGCCGTGTGCGGGGCGTTGCGCAGCGGATTGTCCGTCCGGTCGTACTGCCCCGACCCGACCTTGGCGATCTCGCCCCTGACGGCGATCATCGCGTCGGCGAACCGGTCGAGCTCGTCCAGGTCCTCGCTCTCGGTGGGCTCGATCATCAGCGTGCCCGCCACGGGGAAGGACATCGTGGGCGCGTGGAAGCCGTAGTCGATGAGGCGCTTGGCCACGTCGTCCACGGTGACGCCGGTCTCCTTGGTGATCTGGCGCAGGTCGATGATGCACTCGTGGGCGACCAGCCCGCCACGCCCGGTGTACAGGACCGGGAAGTGCGGGGCGAGCCTGCGGGCCAGGTAGTTGGCCGACAGGATCGCCTGCTCGGTCGCCGCGGTCAGCCCGTCGCTGCCCATCATCCGGACGTAGGCCCACGAGATCGGCAGGATCCCCGCGGACCCGTACGGCGCGGCCGAGACGGAACCGGTGCCCCGCCCGGGCAGGAACGCGGCCAGGTGCGCCCGCACCGCGACCGGCCCGACGCCGGGACCGCCGCCGCCGTGCGGGATGCAGAAGGTCTTGTGCAGGTTCAGGTGGGAGACGTCGGCGCCGAACTCGCCCGGCTTGGCCAGGCCGACCAGCGCGTTGAGGTTGGCGCCGTCGACGTAGACCTGGCCGCCGGCCTCGTGCACCTTGGCGCAGACCTCGGTGATGCTCTCCTCGTAGACGCCGTGCGTCGACGGGTAGGTCACCATGATCGCGGCGAGCGTGTCACGGTGCTTGGCGATCTTGGCGTCGAGGTCGGCGAGGTCCACGTTGCCCTCGTCGTCGCAGGCCACGACCACGACCCGGAGGCCGGCCATGACGGCGCTGGCGGCGTTGGTGCCGTGCGCGCTGGACGGGATGAGGCAGATGTCACGCTCGCCATGGCCGCTGGCCTGGTGGTAGGCGCGGATGGCCAGCAGCCCGGCGAACTCGCCCTGCGAGCCGGCGTTGGGCTGGATGGAGACCGCGTCGTAGCCGGTGACCTCGGCCAGCCAGTCCTCCAGCGTCTCGATCAGCTCGCGGTAGCCGGCGGTCTGCTCCTCGGGCGCGAACGGGTGGATCGAGGCGAACTCCGGCCAGGTGATGGGCTCCATCTCCGTGGTGGCGTTCAGCTTCATCGTGCAGGAGCCGAGCGGGATCATCGACCGGTCGAGCGCGATGTCCTTGTCCTGCAGCTTGCGCAGGTAGCGCAGCATCGCGGTCTCGGAGTGGTGGGTGTGGAAGACCGGGTGGGTCAGGAAGTCCGACTCGCGCGCCAGCGAGGCCGGCAGCGCGTCCTGCTCGGCCAGGTCCGTCAGGGAGACGGCCACGCCGAAGGCGGCGGCGACCTGCTCCAGGTGGGCGAGCTCGGTCTTCTCGTCGCAGGAGATCGACACGTGGTCGTCGTCGACCCGCCACAGGTTGATGCCGCGCTCGGCGGCGCCGGCCACGACCTCGGCGGCCCTGCCGGGCACGCGGGCCAGCACGGTGTCGAAGAACTCGCCGTGCGCGACCTCGACCTTGCCCGCGCGCAGGGCAGCGGCCAGCGTCACGGCCATGCGGTGAGTACGGCGGGCGATGCGGCGCAGCCCGTCGGGCCCGTGGTAGACGGCGTACATGCCGGCGATGTTGGCCAGCAGGACCTGGGCGGTGCAGATGTTGCTGGTGGCCTTCTCGCGGCGGATGTGCTGCTCGCGGGTCTGCAGGGCCAGCCGGTAGGCGGGCGCGCCGTCGGCGTCGAGGGAGACGCCGACCAGACGGCCGGGCAGCTGGCGCTGCAGGCCCTCGCGTACCGACATGTAGGCGGCGTGCGGGCCGCCGAAGCCGAACGGCACGCCGAAGCGCTGGGAGGAGCCGATCGCGATGTCGGCGCCGAGCTCGCCCGGCGTGGCCAGCAGGGTCAGCGCGAGCAGGTCGGCGGCGGCCACGACCAGCGCGCCGGCGGCGTGCGCCTGCTCGGCGATGCGGCGGAAGTCCCTGACCCGGCCGGAGGCGCCCGGGTACTGCACGAGCACGGCGAAGCACTCGGGCAGCTCGCCCTCGAGGTCGGAGTAGACCAGCTCGATGCCCAGCGGCTCGGCGCGGGTGGCCAGCACGGCCTTGGTCTGCGGCAGGGCGTCGGCGTCCACGACGAACACGTCGCTCTTGGACTTGCCGGCCCGGTGCGCCAGCGTCATCGCCTCGGCGGCGGCCGTACCCTCGTCCAGCAGGGAGGCGCCGGCGACGTCCAGGCCCGTGAGGTCGGAGACGACGGTCTGGAAGTTGAGCAGCGCCTCCAGGCGGCCCTGCGAGATCTCCGGCTGGTAGGGCGTGTAGGCGGTGTACCAGCCCGGGTTCTCCAGCAGGTTGCGGCGGATGACCGCGGGGGTGATCGTGTCGTGGTAGCCCAGGCCGATCATGGAGGTCATGACCCGGTTGCGGCCGGCCAGGGCACGCAGCTCGGTGATCGCCTCGGTCTCACTGGCGGCGGCGGGCAGTTTGAGTCGGTCCTTGGCCCTGATGGCCTCGGGCACGGCCACCGCTACCAGGTCCGCGACGGTCTCGAAGCCGACGGCCTCGAGCATGCGCTGTTGCTCGTCGGCGTTGGGGCCGATGTGCCTGGTGGCGAACGGCGGTGCTGTCAAATCGGTCATGATGACTCCCGAGGCAGTGGAGACCGGCGCGCGGACGGTTCTCCCCCTCTGTCATCGGGACCTGAGAGCTTCACCCATGTGAGGGGCTTGCACCGTCGGTGAGACACGTCTGGCGGACGCGCCCGCTTTCCAGAGTTGCCTCGCCCGAGCGGTACGGGATGCCTGAGAGATTCCGGGGAGGGTTGCTCCTTCGGCGCCCCGGTTGCGGCCGGGGACTCTCCCGCACGGGGTCGTCAGCCGTTATGTTCCTAGATTACTACGATGAACCGTGTTAACCGGTCCATCGCAGGTCGTGGCATTTGTGCCTCTACCCTATGCGCCGGGCGCGCCGGCGGCGCGCGAGTTCGTCAGCGGGATGGTCGGCCGGGACGTCGTCCTCGACCGCCGCCCGTTCCCCCGGCAGCTCCGCGAGGGATCCCTCGACCTCGCGCCAGACCCTGCCGAGCGCGATGCCGAACACGCCCTGGCCGCCCTGGAGCAGGTCTATCACCTCGTCGGCCGAGGTGCACTCGTAGACGCTGACGCCGTCGCTCATGAGCGTGATCTGCGCGAGGTCTCCCACCCCGCGATCGCGCAGGTGCTGGACGGCGGTGCGGATCTGCTGGAGCGAGACCCCGGTGTCGAGCAGGCGCTTGACCACCTTGAGCACCAGGATGTCCCTGAAGCTGTACAGGCGTTGCGAGCCGGAGCCCTGGGCGGCTCTTATCGTGGGCTCGACCAGGCCGGTGCGCGCCCAGTAGTCCAGCTGCCTGTAGGTGATGCCGGCCGCCGCGCAGGCCGTCGGGCCGCGGTATCCGATGTCATCGGGCAGTGTCGCAGGCTGCTCGTCGAAGAGCAGGCCCTGCTCTCCGGCACGCTGCCGCGCACTCTCACGCCGCACCGGATCTTCCTGGCCGGCCGTCTTTCCCTCGCCGCTGCTGACCGCCACGCGGACCTCCGGCTTTCTCTCATCCCGTGGCCTGATCTGGGGGTTTGTAATGCGCGACCACGGGTTTCACTTGCACCGTAGGACCGTGACCATGCACAGTCAACGATCCCGCCCGGCGCGTCGTGAAGCGTAAATGCACTGAAATACCTACCCCGCCCTGCCAAAGTCTTCTGGAGTGATCGTGTCAAGGAACTCCTTGAACTTCTCCACCTCTTCCTCCTGGTCGTCAGGGATGACCACTCCGGCCTCCTGGACGACCTCCTCGCTGGCGAAGATGCGCGCACCGGTGCGGAGTGCAAGCGCGATGGAGTCCGACGGCCTGGCGCTGACCTCGACCCCGTTGGAGAAGACCAGGTCGGCGAAGAAGATGCCGTCGCGCAGGGCGACGATGTTGACGGCGCGCAGGCCTACGCCGAGCGCGCTGAGAACGTCTCTGAACAGATCATGCGTCAGGGGCCGCGGAGGTGGCTCCTCGGCTTGAGCGAGCGCGATCGCGGTCGCCTCGGTCATACCGATCCAGATGGGCAGGAACCGCTCCCCGTGTGCCTCCTTCAGCAGAACGATTGGTTGATTTGTGGGCATCTCTACGCGAACACCCACGACCTCCATCTGCAACACGGGCTGCTCCCGACTGGCCATGTGACCCGGTTCTTCTGCATTTCAACGTAACACCGTGCGGGGTCCCGCCGCCTCATCGGCCCAGAACGCTCCCGACGCCCGTTCGCACGAGCGCGGCGTGCAGGTCGAGCAGCAGGCCCGACAGTTCCCTGGCCACTTCGTCGGCTTCGCCGATGGCGCCGGGGGCGCGGCGTTTCAGAATCGGGGCCACGGTCTGCTCGACCAGGCCGGTCTCGCGCTCGGCGGCGGCCTTGACGGCGCGCAGATGGCGCGGGTGCAGGCCGAACCGCGCCAGGGCGCCGACGCTGCGGGCGATCTTCAGCGCCTCCTCGTCGTAGCGGCGGGCCTTGGCCTCCAGCAGGCCGTAGTCCTCCAGCTCGGCGAGTGTCTCCTCGTCGAGCCCCGCCGCCTCGAGCAACTCCTCGCGGCTGAGGCGGATCTCCATGGCCTGCTGTACGGCGTGCGGGCGGCCGAACGACTCGGCCATCTTGTCCTTGATCACCCGCAGCGGCAGATAGTGGTCGCGCTGCTCGGTCAGGATGAAGCGCAGCTGCTCCACGTGCAGGTGGGTGAACTTGCGGTAGCCGGACGGGCTGCGCTCAGGCTCGATGAGCCCCTCACCCTCCAGGAATCGGATCTTGGAGATGGTGACGTCGGGGAACTCGCCTTGGAGCAGGGCGAGCACCTCCCCGATGCTCATGTGCGAGCGCGCCGCCTGAGCACTCATGCCTGGGCGTTGCTCCGCTGCAGGAACAGGAGGCGGAACTTGCCGATCTGCACCTCGTCGCCGGAGTGCAGTCCGACCTCCTCGATGCGCTCCCTGTTGACGTAGGTGCCGTTGAGGCTGCCCACGTCGCGCACGGAGAACACGCCGCCGGGGTGACGGTAGAACTCCACGTGGCGTCGGGAGACGGTGATGTCGTCCAGGAAGATGTCGCTCTCCGGGTGGCGCCCGGTGGTCGTCAGCTCCTTGTCGAGCCGGAAGCGGCTGCCCTGGTTGGGGCCCCTGGTCACGGTCAGCAACGCCGCGCCGGGCGGCAACTGCTCGACCAGAGCCCGCTCCGCCAGGAGCATGTCCCCCGTCTCAGCCTCGTATGCCTCGATTCCCGCGACGGAGATCGTCGACGTCGTGTCCCCCGCGACCTCGGACCTGGTCAGCGGTGAACCACACCGGGAACAGAAACGGGCATCCTCGGGGTTGGCGTGCCCGCACTGCGTGCAGTAGACGCTCGGCATCGATCGGCTCGGCCTCCTACCGCGAAGACGCGGCAACGGTGCTTTGGCGCGCCTCGCTTCGCTCTTCAAGTTTGCGAATGCCGCAACTTACGCTGATCAGCGAGAAAGGTCAAGGCGGGGCGCCGCGCGACGGCTTGGACGGTGACAAAGTTACCGCCGCCGCTGTCCCGGGTCCATCCGCACCGCTCTCTCTCGGCATTGATCTTATTCACGTTCCGGCTGTCTTTCATCCCCCTGTCCGCCACAAGTCCCCGGCCCCTTACGCCCGCTTCCCGACTACTCAGCGTCACGCCCTCCGCCAGGCGCCTCTCAGGCCGCCTGACCACCACCCCCAACTCCACCCCTCCCACGAGCCCTCAGCAGCCCTACAGCCTCCCCTGGAGCCTCTCCACGCCCCCGGCCATCCCCAAAGAATCGGGTGCTCCAGGAGAGCGGTACGGCGCTTTCCGCGCCGGGGTCGGGCGAGGAGGAGGTCGTACGGAGCGATGTACGGCGGGCCAGGGGGACCGTGGTGCCCGGAGAACGGATCGCCGTGGCGGCGGGCAAGCGGCACCGACTCGCCGTGAGCGCCGGTCGCGGGCCCTCAGCCGAAGTACGAGGGGCGGCCGGTGGCGGCGGCTCGCCGTACGACATCAATGTCCAGACGCGTGCTCGACGATCCGGGCCCAGCGCTCGAGGAGGGATTGGGCGGAGTCGACGTCCTGGGCCTCGGCCCAGAGGGCGGTGACGGGGTCGCCGGCGGCGGGCAGGATGAGGACCCAGCTGCCGTCCTGGGCGGCGATGCGGACGCCGTCCGTGGTGTCGACACGGTGGCCTTCGGCTTCGGCGGCCTCGATGACCGAGCGCATGACCGCGCCCTTGGCCGCCCACGGCGTGGGGACCGTGCGTTTGAGGAGTTTGGCCTCGGGGATGCGGGCGTCGATCTGGCTGAGCGACAGCCTCGTGCGCGCCACCAGGCCGAGCAGGCGCATGAAGGCCGCCAGCCCGTCGACGCCGGGGCTGAACTCCGGCACGATGAAGCCGCCCGCGCCGTCGGCGGCGAAGATCATGTCGTCGCCCTCGGCGGCGGAGGTGAGGGCGTTCAGTGCGGTGGAGGTCCATTCGACCTGCACGCCGTGGAAGCGGCAGACCTGCTCGGCGACGCGGGTGGTGGTGACGGGCAGCGCGACGCGGCCGCCGCGGCGCTCGGCGGCGACCAGGTCGAGGACGACGAGCAGGGCACGTTCCTCGCCGATGAGCTGGCCCATCTCGTCCACCAGCGCGATCCGCTCGCCGACGGGGTCGAAGCGGACGCCGAAGGCGGCGCGCGAAGAGCTGACGAGCTCCGACAGGCGCTGCAGGTCGCGGCGGCGCTCGGCGAGGGTCTCGGTGGGCGAGATGTCGTCCAGGCGGGCGTTGACGGTGAGCACCTCGATGCCGACGCGGCCGAGCAGGGTGGGCAGCACCAGCGAGGAGGTGCCTCCCGCGCAGTCGACGACGACCTTCATGTCCCGCACGCCCGTCATGTCGATGCGGCGCAGCAGCTCGTGGGCGTAGTCCTCGACGATGCGGGCCGGGTAGGTGAGCTCGGCGATCTCGCCGGGGAAGGCTCGGCGGAACTCCTGGCGGGAGAAGACGCGCTCGAGCTTGCGCTGGGCGGTGGGCGGCAGGTCGGCGCCGCGGGGGTCCATGACGATGATGTCGACGCTCTGCGGGTCGCCGGCCGTGGTGCGCAGCGCGATGCCGCCGGAGGCCGACTCGCGGGCGGTGTGGAAGCGGGCCACGGGCAGCGGCGCGGCCTCCAGGTCGAGCACGTTGATGGCGCCGGCCGTCAGCGCGCTGATCACGGCCCGCTTGAGCGCCCGCGCGGCCAGCGAGGAGTCGCGGGAGGTGACGACGCTCTCGCCCTTCTTCAGCGTGGTGGCGTAGGCGCTGGCCAGGCGGACGCACAGCTCCGGGGTGATCTCCACGTTGACCAGGCCGCTGACGCCGCGCGGGCCGAACAGGCTGCGCTGGCCGCGCGACTCCCAGATGACGCTGGTGTTGACGACGGCGCCGGCCTCGATGGTCTTGAACGGGTAGACGCGGACGCCGCTGGAGACGTAGGCCTCGGCCTCGATGACGCACTCGTCGCCGATGATCGCGTCCTCCTCGATGCGGGCGCCGGTCATCACGTCGGTGCTCTTGCCGATCACGCAGCCGCGCAGGTGGGTGCCGGGTCCGAGGTAGACGTTGTCGTGGATGACGGCGCGGTGCAGGAAGGCGCCCTCGCGTACGACGGCGTTGTTGCCGAGCACGGTGTACTCGCGCAGTTCGGCGCCCGCCTCGACCTTGGCGTAGTCGCCGATGAGCAATGGGCCCCTGAGCACGGCGTCGGGGTCGATGGTGGCCGACTCGGCGACCCAGACGCCCGGGGAGCGTTCGAAGCCGCCGATGTCCACGCGGACGCGTCCGGACAGGGCGTCGGCCTGGGCCTTGAGGTAGCTCTCGTGGGTGCCGACGTCCTCCCAGTAGCCCTCGGCGACGTAACCGTAGAGCGGGGCGCCGCGGTCCAGCAGCTTGGGGAAGACGTCGTGGGCCCAGTCGACGACCTCGCCGGCGGCCACCTCGTCGAGGACCTCGGGCTCCATGACGTAGATGCCGGTGTTGACGGTGTCGGAGAAGACCTGGCCCCAGGTCGGCTTCTCCAGGAAGCGCTGCACCCGGCCGAGCTCGTCGACGATGACGATCCCGAACTCCAGCGGGTTCGGCACCCGCTTCAGACCGACCGTGACGAGCGCCGAGTTCTCCCGGTGGAACCGGATCATCGCCGATAAGTCGACGTCGGTCAGTGCGTCGCCGGAGATGACCAGGAAACGGTCGTCGCGCAGGCGGTCGGCGGCGTTCTTGACGCTGCCGGCGGTGCCGAGCGGCAGGTCCTCGGTGGCGTACTGCAGGCTCATGCCGAGCTCGTCGCCGTCGCCGAAGTAGTTGCGCACCAGCGCGGCCAGGAACTGCACGGTGACCACGGTTTCGGTGATGCCGTGCCGTTTGAGCAGCCGCAGCACGTGCTCCATGATCGGACGGTTGACCACGGGAAGCAGGGGCTTGGGCTGGTTGGCGGTCATCGGGCGCAGCCGAGTCCCCTCCCCGCCCGCCATGACGACCGCCTTCACGCGATCACTCCTTCTTGGCGTCCGCTACGAGCTGCCGCACCTGTACGACATACAACACCCCTGCCCACCAGTACAGGCCGATTCCCCACAGTGCGAAGGCCCAGCCCGCAACCCTTGAGATATCGGCATACCACCCCGTGTGGGATGCAAGGAAGAGGAGGGGAAAGGCATACATAAGGCAGAACATGGCTGCCTTGCCCAGGAAATGCACCTGGAGTGCCTTGTAACCGTGTTTGCGGAGTACGGGGGCGAAACTCACGACGAAGAGTTCGCGACCCAGGATCACCGCGACCAGCCACCACGGGATGACGTCGCGCAGCAGCAGCCCGATGATCGTGGAGAACACGTAGAGCTTGTCTGCCGCCGGGTCGATCAGCCTGCCCAGGCGGCTGGTCTGGTTGAACGCCCGCGCGATCTTGCCGTCCAGCCAGTCGGTGAACCCGGCGACCGCCAGCAGCGCGATCGCCCACCCGTCCGCCTTCGGCCCCAGAATCAGCCAGAGGAAGACAGGGACACCGAGGAGGCGCAGGAAGCTCAGCAGGTTCGGAACCGTCCAGATCCGGTCCTCGGCGGAAGTTTCGCTCACGCAGCAGACCCTACTGCGTGCATCCCGCCGGATTTTCTCCCGCCCAGCGAGAATTTCTCCTGCCCGGAGCTCCCCTACGCCGCGAGCGTTCTCTTGGACGGCACCACAGGAAAGGCTAGGAGCGGGCGGCGGCGAGGAAGGACTGGATCAGGGGGGTGCTCTTGACGCCGGGGGAGGTCTCGAGGCCGCTGGAGACGTCGACCCCCCAGGGGTCGGCGGCGGCGATGGCGGCGCGGACGTTGGCGGGGGTGAGGCCGCCCGCCAGGAGCCAGCGGCCGGTGGGGCGGCCGCGGATGGCCGCCCAGTCCCACGCCTGCCCTGAGCCCGCGTGCGGCGCGTCGACCAGCAGCAGGTCCTCGTCGAAGGCGCCGCAGCGCAGGTCGGCGGAGGAGTCGACGGCCCTGATGAGCGTCTTGGACAGGTCCTTGAGCGCGGTGAAGTGGGAGTGCGGGTGCTTGGGCCCGTGCAGCTGGATGGCGCGGACGCCGGAGGTGAGCACCGCCTCGCGCACGGCGTCAGGCTCCTCGCCGCGGAAGACGCCCACGGTGAGCACGTGGCCGGGCACCAGGGCGGCGAGCTCGGCCGCCCGCGCGGGCGTGATCTGGCGGGGGCTGCGGGTCATGACCAGCCCGATGGCGTCGGCGCCCGCTTCGACGGCCGCCTCGACGTGCTCGGGCTCGCTCAGCCCGCAGATCTTCACGAACACCCTCCCAGGCTAGCGGCGCCTGGCGGCCCCCGGCGACCACGACCAGATGAGCATGGCGCCGATCAGGCCGAACAGCAGCACGCCGTTGGGCAGGTGGGCGCCGAGCCAGAGCCAGGTGACGTGCTGCAGCCCACCGACGACGAACAGCGCGACGCTGGCCAGAGCGGGCCATCCGGCGCCGCGTCCCGGCCGCCAGACCAGGACGGCCAGCACGATCTGGACGAGCGCGACCAGGTGGACGACCAGCCCGGCCATGACGTGCGCGTCGGCCAGCGCCCCGTTGGTGGCCACGGCCTGACCGGCGAAGGAGGCGGCGACCAGCAGCGCGGCGGCCTGGGCGATGATGACCAGGCGCAGGCTGTAGAGCAGGCCGGGCGAGACGCGCTTGACCGGCGGCGGCGCGAGGGTTTCGTGCATCGTTGTGATCCTTTCGTCGGAACGAGAAGGACCACAGGATGTCCGTCAGGCGATCAACGGGTCGTCACCCTGTCGGTGGATTCGAAAGTCCGCCGCGGGGCGGACGCACCGGGCGGAAGGCGGCGTCCACGAGCCCGGAGCGGTGGGCGACGACGGCGGCCTGGATGCGGTTGCGCAGCCCGAGCTTGTCCATCGCGGCCGCGATATGGGTCTTGACCGTGGTCACGCCGACGTGCAGCTCCTCGGCGATCTCGGCGTTGGACAGGCCGGTGCCGACCAGCGCGAGCACCTCCAGCTCCCGTTCGGTGAGCCCGGCGGGCGGCGGCGCGGCGGCCTGCTCCTCGGCGGCCAGGAAGCGGTCCAGGACGCGCCGCAGCACCGACGGGGCCAGCAGCTGCTCGCCGGAGGCGGCCCGGCGGACGGCGTCGACCATGCGTTCCGGCTCGTCGTCCTTGACCAGGAAGCCGACGGCTCCCGCGCGCAGCGCGGCGTAGACGTTGGAGTCCTCGGCGAAGGTGGTCAGCACGACGATCCTGGTGGCGGGGCGGGCGGCCAGCACCCGTTTGATCGCCTCCAGGCCGTCGACCCTGGGCATGCGCAGGTCCATGAGGATGACGTCGGGCAGGTGCCGTTCCGCCAGCCGTACGGCTTCCGCGCCGTCGTCGGCCTCGGCGACCACCTCCATGTCGCCGGCCGCCTGCAGCAGCATCTTCACGCCCGCCCGCACCAGCGCCTGGTCGTCGGCGATGAGCACGCGGATCATGCCGCGCCCCTGGCGGCGGGCAGGCTGGCGGCCAGCAGCCAGCCGCCGTCCTCGTCGGGTCCCGCGCGCAGCGTGCCGCCGAGGGCTCTGACCCGTTCGCGCATCCCGGCCAGCCCCTGCCCGGAGGAGGGCAGGCGGTGCATGACGGTGGGCGGGCGGCCGTTGCGGATCTCGATGGCCAGCCCGTCGGCCGCGGAGGCCACGCTGACCCGGACCTTGGTGCCGGGGCCGGCGTGTTTGAGCACGTTGGTGAGGCCTTCCTGAACGATGCGGGCCGCCGAGGCGCGGGCCACGAGGGGCGCGCCGTCGGAGGCGGGGTCGAGTTCCAGGTCTACCAGAAGCCCGGCGGCCGACATGCGCTCGGCTGCCTCGCGCACCACGTCGGCGGGGTCGGCGAGCAGGTCGGGCTGCCTGTCGGGGTCGCGCAGCAGGTCGAGCAGGCCGCGCAGGTCTTCGAGCACCTGGTGCCCCGTGTCGCGGATGTCGGACAGGGCGTCGGCGACGGGCCCGTCGGGGGCGGCGTAGCGGGCGGCGCTGGCGCGCAGCACCATGGCGCCGACGTGGTGGGCGACGATGTCGTGCACCTCGCGGGCGATGCGCTCGCGCTCGGCCAGCTGGTCGGCGCGCACCTGGGCGACGGCCAGGCGGGCCGATTGGGAGGAGCGCAGCCGTTCGGCGGCGGCCGCGGCCTGCCTGGCGCCCAGGTAGCGGCCGATGGCGATGGGCGTGGCCACCAGCGCCATCAGCACGGCGATGCGGAACGGCGTGACCTCGGTGCCCGGCTCGACGACGGCGACGGCGGCCAGCAGGCATCCGGCGAAGTACGCGGCGGTGGTCCAGATCCACGAGGCGACCCGCATGGCGAACACGCCCAGCGCGATCAGCGTGAGGATCAGGCAGGTGTTGGCCACTTCCTGCAGGTAGGTGTCGGCGGCGAACAGCAGCGCGCCCTGGAACAGGAACACCATGCCGGGCAGCCGTCTGGCCACCCCGAGCGACAGCCCGCCGAACACGGCGAACATGCCGACCACCCAGACGGGCAGGGCGTTGTTGTGCCAGGTGGTCCAGGTGCTCAGCACGGTGTCGGCCACGCCGCCGCCGGCCAGCAGGATGTCGGGCGTGATGTCGCCTTCTTCCAGCCGTCCCGCGGGTCCGCGCAGGTAGGCGCCGACGACGGCGGGGAAGCCCGGCACCAGGAAGGAGTACATCCAGGAGTTGGCGGTGAAGGCCAGGCCGGGGTCGGCCATGTTGATCGCGGTGGCGGCCACCGCGGCCGCCAGCGCGATCGGGATGGCCCGCCAGCTGGAGCGGTGCGCCACCACGCCGACCGCCACGCACAGCAGGATCTGGGCGGTGTTGGAGGTGAACGCGCCGATCTGGTCGGTGAAGACCAGGAAAGCCGCCAGGTAGAGGCTGACCGGCATCGGCCACTTCCTGACCAGGCCCATGGGCGCGCCGACCAGGATCGCGAAGGGCAGCACCATGACCTCGGGCAGGCCCTGCGCCAGGCCCGCCTTGCCGGACAACAGCAGGTCGAGCCCTATCCCCGAGACCGCAAGCAAGATGTCCAGCGGCATTCCACGCCAACGCATGGCCACACGGTATCCGCCAGGCCCTGGTCGGCCGATCCTCCCGGCGGAGGAGTCCGCCTCCTCCAAGTGGCCGCAACAACGTCCCGACGGCGGAGGAGAGCAGGGTGCGGCGGCACCTAGTGTCGAAGTATGTCCAACGACACCGCGCTGTTCCTCGGTCAGTTCCTGCGAGCCCCCGCCACCATCGGCGCGGTGGCCCCCAGCTCCCGACGCCTGGCGGAGGCGGTCTGCGCGCCGATTCCCGAGCGGGGCGAGCCGACCGTGGTGGAGCTGGGGCCCGGCACGGGGCCGTTCACCGCGGAGATCCAGCGCCGGCTGTCGGGCCGCGGCCACCATCTGGCGGTCGAGGTGAACAAGACCATGGCCGACCTGCTTGCCGACCGTTTTCCCGCGGTCGACGTGATCAACGCCGACGCGGCACAGTTGTGCGCGCTGCTGACCGAGCGCGGGCTCGGGCAGGCCGACGTGGTGGTCAGCGGGCTGCCGTGGGCGGCCTTCCCCGATTCCTCACAGCGAGAACTGCTCGGCGCGGTGATCTCGTGCATGGGCCCGACTGCGGCCTTCACCACGTTCTCCTACATCCACGCCATCCCGCTCAGCTCGGCGCGCCGCTTCCGTGCGCTGCTGGCCGAGCGGTTCGAGGAGGTCGTGCACGGGCGGACGGTGTGGCGCAACGCTCCCCCGGCGTTCGTCTTCAACGCCCGGCGTCCCCGGGCCTGACTTGCGGCTCCGCCGTACAGGAGGAATCTTGTCGGCGGGAACAGAACTTGGTTCTATGGCGTGATGGATTTCACGCTTCCTGAGAGCGCGCTTGCCGTGCAGCGCGGCGTCGCGAACATCTGCTCGCGCTACGACCTGGACTACTGGCAGCGGTGCGAGGCCGACAGGCGCTGGCCCGAGGAGGTGTGGGCGGAGCTGGCCAAGGGCGGCTGGCTCGGCTTGGCGGTGCCCGAGGAGTACGGCGGCGGCGGGCAGGGGCTGCTCGAGCTGGCCGTGGCCACCGAGACGCTGGCCGCCTCCGGCGCGGCAGGGGGCTCGGCCTTCACCTACGTGCTCACGCCCGGCTTCGGCGCGCTCACCCTGGCCAGGCACGGTACGGCGGAGCAGCGCGAACGGCTGCTGCCGGGGCTGGCCACGGGTGAGATCGAGACCTGCTTCGCGCTGACCGAGCCGGACGCCGGGTCGAACTCCCTGGCGATCACCACCAGCGCCCGCCGCGACGGCGGCGACTTCGTCATCAACGGCCAGAAGATCTGGATCACCGGGGTGCAGCGGGCGAGCTGGATGCTGCTGGTGACACGGACGATCCCGGCCG
Source organism: Nonomuraea sp. NPDC050536 (assembly GCF_044457685.1). Classification (NCBI taxonomy): domain Bacteria; kingdom Bacillati; phylum Actinomycetota; class Actinomycetes; order Streptosporangiales; family Streptosporangiaceae; genus Nonomuraea; species Nonomuraea sp. NPDC050536. The sequence goes on from NZ_JBITHD010000004.1 coordinate 346,039, forward strand.
CGGAGGCCAGGCCGCGCACGAACGGCCTGACCGTCTTCCTGGTGAACGTGCCCGAGGCGGTGGCCGCGGGGACGCTGTCCTACCGGCCGATCCCCAAGCTGGGCGCCAACACCACGCCGTCGAACATGGTGTTCATCGACGACCTGTGGGTGTCGGCTTCCAGCGTGGTCGGCGAGGTGGACCAGGGCGCGGCGGTGCTGTGGGACATCCTGAACCCCGAGCGCATCCTGCTGGCCGCCTCGGCGCTGGGCGGGGCGGAGGTGGGGCTGCGGGTGGCGGTCTCCTACGCCAAGGAGCGGGAGGTGTTCGGCCGCCCGATCGGCGCGAACCAGGCCATCGCGTTCCCGCTGGCGCAGGTCAAGGCCAAGATCGAGCTGGCAAGGCTGATGCTGTACAAGGCGGCGTGGGCCTTCGACCGGAACGAGCCGTGCGCGACGGAGGCCAACATCGCCAAGCTGACGGCCTCGCAGGCGGCCTGGGAGGCGGCGGACGCGGCGTTCCAGACGCTCGGCGGGATGGCCTACTCGCTGGAGTATCCGGTGGCCAGGCTGCTGACCGACGCCCGCATCGGCAAGGTCGCGCCGGTGACGGAGGAACTACTGCTCAACTACGTGGCCACACAGGTGCTCGGGCTGCCGCGCTCGTTCTAGCGGAAGGTGGGCGGGCGCTTCTCCCGGACCGCCCGCACGCCCTCCCGCACGTCGGGCCCGGTGAAGCCGAGGAACTCCATGGCCAGTGAGGCGTCGAAGGCGGGCCCGGCCAGGCGCAGCCAGTTGTTGAGCGAGTACTTGGTGAGCCGGATCGCCTCCTGCGACCCGGCTGCCAGCCGGACGGCGATCTCCAGCGCCTTGTCGTGCACCTCGGCGTCGTCGACGCAGAGGCTGACCAGGCCCATCCGCTCCGCCTCCGCACCGGTCACCGGCTCGCACAGCAGCAGGTGGTACTTGGCCTTGGCCAGCCCGCACAGCAGCGGCCAGATGATCGCCGCGTGGTCGCCGGCGGCCACGCCGAGCCGGGTGTGGCCGTCGATGATGCGGGCGGTGCGACCGGCGACCGAGATGTCGGCCAGCAGCGCCACCGCCAGCCCGGCGCCGACGGCCGGACCCTGGATGGCCGACACGACGGGCTTGGAGCAGTTGAGCACGTTGTAGACGATGTCGCGGGCCTCGGCGAACACCCGCAGGCGGGTGGCGTGGTCGTCGATCATCTCCTCGATCATCGACAGGTCGCCTCCGGCGGAGAACGCCTCGCCCTCTCCCCTGACCACGACCGCCCTGACCGACTCGTCGCGGTCGACGTCGCGCCAGATCTCGGCCAGCTCGCGGTGGCCCGTCATGTCGACGGCGTTGAGCCTGCGCGGCTCGCTGATGGTGATCCGCAGCACGCCCTCGGCGGGGGTGTCGGTCTTGAGTTTCTGGTAGCTCACAGCGCCTCCCGTAGCCGGTCCGCCACGTAGTCACGGGCCTCCATGGCCTGGTCGAACAGGCCGGGCAGGCCGAAGAAGCCGTGCACGGCGCCGTCGAACCTGCGCATCTCGACCGGGACCCCTGCCTGGGCGAGCCGCGTGCCGTACTGCTCGGCCTCGTCGCGCAGCACGTCGTACTCGGCGGTCACGATCGTGGCGGGTGCCAGGCCCGCGCAGTCGGCCAGCCGCAGCGGCGCCAGGCGCGGATCGTGCGGGTCGGTCTCGCCGGCGTACTGCTCGATGAACCAGGCCATCTCCGCGGCGGCCAGGCCGTAGCCGTCGGCGAACTCGCGGTAGGACGGGGTGGTCATGGCCACGTCCGTGACCGGGTAGATCAGCACCTGGTGTGCCAGGGTCAGGCCGGCGTCGCGGGCCTGCCAGGCGGCCACTGCGGCCAGGTTGCCGCCGGCGCTGTCGCCGACGACGGCCACGCCGCCGTTGCTCTGGTAGAAGGCGGGCCGGGCGAACAGGTCTCTGACCACGGTCCAGGCGTCGTCGGCCGCGGCGGGAAAGGGGTGCTCGGGGGCCAGCCGGTAGTCGACGGAGACCACCACGGCGCCGGCGCGGATGGCCAGGTCGCGGGCCTGGGCGTCGTTGCGCTTGACGCTGCCGAAGACCCAGCCGCCGCCGTGGAAGTAGACGATCACCGGTAGCGCGCCGTCGCCGCGGTCGGCCCGGTAGATGCGGATGGGCACGCCCTCGGCCGTCTCGTCCCTGACGAAGGGCAGTTGGGTGTGCGGGCCGCGTTTGAGCGCGAACGCGTCCTGCCCGCGCAGCTCGTTGATCTTCTCCAGGTCGAGCGTGGCCAGGTCGACGCCTAGGTCCGTGGGGTACTGCGCGACGTACTCCCGCGCCTGGGGGTGCAGCGGCATGATCGCAGCCTAGCGGGCCGCCTCCACGAGCGCATCGAACAGCTTGCTCCCGGTGCCGCCGGCCGGGCCGCCCTCCTGAGAACGTTCGGGGTGCCACTGGACGCCCACGCCGAAGCGGTGGCCCTGCAGCTCGATGCCCTCCACGATCTGGTCCTCCGCCCACGCCACGGCCAGCAGGCCGTTGCCGAGCCTGCGCACCGACTGGGTGTGCGGGGACACCACCTCGATCTTGTCGCCGACGGCCTTGCCCAGCTTGCTGGAGACGCTCACCTGGATCACGTGCGGCGTGTGCGGCTCGCCGTGCTTGTCGTTGTCGAGCACCTCGGGCAGCCACGGGATCAGCGTGCCGCCCTGGGCGACGTTCAGCACGTGCATGCCCCTGGCGATGCCCAGGATCGGCACGTCGGCCTGCACGGCCGCCCTGGCCAGCGCCAGCTCGAAGCGGTCGCGGTGGGCCTGCGCCTCCTCGACCCGCTCGTCCTGCTCGGCGCCGTAGGTGTCGGCGCCCATCGGCACCCCGCCGGCCAGCACGACGCCCCGCAGCCCGCGCACGTAGTCGTCGATCGCGTGCAGGTTGAGCGGGGGCAGCACGACCGGCGCGCCGCCCGCCCGCTCGATCGACTTGGCGTAGGACGGAGGTGACAGCACCGCCTCCCTGACCCAGGAGCCCCAGCGGGCGGCTTCGAAGTAGGCGGTGATACCGATCAAGGGTCGGGACATGCGATCTCCAGGGGGCATGCGTGGCGACTGCCACTAGCCCATCATGGCGCACACCATTTCGCTTATGTCACCTCTCCCGGAGATCCTGTTCTTTCACTTGCATTACCCACCGAAACGGTTCTTGTGCCGTACGGCGCGCCACACGGGATCCCGGTGAGCGCCCGCCGTAGGGCAGGCACATGGCTCACCGGTGGCGCCAGCCGTACAAAACCCTCAGGACAGCAGGACGGGCAACGAGGAGGCGCTGTTGGAGAACAGGGACGGGACCGGGGCAAGGCCGGACACGGGCACCGCCAACGACAGATCCGGATATTTCGCGAAGAGTGCTGACAGGGCGATCGTGGCCTCCTGCCGGGCCAGCGGCGCGCCCAGGCACAGGTGGGGCCCGCCGCCGAAGGCCAGGTGCCGCTTCTGCGACCGGGTAATGTCGAAGCGGTCGGCCATCTCCCCGTGCTGGGCGCCGTCGCGCCCGGCCGCGCTGTAGGGCGCCAGGATGGCCTCGCCCGCCGGGATCGTCACCCCGGCGATCGTGACGTCCTCCAGCGGGTAGCGGGCCAAGAAGTTGCCGATCGGCGCGTCCCAGCGCAGCGTCTCCTCCACCACCGCGTCCCAGGACTGCTCCGCGACCGCCAAGGCGAGCTGGTCGGGATGGGTGAGCAGCGCGCGGACGGCGTTGACGATCAGGCTGAGCGTGGTCTCGTGGCCGGCGGCCAGCATCAGCCAGAGCGTGCCCGCCAGCTCCTCGTCCGTGAGCCGCTCGGGGTCGTCCTCCTGGGCGGCGATGAGGGCGCTGGTCAGGTCGTCGCCCGGGTCGGCGTGGCGCAGCGCGACCAGGCGGCCGAGCAGCAGGTAGATGTCGCGCTGGGTGGCGAGCACCTCCTCGGCGCTGGTGGTGGAGCGGAAGATGCTGTCGACCAGGTGGCGCAGCTCGTCCCGCTCGTCCTCGGGCACGCCGACCAGCTCGCAGATGACCCGCATCGGCACCGGGTAGGCGAAGTGCCGCCGCAGGTCCACGCCGCCGTCGGCGCCGGCGTGGCCCGGCAGCTCGTCCAGCAGGCCGGCGACGATCTCCTCGATGCGCGGGCGCAGTGCCTGGACGCGGCGCGGGGTGAGCGTCTGGGTGACGAACTTGCGCAGTCTGTGGTGCTCGCGGCCGTCGGCGGTGACCATGTTGGTTACCTTGACCATGCCGATCAGCGGCCAGTCGTCGGGGATGTCGCCGCGCTTGATGGCGTTCCAGTTGCGCCAGTCCTTGCTGACACGCCGGTCGGCCACCAGTTCGGCCAGCAGGCCGTGGTGGGTGACGGCCCAGGCGTGCACGTCGCCGGGGAGCACGACGCGCACGACCGGGCCGAGCTCGCGCAGTTCTGCGGCCTCGCCGTGATGGTCGGACCCGGTGGGGTCCAGGGTGACGACCGGGATCATGAGCGGCCTCCTGGGGTGGCGCTGAAGTGGACCGGCAGCGATGCGGGGCAGCGGGTCCACGGTGAGGGATGCGGGGTCAGCTCCTCGGCGGCCACCGCGAGGCGGACGTCGGGCAGCAGGTGCAGGGCCGTCTCCACCGCGGTACGGGTGATGAGGCGGGCGGGCACGGGCGCCGGGCAGACGTGCGGCCCGGCGCCCCAGGCCAGGTGGGCGCGGTTGCCCAGCTCGATCGTCTCGTCGCCGGTGTGCACGCGGGGGTCGGCGTTGGCCGCCGACAGGCCGAGGATGAGGGCGTCGCCGCGGCGGATGCGCTGGCCGCCGAGCTCGGTGTCGCGCAGCGCGTAGCGGGCGGGCATGTTCGTCATCGGCGGGTCGCGCCACAGCACCTCGTCCAGGGCGTCGTCCACGCCGAGCCGCCCGCCGCGCAGCCGCCCGGCGAAGCGCGGGTCGGTGAGCATGAGGCGCAGCGTCTGGGAGATCCAGGTGGTCGTCGTCTCCTGCGCGGCGGAGATCATCACGACCATCGACTGGAGCACCTCGGCGTCGCCGTTGAGGTCGGGGTGGGCCAGGAAGCGGGTGGTCAGGTCGTCGGCGGGCACGCTCTTCCTGGCGTGCATGACGCCGCCGAGGATCTCCTCGAACTTGCGGTTGCCCTCCTGGGAGTCCTCGGCGCTGCCGAACAGGGCGCGCAGCGCGGCCAGCAGCTCGTGGCCCTGCTCGACGTCCAGCCCGAACAGGTCGGCGATGGCCAGCATCGGGATGATCGCGGCGTACTCGGCGACCAGGTCGGCGCTGCCGCGCCCGGCGAAGGCCGCGACCAGCTGCCCGCACATGGACTCCACGGACTTGCGCATGCGGCGCTGGTCGATGGCGCCGACCCCGTCGTCCAGGGGGCGGCGCAGCCGCCGGTGCTCTGCCCCGTCGGCGCCGATCACGTTGGGGCGCCAGAACATCATCGGTCCGAGCCCGGAGTCGGGCGGGACGACGCCCTCCTGGAACAGCCGCCAGTTGCGGGCGTCGCGGGAGTAGAGCTTCTCCTGCCTGGCGATGGTCAGCACCTCGTGGTAGCCCATGACGAGCCAGGCGCCCACGCCCGGCTCCAGCTCGACCCAGGCCACCTCGCCCCACTCCCTGCGCAGCCGGCGGACGACGGTGTGGGGGTCCTGGCAGGTGGTGGTGGCGGACAGCGGGATCATGCGGTCACCTTCTGCGCGTGCTCGACCAGGGTGATCAGGGCTTCCACCGACGACGCGCGGCTCCTGGCGTCGCAGTCCACGATGGGCGTGCCCGGCGGCAGGTCCAGCGCCTCGCGCAGCGCCTGCGGGGTGTGCCTGCGCGAGTCGGGGAAGTGGTTGACGGCGATCGCGAACGGCAGGTCGCCGCGCAGCTCGAGCTGGTCGAGCACCTCGAAGCTGCCCTCGAGGCGGCGGGTGTCGACCAGGACGAGCGCGCCCACGGCTCCGCGTGACAGGCCCGCCCACAGGTCCCAGAAGCGGCGCTGGCCCGGCGTGCCGAACAGGTAGAGCGCGATACTGCGGCCGAGCGTGATGCGGCCGAAGTCCATGGCGACCGTCGTGGTCTTCTTGCCTTCGAGGCCTTCCAGATCGTCGACGCCGACGCTGGCCTCGGTCATCGTCTCCTCGGTCCGCAGCGGCTCGATCTCGCTGACCGAGCCGATCATCGTGGTCTTGCCGACGCCGAAGTCGCCGACGACGAGGATCTTCACGGCCTGCTCCACCGTCTCGGGCAGGTAGCGGTCAGCGGAGCTTGCGGAGACCATTCAGCACCTCCTGCAGGGTTTCCAGGTTCGGCCTTCCGGCCTCGGGGATGCGCGAGCGGGCGGTCAGGTGGCCGGAGTCGACCAGGTCGGAGGCCAGGATGCCGACGACGCTCAGCGGCAGCTCCAGGTGGGCGGCCGCCTCGGCCAGCGACAGCAGCCGCGAGCACATGCGCAGCAGCGCCCGCTCCTGGCGGCTGGCCGAGATGGGCAGCGGCTTGGCCGGATCCGCGGCGACCAGCAGCGTGTCGAGCCCGATCGTGTTGCGGGTCGGGCGGGCCCTGCCCTGGGTGAGCACGTAGGGCCGGACGGCGCTGTCCCGGTAGTCGGTCATGATCTGGCCGGGGTGCTGAAGTTCCTCTCGCCGAGCTTGATGACCTGGGCCTGCATCTGCTGGGCGATGAGCCGCGGATCGACCACCGGGTCGGTGATGACCACGAGGTGCGAGCCCGTCCCTGCCGCGCGGGCGAACAGGAACCCGCCCTCGAATCCGACCATGAGTTCCCTGACGGCCCTGCCGCCGCTGCCGAACTCGCGGCCCACGCTCTGGGCCAGCGACTGCAGCCCCGAGCAGGCGGCCGACAGCCGGTCGGCGACGTCCCTGTCGGTGCCTGCGGAGCGGGCCTTGAGCAGCCCGTCCGAGCTGAGCACGACCACATGCCTCACCCCGGGCACCCAGACGACCTCGTCGATCATCCAGTCCTGATCCTGCTGCTGCACGCGTTCCCCCTTCATCGCTCGCCCTCCGGCTGACCGGGAGGCTCCTCGTCCTGGTCGAAGAAGGCCGCCATCCACGCGCCCGCCTGCTCGGGGCTGGGCTGCCCGGCGGGCGGCGCAGGCTCGGGCTCCTCGGCCCGCTCCCCCCTGCGTGAGCGCCTGCGCGGCAGCTCTCCCCCGTCCAGCAGGTCCCCTTCGTGCGGGATCACGTCGATCGGGCCGGTCTCGTGTACTTCGATCTCGCGCGGTTGTACGGCGAGCGGGCCGGTCTCGTGGGACCGCGGCGGGTCCGCCTCCGCCGGCCGTACCACCCCCGGGTCCGTCTCGGCCGACCTGCCCCCGAGCGGGTCCACCTCGGCCGGCCCGACCGCGAGCGGGTCCACGGCTGCGGGCTGGGCTCGGAGCGGGTCCACGACGGCGGGCCGGGCTGCGAGGGGGTCCGCTTCGGCCTGCCGTACGGCGGGCGGGGGCGAGAGGCGGGCACGCTCGGGCGCGCGGGACAGCGGCGAGGTGATCGGCTCGAGCGTCTCGACGATCTCGGAGGGCACCAGCACGACCGCGCGCACTCCGCCGTAGGGCGAGGGCAGCAGGTCGGCGAGGAAGCCGTGGCGGCGTACGTAGTGGCCGATGACGGCCAGGCCCGTCTGCGGGATCTCGCCGACCTCGCCCACGTCGACGGGGCGGCGGCCTGAGACGATCTCGCGGGCCTGCTCCAGATGGTGCTCGTCCATGCCGACGCCGCCGTCGTCGATCTCGATGACCGCGCCGCGCTGGACGTTGCGGACGGCGACCAGCACCTTGGTCGAGGGCGGCGAGCACTGGGTGGCGTTCGCGAGCAGCTCGGCCACCAGGTGGATGAGCGGCTCGACCACCTGCGCGGCGGCCGCGGTGTCGGGGTCGCCGGAGACCTCGATGCGCTTGTAGGCGACGATGCGGGAGGCGGCGGCGCGGACGACGTCGACCAGGGCGAGCGGGCGGGGCCACTGCTGCCCCGGCCACTCGCCGCACAGCACGGCCAGGCTCTGGGCGTGGCGTCCCTGCTGGGCGGCCGCGTGGTCGACCTGCATGCTGGACTCCAGCACGTCCGGATTGTGCGGATGGCGGTCGGCCATCAGCGACACCGTCTCCTGGATGCGGTGCGCCGAGGTCTGCACTCGCCGCGCCAGCGCCAGGACGGCCAGCCGCAGCGACTCCTGGTGCTCCCGCTCGCGCTCGGCGGTCTGGGCCACCGTGTCCAGCACGTCCTCCAGCGCCGCGGCCGCCTTCTCGTCCAGCGCTTTGCTCTGGAACGGCGCGGGCACCGGCTGCCGGCCCATCACCGCCGGGATCCGCACCTGGACCAGTTGCCCGATCGCCTCCTCCAACGCCGCCGAGCGGGCCGCCAGGTGGTTGGTCCACTGGGAATTGCGCTGCTGGAGGTGCTGCTGGAACTCCTTCTCGCGCCGCTGCATGGCGCTCTCGCGCTGGGCCAGCGTCCGCTGGAGCTCCCGCTGCGACTGCCGCAGCATCGCCACCGCCACCGCCGCGAGCAGCGCGAACACTCCCGCGCCGAGGGACGTCCAGACGAGGGCGGGCCTGCCGCCCGCCAGGACGGCGCCCACCGAGCAGGCGGCGGCCAGCAGCGGCAGGGCCAGCGTGGCGGGCCAGAGCCACGGCGCACGAGGGGGAGAAGCCATGATCACCTTTTGCGGAACGGCGACGAGACGGCGGTCGGGCGGTAGCGGCGCGCGATCTCGCGAGGACGCTCGGTGGCGGCGCCGCGGTTGCGCACGCCAACCAAGATCCGATTATTCCGACTCGACCCGATCAGTCAATCGACTCGACGCGATCTGTCAGATATGTAACAAAGGTAGGCTTTGCCGCCTTTATCCCTCTTTACGCCCACATCTCCCCCCTCGCCCCTCCCTCACGCCCCCGCCTCCGCTTCCTCCCCAAAGCGCCACACTCCACCCACACACCCCCACCAAAGCGCCGCACTCCGCCCGCGCAGCTCCCTTCCCAGGCACCGCGTCGGCGAGAAGGGGTACGGCGCCCTTGTACGGCGAGCAAGAAGATCACGAGACAGCGCGAGGGTGGCGCGTGGCGGAGGCGGCCGCGAGGAGGGCAACGGCGCCGCCGAAAAGCATCACCGTGGACGGCGAGGTGGCATCCACCGCGACGCCGCCCAGGAGCGCCCCGGCCGAGAGGGTGGCTTGGAAGGACGAGGTGAACAGTACGGTGGCCGCCTCGGGCGCGTCCGGCGCCGCCAGGGCGAAGAAGGTCTGCGAGCACACGGGCACCGCCCCGTACCCGAGGCCCCACACCACCAGCAGCACCCCCGCCCCGAGGGGCGACCCGCCGAGCAGGGGCAGCGACAGGGTGGCCACGGCGACCAGGCCGGCGGCCGCCGCGAACACGCCCCGCGGCCGGCGCCCCACGAGCGAGCCCGCCGCGAAGTTCCCTGCCACGCCGGCCACGCCGTACACCAGCAGCAAACCCGTGACGAGCCCTGGGCCCGCATGCGTGACGGTCTGCAGCAGCGGCCGGACGTAGGTGTAGGCCCCGAAGTGCGCGAGCACGATCAGGAACGTCGCGACCAGCGCCCTGACCGTCCCGGGACGCCCGAGCAGCCCGCCCGCGCGAGGAGCGGAAAGGGCGGGCAGCGGGGGCAGCCAGACGGCCAGCGCCACGACGACGCCCACGGTCAGCAGGCCCATGACGGCGAACACCGCGCGCCACCCGGCCAGCTGCCCGAGGAGCGTCCCCGCGGGCACCCCGAGCACGGATCCGAGCGGCACCGCCGAGAAGATCACCGCGGTAGCCGTACCCGCCTGGGAGGGGGTCGCGAGCCGCCCGCCCAGGCCCGAGCCGAGCGCCCAGAACCCGCCGATCACGAGCCCGACCAGCACCCGCGAGACGATGACGAGCCAGTAGCCGGGCGCCACCGCCGCTAGGAGGTCGGCCAGCGCCAGCACGGCCATGAGCGCGCACAGCACCACCCGCCGGTCGGTACGGCCTGCCACGGAGGCGACGGCCGGCGCGGCGACCGCGGCGAGCACGCCCGGCATCGTCATCATCAGCCCCGCGGTGCCGTCGGAGATGCCGAAGCTCGCCCCGATCGGGGTCAGCAGCCCGATCGGGAGGATCTCGGTGGTGACGATCGAGAAGATCCCCAGCGTGACGGAGACGACGGCGGGCCAGCGTGTGGTGGTGAGCATGCGCCCCACTCCAGCAGTCGCCGCCCCGCCGTCGCTGGCGGGTTCAGGACCTGACCAGGCTCAGTCCGCGACCCCGATCGCCTGGCGGACCGTGCCGGGCAGCTCCAGGGTCGACAGCATGTAGTGCGCCACGTCGGCCCGCGAGATGTACCGCCCGCGCGGCACGTTCCGCCCGATCTCGGTCCTGTAGGACCCGGTCATGGGCTTGTCGGTGAGCTGGACGGGACGCACCGAGGTCCAGTCGAGGCCGCTGTCGCGCAGCACGTCCTCCATCTGGGCCAGGTCGGCGTAGGTCCTGCGGAGGAAGAGCTTCAGCAGCGGATACACCACCCGGCCCAGGAACACGCCGTCACCGGGGTCGTGCGCCACAGCGGGACGGCCGGGTCCCGGCATGGTGGCCACGGGGGCCGCGCTGAGCGCGATCAGCCTGCGTACCCCGGCCGTGCGCATGGCCTGCACGATGGCCCTGGTGCCCACCCAGGTGCTGCCCGCCTCGGAGTTGCGCGGCGGGCCGAGCGCCGACAGCACCGCGTCGGCTCCCTGTACGGCGGGCAGCAACGCGGCGGGGGTGGCCTTCGCCAGGTCGGCGGTCACGACCCGGGCCTGCGTGGCGGGCAGCTTGCCCGGGTCGCGCACCACGGCCGTGACGTCGTGGCCCGCGCTCAGCGCCTGCTCGAGAACGTGGCGGCCCACCCTGCCGGTGGCCGCGAAGACGGTGAGTTTCACTCTGTGCTCCGTTTCAGTCGTCACCTGTGTGACGGATCGCGGCGCACGAGTGTGACAAGCGGGCTTTTCCTGGCGAATGCGATTTACTTTCACTTTCGCCTCTGAAACCATGGAACGTTGATTGCGGAAAATAACGGTACCGTCACGGATAGTTGTGGTTCGCACCGTATTGGGGTGAAACGGTTGTGACGTCCGGGGGGCGGTGTAACACTCAATTTCGGAACGATCGGATGAGCCGGGGCCCGCCGAACGTTCTACACCCGGAACCGTCAGGGAGGTGGAACGACACGACCGGAATTTAATTCCGGTCAATAGGTGGGGACTGGTATATGTCGCTGAACCCGCGCCTGGTTAAGGAGAGTTTCTCCGTCGTCGAGCCGGTGGCGGACAAGGCGGCCGCGTACTTCTACGGCCGTCTCTTCGCCGAGAATCCGCACTTGCGGGGAATGTTCCCGCCCTCCATGGATGTGCAGCGCGACCGGCTCTTCAGCGCGCTGACCCGCATCGTCTGGAGCCTGGACAGCCCGGACAGCATGGCCGCGTTCCTCGGCCAGCTGGGCCGCGACCACCGTAAGTACGGTGTGATCACCGAGCACTACACGGCGGTCGGCACCGCGCTGCTGTCCACGATCCGGCGCTTCGCGCGCGACATCTGGACCGACGAGATCGAGGCCGCGTGGGTGGCCGCCTACACCGCGGCGGCCGACCTGATGGTCCAGAGCGCCGAGGCGGACGCGGGCGTCTCCCCTGCCTGGTGGCTGGCGGAGGTCGTCGACCACGAGCGCAGGGCCAGGGACATCGCGGTCATCACGCTGCGGCCCACGCAACGCCTGCCGTACACGCCGGGACAGTACGTCAACGTGCAGACCGCGCGGTGGCCGCGGGTGTGGCGGACCTTCTCGATCGCCAACGCGCCGCGGCCGGACAACACGATCCGGCTGCACGTGCGCTCGGTGCCAGGGGGGTGGGTGTCGACCACGCTGATCAGGGACACCCGCATCGGCGACACGGTCATGCTCGGCCCGCCGGTGGGCACGATGACGGCGCCCGAGCGCAGCGCGCGGGACGTGCTGTGCGTGGCGGGCGGCACCGGGCTGGCGCCGCTGAAGGCGATCATCGAGCAGATCATCACCTCCGGGCGGCGGCCCAACATCCACCTGCTGTTCGGCGCCCGCAGCGCGGCCGAGCTGTACGACCTGCCCGACCTGATCAGGATGGAGTCGTCGTTCCCGTGGCTACGGGTCCTGCCCGTGGTCTCCGGCGACCCCGCCTACGACGGGATGCGCGGCCACCTGCCCGAGGTCGTCGAGCGTTTCCACTCCTGGGCCGAGCACGACGTCTTCGTCTGCGGCCCGCCCTCCATGGTCAACGAGACTGTGCGCCGCCTGCAGCAGGGCGGCGTTCCGCTGCCCCGCATCCACCGCGACATCGTCCTGGCCGAGCGCTAACCCTTCTTGAAGGCCAGCGCGGTCTCCTCGTCGGCCGGCCAGAACGTCTCGATGGCCAGCTCGGAGACCGTGACGTCGAGCGGGGTGCCGAAGGTGGCGATCGTGGTGAACATGGACAGCACCTCATCGCCGTGCCTGATCCGCAGCGGCAGCAGGATGTCACCCGGGCCGGGCACGTGCGCCACGTTGAGCTCGACGCCCGGGTAGGTGTAGCCGGCCAGCTCGTCGTGGAGCTCGGCCAGGACCCCGTCGCCCGACGCCTCGGCCTGGCGGCGCAGCTGCGCCAGCAGGTAGGCGCGCACCACCGGCAGGTTGAGCAGCCTGCCGCCCATCGCCTGCGGGTGGAGCGACAGGCGCATCACGTTGACCGGCTCCTCGAGCAGTTCGGCCGGCACGCCGTCCATGAACAGGGCGACCGCGGAGTTGGCCGCCACCAGGTTCCACGCCGCGTCCACGACCAGCGCGGGGTACGGCTCGTGACCCGCCAGGATCTTGTCCAGGGCCTGCCGTACCACCTCCATCTCCGGCGCGCGCACCTCGCGCTCGTGGAAGACCGGGGCGAACCCGGCCGCCACCAGCAGCCTGTTGCGGTGCCGCAGCGGCACGTCCAGTTCCTCGGACAGCTTCATCACCATCTCGCGGCTCGGCCGGGCGCGCCCGGTCTCCAGAAAGCTGATGTGGCGGGCCGACACGTCCGCCTCGATCGCCAGGTCCAGCTGGCTCACCCGCCGCCGCTGACGCCACGACCGCAGCAAATCGCCAAATGTCTCATCCTGTACGGCTAGCGCTCCCATGTCCGAAAAGGTATCGATCGACAGGGAAGGATGGCGATTACCCCCCAGGTAAAGCGCAACCAGAACGACCTTCGGCGCAATTCGCGCAGACCCCGGCGGTGTCCGCAATGGCGTGACACGATGGCCAAGAGGCGAACATGGGAGCGATGGGAGCGTGAAATGAGCGAAGCGCTGCTCGCGATCGGCACCCGCAAGGGCCTGTTCCTGGCCCGTTCGACGGACGGCGGCCCGTTCGAGGTCGAGCCGATCCAGTTCTCCACGGTCGCGGTGCCCTCCGTGGCCATCGACACCCGCGAGACGACGCCCCGGCTGCTGGCCGGGATCGAATACGGACACTTCGGGCCGTCGGTGATGTACTCCGACGACCTCGGCGAGACCTGGCAGGAGGCCTCCAAGCCGCCCATCGCCTTCCCCGAGGGCACGGGCGCGACGCTGGCCAAGGTCTGGCAGCTGCTGCCCTCCCCCTCCGAGCCCGGCGTGGTCTGGGCCGGCGTCGAACCGGGCGCGCTGTTCCGCTCCGAGGACAGGGGCGTCACCTACCAGCTGGTGCAGGGGCTGTGGGACCACCCGCACCGGCCGCAGTGGCAGCCCGGCGGCGGCGGGCTGTGCCTGCACACGATCATCAACCACCCCAGCGACTCCCGGGTCATGGCCGTGGCGGTCTCCGCCGCCGGCTTCTACCGCAGCACCGACGGCGGCGCGAGCTGGGAGGCCGCCAACCACAACATCAGGGCGCCGTTCATGCCCGAGGGGCAGCAGTACCCCGAGTTCGGCCAGTGCGTGCACAAGGTCGGCATCGACCCGGCCCAGCCCGACCGGCTGTACCTGCAGCACCACTTCGGCGTCTACCGCAGCGACGACTTCGGCGGGTCCTGGCGCGACATCGGCTCGTCGCTGCCGTCGGACTTCGGCTTCCCCATCGTGGCCCACCCCACGATTCCGGACACGGTGTACGTGCTGCCGCTGCAGGCCGACGTCGACCGTACGCCCGTCGACCACCACTACCGGGTCTTCCGCAGCCAGGACGCCGGCTCGACCTGGGAGCCGTTCTCCGAGGGCCTGCCCAGGGAACCGGTGCACGCCAGCGTGCTGCGGGACGCCATGACGGCCTCACCCGCCGGGATCTTCTTCGGCACGCGCGACGGCGAGGTCTACTGCTCGCGCGACGACGGCGAGACCTGGACGCGGGTGGCGGGCCACCTGCCGGACGTCCTGACCGTGCGCGCGGCGGTGCTGTAGTTCCATGGCCAAGCCCGTGACGATGGTCGTGTTCGTACTGCCCAGCTCGCTGCGCCACTGGGTGAGCGGCGAGACGGAGGTCAAGGTCTTCGCGGTCGGGGCCGACCACGAGACGCCGCCCACCCTCGGCTCGGCGCTGGACAAGCTGCGCCGCACGCATCCCCGCCTCGAAGAACGCCTACGCGACGACTACGGCCGCATCAGACGCCACATCAACATGATCGTCTGCGGCGAGAACGCCCGCGGCCTCGGCAGCCTCGACTGCGCCCTCCCCCCGGGCGCCGAAGTCTACGTCCTCCCCGCCCTCGCCTAACTGCCCCACCGAGCGAACGCCCCGGCAAGAAGCCGGGGCGTTCGGCGCGGCGGCTGGAAGGGTGGGGTGGTTAGACCTTGCGCCAGCCGGGGATCCAGGTGCCGTCCTCGACGACGTAGTCGCCGAAGAGAGCGGGGGCCTCCTTGCGCATGAGTTCGCCGATGCGCTGGAAGAGGAGGCGGATCTCCTCCTCCGCTCCGGCGGCCGTACGGGCCTCGATCGTGTGGCGCAGCGTGCGCACGTTGGCCGTCCACACCAGCCCCGTCGCCAGCCCCTCAGGAGCGAAGCGCCGCATGAAGGACGTGCGGTGCTTCTTCTCCGCGAACGGCACGCCGTCCTCATCCAGCCCGAAGTGGTCGGCCATCCACATCTGGAACTGCTCCAGCTGCTCCAGCATCGCCGTGGCCCGCTTCATCAGCTCCGGATCCCCCTGTGCCCACTCAGGGAACCAGAAGGGCAGCTCCGTGAGCCGGACGAACCGCAGCGACTCCTGCGAGATGGCCACGCCCGGGCGGTGCCGTACCAGCTCATGGGTGAGCACCCGGCTCACGTTGTGCAGCACGAAGCTGAAGGACACGTGCTCGAGCACCGAGCCGTGCGCGCTGGCCAGGATGTTGCGCAGATAGTCGTTCTGGTCGGTGCGGATCTTGACCACGTTGGGGTT
This sequence comes from Nonomuraea sp. NPDC050536, assembly GCF_044457685.1. Taxonomy (NCBI): domain Bacteria; kingdom Bacillati; phylum Actinomycetota; class Actinomycetes; order Streptosporangiales; family Streptosporangiaceae; genus Nonomuraea; species Nonomuraea sp. NPDC050536. The sequence continues at coordinate 361,396 of NZ_JBITHD010000004.1, forward strand.
GAGGCCGGGCTCGAAGGAGCGGTAGCACAGGCGTCCGGCGAACTCGGCCAGGTCCTGCGCGTCGAGATCGCCCCTGTCGAGGCGCTCAAGCCAGCTCTCACCGCCGACCTCGCCCAGGTATCGGGCCAGTTCGTCGTAGTCCAGCTCAGGACGGGCGACGAGGAAGACCTCGGGTTCGACTGTGCGCATGGCGAGCCCCCGCTCGGGTCGGCGATGTGACGGCCCAAGCAAACCAGCTCCCGCCCCCCAACGCGAGCCGCCCCCTCCTCTGGCCACGGACTTCTCCTCACAAGCCACCCACAGGACCGCACTCCCTCGGGTTAGGGGCGTGTGCTTCCGTTTTTGGGCGGGCGTGGGGGTTGGGGGTGAGGTAGGGGTGGGGGGTGGATGGTGGGGTGAGTGGGGGATCGTATCGTTGACTGTTGACGAACTTCCGTATTCGAAGGGGCCGCCCGTGATCCCGATCGCCCGCGTTTCGCTTGGTGAGAGGGTGGCGCACTCGCTCCGGCTGCTGATCATCGGTGGCGAGTTGGCGAGTGGCACGCATCTGGTCGAGGAGTCGCTGGCGGAGCAGTTCGGCGTCAGCCGCGGCCCGATCCGCGACGCGCTGCGCGTGCTGGAGACCGAGGGCCTGCTGGAGTCGCGCCGCCGCGGAGTCTACGTGACAGGCCTGACCGACGCCGACGTGGACGAGCTCTACTCGCTGCGCGAGTCGATGGAGTCGCTGGCCGTACGGCTGGCGATGCGCGGAGCGTCCGAGGGCGACTGGGCGGAGGCCGCCGAGGCGCTGCAAGGTATGCGCGGGGCCGCCGAGCGGGGTGACGTCGACGCGTTCTCCCGGGCGGACCTGGACTTCCACTCCGGCTTCTACCGGCTGTCCGGGCACCGGCGGCTGGGCGCGGTGTGGGAGCAGTACCGGCCCACGTTCGCGGTGATCCTGGATGTCACCAACGCCCGCGACCGCGACCTCCTCCCGGCCGTCGCGGCCCACGCCGACCTGCTGACCCTGGCCCGCTCCGGCGACGAGGACGCCGCCGTGGCCGCCCTGGCGGACCACCTCCTGGGCGCCCGCCACCGCCTCCGCGCAGCCCTCCACCGATAACGACACCCAGCAACCACGTCCGCCAGGCCGTCATTCCGGCAGCCGCACCGAGTGCGCCACCGCCAAGACCCGGCCCCCGGCTCGAGCCGACACCCGCTGCGACTGAAGCTTGTTGCTTCAAGTTTAGGAGGCTACAGTCGGAGGCCCCATAACTTGAAGGGTCAAGCAATGAACGTGGTCCTGTGGGTGCTGCAGATCCTCCTCGGCCTGGCCTTCCTCGTCGCCGGCACCGGCAAGCTCACCGTGCCCAAGACCGCACTCCAGCCGCGCATGCCGTACGTCGAGGACTTCTCGCAGGGCCAGATCCGGGCGATCGGCGCGATCGAGGGGCTGGGCGCGCTCGGTCTGGTGCTGCCGTGGGCGACCGGCATCGCCCCGGTGCTGACGCCGCTGGCCGCGTCAGGGCTGGCTGTCACGATGGTCGTGGCGGCCGGCGTTCATCTTCGACGCAAGGAGAATTTCGCGATTACCCTAGTACTGCTGGCGATGGCGGTCATCGTCGCGGTCGGACGGTTCTGACGCTGGGGGACGCTTGCTGGAGGGGCTCCACGAGGACGAGCAACGCGCCTGGCAGGGGCTGCTGGCGGTCATGCTCGTCGGCATGCCGCAGGTGGAGCGCACCTTCCGCGCGCACGGGCTGGTCCACATCGAGTACGGCCTGCTCAACATGCTCGCGGCACGGCCCATGCGGCTGAGCGACCTCGCGGTGATCAGCAACGTGTCGATCAGCCGCCTCAGCCACCGCATGAGCAAGCTGGTCGACCGCGACTACGTGCGGATCAGGCCGGACGAGAGCGACGGCAGAGCCAGCGTGGCCGAGATCACCGACCAGGGCCGGGCCGTGATCGCCGCGATCGCCCCCGAGCACACCAGGGCGCTGCGCGAGGTGCTCTTCGACCACCTGACCCCCGAGCAGACGGCGGCCCTGGCCGACGCCATGCAGATCGTCGGCACCAAGCTCGGTGCCTGCATGCACGGCCCCGAGGGGCTGCACCGGCCTACGTGACGTCGCGCCGCAGCGTGGTCGCCGAGGCCACGGCGGCGAACACCCAGGTCACGGTCAGAGGCGATAGACCCTGCGGGCATTGGCGGAGCCGATCATGTGGACGACGCGGGCGGCGTCGGCGGCGCTCCACTCCCCCGCGTCGATGCGCGACTTGAGCGCCATGGCCAGGGCCCTGCGGTAGTACAGCGCGCCCAGGTGGCAGGTCTCGGCCACGCCGTAGCAGTCGGAACTGAACATCTGCTTGTGGAAGGGGGCGAGTTCGAGCAGCTCGTCCATCACCCGGGGTGAGCCGGCCGCGGTGTGCGTCATGGCCAGCCCGACGTCCACGTACACGTGCGGGTAGATCCCGGCCAGGTAGGCGGCCTGGCGGTGGAAGGGGTAGCAGTGCAGCAGGATCACCGGCACGCCCAGCGGCTGCAGCGCCCTGATGAAGCCCGTCATCCTGGCCGGGTCGGCGCGGTCCAGGTCCAGGTCGGAGTCGCCGAACCCGGTGTGGAACTGCAGCGGCAGCCCGCGGCGGTGGGCCACGTCGACCGCGGTCCACAGCAGGTGGCGCAGCAGGATCGGGTCGTCGAGCCGTTCCTTGGGGTCCGACAGCCGCCGGTTGGCCGCGGCGATCACCGAGCCGCGGCTGGGCCTGGACGGGTCGAAGTCGAGCCCGCACCGGTAGCCGATGACGGTCTTCAGCCCGACGGCGCGTGCCGCGCGGGCGGCCAGTTCCTCGGCCAGGCTGTCCATGTAGTCGACCGCGACGTCGGCCACCTCGGCCACGTCCTGCTCGACCTGCTCGATCCTGACGATCTCGTCGGCCGCGGCCCCGCCGTGCCTGCCCATCTCGGCCGCCGTCAGCAGCTCCGGCCGCTCCAGCCCGGTGTCGACCAGGAAGGCCACCACGCCGGCGGCCTCCAGCAGCCGCCGGTTGACCTCGCCCGCGCCGAGTTCGGCCCGCCGCGCCAGGTAGACGGCAGGCGCGGCGTGCGGCTCCAGGTCGAGCACCGGCGCGCACCAGCGGCGAATGGCCGCGCCGAGCGGGGTGTCGAAGTGCGTGGTGCCGGGCGGGGCCGGGCTGTCACTCTCGGTGATCTGCAGCTCGAACTGCGCCCTGGACAGCTCGTCCCGCCGCACGCCGTGGCAGTGGTGGTCCACGAGCGGCGCCGCGAGGGCGTCACGCAGCGCATCGGGCAGGTCTGCGGGGAGCATGCCCGCGACTCTAGGCGCTCTCCCCGCCCGGCACACGCTGTTTCGCGTCAGCGCTTGGTCAAGCGCAGCACGTTCGCGATGACCTTCGCCCCCGCGCCGCCCTCCGTCGTCAGGATCGACTCGGGGTGGAACTGTACGGCGAAGCGCCTCTTTCCGGTGTCCTCGATGGCCATGACGTTGCCGTCGGGAGTGATCGCGGTGGCGGTGAAGCCGACCACGCCGGGCACCTTGGCGTGCAGCGAGTGGTAGCGCGCCGCGATGAACTCCCCGGGCAGCCCCTCCAGCAGAGCGCTCTCGCCCTGGCGGGTCACCTGGCCGCGCTTGCCGTGCTCGGGGTAGTCGAGCAGCTCCAGCTTGCCGCCGGCGTGTTCGACCATCGCCTGCAGCCCCAGGCACACGCCGAAGACGGGCAGGTCGCGGGCGTAGAGCTGGTCGATCAGGGCCGACATCCCGAAGTCGGACGGCCAGCCAGGCCCGGGCGACAGCACGGCCAGGTCGGGCGCGATCTCGTCGAGCATCGCCGCGGGGAAGCCGTGCCGCAGCGTGACCACGTCGGCGCCCTGCTGGCGGAAGTAGTCGGCCAGGGTGTTGACGAAGGAGTCCTCGTGGTCGACGAGCAGCACCTTCATCCCCAGGCCCGGCTGCTCGCGCACGGGCGCGACGGGCGCCGGAGCGGTCTTGTTGACCGCGGCGAGCGCGCCGAGCAGGGCGCTGGCCTTCAGCTCCGTCTCGCGCTCCTCGGCCTCGGGGTCGGAGTCGAACAGCAGGGTGGCGCCGGCCCGCACGATGGCCACGCCGTCCTTGATCTGCGCGGTGCGCAGGGTCAGGCCGGTGTTCATGGAGCCGTCGAAGCCGATGAAGCCGATGGCCCCGCCGTACCACCTGCGCGTGGTGGCCTCGTGGTCCTCGATGAACTGCATCGCCCACGTCTTGGGCGCGCCGGTGACGGTGACGGCCCACATGTGGGTGAGGAAGGCGTCCAGCGCGTCGAACTCGGGACGCAGCCGCCCCTCGATGTGGTCGACGGTGTGGATCAGGCGGGAGTACAGCTCGATCTGGCGGCGGCCGATGACCTGGACGGTGCCGGGGACGCAGATGCGCGACTTGTCGTTGCGGTCCACGTCGGTGCACATGGTCAGCTCGGACTCCTCCTTCACGCTGGACAGCAGCGTGCGGATGGCCTCGGCGTCCTCGACGGGGTTGCTGCCGCGGGCGATCGTGCCGGAGATGGGGCAGGTCTCCACGCGATCGCCGCTCACCCGGACGTACATCTCGGGCGAGGCGCCGACGAGGTGCTCGCCCTCGCCGAGGCTGATGATGAACTCGTACGGGGCCGGGTTGCTGTGGCGCAGCGAACGGTAGAAGGCGGCCGGGTCGGTGCAGGCGGAGTGGAACACCTGCCCGGGCACGACCTCGAACAGGTCGCCCCGCTTGAACTTCTCCTTGGCCTTCGCGACGACCTCCGCGTACGCCCCCTTTTCCGGATTTTTCGGGATCTCGGTGCGTACGGCGGGCCGCACGTTCTCCCCGATCCGGTCCAGCCCGCGGGTGCTGACGCCGTCGACGGTGAACTCGTAGCGGTGCTCGACGCTGGTCTCGCGCTGCCGGTCGATCACCACGAGCCTGTCGGGCAGGTGCAGCACCAGGTCGCGCTGGTCGCCGGGGCGGACGAGCTCCTGCCTGATCGGCTCGAACTGGAAGGCCAGGTCGTAGCCGAAGGCGCCGTACAGGCCCAGGTGCTGGTCGTCACCCCGGAAGGCGGCGATGACCTCGCGGATCGCGGTGAACACGGTCGGCCTGCGGCTGCGCATCTCCTCCGGCAGCAGGTCGGCCGACTCGGGCACGTACACCTCGACGTACCCGGCCGTGGGCTCGGACACCGGCTTACCGGCGGCCAGCAGGCAGGAGGCCACCACGGGCAGCACGACCTTGCCCCGCTCGTTCAGCGCCCGCGCCGAGATGGTGCGGCCCTTGGCGACCAGCTCGAGGCAGGGGTCGACGTAGCCGAACGCCCATCGGCTGTAACGGCCGGGGTAGTCCATACCGGAGGAGAACGCCCCGCCGCGCCGCTCTCCGAGCGCGGTCACGATCTCCTCGAGCGCGGCCTCCGACACATCGCGCGTCTCGCGCTCGACGGCGATGCCCCCGGCGGTGGTATATCCGCTCGTCTCCACTTGCTGCCCCTCATGTTGAAAGATGAGCCCCGGGGCAGACACACGAAAGGCCGCCTCCCGGGGCGGCCGTCGTCTGAGAATGCGAAACTCGCGCCGCCTACGAGCGGCGCCACCACTGAGTCAAGTTTCGCATGCGGACAAGCCTAACCGGACACCTCAAGATCGCGCAACGCACTCGAGGGCGCGCCGCCATACTCATTGCTCCTCATGTCAGATGTACGGCAGGCCGAGGTAACGCCACCCGCCGCCCCCGGCTCGCGTCCGTGCGAGAACGGCAAGCAGTCGGACGGGGCTGCCCGCCGTAACGAGGTGACGGAGACCGTCGAGGTGGTCTTCAAGGAGTGGGATAGTTGACTGACGGGCCGGATATCGAGCACAGGGGGACGGATGCCGCGGCCGAGTGTTGAGGCGGAACGCAAGGAGCAGATCCTACGCGCCGCGTGCGAGGTGATCGCCGAGGTCGGCCTGCGTTCGCTGCGGGTCTCCGACGTGGCGCGCAGGGCCGGCACCAGCAATGGCACCGTGCACTACTACTTCGCCGCCAAGCGCGACGTGGTGCACGCCGCCTTCGAGTACAACTTCCAGCGCTCCATCGAGCGGCGCAGACCCATCTTCGAGGCCGAGGACGATCCCCGCGACCGGCTGATGGCGTTCGTGCGCTCCTACCTACCCGAGGGCGAGGAGACCGTCCGCGCGTGGCGGGTCTGGATGGAGCTGTGGAGCGAGGCCTTCCGCGAACCGGAGCTGCAGGAGCTCAACGAGCGCGTCTACGGCGAGTGGCGCAGGATCGTGGCCGCGGTGATCCGCGACGGCCAGACCCAGGGCCTGCTCAGGGCGGGCGACGCGGTCGACTACGCCAACCGGCTGATCGGCATGATCGACGGGCTGGCGATCCAGGTCCTGGTGGGTTCCAAGAACATGACGGTGGAGCGGATGAGCGCCGTCTGCCAGGCGTTCCTGCTGGAGCTGCGGCAGCCGTAAGTGTTGACAGAGCCGCGTATCGTGGGCCACAGTCCTTCATTAATAACTGGCTCGCCAGTCAACTATTGGAGGCGGCATGGCGCGCAGGTTGCACCCAGGCGAACGTCCGCACCAGCAGGCTCGTCCAGAACGGCACCAGACTGGTCCTGCGCGACACCGGCGTGCTGAACGAGCTGATCCCCGGCCCGCCGGTGCCGCTGCTGCGGAGCCTGCCCGGCGTGCTGATCGGCATGGTGCAGGTGATGCTGCCGTTCGCGGTGCTGCCGATCTACGCCACGATGCGCGCCATCGACCGGCGGCTGCTGCAGGCCGCGGAAGGGCTCGGGGCGCGGCCGGCGTTCGCCTTCTGGCGGATCTACGCGCCGCTGACCACGCCCGGCGTGGCCGCCGCGACGCTGCTGGTGTTCGTGTCGTCGCTGGGCTTCTACGTGACGCCTGCGCTGCTCGGCGGGCCGAAGAACGTGATGATCGGCGAGCTGATCGTGCAGCAGCTGTCCGGGGTGCTGCGCTGGGGCTTCGCCTCGGCGCTCGCGGTGATCCTGCTGGTGGTCACGGGCGCGTTGCTGCTGCTGGCCTCCCGGCTGGTGGACCTGCGGAGGCTGCTGCGATGAGGAAGCTGCTGTGGGCGCTGGCCGGGCTGACGGCCGTGTACCTGGTGCTGCCGGTGTTCGTCGTGATCCCGACCTCGTTCTCCGACAGCGCGTTCCTGGAGTTCCCGCCGAAGGCGTGGTCGCTGCGCTGGTACGAGAACTTCTTCACCGACGCCACCTGGCTCGACAGCGCGGTCGACTCGCTGCAGATCGCCTTCCAGGTGACGCTGGTGTCGCTGGTGCTGGGCACGGCGGCCGCGCTCGGCATGGTGCGCGGCCGGTATCCGCTGCGGTCGCTGGTGTCCGCGCTGGTGATGGCACCGGTCCTGGTCCCCTACGTGATCATCGGGCTGGCGGTCTACGCGGTGTTCCTGCGCGCCGGGCTCACGCAGACGCCGGTCGGGTTCATCCTGGTCCACACCGCGCTGGCCGTGCCGTACGTGATCATCACGGTGTCGTCAGCGCTGATGTCGTTCGACCGGCGGCTGGAGCAGGCGGCGATGAACCTCGGCGCGGGGCCCGTGACGACGTTCGCGCGGGTGACGCTGCCGCTGATCGCGCCGAGCCTGGCCAGCGGGGCGCTGTTCGCGTTCGTCACGTCCTTCGACGAGGTCGTCACCAGCGTGTTCCTGTCGGGTCCCGACCTGACGACGCTGCCGGTGCGGATGTGGTCGGGCGTGCGGGTGCAGATCGACCCGACCGTGGCGGCGGTGTCGAGCATGCTGCTGATGATCACGCTGGCGCTGTTCTGCGCCGCCGGGCTCACCCGGCTGATCCTGCGGAGGAAGGCATGACGGGGACCGTTGACGTGCGCGGCGTGTCCAAGGTGTACGGCGAGGCCGTCGCGCTGGCCGACGTGACGCTGCACGTGCGCGCCGGGGAGTTCATGACGCTGCTGGGCAGCAGCGGCTCCGGCAAGTCGACGCTGCTGAACGTGGTGGCCGGCTTCACCGAGCCGACCTCCGGCTCGGTCGAGGTGGACGGGGCGGACATCACCTCCGCCCCGCCGTACAAGCGTGACCTGGGCATGGTGTTCCAGCACTACGCGCTGTTCCCGCACATGTCGGTGTTCGAGAACGTGGCCTTCCCGCTGCGGCGGCGGCGCGTGCGCGGCGGGGAGCTGTCCGAGCGGGTGGCGGCGGCGCTGGACACGGTGGAGCTGGGCGCGCTGCGCGACCGGCGGCCGGGGCAGCTGTCCGGCGGGCAGCAGCAGCGGGTGGCGCTGGCGCGGGCGATCGTGTTCCAGCCGCGGGTGCTGCTGATGGACGAGCCGCTGGGCGCGCTGGACAAGCGGCTGCGCGAGCAGCTGCAGCTGGAGATCAAGCGCCTGCACAGGGAGCTGGGGATCACGTTCGTGTTCGTCACGCACGACCAGGAGGAGGCGCTGACCATGTCGGACCGCATCGCGCTGCTGCGCGACGGCCGCGTGGTCCAGATCGGCACGCCCGCCGACCTGTACGAGCGGCCGGCCTCGCGCTACGTGGCGGAGTTCCTGGGCGAGTCGAACCTGCTGCCAGGCGACGTGCTGGTCAGGCCGGAGGACGTCGAGCTGAGCCCGCCGGGGACCGCGCTGCCCGCCGGGCACGAGGCGGTGGACGGCAAGATCCGCGAGGTCATCTACCTGGGCAGCGGCCTGCGGGTCGAGGTGGAGCTGCGCGACGGGACCCGGCTGGTCGCCCGCACCGCGACGCGCCTGGATCCGCCGCCGGTGGCCGACGACCCGATCGTGGCGCACTGGAGTCCGCGCGTCCGTATCACCATCCCTTCCGCGCACCCTTCCGAGCAGCAGTGAGGAGCCCGCATGCGTGCCATCCGTGACGGCCTGGAGCTCGGCGCCGAGCAGCGTGAGTTCGTCGAGCTGGCCAGGGAGTTCGCCCGGCGCGAGATCCGGCCGCGGGCGCGGGAGGTGGACGACGCCGATCACGTCTCGCCGCTCGATCTGTGGTCGCGGGCGGCCAAGCTGGGGCTGACGTCGTTCATGCTGCCCGCCGAGCACGGCGGGGGCGGGGTGTCCTCGCTGGTCACGCAGGCCCTGGTGACCGAGGAGCTGTGCCACGGCGACATCGGCATCGGCAACCTGCTGACCTCCAACGGCTTCTTCGCCGGGCCGGTCGAGGCGCTCGGCACGCCGGAGCAGCGGGAGCGGTGGCTGGCGCCGCTGTGCACGGAGGACCCGCCGCTGACGGCGCTGGCCGTGACCGAGCCGGGCGTGGGCTCCGACGCGGCCTCACTGACGACGCGGGCGGAGCGCGACGGCTCCGGGTACGTGCTGACCGGGCAGAAGACGTGGATCTCGAACGCGCCCTACGCCCGGTGGATCGTGGTGTTCGCGACGGTCGACCCGGCGCTGGGCTCGCGGGGCGTCACGGCGTTCGTGGTGGAACGTGGCACGCCGGGGCTGCGGATCGGGCGAGCGCTGCCGAAGATGGGCCAGCGGGCGATCGTCAGCGCCGAGGTGTTCCTCGACGGCGTGCGCGTCGAGGCCGACCAGCGGCTGGGCGAGGAGGGCCTGGGCTTCTACGGGCTGATGCGCACCTTCGACGCCTCCCGGATCCTCATCGCGGCCGCGTGTACCGGGTTGTCACGCGCTGCGCTCGACGCGGCCGTCGACTACGCGAAGCAGCGTGAACAGTTCGGCAAGCCGATCATCCAGCACCAGGCGGTGGCCTTCCGCCTGGCCGACATGGCGGCCAGGACGGACGCCTCCCACCTGCTGGCGATGCGCGCCGCCCGGCTCTACGACCAGGGCGACCCGGCCACGGAAGAGGCCTCGATCGCCAAGCTGACCGCCTCGGAGAACGCCATGTGGTGCACCTGGGCCGCGCTGCAGACGCACGGCGGCTGGGGCTACTCGCGGGAGTTCCTGCTGGAGAAGTGGATGCGCGACGCCAAGCTGGAGGAGATCGAGGAAGGCACCTCCGACATCCAGCGCCTGATCATCTCCCGGTCGCTGGCCCGATGAACGAGCTGTTCGATCCGGCCTCCGTGGTGGTCGTCGGCGCCTCCGCGAACCCCGCCAAGTGGGGATACTGGCTGGCCAGGGGCGCGCTGCGGGGCGCGCACCGGCGCAAGGTGCACCTGGTCAACCGTTCGGGCGCGGTCGTGGACGGCGTGCCGTCCGTCCCGTCGCTCGACCGGCTGCCGGAGGCGCCGGAGCTCGCCGTGCTGTGCGTGCCCGCGCCCGCGCTCGACGGGGTGCTGTCGCAGGCGCTTGACCTGGGCGTGCGCGCCTTCGTGGCGATCACCGCGGGGCTGGATCGCGAGCGCGAGCAGGAGCTGGCCGCGCGGGTCCGCGCCGCGGGCGCCCGCCTCGTCGGGCCCAACTGCCTGGGTATCTACGACTCGACCACCTCGCTCGAGCTGGCCTGGGGCACGTTCACGCCCGGCTCGCTCGGGATCGTCTCGCAGTCGGGCCAGCTCGGGCTCGAGCTGGCCGGGCTGGCCGCGCAGGCGGGCATGGGCGTCTCGCGCTTCGTCTCGGTCGGCGACCAGGTGGACGTGACGGCCGCCGAGGTGCTCGCCGGGCTGGCCGGCCACGATGCCACGGCCGCGGTGCTGCTGTACCTGGAGAGTTTCCGCGACGGCCGCGCGCTGGTCGAGACGCTGGTACGGCTGCGCGAAGCCGGCAAGCCCGTGGTGGTGCTCACGGTGGGCGCCAGCCGGGCCGGACGCGAGGCGGCCCGCTCGCACACCGGGGCCCTCACGGCCGGCACCGAGGTCGTCGAGGCCGCCTGCCGCGCCGCGGGAGCGATCCTCGTCCAGACCCCGGCGCAGGCCGTGGACGTGGCGCAGCTCCTCGTGCACACAGGCGGCCTGGCCGGAGAGCGGCGCCGCGCATCAGGCGGTTGGCGCGTGGCGATCGTGGGCGACAGCGGCGGCCAGGGAGCCCTCGCCGCCGACGTCCTCGCGCGCCACGGGTTGTCCCTCCCCGCTCTGCCGGACGGAACCGCGAACCCGCTCGACCTGGCCGGCGCCGGGGAGCGAGACCTGGGGACCTACTCGGCCGTGATCGAGCCGCTGCTGGCGTCAGGCGAGGTGGACGCGGTGGTGCTGACCGGCTACTTCGCCTCCTACGGCGCCGACACGCCCGCCCTGGCCCGGGCCGAGCTGGACGTGGTGGCCGCGCTCGGCGACCTGGTGCGCCGCCACGGCCGCCCGGTCGTGGTGCACAGCATGACCCGCGACTCGGCCGCCGTCCGTGCCCTGCGCGAGCGCGGGATCCCGGTGTACGCCACGATCGACCAGGTCGGCTGGGCGCTGGCCCGCCCCTCCCCCGTGGCTCCCGCCCGCTCCGCCCCGCCGGGCCCCGCGTCCCCCGGCCGCGGCTGGGGGTACCTCGAGGCCAGGCATCTGCTATCCGGGTACGGCGTGCCGTACGGCAAGGCGATGGGCGTGAAGGCGGACGGCGACGTGGCCTCCGCGGTGCGCGGGATGCGGGGACCGTACGTGGTCAAGGCCGGCTGGCTGGAGCACAAGACCGAGGTGGGCGGCGTCGCCGTCGGCGTGACCGACCCCGCGGCCGCGATCAGGCGGCTGCGTGACCGGCTGGGCGACGGCGAGTACGTGATCGAGGAGCTGGACGGCCGCGACGGCGTGGTGGAGCTCGTCGTCGGCGGGCGGCGCGACCCGTCCTTCGGTCCGGTGGTGGCCGTCGGGATCGGCGGGACGGCGAGCGAGGTGTACGCGGACGTGACGGTGGAGCTGGCGCCGGTGGACGCGGGCACGGCCGAGGCGATGCTGCGCAGGCTGCGCGGCTTCCCGCTGCTGGACGGCTGGCGCGGCGCGCGGAAGGCCGACCTGCGGGCGGCCGCCGAGGCGGTCGCGGCGGTGTCCAGGCTCATCGCCGAGCGAGATGACGTGGCAGAGTGCGAGGTCAACCCGCTACGCGTCGGCCCCGACGGCGCGGTGGCCGTCGACGCGCTGGTGGTCACGAGGGAGGAGGGGCGATGAGCCTGCTGGAGATCACCTGGACCGACCCGGTGACCGCGCGGCGCGGCTACGTCGTGATCGACCGGCTGGTCCGCGGGGTTGCCAGCGGCGGGCTGCGCATGCGCGAGGGCTGCACGCTGGCCGAGGTGCGCGGCCTGGCCAGGGGCATGTCGCTGAAGGAAGCCCTGGTCCACACGCCGGGCGACAGGTACGTGCCACTGGGCGGCGCCAAGGGCGGCATCGACGTGGACCCGCGCGATCCCGAGGCGCCCGCGATCCTGCGCAGGTTCATGGCCGCGGTGCTGCCGGTCCTGCGCGCGCAGTGGAACACCGGCGAGGACTTCGGGCTGCGCCAGGAGCAGCTCGACGAGGTGGCGGCCGAGCTCGGGCTGGCCTCGACGGTCGAGCCGGCCTTCCGCCTGGTGGAAGACGAGGCGGCCGCCCGCGAGCGGCTCAGGAGCGCGATGGCGCGGGTGGTGGACGGTGTCGCGCTGGCGGACCTGGTGGGCGGGTTCGGCGTGGCGAGGGCGGCGCTGGAGATCGCGCCGGACGTCGGGACGGCCGTGGTGCAGGGGTTCGGCTCGATCGGCGGTGCCGCCGCCCGCTACCTGGCGCGGGCGGGCGTTCGGGTGGTGGCGGTCGCCGACCGCGAGGGGCTGATGGTGCGCGAGGACGGCCTGGACGTCGAGCGGATGCTGGCCGCCCGCGACGCCCGCGGCGTGGTCGACAGGTCCCGCCTCGGCCCAGGCACCAGGCTCGAGGACCGGGAACGGTGGCTGGACGTGCCCGCCGACCTGCTGGTCCCGGCCGCCATGTCCTACGTGATCGGACCGGACGACGCCGACAGGGTCAGGGCCCGCGTGGTCGTCGAGGGCGCCAATCTCCCGACGCTGCCCGAGGCGGAGGCCTCCCTGCTGGCCAGGGGTGTCACGCTGGTGCCCGACTTCCTGGCCAACGTCATGACCAACGCCTGGTGGTGGTGGGTCGTCTTCGGCGACATCGACCCCACCCCCGAGGCCGCCTTCGCCAAGATCACCACGACGATGCGGCGGCTGGTCGCCTCCGTCAGGGACGCCCCCGATCTACGAAAGGCCGCGCGACTGCTGGCCGAAGCCAATCTGGTGATCTAGTTTGGGCAGTCATGAAGCTGCCCTTCGCGTGGCGCTCCGTCACGTTGATCGCGGTATCGCTGTTAGCCGTCCTGCTCGTGTTCAGCCCCGAGTACGGCTACCACAGGGACGAGCTCTACTTCCGGGTCCTGGCCGCCCACCCCGCCTGGGGCTACGTCGACCAGGGACCGCTGACGCCGATGCTGGCCAGGCTGGCGATGGCGCTGTTCGGCGACACCGTCACGGCGCTGCGGATCTTCCCGGCGCTGGCGACCGCCACGCTGGTCGTGCTGGCCGCGCTCATCACCCGCGAGCTGGGCGGGCGGGGCCTGGCGCAGGGCCTGTCGGCCGCCGGCGTGGCGACCGCCGCCTACCCGCTGGTCGCCGGGCACACGCTGCTGACGCTCAGCTTCGACATGCCGCTGTGGGCGGCGGCGATCCTGTTCATCCTGCGGGCGCTGCTGCGCGACCAGCCCCGCTGGTGGCCGGCGGCCGGCGCGGTGATCGGGGTGGCCACCTACAACAAGCAGCTCATCGTGATGCTGCTGATCGGGCTGCTGGCCGGGTTGCTGCTGGCAGGGCCGCGACGGGTGCTGGCCAGCCCGTGGCTGTGGGCGGGCGCGGCGATCGCGGCGGCGCTGGCCGTACCGAACCTGCTCTACCAGGTCACCCATGACTGGCCGCAGCTGAAGATGGCGGCGGCGCTCAGCCAGGACAAGGGCGCCGACTTCCGGATCTTCTTCGTGCCGATGCAGTTCATCCTGTTCGGCCCGGTCGCGACGGTGATCGGGATCTTCGGCTGGCTGCGGCTGTGGCGCGACAGGCGGGTGCGGGCGCTGGCCGTCGCCTACCCGGTGACGGCCGTGGTGACCGTGGTCAGCGGCGGGCGCTACGACTACACGGCCGGGCTGATCCTGCTGCTGTTCGCCGCCGGCTGCGTCGGCGCCGCACGCCGGCCCAGGACGACCGCGGCGGCGCTGGCCTTCAACGCTCTCGGCTGCGTGGTGATCGCCCTGCCGCTGATCCCGGTGACCGCGCTCGCCCGGACGCCGGTGCCGAAGGTCAACGAGGTGGCGCGCGAGTCGGTCGGCTGGCCCGGGTTCGCCGCCACCGTCTCCGGGGTCCTGCGCGGCCTGCCGCCCGCCGACCAGGCCAAGGCCGCCGTCCTGGTCGGCAACTACGGCGAGTACGGCATGCTCGACAAGGCCGGGCTCCCCCGCGTCTACAGCGGTCACAACCAGCTCTTCGAGTACGGCCCGCCGCCCGAGACCGCCGACGTGGCCGTCGTGCTGAACGTGGGCACCCGCGTGGCGCTGGCCCAGTTCGACACCTGCGAGCAGAAGGCGCAGGTCGACAACCACGTCGGCGTCGACAACGAGGAGCAGGACATGGGCGTGTTCGTCTGCCGTGGACACAAGCAGCCGTGGTCGGCCGCCTGGCCGCAGTGGCGGCACTTCAGCTGAGCGGCGTCAGCTCCGGCCGCTTGGCCTCGACGCCGTCGCCGGAGGACGTGCCGTGCAGCCGCCTGCTGATCCACGGCCACAGCGCGTCCTTGGCCCAGCGCAGGTCCTGCCTGCGGGCGTCGCTCCACACCGGAGGCCTGCGCGCCGGGTACGGCTCGCGCCAGTCCTCCACCACGGGGACACCGAGCACCTCGGCCGCGCACAGCGCCACCCGGCGGTGCCCGTCCGGGCTGAGGTGCAGCCGGTCGGCGAACCACGCGCGCGGGTCGCGGAGGATCGTCATCGGCCACAGATCCACCAGCAGCGCGTCGTAGCGCCGGGCGATGTCGTGGATGTGCAGGTTGTAGATCTCGATCTTGCGGTGCGCCAGCCGCATCACCGGCACGTGCCGGAGGTCGAACCCGGTGAACAGCAGCACCCTGGTGCCCGCCTCGGTCAGCGTGCGCACGCCCTGCTCCAGTCGCCTGGCCACGATGGCGGGCCCGCTGCTGGGGCGCAGGATGTCGTTGCCTCCCGCGCACAGCGAGACCAGGTCGGCCCCCAGCTCGACCGCCCGCGGCACCTGGTCGGCCACGATCTCGTCGATGAGGCGTCCCCGTACCGCCAGGTTCGCGTACCGCAGGCCGGGCTGGTCCGCCTCGATGTGCTCGGCCAGCCGATCCGCCCATCCCCTGAAGCCGACGTCGGCCGGGTCCTCGAGTCCTTCCGTGAAGCTGTCCCCTAGGGCGACATACGACGCAATTCGTCCCATGACCGGATAGTTTGCCACAAAAGCGTTTTGCTTTACTGGTCAGTATGCGGGTGCGGGTGGACAGGGATCTTGAGGTCCCGATGGGCGACGGGGTGCGGCTGCTGGCGGATCACTACGCCCCGGTGGGCGTGCAGGGGGCTCCGGTCATCCTGATCCGCTCGCCGTACGGCAGGCGCGGGCTGTTCGGGATGGTGTACGGGCGGGGCTTCGCCAGGCGCGGGTTCCAGGTGCTGATCCAGAGCTGCCGGGGCGGTTTCGGGTCGGGCGGGTTACTCGACCCGCTGGGCGACGAGCGCGACGACGGGCTGGCCACGGTCGCCTGGATGCGTGAGCAGAGCTGGTACGGCGGGTCGTTCGCGATGTTCGGGCCCTCCTACCTCGGCTACACGCAGTGGGCGATCGCGGCCGAGGCGGGCCCGGAGCTGAAGGCGATGGCCACGCAGATCACGGCCTCGCAGTTCCGTGACGCGGCCTACGTGGGCGGGGCCTTCGCGCTGGAGTCGGCGCTGAGCTGGACCACGCTGACCGACGGGCTGTCGCGCCGCTTCGGCGGCACGGCGCCGCTGACCGCGCCCCGGCTGACCCGCAAGGCGGTGCTGTCGGGGCGGCCGGTCGCCGAGATGGACCTGGTGACCGCCGGCAAGCCGTTGCGGTTCTATCAGGACCTGATCGACCACCACGGCGAGCCGGCCGACTGGTGGGACCGGCGCGACTTCTCACCGCGGGTGGGCCAGGTGACGGCGGCCGTGACCATGCTGGGCGGCTGGTACGACGTGTTCCTGCCTTGGCAGCTGAAGGACTACCTGGCGATGCGGGCGGCGGGGCGGCGGCCGTACCTGACGATCGGGCCGTGGTACCACGTGGACGCCAGGCACGGGCGTCCGTCCCTGCGCGAGGCGGCGGCCTGGTTCCGTGCGCACCTGCTCGGCGACGAGGCGGGACTGCGGGCCGACCCGGTGCGGCTCTACGTGACCGGCGCCGGTGAGTGGCGGGACTACCCGGACTGGCCGGTGCCGGGGGTGTCGCCCGAGCGGTGGCACCTGCAGGACGGGTTCGGGCTCGGCATGGCGGAGCCGAAGGAGTCGGCGCCGGACTCCTTCAGATACCACCCGGATCACCCCACGCCGGTGATCGGCGGTCCCGTGCTGCTGGCCGATTCGCGGCCGCGCGACCAGCGGCGGCTGGAGGCCCGCAGGGACGTGCTGGTCTACAGTTCGCCCGCGCTGGAGTCGGATGTCGAGATGATCGGGCCGGTGAGCGCGGAGATCTTCGTGCGGTCCAGCCGCCCCTATCTGGACGTGGTCGTGCGGGTGTGCGATGTGCGTCCCGACGGGAGCTCGTTCAACGTGTGCGAGGGGGTGCGCCGGCTGACTCCCTCGCCGGAGTCGGGAGACATCAGGAAGGTGGAGGTGGATCTCTGGCCGATCGGGCACAGGTTCCGGCGCGGCCACCGGATCCGGGTGCACGTGGCGGCCGGGGCGTACCCGACGATCGCCCGCAACCCGGGCACCGGTGATCCTCTCGGCAACGGCGGTCCGATGGTGACCAACGACGTCGAGGTCTTCCACTCCCCCGGCCATCCCTCCGCCGTGGTGCTGCCGCGATGCGCGCAGCCCGGTTGATGTCGCTGCTCCTGCTGTTGCAGGGGCGCGGCGGGATGACGGCGGCGGAGCTGGCCAAGGAGCTGGAGGTCTCCGAGCGGACCGTGCACCGCGACGTGCTGGCGCTGTCGGAGGCGGGCATCCCCGTCTACGCCGACCGCGGGCGCGGCGGCGGGTACCGGCTGCTCGACGGCTACCGGACCCGGCTGACCGGGCTGGATCGGGCCGAGGCCGAGGCGCTGTTCCTGTCCGGCGTGCCGGGGGCGCTGCGCGAGATGGGGTTGCAGGAGGTGGCGGCCACGGCCCGGCTGAAGGCCGCCGCGGCCCTGTCGCCCGGCCTGCGCGACGCGCCCGCGACCGCGGCGCAGCGCTTCCATCTGGACGCCCCCGGCTGGTTCGCCGGCGAGAAGCCGCCTCCCGACGCGCTGGTGCCGCTGGCCCGCGCGGTGTGGAACGACCGCAGGGTCGCCACCGTCTACAAGGACCGGCTGCGCGTGCTCGATCCCTACGGCCTGGTGCTGAAGGCGGGTGCCTGGTATCTGGTGGCCTCCGGCGCGATCTACCGGGTGGATCGCTTCGGCGCGGTCGAGGTGCTGGAAGAGACCTTCGAGCGGGATCTGGCCTTCGACCTGGCGGCGTTCTGGGCCGAGCAGTCGGCGGTCTTCACCCGCTCCCTGCTCAGGACCCAGATCACGCTGCGGCTGACCGAACGCGGCGTGCGCATGCTGCGCTTCGTCGCCGACCCCGCCGCCCTCGACGACGCGCTGGCCTCGCTCCAGCCGGACGGCACCGTCCGCCTCGGCGTCGAGGGCATCGATGTCGCCTACTCCCAGGTGCTCCGCTTCGGCCCCGAGGCCGAGGTCCTCGACCCGCCGGAGCTGCGGGAGATGCTGCGCGACGCCACGTCCCGCATGTCCGCCCTGTACGGCTGACGCCGGCCCCGGCCGGGCGGGACTGTACGGCTGACGCCGGTCCCGGCCGGGCGGGTTCCGTGCGTCGTCACGGCGGTCAGCCACCACCCGGTCAGCGGCCGTCTCCCTGGAGGTCCTCAGCCGAAGTGCGGCGACTGGCGGTGGGGGTGGCTGTGCCGTAACAGATCAATTACCGATAGTCGTCGGGAGAGACGTCCTTGCCTCGCTCCTGGACCTCGGTGATGAAGCGCCAGACGTCCGGCCGGCTGCCGTCCGCGTCGGTGAAGCCGTAGACCTTGGCCAGGGCGCCGCTGTCGACCGACTTGCCGTTCCAGCGCTGCTTGTCCGGGTCCTGGGCGATGGCGGCGACCGCGCGGCCGACGTAGGCGGGGGTTTCCGACACCGCCCAGCTCGGCTCCTTGGTGGCGCCCTCGCGCCAGTTCTCCTCGGTGACGCCGAAGTGCTCGAGCATCGACTCCGACCGCAGGAAGCCGGGCGTGATCGCCACCGCCGTGCAGCCGTGCTTGGCCAGGTCCTGCGCCTGCCCGAACGCCAGCCGGTTCACCGACACCTTGGCCAGGTCGTAGTAGGGCGAGACCCGGTAGCGGGTGGCGTTGAAGTCGGTGGTGCCGTCGGTCACCTCGACCACCAGCCCGCCCGGGTTGCGGATCAGCAGCTTCAGCGCGTGGTGGCTGGTGATCATGTGCGTGTCGATCGCCAGCCGCAGCAGCCGCAGCCCGTTGTCGAGGTCGTGCTCCCAGATCGGGCTGTCCCACTCGAAGAGGGGGTCGCCGCCCCAGATGTCGTTGACCAGGACGTCCAGCCGTCCCTGTTCCCTGTCGATCCGCTCGACCAGGGCCTTGACCTGGCCGGAGTCCAGGTGGTCGACCTGGACCGGAATTCCCTTGCCACCCGCGGCCGTCACCAGCTCCGCGGTCTCCTCGATCGTCTCCGACCTGTTCATCTCCGAGCGCTGCTCGCGCGTCGTCCGTCCGGTGCAGTAGACCGTGGCGCCGATCGCGCCCAGCTGGATCGCGATGCCCCGTCCCGTGCCGCGGGTCGCGCCCGCCACCAAAGCAATCATGAGCATGATGTTCCCCGGAAAAGAGGACATCTCATGTCATGTTTTTCGCCGGAAGCCTGTGATAAGTAGTTGGTTACTATGAACAGCGAATTCGAGCTCCGCGGCGTCAACCACCTCGCGCTGGTCTGCTCGGACATGAGTCGGACCGTGGACTTCTACTCCGGCGTCCTCGGGATGCCGCTGATCAAGACGATCGAGCTGCCGATGGGCTGGGGGCAGCACTTCTTCTTCGACTGCGGGGGCGGCAACGCGCTGGCGTTCTTCTGGTTCCCCGACGCTCCCGAGGCGGTGCCGGGGGTGTCCGCGCCGAAGAACCTGCCCGACAGGGGCGAGCTGCTGTCGGCGGTGGGCTCGATGAACCACATCGCCTTCGACGTGCCGCCGGAGAAGATCGAGGAGTACCGCGACAAGCTGATAGCCAAGGGCGTGGACGTGGGCGTGCTGCTCAACCACGACGACAGCGAGTTCGGCGTGGCGCCGAAGCTGCACGACGGGGTGTTCGTACGCTCGATCTACTTCAAGGACCCCGACGGGATCCTCATCGAGTTCGCCTGCTGGCTGCGCGAGCTCGACCGTCCTGAGGACGTGCGGCACGAGCCCAGGACCGCCGCCGATCGGACGGTCTGATGCCGCGGCTGCGCCAGGTCCCCCGCGACGAGGTGACCGATCCGCTGACCGCGTTCTTCTACGACCAGTTGCTGACCGCCGACGGGAGCACGGCCACGGGCTCGCCCGGCGACTGGTGGCGGGTCTTCGCGCTGGATCCGAAGATCTTCCGGCACTGCGTCAAGGGCTTCCAGCTCTACCGCGAGTCGTCGCTTGATCCGGTACTGCGCGAGCTCGGGCAGACCCGGGCGGGCTGGACGCGGCAGTCGCAGTTCGTCTTCTCCCAGCACTGCAAGCAGATGCGGGCGCTCGGCGTGCCGGAGGAGAAGATCGAGGCGGTCGCGCACTGGCAGGTCAGCGACCAGTTCGACGAGCTGGAGCGGGCCGTGCTCGCCTACACCGACGGGCTGGTGCTGGACGGCGGACGGGTGCACGACGAGGTGTTCGCGGCGCTCAAACGGCACCTGACGGACGAGCATCTCCTTGAGCTGACATACGTCACGTGCCTGTATGAGATGCACGCCACGATGGCGCGGGCGCTACGGCTGGAGTTCGACGACCGGCCCGACCCCATCGTGGAGGTCCCCGCTCCACACGGGTACGGCACGCGTGACATCGCCGACGAGTTGACCGTTTGTCGCGAGTAGCCGACCACTCGGCGATCGGTGACCCGAACGCGATATTCGCGTCCTTAGAGTGCGGGCACTGTGACGCTCCCATAAGGAGACCGCCGTGCCCGATGATAAGCGCGACCGCAGCCCCTGGTACTGGCTGCTGCTCGTCCCCATCGTCATCCCCCTCCTTCCGTTCCTGTACAACTCCGACGCGCCCCGCCTGTTCGGCTTCCCGCTGTTCTACTGGCTCCAGATCGCCTTCATCGCGCTCGGTGTCGGTACGACCGCGCTGGTCTACCAGATGACCAAGAGGCGGCCATGAGCGAGCACATCACCGAGATCGTCGTCTTCGTCCTGCTGTTCCTCCTCGTCAGCGGCATGGGCTTCGTGGCCGCCCGCTGGCGCCGTCCGGGCACGCTGGCCAGCCTCGACGAGTGGGGCCTGGGCGGGCGCAACTTCGGCTCCTGGATCACCTGGTTCCTCATCGGCGGCGACCTGTACACCGCCTACACGTTCGTGGCGGTGCCCGCGCTGCTGTTCGGCGCCGGAGCCGCGGGCTTCTTCGCCGTGCCGTACACCGTGATCACCTACCCGCTGGTGTTCCTCGTCATGATCAGGCTGTGGTCGGTGTCGCACGTGCACAACCTGGTCACGCCGGCCGACTTCGTCCGGGTGCGGTTCGGGTCGCCGACGCTGGCGCTGCTGGTGGCGATCACCGGGATCGTGGCCACGATGCCCTACATCGCGCTGCAGCTGGTCGGCATCTCTTCGGTGCTGAAGGCGATGGGCTTCGCCGGCGGCGGCATGGCGGCCGACCTGCCGCTGATCATCGCGTTCGTGATCCTGGCCGCCTACACCTACCGGTCGGGCCTGCGGGCGCCCGCGATGATCGCGTTCGTCAAGGACGCGCTCATCTACCTGGTCATCCTGGTCGCGATCATCTACATCCCGGCCAGGCTGGGCGGCTGGGGCTCGATCTTCGACGCCGCGGCCGCCAAGTTCGCCAAGACCCCGAACCCGGGCGACGGCATCCTGCTCAACGCCAACAACCAGATGCAGTACGTGACGCTGGCGCTGGGCTCGGCGCTGGCGCTGTTCATGTACCCGCACAGCGTCACCGGCGTCCTCGCCTCCCGCAACCGGGACGTGATCAAGCGGAACATGTCGGCGCTGCCCGCCTACAGCCTGCTGCTCGCGCTCATCGCGCTGCTCGGCTACATGGCCATCGCGGCCAAGGTGGTGCCGCCGCTGGGCACCAACGGGCTGCCCGACGGCAACATGGCCGTGCCGCTGCTGTTCGACAAGATGTTCCCCGACTGGTTCACCGGCATCGCCTACGCCGCGGTCGGCATCGGCGCGCTGGTCCCGGCGGCGATCATGTCGATCGCGGCGGCGAACCTGTTCACCCGCAACATCTACCGCGAGTACCTCAACCGCAACGCCACCGAGGCGCAGGAGGCCGGCGTCAGCAAGGTCACCTCGCTGGTCGTCAAGGTGGGCGCGGTGCTGTTCGTGCTGGCCATCGACCCGCAGTTCTCCATCGACCTGCAGCTCATCGGCGGCGTGATCATCCTGCAGACGCTGCCGTCGGTGGCGATCGGGCTGTTCACCCGCTGGTTCCACCGCGGCGGCCTGATCGCCGGCTGGATCGCGGGCATGGGCTCGGGCCTGTGGATGCTGTACACGGTGGAGAACCCGGCCACCAAGCACGCGCACTTCGGCGGGTCGGCGTTCTCGCTGTCCAAGCTGGGCTTCGACACCAAGATGACGATCTACGCCGGGTTCGTGGCCCTGATCGTCAACCTGGTGGTGGCGATCCTCGGCACGATCGTCGCCAGGGCGGCCAAGGCTCCCGACGGCCCGGACGGCACGCAGCCGAGCCACTTCACCGCCGACGAAGGCGACCCCCGGATCAAGGATCTCGACCTGTCCGGGTCAATATGATTAACGCCAAACTGTAATACGGCCGTCATCTGGATTAATACCCCCGCGAAGCTACCCTCCATGACAGAGATCAGCCGAAAGTGGCTGGTCTCTGTCATATATTGCGGAGGATCCATGACGACTCGGGAACCCGGGCAGCCACGTAGCGACCGCAGCCCGTGGAACTGGCTGCTGATCGTGCCGATCGTGCTACCCCTGTGCACGTTTCTGTTCAACGCCGACCAGCCGCGGCTGGCGGGCTTCCCGCTGTTCTACTGGCTGCAGATCGCCTTCATCGCGGTCGGCGTGGCCGCGACGACGATCGTCTACAGGATGACCAAATGAGCGTGAACGTCACCGAGCTCGTCGTCTTCGGCGTACTGTTCCTGCTGGTCAGCGTGATGGGGTTCGTGGCGGCGCGCTGGCGCCGGCCTTCGAGCATCGAGAGCCTGCACGAGTGGGGCCTGGGCGGGCGCAACTTCGGCTCCTGGATCACCTGGTTCCTGGTCGGCGGTGACCTGTACACCGCCTACACGTTCGTGGCCGTGCCCGCGCTGGTGTTCGCCTCCGGCGCGATCGGGTTCTACGCCCTGCCGTACACGGTCGTGGTGTATCCGCTGGTGTTCCTGCTGCTGGCGCGGATGTGGTCGGTGTCGCACGTGCACGGCTTCGTCACGCCGGCCGACTTCGTGCGGGCCAGGTTCGGCTCGCCGACGCTGGCGCTGCTGATCGCGATCACCGGGCTGGTGGCCACGATGCCGTACATCGCGCTGCAGCTGGTGGGCATCGAGTCGGTGCTGAAGGCGATGGGCATCACCGGGCACCTGCCGATCATCATCGCCTTCGCGATCCTGGCGGCCTACACCTACCAGTCGGGGCTGCGGGCGCCGGCGCTGATCGCGTTCGTCAAGGACTCGCTGATCTACATCGTGATCCTGGCCGCGGTCATCTACATCCCGGCCAAGCTGGGCGGCTGGAGCTCGGTCTTCGACGCGGCGGCGGCCAAGTTCGCCAAGACGCCGGCACCGTCCGACGGGATCGTGCTCAACGCCGGCAACCAGCTGCAGTACATCACCCTGGCGCTGGGCTCGGCGATGGCGCTGTTCCTGTACCCGCACAGCCTGACCGGCGTGCTGGCCTCCAAGAACCGCGGCGTGATCAAGCGCAACATGGCCGCGCTGCCCGCCTACAGCTTCCTGCTGGGCCTGATCGCGCTGCTGGGCTACATGGCGATCGCGGCCAAGACGCCCATGGTGGGTCAGGACAAGAACACGATCATCCCGATGCTGTTCCACCAGATGTTCCCCGACTGGTTCGCGGGCGTCGCCTACGCCGCGGTCGGCATCGGCGCGCTGGTCCCCGCGGCGATCATGTCGATCGCGGCGGCGAACCTGTTCACCCGCAACATCTACCGCGAGTACATCCGCAAGGACGCCACCGACGCCCAGGAGGCCAAGGTCTCCAAGCTGGTCTCGCTGGTGGTCAAGGTGGGCGCGGTGCTGTGCATCCTCTTGCTGGACCCGCAGTTCTCGATCGACCTGCAGCTGATCGGCGGCGTGATCATCCTGCAGACGCTGCCGTCGGTGGCTCTGGGCCTGTACACCCGCTGGTTCCACAAGGGCGGCCTGATCGCCGGTTGGGCGTTCGGCCTGGCGGCCGGGACCTGGATGCTGTACCAGATCCCGAACCCGGCCAACGGCAAGCTGCACTTCGGCGGCTCGGCCTTCCCGCTGGCCAACCTCGGGTTGGACACCAAGATGACGATCTACGCCGGGTTCCTGGCACTGATCGTCAACCTGGTCGTGGCCGCCCTCGGCACGCTGCTGTTCAGGGCGCTCAAGGTGGCCGACGGCCAGGACGCCACCTCCATCGGCGACTACGTCGCCGACGAGGGCGACCCCCGGGTCAAGGACCTGGACCTGGCCGGCTCCCACTAGCGGGGTCCGGCTCCACGGGGCCCGTCTCCGCCGACGGCGGAGACGGGCCTCGGCGTCTGTCGCCGCGCTCCCGGCCCTCCTACGATGGCGGCCATGGAGCGCGCGAGGGTGGCGGAGGTCCTGCGAAAGGTCTCGCAGTGGCAGCTGACGGAGGGGCGCTGGGTCCGGGTGGACAGGGCGCTGTCCGCCGTCGAGCGGGCGCTGCGCTCGGGCGCCGAGGACGCGATCGCGCCCGCCGTACACGATCTGGAGCTGGCGGGGCCGCTGCGGATCAGGACCAGGGTGGGTGACCCGCCACGGGTGCCCGCACCGCCCGAGACCAGGGAGCGGTTGAACAGGCTCGTCCTCGACCTGGCGGAGCCGCCCGCCGAGGACCGCGACGCCGATGGATGACCGCGCCCTGGTCGTCCACCTGTACGTGGCCGCGCGGCGGGAAGGCGTCGCGGAGCGGCTCGGCGAGCTGTGGCGGCGGCTCGGCGACGAGCTGGGGCTCACCTGGCCGATCCCGGAGATCGCGCCGTACGAACTGCGCCTGGATGCCCGGGGCGGCGGCGAGGCGCTGGCCGCCCGCCAGTCGAGGTCGCGCGCCGAGGGTGTCTTCCAGGCGGTCGTCCGGCGCAGGCACGACGTGCTGGTGTTGTCGGTGGCGCTGGCGCCCTTCGGCGGGGAGGACGGCTGGGCGGAACTGGAGGAGCGGTGGGCGCGGGTGGCGGGTGACGCGCCGGAGTGGGCGCTGGGCGAAGCCCGGCTGCTCACCGGGGTGCTCCCGGAGCCGGAGCGCGGGCACGTGGTGGGCGGGCACACGGCGGTCTGGGAGGACGAAGGACCCGACGGCAGGTTCCTGCGCAGGATCCACGCGATAGCCGTCGCGGGCAGGCAGGACGAGTCCGATGCCTGGCTGTGGTCACGCGGGGACGAGCGGCTGGCTCCGTTCGCGGTGCACCTGTCGCACGCGGCCAAGGTTCGCCACCACTTGCGGCTGCGGGAGGCCGGCCGCTACGACGAGCTGCTCGAGCGGGCGGAGGAGTTGCTGCGGGCGCGGGCCGCCGCGGGGGCGGCTGATCCGGCCGACGGCCTGGCCGAGCTGCGCCGCCGGCTCGCCGGGCTGCTTGCGGGGTCCGACGGACTGACTCAGCTGGCGACGCGGCTTCGGGAGATGGAACGCACGGCACGGATCGCGGCTTCGAACATGCGCCTGCCGGCGGGTGATCTGGCGGAGGGCCCCGGGCTCGTGGCGCAGGACGTGGCGCTGGCCGAATGGCTGGCTGTGCAGCTGTCCGACGACGTGCTCTACCTGGACGCGGCGCGCGAGCGGGCACGCGACGGCTTGACCGAGGTGACGATGGCGGCCGAGGAGGCGGTCCAGGACCGGCGCGAGCGGCTGCAGCGGCGCCAGGAGGTCGCCCAGCGGCGGCGCGAACGGATCGATCTGCTGCAGACCGCCGTGCTGGGGTCGGTGCTGATGGTGCTGGCGGCGATCCAGGCGTTCGGCTACCGGGTACCGCTGCCCCCGCCCATCACGCCCGCGGTGATCGGGTTGCTGGGGTCGCTGGCGCTGCTGCTGGCGACGGTGACGCTGTGGTCGGCGGGTGACGAGGCCCGCGGCGCCGGGGTGGCGGTGCGGGTGTTCGCCGGGCTGTCGGGGGCCGCGGTGGCCTGGGTGGGCTGCTCGGTGGCGGTCTATCTGCTGTCGGGTACGGCGGCGCCCGCATGGTTGACGGTGACGCTGGCCGTACCGGCAGCGGCGGCGGGCGCCTATGTAGCCCGCCGCCGCCGTTGATCAGGAGCCGCCATGCTTGAAATGCCGCCGTTGATCAGGGGCCAATGTGCGTGAAGGCCGCCCACAGCACGGGGTGGCCGGGGTGCTCGGCGCGCAGGGCGCGTACCGCCAGATGCAGTCCGACGGCGGCCGCGGCCGGGTCGGGCTCGCGGGTCCCGCCCGCGGTCATCATCCGGTACACACCCTCCACCACCTCGGGTGCGTGCAGGTCGCTGATCGGCCACAGCGTGCCGATCACGCTGGGATACCCGGCCAGCTGCACGGTCGCCGCGAGGCTGATGCACTCGTCGGCCAGCTCGTCGCCACCCCGTGAAGTCTCGCACCCGCTGAGGAAGGCGAACTCCGCCCTGTCCAGCCGGGTCGCGGCGATCTCCCTGACCGTCAGCGGCCCGTCGTAGAGGTGCAGCCTGCCCTGCGAAGGCGCCGACGGATCCTGGGAGGCGTGGCAGGCGAAGTGCGCCCACGGGCTGCGTGGCAGCGCCGACAGCACCGCCTCGCGGGTCGCCGCAGGCCCCACCAGCGCCACCGCCGAGGGCAGCAGGCCGAGCACCGTGTCGGTCTCCTGCGAGGTGCCGGGCAGGTCCGCCTCCCCCGGCGTGCTGGGCAGGGCGACGGCCAGCGGCTTGCCGTCGGCTCGCGGCCCCGCCGCTTCGCGGGCATGCAGCAGCGCGCGCAGCGTCGGGGTGTAGGACGAAACGACCGTCTCCAGCGCGGCCGCGTGCAGCGGCAGCAGAGACAGGGGACCCGTGGGACACCACCACAGCCTGGGCCGGGTCTCGCCGAGCCCGAGCGCCTCCAGCACGGGCCCGGTGACGTTCTCGCCGAGCCAGTCGAGGGTGGCCGGGATACGGTCAAGCAGCTCTGGGTCGGGGTCGTCGTCGTGGGCGTAGGCGGCGATCGCGTCCACGAACGCCGCGGCGGTGCCGGCGACGCCGTCCGCGGTGAGCTGCGGCAGCGGGATCAGCGTGACACCCGTGGCGGCGACGGCGAGCGCGTCGCACCGGTGGCCGCTGACGTTGATCGCCACCACGGGACCCTCGGCGGCGGCGTCGCGAAGCCTGCTGAAGGGCGGAGGAAGCAGGAAGTCGGCCAGCCCTGGCAGCGTCCTGATCTCCGCGAGAGTCTCCTCCCGCGATCGGGCCAGCACGTGCCGCCGGTCGAGATCGTCCTCGGCGTCCAGGCCGTCCTGAATCTCCTTCAGCCGCGCGGCCGACTCAGGTGACAGGCTCTCCAGGGCGTCCAGGCGCGGATGCGCATCGATCACCTGGGCGAGCAGCACGCCTCTGCCCTGTTCGAGCAGTTCGACGGCCCGCTCGGGGTCTCCGGCGGCGATCGCGCAGGCGGCCGCGTCGGATGCCAGCCCCTGGAACTCGGTCAGCACGCTCTCCTGGTCCTCCCGCTGCAGCCCACGCCAGGCCGCCGCGTCGAGCAGCCCCACCGCCGCCGCGTACGCCTCCACCGCCGCGGCGGGGCCGTACTCGGCCGCGACGAACTCACCCCAGCTCTTCGCGACGCCCGCCCGCCAGGTCGGCGCGGCGGTCTCGACCGACGCGGCGGCCCGGTACTGCGCGGCGGCCTCCTCCCGGTCCTTCTCATCGCCCGAGCGTTCCCACCTGTCGGTCAATGCCCGTGCCAGGTGGTAGCGCATGACCGACTGCAGGGGGTCGTCTTCCTCGGCGCCTTCCAGCGCTTCACGCTGCAACCGGATCGCCCTGTCGAGCTGCCTGCCCTTGCCGGTCAGCGTGTACTGGACGCTCAGCGCCATGCCGAGCTGGCCGGCGGCCCTCGCCCTGCCCGGGTCGCCGGGCGGCAGGCCGTTGATCGCCTCCCGCAGCAGCGCGATCGACTCGTCGAGACGCTCGCTCCGCTCCAACCGGCGCCGGGCGGCGAACTCCTCCACGGGTGGCTCGCCCGTCCCTCCGGCGAGCAGCCAGCCCATGGCCGCCAGGCGCTCCTCATCGGTCAGCGTGATCTCGTCCGAGCCGAAGAACCGCAGGATCAGGGCGATGGCCAGCCCGGAGCCCGCCCGATGCACCACTGCGGTCCCCGGCGGCGCCGCCTCCTTGGCCGCGCGCATGACCTCGACGGACTCGTCCAGCGCCGCAAGCGTGCCGACGCGGCCCAGCGCCCTGCCGAGATTGATCAGGATCAGGTGACGCTGGAAGTGCTCACGGGGCGACAGCTCGAGCGCCTGGCGGAACAGGGCGATCGACTCGTCGAGCGCGCTGTGCTGCCCCGTCCTGTCGTAGCGCATCAGCAGCCCGGTGGCCAGCGAGGACATCCACGCGCCGCGATGCGGGTGCGCGGGCGGGGCCAGCGCGACGCACTCGCGCATGGCGGCGACCGACTCGTCCAGGTCGAGGAGGGAGCCGGTCGCCTCGTGCCTGCGGAACAGGGCGTTACCGAGGTTGGCCAGGTAGATCGGGCGGTACTCGTTGTCCTGTGGGGTGATGGCGACGGCCGCGCGATGCGTGTCTATCGCCTCGTTCAGCTCGGCCAGGGCGCCCCATCTCTCGTGTGCGTCGAACAGCACGGCGGCCAGGCCCGTCAACGCCATGGCTCGCTCCAGACGCTCCTGCGGGATCTGCTCCAGCGCCCGTCTGTAGACGGCGATCGCGTCCTTCAACACGTCGTCGCCTCCGACCAGTGTGTACTTCAACGACAGCCCGTTGCCGAGGTTGCTCAGGTAGAGACCGCGGTCCGGATGGTCGTTCGGCGCAGCGTCGACGGCCTGCCTCAGTATCTCGACCATCTCGTCGACGCCGCCGACGTCCTTCGTCCACTCGATGCGCTGGCCGAGCACCCTGCCGAGGTTGGTCAGCAGTCCCGCCCTGTCCTGGTTCCCGGGGCCCGCGCGCAGGGCGTCGCGCAGCATGGCGATGGCGCCGTCGACCTCCTCCAGCTTGCCCGACTGCATGGCCTGGGCCACGAGGACGCTGCCCAGGTCGCTGAGTACGGCGCCGCGCAGCTTGATCCCGGTGTCGCCGCGCTGCTGCATGTCCCGCATGATCTGGCGCATCATCGCGAGCTGCTCCGCATCGAACATGGGCAGGTCGCCGTACAGCTGCATGCCCGCGATCAGATGGATCTGCCCGCGCATGGGCTCGGGCACGCCGGGCAGGCCCTCGCGGAGGGTCTCGATCGCCCGCTCGAGTTCCTCCTCGACGCCGGGCTCGTCACGCACCAGCTGGAGGGCGGCCACCAGCTTGGCGACGCGGAACACCCGGTAGGGGTCGCCCGCGGCGGTCGCGGCCACCACCGTGCGTAACGTGGCCGCGTGTTCGCGCAGGTCGGCGACGTCGCCGTCGCGGATGTAGCGGTGCTTGTACCCCTCCGCCAGGTTACTGAGGGCGAGGGTGGCGTCCGCGTCGCCGCGCGGCAGCATCTCCTCCGCCTGACCGAGGAGCTCGATCCCCTGGTCGAGGTGCTTGGAGGGGCCGCCCGCGCGGAAGTCGTTCAAGCGGACGATGCCGGCGCTGATCCTGACCCGGCCCGCCCCGGGGTGGCCTGGCGGGGCCGTGCGCAGCGCCCTGTCCAGGACGGACAGCGCCTCCTCTAGAAAGGCGCGTTCGCCCGTGATGTCGAAGGTCTGCGACAGCGAGTCGCCCAGGTCCGCGAGCCTCCCCGGGTAGGCGGGGTCCTCCTCGGAGGTCAGCGCGACGGCCTTGCGCATGGCGGCCGTCGCTCGTTCCATCTCCTTCAGCTCGCCCGTCTGGGTGAATCTGGCGATGTGCAGCATGGCCGATCGCGTCGCGACCTCGGCTCTGAACCCGCGCAAGTTCATGGTCACATGGTGCGCGAGCCGGCTTTCAAGACGCCTGAGTAGGGCCTACTCGAGATAGCCGGGGTTGGCCACCTCGAGCTTGGCCCTGACGGTCTGGCGCAGCAGGTCCACCAGGGCGGCCGAGTCGTCGAGGCGGCCGTCCCTGATCGCGGCGGCCAGCTCTGTGTCGTCGGCCACGCCCAGCTCCGCCAGTCGTGCCGCGTGATCGCGGGCCTGGCCGGGGCCGAGCTCGATCTCGCGCTCGACCATGCCGAGCACGTTGATCGCCACCCGGGTGTGGAAGCGGACCCGCCCCTCGACGGCGGGCAGCACGTCGGCGGCGAGGAAGTCGCGGACCGCCGCGACGAGCTGGGCAGCCGTGGGGACGTCGTGCGGCGCCATAAGGGACCCCTTATCCGTTGACCCGGCAACGATTTTCGGCTGAGATCCTTTCATGAGCTTCGCCGTGCCCGACAGCGTCCGCCCGATCCGGGATGCCGTCTACCAGTTCATGACCGAACGGGTGGAACCCGCGGAACCGGCCTTGTACGCGGGCGACGCGGCGCCCCTGGACGAACTGCGGCGGGAGGCCAAGAAGGAGGGCCTGTGGGCGCTCGGCCACCCCAGGGAGCTGGGCGGCGGCGGGCTGCCGTTCCTCGACTACGTCTACGTCAACGAGGTCCAGGGCCGCAGCGAGTTCGGCCAGATCGCGCTGGGCACGTTCACGCTGCAGGACTCGCTGATGCTGCACGAGAACGCCTCCCCCGAGCAGCGCGAACGCTACCTGGCGCCGCTGGTGCGCGGCGACATCTCGCCGAGCTTCGCGATGACCGAGCCGACGATCTCCTCCAGCGACCCCACCCAGATCAGGACCGCGGCGGTGCTCGACGGCGACGAATGGGTGATCAACGGACACAAGTGGTTCACCACGGGTGCATCCCTGGCCGCCTACACCACCGTGATGTGCCGCACCGAGCAGGACGCCCCTCCGCACCTGGCGTTCTCGATGATCCTGGTGCCGACCGACACGCCCGGCTACACCATCGTGCGCGAGACGCCGGTGCTCGGTCTGGACGGCGCGCACTGCGAGGTCCGCTACGACGACGTGCGGGTGCCCGCCTCGAACCTGCTCGGCGAACGCGGCCGCGGCTTCGTCATCGCGCAGAAGCGGCTCGGGCCCGGGCGGATCTTCCACTGCATGCGCTGGCTCGGGCAGGCACAGCGCGCCTTCGACCTGATGTGCCGCCGCCTGCACGAGCGGACCGCGTTCGGCGGACCCCTGGCCAGGAAGCAGCTCATGCGGCAGCACGTGTTCGACTCCTACACCGAGATCCAGGCCGCGCGGCTGCTCACGCTCAACGCCGCCGAGGCCATCGACGCCGGGTCCGAGGCCCGGGTCGAGATCGGGGCGATCAAGGTGGTGGGCGCCCGCATGCTGCACAACGTGATCGACCGGGCCATCCAGGTGTACGGCGCGGCGGGCCTGACCCCCGACACGCCTCTCGACCGGATGTACCGGCACGCCCGCGCCGGGCGGATCTACGACGGGCCCGACGAGGTGCACATCGACTCCGTGGGCCGCCGCGTCCTGGGCGAGTACGCCGCCGGCGGCAACTGGGAGTTCGGCCTGCGATGACGGTCGAGGAGATCGTACGGCAGGCCCTCGGACCCGCCACCGAGATCACGTCCACGACCCGGCTGCCCGGCGGCGCGTCGCGCGAGACGTGGTCGGTGGACGCGGTCGCGGACGGGACCGTGCACAAGCTCGTCCTGCGGCTCGACTCGCCGGGCGCGGCACTCGAGGCGGGCAGCGGGCTGGCCGCCGAGGCCCGGCTGATGCGGGCGGCGGAGCAGGCCGGCGTCCCCGTGCCACGGATCGTGGCGGCGGCCGAGCCGTACATCCTCATGGAACGCGTGGCCGGGGAGACGATCCCGCGCAGGATCCTGCGCGACGACGCCTACCGGGAGGCTCGGCCGCGGCTGGCGGCGCAGTGCGGGCGGGCGCTGGCCGCGATCCATCGGATGCCGCTGGACGCTGTCGCGCAGGCCGCGCCCGAGGACCCGCTCACCCAGTGGCGGGACGTGCTGGACATGCTCGGCGAGCCGCACCCGGTGTTCGAGTGGGCGTTCCGCAGACTCGCGGCGACCAGGCCCGCGACCACCCGGACGACCGTCGTGCACGGCGACTTCCGCAACGGCAACCTCATCGTCGGGCCCGACGGTGTCAGGGCCGTGCTCGACTGGGAGCTGGCCCACGCCGGCGACCCGATCGAGGACCTCGGCTGGCTGTGCGTGAAGGCCTGGCGCTTCGGCGAGCAGCCGCCCGTGGGCGGGTTCGGCGGATACGACGAGCTGGTCGAGGCCTACGAGAAGGCCGGCGGGCAGCCCGTCGACCGCGCCGCGCTGCGCTGGTGGGAGACGTTCGGCGTGCTCAAATGGGGGATCATCTGCGTCATGCAGACCATGCGGCACCTGCGCGGCGGCGCCCGCTCGGTGGAGCTGGCCGCGATCGGCAGGCGCGTGTGCGAGAACGAGTGGGACCTGCTCGGCCTGCTTGAGTAGGGGGTACTCAGGCCTGATCACACGCCCGGGCGTACGACGAAGGGGCATTCCCAAACGAGGAGGGGACCCTTCATGAGCGACTTCTCACCTGAGCAGATGAAGATGCTGCTCGGCACCGCGCACAACGAACTGCGGGCGGCCGCCCGCACCCCCGTGGTCGGCGGCTCCTACGACTCCTCACCCGGCATCGGTGCCGGCGAGGTGTCCGAGCTGGCCCTGCTGGGCGACAGGGTCAAGGACGTGCTCAAGGACGACCTGGCCGCCGACCAGGGCGACATCGAGGCCTCCGGCCAGATCGTCTTCGGCGGCGGTGTGCCCGTCGGCGGCTGGACCTCGATCGCGCTGTTCCCCAACGGCGCCTACAACATGAGCGGCCACATGCACGTCTCCGGCGCGCCCAGCTACAACGTGGCCGTCACCTGGATCGTCACCACCTGCGACGGCAACCCCAGCTTCAGCCTGACCGCCCAGGGCAGGGTGCACGGCACGTTCGAGTCCGGCTCGCGCGACTTCAACTGGAACACCAGCGGCACCAACCCGGCGCTGGCGGCCGCCTGGCCGGAGCTGTCAGGCTGCTACCGCTGGCAGTGGAAGGCGGGCGCCAACATCGACATCGGCGCCATGATCAACTCCGCCGCCCAGGCCATCGGCACCGCGGGCGCGATCATCGCCCTGATCTAGGTACGGCCCGCCGTACGGGATCGCTGGCCGATGGCGGCGACGATCACGTCGACCAGGCCCTCGACCACCTCGTCCCGGTCGACCTCGGGGTGGTCGAGCCACCAGTCGCCGGTCGTCTGGACCATGCCGACGAAGGCGTGGCCGAGCACCTGCGCGCGCACCGGGTCGGGCACCACCCGCTCGGCGGCCAGCACCCCGCCCAGCTCCTCGCCCAGGCTGCGGACCAGGGACGTCATGTGCGAGCGGATCCGGGTGTCCTCGGCGCTGGCACGGTGGAACAGGAACCGGTAGAGGTTCAGGTTGGCCGAGATCAGATCGAGGTACACGGCGATCGTCAGCCGGGCGCGGGCGCGCAGGTCGGCGCCCCGCTCGGTGAAGGCCGGCCGCAGCTGCGCGATGACCGTGCGCACGTGGCGGTCGGCCAGCGCCTGGTACAGGCCGCTCTTGTCGCCGAAGTGGCGGTAGAGGATGGGCTTGGTGATGCCTGCCTCGGCCGCGATCGCCGCCATCGACACCTCGGGCCCGTCGCGCAGGATCGCCCGGTCGGCTGCCTCCAGCAGTGACCTGCGCCGATCGGGATCGCGTCCGCTCACGCGCCAAGAATAGTGCGCAGCCGCGCCGGCAGCAGCGCGGAGAACACCAGCACGAAGCCGATCACCCCGTACAGGCCGCCCACGCCCGCCAGCGTGCCGGCGGGCTCGCCCGGAAGCGCCCCCACCTGCGGTAACCGGGCCGCCAGCCGTACGGCGTAGTCGGGCACCAGCGTGAACAGCATGCCCGCGGCGGCCAGCGGCAGCCCGCACACCAGCGCGGCCATCGGCGACAGCGACACCACGGCGACGATCGCGGCGGCCCCCGCCAGGCACACCAGCCCGGCCGTGCCGGGATCGAAGGCGGTGTAGGCCGCGCGCAGGGTCCGGGCGCCCGCCTCGGTCAGGTAGTACACCAGCGGCAGCGCTACCAGGCCGGCGGCGGTTCCGATCAGATGGCGCACCCAGCCATCATCCCCCGGAGTTAGCGTCGAGGCATGACGATCACACCGAACAGCGGCACAGGACCGGGATCCATCACCCCTGACGGCTCCCCCGTCGAGTTCTACACGATGCTCAAGCCGCAGGGCGAGGCCGAGCTGATCGCCCAGGTGGTGCCCATCGGCGGGACCGTCCTGGAGATCGGCGCGGGAGTCGGCCGCGTCACCCATCGGCTGGTGGAGCTGGGCTTCGAGGTGGTCGCCGTGGACGAGTCCGCCGACATGCTCGCGCACATCCACGGCGCGCGGACCGTCCGCGCCCGCGCCCAGGATCTGCGGCTGGACCGCCGCTTCGACGCGGTCACGCTGGCCTCCCAGCTGGTCAACACCGACGCGGCGGCCGAACTCCTGGCCGCCGCCGCCCGCCACCTCAAGCCCGGCGGCGCGCTGCTGATCCAGTGGATGCCCGCGGAACGGCACGACGCCTGGCGACCCGGCCAGGGCCGCACCGTCGACGACCTCACGATCGAGCTGGCCGCCGTCGACGAGGTCTCACCGGGGCTCTTCCACGCCACCATGCGCTACCGGCACGGCGACGACGTGTGGACGCAGTCGTTCTCCTCCAGGCGGCTCACCGACGAGCAGCTCGAGGCGGAGCTGGCCGAGGCCGGGCTGCGGCTGGTCCGCTTCCTCAACGAGGAACGCACCTGGGTACTGGCCGTACTCTAGGCGTGTGATGGCCGGAATCGACTTCTTGCTCGGGATCCAGGACGGCACGGTGCCGCTGTCCAACCACATGCGCCACCTCGGCCTGCGGCTCAGCCTCGTCACGCCCGGCAGGGTCGAGCTCACCTGGGAACCGGGTCCCGCCCTGCTCAACCGCTCGGGCGTCGTCCACGGCGGTTACATCGCCGGGGCGCTGGACGACGCCTGCAGCATGGCCGGAGGCAGCGCCGCCGACCGGCCCACGCTGCACCTGACGATGAACCTCAACGTCGACTACGTCCGTCCGCTGCGCCCCGGCACGACCTACACGGTCACAGGGACACTCACGCACCGCGGCAACACCCGCCTCCTGGCCCACGCCACGATCACCGCCCCCGACACCACCCTCCACGCCCAGGCCACCGCCTCCCTAACCCCCAGCCGCGCCACCCCACCAACCCATACGGCAAGCCGCCCCACGCCGCCGACCCTCTAGCCCTGTTCACACGGCAAACCGCCCCACCCCACCGCCCCTTTAGCCCTGTTCACACGGCAAACCGCCCCACCCCACCGCCCCTTTAGCCCTGTTCGTACGGCAAGCCGCCCCACCGGCCGCCCGCCACACTTCGGCTGAGGACCCGCGTCCGGCGCTCCTGGCGAGTCGGCGCCGCCTGCCCGCCGCCACGCCTACCGTGCCCGGGCACCGCGGTCTCCACCACCCCCGCCGCCCAGCCCGCGAAGGTTCGGGATCGCGGGGTCGAGGTTCCTGGGGTCGAGGTTCCCGAGGTCGAGGTTCCCGGGGATGGTGGTCCGGGAGCCGGGGCAATCGGTCGCAGGCGCCGGGTCGGCGAGGTGGAGCGCGGCGAAGGTCGGCGCCCTCGTACGGCGAGTACGACGGAGCTCATCGAGTCCCTACCGCGCCGGGCTCTTGGGCATCCTCAGCAGCCCGAAGCCGTGGCCGTCGTGGTCGGCTCGGCGGCTCCGGATGGTTCCGCGGTCGCCTTGGGGGTGCAGCAGACGGAGGCGGGTTGGGCGTCCCGGGCGGCCGGCCGTCCCCGGTTCCCCTCTCGGGGCGGGTCAGTGCTGGTGAGCGACTGGTTGGAGGTCGCGGCCGAGGAAGGCCAGGAGTCGCCGATGAGCAGGGGCGCCGACGGGGGCCGGTGCTTCGGGGCCGAACATGCCGGGTCGGCGGAAGGCGTCGAAGTCCATGCCGCGCATGATGGCAAGCAACTGCTCGCAGGCCTGCCCGTCGACGAGATGTTCCTGGCCGGTGACGATGGCCAGGTCCACGCCGTGCACCAGGACCTCGGTGAGGTGGATGAGCGCGGCCATCGGCCCGGGTACGGCACCGAACCCGAGGCGCACGGGAGTCTCCAGGACGCCGGGGCGGTGCCAAGCCGCGCGGTCAAGGTCGGCGGCGATGGCGAAGGCCGCCTCCGGGGAGCTGCCCAGCCAGTCGTCCTCATGCGCGGCGCCGGGGTCGGTGCCGGTGAGTTCGGCCGCGAAGATCCGCATGCCACCGACCAGGTGGTTGAGTTCGGTGCGTACGTCCCACCCAGGGCAGGGAGTGGGGGCAGCGAGCAGGTCGTCGGTGATGCCCTTGACAATGTCGGCCGTCATGGCGATGGCCCGGTCGATCTGGTCGATCACGCTGCTCATCTCGTTGCTCCACATCTTCATGAGGTTTCGAGCGTTCGGTCGAGCCACTCGAACATGTGCTGGTGCACCGTGGCGCGCCCGCCGTAGCTGCAGTGCTCGCCGGTCCCTTCCGACTCGGGGAAGGTGATGCTGGTGTTCGGGCTGGTGAGAGCCTGGTGCAGCCCGTGATCTCTCGCCGAGCGCGTGGACCCGTGCCGCGGTCGCCTTCCACTCCTGGTGCCAGGAGGCCTCGTCACCGTCGCCGATGGCGCGGGCCGTCACCAGGATCTCGCCCAGATCGGCGCCGCCGTATCCGGCGAAGCACGCCGTACGCAGGGTTTCGAAAGAGAACGATTCGTCGTGGAAGAGGAACTTCATGCTCACCCCCTAAAGCAGTTACCGACTGCGTTAGGGGGACTGTAGGACGCATGCTCACACAAACGCAAGTCATGACTGCGTTAAGATGGCGGGCATGCTGGAACAGGAGCGAGCCCGTCGGCCTGGCGGGCGCAGCGCCCGCGTCCGCGCCGCCGTACATCAAGCGGTCACCGGACTGATCGCCGAACGCGGATACGGCAACTTCACCATCGGCGACGTCGCCACCCGCGCCGGCGTGGCCGACACCAGCGTCTACCGCCGCTGGGGCAACTTCGAAACCCTGCTCACGGACGTTGCGATCACCTGGCTCACCACCACCTCACCCATCCCTGACACCGGCAGCCTGGAAACAGACCTGCACGCCTACGCCGCCAACGTCGCCCGCGACATCAGCGGCCCCGACGGCCTGGCCGTACTGCGCCTGGTCATCGCCCTGTCCACCGCCGGGGACGCCGGGCTCCGGGCACGCGATGCCTTCCTGGCCGAACGCGGGCGCCAACTGCAGCTCATGCTTGACCGCGCCCGCGACAGAGGCGAGCACCCGCCGGACGGCCTGGAGATCCTCGACCACCTGCTGGCCCCGATGTACATCCGCGTCCTGTTCGGCGCCGGGCCGCTCACCCCCGACTACGTCAACGCGCTGGTCGACCGTCTACTCGCTGCTGAACGACCACTGTGAGCTCAATGACCGACGCTTTGGTAGTGGTCGAGCTGACGCCGCCAGATGAGGTACGCCAGCGCGACCAGGATCACTCCCAGCAGCGGGGCGGAGGTTCGTACAGCACGGCCGCGGCCAGGTCGCCCCGCATCCGCTGGCCCAGGCTGAGCTGGCGCACCGGAGTGTCGAGAAACTCGTCGAGCCCGAGCAGGTCGCGCACCTTTTTCAGCGACGTCTCGAAGCGCGGAGCGGGGAGCGGGGACATCGTAGAGGGAGCCCACCAGTCGTAACGACTCGATCAGCGGCAGATCCCACCACAACTGGCTGCTCTGGCCGAATACCACGCCGACGTTGCGCGCGTTGGCCGAGCGGTCGCGCCACGGCACCAGGCCGTTGACCCGCACGGTGCCGCTCGTCGGGGTGAGGATGCCGCCGAGCAGGCGGGGCTCGGATCTTGAACAGCAGGAAATACGTAGACTCCTGGCCATGGCGAACGCGGCCGAGTCGTGCGGCGCAGTGCGCGTCGGCGTTCTCGGTTCCCTGGTGCTGGACACCGCTGCCGGCCCGACGCTGGTCGGGGGTGCGCGGCTGCGGATGTTGCTGGCCCGGCTGGCGCTGGACGCCGGGCATGCCGTACGGCCGGCGACCCTGGTCGAGGCGCTGTGGAGCGAGACGACACCGGACGCACCCCTGCACGCGCTGCAATCGCTGGTGTCCCGGTTACGGCGCGTCCTGGGCCACCCGGAGCTGCTCACCTCGGGCCCGGCCGGGTACCGGCTGGCCGTCGAGCCGGACGCGGTCGACGCCGTCCGGTTCGAGCGGCTGGCCCGCGCGGGCCGGCGCTCGCACGCGCAGTCCCGGCCCGCCGAGGCCGCCGCCACCTTGCGCGAGGCCCTGAGCCTGTGGCGCGGCCCCGCCCTGGCGGACGTGCGCGAGGCGCCCTTCGCCGCCGCCGAGGCCGAACGGCTCGAGCGGGCCCGGCTGGCCGTACTGGAGGACCGGGTCGAGGCCGAGCTCACGCTGGGCGCCGACCTCGACCTGGTCGCCGAGCTCGAGTCGCTGACCGCCGCGCACCCGCTGCGCGAACGGCTGCACGCCCAGCTGATCCGAGCCCTGGCGCTGAACGGTCGCGGCGCCGAGGCGCTGGCCGCCTACGAGCGGATCCGCGGCCTGCTCGCGGACAGTTTCGGCAGCGATCCCGGGCCGCAGCTGCAGGAGGCCCACCTGGCGGTGTTGCGCGGTGAACGTCCCCGGTCCCGGCGGTCGTACGGCAACCTGGACGTCCCGCTCACCAGCTTCGTGGGCCGTGACGAGGACGTCCGCCGCGTGGTCGACCTGCTCGGCCGAGTTCGGCTGGTCACCCTGGTCGGTCCCGGAGGGGCGGGCAAGACCCGGCTGGCCAACACCATCGGCCGGCAGCTCACGCCGTCCAGCGGGGTGTGGTTCGTCCCGCTGGCCCCGGTCAGCGCTGATGACGTGCCCCGCGTGGTGCTCGACCTGTTGCGGGCGCGCGAAGAGCGGCCTGTGGCTCCGGACAAGACCCTGGACCACCTGGTCGAGACGCTCGCCGACGAGGACCTGGTACTGGTGTTGGACAACTGCGAGCACGTGATCGAGGCCGCCGCGACGCTCGCCGGGTCCCTGCTCGGCCGGTGCCCGAGGCTGCGGGTGCTGGCGACCAGTCGCGAACCGCTGCGGATCGACGGCGAGACCTTGCACCCGGTGCTCCCGCTTGAGTTGCCCGAACCGGGGTCGACGGGCGCGCGGGCCCGCGCCTGCGCGGCGGTCCGGCTGTTCCACGACCGGGCCGCCGCGGTGCGGCCGGACTTCGCTCTGG
The DNA here is from genome assembly GCF_044457685.1 of Nonomuraea sp. NPDC050536. NCBI lineage: Bacteria > Bacillati > Actinomycetota > Actinomycetes > Streptosporangiales > Streptosporangiaceae > Nonomuraea > Nonomuraea sp. NPDC050536. Next base: position 400,349 of record NZ_JBITHD010000004.1, read on the forward strand.
AAGGCAGCGCGCTGACGGCGGCGGCGGAGATCTGCCGCCGCCTGGACGGCCTGCCGCTGGCGATCGAGCTGGCCGCGGCACGGTTGCGTGCCCTGCCGGTCGAGGCGGTCGCGGCGCGGCTGGACGACCGGTTCCGGCTGCTCACCGGCGGCAGCCGTACGGCATTGCCGCGGCACCAGACCTTGAGCGCGGCGGTGGCCTGGAGCTGGGACCTGCTCGAAGCCGACGAGCGAGCACTGCTGGAGCGGCTGTCGGTCGTGCCCGGCACCTTCACCGAGGACGCGGCGGAGGCGATCGGCCGGTCGCGCGACGTCCGGGAGCTGCTGGCGGCGTTGGTCGACAAGTCCCTGCTGCACCCGGTGGAGCCCGCCGACCCGCTCGAGCCGCGCTACCGCCTGCTGGAGACCATCAGGGAGTACGGCCTCGAGCAACTGGCCCGGCGCGACGAGATCGCCGAAGCACGCGAGCGGCATGCCCGCTTCTTCCTTCAGCTGGCCGAGACCGCGGACCCGTACCTGCGCACATCCGACCAACTGCGCTGGCTGGTCCGCCTGTCCGCGGAACGGGACAACCTGTCGGCCGCGATCCGCTGGGCGGTCGAGTCCGGCGACGGCGGCCTGGCGGTACGGCTCGGCGTCGCGTTGAGCTGGTTCTGGTTTCTCAGGGACTACCCGCCAGAGTCGCTGGACCTGCTCGGCCGGGTACTCCAGGCTCGCGGCGAGACCGAGCCGCAGGCCCGCGCGCTGGTGGTCGCCGCGCACGCGCTCGCCACCACGGAGACCATCAGCCGGCCGGAGGAGGCGGAAGCCGCCTTCGACCGGATCGAGAAGGTGCTGGAGAGCGTCGCCCCGGAAACCCACCCCATCCTGGAGATGGCCCGGCTGGCGCTCGCCGTGGGCTCGGGCCCCGATCTCAGTTCCCCGGGCGAGCCGGCGGATCCCTGGAGCCGGTCGCTGGCCCTGCTGGTCCGAGGCGTGCTGGCCATGAACGGCGGGCACGCCGCCGAGGCGACGCGCTTGCTGTCGCGCGCGCTGACCGGTTTCGAGGAACTCGGCGAGCGGTGGGGCCTGGCGACCACGCTGAGCACCCTGAACGCGGCCTTGCAGCGGGCCGGCGACCCCGCCGGTACACCCGCGCTGGCCGAGCGGGCCAGCCGTTACTTCCAGGAACTCGGCATGCCCGAGCACACGATGGAGAGCGAGGTGGCGGCCGCACTGCACCTGGCCCAAGCCGGCGACGTGGACGGCGGGCGCCAGCAGCTGACGGACTTGCTCGACCAGGTCGAGCGGACCGGGTCGGCGGAGTCGCGAGCTCAGGTGTGCCTGGGCTTGGCACGGCTGGAGTGGCGGGCCGGGCGGCTCGGGCCGGCCCGCGAATATGCCCGGCTTGGCCTGGCCGAGGCGCCACCCGGCCGGTCGACCCCGCATCTGGCCGCGTTGCTGCTGGGCGTGCTCGCCCAGGTGGACGTCGCGGAGGGCTTCCCGGACAAGGCGGTACGCCGGCTCGACCACCCGGCGGTGCACCTGACGCTGACCTGGCATACGCCGGTCGCGGCCTCGATCGCGGTCGTGGTAGCCGCGATCGAGCTGTGCCGCGATCGGCCGGAGCGGGCGGGACGGCTGCTGGGGGTCGCCACCGTGCTGCGGGGCTGGGCCGACCTCGGCGACGCCGACGTGCGGACGATCACCCAGCGGGCCACGGCCGCCCTGGGCGCCGCCGGGTTCGCGGCCGCGCACGCCGCGGGTGCGGCGATGTCGCGGGCCGAGGCAGAAGACCTGGTGTCCGCGATCATCACCGCGCCCGGGGTCGGTTAGGGCACAGGCTTGCCGAACATCGTGCAGGTCACGGCGGTCTGGAGCGCCTGGGCGGCCTTGGCGATCTTCGGGTCGGCCTCGAACTCGGCCCAGAACTCCGTCGAGATGAGGACGGTCGCCGTGCGGCTGCCGGTGCGGTCAGTGAGGTTGGTCGTCAGGTAGCCGGGCATGCCGCCGTCGTGACCCCAGAACGTGCCGCACGGATGGGCGGCGGTCTGGATGCCCAGCCCGTAGCCGGGCCCGTCCGGCTGCCGTGAGTCCACCGGCACCGTGGTGCGCAGCTGTGCCAGCTGGGCGGCGGGCAGCAGCTTGCCGGACATCAACGCGGTGTAGAACCGGGACCAGTCCTGCGTGGTGGACACCACCGCCCCGGCCGCCCCGCCCCACCCGGGATCGTTGCCGGAGACGTCCACGTGACCGTGGCGGCGCGGCCCGGCGGGATGCCTGAACTCGGCCGGCACCCCCGGCGCGGCATCCCGTTCGTAGCCGTGGGCGTGGGAGCCACGCCAGGTGGAGTCCGTGGCGTAGTAGGTGTGCGTGAGGCGGAGCGGCCGGGCGATCCGGTCCCGGACCAGATCGGCCAGGCTCGCCCCGGTGACGCGCTCCAGGACGGCGCCGATCGCGGCGTAGCCGGTGTTGCTGTAGGACCATTTCGTGCCCGGCGCGAACAGTGGATCGTGCTTCACCCCCACAGCGAGCAGCTTCGCCAAGGTCCACCGCCGCCGATCCTTGCCGAGCATCGACGGCCGGACCGCGGCGTCATCGGTGTAGTCGAACAGGCCGCTGGTGTGGTTCAGCAGCATGCGCAACGTGATCGCCTTGCCGTTGGGCACCTTGCCCGGCAGCCACTTCTCCACCGGGTCAGTCAGGGCGAGCTTGCCCTCGGCGACCAGTTGCAGCACGAGCGCGGCCACCATCGTCTTGGTGTTGGACCCCATCCGGAACTCGTCCCCCACCTTGAGCAGGTGATCCCGTCTGGTCCAGGTGGCCTGCTCGGCGATCTCGACCGGCCGGCCGCGGCCGTCGTCGACCCGCACGATCACGCCGGGCGCCCCGGCCTCCACCAGCTTCCGCGCCAACTGCTGTAGCTGAGCGCGCTGCGCCTCGGTGCCGCTCCAGTTCGCGTACGGCGTGGCCGCGGCGGCAGCCGGGAACGCCGCGGCCACGGCCAGACTCACGGCCAGCGCCGAAGCTGTGAGCGTGCGCCGCCAAAGCGGCCGCATCGAAAGATCACGTTGGGACATGGACCGGTTCCTCCGGGTGATAGGTGACGCGGACGACCTCACCCTCCAGCCCGCCGCTCACAAACCACACACAGCACGCTGTCAGCCGCCCGCGGACCACTGAAGCGACTCGTAAGCGCAATGCTGACCGCCGCTACCAGCGCGGCAAGCTAGGCTGATCTCCTTCGTCTCGAGGTGGGAGGGGGTGCCGGGTGGATCGGCTGGCCGCGTTGCGGGGCACGACCCCGCCCAAACCGCACGATGCCAGGGCGATCGCGGCGCTGGCCGCCAACCCCGGCTGCGCGCGGCGGGCGCTCATGGACGGGGCGGGCATCGACAAGTCGTCCACGGCCCGGCATCTGGGCTTCGCGCCGCCCTTCGGGCAGTCGCCCTTCGCGATCGCCCGCGGCAACGTCTTCGAGGCGCAGGTCAGGACCTCGCTCGCGGAGCTGCTCGGGTCCGTGCTCGGTCTCGCCGACGTCACCTACCTCGACCTTCGGGGCGCGCCCCTGGCCGTCTCGGACGACTCGCCCACTCTGCACGACCGTCCTGGCCTGACGCTGCCGATCGCCGGGCAGTCGACGCCGCTCGAGCCGTCGGTGCCGGTGCTGTCGTACGGCGGGCGGTGCCACGTCGTGGTGGTCAAGTCGTTCGCGGTGATCGACGGGCAGGCCGATCCCGCCGCCGTGGCGGCCGCCGCCCGGCAGGGCGCCGTCTACGCCCTCGCCCTGCAGGCGTCCGGCCTGCGGGTGGCCGACGACATGGTGCTCGTCTGCCCGGAGAACTTCGCCAACCGCCCGGTCGCCACGCTCGTGGACGTGCGGCGGCAGCTGGCGGTGCTGCGGCGCCAGCTCGGCCGCATGACGTCCCTCGACTCGCTGGCCGCCACGCTCCCGGCGGAGGTCACCTTCGACCTGCGGCCCGACGACTCCGGCGAGCCCACCCGCCCGGCCGCGGACCTGGCGACCGCCCTCGGTCACGCACCGGCCCGCTACGCGCCCGAGTGCCTGTCGACGTGCGACCTGTGCTACTTCTGCCGCGACGAGGCCCGCCAGGCCGGCGCCTCGGACCAGCTCGGCAGGCACGTTCGCGACGCGCTCGGCGGCGTGGCCACGGTCGGGGAGGCCCTGGCGCTCGCCGACGGCACCCGCGACCCGGAGCCTGGCCAGGAGGAGATCGCCCGTCTCCTGCGCGAAGCGTCCCGCCTGCGCGCGGAGTGCCTGACGTGAGCGTGCTGGCGGCGTTGGCGCGGTTGCGTGCCATGGCGGCGGGCCTCGCGCAGCCGCTGGTGACCGTGCGGCATTGTCATGTCGCGGCGCGGCCGCTGGTGTTCGTGCCGCTGAAGCTGTCCGGGGAGGCGGCGGCGCCGCTCGCCGCGATGGTGGGGACCGATCGCGACGAGCCACGGCTGCTCGTGGTGCCGCAGCCGCGAAACCGGGATCACCGCTTCGGCTGGGCCGCCGAGCTGGCCGGCATCGTCGTGCCGTACGTCGAGGGGTTCTCGCGGGAGACCGAGACGGTCGAGCGGAAGAACGCCGACCCGTACGAGCGCGCGCTGGACGCGCCGCAGCTGGTGCTGCCGAACCCGGCGGGCGTGGCGTTCACCGCGCTGCTCGGCCGGTCCACGCGCTTCCGGCGGCCCGACGGGCCGTACCCGGTGGATCCGCGGGTGCCGGTGCTGGGCAGGTGGCTGACGTACTTCGCCGAACGGGCCGCCTACCCCGGCTCGTCGCTGACGCTGGCCGTGACCGAGGAGCTGTCTCGCCACTGGGCGACGGGCCAGAGCGCGCTCGAGGACGCCAACCTGGCCGCGCTGCTGGCCTGGATCACCACCGGCCCGGACCCCGGCGCCGAGGACCCGGCGATCTGGCCGCCCGCGGGACCGGCCACCGATCCCGGCTTCGACGCCCGCGTCCTGGCCCCGGCGATCGACGGCCAGGACGAAGCCAGGATCGCCGCCGCTGTCCGTACCCAGCTCGAGCCCACCTGGCGCCTGGTCTGGCAGGCGCTGGACCTGCTGCGGCAGCTGGAGCCGGGCGCGAGCGTGGCGCAGCGGTGGGAGCACGACCGCGCCTCGTTCAGCGGCATGGCCGCCCAGCAGGCCGAGGACGCTCCCCCGCAGGCGCGCCGCGACGGCGCGGTCGCCGCCGCGGCCCGGCTGTCCCGCATGGAGCGCGCCCAGTCCGGCTACGACGTCCAGCGCGCCTACGACGACCCGCTCGTCATGGCCGAGTTCCGGCTGTCCGGCGAGGCGTTCGCGGGCGAGGTGGTCTCCTGCGACCCGGCCAACGCCGAGGGCCGCAAGCTGCGCCCGCTGGTGGTGATCAAAACCGACGATCCGGTACGGCTGGCGCCGGGCGCCTCCCTCGGCACGCCGCAGCGGCGCGGCCAGGGAGCCCAGCTCGTCTCGGCCGACGGCGGCCTGGTGACCGTGAAGATCGTGAAGGGCATGGGGCGCGGCAAGACGGCGGCGCCCGGGTCCGTGCCCGAGGTCGGCGAGCGGGTCTGCTACACCAGCCTGACCGACGACTTCCAGGGCTCCCCCGCGCTGCCGGAGGCCGAGTTCACCCCGTGGACCCACGGCGGTCCCCCACCGGCGTACCAGCCGAGCGACACGGACGCCGTGGAGGACTGGTCGTGACGCCCGAGGAGGTCATCCAGGCGGTGCTCGCCGACCTGCCGCGGCATCGCGGTGTGGTGGTCGACTCCCCGCCGGGCGCGGGCAAGTCGACGCTGGTCGTGCGGGCGGCGGCGCACCTGGCCGAGACGGGCGAGCCGCTGATGATCGTGGCGCAGACGAACGAGCAGGTCGACGACCTGGTCGTGCGGATCATGGACAAGCACCCCCGACTCACCGTGGGCCGGCTGTCGGCGAGCGGGTACGAGCCGCCGCAGCGGCTGCTGGACCTGCCGGGCGTGACGATCGGCAGCCGGGTGCAGGACCTGGGCGAGCAGGACGTCGTCATCGCCACGTCCGACAAGTGGGCCTGGGTGGCCGATCGCCGCTGGCCGTGGGCGATCGTGGACGAGGCCTACCAGATGCGCTCGGACAAGCTGCTGCGCATCGCCGGGCTGTTCGAGCGGGCCCTGTTCGTCGGCGATCCCGGCCAGCTCGACCCGTTCTCGATCGTGGAGGGCGGGCGCTGGTCGGGGCTGTCGTGGGATCCGCTGCAGAGCGCGGTCTCGGTGCTGCTGCGGCACAACCCTGACCTGCCGGTGCACCGGCTGCCGGTGTCGTGGCGGCTGCCCGCCTCGGCGGCGCCGGTCGTCTCGCGCGCCTTCTACCCGTTCACCGGGTTCCGCTCGGGCACCGGTCCCGGCGATCGGAGCCTGGAGCTGGCCGGGGCCGGCGACGGGAGCGTGCACGACAGGGCGCTGGAGGAGGCGGCGCGTTCCGGGTGGGCGCTGCTGGAGCTGCCCGAACGGCACACGGTGCGCACCGACGCGGAAGCCGTACAGGCCGTGGCGCTGCTCGGGCAGAGGCTGCTGCGGCGCGGCGCGGTGGCGAGCTCGGAGCAGGGCGAGCGGCCCGTCACCGCGGATCGGATCGCGGTGGGGGCGGCGCACCGCGACCAGGTGGCGGCGATCCGCGCGGCCGGGCTGCCGCCCGAGATCACCGTGGACACGGCCAACCGGCTGCAGGGCCGGGAGTACGACGTGACGGTCGTGCTCCACCCCCTCTCGGGTCGCAGGGACGCCACGGCCTTCCACCTGGAGTCGGGACGGCTGTGCGTGCTGGCGTCGCGGCACCGGCACGCCTGCGTGGTGGTGGCCAGGGCGGGCATCGCCGAACTGCTGGACGCCCATCCCTCGGCCGAGCCGGTGTCGCTGGGCGTGCCGGTCAAGTTCCCCGACGGCTGGGAGGCCAACCAGGCCGTCCTCGACCACCTCGCGGCCCACCGCGTCTAGAGCCGGCGGCGCCAGACGTCGATCACCAGCACCGGCCGCATCCCCGCCGAGGTGTACAGGCCGAGGGCGGGGGTGGTGTTGTTGGAGTCGACATGCAGGATCGTGCCCTTCCTGCCGCGCGCCGCGTCCTGGGCGAAGGCGTGACGCAGCAGGAAGCGGCCCAGCCCGTGCCCGCGGAACTGGGGCCGCACGGCGAGCGTGGCCACGTAGCCGCAGCCCTCGTCGGACAGGAACATGTTGGTGCAGTGCACCATCGCCGCCGGCTCCCCGTCGAGGCGGGCCACGGTGAGCTGGGACCAGTCGTTGACGCTCTGCGCCTGCCTGCGCTCGTACCAGTGGTCGTAGTCGACCTTCACGAACCCGAAGTGCTCGGCGAAGCCCTCCTGGTGCACGGCGTGCCCCTCGCGCCTGACCTCCTCGGACTCACCCGTGTGCAGGCTCACCCCGGGCGGCGGCGCGGGCGCCTCGAGCGGGCCGTCGAAGTCGATGCGCATCCGGTGGAAGCCGGTGGCGGCCGCGAAGCCCTGATCGGCGGCGGTCTTCCGCTTGCCGTCGTCTTCGCGGTAGACGCCGACGTCGACGGTGGCCTGCGCGTGTCCCGCCTCGTCCGCCAGCTGCTTGGCGCGTTCCAGCACCAGCCGCCACCCCTCGGACTCCACCCCGTCGACGCCCGGCCGCACGATGACCTCGACGTCGACGTTCTCGCTGTCGCCCTTACGGCAGGCCCACGCCCACCCCACCAGCAGGCCGTCGGCGTCGCGCCACAGCCAGCCGTCCTTGTCCAGGTCGAAGCCCGGCTCGGCCAGCTCGTCCGCCACGTCCTCCGGGGTCATGTCGGGTACGCCGATGACCGAGGTGTCATAGGCCGAGATGAGCTCGTAGATGGCGGCGGCGTCCTCGGCCCGCGGCCGGCTGATGGTATGCATGCCAGGGATTCTGCACGTCCACCACCCTCCGAAGCACCGCATTTTTCACCAGGCGGCCGGCGCGCTTGGGCGGCTTCCGCTTGCTTCGTATCGGCGGCCCGCGCTCATCGCCGGAGGAGCGTCTCCCTGGACAGGCCCTGGGCGGAGTGCGGCGGGTGGCGGTGGGCGCGGCTTCGCCGTACAAGAGCAAGCTCTTGTACGGCGAGCAGCACCCTCAGGAGGCGGCGACGGCTTCCTTGGCGGCGTCGACCGTGGCGGCGCCGCGCAGCGGGATCTCCTTGACGAACACGGCCAGCACGGGCACGACGACCGCGAACACGATGGCCCAGCCGAACACGCCCGAGATGGAGGTGGCCAGCGACCCCAGGATGCCGGTGCGGATCTGCGGCGACAGGTGCGCCAGCGTGGCCGGGTCCAGCCGGCCGGCGCCACCGCCCTTGGTGATCTGGGCGGCGGCCTGCGGCCCGAACCTGGCGCTCATCTCCGACAGCAGGTGGTTGTTGAAGATCGCCCCGAACAGCGAGACTCCGAACGAGCCGCCGATCGAGCGGAAGAACGTGCTGGCGCTGCTGGCCACGCCGAGGTCGCGCTGCTCGACGCTGTTCTGCGCGATCAGCATCGTGGTCTGCATGAGGAAGCCCATGCCCAGGCCGAGCACGGCGATGAAGATGCCGGTCTGCCAGCTGGGCGTGTTGACGTCCATCATCGACAGCAGCCACATGGCCACCGCCATGCCGATCCCGCCGATCACCGGGTAGATCTTGTACTTGCCCGTCGAGGTGATCGCCTTGCCGACGAACAGCGAGACCACCATGGCCGAGGCCATCATCGGCAGCAGGAGCAGTCCGGAGTTGGTGGCCGAGGCGCCCTGCACGGTCTGCTGGAACAGCGGCAGGAAGTTCATCGCGCCGAACATCGCGAAGCCGAGCAGGAAGCCGACCCCGGAGATCAGGGTGAAGTTGCGGTTGCGGAACAGCTGCAGCGGCATGATCGGCTCTTCGGCGAAGCGCTCGAAGTAGATGAACGCGGCCAGGAACACCACCGCGACCCCGACCAACGTCAGGATCTGCCAGGAGCCCCAGGCGTACTCGTTGCCGCCCCAGGTGGTGATCAGCACCATCGAGGTGATGCTGATCGACAGCAGGATCGCGCCCACCCAGTCGATGCGCACCTTGCTGGTGTGCTTGGGCAGCTTCAGCTGCAGCGCGATCAGCGCCAGGGCGACGAAGCCGACCGGCAGGTTCACGTAGAAGGCCCAGCGCCAGTTGAGGTTGTCGGTGATGAAGCCGCCCACCAGCGGGCCGGCGATCATCGCCAGCGACATGACGCCGGCCATGATGCCCTGGTACTGCCCGCGCTCGCGGGGCGGGACCAGGTCGCCGATGATGGCCATGACGTTGACCATCAGGCCGCCCGCGCCCAGGCCCTGCAGCGCGCGGAAGCCGATCAGCTCGGCCATGCCGTCCGCCGGGCCGCCGAGCATGCTGGAACCGGCCATGCCGCACAGCATGGAGCCGACCATGAAGATCACGATGGACGTGATGAAGATCGTCTTACGGCCGTAGAGATCGCCGATCTTGCCCCAGATGGGCGTGGAGACGGTCGTGCCCAGCACGTAGGCCGTGACGACCCAGGACAGATGGGTGAGGCCACCCAGCTCGCCCACGATCCGGGGCATCGCCGTACCGACGATCATGTTGTCCAGCATCGCCAGCACCATGGCGAGCATCAGTCCCGGCAGGACGACCATGACTTCCCGTCGTCGTCCAGCAACCTCTGACACCGACGCACCCCCTGAGTTCGATCTTGCTTACTTGCCGCCCGGCAAGTCTAGAATAAGCTAGATTCTGTACTTGCCGGCCGTCAAGTCGAATAAGGTGCACATTGCGGGAAGACACCCGGACGCGGATCCAGGAGATCGCCCTCAGGCTCTTCATCGAACAGGGCTATGAGGCGACGTCCCTGCGCGAGATCGCCGAGGAGCTCGGTGTGACGAAGGCCGCACTCTACTACCACTTCAAGACGAAGGACGACATCGTCGCCAGCCTGGTGGAGCAGCGGCAGCAGCAGCTCGAGGAGCTGCTGGCCTGGCTGAAGACCCAGCCCAAGACGCCGGAGACCCGTCGCGAGCTCGTGCACCGCTACGCCGACACCATGCTGGGCTCCAGCCACCACAAGGTGGCCCATTTCCTCGAGCGCAACCAGACGGCCCTGCGCGATCATCCCACGCTGACGCGCATCCGCGAGGTCATGCTGGAGATGGTCGGCGAGCTGAGCGCCGGCGACGACGCGCTGGAGGTACGGCTGGCGCGGTCGATGGCGCTGTTCTCGCTGCACGCCAGCAAGTGGTTCACCCAGAACGAGGACTTGGACGAGCGCGAGGTGCACGAGGCCGCGCTGAAGGTGGCGCTGCGGCTCCTCGAACCCTGATTGAAGCCGCCCGTCCTGGGCAGGTGCCCCTCATGGAGGCGACCATCGCACTGCGACTGCCCAGGGATGCGGCCAGTGTGCCGCTGGTACGGCGGGTGCTCGACGGGACCCTCCGCTCTCTGGACGTCGAACCCCAGATCCGTGACGACATCGAACTGATGCTGACCGAGGCGTGCACGAACGTGATCAAGCACGCCGCGGCCAGCGACGAGTATCTGGTGAACGCGATCCTCCACGACGACCTGTGCGTGATCAGAGTGGTGGACACCGGGGGCGGCTTCGACCCGCACGCGATGCGACGGGTCGGGTCCGGCTCCGAGCACGGGCGCGGCCTGCAGATCATGCGGGCGCTGGCCGACGACGTGCGCTTCGCCAATCGCCGGGAGAACGGCGCCGTGGTGTGCCTGGAGAAGCGGCTGCGCCCCTAGCCGGGCCCGCTTGACAATGTCGCGTGCGCTCATATGATTCAGCTACTGAATCGTTCTTTTGAGAAACGGAAACCTCATGCTCGACTCGCGCACCGTCCAGATCCTCCTCGGCGACCTCCAGTCCGGCATCGTCGAGGCCAGCCGCACCAACCCGCCGGCCGCCCTGCGGCGCGCGGTCGGCGTGCTGTCGACCGTCACCGGCGTCCTGGACATCCCGATGACGGCCTCGCTCGCCCCCGGCTCGGGCGTGATCGAGGAGATCCCCGCCGGCGTTCCCGTCCTGGTCCGCACGGGCCCCGGCGCCTGGGACGACGAGGCCACCCGCAAGACCGTCACCGCGAACGACCGGCCCGTCATCGCCCTGGCCGGCGTCACCTCGGAGATCGTCGTACTCAGGACCGCGATCGACGCGCTCGCGGCCGGGTACGCGGTGCACGTGCTGGTCGACGCGTGCGGCGGGCTCTCGGACCGCACGGAGGCGGCGGCCTTCCGGCAGATCGAGGCGGCGGGCGGCATCGTCACCTCGGTGGCGGGCTTCGCGGCCGACATGGTCAGGGACTTCACCACGCCGCAGGGGCGCGAGATCATCACCACCCTGCACAGGCTCGCCGACTGAATCTTTACATTGACAACATGCCGCCGATCCTGCAATCTAGTCATTGGAAAGATTGGAGGACGGAATGGTTCCGCTCATCGCTCTCATCGGTGGTTTCATCGCGCTGCGGCTCGTCGGGGTGGCGGGGGTCGAGGCGCTTGACGGCTGGCAGCCGGCATTGCGCGGGGGGCTGGCGCTGATGTTCGTCACCACGGGGGTTCCGCACTTCCTGCCCCGGTGGCGGCGGGACATGGCCGCGATGATCCCGCCGGCGTTCCCGCGCCCCGAGCTGCTTGTGCTGATCACCGGGGTGCTGGAGCTGGCGGGCGCCACGGGCCTGCTGATCCCGCCCCTGGCGCCGGTCGCGGCGATCTGCCTGGCGCTCATGATGCTCGCCCTGTTCCCCGCGAACGTCTCGGCCGCCCGCCGCGGCCTCACCCTCGGCGGCCGCCCGGTCACCCCACTCCCCCAGCGGACGGCCCTCCAGATCCTGTTCATCGCCGCAGCCGTAGCCGCCGCCCTCTGACGCTGGAGGTCTAGACGGTCACCTTCAGCGTGTAGGTGATGGACGCGTCGGTCCCGCCGCGGGCGGTGATCGTGAACCTTCTCGCGCCGGGCTTGGTGGGGACGCCGGTGACGGCGCCGGTGTCCCTGTGCAAGGTGAGGCCGGCCGGGAGCGTTCCTGAGGTGATGTCGTAACGGGTGGTGAGCGGCGACCTTGATGTGATCTTGAATTCGTAGAGCTTGCCTATTCGAGCCTCGGGCGGCTGCGGGTTGGAGAAGCCGGGCTCAGGGGCCTCGACGGTCTGTGGCGCTCCGACGGGCTTGCCCTCGGCGTCGAGTTGCTGGAGTGACCATGTCCGGTCGGGGGTGACGACGGTGAGATGCCAGTTGGTGGCGGGGTCGCCGAGCAGTGTCTTCTGGGCCGCGGTGAAGGCGCCGGCGCGGCGCGCGGATTCCCAGGTCCTGACGGCGTCGAGGACGGCGGCCGCGTTGGATCCGGTCTCGAAGCTCCGCACCGTGGTCTCGAAGCCGATGCCCGCGTCGAGGGAGGCGGCGCGCGCCATGGTCGCCTCGACTTTCAGCAGGCTGTCCGATCCCGAGACTCCCAGCCAGCCCATCATTCCTGGAAGGTAGTTGGCGCGGTAGAAGGTGTTGCTCCGCTTGATCTGGGCGTAGTCGGTGACGCCGATCTCCCCCCAGCTGACCCGCGACTGCGCGTCCCAGGTGTTGGAGCACAGGTTGCTGGCTTCGGTGATGAAGCCGTCGACGGACTTGAGGCGCCGGTAGACGCCGTTGACCAGACGTGCGAAGCCATAGCCTCCCCAGCCGCTCTCGGCCGCGGACTCCAGCCCGTCGTAGGAGGTGGACGTGATGCCGGTGGCGTTGTAGGCGGTGGCCAGGCGCGTGGCGATCTCGTCGATGATGGGCAGGCCGCCGATGGCTCCGCCGTACCCGTTCTGGATGATGCGCGTGGCGCGGGTCCCGGTGGGATGGTCCTGGGCAGAGGAGCCCCACTGGGCCCGCTGGACACCGGTGACCTGCCATTCTTGCCCGCCGGCCGTAGTGATGCCGGAGTAGGTGACGAACTCGTCGCCGATACGGAGCCTCTTGCCCGCGACGCCCTCGCCGAGTGGTTCGTTCGCGTCCACGTAGAGCGTGGTGTCCGAGGCGGTCGCGGGCCGGGTCAGCTTGACGGGGACGCCCACGGCCAGCCGCTCGTCGGCCGGCGGTGGAGTGATGTAGGGGTCGGAGGTGTCGATGAAGTCGGACAGGGTGTGCACGCCCACCTCCGCTCCGTTCTCGCGTGCGGTGGCCACCAGTTTCGCCGCGGCCGTGTCTGATCCGCCGAAGGCGGCGTTGAACTCGTAGTGGCCGTGCGACTTCCAGGGGCCGTCGCCGGCGATGGCGTAGATGGTCCCGATGCCGGCCTGCTTGGCGTAGCGGCTCGCGGTGGCGGCCGTTTCCGTGTTGAGGTCGAAGAGCACGAAGAACGACTGCGAGGCGGCTTGCGCGGCTTTCTGCCACTGGCCGTCGAGAGTGGGGTACGGCAGGCCTTCGCCTCCTGCGATCAGGCCGATCACGCTGAGCGCGAGGTCGGGCGCGCTGCCGAACAGCGCGATCTTGGATCCGACGATCTGGCCTTCCTGTGCGGGTACCGGCTCGAGCGCAACCTGGTAGCCGGAGGTCCGCCGGCGGATCCGGGTCCTGCTGTAGTCGTAGGTGTAGGCGCGTAACACGCTGCCCCAGCCGGTCTTGGCGGCGACGTTGTTCCTGAGCCACTCCTGGTCGTCGCCGGTCTGCAGGCCGTAGGGATTCCAGACGATGTCGGGGCCGAAGCCGTAGGCGAGGTGCTCGTTCGGCCAGCCGCCCACCGTCTTGTCGTTGACCGGGCGCATCCCGAAGGCGAAGGTGTCGTTCCTGATGACGCCGACGGTCTGGCCGATCGTCTCGGTGACGTTGGTCGGCAGCGGACCCCACAGCAGTGTCTGCACGTCCGCGCCCGTGGCGGCGGTGAGCTTGGTGACCTCGAAGGTGGTGTAGGTGGGATGCGTGACGACCTTCACCTCGATCGTCACCTTGCCGCTGGAGAACACCAGGACCCCGGGCGCGGTCCGCAGTGCGGTGGGCACCTCGTGCTGCCCGTCGACGACCACGCTGACCAGCGGTACGGACTTGCCCGCGGCCAGGTGGTCGGTGCCGTCGCGCAGGTCCACGAGGCTGGTCACGGTGCCTGTCGCGCTCAGGCCCATGGACAGGAATCCCGCGGTGATCTTGAGTGGATCGGTGGTGGCAGCATGGGCGGGGATGCTCGGAGCGGTCAGCGCGGTGAGCGAGCTGACCGCGCCGGCGGTGAGGAAGGTGCGTCTGTCCATGGGGGGCCTCCTCAGAGTTGGCCGGTCTCGAAGTAGGTGACGAGTGCTGGGTCGGGGGGAGCGACGGCGACGGGGCGGCTGCCGCTGCGTAGCGACCGGGTGGCCGCGTATCCCGCGGCGACCGCCTCGCGGGCGGCGACGGGGGACGTGATGGTGGTGCCGCCATGCCGTACGAAGTCCAGGAACTCATCGATCAGCCGCGGGTCCGCTCCACCGTGCGAACCCGATGACGCCGGGACGTGGATGACCTCGTCGGCGTCCGGGCTGTAGTCGGAGCGGCGGTTCCAGACCTTGACGGTCGCGTCGTCGGCATCGCCGAAGTTCTCCATGCGCCCTTCGGAGCCGATGATCGTGTAGTTGCGCCAGTAGTCGGGGGTGAAGTGGCATTGCTGGTAGCTGGCGAGCACGCCGTTGTCCAGCCGCATCTGCATCATGCTGAGGTCCTCGACGTCCACGACCGGGTTGAGGTCACGCTGCCGGTGCGGCGGCCAGTTGAGATCGGGTGCCAGCCAGTCGGTCATCCTCTCCCCGGTGTGGTCCCGGCGGGATTGGATGTCGCCGTAGACCACCAGCCCGCCCATGCCGGTGACCAGCCGGGAGTACCCGCCGGCGAGCCAGTGGATGACGTCGAGGTCGTGCGCTCCCTTCTGCAGCAGCAGCCCGGTGGTCTTGCGCCGGTCGGCGTGCCAGTCCTTGAAGTAGAAGTCGCCTCCGTGGCCGACGAAGTGCCGGCACCAGATGGCCTTGACCTGCCCGATGACGCCCGCGACGATCAGGCGGCGCATGGTCTTGACGACCGGCAGGTGGCGCATGTTGTGCCCGACGTACAGCCGCGTGCCAGAGGTCCGGGCGGCGGCGAGGATGCGATCACAGCCGAGGGTGGTGATCGCGAGGGGCTTCTCCACGAACACCGGGACCTCGTGGGAGAGGAAGTCCAGGACGATCGGCTCGTGGGTGTGATCGGGGGTCAGGACCAGTACCCCGTCGAGCCCGGCGTTCAGGAGCTCGCGATGGTCCTGCGTGACGATCACATCAGGGCCGAAGCGTTGCTGGGCGTCCGCTGGCATCTTGGGGTCGAGATCGCAGCAGGCCACCACCCGGGAACCCGCCGCGGGACGATGAGCCAGGTTCGCGAGCTCGCCGCGCACGCCGAGGCCGATCACGCCGAGTCTGAGATCACGCATGGTCAGCCCTTACTGCCGGTGAAGGCGATGCCCTGGACGAAGTGGCGCTGCAGCAGGACGAAAGCGACGATCATGGGGGCGGTCGCCATGATCGATCCGGCCATCAGCATCGAGTAGTCGGTGAAGTGCTCGCCCTGGAGGGTCGCCAGGCCCACCGAGAGGGGCATGCTGCTCGGATCGGTGGTGACGACGAGCGGGTACATGAGGTCGTTCCACGACCAGAGCGCGGTGAGGATCGTCAGAGCGATCAGGCCGGGCCTGGCCAGAGGGAGCGCGATGTGCCAGTAGACCCGCAGCGGGTTGGCTCCGTCCAGGCGCGCCGCCTCCTCGATGTCGCGGGGCAGCGCGAGGAAGAACTGCCGGAGCAGGAACGTGCCGAACGCGCTGAACATCCCTGGCACGATCAGCCCCTGCAGGGTGTTGACCCACCCCAGGTCCTGGATGATCACGTACTGCGGGATCAGGAAGAGCTGGCTGGGCACCATGAGCACGGACAGGAACAGCCCGAACAGCAGGCTGTTGCCGCGGAAGCGCATGCGGGCGAAGGCGTAGGCGGCCAGGGAGCACAACACCAACTGCGCGAGGGTACGGCCAGCGGCCATCAGGACGGTGTTGAGGAGCATCTGCTGGAAGGGCAGCACGTCGAACACGCGCCCGTAGTTGCCCCACTGCCATTGCTGAGGCAGGAGCGTCAGCGGCACCCGCGTGGTCTCGCTGAACGTCTTGACGGAGGTGAGCAGTTGCCAGACGAAGGGGCCGACCATCACCAGCGCGCCCGTCGCGAGCACGGCGTGGGTGGCGACCGAGCCCGCGTTCCGGTCACGCATAGTGCACCCACCTGCGCTGGAGCCGGAACTGGATGGCGGTCGCGGCGAGGATGAAGGCGAGGAGCACGAAGGCGACCGCGGCCCCGAAACCGAGATCATGCTCGACGAAGGCCTTCTGGTAGAAGAGGTAGGCGATCGTGCGGACCCGGGGAAGCGCGGGATTGGCGGTGCCCGCCGCGCTGCCCGGGGTGCTCATCATCATGTAGGCGAGGTCGAACATCTGCAGCGAGTTGATCATCGTGAGGACGGTCGCGAAGAAGATGCTCGGGCTCAGCAGCGGCACGGTGAGGCGCAGGAACGTCCGGACGGGGCCCGCTCCGTCGATCGCGGCGGACTCGTAGAACTCGGCGGGGATGCCCTGCAGACCGGCCAGGAAGATGACCATGTTGTAGCCCAGGGCCATCCAGATCCCGATCGCGGCCAGGGCGTACAGCGCCACGGACGGGTCGGCCGCCCAGTGCGGTCCCTGGATCCCGACCAGGGAGAGCATGTAGTTCACCAGGCCGTAGTCCCCGTTGTACATCCAGCGCCAGAGCATCGCGACGGCCACCGGCATCGTGACGACCGGCAGGAAGTACAGCGTCCGGTAGACCGAGCGCCCGCGGAGCCCGCGCCTGTTCAGCAGGGCGGCCACCAGGATGGCGAGCGGGATTCCGGCGAGCTGGATGGCCGTGTAGACCAGGGTGTTGGCCAGCGCCTGCCCCACCGCCGGCTCGTCGACGAGCGCCCGGTAGTTCGCCGCTCCGATCCAGGTGTGCCCGCCGAAGGGGCCCGACTCGGTGAAGCTGTAGTAGAAGGTCTGCGCGATCGGCCACAGGTAGAAGATCGACAGCCCGATCGTCATGGGGGCGACCATGGCATAGGCCCACGCGTGTTCCGCGCGCCGCCCGGGGGGCATCACTTCTCCTTGCCCAGCGCCGTGTTCATCGTCGCCGCCATCTCCTTGGCGGCGGTCTCGACATCCTTGTCACCCGACCAGGCCGGTCCGAGGACCGTGGCCTCCTGGCTCTGCCAGGCGTCGGTGTTCTTCGAGGTCGGGAACGGCACGGCGTAGGCGAGCTGGTCGAGGAAGGATTGCAGCCGGTATTGCGGCATGGACTTGACCCAGGCGTCCTGGGTGCCGTTGAAGGCGGGCATGACGGCGCCCGTCTGTGCCTGGATGTCGGCCGCTTGCTTCGAACCCAGGAAGGCGAGGAACTCGGTCGCCTGCTTGGGGTGCTTGGTCTTGGCGTAGGCGACGTTGGCCAGGCCGTGGATCACCACGGCTCGCTTGAGGCCCTTGGGCAGGACCGTGACGTCCACGTCGTTCTTGGTCGCGCTGTTCTGGGCGAAGGTGATGGCGTTCCAGGAGCCGCCGTAGTACATCCCGATCTTGCCGGATTCGAAGAGCTGGGTGGGATAGGTGTCCGTCATGGACTTCAGCGACGGCGATACGCCGGCCTTCATCAGGTCGGTCCAGAATCGCAGGCCGGTGATCGTGGCGGGCTGGTCGTAGCCCGAGGACCTGCCGTCGGGCGAGATGACCTGCCCGCCCGCCTGGAAGATGGTGTCGTAGTAGTTCTCCTGGCCGAAGGGCGGCGCCGCGATCCCGTAGACGCCCTTGGCGGTGTCGGTCAGCTTCCGCGCGGCCTGGGCCACTGTTTCCCAGGTCCATGTGTCGTCGGGATATTTGATCTTGGCGGCGTCGAAGAGCTTCTTGTTGAACCAGAGGCCGACCGTGTCGAAGTCCTTGGGGATGCCGTACTGCGTGCCCTGGTAGCTGTAGATCCGGGCCAGCGCCTCGGGGTAGTCGGACAGCTTCACCTGGCCGCTCTTGATCGTGTCCGACAGCGGCAGGAGCATGTCGTTGGAGGCGTAGAGCTGGGCGTGCGGGCCGTTCATCCAGAAGACGTCGGGTGCGCTGCCGCCGGTCGCGTCGGCCTGGAGCTTGGTCCAGAACTCCTGGCTCGCGGTGAGCTGGATCTTGATCTGGATGTTCGGGTGCGCCGCCTGGAACCTGTCGACGATCTGTTGCATGGCTGGAAGCTGGTTCTTGTCCCAGATCCGGTAGCTGAGCTCGACCTTTCCGTCAGCGGGGTCTCCCCCGCCGCAGGCGGCGACGCCGAGCAGGAGCCCCGCCACCACGACCGACGACCGCCATCGCGGCTCTGTACGCATACAAGGTCCCCTTCCGGGAGGATTGATCTGATGGATTCGAGCCGCGTTGTCGGCGAACGGGTAAGATGTTTCGTAGTCTTGGCCAGTGAATCCCGTCACGTCAACCCTATAGATCCGAAACATTTGCGACTAGGATGAACCTGTGAGCGGATTGAACCCACCATCGGCGCTCCCGCAGCAGCCGAGCTCGGAGGCCGGTTACCGGCCCGGCTACGAGATCGCCGCGGAGCGGATCCTGGAGTACATCGTCCAGGCAGAGCTCCGGCCTGGAGATCGCCTGCCGACGGAGAAGGATCTGGCTGACGCCGTACAGATGAGCAGGACGGTCGTGCGGGAGGCGGTGAAGATCCTCTCCGCGCTGAAGCGGCTGAGCGTGCAGAAGGGCAGGGGGATCTACGTCGCCGAGCCGGAGGACGCCCCCTGGCGGGAGTCGTTTTCCCAGTTCCTGCCCGCGGACCTCGGGCAGGTTGACCAGATGTTCGAGTTCCGGCGGCACATCGAGTCCGCCACCACCCGCCTGGCGGCACAGCGAGCCGTACCCGCGCAGGTGAAAGCGCTCCGTGAGGCGGCGCGGCTGTCGGCGGAGGCCGCGGAACGCGACGACATCGAGGCATTCAACCGGGCCGACGAGCAGTTCCACAGGGACGTCGCCGCCGCCGCGGCCAACATGTTCCTGTCCGCGACCATCGAATCGGTGCAGCGACTCCAGCGTGAGGTCAGCATCATCGGGATGGCCGGGGTCGTGGGCGGATCACTCGTCGTGGCCGGTGAACAGCATCTGGCGATCGCCGACGCCGTCGCCTCGGGCGACGAGGACGGTGCCGTCGCGCTCATGACCCAGCACATCGACATGACGATGCGACAGTTTCAGGAGGAGATTCGCCACCGCATCTTCCCCCACCACGACGCCTCGTCCTGACGCTCCCCAAGACGAAGGAATCCATGCGAATCACCGATGTCACCGTCGAACTCGTCGAACTGCCCGCCCAGCCGCCCTTCCGCTGGCGGGCCGGGCTCCCAGGCTCGGAAGGGCCGGCGGTCGGCGGCATCCTGCGCATCCACACCGACGACGGCCTTACCGGCGAGGCGCGTACCAGGCGCGGATTGATCGTGGCCGACCTGGTCCAACGCCGGATCCGCGATGACCTGCTCGGCCGCGATCCACTCTGGCGCGAGCTCCTCTGGCACCGCCTGTGGGAACTCGACCGCATCGAGGAACTGCCCATCTACGCGCTCGGCCTGGTCGACGTCGCCCTGTGGGACCTGGCGGGCAAGGCCGCGAACCTGCCCGTCCACCAGCTGCTCGGCACCTACCGGGATGCCATCCCCGCCTACGCCAGTACGGTGACCTTCGCCACCATGGAGGAGTACCTCGACGTCGCCGACCAGTGCCTTGACCTGGGTTTCCAGGCGATCAAGCTGCACGCCTGGGGCGACGCGCGCGCCGACGCCGAGCTGTGCCAGAAGCTCCGCTCCCATGTCGGCGACGAGGTGTCCCTGATGTACGACGGCTCGGCGGGCTTCGACTTCGCCGACGCCCTCTATGTCGGCCAGGCTCTGTCCGAGGCCGGGTACACCTGGTACGAGGAGCCGATGCGCGAATTCAGCGTGACCGCCTACCGCTGGCTGGCGGAACGCCTGACCATCCCTCTCCTGGTCGCCGAGACGTCCGACGGCGCGCACATGAACGTCGCGGACTTCATCATGGCGGGCACCGCGGGATACGTCCGCACGAGTGCCCAGTACAAGGGCGGCATCACCGGCGCCATGCGCGTCGCCCACCTCGCCGACAGTTTCCAGCTCCGGGCGGAAGTGCACGGGGCGGGCATCGTCAACGCCCACCTGTGCATGGCCATCCCCAACACCACCTACTACGAGTCCCTCATCTACAGCAACCCGGTGACCCGTGAGCCCGCGATCGGCCCCGACGGCCTCCTCCGCGCGCCGACCGCACCGGGGATCGGCTACGGACCAGACGACCACTGAGTGACCTGGCTCGTCTGCCCTCCGATAGATACGACACATCGTTGTCACCGGAAGCCTCGCGACCACCCCCAGCATGCGCGCGGACGCGCCGACCCGCGAGGTTTCCGGGGCTGGAAGTCTATTTTTCAGATTCATATCCACTGCTGAGGGTTGATTGATCCTACTCCGCTTCATCACCGGGCACTGGCGGGCAGCCTCAAAGCTTGACGGAGTTCGGCCTCTCACTTCGGGGTTCAAGCAGGAGGGCCGACGAGGCGCGGATGTCGAGCCGAGCCCGCAGTAGCCGCCCGTCGCCGCTGCCGCGGCCCTCGATGCGGTCGACGAGCAGCTCGATGCCGACCCGGGCGGTCTCCTCCGGCAGAAAACTGAGCGTGCTGACCGGCGGGTCGGTGTAGGGCGCGGTCGGGTCCTCGGTGGCGCACACCAGCAGCAGGTCGCCGGGCACCGACCTGCCCCGCCTGCGGATCGCGTCGAGCAGCAGCGCCGGGCTCGCCTCCACCAGGGAGAACAGCGCGTCTGGGGGCTCGTCGGCGGCCAGCAGCGTGTCGACCGCCGCCAGCGTGCCCTCCAGCCCAGGCTCGGCCAACGAGACCAGCCGGGGCTCGCTGTGCCTCTCGGCGCACCAGTCGAGGTAGGCGCGGGCCGAATCCTGGTGGAAGGCGGCCGTGGTGGCCCCCGCGATGGCCGCGACCCGCCGGGCGCCCGCCGCCTCCAGGTGGTCCAGGACCTGCCGGACGGCGAGGGCGTAGTCGAAGTCGATCCACGGCCCGCCGGTGTCCTCCATCGCCCGCCGGTCGGACAGGACCGGGATCCCGGCCGACAGGAAGTCGCCCACCAGCGGGTCGCCGGCGACCGGATCGACGATGAACACGCCGTCCAGCGGCAGCTCAAGCCAGCAGTCGTCGGGCCCGGTGTTGGGCAGCAGCACGATGCCGTAGCCGCGCGCCAGCGCCTCGCGCGAGCACAGCGTGGACAGCTGGGCGAAGTAGGCCAGCTCGGTGTAGACCCAGGGACCTGCGACATACTCCCTGGCGGCCAGGCCGATGAGCCGGGTGTGCCCGGCGCGCAACAGCCGGGCGGTGGCGTTGGGCCGGTAGCCCAGGCTCCGCGCCACCTGCCTGACGTGCTCGCGGGTGGCCTCGGGCAACCGGCCGGTGCCGTTCAGCGCGTCGGAGACGGTGGTCTTGGAGACCCCGGCCGCGCGGGCTACGTCGACGAGTCGAACTCTCATGGGCTCAAGCATTGCAGAATCGTTCCTCCAAAGTCTTGTGCAGGAATGTTCCTTCACGAATACTCGCTGCAACCTTCCCCCGAAAGAGGTGGTCCGATGCGTAGAGCCCGGTTCGGAGCCGTGGTGGCGCTCGCCGCGCTCGCAGCGGTCGCCTGCGGCGGCACGACTCCTTCTGTGCCCCGCAAGGCCTTCGAGATCAGCAAGGACACTCCTCCGGGCAAGGGCCCGGTGGACACGGTCACCTGGTCCCTGTACGCAGAGCCGCAGTCCCTGGACTACGCCTATGCCTTCGACTACCCGCCGAACACGGTGCTGGCCAACGTGTGCGAGCAGCTCATGCGGGTCACGCCGGATCTGAAGATGGAGCCTGGGCTGGCGGTCAAGGCCGAGAATCCCGATCCGTTGACCTGGGTGTACACGATCCGTGAGGGCGTGCGCTTCCACGACGGTACGCAGCTCACCGCGGATGACGTGGTCGCCAGCATGCGGCGGCACCTCGATCCGAAGGTCGGCTCCTACTGGGTCTCGGCCTACCAGAACGTCAAGTCCGTGGACAAGAGCGGGCCGATGCGCGTAACCGTGCACCTACGCAAGCCCGACCAGCTGTTCAACGAGGAGATGGGCACCTCGGCCGGGACCATCGAGAGTGCCGCGTCCCTGCGCAAGCCCGGTTACGGCAGCCCGGACGTGGGCGTGAACTGCACCGGCCCGTACTCCTTCGGCGGCTGGGAGAAGGGGCAGTCGATCACGCTGAAGAAGTTCGACGGCTACTGGGACACCAAGCTCGCCGCCAAGGCGGCGACGGTCAAGAACGTGTTCATCGCCGACCCCGCCACGCGCGTCAACACGCTGCTGTCGGGCGAGGTGGACGGCGGTTACCTGCTGCCGTCCAGCGGGTTCACCAAGCTCGCCACAGCGCCGAGCGGCAAGCTCTACTTCGGGCCCAACACCACCGCGGTGGACCTGATCCCGACCAATCTCAAGGGCACGCTCGGCGACCTGCGGGTGCGCAAGGCGCTGTCGATGGCGCTGGATCGGCAGGGCATCCTCAAGGCCGCCACGACCGGCGTCGGCGTACCGGCCAAGGCTCCGGCGGCCATCGGCGCGTGGGGGATCGCGCCGGAGCAGGCCAAGGGCTACTACGCGCAGTTGCCCGCGCTGACCCGCGACGTGGAGGGCGCCAAGAAGCTGGTCCAGGAGGCCGGGGCCACCGGCAAGAAGATCGTGATGGCCACCAGCACGATGTCGCCCGAGATCTCGGTCATCGCCAACGCGGTGCAGGCCGCGGGGCAGTCCATCGGGCTGAAGGTCGAGCTGAAGGCGGTGGCGCCGGACGCCTACACCGCCCTGTTCTCCGATCCGAAGGCGCGTGAGGGGATCGACCTGGTCATGACGATCTGGTACGACTCCACACCGGACCCGCTGGAGTTCTACGGCATCCTGCAGACCGGCGACTTCGCCAACTACGGCGGCTACTCCAACCCCGACTACGACAAGCTCGTCAACGAGGCCAACGCGCTGGCCGATCCGGCCGCGCGCGCCGCGGTGGTCGCCAAGCTGCAGGAGATCGCGGTCAGGGACCTGGTGTGGATCCCGTTGTACGAGGTGCCGCACAGCATGTTCCTCAACAAGCGGCTGACCGGCGCGCCTACCAGCATCTCCCAGCTCGTCTACCCGTGGGCGGCCATGATCGGGTCGGCCGGCTGATGCTCGGCTTCCTGGTGCGGCGGCTGGGTGGCATGGCGGCGACGCTGCTGGCGACCTCGTTCGCGGTGTTCGCCTCGATCTACCTGGCCCCGGGCAATCCGGCGTCGTTCCTCATCCAGGGGCGGTCAGCCTCACCGGAGGCGCTCGCGGCCATCCGGGCGCAGTACCACCTGGACGACCCGTTCGTCGTGCAGTACGTGAAGTGGATCGGCGGCGTGTTCACCGGCGACCTGGGCCGATCGGTGCAGTTCCGGCAGGACGTGGCCGGGCTGATCCTGGCCCGGCTGCCCACGACGCTGTCCCTGGTGGCCTACGCGGGGGTGCTCATCCTGCTGGCCGGGCTGGCGCTCGGCGCTCTGGCGGCGCTGCGGCCAGGCCCGATCGACCGGGTGGTGCTGCTCGGGACCGGGGTGGCGACGGCCACCCCGTCGTTCGTCGCCGCGATCGGCCTGATCTCACTGTTCTCGGTCCAGCTCGGCTGGTTCCCGGCCTTCGGCAACGGGACCGGCCTCGGCGATCGGATCGTCCACCTGACGCTCCCCGCGGTCGCGCTGGCGCTGACGTTCGCCGGGCTGCTGGCCCGGGTGACGCGCTCGTCGATGCTGGAGGAGCTGGCCCGCGAGCACGTCGAAGTGGCCCGCTCGCGCGGCGTGCGGGAGCGGGACGTGGTCCGCAGGCACGTGCTGCGCAACTCGATGGGCCCGATCAGCACCGTGACCGGAACCGTGATCGCCGGGCTGCTGGTCGCCACCTCGATCGTGGAGACCGCCTTCGGCCTGTCCGGGGTGGGGCAGCTGCTGGTCAGCTCTGTCACGGTCAAGGACTTCCCGGTCGTGCAGGCGGTCAGCCTGCTCGTGGTGCTGGCCTTCGCGCTGGCCAACCTCCTCGTGGACCTGCTCCACCCGTTCATCGATCCGCGTCTCACCCACGCGAGGAGCACAAACTCATGACAGCCATCCCCTTGTATCGCCGATATCGGCTGCCCGCCGACAACCTGGTCGTCGCCGGTCTGGTCGTCCTGGTCGTGCTGGCGGCCGCGGCGGTGCTGGCGCCGGTCATCTCCCCGCACGACCCGCTCGAGGTCGACTTCTCGGCCACGCTCAGCGGGCCGACCGCGGACCACCTGCTCGGCACCGACCAGTCCGGCCGCGACATCCTGTCGCGGCTGATCTACGGCGCGCGCGCCGGACTGCTGGGTCCGCTGCTGGTGGTGAGCGTCTCCACCGTGCTGGGCATGCTGCTCGGCGTGATCGCCGCGTGGTGCGGCGGGATCGTCGACTCATTCCTGTCACGGGCGATGGACCTGATCTTCGCCTTCCCCGCACTGCTGCTGGCGATCATGATGGTTGCGCTGTTCGGCGCCGGGCTGGTGGCCCCGGTCGTCGCGATGAGCCTGGCCTACGCCCCCTACGTCGGCCGCCTGGTGCGCGGCGTGGCCATGGCGGAGATGTCCCGGCCCTACATCCAGGCCTACCGGGTGCAGGGGTGGTCCGGCTGGGTGATCTGCCTGAGGCACCTGGTGCCCAACATCGCGCCGCTGGTCCTCGCCCAGTCCGCGATCAACTTCGGGTACGCGCTCATGGACCTGGCCGCCCTGTCCTTCCTCGGCTTCGGCGTCCAGCCGCCCACCGCGGACTGGGGCGCGATGATCAACGAAGGGGCGTCGGCGCTGCTTCAGGGCGCGACGCTGCCCGCGCTGGCGCCCGGCGTCGCGGTCGTGCTCACCGTCGTCGCCTTCAGCGTGGTCGGCGAGGGACTCGCCGACCACATCTCCAAGCGGGAGCGCTGATGGCGCTGCTCGAGATAGAGAACCTCAGCGTACGGCTGGCCGGCCCCGACGCCGCCCGTCCGATTCTCGACGAGGTCTCCCTGCACGTCGCGCAGGGCGAAGCCGTCGGGCTGGTGGGCGAGTCGGGCTCCGGCAAGTCCGTCACCTGCCGGGCCGTGCTGGGGCTGCTGCCCGGCGGCGCGGAGACGTCGGGGAGCGTGCGGGTCGGCGGGGAGGACGTGCTGGCCATGCCCGCCGAGCGGATCAGGGCGCTGCGCAGGACCCGGGCGGCGATGATCTTTCAAGATCCACGGGCCTCGATCAACGCGGTGCGGCGGATCGGAGACTTCGTCACCGAGGGGCTGCGGGCGGGGGGCACGCCGTACAAGATGGCGCTGGAGCGGGCGGTCGAGCTGCTGGAGGCGGTCGGCATCCAGGAGCCGCGGGCGGCGCTGCGGCGCTACCCGCACCAGTTCTCCGGCGGCATGCTGCAGCGGGTCATGATCGCGGGGGCGCTGGCGGCGGAGCCGCCGCTGCTGCTGGCCGATGAGCCCACGACCGCGCTGGACGTCAGCACGCAGGCCGAGGTGATCGCGATCCTGGCACGGCTGCGGGCCGAACGCGAGATGGGGATGCTGTTCGTCACCCACGACCTGGAGCTGGCGTCGGCGATCTGCGACCGCATCTACGTGATGTACGCCGGGCGGATCGTGGAGGAGCAGGCCACGGCCGAGCTGTTCCACCGGCCCCGGCACCCCTACACGGCCGGGCTGCTGGCGGCGACGCCGCGGCTGGAGTCGGAGACTCCGCCGCACGGCATCCCCGGGCGGCCGCTGTCGCTTGCGGACTCGCCGCCGGGGTGCGCGTTCGCCCAGCGCTGCGCCCACGCGCACGACCGCTGCGACGAGCAGCGACCCGAGCTGCGAACCCTGGACGGCGCGAGCGTGGCGTGCCTGCGGGCCGAGGAGGTCGGATGAAGCTGCTGGAAGCCGACGGGCTGCGCAAGGCGTTCGGCGGGCAGGTGGCCGTGGACGGCGTGTCCTTCAGCCTCGAGGCAGGGCACTCGCTCGCGGTGGTCGGCGAATCGGGTTCGGGCAAGACGACGACCGCGCGGATGCTGGTCGGGCTGGAACGGCCCGACGCCGGGCGGATCCTGGTCGAGGGCCGCGACCGGCTGGCCGCGGCCAAGGGGAAGGCGGCGCGGCTGGCCAGAGCCCGGGAGATACAGATGGTCTTCCAGGACCCCTACCTCTCTCTCGACCCGCGCATCACGGTCGCCGCGTGCGTCGAGGAGCCGCTGCGCCTGCACTTCTCACACAGCAGGGAACGGCGCGAGGCCCGGCGCGACGAGCTGCTTGAGCTGGTCGGGCTGGGCTCGCGCGAGGCAGGCGCGCTGCCGCGGCGGATGTCCGGCGGGCAGCGCCAGCGGGTCGCGATCGCCAGGGCGCTGGCCACCGAGCCCAAGGTGCTGATCCTGGACGAGGCCACCGCCGCGCTCGACGTCTCCATCCAGGCGCAGATCCTCGACCTGCTCGCCGCGCTCCGCCGCGATCTCGGCGTCGCGTACGTGATCGTCAGCCACGACCTCGCGATGGTCAAGCACCTGGCCGACGACGTGGTCGTTCTCCACCGGGGACAGGTGGTCGAGGCCGGGCCCACCCGGCGCGTGCTGTCCGCCCCCGAACATCCCTACACCCGCCTGCTGCTGCACTCCGTGCCGCGGCCCGGCTGGGATCCCGCCCAGATCGCCGCCGCCAGGAGGCTGCTGTGAACTACCTGCCCGCCACCGAAGCGCTGCGGCTCTTCAGGTCTCGCGAGCTGTCGCCCGTCGAGCTGATGACCGCCGTGATCGAACGGGCCGAGGCCGTCGAACCACAGGTCAACGCGCTGAGCGAGCGCTTCTTCGAGGAAGCTCTCGACCAGGCCAAACAGGCGGAACAGGCCTACGGCCCCGGCGGCAGCCCGCGCCCGCTGGAGGGGCTGCCCGTGGCGACCAAGGACGAGCAGCCGATCGCCGGGCGGCGCGCCTGCGACGGCTCGCTGGCCTTCGCCGACGAGGTGGCGTCGGTGACCCACCCGGTGATCGAGCGGGTCCAGGCCGCCGGCGGGATCGTGCACGCCCGCACGACCACGCCCGAGTTCTGCTGCGCGGCCTTCACCCAGTCCAAGGTGTGGGGGATCACCCGTAACCCGTGGAACCTGGACTACTCCCCCGGCGGCTCTTCCGGCGGCGCCGGCGCGTCCCTGGCCTCCGGTACGGCCTTGCTCGCCACCGGCTCCGACATCGGCGGCTCGATCCGGATCCCCGCGGCCAACACCGGGACCGTCGGGTACAAGCCGCCGTACGGCCGGGTCCCCGCGATGCCGCCCTACAACCTGGACCATTACTGCCATGACGGGCCGATGGCGCGCACCGTGGCCGACTGCGCGCTGCTGCAGAACGTCATCGCCGGGCCTCATCCGCTGGACGTGGTGTCGTTGCGGCCCGCCATACAGCTGCCTCATCAGCTCGGCAACGTGGCCGGGATGCGGGTCGCCTACGCCGCCAATCTCGGCGACTGGGAGATCGAGCCGGAGATCGCGGCCAACACCGCGGCCGTCGCCGACGCGCTGCGCGCGTGCGGCGCGATCGTCGAGGAGGTCGAGGTGGGGCTGCGGCGCGCGGACGTGATGCGGGCCGCCTTCATCCACTTCGGCGCGATCTTCGGGCCGATGGTCGCGCGGGTCCCGGAGCAGCAGCTGCTCACCGACTACGCGCGCGCCTTCGTGGCGGACACCCGTGACCAGGGCGACTTCCTGACCGGGCTGGAGCTGGAGGCGGCGATCTACGCGCCGATCGGCCAGCTGCTCGACCGCTACGACGCGCTGATCTGCCCGACCACCGGGGCGCCTGGCCTGCCGGCGGGCGAGGAGTTCATCGACACCCGGCTCACCGTCAACGGCGTCGAGCTCGACCACTACCTGGAGTACGCGCTGACCCCCGTCTTCAACATCGCCAGCCGCTGCCCCGTGCTGGCCGTGCCCTCCGGACGCTCGGCGAGCGGCGTGCCGACCGGCGTGCAGATCGTCGGCCGCACCTTCGACGACGCGACCGTCTTCCACCTTGGCGCCGCGCTGGAGCGGGCCCGCCCCTGGACCTTCGAGGAGATCCTCCCCCATGCAGGCTGACCTGGTCTTCCGCAACGGCCCCGTGCACACGCTCGACGCCGCTCGTACCGTCGCCCAGGCGGCAGCCGTACGGCAGGGCCGCATCGTCACGGTCGGTGAGAACGCCGACGTCGAGCCGCTCATCGGGCCTGCCACCGAGGTCGTCGACCTGGCCGGGCGGGCGCTGCTCCCCGGGTTCCAGGACGCGCACGTGCACCCGGTGTTCGCCGGGCTCACCATGATCAGGTGCGACCTGCATGACGCCGAAGACGCCGACGAGGCGCTGGCCGCCATCGCCGAGTACGCTCGCGCGAACCCGGAAGCCGAGTGGATCTCGGGCGGCGGCTGGTCCATGGAGTGGTTCCCCGGCGGGACGCCCAGCCGGGGAATGCTCGACGCCGTAGTCTCCGACCGGCCCGTGCACCTCGTCAACCGCGACGGGCACGGCGCCTGGGTCAACACCCGCGCCCTGGAGCTGTGCGGCGTGAGCAAGGAAACCCCGGACCCGGTCGACGGCCGCATCGAGCGCGAATCCGACGGCACCCCGCAGGGCACCCTCCACGAGGGCGCGTCCAACCTGGTCGCGCGGCACCTGCCGGAGCCGACGCCGGAGATGATGCTGGAGGGCCTGGCCGCGGGCCAGCGGCGGCTGCACTCGGTGGGCGTGACCGCCTGGCAGGACGCCATGGTCAACCCGCAGATCCAGGCCGCCTACCAGGCCGCGGCCTCATCCGGCCTGCTCACCGGGCGGGTCGTGGGCGCGTTGTGGTGGGACCGCGAGCGCGGCGAGGAACAGATCCCCGAGCTGATCGAGCGGCGGATCACCACGGGCCGGTTCCGCACCACCAGCATCAAGATCATGCAGGACGGCGTGGCGGAGAACTTCACCGCCGCGATGACCGCCCCCTACCAGCACGGCTGCGGCAACACCGGCCTGAGCTTCGTCGACCCCGCGCTGCTGCGGGGCTACGTCACGCAACTGGACGCGCTCGGGTTCCAGGTGCACGTGCACGCCGTCGGCGACCGGGCGGCGCGGGAGGCGCTGGACGCCTTCGCGGCCGCGCGTACCATCAACGGCTCTTCCGACAACCGGCACCACATCGCGCACCTGCAGGTCGTCCACCCCGACGACGTGCCACGCTTCGCCGAGCTCTCGGTGACGGCGAACATGCAGCCGCTGTGGGCGGCGCACGAGCCGCAGATGGACGAGCTGACCCTGCCCTTCCTCGACCCGGCGCTGGCCGGGTGGCAGTATCCCTTCGGCGATCTGCTCCGGTCCGGGGTTCCGCTGGCCGCCGGGAGCGACTGGCCGGTCAGCAGCCCCAACCCGTTCGAGGGCATCCACGTCGCGGTCAACCGGATGATCCCCGGCTCCGCGCAGCCGGCGTTCCTGCCCGCCCAGCGGATCGACCTGACGACCGCGCTGGCGGCGTACACGAGCGGGACGGCTCGGGTGAACCACCTCGAGGCGAGCACAGGCACGATCGAGGTGGGCAAGCTCGCCGACCTGGTGCTCACCGACCGCGACCCGTACGCCGTCCCCGCCGAGGAGCTGGGCGGCACGACCGTCCTGGCCACCTACGTGGACGGCGTCCGCGTCCACGGTTCATAGCTGCCGGTTTCACGCGGCGCGCGCATCCTGAGTCTCCCCGCCGCCGATCGGTGATCGGGGCCGACTCGGGGTGCCGCGCGCCAGCCGTACCTGACCGTTGACAGGCTCTCCCGCTCAGTCATGGGCGGGAAAGTCGGCGCCTTGGCGTCTCTGTTCCTCGAACGGGCCGACAGATGGCCTGTCCTTGTCCATCAAATGGTTGACCCTGCCGAGTTCCATCCATACCGTCCGTTTCATGACCTTTGCTGCCGACCAGCGAGAGAAGCTCCTAGAGATCGCGACTCGCATGTTCGCAGCCCTCGGCTATGACGGGACTTCTCTTCGGCAGATAGCGGAGGCCGCCGGGCTCGATGTCGCCACGGTGACCACCCAGGTGGGGCACAAACGAGACCTCTACCTCACCGTGATGGAACGTGCCCACCAGGCCGATCGCGCCGCGATCGAGGAGGTCATGAACCAGTTCGCCCCGCTGTCGCCCGCCGACGCCCCCCGGATGATCCACGCACTGGCCGACAGCTATCTGGACTTCTGCGTGTCCAACCCGCAGATCCCCGCACTCTGGGCGCACCGCAGCCTCGCCGACGCCCAGGACATCACCGACCTTGAGCGTCGCTATGTCTGGCCGCTGCACGTCCAGATCCGCAAGAGCATCCAACCCGCCCTCGATGCCGGACACATCGACGACACTGCCGACTTCAGGTACGTCCTCTGGACGATGATCTGGTGCGTCGAAGGCTTCTGCTACGGCGACGTACTCGACGACGAGGGCAACCGCATCGAGCCCGATGACCAGCAAGGCCGCAACGACTTCCGCAGGTATCTCCACATCCTGCTCGACCGCCTGCTCACCCCGCCGCAGAAGATCGCCTGACGACCTGATCACCTGGCATCGTCCTGGAGTCATAAGGCGACGTCCAAACCTATTGGGAAACGTTGGATTTCGTCATTGTATGGTGTATTTCTATTCACAGAATTGAACAAATCGCGCTCGCGTTCGACTCTCGACGCCAACCTGCGATCTGTGCCGTCTCACGCGATTCCATAGGGCTTCGCAGGCGCAGTGCATTCAATTGATTGACGCGCCACCATCACGCTTCTCTCGAACGCCACACAAAGCATTTCCCAATTGTCCCGCTATGTCCTAATATGCCATCCTTTTCGGTGCTATTGTCCGTTTGTCAGCATAGGACGGCTCTCGTATCGAGAGTCTGCTCAATGGGGGGAATCAATGGCACGTGTCGGCTTCCCTGCGTGGGGCGGTGGCCCGGGCCCGAACTGGTTGTGGCCCAGAGGCCGTCGCTGGGGTTGGCGCCGTGGATGGGGCTGGCGCCGCGGATGGGGCGGCTGCGGCTGCCGCCGTAGGTGGTGGTGGTAGACGAACCCAAGGAGAGCCGGCGGCAAGCCCGCCGGCTCTCCTTTCCCCGGGTTTCAGAGGCAACGGAAAGTCCGCTCAGCGGGGCTGGGGGTATGCGAAGCCAGGGTGGGAAAAGTCCATGTCCTTCATTCGTGCCGCCTTGCCCTTGGTCCGCCATCTGAGGAACAGCGGGGAGGTGACCGGCATCTTGCTCATACGCACCATCACCTTGCGCCGCGCGAGTTCGAAGCGGGAAGCCGGGACGAACAGGCTGCGCATCTGCATCCCGTTGCCCTGGAGGTAGTCGATGGAGGGGCGCAGCCGCTGCTCCCATTCGGTCAGCGCCTGGGTCACGTTGCGGGGGTGGCGAGCCAGCATGGTGCCCAGCAGATCGGCCCCGGCCATCCCGCTCGAGGCTCCCATCCCCGCATACAGCGTCACGCACCAAGCCGCGTCACCGACAAGCACCACCCGGCCGCGATGCCAGCCGTCCATGCGCACCTGCTCGACCGAGTCGAACAGCACCTGGTCGGCCGACTCCAACGCATCCAGCGCCGCCCCCAGCACCGAGCCGGTCGGCTCCGGGCCGAACACCTCGCGCACCCGATCGATCATCGGCCCGGTGAACTCGGCGTCCACGTCGTCGGTGTGGTAGCTCAGCATCACGGTCGGCGGACGGTCCTTGAACGGGAAGATCCACATCGACCGCTGAGGTTCGGCAAGGATGACGGAATCGGTCTCGTCGTGGCCGGGGAGTGGGCCGGGCAGCTGGTAGGCGACGACCATGTAGTTCATCCGGCGCAGGTAATCCTCGTGCGGCCCGAACACCAGTTGCCGCACTGTGGAGCGCAGCCCGTCCGCGCCGACGACCAGATCGAAACGCTCGGTGACCGAGGTCCCGCCGGCGGTGTCGGCCAGCGTCACGTTCACCCCGTCGGCGTCCTGCTCGATCCGGGCCGGCACGGTGGAGTAGCGGATCTCGACATCGGACGGCAACGCGGCGAAGCCGGCCTCCTCCACGTCTCCCCGCATCATCATCCACGGCCGTCCGGGGAAGTCCTTGAAGCTCAGCCCTGGCCGGCGCCTTCCGGCGCGGTCGATGTCGTACGCGGCGCCGTCCGGGCCTCGATCGGTCAGGTTGTCCAGGATGCCCAGGCGTTGGGCAGCGGCACGGCCCGCGCCGAACAGTGCGATGAAGTATCCGCCGGACCTCCGGTAGGCACCCCGTTCGATGATGATCGGCGTCCAGCCGATCTGCCGCAGCCGTAGCGCCGTCGCGATCCCACTGATGCCCAGCCCGACCACCAGAGCCCGGCGGCCACCTTTGTTCGTTGTGTCCACGAGGTTTCTCCTTGCAGGGTTGCGGGCGACTCCGGCTCGTGAAACCGGAGTGCCGATTGCGTCTCACGTGAGAGCGGCCCCAGCCCCGGGAACATGAGGCGAGGCGGCGACCTCACGTTCCCCGGGGGGCGGCTCGTCGGCCGCATCTGCCTGGACCTGCTCGGCCGGTAACGCCCCGGTCCCCACCAACTCGTGCGTTACCGGCAGTAGCACCGCCGCGCCCCCGGCCTGCGAAACCAGGTCAGTGGCTCAACGGGCAGCACCACTCAGGGCTCGAGGTCGACCACTCCTTTGCCGCTCGCCATATCGAGCGGCACAGAAACCTGGTCGTGCGCGATCAACCAATTGCCGTCGATCTTCCGGAAGCAGAAAGTGGCCCGGACCCACATACCGCTCGTCGCCGTACCGTTCTTCAGCGTGCCGCTGAGCCGACCGAAGCAGTGCCCGAATGCCACATCATCGCCCACGGTGAACGTCAGGTCGCGTACCTCATAAGTCAGATCCTGGAAGAACGCGAACGCGTTCGCCCAGTTCTTCAATTTCGCTTCTATCCCTACATGCTGCAGCGGCGGCTCGACGTCGAAGGACACTACGTCCGTCGCGTAAAGCCGCTTCAGGCCCTCGAGATCCTTGTCTCGAAGCCCTTCGACTATCTTGTCGACCTGCTGCCGGATCTTGGCTTCGTCTATCTCGCGTTGCGTAGGCATCGCTACCTATCCCTTCCATTCGGTGTGGAATCTTGCTTCTCACCAGTACGACGACACAGCACCCCGGGATGTCAGGCCGCGGCGCGCAGTGGCACGAGGGCGGTGCTCCAGGCGACGACCTGGTCCAGCAGCGTGTCCAGGGCGGTGACGTTGTAGTCGCCCGGCTTGAAAGTGGCGTAGTTCTCGAACTCGGTCAGCAGGGGCAGGGCGACCTGCGGGGCCACATCGGCCATCTGCAGTGCCCCGCAAATCAGCCGCAGCTGCTCAACTGCGCGGGCGCCACCCACGCCGCCGTAGGAGACGAACCCGACCGCCTTGTTGTTCCACTCCGCGTACAGGTAGTCGATGGCGTTCTTGAGCACTCCGGAGGTGGAGTGGTTGTACTCGGGAGTGACCATCACGAACCCGTCGAACGAGGCGATGGTGTCCGCCCAGGCCCTGGTGTGCTCGTGCTGATACCGGCCCGGGGACGCCGGCGCCGGGGTCGGCTCGTCCAGGTGCGGCAACGGGTGGTCGAGCAGGTCGATCACCTCGAAGTCGGCGTCTCCGCGGCGCGATGCCATCTCATCGACCCACTTGGCGACCTGTTCGCCCTTGCGGCCGGGTCGGGTGCTACCGAGGATGATTCCGATCTTGATCATCGTTCTCCTGTTCTGATGCTGGTGCGCTCAACCTGCCGCTGCTGGGCCCCGGCGCGGATCGCGAGCGCCTGCCAGTGGAGTGGTGTCGAGGTATCGGACCTCATAGACGCATCCGAGCAGTACGACGACACAAGCCGCCGTAATGTCAGGGGCGCGGCAGCCTGACAATGTGGTGCGTTATCTCGTCGGACTGGTGAGGACAGATCCGACCCAGGGAGCCCCCGGAACCATGACCAACCACGACGCGGGCCTGAGCGCGATCATCAGCGAGCGGCGTCAACTGATCAATCTCGCCTACAGGCTCCTCGGCTCCCTGGCAGAGGCCGAGGACGCCGTCCAGGAGACCTACGCCCGCTGGTATGCCATGTCCCGGCAGCAGCAGGACGCCATCGAGTCGCCCGGCGCCTGGCTGACGAGGGTCGCCAGTCGCATCTGCCTGGACCTGCTCGGCTCGGCGCGGGCCCGACGCGAGCACTACGTGGGCGAATGGATCCCCGAGCCGCTGCCCGACCGAACCGAGTGGATCAGCGGACGGCCGGGCACCGCCGCGGCCGACCCAGCCGACCGGGTCACCCTGGACGAGTCGGTCAGCATGGCCTTCCTCGTGGTACTCGAATCGATGACCCCGGCCCAGCGCGTGGCGCTCATCCTGCACGACGTCTTCCGCTACTCCTTCGCCGAAATCGCCGAGATCACCGGCCGCACCCCGGCGGCATGCCGCGAGCTGGCCTCCTCGGCCCGCCGCCGCATCCGCGACTCACAGGCCCCCGCGACGCCGGCATCCCGGCAGGCTGGGATCGTCAGGGATTTCAAGCAGGCCTGGGAAGCCAAGGACATCGACACCCTCATCGGTCTCCTCGACCCCGACGCCACGGCGATCGCCGACGGCGGCGGTGTCATCGGCGCCGCGCTCCGCCCGATCGAAGGCGCCGAGCAGATCGTGCGCTCCCTGGTTCAGCTCGAGGGCAGGCTCCGCAACCTGACAATCCTGGAGCGTACGGTCAACGGCCAACCCGGCCTGGTCGCCCAGCAGGACGGCGTCACTGTATCGGTGTACGCGTTCGAGGTCGCAGGCGACCGGATCAAGCACATCTGGGCCGTACGCAACCCCGACAAGCTCCGCCCGTGGACGACAGGCTGACATGGGCTGCCCAGCCGGGGTGGCCAAGACGCGCCCACCCGCGAGCTGATCATCAGCGTTGCTCTTGGGGCTCGCCGCTGGTCCAGTCCCAGCTGGTGATCGTGGTGCGCATCAGGCGGGCGGCGGTTGACAGGTGGCTGTCGGCGCCCCAGTGCAGGGTGACCGTACGACGGCAGTCGGGGCTGTCGACGGCGATCCAGACGATGGGGTTGTGGATGGGGACAGGCGTGGCGCTGCGGCGGGCGAAGCCGGGGACGAGACCGATGCCGAGTCCCGCGCTGATCAGGTCCGCGATGGCGCTGGGCTCGTCGCTTTCACAGGCGATCTTCGGTGTGAGGCCTCGTGCGGCGAAGAGCCGGTCGAGCAGCCGGCGTATCCAGTGTCCCGTGCGGGCGGTGACGAAGGGCTGGTCGGCGAGTTCGTCGATGCTCACGGACGTGCGGCCCGCGAGCGGGTGGTCGAGTGGCACGACCAGCCCCACAGCGTCGTCGAACAGCTGCGTCGACTCCAGGCCTTCGGCGTGGATCGGCTGCGAGGCGACACACAGGTCGACGTCCTGGGCCCGCAGGCGGCGGCCCATGTCCTCGGCCAGGGACCAGTGCAGCTCGATCTCGACGGAGGGGTGAGCTCGCTTGTAGGCCGCCAGTGGGCCGGTGAGGGTGAGGAAGGTTTCCGACGCCAGTCTCACGGTGCCCAGGCCCTCGCGGGTGGCCTCGGCGACGGCGCGTCGTCCGGCGTCGAGCTCGCCGAGGGAGCGTTCGACGTGGTCGCGAAAGAGCTTGCCCGCGTCGTTGAGCCGGAGCCGGCCGCTCCGGTCGAACAGCGGTGTGCCCAGCTCGCTCTCCAACCGGGCGATGGTACGGCTCAGCGACGGCTGGGCGATGTGAAGCTCGTCGGCCGCCCGGCTGAGGTGCTCCAGCCGCGCCACCACCAGGAACTGCTTGAGCGAGTTCAGCTCCATCATGCCTCCGCATACATAACGCCATAGCAATATTGATCTTAGACAAGATAACTCACGAGCCATAGTGTCGGGTGCGTTCGTACACGGAGATCAGAGTGAGGAGGATCCTTCATGGTCACCAGCCGTCTGGGATCCGCTGCCGCGCATCGGACAGGGCCGGCCGAGTGGGTTTTCCGGGCCGTTGTCAGCGCGCACATGGTGGCGATCGTCGCCCAGCCGGTGTTCGCCGGGGTGTATCTGACCGGCGACTTCGACGGCCTGCGCTGGCACGCGCTCGGCGCCGACGTGGTCACTTCCATCGGCTATGTGCAGCTGATCGCGGCGATCGTGGTATGGGTACGGCTGCGCCAGGTCTGGCCGTTCCTGGGCACGACGGCGGTGGTGGCGGCCGAGACAGTCCAGTACTTCGCCGGCTTGGACGGTGCGCTGTGGCTGCACATCCCGCTGGGCGTGATGACCGTCGCCGCGCTCGTTGTGCAGTTCATCGCCGTCTGGCGCCAGCCCCTCCTGCGGCGGGAGGCCCGCGATGCGTGAGCACGACGAGGGCCGCGGCCTGACCAGGCGGCGGATGCTGGGCATCGGCGGGGCGCTCGGGCTGATGGCGGCCACCGGACTGTCGGCCTCGGCCGCGCTGGCCCGCCGGCCGTCGATCACCGGTGCCGAGCTGCGCAGCGCCGTACCGCTACCGCCGCCCTTCCAGGTGCCGCTGCCGATTCCCGCCGTGCTGAAGCCGGTCGGCACCTCGGGCGGCACCGACCGTTACGAGATCACCCAGCGCGAAGCGAGCGCGGAGATCCTGCCCGGTGTCAAAACACCGCTGTGGACGTACGAGGGCACCTTCCCCGGGCCGACGATCGAGTCGCGCCGTGGCCGGCCGATCACCGTGTCACACCGCAACACCCTGCCCGTGCCGACCGTCGTACACCTGCACGGCGGACGGACCCCGGCAGCCTCCGACGGATACCCGACCGACCTCGTCCTGCCCGAAGGCTGGCACGACGCCACCATGCAGATGGGGCACGGCTCTGAGCACGGCATGCAGGGAGGCATGCAGGATCCGCGGGCCGTGGTGACCAAGGTGACGCGGGACTACACCTTCCCGCTGGACCAGCGGCCGACGCTGCTGTGGTACCACGACCACCGGATGGACTACACAGCTCCCGCGATCTGGCGTGGGCTGGCCGGGCTGCACATCATCCGCGACGACGCCGAGGACGATCTCGGCCTGCCCTCAGGGCCGCGCGAACTGCCTCTCATGATCGCCGACCGTGCGTTCGCCGCCGACGGCAGCCTCGCCTATCCCTCCCTCGACCCCACTCTGCGCGAGCGGCCTGGCGTGCGCGAGCCGTACCTGGCAGGCGTCCTCGGCGACGTGATCTTGGTCAACGGCGCCCCGTGGCCCGTGCACGAGGTCGACGCGGCCCGCTACCGGCTGCGCATCCTCAACGCCTCCAACGCCCGCCACTACGAGCTCGAAGCGGTCACCGACGACGGACGCCGGCTCGATCTCGTGCAGATCGGCGCCGACCAGGGGCTGCTCGCCGCCCCCGTCACCCACCGGCTGCTGCCGATGGCGCCCGCGGAACGCTACGACGTGGTCGTCGACTTCTCCGGCGTCCCTGTCGGGAGCCTGGTCAAGGTGGTCAACCAGCTGGGCTCCGGACGTACCCGCGACGTGATGGCCTTCCGCGTCGCGCGCAAGGCGACCGACGGCAGCCGCGTCCCGCGCGCCCTGTCCACCGACCTACCCTCCTGGCGGCGGGAGGACGCTGTCAGGGTGCGCGAGTTCTCCTTTCGCGCCGGGCGGATGCACGGCGGCTACGGCTGGCTGATCGGCGGGCTGCCGTTCGACCCGACACGCGCCGACGTCACGGTCGGTCTCGGCGACGTGGAGGTGTGGCGGCTGGTCGCCGACGTCCATCACCCAGTCCACCTGCACCTGGTCGGCTTCCGGGTGCTGTCGCGCGGCGGCGGGCCGCCGCTGCCCCACGACGCGGGCCTCAAGGACACCATCTCGCTGCGGCCGGGCGAATCGGCGGAGATCATCACCCGCTTCGACGGATACCGAGGCCGCTACCTCTTCCACTGCCACAACGCCGAACACGAGGACATGGGCATGATGGCCAACCTCGAGATCATCTAGCCTGTCGTTGATCCAGCAATAGCGCTCATAGAAAACCCGACCTTGTCGGCGCCGCGGGGCACGACGACGATCAACGGGTGACTGAGCACAGCATCCGTGACCACGTCGTCGTCTTCGGTGTCGACGGGGTCAGGTATGACACCCTGCGGGCGGCGCGCACGCCCACGCTGGACGCGATCGAGGCTGCCGGGTTCCTCGCCCCGGTGCGGGTCAACGACGCGGGGCCGACGATCTCCGGACCTGGCTGGGCCACGATCGCCACCGGCGTGCTCGCCGACCGGCACGGCATCTACGGCAACGACCTGCGCGGCCACCATCTCGCGAAATATCCGGACTTTCTGACTCGGGTCAGGCAGCGTGGCGGCACCACGTACGCCTCGGGATGCTGGCCTCAGCTCGTCACCGACACCCTGGGCGGGCCCATTTTCCTGGGCGGCGGCAGGCTGCCCTACGGCGAGGACCCGCCCACGCTGCCCGCGTGGCACGACGCCGACCAGATGGTCGCCGATGACGCCGCGAAGGTGCTCGGAGGTGACTCCATCTCCGCGGCGTTCGTCTACTTCGGGCTGCCCGACGTGGTGGCGCACGACCAGGGCCTGACGCCCGCCTACGCCGAGGCGATCGAGAGCTCGGACCGGCGCATCGGCCAGGTGATCGCCGCCATCGAGAACCGGCCCGGCTTCGCCGCCGAGCGCTGGACGGTCATCGCGGTGACCGACCACGGGCATGCCGACGAGGGCGGCCACGGCGGCGAGAGCGAGCCCGAGCGCACCGCCTGGATCGCCGCGTCGGGACCGGGCGTCCCCACCCGGCCACCCGCCCGGCTGGAGCAAGCCGACGTTCACGCGCACGTGCTCGCAGCCCTGGGTGTCGCGCCGGAGTCGGCCCTGGCGGGGCGGCCGTTCGCCTAGGACGCCGGTGTAAAGCGGGTCAGCCGGCTGTCTCGGGTGATTCTCGGCAGGAAGGATCGCCAGCTAAGTGAGCCGGTGCGGCACATGGCGCGCCAGCCGCTCCTCGAACTCGGCGAAGTCGCCGGTTGTGCCCCAGGCCACCTCGGCCAGGGCGCACAGTCGTGGGAAGGCCATGTACTCCACCTGCTCCGGTGTGGGCAGGTACTCCGTCCACACCTGCCCCTGAGTGCCCAGGATGTGGTGGGCGGCGCCGGCGTCCAGCCCGGCGGGCACGGGCTCGTAGGCGTACACCTGGGCGAGCGTGGTGAGCCCGCCGATGGCCAGCGGCTCGGTATCGGGGTCGGCCTGGTAGTGGTCGAAGTAGGTGTGCGAGGACGGGCACATCACGGCGTCGTGCCCCGCCTTGGCGGCGGCGATGCCGCCCTCCTCGCTCCGCCACGACATCACGGTGGCGCCCGGAACGAGCCCGCCCTCCACTATCTCGTCCCATCCGACCAGGCGGCGGCCATGGGCGGACAGGAACTCCGCCATCCGGCCGACGAACCAGCTCTGCAGCGCGTCCTCGTCAGGCAGCTCCAGCTCGCGCATCCGCTGCTGGACGCGTGGCGACTCGCGCCATTCCTGCTTCGGGCACTCGTCGCCGCCGATGTGCACGTACGGGCTCGGGAAGACCTCCATGACCTCGGCCAGCACGTCCTGGCAGAAGCGGATCGTCTCCTCCTCCACGTTCAGCACCTGCTCGTGCACGCCCCACTCGCCCGGCACCGGCAGCTCGGCCTCCGGGTGGTTGCCCAGGTGCGGGTATGCGGCGATGGCCGCGCGCATGTGCCCGGGCAGGTCGATCTCCGGGACCAGGGTCACGCCGCGGCTCGTGCCGTACTCGACCAGTTCACGTAGCTCCTGTTTGGTGTAGAAGCCGCCGTGCGGGCGGCCGTCGTAGCGCTGGTCGCGGTGGTGGCCGAGCATGGATTCCGCGCGCCAGGCGCCCACCTCGGTCAGCCGTGGGTAGCGTTCGATCTCCATGCGCCAGCCCTGGTCGTCGGTGAGGTGCAGGTGGACGACGTTGAGCTTGTGCAGGGCGGCCAGGTCGATCATCCGGCGCAGGAAGCCGACGGGGAACCACCAGCGGCCCACGTCCAGCATCACGCCCCGCCAGGGGAAGCGCGGGGCGTCCTCGATCTCGACGCACGGCACCTGTCCATCGGCCTCCAGTTGGCGCAGCGTCTGCTCCGCCCACCGCAACCCGCGCTCGTCCTCGGCGGTGGCGAGCACTCCGTCGGGCGTCACGGAGAGCCGGTATCCCTCCGGCCCCAGTCCGGTCCGCTCGATACGCAGCGTGACCCCGTCGGGAGTCGGCCGCCAGAAGCCCGGTTGCCTGGTCAGTCGGGCGGGACGAGGAATGATGTTCATGACTGGATCCTCAGGTCGGCGATGAGCGCTGCGTGGTCGGAGAAGAAGTCCTGCGGCGGATCGCCGGGGGCGCGCTCCCCCAGCATCCAGGTCGCGACGGGATCGATCGCGCCGCGGGTGAAGAGGTAGTCGATGCGATAGGCCCCGTCGAACCGCTTGAGCACATCCCATGATCCGCCGGGATCGGTGAGCACATCCGGCCGCAGCGACCGGTAGACGTCCTGGAACCCGGCCTGCTGCACCTCTCTGGTCACCCTTCCCTCGACCACGTCACCCCAGTCCAGGTGAGAGACCGTGTTGAAGTCGCCCGCCAGGATCGCGGGCCGATCCGGGCTGCCGTGCGTGGCGACATAGTCGTAGAGAAGGGCTTTGATCTGAACATGTCGGGCGTGGTCGAGCTCATCGAGGCCCTCCCGCCTGCCCCGCTCCAGCTCTCCCACCAGGTCGTCGAGGTAATGCAGCCACACGGGGAAGACGTCCAGCTCCCGCCCACCGCCGAGGCCGAGCCGCACCCCGCCCGCGTTGAACGACGACAGGTGCTCCCCTGTCGGCTCGGGATAGGCCTCGGCGATCGGATACCGGCTGAACAGCCAGAGGTTGTCGCCCTCGCCCGGCGGCCTGCGGGTGATCGGCACTCCCTGGTGGCCGTACGCGGCCCCGATCTCGGCGCCCAGGCCGTACGTCTCGATCGTGACGATCACGTCCGCGCGGACGGCGGCGATCAGCGCCGCCACCCCGAACCGGCCGCCGTCGAGGATGTTCCACGTCATGATCCGCAGCCGCACTTCCCTGGCCTCCTGGGAGGTGGGCCCGCAGGCGGAGGCCTGCGGGTCCAGCCGGTGGACGTCTCTCAGGCCTTCACCGCGCCGGCGATGGCGTCGACCACGTAGCGCTGGGCGACGATGAAGACGACCACGATCGGCGCCAGCGAGATGATCGCTCCCGCGCACAGCAGCGTCCAGTTCGTGGACGTCTGGCTGGTGAAGGCGTACAACCCGACGCCGAGCGTGCGCAGTTCCGGCTTGCCCAGCGTGAACACCAGCGGCAGGAAGAAGTTGTTCCACGAGCTGATGAACGTGAACAGCCCGAGCGTGGCCGCCATCGGGCGCGACAGCGGAAGGATCACCCGGAAGAACAGCGTGTTGTACCCGGCCCCGTCCACCCGCGCGGCCTCCTCCAGCTCGCGGGGCATCGTCTGGAAGTAGGCCATGAACATGAACGTCCCGAACACCAGCCCGCCACCGACCTGGACGAGGATCACCGACCAGAGCGTGTCGAGCAGCCCGAGCGCCTTCACGATGTCGAACACCGGGATGATCGTGTATCCGTGCGGCAGCAGGAACGTCGCCAGCACCACCCCGATCAGCGCCTTCTTCCCCGGGAAGGTGTGCCGGGCCAGCGCGAACCCGGCCATCGCTGTCAGCAGCAGCACGAACGCGACCGTGGTCACCGAGATGATCAGCGTGTTGAGGAAGTACGTGCCGAAGCTGGCCTGGTCCCACGCCTTGACGTAGTTGTCCCACATGAACGTGGTCGGCTTGAGCCCGAGCCCGGTGTCGAGGAAGTCGATCGGCGACTTCAGCGAGCTGCCGACCGCCCACAGGAACGGGTAGACGTAGGCGAAGCCGAAGCCGAGCAGCATGATGTGGGTGAACGCGCGCCTCACTCCGCTCCCCCCTTCCGTGAGCGCAACTTCCTGACCGCCCACAACTGCCCGAACGTGAGCACCAGCAGGATGAGCCCGAAGAAGAACGACGCCGCGGAGGCGTAGCCGACGTTCGGCTCTCCGCCCGCGCCGCTGCCGATCGTGCCGCCGAAGGCCTGGTGGTAGATGTAGGTGTTCACCACTTCCGAGGCGAAGTACGGCCCGCCGCCCGTCAGCACCATCACCAGGTCGAAGACCTGCAGGCTGCCGATGATGGCGAGGAACACGATGACCACGCCGACGCTGCGCAGCCCGGGCACCGTCACGTGGACGAACTGGGCGACCCGCCCGGCGCCGTCGATCTGGGCGGCCTCGTACTGCTCCTTCGGGATCGCCTGCAGCCCGGCCAGGAAGTAGACCATGTTGTAGCCGAGCGTGTTCCAGATGCCGACCGCGATGATCACCCAGAGCACGGCGTCGGGGTTGCCGAGGAAGTCCACCGGCTGGTCGATCAGCCCCAGCTTGACCAGCGGCTGGCTGATCACGTCACTGAAGTTGGACAGCATCAGCTTCAGCACGACGCCCACGATGGCCACCGACGTGACCGCGGGCAGGAAGTAGATCGCCCGGTAGAACGTTGAGCCGCGCAGCTTGCGGTTGTTCAACACCAGCGCCAGCGAGAGCGCGAGTACCAGCTGCACGGGCACGAGCACGACCGTGTAGATCGCCGCGTGCCTGAATGAGCTCCAGAAGAAGCCGTCGCCGACCACGTCGCGGAAGTTCCGCAGCCCGACGAAGTCGGACGGATCTCCCAGGCCGTTCCACTCGTAGAGCGTGTAACCGGCCGAGGCGAAGATCGGGTAGATCACGAACACCGAGGTGAGCACCACGAAGGGCGCCAGGTAGGCGTAGGTCCAGCGGTTCTCGCGGATCCTGCGCCAGAGCGTTCCGTTGCGGGTGACCGGGGCGGCGCTCCTGGCCGCCCCGGCGAGCTCGGCGGTCATTTCGTGGTGATGTACTGAGGGATGTCCCACTTATACGGTTTGGTGAGATCCCAGTCGCTGAAGGTGTAGTCGGCGATCGTCGCCTTGTGCCCCTTGGCCGCCGCCTTGGCCAGCGCGTCGTTGAACGCCTTCTCCTGCTGCTCCTGCAGTCGAGACAGCGCCGCGCCCATGTCCTTGATCTGCCCGGTGAACAGGCCGGTGCAGATGGCGTCGAAGTCGGGGGTGATCTTCTTGACGACCACGCTGCCGGTCGCCGGGTTGCGTAGCGCCGGATTCGGGCCGGCCAGGCTGAGTTTGGTCATGCCCACAAAGGCGGCGAACGGCGCGAAGTCCACCTTGCTCGGGTCGTTGGCCTCGGGATGGATGGAGACGCCGCCCTTGAGCTCCTGCACGTACCTGGCTCCGGCCTCGGGGCCGTTCCACCACTTGAACCACTCCCAGGTCTCGTCCGGGTGCTTGGCGGTGGCCGAGATCGCCAGGTTGTACTTGCCGGGCCCGTAGTAGAAGAAGCTCTTCGGCTGCCCGTCCGCGGTGATCAGGGTGGTCACCGAGTAGTCGGTGAAGCCCAGCTCGCTCCAGCCGGGCTGGTTCCACACGCCGCCCACGATCATGCCGAACTTGCCGCGCGCGAACTGCTGCCGGGAGATCTCGTCGTCCATGCTGAGCGCGTTCGGCGTGACGAACCCCTTGCTCTTCCACTCCAGGAAGAGCGTGAGGAAGTCGCTGATGGCCCGCTCGGTGGTGCGGGTGAACTTGCCGGTACGCGGGTCGAGCCCACCGGGGAAGCCGGGCGGCATCGAACCCGGGAAGCCCGCGCCCGCGGTGAACAGCTCCACCCACCACGGGATGATCGAGAAGGCGCTGTTTCCGAAGCCGATGCCGTGCACGCTGCCGTTGCCCTTCTTGGTGATCTGCTCGGCGAACAGCGTGACCTCGTCCCAGGTCTTCGGGATCTTCACGTTGCCGTCGGCCTCGACCAGCCCGGCGTCCTTGAAGACCTTGTTGTTGATGTACAGCTGCACCCAGGGCGCGTCCCCCTCGAAGGGAGAGCTGTAGATCTTGCCGCCGAACGTGTTGATCCCCTCGACGAACGAGTACGGCGGGAACGTCTTCTGCCAGTCGGCCGTGGCGTACTTGCCGAGGTCGAGCACCCGCCCGTCGGCCACGTAGTCGTCCAGCTTGTCGCTGGGCACCTTGAAGATGTCGGGCGCGCTGCCGCCCCGCCAGGCCAGGTCGAGCAGGTTACCCAGGTC
This sequence comes from Nonomuraea sp. NPDC050536, assembly GCF_044457685.1. NCBI lineage: Bacteria > Bacillati > Actinomycetota > Actinomycetes > Streptosporangiales > Streptosporangiaceae > Nonomuraea > Nonomuraea sp. NPDC050536. The sequence goes on from NZ_JBITHD010000004.1 coordinate 444,680, forward strand.
GCCGCTGGCCTGCTGGGTGCGCTTGATCGCGATGCTCGGGTGGGCCGCCTGGAAGAGCTCGATCTCCTTCTTGACCCACGGCTCCTGGCTGACCAGCTGGTCCCAGTGGCTCACGTCGACGATCTTGGCCGCGCTCTTCGCGCCCGGGCTCTTGGTGGTGGAGCAGGCGCCGAGCGCGAGCAGCCCGCCGACACCGGCGGCGCCCCGGAAAAGGGCACGACGAGATAGGGGTGATGAGGACATGGCGCGTTCCTTATCGGTGGGGGGTCAGGAAAGAGGCGAGGTCGAAGCGCGGGTGATCAGCCGGGGCGCGACCGTGTCCGGCCGGCCGTCCCGGCCGTCGATGAGGGCCAGCAGCAGCTCGGCGGCCGCCGCCCCGACGGAGACGGGATCCTGGTGCACGGTGGTGAGCGCGGGATGCAGATGCGCGGCCTCCGGGTTGTCGTCGAACCCTGTCACCGACAGGTCCTCCGGCACCCGCAGCCCGGCCTCCCGCGCCACAGACATCCCGGCGACGGCCATCAGGTCGCTGGCGTAGACGATCGCGGTCGGCCTGTGCTGCTCCCGCGCGAGCAGCCGCCGCGTCGCCGCCGCCCCGCCGTCTCCGGTGAAGTAACCCACTTCATGCAGTACGGCGGGCAGCCCGTGACCGCGCATGGCCTGCAGCCACGCGTCGAGGCGGGAGCTGGAGTGCAGGTAGGCCGGATCCCCTTCGACGAAGGCGATCCTGCGATGACCCAGCTCCACCAGATGGTCGACGGCGGCCGTGATGCCGTCGGCGTCGCGGATACCCACGGCCGGGGTGGCGCCGTAGTCCACGGTGGCCGGGCCGATCGCCACGGCGGTCAGGCCGAGCTCCGACAGCAGCTGGAGCCGGCCGTCGTCGCGGCGGATGTCGAGCAGGAAAGCGCCATCGATGCGGCGCTCGGTGGCCAGGCCGCGGTAGCTCTCGGCCTCCGCCCGCTCGTCCCTGCCGACCACCTGGAGCACGAGCACCGAGCCACTGCCCGCCAGCACGGTCTCGACGCCGCCAAGGAAGCCGGCGAAGAACGGGTCGAGGGCCAGGTGGCGCGGGTCGCGCGCGAGCACCAGGCCGACAGCGAAGGCGCGGGAGCGGAGCATGGCGCGGGCGTGGATGCTGGGGCGCCAGTTGAGGTCCTTGGCCGCCTGCTTGATGCGCTGGCGGGTTTCCTCGCTGACGCCCGGCTTGTCGTTGAGCGCCAGGGACACCGCGCCCTTCGACACACCGGCCAGGCGGGCTACGTCGGCGATCGTCGGGCCGTCCACTCTTGCCTCCTCGCGGTTACTAAATGCATTTAGTAACGGCATCGCGCGGGGCGCGTCAATGGGTTGGCCCAAACTTCGTCCCGAAATAAACCGGTAAACCGGGACGAATCAGGCGTTGCCGTACAAATCGATCGTCGTGAGGTGGGGGTGGCGCGTGCGCGGAGGACCCGCACGCGGAAGCGGCGGGCCGTCACCCGGGCGGGGAGCGTGATGAGGCGTTTGGCGCCGACCGTCCCGCATCCGGCGATCCGCTGCCAGCCGTCCTCCTGCTCGGCCTCGACGACCACGTCCTCGATGAGCTGGCCGTGGCGCAGGTCCTCGGCCAGGGCCAGGCGGGCGACCTCGGCAGGCTCGTCGAACTCCAGCACCTCACCGTCGCGCCTGGCAGGGAGCGGGCCTTCCCAGTCACGCTCGATCATGGACGCCCACTCGCGCAGGACCGCGACGTCCTCGGCGGGCAGGTGTCCACGGCGGTCGGGCGGAATGTTGAGCAGCAGCACCGCACCCCTGCCCACGGACTCGCCGTAGATCGCCATGAGATCTTCGGGCGTCTTGGGCCGCTCGTCGTCGTGGTAGAACCATCCGGGACGGATACTCACGTCAACCTCAGCCGGCCACCACTGCAACCATGAGGGCGAAGCCGCGAGGTGGTCCTGCGCGGAGGTGGCGTTCTCCAGGGCCCGGCGGCTGCCCAGGTCGGGGGCGTCATACGTCGGCAGCACGTCGACGCGCTCGCGGTCGACGCGCACGGGGACGACGTTCCACTCGTCCTCGCGTGCCAGGCCGGTCTCGTTGCCCACCCAGCGGACGTCGGGGCCGCAGTTGGCGATCACGGCGTCCGGGGAGAGGGTCCTGATCAGGGTGTACCAGCTGTCGAAGTCGTAGTGCTCGGCGCGGCCGTCGGGGATGCGCCCCAGCGAGCCGTCGAACCAGACCTCGTCGATGGGCCCGTACCCGGTGAGGATCTCGTGCAGCTGGCCCAGCATGTAGGCGCCGTAGTCGCTGGCGGGGAGGGTCAGGTCGCCGATCCGGCGGGGCCGGCGTTGGCTGCCGTTGGCGTAGGTGGGCTCGTGCTCGTCCGCCGGGGAGAGGTAGACGCCCACCTTGAGGCCGTGACCGCGCATCGACGTGACGAAATCCCTGAGGACGTCGCCCCGTCCGGCTCGCCACGTCGAGGAGGCGACCGTGTGGGTGGTGAGCTTCGACGGGTACAGGACGAAGCCGTCATGGTGCTTGACCGTGAGGATCGCCAGCCGGAACCCGGCCGCGCTCAGCTCGCGGGCCCACTCGTCGGTGTCGAGGTCCTCGGGTTGGAACAGCTCGGGGTCCTCGTCGCCGTAGCCCCACTCCTGGCCGGTGAAGGTGTTGACGCCGAAGTGCAGGAACGCGGTCCGCTCGAGGGCCAGCCAGGCCAGCTGCCGCCCACTCGGCCGCACCGACGCCGCCTTGCCGACGACGTCATCACCCGGCTCGAGCGCCACTCGCCAATCACTGCCCACGGCCTCGGCACTCGCCCGACCATCGCCCTTGCCCGCCATCAAAGCATCTGCCATGCGATCCTCCTGACCCGTCGGCGTCCTGTCAGCGGTTGAGATAGGCGAGCACGGCCAGGACGCGGCGGTTGTCGTCCTCGGACTCCGGCAGGTGGAGCTTGCCGAAGATGCTGGAGATGTGTTTGTTGACCGCGCTTGCGGAGATCGTGAGCTGATGACCTATCGCCGCGTTGGAGCGCCCTGCGGCGATCAGGCTCAGCACCTCGCGTTCGCGGGGGCTCAATTCCGCCGTACGGCCGCGCGCGTCCCCCCGGGTCAGCAGTTTGGCCACGACCTGCGCGTCCATCGCCGTACCGCCACGGGTCACCGACTTGACCGCGTCGATGAACTGCTCGGTGTTGGACACCCTGTCCTTCAGCAGGTAGCCGACCGCGCCGGCGCCGTCCGCGAGCAGTTCACGGGCGTAGAGCTGCTCCACGTACTGCGACAGCACCAGCACCGGGAAGCCGGGCCGCTCGCGGCGCGCCTGGATCGCGGCTTGCAGGCCCTCGTCGGTGAACGACGGCGGCAGCCGTACGTCGACGACCGCGACGTCGGGCCGCTCCTCGGCCAGCGCCTTGCGCAGGGACGGGCCGTTGTCGACGGCGGCCACGACCGTGAAGCCGTGCTCGGTGAGCATGCGGATCAACGCGTCCCGGATGAGGAACAGATCCTCGGCGACGACTACTCGGATCTGATCGCGCACGGCACCTCCAGATGCACACGAGTAGGTCCGCCGGGCGGGCTGTCGACGGCGATCGTTCCGTCGAAGACGGCCAGTCGGCTTTGGATGCCACGCAGCCCGGTGCCATTGGCCGGATCGACGCCACCGTCGCCGTCATCGACGACATCGCAGCTGAGCACGCCGTGCCGGTAGCCGAGGGTGACACGGACCAACGCCGCGCCCGCGTGTTTGCTGGTGTTGGCGAGCAGTTCGTTGACGGCGAAGTAGACGGCCGACTCGACCGGTGGCGATGGCCGTCCGGTCAGATCGGACGACACTTCGACATCGAGCATGCAATCCAGCGCCAGGGCTCGGATCGCGTCGGCGAGGCCACGGTCGGCCAGCACCGGCGGGTGAACGCCCCGCACCAGGTCGCGCAGCTCGTCCAACGCCTTCGACGAGGCCTCCCGAGCCGTGGCCAGCAGGGCGCGCGCCGCCTCCGGGTCCTCGTCGAACAGCCGCTCGGCATTGCCGAGCCCCATGCCCACCGCGACCAGCCGTGCCTGCGCGCCGTCGTGCAGATCGCGTTCGATCCGGCGCAGTTCCGCGGCCTGCGCGTCGGCACCGTCCGCGCGCGTCTCCACCAACGTGTCGACCCGCTGCTCCAGCTCGGTCGTCCGTGACGGCCCGAGCAGGCCGCGCGCCCACCGGGCGCGCAGCCCCAGCACCTTCGGCCCGATGTACAGGCCGAGCGCGATCAACGCGAGCCCGGCCGGGACCGCCGCCAACGCGCTGGCCGTCGAGGTCACGTGGATGACGCCGTAGGAGTTGGTGCCGCCGGCTCGGGCGTTCGCCTGCCACACGAAGGGTTGTACGGCTGCGCCGTACAACCCGTAGAGCGGCATGCCGAGCGCCAGCGCGGCCGCCCACGTGCCCATGATCGGGTCGAGGACCGCCCAGAGCACGTCCCGCCAGGTCGCACGCTCCTTCAGCAGCGCGACCGCGTCCGTTTGGGGGCCGTAGGGACGCTCGATGTCCACGCCGAGCCGGCCCGCCAGCCGCCGGGCCGCGTCCGCGACCGTCCGCAGCAGCGACACGGCCGGCGGGAACACATACCGGCCGACGCCGACCAGCATCAGTGCGGCACTGACCACGACCAGGACGGCGGCGCAGATACCGGCGACCGACAGGCCGATCATGGCCAGCGCGCGCACCGGTGTCGCAAGCCTCGCCCTCATCGTTTGTCTCCCCCGTTCCGCGCTGGTGGCATCATCGCACTCTCATCAGGAAAGCCCACGATCAGCCCTGGTGTCCGATTCGCCGGAAGATGGCCAGTCCCGTCAGCCCGACGACGTTCGTGACGCAGAGCCAGGCGAACAGGTCGCCGACCAGGCCGTAGACCGTCCAGGTGCCTCGCGTCGGCACGGACACGATCATGCTCTGCTGCGTGGTGCTGAAGTAGTTCGTCCTGGCCAGGCTCGCACCGTAGGCGTCGACGGTGATCGCGATGCCGCCGCTGGTCTGCCGGACGAGGGAGTATCCGTTCTCGACGGCGCGGAACACCGCGTTCGCCGAGTGCGTACGCTCGATGCCTTTCCAGTCGTTGGCGGGGACGAACATGATGTCGGCGTGCGTGCGGAGCGTGCTGGGGAAATCTGCGTCGAAGCAGATGACGTTGGCCAGCCTGCCGTACGGCGTCTCGGACACCGGCACGATGCCGTCGCCGGGCCGAAGGCTTTCCATACCGGGTACGGGATGCGCCTTGTCGAAGGTCGACAGCAGCTTGCCGTCGGGTCCCACGAGCACGGCGATGTCGCGTGAGTGCGGTTGGCCGTCGAGGATGACGGCTATCCCCATGTCGAGATAGATCTGCTTCTCTTTGGCCAGGCTCTGGGCGGTCCGCAGGAAATCGGGGAAGTCCTCGTTGAGCACGACGGCGGCGGTCTCCGGCCAGGCCACGATCTTCGCGCCGGCGTCGGCCTCGATCCGGCTGTGGGCGAACAGGTCGTCGTTGAGCACCGCGAACGCCTTGCGCAGCGTCGGCTTCTGCTCGGGCAGGACCTGCGGCGTGTGGAAGTTGTTGATCTGTCGCATACGGCCCTCGGCCGCGAGCGACGCGCTGATGCCGGCGACACGCACCAGACTCGGCGCCGTCGGCGCCATGGCCAGCCGCAGGCCACCGCCGATGAGGACGAGTACGAGCACCGAGACGTACGTCAACGCGACGGTCCGGATCGACGGCCAGTGCAGCCGGCGTTCCAGCGCGAGATTGACGACCGGTGCGACCCAGGCCATCAGGAAGCTGAGCCCGTAGATGCCGGTGACGGACACCGTCTGGAGCAGCGGCAGGTTCGCCGACTGCGTCGCGGCCAACGGCCCGAAAATCGTCCCGAGCGGACTGATCGCCGCGACCAGGAATTCGACCGTCACCCGGGCCGCCGGGAAGACCAGCGTGGCCAGAAACGGATTCAACCGCTGGAAGAGCAGCCGGTCGGCCAGCAGCGGAATACTCAGGATCAGGCTCAGCAGCAGACAGCCGAGCAGGATGGGCAGGACACCGGACTGGCCCGCGGCCGCGACGTAGACGACCGTCGTCGCCGTCGCCGACAGGCCGATGCACGCGAGTCCGGCGAGCACCCTGGAGCTTCTGGTGAACCGCATCAGACCGATGGAGAACAGCCAGCCGGCGATCGGAATCGACCATTCGCTGTTCGTGCCGAATAGTCCGAGCGCTATGCCGGCCGCCAGCCAGCCGTATTTCCGCCACCCGGTGGCGAAGTACGAGTTTGCCATGCATCGGAGCCTCTCCGATTGCCCGGCCGCCGCCATTGCGGTTGTCGCTCCACTCTCCCTGTAGATATCTCCACCTCCAGCCCAAGCCGGGTCCGAGCGGCGTCGTCAGGGCGGCCCGGCCGGGCGGATGACGACGGGTGCCGCCGAGGGTTGAGCTCGGCGGCACCCGTCGCTTCAGCTACATGCCCATCTTCCGCAGAATCGCGTTTTCGGCGCCGGCATAGTTCGCGGCGCCCGGGATCTTCGGATGGAACGACTGCGACGAGATCGTCGGAGCTCCGGGAAAATCGGCCACGGGCGAGTCACCAGGAGTCTTGTCGAGCACGACTCCGTGAATGGTTTCCGGGTCTCCGCACACCCCCTGCCCGGCGAAGTTACCGCGAGGGTCGGCGAACCAGGTCGGCGCACCGGCGGTGGTGGCCTCGGCGGCGACCTGTTTCATCTCGTCGGCGAGAACGTCAGCTGTGTCGTTCAGCCAGGCCGCCTCCGGGACGGCGATTCCTGTGATGCATTGTCCTTGGCGTTCCAGCAGTTTCGGATACCCCATGAGCATGATCTTGGCGTTGGGGGCGAGCTCGTGGATCTTCAGTAGGACGGTCTTGATGGCCTTGTGCACGGGCCCCTTGATCCGTTGTGGTTCGGCGACGCTCAGCTCGTCCGAGTCTCCCGACAGCGTCGTGTCCTCACAGAGGAAGGGCGTGGCCTTGTAGATGCACTGTTTGACGATGTCGGAGAATCTGGCGTCGTTCCCTCCGATGGAGATGGTCACCAGCGTGGTGTTCTCGTTGAGATACCCCTGGGAGAGCTGGGGCAACTCGCTGTATTCCTTGTGTCCGCCGGGAACGTCATCGACGGTCGCCGGGAGAACGTTGGCGGTCACTGCTCCGGAGCAGGCGATGAGGTGGTAGTCCATCGCGGAGTCCCAGTGGTCGGCCCTGTCGCCTACGCTCGTCGAGCTGTCCTGGATCGTCGCCTGCCGAGACCAGGCGTACGGCGAGCGGTGGCAAGCGTCGCGCCACACCTTGTCGGTGCCGTCGACATCGCTCTCCTTGTAGTAGTCGCTGGGATTGCTCCGCTGCGAGGCCCCTTCGCCGGAGGAGTAGGAGTCGCCCAGCGCCACCACGATGTCCTTGGGCTTGGCGGACAGAGGCTGGACCGCGACGGAATCCCAGGCGAGGTCCTCCAGCCCGCTGCCATCGTCGGTTTCATTGCCCAGCGTGATTGCCGGGGCGCCAGCGAACTTGAACACGCCGAGCGATACCCACGCGTTGGCCTGTGTGCGCTGCGGCACCACCCGAAACGACTTCAGGGTGTCATTGAGTCTGTACGTGGCTTCGCGGGAATGGGCGGCGTGGTCGGGCGTGTGGATCAATACCCGTGCCCAGCCGTTGACGCTCCGGTTGAGAGTCCAGGTCCCCTTCATCGCGAACTCGTCGCCCGGTGTCCGTGAGTGGGCGAACCAGGTGTGTCCGCCGTTGCCGCCCCCGAGTTGATGTAGATCGATCTTGGCGGTGTAGGTGCTGGGGTTGTGGTGGTTCGGATCGAAGTCGAAGCTGAATGTCCCTGCGCTGGACACCGACTTACCGCATCGTGCGATGTAGGTGCCGCTCGGTACGTCGTCGATGACGAGTGCGCCGGAAGGCAGGCCTGCGCCCTGGTCGCACTGGGGCGGGTAATGGGTGCCGTCGGGTTGTTCCGGATAACTCGCGTCGAAGCGAATCAGCTCGTGACCGCAGCTGGAATCGCAGTCATTCTTCCAGGTCGACGACTGGTGGTAATAGCAGTGCAGGTCGTAAAGGCCGTTGTATTGGTGCGCACACGGTCCGGGCTTTTCGTTCTTGACGTCGGGATCGGTCGGTTGATACTTCTTGCCGGGCTCGCATTCGTTGGAGTTGTCGCAGAACTGGTTGATCGGCGGCGTCGCGCGTTTACGCTGATCATCGTTGTTCCACCAGGCCGGCCGGAAGCCGGGGCCGTCAGGAGTGTCGATCGACCAGGACGCGAACCCGATGACCTTCTCCGGATAGGTCCAGCGCTCCGGATGCGCCGCGTCGGACCACGAGTTGCCGTACAGGAAAGGCTCCCGATCCGGGTTGTAGCGTGGATTGGCCGGGTTGTTGAACCAGCCCAGGCCCCACGCACCGTGGTTGGCCGCCGCCTCCGATTGCGCGTGGAATCCACTGTTGTATGCCCAGGTCGCGTAATACCAGTTCTCGATTCTGCTGGGGTCGCCGTTGTTGGCTTTCATGATCGGATACAGCTCGTTCCACTTGTCCGACACCAGCTTCAGGCCGGCGGCGATGTTGGCCGCGTAGTCCAGGGCGATCGCCCGCTGCTGCGTCGGTGGGAGCGGCGTCTCGTGCTCCTTCGCATGGCCGGCCAGGCGCATGCCGTCGGTCATCTGCGAGATGCCGTAGCCGCAGTCGGAGTTGTCCCAGTGGATGGTCCAGTCGTTGATCTCGCCGGTGGTGCTGTCCGCCTTGAGCCCGTAGAAATTTCCGATCAGGGGGTTGCTGTATTCGCCCGACTTGCCGTAGCGGTCCGCCTGCCACAGGTTCGATTCCTGCGAGAGGATGCCGAGGAAGACCTGCGGCGGCACGTGGCCACCCCCGGCCAGTCCCGGACCTGGGGGGAACAAGCCCTGGGGTCTGTAGTCGGGAAGTCCGAATCCGCGATATCCGGCTGGGCGGAGGACGTTGAGATTTCCCAGCACCGCGAGGTCGACCGCCCACTCGACCTGACGTGGGGTCGGCTGGTATGCCTGTGCGTTCACGTCGTTGCGTGGTATCGAGCAGTACCTGTCCGTGTCGACGGGGTTGCTGGATGACGCGGTGGCGGATGGGTGTGCCTGATTCGGCCCCTGCAGCCGTACGGGCGCGCGGCCATCCGCGTACCGGCTGCTGGGCCGTTCACCGGGCTCGACGTTGAAGGCCACCGTCTTGCCCGTCTCCGGGATCAGCGCCTCCATCTGGACGGGCTCGGGGCGGTCGGGATCGACCGGGGCCCCGATTTCCCGGCTGACGGGATTCTTCGCGTCCACGCTGGTGAGCGTCGCCCGGCCCTGGGTCGAGACCTGTGCCCTCGCAGGCACGTTCAGCTGCTGTACCGACGACGGCAGAGCGGTGAGCGACGACGGGTTTCCGGTGATGAAGACCCTGCCATCCGTGCCAGGGGCCAGTCCGACGGCGCCGAGGGGGCCGTTCACGAGCGTCGTGGTCCGCGTTCCGACAGTCCGTAGAACCCGGACGTCCTTGTCCACGTGGTCCAGATACTCGACACCGCCTTCCGCGTCCACCCGCAGGTCGAAGGGGATGTTGGCGGTGTCCGCCAGCGGCGTCGTCCGGCCGTCCTGACCGAGCCGCACGAGCCGGGCGCCCTTGGCGGCCACGATCCCGTCATCGGTGGGGACCGCGGAGGTGACCTGCCCCTCGACCTTCAGCGCCTTACCGGGCTTGGCGGTCTCCGCGTCGACGCGGAAGAGCCGGGTCGCCCCGAGGTCCTCGTCGCCCTCCTGCGTGATGATGGCGGATTCCCCCGTCCCGCAGCCCGGGTTGAAGTACGAGAGGCTCGTGGTGATGGGCAGCTTCGTGACGGCTCCCGAACTCATGTCCACCACCGCCGTGAATGCTCCCCTGCGGGCGAGCTCGGGCTTGTTGGTGAACGACCGGGGGGCGTAGACCACGACGGCGCGCTGTCCTGAAGCCGTCAAACACGCGTTTCCGATCCACTGGTCGGTCTCCAGCCCGGGCTCTGCCAGGGTCGCGACCGTGCGCCAGGTGTAGCCGCTGGACGCGTCGGCCGCCAGCAGATGAAGGCCGGTGGCGTCACCGTTCGTGGTCCATGCGACGTCGCTGGACGATCGCCAGTCCTTCGGCAGCACCCCGTCCCGCTGTTGTGCGTCGACGGTGCTCCCAGCGGTTGAAGCAGTGGGCGCGGGCTGAGCGGATTGTGGCTGCGGGGACTGCGAGGGGTCGGTGGGCGATGCCGTGGCGATCGCCGGGGGTAAGGAAATCGAGGCGATCAGGCTCATTCCGACAAGCGGGATCCAGCGCCGATGCGCTTTCATCTCTGGTCTCTCCTTGCTCGGGGCATGCGAAAGCCACCCGTGACCGCGTGCCGAGCTCACCGTCGGTCACGGGAAGCTCGGCACGCCGGAAGGGAGCGCGTCGCGGATCGGGTGAGAAGGTAGGGCCGGCCGGGCCCTATGGGAGACGGTCAGCCTTTGGCGATGACGGACTTGGCGTTCGAGACCCACGTACCGAAGATCGACAGAGCCGTCGTGAGCTGCGACCGGTAAGTGCCGAGCAGCTGCTGCTGATAGGCGATCTCCAGCGCCTTGTACGTGCCGACGAGGTTGACCTCCTGCTGGCAGGCCGCATCGGCCGCCGCCGTGCTCTTCTCATCGGCGCTCGCCGGAGTGCCTGCCGTACGGGTCCCCCACCGCGGGTCGACCTGGGCACTGAGCGGATCGTCGTAATGCAGGCCGCGCCGCTCCATGCAGGAGCTCCAGGTCGCGAAGATCTTCATCATCCGTTGATCGCGCAGGGCTGCGAACTTCGCCTCTCCCGCGAGCAGTCGTGGGTCGACAGGAAGGTCCAGGGCATCGCCCCGCACGTCGCTGTCCCCCTTGGACTCACAACCGCCTTCAGGCACCGCGGCGCCCGCGGCCGTCCTGGACTCGGTGCCGAGGTAGGCGCGCAGGGCGTCCGGACTCGGGTCCGACTGCGAGGCGGACTTCTTGAGGCTCGCCTGGCCGGACTTGTTGATGAAGATCGATGGGTACCCGGATTGGGCGACATCCGACGGCGCGAGGTAGTCGAGCACATCGGAGTCCTTGTCGTCCGCGGGGCTGGCAACGCTCTCCGGTGTCCAGTGCGCGAATCCGAGTGACCTCATGCAGTCGCGGGCCTTCAGTCCGCCGGCGGTTTCGATGAGCTTGATGTCGCTCAGCGAAGTCATCACCGAATCCAGCGGCATGGGGAGCGGATTCCGGTCCGTGATCTTCGGGATCGGGCCGAGAGAAGGCTCGGAGGTTGGCGCCGGCTCCGGCGGTAGGTGATCGGCCGGGTCCGATGTCGAGTCGGGGGCGGGCGTCGGCCCGTTGGTGCTCTCGACGGGCGCAGGGGTGTTACCGGCCGCCGGCCCACCTGGGCCCCGGGCCGTGGCCATCGCCGTGGCGGCTCCGCCGGCGGCGAGAACCGCCGCGCTCAGGGCCACGACCACCGCTGCTCGTCTTTTGTGCGGGAATGCGCGTTCCATGGTCAAGCGGCTCCTCTGTTTTCTATTTCCACAAGCAGTAGCTCTGGGGTCCCGCGTCCGGCCAATAAGAGATGTCGCAGGGGCCGGATTTCTCGGAGAACAGGTACACGTTGTACCAGTCGGGGTGCTGGGGATGGATGGAAAGAATGTCGGTCCACTCGTTGCCACTGCACCCGGCCTTGTTGATGAGAGCCCATCCCTCATCGCTGGAAAGATGGTGTTCCCGCCACTGCTGGGTCGTGTACGCATAGTTTCCTGGGGACGTGGGCCACTGCGTCACCCCCTGGTTGCAGTCGGTGTAGGCGGTCAGCAGGAGCTTGCTGTTGTAATTGAACTCCGCGTAATACCCGCCCTTGGAGAGTTTCACGTCGTACCAGTACTGCGTCTTGCTGCCGTTTCCCGGCCACGCGCCGACGATGGCGCCTTTCTGCTTCGAGGACTTGTAGACCTCCAGATATCGCCCCATGCCGAGGTTCTTCCACTGGACTCTTCCGTCGGCGTGCGCGGTAAGCGCGGGAATCGCGGCGAAGGCCATGGTCGCTCCGACCGAAAGCAGCGCCGCCTTGCGTGCGAACCGCGCGGCCGTGGAGCCTGTCGCGAGCCTGGGCGGCTTGTCGCGTTTCATCTCTACCTCCCGTTCTCCGGTCCCGTCTGGACGGGCTCAGTCGGTTTCTACTGGTGGAGCGTTGTCCGGTGTCGGGGGGTAGACGCCGGACAACAGGATCCGGACAATGTGCCCCGGGGATTCGAAACGGGGGTTTCTGAGATGCCACGAGCCGAACGGCCGTTGGACGACGATGGCAGCGCGTTAACGCGTTTTGCCGCTGACCTGCGACTATTGCGAGCGGAAGCGGGAAGCCCGCCGTACCGCGAATTGGCCGGCCGGGCCCACTACTCGCCGACGACACTGGCCGATGCGGCCTCGGGCAGGAGACTGCCGAGCCTGGCCGTCGCGCTCGCCTATGTGCGGGCCTGCGGAGGTGATCCGTCGGAATGGGAGGTCCGATGGCAGCAGCTGGCCGCGGACCGCGCGAAAACCGATTCGGCCGACGCGTTTCCCGTTGCGCCTGACGACGGGGCGCGCGCCCCGTACGTGGGGCTGGCCGCATTCCAGCCCGAGGACGCGGAATGGTTCTTCGGCAGGGAACGACTCACCGAGGATCTGGTATCGCGGGTACGCGACAATCGCTTTGTCGCCGTTTTCGGTGCGTCCGGCTCCGGAAAGTCGTCATTGCTGAGGGCCGGGCTCCTGTCCGCGATTCACGGTACGAGGTCCGAAAGCGCCGCGTGGCCCACGCTGTTATTCACGCCCGGCCCACATCCGCTGGAAGAATGCGCCGCACGGCTGGCCGCCCTGAGCGGAGGATCGGCCAACGCCCTGCGGGACGAACTGGCGGACAATCCACGGGCTCTGCACCTCACCGCGTTGCAGATTCTGGCCGATCGGCCGGAAGGCAGCGAATTACTGGTGGTGGTGGACCAGTTCGAGGAGGTCTTCGCCCTCTGCCAGAGCACTCAGGAGCGCAGGTCGTTCATCGATGGGCTGGCCACGGCCGCCGGCGCCGCCAACAGCCGAACGCGCGTGGTCCTCGGTGTTCGAGCCGATTTCTTCGCACGGTGCGCGGAGCATCCCGCTCTGGTCGAGGCGCTGCGGGACACCCAATTGCTCGTCGGTTCGATGACCGCGGACGAACTACGTCGGGCGATCAGCAAGCCCGCGATCCGAGCCGGTTGCGTGATCGAGGGCGCGTTGCTCGCCCGTGTCGTCGCCGACGCCGTCGGGCAGGCGAACGTGCTCCCCCTGGTCTCGCATGCCCTGCGTGAGACGTGGCGGCGTCGCCGCGGCAACGCTCTGACCTTGTCCGGTTACGAGGCCGCGGGTGGCATCCAGCATGCGCTCGCCCAGACCGCCGAGGCCGTCTACGCCGGCCTCACCATCGAGCAGCAGAACCTGGCGCGAGGAGTCTTCCTGCGGCTCGTCGCCATCGGCGACGGCACGGGCGACACGAAACGGCGTGTTCTCCGCAGCGACCTCGACACTCATCCGGACACCGCCGAGGTGATGGATGCGCTGACCCGTGCCCATCTCGTCACCCTGGACACCGACACCGTCGAGATGACCCATGAGGCACTGCTGTACGCGTGGCCGCGCCTGCGTGAGTGGATCAATGTGGACCGCGCCGGGCTGCTGGTCCTCCAGCAACTGACGGTGGCGGCCTCGACCTGGGAACGCGAGCACCGCGACCACAGTCTCCTGTATCGCGGCGGTCGACTTGCCGTCGCGGCCGAGTGGGCCGAACGCCACCGCGGCGACGTCCTGCTCACCGAAGGCGTCGAAAAATTCCTCGTCGCGTCGGATCGGCAACAGAACCGTTCCGTCATGCTGCGCCGTGCGGCGGTCGGCGCGCTGGCCGTACTCACGCTGGTCGCCTTCACCGCTGCTGGCGTCGCCTTCCAGCAACGCTCCACGGCCCAAGCCGAGCGCGACAGAGCCATGTCCGAACAGGTGCTCACCGAAGCGGACCAGCTTCGTGACAGCGACCCGTCGCTCGCCGCCCAGCTCGAACTGGTGGCCTACCGGATCCGGCCGACGCGGGAGGCGTCGACCAGCTTGCTGGACACCCAGAACATCCCCCTGTCCAACCAGCTGACCGGGCACACCCAGGCGGTGTACGCGGTGGCGTTCAGTCCTGACGGCCGCACCCTGGCCACGGGCGCCCGTGACAACACGATCCGGTTGTGGGACATGTCCGATCCCACCCATCCCACCCCACTGGGCCCACCGCTGTCCGGGCACACCAGTTGGGTCTACTGGTTGCAGTTCAGTCCTGACGGCCGCACCCTGGCCAGCGCGAGCCGTGACCGTACTGCACGGCTGTGGGATGTCCGTGATCCCGCGCACCCGCGGCAGTGGGGGATGCCGTTGACCGGTCACACCGGCTACGTGTTCTCGGTGTCCTTCAGCGGTGACGGGCGCATCCTCGCCACCGCCAGCTTCGACCATACGGTGAGACTGTGGGATGTCTCCGATCCGGCCCGTCCGGTGCCTGTCGGGGGCCCTCTCAGAGGGCACACCGACTCCGTCGCCTCCGCGGCCTCGAGCCCCGACGGACGTACGGTGGCCAGCGCCGGACACGACCATACGATCCGTCTCTGGAACGTCACCGACCCCACGCACCCACGCGCGTGGGGACCGCCGCTGACCGGCCACACCGACGTCGTCTACGCCGTGGCCTTCAGCCCGGACAGCCGGACCATGGCCAGTGTGGGCAACGACCGTACGGTGCGGCTGTGGAACGTGTCCGATCCCGCCCACCCCACCGTGCTGGGACGGCCGCTGACCGGGCACACCGACACTCTCCTCGCGGTGGCCTTCAGTGCCGACGGCCGTACCTTGGCCACCGGCGGCGCCGACAACACCATCAGGCTGTGGGACGTCTCCGACCCCTCCCACCCGGCCGCTTTGGGCCCACCGCTGGTCGGCCACACCGGCTTCGTCAACTGGGTCGCCTTCAGACCGGACGGCCGCACGTTGGCCAGCGCCAGTGACGACCACACCGTCCGAGTGTGGAGCCTGCCCCGGGCCCCGCTGACCGGCCACACCGGCACGGTCGACACCGTGGCGTACAGTCCCGACGGGCGGACGCTGGCCAGCGCGGGAAAGGACCGCACTGTGAGGCTGTGGGACCTCCGCGACGCGGCGCATCCCGGCGCATGGGGGCCACCGCTTACCACAAGCGCCACGGTCAACAGGGTCGCCTACAGTCCCGACGGCCGGACTCTGGCCGCGGCCGGCGCTGACCGGGTCGTACGACTGTGGGACGTTCGCGAGCCCGCGCGACCGCAGACCCTCGCATCCCTCCCGATCGGAGATGCGAACTCTGCCGACGCCTTGGCGTTCGGCCCGACCGGGCTCATGGCCACGGACGGCGCCGCCCACACCATCAGGCTGTGGGACGTCCGCGACCCGGCGCATCCCGCCGCGTGGGGACGGCCGCTCACCGGGCAGATCAGCCCGCCGCACTGGGCAGGATTCAGCCCGGACGGGCACACGCTCGCCGGCTCGAGCGCCGATGACAAGGTGCGCTTGTGGGACGTAAGAGAACCGGGACACGAGCAACCGCTCGCGACGATCGTGACCGGCGACACCGGGGGTATCCTTTGGGGCGCGTTCAGCCCTGACGGACGCGTCCTGGCGACGGCCGGTGCCGGTCACACGATCCAGCTGTGGGACGTCCACGACCCCGCCCACCCGAGAGCGCTCGGACGGCCGCTGACAGGGCACACCAGCCTGGTTCGCTGGGCGGGCTTCAGCCCGGACGGACGGACGCTGGTCAGCGCCGGTGACGACGAGACCGTACGGATGTGGAACGTGTCCGACCCGGCACACGCCACCTCGCTGGGGAAACCGATGCACGCCGGTCACATCGGCCCGATCGAAGGTGCCGCGTTCCGCCCCGACGGGCGCACGCTCGCGAGTGCCGGCGCTGATCACATCGTCGAGTTGTCGGATTTGGACCTTGTTTCGGCCATCCGGCGAGTCTGCGCCACGACTGGCAGCACGCTCACCCCAGAGCAATGGCAGCAGTACATACCCGAACTCGCTTTCCACCCACCCTGCCGATGAGCGCCAGCTCCCGTTCGTGCGCCGACGCGAGGCGGTATGGCCAGTGGCCACCACCTGTTCTCGCGGCGGTGGCAGCGGCCGTCCACCGGCATCAGGCTCCTCTACCTGGAGTGACGAACCGGTCGGGTCTGTCGCGGAGGGACCGTCGGGGTTGGGCCGCTCGAGGACCAACGCCGACCACACGCTGAGAGTGCTCATGAGCGGCCAGGTCGCCCGGCGGGTGGCGTCGATCGCCGACGTGCTCCTGCGGGAGATGCGCGATCAGGCCGCGGCGAACGGTCACGAGCTGATCGATCCCATCGCACGGCTGGTGGCCTACGACGGCAGGCACAACGCCCACCTCGTCGAGACGTTGCGGGCCTGGCTGGACGCCTTCGGCGACGTGATCACGGCGTCGGCGAACGCGTACGTCCACCCCAACACCTTCCGTTACCGGGTCCGGCGGGTGGCCGAGGTGGCGGGGATCGATCTGCAGGATCCCTCGATCCGCTTCGCCGCGATGTTGCAACTGCGCCTCATGGACCTACCGCTAGAGGACGAGCCCCACAGGACGGGCTAGGTCGCGGTGCGCGTCGTGGAAGGCGTTGGCCGCCTCGACCGTGCGGATCCAGTCGTAGAAGACCTCCTTGACCGTGAGCGTCTCGATGCCCTGGGCGTCGAGGCGCCGCAGCCCGGCCTCGTGCGCGGCGCCGGGCGAGAAGGTGGCGTCGTGCACGACGGCCACGCGCTTGCCCGCCCCCGTGAGCTGGATCGCGGAGTGCGCGACGCGGATGTCGGTCTCCAGGCCGACCAGCACCATCGAGCCACGGCCCGTAGCCTCGATCGCGGCGGCGATGTCGGGGTTGTCCCACACGGCGAAGGCGTTCTTCGGCAGCGTCACCGCGCCCGGCGGGAGCTCCTTGCCGATCACCTCGAAGGTGTGCTTGTTCCAGTCCGGGTCCTCCTCGGTCACCACGACCGGGACGTCCAGCCTGGCGGCCACGGCGGTGAGCCAGGCGATCCGCTCGGCCACGCGCTGGAGCTGGAGTCGGTCGACGTCCAGGCGTTTGGGGCCATAGAACTCGGTTTGGACGTCGATGATGACGAGGGCGCAGTCGTCACGTTCAAGCAGCGGCATCCTGGCACCCTACGTGCGGGTGCCAGGTCCGAGTTGGTGTGTGGGTACAAAACCAGGGGGCGTCGATTTGTGGCCCATGCCAAGAGGATCAAACTCCCACGTCAATAGGGTTACCGACGGTGAACATCGACCGCTTTGCGGCCCTGGCGGCCCAGTTCGAGGTCCCCGGCGCCGGATACTCCTACTCCAAACTCCGGCGACGCGATCGGCGAAGGGGTGGGCAAGCGTGATCGGGCGGAGATCGAACGCCTCCTCGGCCTGGTCTCATTGCCCGCTGCGACGGCGGCCAGGTACCCGCGCGAGCTGTCCGGCGGGCAGCGTCGGCGGGTCGCCATCGCCCGCGCGCTGGCCGCCAAGCCCGACCTGCTCATCGCCGACGAGATCACCTCCGCACTGGACGTGTCGGTGCAGGGCGCGGTGCTCAACCTGATCAGGGAGTTGCGTGCCGAGCTGGGCCTTTCCCTGCTGTTTCCGGGTTCCCCGGGGGCCCTTCCGGTGACCTTCAAGAAGGCCTCGTAACCACATAACTGGATTTGTCGTGAAATCCGGTGACCCGAGCGCCCTCGAGCAACAGGCCACCGAGTACCTCGCGCAGCGCGAGCCGCCAAGCCTGGGCCGCGCCGGGATCGGTGTGACGTAGCGCCTCGATGTCGGGAGGGGTCTCGACGAGCAGGGTCTTGGCGTCCATCGTGCCGATGACGGGCCTGCCGTCCCGCTCGCAGAGCGCGACCCGGGCGTCCTCCGGGACCCGCGCACCGACGCGCGTCTCGGTCAGGTGCCAGCCGACCAGAACGCGATCCGTGTCGTCGCCGCCGTTGATCTCGTCGTGGATGGACCCGTAGAAGCGCGGCAGGTACTCCTCAGGCAGCCCGCCCAGCTTGGCCAGATTGAAGTAGGCGTTACGGCGGATCAGCGGATCGAAGGTCCACGTGATGCGTTCCAGCCCGCGGGCCAGCGCCCACTCACGCTGATGCAGCTTCAGCAGGTACCCGGCCCCGTACCCGGGCAGCGCGCCGGTGACGTGTGAGTGCAGCGAGGTGCCGACGGGCGCGGAGAAGAAACCGACTGCCGCACCGACGAGTCGCCCGTCCCGGTAAGCGCCGGTCACGTAGTTGCCCGCATGGGTCAGCGCGCGCATCTGCTCGACGGTGACCGGCTCGTTCCCCGGTGTCGACCCCCAGATCTCGGTGAACAGCGCCAGGACGGCGTTGAACTCGTCGAGGTCATGCAGCTCTCTGATCGCCACGTCGCTCATCGCGCCACCGGCCCGCGGACGAGCTTGCTCACAACGCCGCCCGGAACAGCCGTAGAACGTTTCCGCCCAGGATCGCCTCGATGTCCTTGTCCTCGAGGCCGCGCCGTACCATCGCCGCCGTGAGAGCAGGCAGCTCGGCCGGCCCGTCAAGGCCGGGCAGGCTCGCGTCGTTGGCGACGCCCGTGTAGTCCACCTCGTCGCAGCACGCCGGCACGACGTCGGCGAGCACCTCACGCAGGAAGTCGGGACCGATCCCCACATGCTCGATGCCGGCGACCGACACGACGTGCTCGATGTGGTCGACGAGCCGGTCGATCGTCTGCCGCTCACGCTCGGTGTCGAGGAAGTCGGGCACGAAGTTCACGCACACGACTCCACCTGTGGCCGCGACCCCCCGGATCTGGTCGTCGGTCAGGTTGCGGTGGTGGTCGCACAACGCACGCGCCGAGGAGTGCGAGGCGATGACGGGCCGGGTCGCCAGCTCCAGCACGTGAGCCACACCGGACGCGCCGAGGTGGGAGATGTCGAAGACGATACCGAGCCGTTCCAGCTCCCGGAGGGCCTCGACGCCCGCGCTGGTCAGCCTGCTTCCGGTCGCGTCCTCGCCGCTGCCGTCGGCGAGCGCCGAGCGGCCCCAGTGCGCGATCGACGCGACCCGCACACCCAGCCGGTGCAGCGTTCTGAACAGCTCCACGTCCGCATCCACGCCGGGCGCGCTCTCCAGCGCGAGCACCAGGGCGATCTTGTCCTGCTCCAGCGCCTCGTCGATCTCTTCTCCGGTACGGCACAGCCGTACGGCATCCGCGTTGCCCTCCGCGATCGTGTGCGCGCATTCGACCATGCGCAGCGTACGGCGGAGCGCGCCCTCCGGCCGGAACTGATCGTCGACGAAGACCGGCAGGACCTGGAGGTCGACCCCGCCCTCGCGCAGCTGCGGCAGCCAGCGCTCCCTGAAGAAGTCCGCCCACCGGGCAGGTGGGCGCTCGACGACCGCCATCAGCAGGTCGTTGTGCGTGTCCGCGACGACTGCGCGGTCATGAAGGGACATATCGGTGACGTTATGGCAGGTCGAACGTGCCACGATTGTGCGTGCGGGACAAAGCTTGGCCGCCTTTCCGTATCAGCGCACCAACCCGTCAGGGGCCGTCGAGGCCGGCACCGCTTCCACCAGGCTCTCCCTCGAATCGATCCACGTGCATCGGCAGGCTAGGTGACTTCAACGAGCCGTAGTCCGGATGCCGATACGAAAAAGCCGGTGTCGTTGGTATGGGCATCCGAAGGCGTGGGTGCGTCTGCCGCTCAATCGGCACTGTGGATCGCTTCGATGCGTTCTTCCGCCATGCGATCGGCCACGACCTCCGGTGGAAGATCCTCCTCTCCGGAGCGCCGCCACACGGTCGCCAGCGTGTCACCGATCGTCATGACCCGGCGATCGGTCGTGGGCGCGTCGTGGCCCAGCATCTCCTCGGCCAGGAATATGATCCCGCCGGCGTTGGCCGCGTAATCGGGCGCGTAGAGCACTCCTCTGCGATGCAGCTCAGCCCCGTGCTCGGGTACGGCGAGCACGTTGTTCGCGGCGCCGGCGACGATCGCGGCATCCAGCACCTTGAGGCTGTCGTCGTTGATCGCGTCGCCCAGAGCGCAGGGTGCGAAGACGTCACAGGGCACGCTCACGATGGCGTCCGGCTCGACGACAGCCGCCCCGAGCTCGTTGGCCACCTGCTTGGCGAGAGCCATGCGCACATCGGTGATCACGAGCTCCGCACCATCCCGGACGAGCATGCGAGCCAACGCCGCACCCACGTGACCGACGCCCTGCACGGCGATCCGCATGCCCGCCAGATCGGGCGTGCCGTGCAGGTGGCGGATCGCGGCGACGATGGCCGCATAGACCCCCAGCGCGGTCCGCGGTGACGGATCCTCGCCGACGCAGGAGACCCGCTCGGCTTCCAGCCCTATCACCCGAAGGTCATCCTGCGTCGTCCCGCTGTCGATGCCGGGGATGTAGCGACCGCCGAGGGTCTGGATGAACCTGCCCATCGTGCGCAGCAACGCCTCGGATTTGTCCCGGCCGGGGTCCCCGATGATCACGCTCTTCCCGCCGCCGAGGTTCAGGCCCGCGAGCGAAGCCTTGTACGTCATGCCTTTCGCCAGGCGCAGCGCGTCCCGAATGGCCTCGTCGTCGGTGGCGTACGGCACCATGCGGACCCCGCCGAGAGCGGGACCGAGCGTGGTGTCGTGAATGGCGATGACGGCCTTGAGACCTGTCGCCTTGTCGTGGCACAGCATGACCTGCTCGTGGCCGTCGGTGGTGATGAGATCGAACACGCTCAAACTCCCGGCGCGAAGAAGTAGGTGACACGCTCCCGGATGAGGCCGCGGTCGAAGGTCATGAAGTCCGCCCATCCGATGGAGAGGGCGCGACCGTCTCTGGCGGTTCCGGTGAAGCGGCCGCGCACCGCGACCTCGCCGTGGTCGCAGACGATGGTGTCGATGTGATGCTTGCCGTGCTCGATGATTCGGACGTTCTCATAGAAGTCGCGTAAAGCTTCAGACCCCTTGATGGCGGGGTAGCCACCGCGCCGATAGACGACGTCAGGGTGGAACATCGCCAGCAGGCGTTTGTTGTCACCGGCGTCTACGGCGTCGTAGTACGCGAGAGCGATGTCACGCAATGCCATGACCGAAAGTCTCGGGAATGCACGGCGGACGGAATAGGTATCCCCAGACGAATGGATCTCCTGGAATTCGTTCGCGCGTACGCATCAACGCGCTGGAAGCGCGTGGTCGGCGCCTCTTTCGGGCGCGGGGCAGCGTCCGCGCTGTCGCGGCTTGCCCTCGGCCGTGAGACGCTTGGCGGGACTTCAGCTGCGTGGATCCATCATCTGGATGCGCAGGCGGTACCGGCGCCCGACTTTGTGGCCGGGCGCCGATATCTGTCAGGTCAGGCCGAAGGATCTGGTCTTGATTCCTCCATCACCCACCGCTTTCCTCTTTCCGCGCGTCCCGCCCGCCGCTACGCCCTGTAACGGAAGAGGATCCGGCCACGGGTGAGGTCGTACGGGCTGAGCTCCACGAGCACCCGGTCAAACGGCAAGATCTTGATGTGGTTCTTTCGTATCTTCCCGCTGATGTGTGCGAGCAGCTTGTGCCCATTCTGGAGCTCCACCTTGAAGGTGGCGTTGCGTAGGCACTCGACGACGGTGCCCTCCACTTCGATGCCCCCTGCTGTTCTTGCCATGTTCTCTCGCTTCTTCGGTCGGTGACCGTTCGGGGTCGGTCCAGTCGCGTGGTGATGTGGTGAGGCGTCAGCGGCGCACCAACTCCAGGTTGCTGCTCGCGCGCTGGGCGCCGGCGCCCTCGAACAGCGCCATGGCTGCTCTGTTGGATTCGTTCACTTCTGCCGATGCCGTTCCGATCCCGGAGCGGTGCAGCGAACCCAGCACGTGGGCCAGCAGCGCCCGGGCGATGCCGCGGCGGTGCCGGCCGGCCCGGACCGCGATCAGCCCGATCCGCGGCTGCCGGGCCACCGGCGCCAACCGGAGCAGTCCCACGTATTGATCGGACAGTGCTGCCACCGCATACTTCGACGGGTCCAGCACGGTAATCCCGTCCGGGAGGGGCAACACCTCAGCCGGCATCGACTGCCATCCGACGGTGGCCTCGACTTCGTCGCGAATCGCGCGGTCCAAAGTGCGCAGAGGGCCTTCGTTTGCCTCACCGGCGGGCACTATCGTCACGCCCGACGGCGGTTGTACTGAGTTGAGCCCCGTGACCCGCGGGTCGGTGGGCACGAGGTACTCCCACTCGCGGCGCCGGATCGTGAAGCCGGCTCGCTCCCAACTGGACGTCAAGTCGAGGTCGGTCTCGTCGACCAGCGTGTACAGCGGCGTCGGCAGGTCCGCCAGCATCGCATCGGCGAGTCGGTCGAAGACCGCGCCGTGCCACGAGTCGATGCTGACGAAGATCCGCCCGTCGGGCCTGCGCGAAGCGTCGCCACGACCGACCACCCGGCCGTCGTCCACAGCGTTCCATTGCCGGTCCGCGACCCGCGTGATCACTACCGAGTGCTCGCCCGCACTCGAAGGTACATGCACAGAGTTCATAGGTTGTCGCCTTTCGGGAGTGCCTTGTTCAGGCGCTCCCGGCGACACCTACGTCAATCGCCCACCGTGACGGCAGAGTGGGAGCACCCACATGGATACAGCGTTCATGGGGTCTCACCTCCTTGCGTCCAGTCACGGTGTCCCGCACGCTAGCAGCCACGGGTCATCCCCACCAACACCTTTTCCCGCGGATGCCCCTCAACCCCTGTCGAAGATCACGATCTTCCCCAGCTACCGTCGCGCAATTCGTGCGAGCCGTGAAGTGACCGCGTCTGATCTGTGCGTTCGCTGGACACTGGGTGCCGAAAATTGCACTGTCTGCTCTGGACCACGTATTTCTATCGATGTGTGATTGCTCGACCAAGGGCAACCACTCCCCTAGACTTCGCAGCTCGAAGCGATGAACGGGATATTGGCGCCCCACAGGAAAGGATGCGGGGATGCCTGTGGGTGCCAAGAACTCGGCCGCCCCATAAACTCAGGCGTATTGAGTGAAGGCCCTGATTCGGGCGGTTTCCGCCGCGGCGCGCCAGGTCAGCCCCCAGTCCAACGGCGGTCCGTCGGAGATCGGGACCAGGGCGACATCTGGACGTGCGTAGAACTGACCGGTGAACTCGCCCAGCGGGAAGACTCCCCGGTCTCCGGCCACCATGGTGAGGATCTCCTGGTAGGTGTTGGCCACCGGGCCACGGCGCAGGTGCGCCGGGATCCGCGAAGCGACCCAGTAGTCCGGCAGGGTGTGCGGCAGGTCGATGACCGTTTGGCCGGCCAGGTCCGCCATGACCAGCGATGACTGGCGGGCGAACGGGTGGCCTGACGGCACCGCCAGCACGCGCCCCTCCGACAGCAGCACCGGGCCGCTGCGCAGGTCCGGCTCGCGCACCGGGAACATGGTGAGCAGCACGTCGAACACGTCGTCCCGCAGCCCTTCGAACCCGTCGCCGATCTGGGTCTCCCGGAAGCGGACCTCGCATTCGGGAAAGTCCCGCCCGAACCTCTCGGCGATCCGCAGCAGGTTCTGCCCGGCCGCCGCGCACAGGAACCCGGCCCGCAGCACGTCGGTGAACCCCCGCCCCGCCGCCATCGCCCGCTTGACCGCCCCCCGGATCTGCTCGAAGCCGGGCGCGAGATCGTCGCGGAAGGTCTGCCCGATCGGCGTCAGCCGTACCGCGCGGCTCGTCCGGTCGAACAGGGGCGCGCCGATCCGACGCTCCAGCTTGCTGATCGTCTGGCTGACCCGGGCCTTGGACAAGCCGAGCCGTTCGGCCGCCCGCCCGAAGTGCAGTTCCTCGGCGAGCGTCAGAAAGGCCTCGATCTCGTATCTCTCCATCGTTCGGCGTAGCTTAACGGTCGTTGCCCGAATCGGCGTTGTTCGAGGTGCCCGGTTTCCACCACGGTTGGCGACATGCGTTCGATTTCGGAATCTGTCGAGATCACCGCCTCGCCGGAGGTGGTCTGGCAGATCCTTACCGATGTGAAGTCCTATTCCGACTGGAACCCGTTCATCAAGCAGGCTTCCGGGGAGATCACAGTCGGGGCCACCCTGGTCCTGCGCATGTTCCCCGGCGGTGACGGCAAGCCCACCACCTTCCGCCCGCGCGTGCTGATCGCCGATCCCCCCAGAACCTTGTGCTGGCGCGGCAGCCTGGGCATTCCCGGCATTTTCGACGGCGAGCACCGGTTCGTGCTGCACCGGACCGCAAGTGGCACCAACCTGATCCAGAGCGAGAAGTTCACCGGACTGCTGACGCCCTTCCTCGGCGGGGCGGTCGCCCGGACCGCCGACGACTTCCGCGCCCTCAACCAAGCACTCAAGCACAGGGCCGAGGCCTGAGATGGCGTTCGTTGTCGGCATCCTCCTGTTCTGCGTCGTCATCGGCGTACTCGACGCGCGAAGCGAGGGCAAATGATCACCGGTCACTTCGGGCTCGCCGCGGTGGTCAAGTCCACGCAGCGGTCGGTGCCCCTCTGGGCGCTGATGCTCGCCGCCGTCTGGCTGGACGTCCTGTTCATCCCCCTGCTGCTCGCGGGCGTCGAGCACATCGACCCGGTCTCCGGCACTCACGCCGGATACGGCGAGGGCATCATCCACGCCGACTACACCCATTCCCTAGTGGGTTCGCTGGTCATCTCGGGGGTCACCGGCTGGGTCGCGGCGCGGCGCTGGGGGCGCAGGGGCGGGGTCGTCATCGGCGCCGTCGTGTTCTCGCACTGGGTCCTCGACCTGATCGTCCACCGCACCGACCTCGCCCTCATCCCTGGTACGGGACCCAGGCTCGGGCTGGGGCTCTGGCGCCATCCCGGCGCCACCGCCGCCGCCGAGGCCGCCCTGGTGCTGGCGGGCGCGCTGCTCTACTGGCGCTCCTCGGTCCAAGGGGGTATGCCCAAGGGCCGGGCCACGCTGATCTCCCTGCTCCTCGTGGCGGCCGGATCGATCACCCTGGTCACCGACATCCTGTCCTAGTCGCCAGGGCCCCCCGTCCAGATTTGTCGCCACCAGGGGTTGGAGGCGGAGGAGGTGTTGATCAGGTAGGCGCGGGATCATCCGGGAGCCGCCGAGGCCGGAGCTGGGTGACCCACTGCCCGGTGGGGTGTGCCGTGACACCGAGAACCTCGTCGGCCGTCCTTGGGCTTGGGCTTGGGAAATCCTCAGGGTGAGCCCAAGGTGGCCGGACGCCTCGCGGATGAACGGATTCCAGGCGGATCAGACCTCCTTGGCCGTGGAGATCCCGTCGGCTCAGAACATTCCGTGGGGAACCTGGGCGGGTTCCGGCACTGGCTGGACCGCATCCCAGTGCTCGACGATCTGGCCGTCGGTCAGGCGCCAGATGTCGACGACGGCGACGCCGCGCGGGTCGTCGGGTGTGGTCATGTGGTAGTGCATCGCCACGTGATCGTCGTCGGCGATGACCCGTTTGAGGTCCAGCCGGGCGCGGGCCACGGGAGCCTGGGCGATGAACGCGATGAACGCCTCCCGCCCGGAGGGGTTTCCCGGGCTGTGCTCGATGAAGTCTTCGTGCAGGAGCGTGCGGAGCACGTCGATGTTCCCCGCCGCGAACTGGGTGAAGCCGTCGACAACCAGGTGCTTGTTGCGTGCGGCTTTGCTGGTCTCGTTCATGCGGGCCACCGTTCCAGCCGCTGCCCGGCCCTGTCGATTACATGGCATGTAATCGTGGTCATCGACGAGACGGGACGATAATCGCCGCATGATGCAGGACCGGCCGGTCGGTGAGCTGCTACGCGAGTGGCGGCACCGCAGAGGGCTCAGCCAGCTCGACCTGGCGATCCAGGCGGACGTGTCCGCAAGGCACGTCAGCTTCGTGGAGACGGGACGGACCATTCCCAGCAGCGTGATGGTGTTGCGGCTGGCCGAGCATCTGGGCGTCCCGTTGCGGGAACGCAACCGCCTGCTGGTCGCGGCCGGGCACGCACCCGTCGTCCGCGAACGCCCGCTGGAAGACCCGCACCTGGCCTCGGCACGGAATGTCCTGATGCAGATCCTGCGGGGGCACGAACCGTATCCGGCGCTCGCCGTGGACCGTCGCTGGAACATGCTGTTCGCCAACACCGCGATCGACGTCTTCCTGGAGGGCGTCGACGCAGCGTTGCTGCAACCGCCGGTCAACATGATGCGACTGGGCCTGCATCCGGGCGGGTTCGCGCCGCGGCTGCGCAACCTCGGGCAGGTCCGCGCCTACCTACTGCCCCGGCTCGCCCGTCAGGTGGCGCAGAGCGGCGAGCCAGAGCTGAGCGCGCTGTATGAGGAACTGCTGTCCTACGGCCCCGCCGACGATCCGCCGCCGCCCGATCCAGCCGACATCGCGCTGCCCATCCGCATCCACCATCGCGGAGCGGAGCTGTGCTTCATCAACACCATCACCACATTCGGCGCTGCCTTCGACGTCACCCTGGAAGAGATCGCCGTCGAGGCATACTTCCCCGCCGACGACGCCACCGCCCGCTTCTTCCTAACGGAAGCCGCTGCACCCCAAGCCTTCAATGACAAGTTCCGGTGAAGAGCCCGAGGCTAGTGGTCGTGGTCGCAGGAGACGCGGGCTCGCTCCAGCTCGGTGGGGTTGTTCCACCAGAATCCCGCGGTGCTCGGGTGTGCGGGGACACGGGCTTTGATCTTGCCGGGAGGCGCCAAGGCACCAGGCGCGGCTTGGTCGGTGGCCGTTGACGACGGGTACGGCGCGAGCAACTGCTCAACCGTGTGGTGCCTCCCGCCGACGACGGCGGCGGTGACGTTCGCGGCGTCCTCAATTCGGGACAGCGGGTCACCGTCGACGATGGCCAGATCGGCGTACATGCCTTTGCCGATCCTGCCCAGCGGTTGGCCGAGGTATCTCCCGGACGTGCCGGTCGCGCTGGTGAGCGCCTCCAGTGGGGTCAGGCCGTACTTGACCATGGCTCCCAGGTTCATGTGCAGGCTGACCGCGAGGTGATCGATCGGTGCGTCGGTGCCGGCGGTGACGACGCCGCCGCCGCGGATCATCGCCACCAACTGCGCGACCTGGTTGGCCAGGTTCGCCCTGATCACCGTCTGGTCGGTGGTTTGCGCGGAGGTGACCGACGCCTGTAGCTTCGCCATCCGCCAGTTCGGGTAGAGCCTGCGGACCCGTTCGTCGGTGTCCTCCTTGTACAGGGTGCTTGAGCTGAACAAGGTGGGGGTGCGGGCCATCTTCGACGCGTTGAACATGGAGAGGACGTCTGAGTAGGCGGAGCCGACATTGGTGACGGTGCGTGAGTAGCCGAACCGGTTGGTCGCGCCGACATGCTCGGTCTGGTCGCCGCCCATCGCGATCGCCGGGTAGTGGTAGTGGGACGAGACCTGTTTGACACCGTCCCACATGCGGCCGGCGTGGATGACGACCTGGTCGGGGCCGGGATCGTTGCGCCAGGACAGCTGGACAGGGATGGACCGGCCGGACGTGCCGTCGACGTTGACGGTCTTCAGCCGCCTGCCGTTCAGGTAGAGCAGTGTCGTGGAGTCGCCGGCCCAGGTCGGGGAGTCGGACAGCTCTCGGGTGACCTGCCGGGCCGGGCCGGTGGGTCGTCCGGTCTTGTCGACCGGCAGGACCCACAGGAGGGACTCCATCGCGCCGAGCGGTTGAAATGGATCTGCGGGCGGCCAGATCGCGCTGCTGGCCTCAGGGGAGGATGTCGAGGCGGCGGAGGATGACGCCTTCGCGGAGGGCCCAGGGGCAGACTTCCAGGCGGTCGACCTCGAAGAGGTCCATGGCGGCGTCCGCGACAAGGGCTCCGGCGGCCAGCTGGATGGCGCGGCCTTCGGAGACCCCGGAGAGCTGGGCGCGTTCGGCGGAGCTCAGGGTGGTGAGTTTGGCCGCCCAGTCGGCCATGGACTCGCGGGTGAGCGAGCGGGACACGTAGAGGCCGTCGCTGGAGGGGGCCGCCCCGGCGATGCGGGCCAGCTGCTTGAAGGTCTTGGAGGTGGCCACGGCCCGGTCAGGCGCGCCGTACCTGGCGACGTCGCCGACCGTGCGGGCGATCTCGGCGCGCACGTGCTTGCGGAGCTTGCGGACCTCGTCGGCGGGCGGCGGGTCGGCGGTGAACCAGCCGCGCGTCAGCCGCCCCGCGCCGAGCGGCAGCGACACGGCGACGTCGGGCTCCTCGTCGACGCCGGCGGCGATCTCCAGCGAGCCACCCCCTATGTCGAAGGCCAGCAGCCGCCCCGACGACCAGCCGAACCAGCGGCGCACGGCCAGGAACGTCAGGCGGGCCTCGTCCCGCCCCGACAGGACCTGCAGGTTGACCCCGCAACGCTGCTCGACCCTGGCCAGGACCTCCTCACCGTTGGCGGCCTCGCGGACGGCGGAGGTGGCGAAGGCGAGGAAGTCCTCGACGCCCTTGTCCTCGGCGATGCGCAGCGCTTCCTCGGTGAAGTCGCCCAGCCGCTCGATGGCCTCGTCCGTCAGGCGGTTCTCGGCGTTGATCAGCTCGTTGAGGCGCAGCTCCTCCTTGTGGGAGTACGCCGGGATCGGCCGGGCGCCGCGGTGGGCGTCGACGACCAGTAAATGGACAGTGTTCGAACCGATGTCCAGCACGCCGAGTCGCATGTTGATGACGCTACCGGTATGCGGCCGGTACGGCGAAGCAGGCTACCCTTCCTCGGGTGGGAAGCGCGTGTTGCGGGCCGAGCAGGGATGCGCAGGCTCCGCCGTACCAGGTCAGGGTCGAGCCGAGGCATCAGCCGCGCGGCATGGTGCGCATCCCGGGCGGGACGTTCCTGATGGGCGGCGACGACCCCGACGGGCGCCCCGAGGACGGCGAGGGTCCGGTCCGCGAGGTACGGCTGGCACCGTTCCTGATCGACCCGGCGTGCGTGACGAACGCCCAGTTCGCCACGTTCGTGAAGGAGACCGGGTACGTCACGGAGGCGGAGTCGATCGGCTGGTCGTTCGTGTTCCGCCAGTTCGCCAGGCACGGGATCATGGACGCGACCGTGCCGCAGGCCCCCTGGTGGGTGGGCGTGGAGGGCGCGACGTGGCGCTCCCCCGAGGGTCCCGGCTCGTCGATCTCGGCCAGGCAGAACCACCCGGTCGTGCACGTGTCGTGGAACGACGCCGGCGCCTACGCCACGTGGGCGGGCAAGCGGCTGCCGACCGAGGCCGAGTGGGAGATGGCCGCCCGCGGCGGCCTGGAGCGCAAGCGGTACCCGTGGGGCGACGAGCTGGCGCCCCACGGCAGGCAGCGGTGCAACATCTGGCAGGGCCACTTCCCCAGCGCGCCGAGCAAGGGAACGATGCCGGTGAAGTCGTTCCAGCCCAACGGCTACGGCCTGTACAACGTCTCGGGAAATGTCTGGGAGTGGACGGCCGACTGGTGGGACACCGCATGGGAGCCGCGCGCCGAGAACCCGGCGGGCCCGGAAACGGGAACAGCCAAGGTCATGAGGGGCGGGTCGTACATGTGCCATGATTCCTACTGCAACCGGTATCGGGTGGCGGCGAGGACGGCGAACACGCCTGACTCGTCGACCGGGCACACCGGGTTCCGCTGTGCGGCCATACTCTGATCGCATGTCACGAACCCTGCGACTGCTGATCACCGGTGGCGGCACCGGCGGTCACACCTACCCGGCCCTCACCACCCTGTCCGCGGTGCAGCGGCGCCAGTTGCCGCTCGACGTGTTGTGGGTGGGCACGGCGAACGGGTTGGAGGCCCGCATCACCGCCGAGCACGGCATCCCGTTCAAGGCGATCACCACGGGCAAGCTGCGCCGCCGGCCGAACATCAAGGAGCTGGGCACCAACATCGCCGACGTGTTCCGCATCCCGGTGGGCGTCGCGCAGGCGGTGGGCCACGCGGCCCGCTACCTGCCGGACGTGGTGCTGTCGACGGGCGGCTACGTGGCGGTGCCGATCGGGGTGGCGGCCAAGCTGATCAGGCGGCCGCTGGTGATGCACGAGCAGACGACCGTGGTGGGGTTGGCCAACCGGATCCTGGCACGGCTGGCGACCAGGATCGCGCTGTCGCACGAGTCGTCGCTTGAGTACCTGCCGGCCTCGGCGCGGGCCAAGGCCGTGGTGACCGGCAACCCGATCAGGCCCGAGCTGCTGCAGGGCAACAAGGCGGCCGCCTACGACCTGTTCGGGCTGACCTTCGAGGTGCCGCTGATCTACGTGACCGGCGGCGCGCAGGGCAGCAAGCAGATCAACACGCTGATCGCGGAGGCGCTGCCGCGGCTGTTGCCGCACGCGCAGATCGTCCATCAGTGCGGGCCCGCGTGGATCGACCAGATGCGGGCGATCGCGCTGCCTGCCGGGCTCGTGGACCGCTACCACCCGGTCCCCTACGTCGGGTCGGAGCTGGCTGACCTGTTCGCGGCGGCGGACGTGGTGATCTCGCGCAGCGGCGCGGGCACGGTCTCGGAGCTGACGGCCATCGGCAAGCCGTCGGTGCTGATCCCGCTGATCCCGACGGGCGGCGACGAGCAGCGCAAGAACGCCGGCTACCTGGCGTCGTCGGGCGCCGCCCGGACCTTCCTCGAGCCCAACCCCACGGCGGACCAGCTCCTGGCCGAACTCATGCCTCTGCTGGCGGACCCGGCACTGCGCGCGTCCATGGCCGAGGCGGCCTCCAAGCTCGGCCGCCTGGACGCCGCCGACGCGCTCTGCGACCTGCTGCTGTCCACCGCCCAGCCGGCCGCCTAGTACCCGAGCCGAACGGCGGTTTGGTGGAGGTCGGCTTGTTCGGCATCCAGCCCTGGCGCAGGCGCACGACCAGGGCCCGGTGGGCGTGCATGAGGCGGATGTCGGCCGGGTCCAGGGCAGGGTCGACGATCATGACTCGCCGGGCAGGTGTCTGAAGGCTTCGTGGGCGGAGGTGATGCTGCGGCGCAGGGCCTGTTCCAGCTGGTCGGCCTCCTGAGCCAGCCGGGTGATCTCCGGTACGGCGAAGCTGTCCGCGCCCGATTCCGCGACGAGCTCCTCGTATTCACCCAGACGCCCGCGTAGTTCCTCGATCTGGTGGTGGGCGCGGTAGGCGCGTTCCGCCTCGGCGACGTTGGTGGCGTAACGTTCGAGGGCCTCCACCCGGGCGACGACGGCGTCCTCGCTGCTGTCCAGGGCGCGGGCCAGGGGTTCCGCGACGGCGGCGACCTCGGGGGTGAGGCCTTCCGAGACCGTCTGCCGGTGCTTGGCGCGCAGGGCGGACAGCTTGGCCAGCAGCCGGGCGATCTCCCACTCCTGGGCGGGCAGCATGACCGCGTTGCGCACACCGTCGAGCAGCCCCTCGGCGTTGACGGAGGAGTAGGTGACCGCCCTGATCGCGGACTGGGCGCGGGCGAGCAGGCGCTGCGAGGCCTCGTCCAGCTCCTCTGGCAGCACGTACTGGCCCTCGTAACAGCGGGCCCGCTGATAGGTCTCCCGGTCGGTGCGCACGCCGTCGCCCTCGGGGATGTCGGCGCCGACGAGGGACATGATGATCAGCGGGACACCGATCACGCCGAGGAGCAGGGCGCCCGTGCTGGTGCCCACGATCCCGGAGATCATCAGCATCAGGAGGATCGTGAGCAGGCCGACGATCACCACGCTCACGCGAGCGAGGCGGCCTGCCCGGCGGGGCGGCGGGTCGGGCACCCAACCGCGGCGCATTCTGGACAGCAGGTGCGGGTTGTCGTGGAGTAACGAAGCGTCCTCGGGTGGTACCCCCGGATCGACCACCATTTCCGCCATGCATATGGATCTTAGTCGCGCAGGTGGCGAAACGCCTCGTGTGCCGACTTCACGCTGTCGCGCAGCGCCTGTTCGAGCCGGTCGGCGTCCTCGGACAACCGGCCCAGCTCCGGGACCGCAGACCCGTCGGCCCCGGACTCGGCCAGCAGTTCCTCGTAGCGGGGCAGCTTGGCGCTGAAGCGCTCGATCTGGTTGCGCGCCCGGTAGGCGCGCTCGGCCTCGCCGACGTGCCCGGCGTAACGTTCCAGCGCCTCGACGCGGGCGGTGACCGCCTGGTGGCTGATGGCCAGCGCCTCGGCCAGGGGTTCCGCGACAGCGGCCACCTCGGGGGTGATGCCCTCGGCGACGACCTCCTCGTGCTCGGCGCGCAGCGCCGACAGCTTGGCCAGCAGCCGGGCGATCTCCCACTCCTGGGCGGGCAGCATGACGGCGTTACGCACACCGTCGAGGAGCCCCTCGGCGTTGACGGTGGAGTCGGTGACGCCCTGGATGGCGGCCTGCGCCCGGCCGAGCAGCGTCCTGCCCGGCTCGTCGAGGTCCTCGCGGACCACGTAGTGGCCCTCGTACTTGCGGGCGCTGTCGTAGATGTCAAGCTCGGCGGCCCTGATCCGCTCGATCTCGGTGTTCCTGCGCGGGATCAGCAGCACGCCCATGATCAGCAGCGCGGCGGCCGACATCGCGACCACGAAGGCGGAGTAGGCGCCGTCGCGGAACAGCCCGAGCCCGATGAGCACGGCGGCCACGGCGCTCACGCTGAAGACGGCGCGTAAGGCGACGCCGATCACGGGCGCGGGGCGCTTGTAGTCGGGCGCCCAGCCCGTGCGCATCCGGGAGAGGATCTTGCGATTCTGCCGCAGCAGCTCCGCCATTTCCTCCGGCACGGCCGGATCTACGACCACCTTCGCAAGACGCCCGGGCACACTTCGGATCCTAAGTGGCGGTCTGTCCGGATGTCAGCCTTCGAGATAGCGGAAGGCCTCCTGCGCCGAGGTGACACTTCGCCGCAGAACGCGCTCGAGGTCGTCGGCGTCCCGCGCCAGCCGCTCGAGCTCCGGTACGGCCAGCGCGTCGGCCCCCGACTCGGCCAGCAGCTCCTCGTAGCGCGGCAGCCGGGCGCGCAGCTCCTCGATCTGGCCGCGGGCGTGGTAGGCGCGCTCGGCCTCGGCGACGTGCTCGGCGTAGCGTTCCAGGGCCTCGACGCGGGCGGTGACCGCTTCCTGGCTGATGGCCAGGGCCCCCTCCAGATGCTCGACGACGGCGGCCACCTCGGGCGCGATACCGCGTTCGAGCAGCTCGACGTGCTCGGCGCGGAGCGCGGACAGCTTGGCGAGCAGCCGGGCGATCTCCCACTCCTGCTCGGGCAGGAGCAAGGCGTTGCGCGGGCCGTCCAGCAGCCCTTCCGCGTTGACGTGGGAGTGCAGGACGAGCGTGCCGGCCTGCTGCGCGCGCCGTAGCAGCGCGGCGGCCTCCTCGTCGAAGTCCTCGGGCAGCAGGTAGCGGCCGTCGTTCAGGCGGGCCTTCTCCAGCAGCTCGCGCTCGCGCGGCCGTTCGCCGGGGGGCACCTCGTTGATCGAGGCGATGCGGATCAGCACCACGAAGACGAACGCCCCTAACAGCACGAACCCGACGGGCCGTATCGGGGACTCCAGCAGGACGGCCATGAGCGCGAGGACGACGGGCGTGGCGGCCAGCAGCGCGACGTGCGACGGGCTCCTGTGCCGTGGCTCGGGTACGGCGGGCGGAGGCACCCATCCGGCCCTGATCCTGGACAGCAGGTGGGGGTTCGCGCGCAGCAGCCCGGCGATCTCCGGGGCGACTCCCGGATCGACCACCACTCCCACGCCCTGCCCTGGCACCCTGGCGCCCCCAACGCTCGTGATGCTCGCATGCTACGGAACATTTCGCCCGTGTGTGCGGGTGCGGAGGGCCATCGCCGCCGCGATGCAGGCGAAGGGGATCGCCGGGGTGACGTAGCGCTGGTCGAAGTCGAGGACCGCGACGGGCCCGACGAGCAGGGCTACTGAGAAGGCCCATGGCAGCAGTGCCCGCCTGTCGCGCCAGAGCCCGCCCACCCCGCCGGCTAGCAGGATCAGCCCGAACACCGGAGCGTGCAGGACCCACGGGTAGGTGTAGGCGGACAGGACCGTGCCGTACGGCTCGACGGAGGTCAGCCCGTGGATGTCCGGGTCGTACTCGGCCTTCACCTTGTCGATCAGCGGCTGCCCGGCGGGCAGCGTCATGGAGACGTGCGGGAACGACAGCCCGGACGAGACCCGCCGGGGGTGCGCCACCGGGATCCAGGTGAAGGCCAGCGAGGTGTCGGCGGCCACGTTCCGCAGGTAGTCCAGCGGCTGGGCGAGGATGGCCGCGACGGCGAACCGCTTGGCGAGGGCGTTGGCGGCGTACCGGCCTCCTGGCATCAGGTTGATCGAGGCGTGGGCATCCCACACGTACTCCGAGGCGGCGTCGAGCCGGGTCCCGTTGGGGCACAGCCGGGCCAGGTCCCGGGGCGGCTCGATCACCCGGCAGTCGGCGAACGTCATGGTCCTGGCCCACAGCGACACCCCGTCGGCCCCGGTCAGCGTGAAGCGCCCGTAAGCCGCCTGGAACCAGCCCGCGTAGGCCACCAGCGGCAGCGCTCCGGCGGCGACGGCCACGGCCACCGGGCGCCATCCGGCCCGCCGTACCAGCAGGTAGCCGACCACCAGCACCAGCAGCGGGGCGGCGGCCGTGCGGGTCAGCCCGGCCAGGGCGACGAGCAGCGCGCTCACCGCGGCCGCCCTGGCCGTGACCCGCTCGTGCCACATGAGCACGGCGAGCGCGGCCAGCAGGAGGGCGTAGACCTGCAGGTCCGACAGGATGGCGTGCTCCTGGCGCAGGAAGGCCGGGTCGAACAGCACCGGCACGCACGCCAGCGTCGCGCCCCAGGCGGGCACGGCGTACCGGCGCAGCAGCAGGTAGATCAGCACGGCCACGCCGAGCCCGAGCGCGTGCTGGATCCCGGCGATCACCTGGACGCTGTGGAAGGGCCGCAGCAGCCACAGGAACCAGGAGTAGCCGGCCGGGTGGAACTGCTCGCCGGGCCGCGGGTGCACGGCCATGTCGAGATACTCGAACGAGTCGTACCAGTAGACCTGCGCGCTGTCGTAGGCGAGCATGATGAGCACCCGAAGCGCCGCGGCAGGCACGAGGACGAGCAGGAACAACCGGTGGCGGGGCCCGGCGACGGGAACGTCGGCGACGACGCCCGGCGGGCTCAGGACGGTCATGGAGCGGCAGTTCAGCGGGTGACCGCTAACCTGAACGTCACCACATGTGGTTATGCCCGCGTTATGCGAATTACGGGAAGATGCCGGGCATTTCGAGCTTTTAGGGGGCGCGGGTGCGGGTTCTGGTCGCCGAGGACGAGCGCATGCTCGCCGACTCGATCGCCGAGGGGCTGCGCGGTGAGGCGCTGGCGGTCGACGTGGCCTACGACGGCGAGGCGGCTCTGCAGCGGCTGGGCGTCAACGAGTACGACGTGCTGATCCTGGACAGGGACCTGCCGCAGGTGCACGGCGACGACGTCTGCAGGACCGTCGTCGACAGGGGCTGGCTGGTGCGGGTGCTGATGCTGACCGCGGCTTCCGATGTGCGCGCACGGGTGGCGGGGCTGTCGCTGGGGGCCGACGACTACCTGCCCAAGCCGTTCGCGTTCGAGGAGCTGGTGGCGCGGGTGCACGCGCTGGGCCGCCGGGCCCGACCCGCGGACCGGCCGATGCTGGAGCGGGCCGGGATCCGGCTGGACTGGGCGCACCGGCAGGTGTTCCGCGACGGGGTGTACGTGCCGCTGGCCCGGAAGGAGTTCGGCGTGCTGGCCGAGCTGCTGCGGGCACAGGGGGCGGTGGTCTCGGCGGAGGAGTTACTCGAGCGGGTGTGGGACGAGCACATCGACCCGTTCACCAACACGGTGCGCACCACGATGATGAAGCTGCGCAAGAAGCTGGGCGAGCCACAGGTCATCGAGACCGTTCCCGGATCGGGGTACCGCATTCCATGAGCATCCGGCTGCGTTT
Source organism: Nonomuraea sp. NPDC050536 (assembly GCF_044457685.1). Taxonomy (NCBI): domain Bacteria; kingdom Bacillati; phylum Actinomycetota; class Actinomycetes; order Streptosporangiales; family Streptosporangiaceae; genus Nonomuraea; species Nonomuraea sp. NPDC050536. Next base: position 480,572 of record NZ_JBITHD010000004.1, read on the forward strand.
CTCCCTGGCCTGCGCCGGGGTGTTCTTCGTCCTGGCCGCGCTGGTGCTCGTCGGGATCTACGTGGTGGTACGGCAGAGCCTGGACTACCGCGCCGGGCTGCTCACGCCGAGCAGCATCCTGATCAACAGGCCCTGGGGGGTCAACGAGTTCCAGCGGTTCGACGACTACTACGAGGTGGCCAGGCAGCGGGCCATGCAGGTGCGGGCCGTCTATCAGGCCGACACGCTGTCCAACGTCCGGACCGTGGGCGCGCTGGCGGTGCTCGCCGGCACGGCGGCGGCCTTCGGCATCGGGTGGCGGGCGGCGGGGTGGGTGCTGCGCCCGCTGAGCAACGTGACCGCCTCGGCCCGCGGTATCGCGCAGAGCCAGGACCTGAGCGAGCGGATCGGCTACGAGGGGCCACGCGACGAGCTCAAGGAGCTCACCGAGATCTACGACACGATACTCGGCAGGCTGGCCCGTTCCTTCGACGGGCAGCGCAGGTTCGTGGCCAACGCCTCGCACGAGCTGCGCACCCCGCTGACGATCAACAGGACTCTGGTGGACGTGGCGGTGCGCAGGCCCGACGCCACCGAGGACGTGCGGCGGCTGGGTGAGTCGCTGCTGCTGGTCAACGCGCGCCACGAGCGGCTCATCGACGGGCTGCTCGCTCTGACGGAGGGCGAGCAGGCGGTGCTCGACCGCCGGCCGTTCGACCTGCAGGACGTGGCCGAGCACGTGCTGGACCAGGCGGCGGCCGAGGCGGCCGAGCGCGAGGTGACGATCCACCGGCTGCTCGACCCCGCGCCGACCGCGGGCGAGGCGGTGCTGGTGGAGCGGCTCGTGCAGAACCTGGTGGAGAACGCGATCCGGCACAACCAGCCCAAGGGCGAGGTGTGGGTGACGACCCGGCGCCGCGGCGGCCCGGCGGCCGGCGTCGTGGAGCTGGTGGTGGCCAACACCGGGCTGCAGGTGGCACCGTACGAGATCGAGACGATCTTCGAGCCGTTCCGCCGGCTGCACGGTGACCGGCTGCGCTCCGACCGGGGCAGTGGGCTGGGCCTGTCGATCGTGCGGGTCATCACCGAGGCGCACGATGGCACAGTGGTGGCCAGCCCGCGCGAGGAGGGCGGCCTGACGATCTCGGTCGAGCTGCCGCTGCGGGAGCCGTGATCAGTCGTCGACGCCGCGCGCGCTCAGCGCCTCGCCGAGCGCGTCGGCGTGGCGCAGCGCGCTGACCAGCAGCGGCACGGCGAACGCGCGTACGCTGCGCTCCACTCCCCTGGCCCGCTGCGCCTCGCGCACCCGTACGGCCAGCTCGGCCATCACGGGCACGCTGCGCAGCGTGAGCGACAGCAGCAGCGACACCTTGGGCGGCACGCCGCGCCGGTCGAGCCAGGCCAGCAGTTCGGAGGTGGGCGTGGTGAGCGTCACGAGCCCCGCCAGCGCCACCGCGAGCAGGACCCGCAGCGTGGAGGAGATCGCGGTCGGCAGGTCGGCGAAGAGCAGCTGGCTGCAGAACAGCAGGACCGCGAACCAGCGCAGCGGCCGGATCTGCGCCCACGCCGCCGCGAGCCCGACCCGGGCGCCCGCGTAGAGCGCTGCGACGGCGACCGCGGCGCCTGCCAGCGCCCACGGCGAGCGCAGTAGCACCAGGACCGTGCATCCGGCGGCCAGCCCGAGCAGTTTGAAGCCGACGCTCACGACATGAGCCTGCGGTAGTAGCCGATCGCGGCGCCAGGCTCGTCGTCGGCCACGATCTTGCCCTCGTCGAGCACGAGCACCCGGTCGAAGCCCGACAGCAGCTCCAGGTCGTGGCTGACGACCACGACCTGCTGGTCCAGGCCGTTCACGAGGTCGGCCACGCGCCGCGAGTGGCGCAGGTCGAGCAGGGTGGTGGGCTCGTCCATGACCAGGATGTCGGGTTCGAGCACCATGACCGAGCAGAGCGCGAGCAGCTGCTTCTGACCGCCGGACAGCTGGTGCGCGGGGTGGGCGGCGTGCTCGCCCAGGCCGTACCGCTCCAGCACCTCACGCACGCGGGCGTCGACCTGCTGGCGGGTGAGACCCTTGCGGCGCAGGGAGAAGGCCACGTCCTCGGCCACGGTCGGCATGACGATCTGCGCGTCGGGGTCGGTGAACAGGAAGCCGACCCGCCGCCTGATCTTGGCGCCGTCGCGGCGGGTGTCCAGGCCGAGCACGGTCACGGTGCCCGAGGTCGGCCTGGCCAGGCCGTTGAGCAGGCGGGCGAGCGTGCTCTTGCCCGAGCCGTTGGCGCCGACGATGCCGACGTGCCGCTCGGCCAGCGTCAGCGTGATGCCGCGCAGCACGTCGCGCTCGCCCAGCCGCACGTGGACGTCGGCCAACTCGATCACTCACACCACCTCGAACAGGGCGGCGACTCCCAGGCCGCCGCCGACCGCGGCCGCGGCCAGGCCCAGAGTCCCCCGCAGCGCGCCCGAACGTACCAGGCGCGTGAACAACCTGGTGACGGCCACCGCGCCGGAGGCGCCCCAGGGGTGGCCGAGCGCCAGCGCGCCGCCGCCCGCGCAGACGCGGTCACGCTCGACGCCGAGGGCGTCGGTGACGGCCAGCACCTGGGCGGCGAACGCCTCCACGATCTCCACGGCTTGGATGGCTTCTATCCCGATAGCCGCCTCTTCCAGGCATTTCCTGATTGCGGGTACGGGGCCCCAGCCGGGCAGCTCGGGGTCGCAGCCGGCCACCGCGCCGGTGACGAGCCGCAGGCCCGGCCTGCCCGCGCGCAGCCGGTCGGGCACGACGGCCACGGCCGCGGCGCCGTCGCTGATGGGCGAGGAGTTTCCCGCGGTCACGGTCCCGCCCGCCACGAACGCCGCGGGCAGCCGGGCCAGCGACGCCGGCTTCAGCGGGCGTGGCCGCTGGTCGGTCGTGCGCCCCTCGATGGGGACGATCTCCTGCCCGAAGTCGGTGGCCAGCGCCCTGGCGTGGCTCTGGCAGGCGTAGGCGTCCTGCCGTTCCCTGCTGATCCCCCTGGCTTTCGCCAGTGCCTCCGCGGCGGGTCCCATGTCGGGGTCGGGCCAGCCCTCCGGCACGAAGGGCGCTCGCTGGTACGGCTCGGCCGCGCCCACCTGGGTCCGCAGCGGCGCCGTGGAGGCGCTCTCCACGCCTCCGGCGATCACCACGTCCATCGCGCCGCTGCCGATCGCCTGCGCGGCGACCAGGATGGCGGCCAGCCCGCTGCCGCACTGCCGGTCCACGGTCAGCCCCGGCACCTCGTGGCCGAGCCCGGCCGCCAGGGCCGCCACGCGGGCCAGATTCCCGCCGGGCCCCATGCAGTTGCCCAGCACGACGTCGTCCACCGGCAGCCCGCCCAGGTCGCCGGCCACGGCCGCGATCACGGGCGCGGCCAGCCGCTCGGCGGTCAGCTTCTTGAAGGCGTGCCCGGCCGTCCCGATGGGCGTCCGGCGCGCCGCCACGACGACCGGCGCGCCCGGCGGCGTCGTCCTCGGTGGTGGGGTCTGCGGGGTTTGGGTTCGTGGCACGTCAGAGTCGCTTCAGCTGGTCGAGTACGGCGGCGATGAGCGCCCGGGCGGGCTTGCCCGTCGGGGTGCGCGGCAGCGCGTCGGCGGTGTACCAGCGGCGGGGCCGCTGCACGGGGTCGAGCCCGCCGCGTGCCACCGCTTCGAGCGCCGCGCGCGAGGCGGATCCCTCGACGACGGCGGTCACGACGGAGCCCAGCTCCGGGTGCGGCGAGCCGAGCACGACCACGTCGCCCACGCCGGGTACGCGCCTGAGCACGGCCTCGACGTCCTCCGGCACGACGGTCGCGCCGCCGGTCTGGATCGCGCCGTCGCCCCTGCCCCGCAGCCGCAGCTTACCGCCGGGCCGGTACGGCTCGGCCAAGTCGCCGACCGTCGTCCAGCCGCCGGCGTCGCGGCGCAGGGGTCCCTCGGCTCCGGCGAGGTAGCCGTGGGCCAGCCAGGGAGAGCGCACCCACAGCTCGCCGTCCCTGACCTCGACCTCCACCTCGGGAAAGGGGCGCAGCCCCGTGCCGTCGGTGTCGACGGCGACGAACGACAGCTCGGTCGCGCCGTAGTAGGCGACCACGTTCAGCCCGGGCGGGCGCTCGTGCAGCGCCGCGCCGCCGACCACGGCCACGCGCAGCCGGTTGTCGTGCTCGAGCACGGCGGGCAGCTGGTGCGGCACCAGGTGCGCGGCCGTGGCGTCGCGCAGGTGCGCGGCCAGGTCTCCGGCGGGCCAGCGCCCCGGCATGACCGCGGTCGCCCCGGCGGCCAGGGTGTGCACGGCCGCGAAACCGTACAGGGAGGAGACCAGCGATCCCGGCACGAGCACGACGTCGTCGGGCCCGATCCCGGTGAGCGCGTCGAGATGCGGGAACGACCCGGCCCAGGACTCCCGGCTCCGCAGCACGGCCCGCGGCCTGCCTGTGCTGCCGGAGGTGAAGCACGCCCACCCGCCTGAAGGCAGGTCCGCCGGCATGCCGGACAGGACCGCGCAGCGGCGTTCCTCGGACCAGGTGGGGTCGCAGATGAGGGGGGTGGCGCCCGCGTGTTCGGCGGCGAGCGCGGCGGCGAGCAGGTCGATCGGGTCGGGCAGGGTGAGTGGGACGAGCTGACCGGGGCGGTGGCCCCGGTCCCGGGTGATCATCGCGGCGAGCTCGCCGTAGCTCACCTCGCCCGACGGGCCTCGCAGGGCCGGGTGGCGGGGACGTTCGGCGGCATGCCGTACCACCTGTGCGGCGAACGGCATGCTCAGCGCGACTCCGCCCGCACGCGTTCCTGGTGGACGGCGGGGATGGCGTCAGGATAGGCCCGGTGCGTGCCTCGGGCGATGATCGAGGCGAGCACCGCCTTGATCGCGTCGCCGGGCAGGAAGACCATGCTGAGCAGGGCCGCCTTGCCCAGCGACATGCCGGTGATGGCGGCCTGCACGGGGATACCGAAGGCGTAGATCACCAGGACGCCGCCCACCAGGCAGGCCGTGAGCAGGCGGACGATGCCGGGGTGGGTGCCGCCGCGCTCCACGATCCAGCCGGTGACGGCCGCGCCGGGGATCCAGCCGATGAGGAACCCGGCCGACGGCCCGAAGAACACGGCCAGCCCGCCGCGGCCGCCCGCGAGCAGGGGCAGCCCGACAGCAACGAGGATGAGCAGCACGGCGACCGCGAGCGCGGAGCGCCAGGTGCCCAGGATGGCGCCGGCCAGCATCACCCCGAAGGTCTGCAGGGTGATGGGGACGGCGTCGCCGAAGACGTTCAGTGCTCCGGGCAGGCCGAGCACCGCGATTACGGCGGCGAAGACCGCCACCCGGGCCAGATCGCCCACCATGGTTCGATTCATGAGGACGATCCCACACCACCGGGGTCATGTTCACGCATGTAGGAATCCCACAACATTCCTCAGCGGGTGTCGAACCCGCCCGCCAAACGCTCCTCGGTCAGAGCGACCTGGCGATCTCGTCGAGTGCGGCGGGATCCTCGATCGTGGAGGGTGTGGTGTAGGGGCGGCCGGCGGCGATGTCGCGCATGGTGCCGCGCAGGATCTTGCCCGAACGCGTCTTCGGCAGCTTCCCGACCACCACGGCTCGGCGGAAGGCGGCGACGGGCCCGATCCTGTCGCGGATCAAGCCGGTGAGCTCGCGCTCGACCTCCGCCGGGTCGCGCTCCGCGCCCGCCTTCAGCACCACGAACCCCACGGGCAACTGCCCTTTCAGCTCGTCGGCGACGCCGATGACCGCGCACTCCGCCACGTCCGGGTGGGAGGCGATGACCTCCTCCATCGCGCCGGTCGACAGCCGGTGGCCCGCCACGTTGATGACGTCGTCGATGCGGCCCATGACGTACAGGTAGCCGTCGTCGTCGAGGTACCCGCCGTCGCCGGTGAGGTAGTGGCCGGGGAAGCGCGACAGGTAGGCCTCGGCGAAGCGCTCGTCGTCGCGGTAGAGGGTGGGCAGGTTGCCGGGCGGCAGCGGCAGGCGCAGCGTGACCGCGCCCTCGACGCCGGGCGGGCACTGGTTGCCCTCGGGGTCCAGGATGCGCACGTCGTAGCCGGGCACGGGCTTGGTGGGCGAGCCCGGCTTGATCGGCAGGCGTTCGATGCCGACGCAGTTGGCGGCGATGGGCCAGCCGGTCTCGGTCTGCCACCAGTGGTCGATCACCGGGATGCCGAGCAGGTCGGAGGCCCAGTGGTAGGTGTCGGGGTCGAGCCGCTCCCCCGCCAGGAACAGGTACCGCAGGCCGGACAGGTCCCACTTCCCGGTGAACTGGCCCGCGGGGTCCTCCTTCTTGATGGCCCTGATCGCGGTCGGCGCGGTGAACAGGGTGCGTACGCCGTGGGTGGCCACGACCCGCCAGAACGCGCCGGGATCGGGGGTGCCGACGGGCTTGCCCTCGTACAGGACCGTCGTGCAGCCGGCCAGCAGCGGCCCGTAGACGATGTAGGAGTGGCCGACGACCCAGCCCACGTCGGAGGCCGCCCAGTACACCTCTCCTGGCGCGGCGCCGTAGACGTGCGACATGCTCCAGTGCAGCGCGACGGCGTGGCCGCCGTTGTCGCGCACGACGCCCTTGGGCACGCCGGTCGTGCCGGAGGTGTAGAGGATGTACAGCGGGTCGGTCGCGGCCACGCTCACGCAGTCGGCCGGGGCGGCCTGCGCCACGTTCGAGGCCCAGTCGACGTCACGGCCCTCGACCAGCTCAGCGGGAGACTGCTCCCGCTGCACGATCACGCAGTGGCCGGGCTGGTGGGTGGCTTGGGCGAGGGCGGCGTCCAGCAGCGGCTTGTAGGGCACGACCCGGGTGGGCTCGATCCCGCACGAGGCCGACACCACGACCTTGGGCTTGGCGTGGTCGATCCGCACGGCCAGCTCGTTGGCGGCGAAGCCGCCGAACACCACCGAGTGCACGGCGCCGAGCCGGGCGCAGGCCAGCATGGCGATGACGGCCTCGGGCACCATCGGCATGTACACGACCACGGTGTCACCGGCCTGGACGCCGAGCCCGCGCAGCATCCCGGCGGCCCGCCGTACCTCCTCGAGCAGCTCGGCGTAGGTGTAGGTGCGCTCGACACCGGTGACGGGGCTGTCATAGACGAGCGCGGCCTGGTCGCCGCGGCCCGCGGCGACGTGCCGGTCGAGGGCGTTGTGGCAGGTGTTCAGCCGCCCGTCGGGGAACCACCGGTTCCCCTCCGAGACGACGGAGGGCGGCCGGTCCCAGTCGATGCCGCGGGCAGCCTCCCCCCAGAAGCGCTCGGGTTCGTCGATGCTCGTCCGGTAGACCGCTTCAAAACCACCCATCCAACGATAAGACCAGGTCAGGGCCGAGACTTCAAGCAGGAACTCAGCCCACGTGCACCTGGGGCCTGCGCTGCAGGTCGGGCTCGGCCTGGCGGAGCACCTCGCGCGTCAGCGGCGGCACGTCGCCGCCGCCGAACAGCAGGTAGCGCAGCAGCGCCCCGATCGGGTTGCCCTCGGCCCAGTGGAAGTAGACGTGCGGGCGCCGCCCGGAGGTGTCACGCAGGTGGAGCAGGACGGCGGCGATCGTGTTCGGGATCGCGGCGCTCCGCACGGTCAGGACGCGGTAGCCGTGCCGCTCCTCGCCGTGCACGTGGATCTCGGACTCGAAGTCGGACGTGTCGCCGAGCGTGACCTCCAGGAAGATCATCGCCTCGGAGTCGGGCAGGTGGTGGTACTCGCGGGTCTCGCGGTCCTTCTCGCGGTACTCGGCCTCGTCGCGGGCGTCCGGCTCGTTGGCGACGATGCGCAGCTCGCCCGGCGGCAGCGAGTCGATCAGGCGCTTGGCCTCCTCGTCGAGGTCGATCGTGGTCGCTCGCAGCTCGGTCGAGCGGGTGGCCCGGGAGATCAGCGAGGTGACGATGATGGCCACGACGAAGAACACGGCGATCGACAGGCCGTCGGGCCGCTCGAAGACGTTGGCCGTGAACGTGTAGGCCAGGATCAGCGAGATCAGCCCGAACAGTGCCGCCGGCAGGCGGCGGCCCTGCCGGGCGACGGAGATCGTGACGGCCACGGCCGCCGACAGGATGAGGGCCAGCACGCCGGTGGCGTAGGCGCCGCCCTGCGACTCGACGTTGGCGCCGAACATGATCGTGATGCCGAACGAGATCGCGGTGAACACCAGCACGAGCGGCCGCACCGCGCGCGCCCAGTCGGGGGCCATGCCGTACCTGGGCAGGTAGCGGGGCACGATGTTGAGCAGGCCGGTCAGCGCCGAGGCGCCGGCGAACCAGAGGATCGCGATCGTGGAGATGTCGTAGGCGGTGCCGAACCAGTCGCCCAGGTACTCGTGAGCCAGGTAGGCCAGCGCCCGCCCGGCCGCCTTGCCGCCGGGCTGGAACTCGGCGGGCGGGATGAGCACGGCGGTGGCGAAGCCGCTGAAGACCAGGAATACGCTCATGATCAGCGCGGCGGTGGTCAGCAGCCGCTTGGCGCCCTGGATGCGGCGTTGCAGGTCGCCCTCGATCTGCGGCATCACCGCGACGCCCGTCTCGAAGCCGGACATGCCCAGCGCCAGCTTCGGCAGCGCGACCGCCGACAGCGCGATCATCGCCAGCGGGCTGCCGTGCCCGGCGGTGACCAGCGCGTCCTGCCAGTGGGCCACCAGCGACGGGGACGACAGCACCTTGCCGACCGCGATGCCCACCACGACCACGTTGAGCACCAGGTAGAGGGCCACCAGCGCGATGGCGAGCCCGATCGCCTCGCTGAAGCCGCGCAGGAAGATCGCGCCGAGGGCGGCGATGAGCAGCAGCGTGATCGGCACCTGCTGCCCGTCGAGCGCGTCGGGCACGAACGGGTTCTCCAGGATGTGCGCCGTGGCGTCGGAGGCCGACAGGGTGATCGTGAAGATGAACGCGGTGGCCACGAACCCGAGCAGCACGAGCACCAGCAGCTTGCCCCACCAGTGCGGCAGCAGCCGCTCCAGCATCGCGATCGAGCCCATCCCGTTGGGACTCTCCGCGGCGACGGCGCGGTAGGTGGGCAGCGCGCCGAACAGCGTCAGCGCCACCAGCATGAGTGTGGCGATCGGCGACAGGGCGCCCGCGGCCAGCGCGGCGATTCCCGGCTGGTAGCCCAGCGTGGAGAAGTAGTCGACGCCGGTCAGGCACATGACCTGCCACCAGGCGTGACGCTTGCCTGGATGCCCGTCGTGCATGCCCGAGGCGGGCTGCAGTCCGTGCAGCAGCCAGTTCCGTATTGACACCCGTTTACCCTTTCTTGACGCCCCCAGACCCTATAGGGCTCAGCCAGGCAAATGGCGGGACATTTCAGGGTGTGTCCGGGTACGGTGATCAGGCGGGGGTGGCTCCTGGGTGATTTCAGCGCGCCCGCTCTCCATCCCGCGAGGCCGTGCGGAGGTTCCGTGCGGCCTCTGTGCTGCCTGGGAGGAGGCGTCCATGGGGGGTGACGACGTGATCTTGCAGGTGGTGACCGGGTCGCGGGCCTACGGGCTGGACACTCCCGAGTCCGACACAGACCGGCGGGGCGTGTTCGTGGTGCCGACGCCGGAGTTCTGGCGCCTGGACAAGCCGCCCACGCACCGGGACGGGCCGCTGCCCGAGCAGTTCTCGTGGGAGGTGGAGCGCTTCTGCGTGCTGGCGCTCCAGGCCAACCCGACGGTCCTGGAGTGCCTGTGGTCACCGCTGGTCGAGCTGGCCACGCCCAGCGGCGAACGGCTGCTGGGGCTGCGGGACGCGTTCGTGTCCGAGCGGGCTCGGCAGTCCTTCCTCGAATACGCGCAGGCGCAGTGCAAGCGGCTGGATCCGGAGCGGCCGCGATGGAAGCAGGCCATGCACATGATCCGGCTGCTGCTGAGCGGGCTCCATCTGCTGGAGCACGGTTCCCCGCTGGTCCGGGTGGGCGGGCACCGGGATCGGCTGCTGGCGATCCGGCGCGGGGAGGTGCCCTGGGCCGAGGTGGAGGCGTGGCGTGCCCGGCTCGCGGCGCAGGCGGCGACCGCTTCCAGCGTGCTGCCCGCCGTACCCGATCGGAAGGCGGTCGAGGAGTTCCTCATGGACGTGCGGCGGGAGAACCTGTGAACCTACCGGGCTGGCTGGGCGAGGTGGCGGCGGCGCAGCCGCACCCGCTGGCGTTCGCGACCGTCAGCGGGGCGCACCTGTACGGGTTCCCGTCGGTGGATTCCGACGTGGACCTGCGCGGCGTGCACCGGCTGCCGCTGGAGGAGATCGTCGGGCTGCGCACCGGATCCGAGACGCTGGAGCGGACCTGGACGCGCGACGGCGTCGAGGTGGACCTGGTCACGCACGACCTGGCCAAGTTCTGCCGGCTGCTGCTCAACCGCAACGGGTACGTGCTGGAGCAGCTGCTGTCGCCGCTGGTGGTGGCCTCGTCGCCGGTGCACGAGGAGCTGGTGGCGCTGGCGCCGCGGTGCGTGACGCGGCATCACGCGCACCACTACCTGGGGTTCGCGCGGACGCAGTGGCGGCTGCACACCCAGTCGGGCGGGCTCAAGCCGCTGCTGTACACCTTCCGGGTGCTGGCCACGGGCACGCATCTCATGCGGACCGGGGAGCTGGTGGCCGATCTCACGCGGCTCTACTCCTACGGCCCGCCGTACCTGCCCGAGCTGGTGGCGGCCAAGCGGGAAGCCGAGCACGGGGCGGCGCCGTCCGTGGCCTCGGCCGAACAGGACGTCACCCGCATGACAGCCGCTCTGGAAGAGGCCAGGGAGCACACTTCGCTGCCGGACGCCGCCACGGCCCAGGACGACCTGCACGCCCTGGTCGTGCGGACCAGGCTTCATCCCAATTTCTCGTGAAGTATCGCCGCATCGGCGTCCGTGACGGGGATGCCGAGTTTGTTGCGGAGGATGTCGGCGAGCTCGGCCGGGCCGGCCGGAGCGAAGTCCTCGATGCGGATCCTGGCGTCGAGCGTCGTGCGCTGGGCCAGCACGTGGCGGATGAAGGGTGAGCGCGGGCTGTTGGCCACGTAGAAGTTGGCCACCTCGAAGTCGCTGGGCAGGTCCGGCTCGCCGTCCGTGAACGCGTAGAGCTCGGTGTCGCCCTCGTGCAGCACCCAGACGGCGCCCTCCCTGCCCAGCCGCCACCGCCAGGCGCCCAGCCGGGCCGTCGCCCCCTCGGCGAAGACGATCGGCTCCACCAGGCCCTGGCCGCCGAAACCCACGTCGGCCACCCACCGGACACCGTCCACCTCGACCGTCAGCGTGGCGTGCGTGCGCGGCAGGTAGTCACGGCCCAGCCGGACCCTGGCCAGGTGCCGCCGCAGGCGGAAGCCCAGGCGTTCCAGCGCGGCCGCGAACAGCAGGTTGTGCTCGTGGCAGTAGCCGCCGCGCCCGCGCGTGACCATCTTGTCCTGCAGGGCGTTCATGCCCAGGTCGATGCCCCGGCCGAGCACCACGTCCAGGTTCTCGAACGGGATCGCCGTGACGTGCGCGCGGTGCAGCGCGCGCAGCGTCTCGAGCGTCGGGGTGCGCGGGCCGTCGTAGCCGACGCGGGCGAGGTAGGCGTCCAGGTCCAGCTCGTCGATGTTCCAGCTCATGACCCAAGGGTGCCGCCTGCGACGGCCCGCGCACCATCCGACCCTGGACGTACGGCTCAGGCCTTGGAGACCACCAGGCGGACCGCGAAGTTGCGGTAGCCGGCACGCTCGAACGCTCTGGCCATCGGCACGTTCGTGGTGTCGGTGTCGGCCACGACCCGCTGGGCGCCCCGCTCGGCGTGCTGGCGGGTGATCTCGCCGAGCAGGTCGTCGATGTAGCCGTGGCCGCGCTGCTCGGGCACCACGCCCACGTAGCCGACGACCGGCCCGCCGTTGTTGGCCGACGGGACGGCCAGCCCGATCAGTTCGCCGCCGGGCGTGTAGGCCAGGCGCCACCACGACCGGTCGCCCGGCATCTCCCGGTAGCCGGCCACGTCGTCGCGGGCCTGCGCCTCGGCCTCCATCCGGCCGAGGGCCTCCCGGGTGTGGTGGTCGAGGGTGCCGACGGCCACCCGCCGGAAGGCGTCGACGAACACCTCGTCGTCGGGCTCGGCGCGGAACACCACCCGGTCCGGGGGCTCGGGCACGGGGCTGCCGGCCGTCCAGTCGTAGCGCAGCCGTTCAAGCTCCTGCCTCATCCCGGCCCGCGCGAGGGCCTCGCGCCGCCAGCCGACGGCCGCCACCGCGCGCGGGTCGTCACGCCAGCCGTTCCGCAGGAAGACGTGGTAGTCGGGCGCGTCGCCGAAGGCCTCGTGCGCCCTGGTCAGCAGTTCTGCGGCCAGGCCTACCCGGTCCTCGACGGAGGGGTGGACGTACAGGCAGTCCAGGGCGAGCGGCTTGGCCGCGCCGGGGAAGGCCCACCAGACGGCGCGGGCCAGGATCTTGTCCTCGTCCTCGTCCTCGGCGATCCAGATCCGGTCGTGCCGGTACTGGCCGTCCTCGAGGAAGGTGAGCAGGCGATCGGGGTGTGACCAGCTGACGGGCTCGTCGATCACGCAGCCGAGCAGGCGGTCGAGATCTGCCTCGACCGTGGAGCGGAAAAGCACTGTTCCTCCGAAGAGTAGAAGCAAGGGGACACCGTGACTCCTCCTTTCTTCCGACTTTTCCGACTTTCCTACGGTCCCGCACCTTAGCATCCGCAAGGATGGGACCGTGGATGACGTCCTGCCCCTCCAGCCACCCGTGCGCCTCCCCTCGGAGTCCGAGCTCGCCGAGAAGGTCCCAGACGGCTCGCTCGACGCGTGGGGTGAGGGGTGCCGCCGCCTTCTGGATCCCGACGGGCCGGCCTTCCTCGGGCTGGTGCGCCTGTTCCTGGCCCGCGAGCCGCTGGTCCTGGACGACGCCGATCAGCTCGAGGAGCTGGGTCTGGCGGTACGGGACGGCCGGCCGTACGAGCTGACCCCCCTGGGCCTGTGGACGGCGCGACTGCTGATCTCGGAGCTGAGCGGGCAGGACATCCCGGTGCTCGGCACGCTCGCGAAGGCGGACGCGGCCGGGCTGCTGCGCGGGCTGCGCTCCTACCCCGAGCAGGAGCGCGCCGAGGAGCTGGCGGGATGGCTGGCCGGACGCGACGAGCAGGCCGCCGCGGCCGAGCTGGCCAGGGCGATCCCCGAGGCCAGCCCGCTGAGCAGGGCCGTCGGCGTGGAACTGCTGTCGACCTCGTTCGGCGAGTACGGCGCGCGGGAGCTGGGCGAGCTGATCTACGAACCGCGCGTCGGCGCCGTGGTCGCGGCCCGGCTCGGCAGGGACGACAGGAGGCCGGCGCCGGAGGAGATCGCCTGGGTGCTGGTCGACATGGCGGCGGCGCTGCTGGAGTTCGGCGGGGAGATCTCGCAGGTCACCGAGTCGGTCACGGACGAGCAGGCGGGCACGATCTCGCTGCTCGCGCTGTGCGACCATCCCAACACCGCGGCGGTGCTGCGCGTCTTCATCGACCACCACCCGGACCCCGGTGTGGCGGCGGCCGCCCGCAAGGCGCTGCGGCGGCTGCACGGTTTGTCCCGATAGAGTCGGTCGGGATGACTGACCACACGCTCACCCCGCGCAGCGGCGCGCTCATGGGCGACGGCTACGCCTGCACCTGCGGCTCGCTGCTGCCTGACCGCGTCAACGCCGAGCTGCACGCCTCCGAGCACCACCGGTGCACCTCGTGCCTGGGCTCGGCCGTCGAGGAGCCCGTGCCCGGGTTCACCCGCGAGTGCACGGCGTGCGCGGGGACGGGGCGGCGGCGCGAGCAGATCACCTGGCAGCTCGCCCACGCCGAGGCCGTCGAGGTGATCACCCTGTCGATGGTCCGTGGCGTGGTGGCGTCCTACGAGGGCCCCTTCCACCTTTCTGAGATCGCCGACGCCGTCAGGGACGGCCTCGCCCTCCCCGCCGGCCGCCTCCCGGTCGGCCCCCGGGTCCGCGACCTCCTCCTCCTCATGCAGGAATCAGGCGAGATCCACATGATCTCCGCCCCCGACGAACTCCTGGACGGCACGGACGCCGTCCTCTACCGCGACCCCCAATGGCAACGCGCCCGCACCCTCGGCCTCTAACCCGCCCAAGCAGCCGCACGGCGTAACCCAGCGCTACGCGCACGGCCCCCAACCGACGCGCGCTCGCTGACGATCCCTGAACGCACACTGCCGCCAGGCAGGTGCGGACACCCTCCCCGCACCACCATGCGCCGGTACGGCGAGGAAAAGTACGGCGGAGCCCGGCGCAACACGCACGGCGCCCAACCGGCAACCACCACACAGGCCCCGGCTCTAGTGGGGGAGGCGGCAGATGAGCTCGCCGTGGAGGATGGAGAGCCAGCCGTCCTCCGCCTCGGCCCAGCGGCGCCAGCCGTTCGAGATGCGCTCGAGGTCCTCCCGCGTGGCCAGACCCGTGGCGACCGCCTGCTCCCCCAGCGCCGAGTGGAGGATGCGCTCCGCCCACATGCCGCCCCACCACGCGCGGTCCTCCGGCGTCGCGAAGCACCACGTCGACGACGAGGCCGTGACGTCCTCGAACCCGGCCTCGCGCGCCCACGACAGCAGCCGCCGTCCCGCGTCGGGCTCGCCGCCGTTGGCCCGGGCGACCTTGCGGTAGAGGTCCAGCCACTCGTCCAGTTCGGGCAGCTGCGGCCACCATGTGAAAGCCGCGTAGTCGCTGTCACGGACCGCCACGTAGCCGCCCGGTTTGGTCACCCGGCCCATCTCGCGCAGCGCCTGAACCGGGTCTCCCACGTGCTGCAGCACCTGGTGGGCATGGGTGACGCAGAACGAGTCGTCGGGGAAGGGCAGTTCGTGCACGTCCGCCACCGCGTATTCGACGTTCTGCCGGTCCCCGATCGCGGCCTTGGCCAGCTCCAGCGCCTCGGGCGTCACCTCGGAGGCCGTCACGTGCCCCACCCGGTCGGCCAGGTCGGCGGTGATCGTGCCCGGCCCGCAGCCCACGTCCAGCACGATCATGTGCGGCTTCAGGTGCGGCAACAGGTAGGCGGCCGAGTTCTCGGCGGTACGCCAGCGGTGTGAGCGCAGCACCGACTCGTGGTGGCCATGGGTGTACACGGCGGTCATCGCATCTCCCTCGTCGACTACCGTGACCTTATCGCCTGTCTCGACATACAAGAAGATTCGTCTCACATCATGAACACCATAGACTTGATCGCACCATACTCGGGAAGGGCGGTCGAAGTGGCACAGGCACGGCCGATCGTGTACGTGGGCGACCCGGTGCTCAGCACCCCGTGCGAGCCGGTCACCCGGTTCGACGACGAGCTCGCGGCGCTGGTGGACGACATGTTCGCGAGCATGTACGCGGCCCAGGGCGTCGGCCTGGCCGCCAACCAGATCGGCGTCCCGCTGCGCGTCTTTGTCTACGACTGCCCCGACGCCGACGACGTCTCCCACAAGGGCGTCGTCGTCAACCCCACCATCGAACTACCGGGCCTGCGCGACCGCCACCTGGACCCCGGCGACGAGGGCTGCCTGTCGATCCCCGGCCAGTACGCCCCACTCCCCCGCCCCGACCAAGCAACGGTCCACGGCCACGACGTCACGGGCGCCCGCATCACGGTCACCGGCACAGGCTTCCTGGCCCGCTGCCTCCAACACGAGACAGACCACCTGGAAGGCCGCCTCTTCATAGACCGCCTCCCCACCAAACGCCGCAAACAACTCCTGGCCGCCCACACCACCTCCCTCCCCCAACCCCTCTAGCCACCCCACACCCCACACAGACGTACGGCGCGCACGACCACCCCCGCACCCAAGCCCTTCGCGCAAGCCTGGGCGCCGCCTCGGCGGGTGTTCGTGGTATCACGACGGGGCGGCACGAGGAGGCCACCGCGCGGCTGTTCTCGCCGCTCGCCGAGGCGTCCGCCGAGCTCATGGGCGACTACTCGGACGACGAGCTGGCCTTCCTCGCCGCGTTCCTGGAACGGCTGGCCACGATGAACCGCCGCCTGCTGAAGTAGATTGACCGGATGGTCACCGTTGAGGACGTGCGCCGGCTGGCGTCGACGCTGCCCCGCTCCTCCGAGCACCTGATCAGGGACCGGATCAAGTTCCGCGTGGGCAGCATCGTGTACGTGGCCTTCTCCCGCGACGAGACCGTCATGGGGTTCGGCTTCCCCAAGGAGGAGCGGGCCGCGCTGGTGGCCGCCGAGCCGGAGAAGTTCATGCTGCCCAGCGAGTCCGACATGCGCTACCAGTGGGTGCACGTCCGGATGGCGGCCATCGACGAGGCCGAGATGCGCGAGCTCGTCATCGAGGCCTGGCGCATGTGCGTGCCGAAGAAGGTCTACAACGCCTACGTGACGCTGCGGTAGAGGTCCCGGGTCAGCCTGGTGATCCGGTCGACCGACGAGCTCCACGAGGCGCCCGCCGGGTGGGCCGTGAGCACGGCCATGATCAGCCGGTCGTCCTTGCCGAGCAGCCCCGTGCTGTGCAGGACGGGCCGCCCGTAGTCGGGCACGCCGGGCAGCGCGCCGCCCGAGTTCCCGCTCTTCTTGACGCACTTGACCGCGGGCACGTCGCCGAAGCCCGACCAGCCCTGCTTGACCGCCCACGGCCTGGGCACCGTGCTCGGGATGCCGAAGGTCTGGTCGAAGCCGTCGGTGCCGCACGGCGTGGACGCGCGCAGGTGCCCCAGGATCGTGTCGCGGACCCGGGCGTCGGCGGTGTCGAGCAGGTAGCGATAGGTCCTGACCACGTCGTACGCGCTCAGTGACGTGTAGCCCCAGAAGCCCGGCCTGCTGGCCGGCGGCGGGGTCGTGTCGGAGAGCCCGAGCTTGCGCGCGACGCGCCGGATGATGGCGCCCTTGCCGTCCCTGTCCCAGAACGTGCTGGCCGCGTCGTCGTCGCTGGAACGCAGCATCACCTTCAGCAGCGCGGCGTCCGCCGCGGGCACGCTGCCGTGGCTCTCCAGGTAGTCGATCGCGATCATGATCTTCACGACCGAGGCCGAGCGGAACTTCCTGTGCGCGTTCCTGGTCGCCACGATCTTGCCGGCCTTGCGGTCGAAGACCACCCATCCCGCCGTCGTGCCGAACGGCACCTTCGGGGCGGCGGCCGTAGCGCTGCTGCCGGCTGAGGCCGGCGCGGGGCCGACGAGGCATCCGGCTGCAAGGGGTACGGCTGCCGCCACGGCGGCCCACGGCTTGATTCGCATCCGCCATAACTACCAGATCCTGAAATGTCGCTCTTGACGGTCCAACGAAAGCGGGTATAAACAAAGCAGAAACCACATCGAAACGGCGGTGAACCAACATCATGTACGCCGAGGAGCGGCAGCAGGAGATCCTCCGCAGGGCGCGCGCGTCCGGACGGGTCGACGTGGTGTCGCTGGCCGACGAGCTCGACGTGACGACCGAGACGATCCGCCGCGACCTGACCGCGCTGGAGCGGGCGGGCGTGCTGCGCCGGGTGCACGGCGGCGCGATCCCGGTGGAGCGGCTGGGTTTCGAGCCCGCGCTGGCCGCCCGCGACGAGGTGATGACCGCGGAGAAGGAGCGCATCGCCAAGGCCGCGCTGGCCGAGCTGCCGGAGGACGGTTCGGTGATCATCGACGCCGGCAGCACCACCGGACGGCTGGTGCAGATCCTGCCGCCCGACAGGGAGCTCACGGTCGTGGTCAACTCGCCGCCGCTGGCGACCGTGCTGGCCGCACGGCCGAACCTGCACGTGATCATGCTGGGCGGCCGGGTGCGCGGGCGCACGCTGGCCACGGTCGACGACTGGGCCCTGCAGCCGCTCGCGCACCTGCACGTGGACGTGGCGTTCATGGCCACCAACGGGTGCTCGATCCCCGACGGCCTCACCACCCCGGATCCGGCGGAGGCGGCGATCAAGCGGGCGATGGTGAAGGCGGCGCAGCGGTGCGTGCTGCTGGCCGACCACACCAAGTTCACCAACACCTACCTGGCCGGGTTCGCCTCGCTGCAGGAGATCGACGTCGTCATCACCGACTCGGGGCTGGACCTGTCGATCGCCGCCGAGCTGTCGGCGGCGGGACCCGAGGTGGTGCGCGCGTGATCCTGACGCTGACCCTCAATCCCAGCCTCGACCGCACGATCGAGATCGCCTTGCTGGACCGCGGCGCGGTCATCCGGGCCGCGGCGGCGCGCCTCGATCCGGGCGGCAAGGGGGTGAACGTCGCGCGCGCCCTGCTGGCCAACGGGATCGCGGGACGCGCGGTGATCCCCTATGGCGGGGACGAAGGCCGGCAGCTCGTCCACCTGCTCGAACTGGCGGGCCTGGACATGGTCACGGTGCCGGTCGCGGGCCGTACCCGCTCGAACGTCACGCTCGCGGAGCCGGACGGCACCATCACCAAGATCAACGAACCCGGCACGGCCCTGTCGCCGCAGGAACTCGACACCATCGCCGAGGCCGTCCTCACCGCCGCCCGCCCGTCGATCACCCCGCCGGGCGACGGGCCCGGGGAGCCGGCCGCCGCGGACTGGGTGGTGGCCTCGGGGAGCCTGCCGCCCGAGGTGCCGGCCGACGTGTACGCCAGGCTGTGCAGGAGGTTCGCCGAGGCGGGCATCAACGTGGCCGTCGACACCAGCGGACCCGCCCTGGCCTGCGCGGTGGCGGCCGGTCCCGCGCTGGTCAAGCCGAACCTGGACGAGCTCGCCGCCGTGACGGGCATGGCGCCGCGGTGCGTCGGCGACGTGGTCCAGGCCGCAGAGAAGCTGCGTGCCGCGGGGGCGCGGGCCGTGCTGGCCAGCCTCGGCTCCGACGGTGCCGTGCTGGTCTCCGGTGAGGGCCTTTGGTACGGCCAGGCTCCGGTCGACGAGCCCCGCAGTTCGGTGGGAGCGGGAGACGCCATGCTCGCCGGCTTCCTCGCCGGCGGCGCCCGCGGGCCCCGAGCCCTGGCCGAGGCCCTCGCCTGGGGTTCCGCCGCGGTCGCGCTGCCCGGCAGCCGGGTGCCCGCCCCCGCCGACATCGACCGGACCCGGGTCCACGTAGGCCCGCCCGACCCCGCCCGCCCCCTCACCTCCCCCACCCCCAAGTCGCCCGGCGAGGCGCGGCCCCGGTAACGGTCGCCGACCTGTCATCGCTCATCCCCCCGAAGGAGCACGTCCCATGGCCGACACCTACACACCTCCGGTTGTCGGGACCGGAATCAAGGCCTCCATCCAGCGCCTGGGTGGTCATCTGGCCGGGATGATCATGCCGAACATCGGCGCGTTCATCGCGTGGGGCCTGATCACCGCCCTGTTCATCCCCACGGGCTGGGTGCCGAACGAGATGTTCGCCAAGCTCGTCGGCCCGATCATCACGACGCTGCTGCCCATCCTCATCGGCTACACCGGCGGCCGGATGGTCCACGGCCAGCGCGGGGCGGTCGTCGGGGCCGTGGCCACGATAGGCGTGGTCGTGGGCGCGGACATCCCGATGTTCCTCGGTGCGATGATCATCGGTCCTCTCGCGGCCTTCGTCCTGAAATATGTTGACAAGTTCACGGAGGAGCGGACCAAGGCCGGCTTCGAGATGCTGGTCGACAACTTCACCGCCGGCATCGTGGGCGGCGCCATGGCGCTGCTGGGCGCCTGGGGCATCGGCCCGATCGTCCGGGTTGTGACCACGACGGCGGGCGACGCGGTCGAGTGGCTGATCACCCGTGACCTGCTGCCGATCGCCAGTGTCCTCATCGAGCCCGCCAAGGTGCTGTTCCTCAACAACGCCGTCAACCACGGCGTGCTCGGCCCGCTGGGCGTGGTGCAGGCCAAGGAGGCGGGCAAGTCGATCCTGTTCATGCTGGAGTCGAACCCGGGTCCCGGCCTCGGGCTGCTGCTGGCCTACCTGTTCTTCGGCCCGCGCCAGCTGCGTCCCAGCACGCCCGCGGCGATCATCATCCACTTCTTCGGCGGCATCCACGAGATCTACTTCCCGTACGTGCTGATGAAGCCCCGCCTGATCCTGGCCACCATCCTGGGCGGCGCGGCGGGCGTGTTCACCTTCCTGATCACCGGGGCCGGCCTGGTCGCCACGCCGTCACCCGGCAGCATCTTCGCCTACCTGGCCGTCACCCCGAAGGGCGGCTGGTTCGGCGTGATCCTCGGGATCCTGATCGCGGCCGGCGTCTCGTTCCTGGCCGCGGCGGTCCTGCTCGGCTTCGGACGCGGCGAGAAACCGGAGGAGACCCAGGACCAGCCCGAGGCGCCCGCCGTGGTCGAAACCGCCGACGAGAGCGCCACAAGAACGCAAGGAGCCTGATCAAGTGACCACCATCGACAGCAAGGACATCCGCAAGATCATCGTCGCCTGCGACGCGGGCATGGGCAGCAGCGTCATGCTGGCGAGCACGCTGCGCAAGCAGCTCAAGGGCAGCGGCGTCGAGGTCGAGCACACCCCGGTCAACGACATCCCGGCCGACGCCGACGTGGTGCTGTGCCACGTCGGCCTGGCAGCCAGGGCCCGCGTCAGCGCGCCCGGCAAGGTGCTGCTGTCGTTCCAGATCTTCCTGGGCGACCCGGTGGTCACCAACCTGGTCTCCACCATCAAGAAGGGCGGCACGGTCGGTGCATGAGGTTCTCGACGGGCGCGCCGTGCGCATGAACGCCACGGCCTCGGACCGCGACGACGCGATCCGGCAGTGCGGGCGCGTCCTGGTCGGCATGGGCGCGGTGGCCGAGCCGTACATCGAGGCCATGCTGCAACGCGAGCGGTCGATCTCCACCTACGTCGGCGAGGGCTTCGCGATCCCGCACGGCTACAAGGACGGGGTGCTGCGCGACGCGATCTGCTTCGTGCGCTTCCCCGCCGGGGTCGACTGGGACGGCGAGCGGGTGACCGTGTGCGTCGGCATCGCCGCCGGCGGCGACGGGCACGTCAAGCTGCTGTCGGAGCTGGCCGAGATCCTGCTCGACCCGGACCGCGCCCGCGCGCTGCGCGAGGCGTCCGACGTCGAGTCCGTGCTGAAGGAGCTGCGGTGAAGGTCGCGCGATTCCACGCCCCCGGCGACATCCGCGTCGAGGACGCCCCCGAGCCGCAGGCCGGCCCCGGCGAGCTGAAGATCAGGGTGCGCAACTGCTCCACCTGCGGCACCGACGCCAAGATCTTCAAGTACGGTCACCACCACATCCGCCCGCCGAGGGTGATGGGACACGAGATCGCCGGCGAGGTCGTCGGGACCGGCGAGCGTGTCCAGGTGATCGCGGCGATCCCGTGCGGCGCCTGCCAGGACTGCGTCCGCGGCCGCATGACGGTCTGCCCGAACCAGGAGTCGATGGGCTACCACTACGACGGCGGTTTCGCCGAGTACATGGTCGTCCCGGCCAAGGTGCAGGCCGTCGGCGGCGTCAACCGCATCCCCGACGGCGTCGGCTTCGCCGAGGCGTCCGTGGCCGAGCCGCTGGCCTGCGTGCTCAACGGCCAGCAGCTGGCGCGCGTCGGCCCCGGCGACGACGTGGTGGTGATGGGCGCCGGCCCGATCGGCTGCCTGCACGTACGGCTGGCGCGGGCCAGGGGCGCGGCCCGGGTGGCGCTCGTGGACGTCAACGCCGACCGGCTGGCGATGGCCGCCAAGCTCGTCGAGCCCGACGCCGTGATCGACGCCGACCCGGTGGAGGCGGTGCTCGAGCTGACCGGCGGCAGGGGCGCCGACGTGGTGATCACGGCGGCGGCCTCCGGGGCGGCACAGGAACAGGCGCTGCGGATGGCGGCCAGGCAGGGCCGGATCAGCTTCTTCGGCGGGCTGCCCAAGGACGACCCGATCATCAGCTGCGACTCGAACCTGGTGCACTACCGGGAACTGACGATCGTGGGCGCGAACGGTTCCAGTCCCGCACACAACGCCGAGGCGCTCGCGCTGATCGCCTCGGGCGCGGTCCCGGTGGCCGACCTGATCACGCACCGGCTGCCGCTGGACGGCGTGCTGGACGCGATCGACCTGGTCAGCAGGGGCGCGGCGATCAAGGTCACGATCGAACCCTGAGGAGGGTGCAATGGCTACCCGTACGGTGGTGATCGCCTCGGCCAGCGGGCTGCACGCGCGTCCCGCCAAGCTGTTCGTGCAGGCGGCGATCCGGCTGGGCGTGCCGGTGCGGATCCGGCTCGGCGAGAAGGCGGTGCCCGCCGGCAGCATGCTGGGCGTGCTCTCGCTCGGCGCTGTGCGCGGCACCGAGGTGACGCTGGAATCGGATGCGCCCGGCGGTGACGAGGCGGTCGCCGAGCTGGCCGAGCTGCTGGCCCGCGACCTGGACGCGGTCGATGGGTGACCGGCTCACCGGTCTCGGCGTGAGCCCCGGGCTGGCGGCGGGCCCCGCCTACCGGATGGCGGATCCGCCGCGGCTGCCCGCGCCGCGCCAGGTGACCGAACCCGCCGCCGAGGCGGCCGCCGTGGCCAAGGCCCTGCAGGCGGTGGCCGCCGAGCTGAACCGCCGGGCCGCCAGGGCGGGCGGCCCGGCCGGGGAGATCCTCGAGGCGCTGGCGATGATCGCCGACGACCCGATGCTGCTCGAAGGCGCCGAGCAGCGCACCGCGCAGGGCCTCGACGCCCCGCACGCGCTGGAGGCCGCCTTCGGCGAGCACAGGGAGACCCTGGCCGCGCTCGGCGGCTACCTGGCCGAGCGGGCCGCCGACCTCGACGACCTCAAGCACCGCGCCATCGCCGCCGTGCTCGGCCTGCCCATGCCCGGCCTGCCCGAGCCCGGGCACCCGCATGTGCTGGTGGCCCGCGACCTCTCCCCCGCCGACACGGCCGCGCTCACCGCGGACGTGGTGGCGCTGGTCACCGAACGCGGCGGGCCGACCAGCCACACCGCGATCCTGGCCCGCGGGCGCGGCCTGCCCGCCGTCGTGGCCTGCCCGGGCGCGGCGTCGCTGCCGGACGGCACGCTCGTCTCGGTCGACGGCGCCACCGGCGAGGTCGTCACCGGCATCACGGCTTCGGAGGTTTCTCGGGTGCTCGATCGTGCCGGTGCCGAGCGGGCCCGGCTGGCGGCGAGCCACGGTCCCGGCAGGACGGCCGACGGGCATCCGGTGCGGCTGCTGCTCAACATCGGCTCCGCCACCGACCTGCGGCCCGGCGCCGAAGGCGTGGGCCTGTTCCGCACCGAGTTCCTCTTCCTCGACCGCGCCGACCCGCCCTCATACGACGAGCAGGTCGCCGCCTACGCCGCCGTGCTGGCCGAGGTGCCCGACGCGGTGATCCGCACGCTCGACGCCGGCACCGACAAGCCGCTGCCCTTCCTCGGCCTGCCCGCCGAGGACAACCCCGCGCTCGGCGTGCGCGGCTTCCGCGTCGATCGCGTACGGCCCGCCGTACTGGACACCCAGCTGGAGGCGATCGCCGAGGCCGCCCGCGCGACCGGAGCCGAGCCGCGGGTGATGGCCCCCATGATCACCACCCGGGCCGAGGCGGCGGCGTTCGCCACGCGGGCGAGAGCGCACGGCCTCGAACACGTCGGCGTCATGATCGAGGTGCCGGCGGCGGCGCTGCAGGCAGGCGAGATCCTGCGCGAGGTCGGCTTCCTCAGCATCGGCACCAACGACCTCGCGCAGTACACCTTCGCCACCGACCGCCAGCATCCCGACCTGGCCGACCTGCTCGACCCGTGGCAGCCCGCGCTGCTGCGCCTGATCGGCGAGTGCGCGCGGGCAGGCCTGACAGCGGGCAAGCCGGTGGGCGTGTGCGGCGAGGCGGCCGCCGATCCGCGGCTGGCGCCGGTGCTGGCGGGGCTCGGCGTGACCAGCCTGTCGATGGCGGCCGTCATGGTGCCCGCGGTGCGCGAGGCGCTGGCCGAGCACACCCTCGAGCAGTGCCGCGACCAGGCCGCCTCGCTGGTGCCCTTAGGATGAGGATCACTCCGACGCGCCGGCGCCGGCCTTTGCCAGGGCGCGCAGGACGAGCTGGTCGTCGCTGACGTCGACCTCGACGGTGCCGCCCTCCTCCACCTCATTGGTGAGGACCATGGTGGACAGGCGGTTGTCGAGCTCCCGCTGGACCGTGCGGCGCAGCGGGCGGGCGCCGAACTCGGGCTGGTGGCCGCGCTCGGCCAGCCAGTCCTTGGCGGCCTCTGTCACCTCCAGTGAGATGCCCTGCCCGCGCAGCCGCTGGCGCGTCTTGTCCAGCAGCAGGTCGACGATCTGGCGCAGCTGCTCGCGCTCCAGCCGCTTGAAGATGATCGTCTCGTCGATCCGGTTGAGCAGCTCGGGGCGCAGCGAGTGGCGCAGCAGGTCCATCAGCCGGTCCCGCATCTCCGGCGTGTCGCCCTCCGACTCCAGGATCATCTGGGCGCCGATGTTGCTGGTCATGATGACGATCGTGTTGGTGAAGTCGACCGTGCGGCCCTGGCCGTCGGTCAGCCGGCCGTCGTCCAGCATCTGCAGCAGGATGTTCATCACGTCGGGGTGCGCCTTCTCGATCTCGTCGAGCAGGACCACGCTGTGCGGGCGGCGGCGCACGGCCTCGGTGAGCTGGCCCGCCTCCTCGTATCCGACGTATCCGGGCGGAGCACCGATCAGCCGCGACACGGTGTGCCGCTCCTGGAACTCGCTCATGTCGATGCGGATCATGTGATCCTCGCCACCGAACAGAGCCGCCGCCAGCGCGCGGGCCAGCTCGGTCTTGCCGACGCCGGTCGGGCCGAGGAACAGGAAGCTGCCCACCGGCCGGTTCGGGTCCGCCAGGCCCGCCCTGGCCCGCCGTACCGCCTCCGCGATCGCCGTGACGGCCTCGTCCTGGCCGATCACGCGCTTGTGCAGGTGCTGCTCCAGCCGCATGAGGCGGTCGCGCTCCTGCTCGGTGAGCTGCGTGACCGGGATGCCGGTGCGGCGCGAGACGACCTGGGCGATGTCCTCGACCATGACCATCGGCACCTCGTCGTGGCCGCGGCGGGCCGCCTCGAGCTCGGGCCTGAGCTTGTCGATGTCGGCGGTGATCTCCTTGGCGTGGTCGAAGTCGTCGTTGGAGACCGCCTGGTCCTTTTCGCGGCGCAACGACTCCAGGCGCTCCTCCAGCTCCCGCACGTCGGCGCCCGGAGTGCGCGAGCGCAGCCGTACTCTGGCCGAGGCTTGGTCCATCAGGTCGATGGCCTTGTCGGGCAGGAAGCGGTCGCTGATGTAGCGGGCCGACAGGTTGGCGGCCGCGTCCAGCGCCTCGTCGGTGATGCGGACCTGGTGGTGCGCCTCGTAGGCGTCGCGCAGCCCGCCCAGGATCTCGATGGTCTGCTCGACCGTGGGCTCGGCGACCAGGATCGGCTGGAGGCGGCGCTCGAGCGCGGCGTCCTTCTCGATGTTCTTGCGGTACTCGTCGATCGTGGTGGCCGCGATCACGTGCAGCTCACCGCGTGCCAGCGCCGGCTTCAGTATGTTGGCGGCGTCCATGCCGCCCTCGGCCGAGCCCGCGCCGACCAGCGTGTGCACCTCGTCGATGAAGACGATGGTCTCGTCCGCGTGCGCGACCACCTCGTCGATGACCTTCTTGATGCGCTCCTCGAACTCGCCGCGGTACTTCGACCCGGCCACCATGCCGGTCAGGTCGAGGGCGACCACCCGGCGGTCCTTCAGCGTGTCGGGCACCTCGCCGTTGACGATGCGCTGCGCGATGCCCTCGACGATCGCGGTCTTGCCGACGCCGGGCTCGCCGATGAGCACCGGGTTGTTCTTGGTGCGCCGCGACAGCACCTCGATGGCCTGCTCGATCTCGTCCTCCCGGCCGACGACCGGGTCGATCTTGCCCTCGCGGGCCTGCTCGGTGATGTCCCTCCCGTACTGGTCCAGCGTGGGCGTGTCGCCCCGGGTCTGGCCCTGCTCCTGCGCGGCCATGCCCGACTGGCGCCTGCGGACGAGCAGCATCGCCTCCTGCAGCTCGTTGGCCGTGACACCCTGGTCCTCCAGGAGCCGGGCGGCGGTGGAGCCGGAGTTCGCGGCCAGCGCCAGCAGCAGGTGCTCGGGCCCGATATACGACGAACCCAGCGCTCTCGAGATGCGCTGGGCGTCCAGGATGGCCCGCTTGGCGGCCGGGCTGAGCGTCGTGGGCGGCTCGGTGGCACTTCCCTCACCGGCGCTCTGGTCAATCCGGTCACGCAGCCTGCCCAGCTCCACGCCCGCGGCCTGCATGATGGCCTGCGTCTGGTCGTTCTCGGTCAGCGCGTCCAGCACGTCGAGCGCGTCCAGGTCGGGGGCACCGCGTTGGGCCGCTGTCTCCATGGCTTTGGCCAGGACCTCCTTGGCGGAGGCGCTGAGCAACTTGCCCACGTCGACCCGTTGCACGCTTGGGCGTGTCGGCGGCCACGCGTCCATATCGCCGAACACACGGCCGGTGAGCTCTTCAAATCCTCGGAACGGGTCTCGCCCAAAGAAAGACCCAAATGGCGACATATCGGTCATCTCTCCTCCTCCAGGGTGCCCATTGCCAGATAACACGCCCAACAAGCCCCACAAATCGCAAAGCCCCTCCCACCCCCCGCCCAGAGCCCAAACGCCCAGCCGCTCCCCCCAAAACCCCCTGCGCTAACACCCGTGGGCGCCTGCAGGTGTCAGCGGAAGCAGCCGCCTGCGCGAACCGGGAATGCGCCGCACGAGCGCCACGTGTGGGGAGCTCAGGTGCGTTCGAGGTGGCGGCGGAGGTTGGTGAGGTGAACGCGCCAGCCGGCGCGGTGGTCGGATGCGAGGGCGGGCCCGTCGGGCAGGAGGTTCCAGCCGGATTCCTGGATGCGGACCATGGTGGCGCCGCCCTGCGGGTGGAGCGAGATGCGTACCTCGGTCGGGGCGGGCTGCCCCTCGTCGGCCCAGGTGAAGCGGAGCAGGCGTCCGTCGTCCACCTCCACCACCTGGCCGAGCGTCACCATCGGCTCGCCGTGCTCGTCGCTCCACCGTTCCTCGAGCTTGCCGCCGGGGACCAGGTCGAAGTCGATGTAGTCCCACCACTCGGCCCGCGCCCCCGGATCCGCCAGCGCATGCCACACGGCGCGCACCGGCACAGCGATGACAATCGACTCATCAACCAGCATCGGGTATTGGTGGGCGGGGGTTGGGGGGTGGCTGTGGTCAGGGGGCATCGGGGGCGCCTTCCGGGGTCAGCAGGCGGCGCAGGGTGGTGGGGGTGTGGCCGACGTGCTGGCGGATCGTGCGGGTCAGGTGGGCCTGATCGGCGAAGCCCAGGTCGGCGGCGAGTACGGCGAGGCTGGGCTCGCCCGCTTCCAAGCGGTCGAGTGCGGCGCCGACCCTCACGCGGTTGCGGTAGTGGGTCAGGGAGACGCCGAGCTCCCGGGTGAAGGCGCGGCTCAGCTGGTACGGCGAGACGTCCAGGCATTCCGCCAGCGGCAGCAGCCCCTCGGCGGCCGGGTCTCCTGACGCGATGGCTTCCCTGGCGGCGTCCACGATGGGTTTGGCGGACCGGGACGAGGATTCCGGCCGCATCGCCAGCGCGGCGGTCATCAAGGTGAGCAACGACTCGGTGAGGGCATACGCGACATCGCCTGTACGGCCGGCCACCAGCACCCTCCGATGCGCCAGATCGACCCGCGCATCCACGTAGAACGTCGACGGAACCGCCCCCGTCCCATGCCTCCGACCGCCCACTGGTCCCCGCTCCCTCGGCGGCCGCGTGGCATCGCTCGAGGCCGAACGCTCGCCACCGCCGGACTCGCGCCCCGCACCCGGAGAGTCGACAGACACGACGACGTGATCGCGCACCACGGCCGAGGAGTCACACGGGGCACTTGCGGGAGCGGGCGAACTGGTGGCGGGGGCAGGTGGTGGGCTGGGGAGAGCGTGGGAATCGGCGTCAGGTGAGGCGTTCGCAGGAGCGGGCGAGGTGGTGGCGGGGGCGGATGGTGGGCTGACGAGCACCTGGGAATCAGCGTCAGGTGGGGCGCTCGCGGGAGTGGCCGGGGAGTCGGCGGGAGAGTGCCCAGAGGCGGTGGGGAGGGGCGAGGCGCTCGCGCGCTCGGACGGGGAGCGCACAGACCTGGGGCGCGGGCTGGCGAGGCCGCGCCCGAACTCGGCGGCTGGCGAAGCGTCCGCAAGGGCGGGCCGGGTGTCAATGACGGCGGCCCGGGTGTCGGTGAGGGCGGCTCGGGTGTCAGCAGTGACGTGACCAGGGCTGGTGGGCAAGGGCGGGGCGCTGGTGGAGTCGCGTAGGGGGACGGCGGGGCCTTGCCGGGGCTTGGCGTCGGGTTGGGTGCTCGTATGGGCGGGCGGGGCGCTGGTGGAGTCGCGTAGGGGGACGGTGGGATCTTGCGGGGGTTCGGCGTCGGGTTGGGTGCTCGTATGGGCGGGCGGGTGGGTGGTGGAGGGGCGCGTTGGGCGTGCGGGGGTGGTGGAGGGGCGTGCGGGGGTGGTGGGGGGTGGGGTGAGGAGGGTGTGCCAGAGGGTGGGGGTTACGGCTATGGAGGTGCAGAGGTCGCCGCCGGTGGGGTGGGCGAAGCGTTCTTCCTCGCCGGGGATGCCGAGGTAGGCGATCGTGGGGTCGAGGTCGGCGGGGAGGCCGTCGGTCATGCGGCGGAAGCGGCCTCGGCGCACCAGGACCATGCGGTAGGCGGAGCTCACCTCGGTGGCCGACCACGAGCGGTGGTCGTCGACGCAGGTCACGGCGTCGATGGTGAACCCGGCTCCGGCGGCGAGGAGGACGGCTGAACGCATGTGCGAAACGGTACGCCTGAGGTCTGACAATCCACGGGGGTCGGGCCGGGGGTGCAAGGATGTTCAAGACGGGGGGCGGGTGGGTGGAGAGGGTGGGGGCATGACTGTTACATCCATCTCCACGGTGATTTTCGATGCGGCCGATCCGGCGGCGCTGGCCCAGTTCTACAGCAAGGCGACCGGCTGGCAGGTGTCCGACAGCGGGGACGACTGGGCGAGCGTGGAGGGCGGGCCCGTCGGGCTGGCCTTCCAGCGCGTCGACGAGTATCAGGGTCCCGGGTGGCCGAACGCCGGTAAGCACGTGCATCTGGACCTGAAGGTGGGCGATCTCGCGTCCGCCGCGAAGGAACTGGTCGCGCTGGGGGCCACGCGGCCGGAGTTCCAGCCGGGCAACGGCGACTGGATCGTCCTGCTGGACCCCGAGGGGCACCCGTTCTGCATCACCGCGTAGTCCGCCTCGCCCCGCTCGCCGTTCACGAGCGGGGCGAGACGTTCAGACGCGCTGGGCGAGACGTTCAGACGCGCTGGGCGAGACGTTCAGACGCGCTGGGCGAGACGTTCAGACGCGCTGGGCGAGACGTTCAGACGCGCTGGGCGAG